>NZ_VOBR01000011.1:86681-267154 GCF_007845675.1 Lentzea tibetensis | reverse complement strand
GAACCCCGACTACGACCGGGTCCTCGCCCAGCGCCTCGCCGACGTGGGCGCCCACGTCGGCGCCATGACACCGGGCCAGCTGGCCGAGTTCGTCGCGGAGAAGCTCACATGACCAGACCGGACCTGCTCGCCCTGACGCCGGACGCGCTCGCCGCGCTGGCCAACCGCGGCCTGGTGAAGCGCGCGGCCAAGGAGCTCGACGCGGGCGCGGGCCCGGCCGTCGAGATCGACGCGGACGGCGTCGTGCGCGGCACCTTCAGCGACGGCGTCTCGTCCGCACTGCCGCCGCGCACGACGCTCGACGCCGCGGTGTGCAGCTGCGGCGCGCCCGGCGTGTGCCGCCACCGGATCGCACTCGTGCTGGCGTACCAGCGCTCGTGCGGTCCTGCCGACGCGCCGCCCGCCGAGGTCTGGTCGCCCGGCTCGGTCACCGACGACGAGCTGGTGGCGTTGTTCGGCGAGCCCGCGGTGCGCCGGGCCGACCGCACCCGGCGAGCCGGGTACCAGGCCAAGGTGCGCAGACCGACGACGGAGGACCCGACGGCCGTCGCCGAGCTGCCGACCTGCGTGGTCAGCTTCCTCGTGCCGGGCGACCTCGCCTTCGCCCGCACCGACGCGACGATCGCGCACCGCGACGAGGCCGTCGTGCTGGCGGTGTGGGCGTTCCGGGTGGCCGACGAGCTCGGTCTGACGGGGTCCTCCCGGTTCGACGTGGGCGGTGGCCCAGCCGCGGCCGCGGACCTGCGCACGGTCGGCGCGCTGCTGGAGGAGTTGCTCGAGGAAGGCGCGGCGCACGCGAGCCCGGTGCTGGACGCGACGTGGCTCCGCCTGCAGCGCGACCTCGTCACGCGCAAGCTGCACTGGCCGGCCGCGGCGATCGACGACCTGCTCGGCCAGCTCGACGCCTATCGCGCGCGCAGCGCCGCGTACGAGGCGGAGCGGTTCGCCGAGCTGGTGACCGAACTGCACGCGCGCGCCACGGCGACGGGGTCGCGCTCGGAGGTGCTGGGTGCGGACGAGCCCGCGGAGACACCGCTGCGCCGGGTGCGCCTCACCGCGCTGGGCTGCCGGATGCGCACCGAGCAGGCAGCGGACGTCTACTTCGCGTCGGGCGAGGTGGTGCTCGTGCACCGCGACACGGCCCTGCGCACCGCGCGGACGCTGGCGGCGGCGAACGTCGTGTCCGAGTCGGCGTCGCGCAGCGCGAGTCGCGTGCTCAAGCTCAAGACGAGCCGGGTGGCGAAGACGTCCGTCACCCCGGTCGGCACGGCGTGGGCGGACCTGCCCGCCGCGCTGGTGGTCCACGACCTCGCGCAGGCCGAGGCGCAGCTGGCCGCGCTGCCACCCCGTGTCGTCCGGGCGCGGGTGGCGGCCGAGCTGGTGCGAGTGGTGCGGATCGCCGGGGTCGAGCACGTCGGCTACGACCCGGCGGCACAACGGGTGGAGGCGGTGATCACCGACGTCGCCGGGCGAAGCGCCACGGTCGAGATGACGCACCGCAGCGTCAGCCCGCACGCGCTCGACGCGCTGGCCGACGCGTTGCGGGCCGGGCCGTTGCACGTCAGCGGGAGCCTGCGCCGCGCACGGGGCCGGATCGTCATCGATCCGCTGGCCGTGCACACGGAGTCCGGTGTCGTGGTGCCGGATCTCGCGGGCACGAGCACGTCACCGGTGCTCGAGCACACCACGACGACGACCGAACCGATCAGCGCCGCCGTCAGCAGCGCGTTGACGGTGCTGGCGGAGGCGGCGCATCGCGGGCTCCACCACCTGCCGCCGAGCCTGCCCGCACGGCTGCGCGAGGTCGCGGCCGAGCTGCACCAGACCGGCCTGCGCACCTCGGCCGGTCTGGTGAACGCCTTCGTCGAGGAGCCCGCCCCCCGCACCTGGCTCGCGGCGCACCTGCGGCTGCTGGTGACCGCGGAGTTCCGCTAGCGCCCGGCGTTGATCAGTTGCTGAACAAGCCGTTCATGGTGCCGAAGTCGAGCGCGCCCTCCAGCTCGGAGTACGTGCCCTTGGTGAGCAGCTCGACCGCGGCCCGCTGGGCGACGGTGTAGGCGGCCTGGCTGATGCCGGTGCCCACGCTGACCCGCCGCACCCCGGCCTGCTCGAACTCGGCGACCGTCGGCGCACCCGGCCACGCCATCACACCGACGGGCAGGTCGGTGCTCTTCGTCAACCGCGCCAACAGGTCCAGGTCGATCAGTCCGGGCACGAACAGGCCGTCCGCGCCCGCTTCGGCGTACGCCGCGGCCCGCCGCAGGACGTCGTCGAGCCTGCCGTCGGCCTCGCCGATCTGGAACAGGAAGACGTCCGTGCGCACGTTGATGAAGAACTCGGCCAGCCCGGCCTCAGCAGCGGCCGCACGCCCCGCCCTGATCCGGTCTGCGTGCTCGGCGGCGGTGAACAGCGGGCCGCCCGGCGCTTTCGAGTCCTCCAGGTTGATGCCCGCCGCACCCGCCTCGATCACGGCCTCGACGGTCTTCGCCACGGCCTCGGGCTCGTGGCCGTAGCCGCCCTCGACGTCCGCGGTCACCGGCACGTCCACGACGGCCGTGATCCGCCGCACCTGCTCGATCATCTCGTCGCGGGTCATGCCACCACCGTCGGACTTGCCCACGCTCCACGCGACACCACCGCTGGTCGTGGCGACCGCCTTCGCGCCAGCTCCCGCGATGATCGCGGCGCTGGCCGCGTCCCACGCGTTCGGCAGCACGAGGATTCCGCTCGCGTGCAACTCCCGCAGTGCCAAAGCCTTCTGCTCGATCCCCACGACGTTCCCCCTAGTGATCCGCACGTCCGGCCGCAGACTACCCATGGACCCCGGTGCGCCGCTGCTAGGTTCGGGCGCGTGATCGAGACCGATCTGGCGTTGGCCGACGGCCGCACGGTGCACGTGTACGACACCGGTCCGGCAGGTGAGCTCGTCGTGTTCTGGCACCACGGCACGCCGAACATCGGCACGCCGCCGGAACCGCTGTTCGCCGTGTCGGACCAGCTCGGCATCCGCTGGGTGTCGTTCGACCGGCCCGGCTACGGCGGGTCGAGCCCGCAGCCCGGCCGGACCGTCGGCTCGGTGGCCGCGGACGTCGCGGAGGTCGCCGACGCACTGGGCATCGAACGGTTCGCGGTCATGGGCCACTCCGGTGGCGGGTCGTTCGCGCTGGGGTGCGGCGCGCTGCTGCCCGACCGGGTCGTCGCGGTGGTCAGCGCCGCGGGCATCGCCCCGTTCGACGCGGCCGGGCTGGACTGGTTCGCGGGCATGTCGGAGTCGAGCGCCGGCTCGCTCCGCTCGGCCGCGGCCGGTCGCGTGGCGAAGGAGGCCTACGAGGCGCGCCCGGACAACCCGGAGATGGAGTTCGCGCCAGCGGACCTCGCCGCGTTCGACGGGCCGTGGGGCTGGTTCGGCAGCGTCGTCGGCCCGGCGCTCGCGGGCGGTCCGGCGCCTCTGATCGAAGACGACCTCGCGTACGTCACGCCGTGGGGCTGCGACCCGACGACGATCACCGCGCCGGTCCTGCTGCTGCACGGCGGGCAGGACCGGGTCATCCCCAGCTCCCACGGCGAGTGGCTCGCCCGCCACTGCCCCACCGCTGAGCTGCGACTATTCCCCGAGCACGGCCACATCTCGGTGCTCAACGACGCACCGGCGGCGCTGGAGTGGCTCCGCACCGCGGGCGACCGGTCGATCGGCCTGCCCTAGCCTGTGCCCGTCGAGCATCACCGAACGGACGGATTCGTCTAGATGATCCAACAATGGCTGGAGACCATCCCGCCGCTGCTGGTGTACCTCACCGTCGGCCTCGTGATCGGCGTGGAGAGCATCGGCATCCCGCTGCCGGGCGAGATCGTCCTCGTGGGGTCGTCGCTCCTGGCGTCCCAGCACGACGAGCTCAACCCGCTGTGGATCGGTGTCTTCGCGGCCACGGGCGCGATCATCGGCGACAGCATCGGCTACCTGCTCGGCCGCAAGCACGGCGCCAAGCTGTTCGCCTTCGCCGGCCGGAAGTTTCCCAAGCACTTCGGCCCCGAGCAGATCGAACGGGCGCGCGGCACGTTCGCGAAGCACGGCGCGTGGGCGGTGTTCTTCGGCCGGTTCGTCGCACTGCTGCGCATCCTCGCCGGTCCGCTGGCCGGCTCGATGCACATGGCGTACGGCCGTTTCTTCGCCGCCAACGCACTGGGCGGCATCGTCTGGGCGGGCGGCACCACCGCGGCCGTGTACTACCTGGGTGTCGTGGCCGAGAAGTGGCTGCACCGCTTCTCCTGGATCGGCCTCGCGTTCGCGGTGGTCTCCGGCGTCACGATCATGCTGGTGCTGCGCAGGCGTCACCGGCGCACGCTGGAAGAACAACCGCAGGAAGCCTGATCTCGGCGGCAGGCGCCGCGACCCACCGGGCCGCGGCGCCACCCCCAGTTCTCAGCCGCTCAGCCGCAGGCCACCGGGCCCCAGCTGCCGCGGAAGCGGTCCACCGAGTGCGAGCCCATGACGAGCGAGCCGCTCACCCAGACGCACTTGCCGTTCGTGCCGGTCACCGCGACGCCGCCCGCGTACAGGTCGTAGACGCCGGAGTCCGAACCCTGGTAGCTCAGACCTTCCCTCTTGATGGTGACGGTCATGCTGTGCTTGCCGGGCGCCATGTCGTAGAGCTGCACGCAGTTCGTGCCCCCGGCGGCGCTGGAGTACCGGAGCTCGAGACGTCCCTGGGTGTCGCCCAGCTGGTTGGACAGCACCTTCGGGAAGCCGGGCACCATGTTGCCCGCGCACTGGTCGACCAGCTTGTACGGCGCCGGCGTCGACGGTGCCGCCTGCGCGGCGGGTGCGGCGGCCAGGCATGCCAGCGCCGCCATGGCGCCGATCAGGACTTTCTTCACTTTTCGCACTCCCCTGCTGAGCCTGATGTGAACTCGGCAGACTCTCGCCGAGTGCTCTAACAAGCCACTAACAAGCGGCTACCCTCGGTGCCGAGGGGGAAGACTCGGTGCGGTTCGGTGTGCTCGGCGCGGTCGAGGTCAGGCGCGACGGCGTGCCGTTGCCCGCGGGTAGTGGCAGGGAGCGGTTCGTGCTCGCCACGCTGCTGCTCGGTGCGGGCACGACGGTGCGCGCCGACGCGCTGGTCGAGGCGCTCTGGCCCGTCCCGCCGCCGACCGCGCGGGCCCAGTTGCACAACCTGGTCAGCAGGCTGCGCGGGCGGCTCGGCGCGGGAGTGATCGTCTCCCGGCCGATCGGCTACGAGCTGTGCCTCGCCGGGCACGAACTGGACCTCGACGAGTTCCGCTCGCTCATCTCCCGTGGACGGGAGCTCGCCGAGCGGGGTGAGCAGGCGGCCGCGGTCGGCGCGCTGACCGACGCGCTCGCGTTGTGGCGTGGTCCGGCGCTCGCCGACGTGCCGGACGAGCTCGTCGTGGCGATGCGGCAGAACCTGCACGACGAACGGCTCGCGGCGCTCGAGGCGCGACTGGACGCCGAGCTCGCGCTGGGACGCGGCGACGACGTGCTGCGCGCGCTGCCCGACCTCGTCCGCGAGCACCCCTACCGGGAAGGCCTGCGGGAGAAGCGGATGCGGGCCCTGCTGCACGCGGGCCGCCGCGCGGAGGCGCTCGAGGAGTACCGGCGCGTGCACCGGACGTTCACCGCCGACCTCGGCATCGAACCGGGCGAGTCGTTGCGGCGCTTGGAGAGCCAAGCGCTGCGCGGGGTGACGGCGATGGTCGTGCCGCAGCAGCTCCCCTCGCACCTGGTGCCCCTGGCGGGCCGGGTCGAGCTGGTGCGGGAGATCAGCGAGGCCACCGGTGTGGTGCTGCTGCTCGGCCCCGGCGGCGTGGGCAAGACGGCGCTGGCGCTCGCGGTCGCGCGCCAGGCCGACTTCCCGGACGGCCGGCTGTACGCGGACCTGCGGGCCACGCCCGATCCGCACGAGGTGCTCGGCCGGTTCCTGCGCGCGCTCGGCGCCGACCCTCCGCCCGACGACCCGGCGGAGCGGATCTCGTTGTACCGCAGCCATCTCGCGGGCAGGCGGGTGCTGGTCGTGCTCGACGACGCGCGGGACGAGGAGCAGGTCCGCCCGCTGGTGAACGGGCAGGCGACGCTGATCACCTCGCGGCACCGGCTGGGTGCGCTGCTGGGCGTGACGCGGTGGACGGTCCCCGTGCTGACCACGCCGGAAGCCGTTGAGCTGCTGGCGAACGCCATCGGTCAGGACCGCGTCGCGGCGGAGCACCACGCCGCTGCCCGGATCACCGAGCTGTGCGGGCATCTCCCGCTCGCCCTGTCGGTCGCCGCTGGTCTGCTGGCGGTCAACACCACCTGGCGGCTCGAGGACCTGTGCTCGCGGCTGGCCGGCGAACGTGATCGCCTCGACACGCTGCGGGTGGGTGACCTGGACGTCCGGGCGGGCATCGGGCTCAGCTACCACGCGCTGGACCCGTTGGCGCGCAAGCTCTTCCGGCGGATCGGCGGACTCACCGCACCGGACTGGCCCGCCTGGGTCGCCACCCGGCTGGCCGGCGGCCTGGACGCGCTCGTGGACGCGCACCTGGTCGAGCAACTCGGCCGGGACGCGGCCGGGCAGGAGCGGTTCCGGATGCACGACCTCGTCCTGGCTTTCGCCCGTGAGCAGGACGAGGACAGCGACCCCACCGACGTGCTGACCGGCTGGCTCGCGCTCGCGGCCGATGCGGACGACCTCATCCCGCACGAACTGGTGCACCCGCCCGCGGTCACGGCGGTCCCGCCGACGGACGCCGCCCGGCGCGCACCGCTCGACTGGTTCGAGGCGGAACGGCAGAGCCTGGTCTGCGCCGTGGAACAGGCGTGCGCGCTGCGCCGGGCGGACCTCGCCGTCGCGCTGGTGCTGCGGATGACGGGCTTCTGGTGGCTGCGCTCGTACAGCGGTGAGCTGGAACGCCTGCTGCGCGCCGTGCTGCTCCTGGACGACGACGTCCGGCTGCACGACGCGTTGTTCGAGATCCGCCTGCAGCGCAACCACTACGCGGAACTGTCGGCGATCGCCGATGCGCTGATGGCCGCCGCCCGCACCCCGGAGTGGGAGGCGCGGGCGTTGCGCAGACGCGGCCAGGCGGCCGCCCGGCTCGGCAGGCTCACCGACGCGATCGACTGGATGGAGCAGGCCGTCAGCGCGGCCCGTTCCGCCTGCCCCGATGTCGTGCGGCACTGTCTCGCGAGCCTCGCCTGGACGCTCGCCGAGGCAGGCGATCCCGCGCGCGCCGTGCCGTTGTTCGCGGAGGTGCTCGCCAACGGGCCGCAGACGGTGCGCACGTCGTTGATCCACTACCACCACGCCATCGCGCTCACCGACCTCGGCAGGCTCGACGAGGCGGAGGTGGAGCTGACCAACGCCCGGAAGATCGCCGAGGAGGCGAACGAGACGAGCGGCCTCGCCTACCTCGACCAGGCGGCCGCCGACGTCGACATCCGGGCGGGCCGGTGGGCTCAGGCGACGTTGCGCCTCGAGGCGGCGCTCGCGGTGCACGAGGAACACGCGTGCGCGGACGGGATCGGCGAAGTCCTGCGTGCCCAGGCGGATCTGGCCATCGCGACCGGCCGCACGCGGGACGCGGTCGGGTATCTGCGGCACGCGCTGGACGTCTGGCGCCACGTGGACGACCAGGTCCAGATCGCCCGCGTGCTCGCCCGCCTGCACCGCGTGGGCGCGGGTGGCGACGAGTACCGGGCGGTCCTGACCCGGCTGGGTCTCACCGAGTCCTGCTTGCGCCTTCCGTGATCCTGATCGTGCTGGCGGACAACCGCACCGAAGCTAGCGCTTCTCCTCTCGCAACAGTCCAATATCCTCTCGAATCAACGTCGACAGTTCCTCAGCTCGATCAAATAGCACGAAGGCGGCGTCCTGTACGGTCTTGAAGTCAGCTTTGTTGAGATGCGTGACCATGCGCAAGTCGAATATCGACATCTGCGAGTGCACGCGTTCAGCAGCATCACGAACCTTCGCAGACCCGTACAGCTCGACCGGCGGCAGGTTCTCCACGATTTGCACCGATGCTTTCCGCACGTTTTCGAACGTGTCTTCCGACAGCTCACGCCCATCCTGCGCAGACAATTCGACACGCCCTATCATGGTTACAGCAGCGGTTTTCCACCTGGCCAGGGAATAAAGCATCCGCGCATGACCATCGAGCCGCGCGGCGTGCCAGAGCTTCAGCAGGTCGTGATCGCGTTCGTTGCGCAGCTTGGTCATTTCGCGGTCGTAGCGCAGCTCCTCGCGATCCCTCTCCCGCTCCCAACGCTTGTCATCGCGTTTCGCCTGCACCCTGCCGCCGATCACCGCTCCGCCCAGCGGGCCGACCAGTGCGATCACCGCGAGCGAGTACGTGACCCACAGCGGGATCTGGGTGGCTGACATGGTTGCACCGTATCCATCAAGCGTCTGCTCCACCCGGTGGATGCGGGCCGACGGTGGTGGCGGCCACCGCCGTGCCGTCAGCGTCCGAGCCCGACCCCGCCGTTCACCCCGATGACCTGACCGGTGATGTGCCCGGCCTCGGGTGAGGCGAGGAACGCGACGGCCGCGGCCACGTCGACCGGCCTGCCGGTGCGCCCGTTCGCGGGGTTGCCGATCAGCTTCTTGCGCCGTTCCTCGGACAGGGTGCCGCCGAAGAACTCGGTCTCCTCGGTGACGCCGGGCGAGACGACGTTCACCGTGATGCCGCGACCGCCGACCTGGAACGCCAGCTCCGCGGTCCACGCCTCGAGCGCGGCCTTCGCCGGGCCGTAGCTGCTCGAACCGCGACGCGCCGCGATCGAGCCGATCGTCACCACCCGCGCGTCGTCGGCCAGCCGCGGCTCCAGTCCCGTCGTGACGAGCACGGCGCTGAGCACGTTGGACTCGAAGTTGGCGAGCCAGACGTCCCGCACGGCCGAAAGGGTCTCCGCAGCGGGGAGGCGCCGCGTCATGTTGCCGCCCGCGTTGTTGACCAGCACGTCCACCCGATCCGGCAGATCAGCCAGCGCGGCCTGCACCTCCTCCGGCGAAGACGCGTCGAAGGTGACCGCCTTCGCGTTGATCTCGGCTGCGGCGGCGGCCAGCACGTCGGCGCGCCTGCCGGTGATCACCACGTCCAGCCCCTGCTCGACCAGGCGTTTGGCCACCGCTTTCCCGATGCCCGTGCCGCCACCGGTCACCACTGCTGTTCTTGTCATGTGTGCTTGATACCAAGATTCGGCCGCCTTGGTAAGCGCTTACCAAGGCAGCGGACCCGCGGCGTCGAAGTAGCCCCCGGTGGGGCCGTCCTGGCCCACCTGCGCCATCCGCACGATGATCTCGGCGCCCTGCTCGACGGTCTGGAACCCGGTGTTCCCGTTCAAGTCGGTCCTGGTGAAGCCGGGCTCCACCGCGTTGATCCGCATGGCCGGGAACGCCTTCGCGTACTGCACGGTGATCGTGTTGACCGCGGTCTTCGACGCCGGGTAGGCCACACCGGGGTAGCCGTGCTGCGGGGCGTCCGGGCTGGTGAGCCGGGTCAACGACCCCAGGCTGCTGCTGACGTTGACCACGACCGGGGCGGCGGAGCGGTGCAGCAGCGGGAGGAACGCGTGGGTGACGCGCACCGTGCCGAAGACGTTGGTCTCGAACGTCCGCCGCATCAGGTCCGCGGTCACGTCCGCGGCGCCGATCACGGTGTTGCCGTCAGCCCTCTCCTCGATCCCGGCGTTGTTGATCAGCACGTCCAGCCCGCCGCCCGCCTCGACGACCTGCGCGGCGGCCGCCACGGAGGCGTCGTCGGTGACGTCGAGCTGGACCGCCCGCGCGCCCAGCTCGGCCGCGGCCCGGCGTCCGCGTTCGGCGTCCTTGCTGCCGACGTACACGGTGTGACCCGCTGCGACGAGTTGCCGGGCGGTCTCGAAGCCGAGTCCCTTGTTCGCTCCGGTGATCAGAATCGTTGTCATGCCTCAACGGTCCTGTGCGGCAGTGCTGTCAGCCAGCCGCCTTTTCTTCCTGGGACCGCCGGTACCAGGCACCCGCCTGGCCCGCGATGCAGACTGGGTGGTGTGAGGACGGCGGAGTTCGGCAAGGCGGTGCGCCGCTGGCGCGACCAGGTCTCCCCCGAGTCGGCGGGGCTGCCCGCGGGCGGACACCGGCGCGCGGCCGGGCTGCGGCGCGAGGAGCTGGCGCTGCTGGCCGGGATCTCCGTCGACTACGTCACCCGCCTCGAACAGGGCCGGGCGACCAACCCGTCCGAGCAGGTCGTCGAAGCGCTCGCCAGGGCACTGCGGTTGTCGGCAGACGAGCGCGTCCACCTGTTCCGGCTGGCGGGCCTCGTCCCGCCGGGCCCGGACACGGTGCCCGCGCACATCACGCCGAGCGTCCAGCGGCTGCTGGACCGGCTGACCGGCACTCCGGTCGCGGTCTCCGACGCGGCGTGGACGCTGATCGTGGCCAACCCGCCGTACGCCGCGCTGATGGGCGATCCGACCGGCCAGCGCGGCTTCGAGCGCAACGGCGTGTGGCGCAACATGGTCGGCCCCGGCTCTCGCGTCCGGCACACAGCGGAGGAGCGGCGCGAGTTCGAGGCCACGATGGTCGCCGACCTGCGCACGGCTGCCGCCCGCTACCCGGCCGACCAGCGGCTGCGGCAGCTGATCGCCGAACTGTGCGCGAAGAGCGCCCGGTTCGCCGAGCTGTGGGACTCCGGTGCGGTCGGCCACCACGTGGCCGCGCGCAAGACCATCGACCACCCGCGGGTGGGGACGCTGACGCTGGACTGCGACGTGCTCACGGTGGCGGGCAGCGACCTGCGCATCATCGTCTACACCGCCGAGCCGGGCACCGAGGACGCCGAACGCCTGGCGCTGCTCACCGTGCTGGGCACCCAGGCACTCGTCGGATGACGACAGCCACAAGGCGCCGTTTTCCGTAACCTGAGGCCCGTGATCACCAACCGCGACCTCTACCGATCGGTGCTGGACGCATCCGAGGACACGACCCGGACGCTCGAGGAGTACCTGCGCGCGCTCTGGCAGCTGGGCCGTGCCGAGCGGTCCCGTTCCGCTCTGCCGCTCGACGTGGTCTCGAGCATGCTGATCGGCGCCGTCACGGCTCCCGTTCCCCCGTTCGACCCGGCGTGGCGGACCAGCGACCTGGCCGTGGTGTCCGGAATGGACGGGTTCGAGGTCTGGGAACAGTTGATCCTGTCGCAGATCGCCGACCTCCGGGACTTCGCGGAGGGACCGGAGCTGTCCTATCCGGACTTCGGCGTGAACGTGCCGCGCCGCCCCGGTGACGGCAGCCGGGCCAGCGGGTTGCGCTGGTACAACCACAACGTGCCGCAGTACCTGGAGTGCGCCATGGCGGGCGCGCTGGGCGGCTGGGATCCCGGCGACGGGATCCGCAAACCCCTGCCGGGACCGTCGGTCCAGCTCTACCCCGAGCCGCAGGGCGTGACCTCGGTGCCGGCGCTCACCTGGGCGGACATGGTCGATCTCCTCGAGTGCGGCCAGGAGTACGAGTAGCCGATGGTGGAGCTGGCTCCACCACGAGGACGCCCCTTGCCTCGACTGACTTGGGCAAGATCCGTTCCTAGCCTTCTCCCATGACTTCCACACCATCCGCGAACCGTTGGCAGGCCTGGGTTCTGCGCTACCCGCTGATCACGTTCTTCGGCCTCGCCTTCGGCATCAGCTGGCTCGCCTGGATGCCGTACATCCTGTCGTTCGACGGGCTCGGCGTCCTGCACTTCCGGTATCCGGACTTGATCATGGGCAACCAGCTGACCGCGATCCTCCCCGGCGCCTACCTCGGGCCGCTGACCGCGGCGTTCACCGTCACCGCCGTCACCGAGGGACGTGCGGGACTGCGCCGGTGGCGCAAACGGCTGTTCCAGGTCCGCGCCGGACTCGGGTGGTACGCGCTGGCGCTGCTCGGGGTTCCGGTCGCGGTCGTGCTGGGCACGCTGGCGATGGACGGCGCGCAGGAGGCGATGCGGTTCCCGTCCACGATGGCGCTCGCGGTCTACCTGCCGATGCTGGTGATCCAGTTCTTCACCACCGGCCTGGCCGAGGAGCCGGGCTGGCGCGACTTCGCGTTGACCCGCCTGCAGGAGCGCCACCACCCGCTCGTGGCGACCACCATCCTCGGCGCCGTGTGGATGGCCTGGCACCTGCCGCTGTTCCTCACCCCGTGGGCGGGCCCCGACGCCGGACCCGAGGCGATCGCGCGGTTCTTCGTGCTGACGATGTCGATCAGCTTCGTGATCACCCTGGTGTTCAACAGGACGCGGCAGAGCGTGCCGCTGATCATGCTGCTGCACGCGAACGCCAACAACTTCGCGTCGATCGCCTGGTCGGAGATCTTCCCCGGCGACCGGGCGGACTGGCAGTGGGGTCAGGCACTCGGGCTCTGCACGTTCGCGCTCGTGGTGATCGCGGTCAGCCGCGGCAGGCTGGGCCTCCCCCGAGCCACGGCCGCCACGACCACCGTCGAGCCGAAGGCCGGGGTCCACGCGTGACCACCACCCTCGTCGGCACCAGCGCGTTGCGCATGGACGCCGTGACCAAGACCTACGGCACCGGGGAGAGCGCGGTCACCGCGTTGCGCGAGGTGTCCATCGGGATCGCCCGCGCCACGTTCACCGCGGTCATGGGCCCGTCGGGATCGGGCAAGAGCACGTTCCTGCACTGCGCGGCGGGCCTCGACCGGCCGACGTCGGGCCGGGTCCGGCTCGGCGACGTCGAGCTGGCCGGGCTGAAGGAGGCCAAGCTGACCGCGGTGCGCCGCGAGCGGGTCGGGTTCGTCTTCCAGGCCTACAACCTGATGGCGGCGCTGACCGTCGAGCAGAACGTCGCGCTCGTGCCGCGCCTGTCGGGGCACGAGATCGACGGCGCGTGGCTGCGGGAGCTGCTCCACCGGGTCGGCATGGGCGACCGCGCCGACCGGCGTCCCTCGCAGCTGTCCGGCGGGCAGCAGCAGCGGGTCGCGATCGCCCGCGCGCTGATCAACCGGCCCGAGGTGGTGCTCGCCGACGAGCCGACCGGTGCGCTCGACAGCCGCACCGGCCGCCAGGTGCTCGAGCTGTTCCGGCAGCTCGTCGGCGAACTGGGGCAGACCGTGCTGATGGTGACCCACGACCCGGTCGCCGCCTCGTACGCGGACTCGGTCGTGTTCCTCGCCGACGGCCGGATCGCGGGCGAGCTGCGCGCTCCCACGGCCGCGCAGGTGTCCGACCGGCTGACCCACCTCGGGGAGGCGTGAACCGTGTTCTCCCTCGCCTTGAGCACGATCAGGGCCCGCCGCGGCGGGTTCGCGGCGGCGTTCGTCGCGCTGTTCCTCGGTGCCGCGGTGATCACCGCCAGCGGTGTCCTGCTGGAGTCCGGCCTGCGGTCCGGTGTCACCGCGGAGCGCTACGCCGCGGCTTCGGTGGTGGTCGGCGGCAAGCAGGAGCTCGACGAGGCGCAGGGCCCGTCCACCCCGTTCGCCGAACGGGTTCCGGTGCCCGCCGGCCTCGCGGACCGGGTCGCACGGGTGCCCGGAGTCCGGGCCGCGGTCGAAGACCGCAGCATCGAAGTGGACGTGGTGCCGCCCAACGGTGACGTACCGGTCTACGCACACGGCTGGTCGTCCGCGGGCCTGGCGCCGTTCGAGCTGACCTCGGGCAGGCGGCCGGAAGCGCCCGGCGAGGCCGTGCTCGACGCGGCGCTCGCGGCACGGGCCGGACTGTCCACAGGGGACACCACGCGGATCGCGGTCGGCTCCGTTCCCGCGGAGCACCGGGTGGTCGGGCTCGTCTCGGCGCCGTCGCTGCGCAGGCAGTCCGCCGTCTTCGTCACCGACGACGTGGCCGCGCGGTGGTCCGGCCGGATCACCGCGGTCGGGGTGTTCGCCGAACCGGGCGTGGACGCCGACGAGCTCGCGCGCCGGATCACCGCCGAGGTCGGCCTGCCCGCCCACACCGGGCACGACATCGGGGACGTCGAGTTCCTGGACGTGGGCCAGGCTCGGGGTTTCCTGACCGCGCTGTCCGGGTCGCTCATGGGCACCATCGCGATGGTCGTGCTGTTCGTCGTCGCCTCCACGCTGGGACTGTCGATCCAGCAGCGGCGCCGGGAACTGGCGGTGCTGCGGGCGATCGCGGCCACCCCGAGGCAGATCCACCGGATGATCGGCGCCGAGGTGCTCCTGGTGGCGGTGACCGGAGCCGCGCTGGGCAGCCTGCCGGGTTTCGCCGCGGCCGGACTCCTGCGCGACGCGTTCGCGGCTGCGGGTGTGTTGCCACCCGACCTCGAGCTCGCGTACAGCCCGCTTCCCGCCGTGGCCGCACTGCTGTTGTGCGTGCTCGGCAGCCGGGCGGCGGGGTACTTCGCGGCGCGGCGGCTGGCCGGTGCCAACCCCGTCGACGCGCTCGGTGAGGCGGCCGTCGAACCCGCGGAGCTCGGCACCACCCGGCGGGTCGCGGGCGTGGTTCTCCTGGTGCTCGGCGCCGTGGTGGGCATCGCGATGCCGTTGCTGGTGCAGGGCCGCGCGGCACTCGGCGGTGCGGCGGGTTCGGTGCTGCTGCTGATGGTCGGTACCGCGCTGCTCGGCCCGCACCTCATGCGGATCGCCACCGCACTCGCCGCACCGGTGCTGGGCCGCGGCCGGATCAGCGGTTTCCTCGCGGTGGCCAACACGAGGGCGAACGCACGCAGGCTCAGCGGGGCGGTCATCCCGCTCGCGCTCGCCGTCGCGATGGCCGCGGTGCAGCTCTTCAGCATCTCCACCGCGGATGCCGCGGCCGCCGACCAGGCCAGTGCGGGGGTGCGTGCCGACTTCGTGCTGTCGGGCGGTCCGTCCGGTCTGGCACCCGAGGTCGTGGCCGCCGTGCGGCAGGTGCCGGGTGTGCGGTCCGCGCTGCCGGTGGTGCGCACGCAGATGCTGCTGGAGTACCGGATGTTCGCCGAGGTCGAGGCAGAACCCTTTGCCGCACAAGGAATCGAGCCCGAGCACGTGGGCACGGCGATGGACCTCGCGGTCACGTCCGGTTCCCTGGACGAGCTGCGCGGCGACACGGTCGCGCTGAGCAAGTCGGCCGCGGGCATCGCCGGAGCCGGGGTCGGCGACACCGTGCACGTGCACCTGGGGGACGGGGTGGAGAAGGACCTCCGGGTGGTCGCGACCTACGCCAACGGGCTCGGGTTCGGCGACGTCACCGCGCCGCGCGACCTGATCGCCGGGCACACCACGAACGGGTTCGACGACGCGATCCTGGCCTCCGCTTCCGACGGAGCGGGGCTGCGGGAGCTGTCCGCGCGGTATCCGGGCCTCTCGGTGCTCGACAGGTCCGCGTTCGCCGCCGCCCAGCGGGAGCAGCAACGGCAGCAGTCGTCAACCAACCTCATCGGCAACGGCTTCCTGTTGCTGTACCTGGTGATCGCCGTGATGAACACGCTGGTGATGGCCACCGGCGCGCGCACGCGGGAGTTCGCGATGCTGCGGTTGATCGGCACGAACCGCAGGCACGTGCGGCGGATGATGACGCTGGAGGCGGGCATCGTGGTCGCCGCCGCGACCGCGATCGGCACCGCGGTGGCGGTCGTGCCGCTGATCGGGCTGAGCCTCGCGACCACCGGGCGCGCGCTGCCCGCCGTCGACCCGCTGACGTACGGCGCTATCGTGCTGGCCACCGCCGTGATCGGGTTCTCCGCGATCGTGCTCGCCACCCGCTCGGCCATGCGCGGACGCCCCGTCGACGCCGTCGGCTCGGGCGCCTGACGTGAGACCGCCTGCCACCCGAGGAGCCACCGTGACCGACCGACCGCGGCTCAGTGCGTGGCGGTTCCTCGCCTGGACCGCGGTCGTGGGACTCCAGGCGCTGGCCGTGTCGATCGGGCTGCTCCTGTGCGTGGCGTTCGTCGTCACGCTGCCGCTGCTCCCCCGCGTCCTGCGGTTCGGCCGCGGGCTCGCGGCGGGCGAACGCGACCGCGTCGGCCGCTTCCTCGCCACCCCGATCCCGCCGCCACCGGCCACCGAGGACCCGACCTGGCGCGACCTGCGCTGGCTCGTGCTGCAGACGACCGTCGGCGGGCTGGCGGGATCGGTGCCGATCGGGTCGGTCGCCGGCGTGCTGCAGAACGTGGTGGTGGCCGCGGTCTGGCCGCTGTTCCCCGGCTCGACCTCGACGCTGAACATCCCGGTGGAGTCGTGGGGTGGAGCGGCGCTCGCGGTCGTCACCGCCGCCGGCTACGGCCTGCTGGGCGTGCTCGCCGTACCGCCACTCGCCCGGTGGTACGCCAACCTCAGCGCCGACCGGCTCGGGCCGCGCAAGAAGACGCTCGTGGCCCGCCTCGCCGAGGTCACCGCGACGCGCGCGGCCGCGCTCGAGGCGCACGGCACCGAACTGCGGCGCATCGAGCGCAGCCTCCACGACGGCACGCAGAACCGGCTGGTGGCGGTCGTGATGCAGCTGGGCATGGTGGAACGCGTGTTGAGCCGCGACCCGAGCGCGGCGCTGCCCATGGTGCGGGGCGCGCAGGACGCCGCCACCGACGCGCTCGCCGAACTGCGCCGGGTGGTGCGCGACATCTACCCGCCGGTGCTCGCCGACCGGGGCCTGTCCGGCGCGGTGGCGTCGCTGGTGGCGCACTGCCCGATCCCCTGCACGCTCGACGAAAGGCCGCTGCCCCGCGCACCGGCGGCGGTGGAGGCCGCGGCGTACTTCGTCGTGGCCGAGGCGCTGACCAACGCCGTGAAGCACAGCGGGGCCGACCAGATCACCGTGAGCCTGCGCGACGAGGACGGGGCGATCGTCGTCGAGGTGACCGACAACGGCCGCGGCGGCGCCGACGAGGCGCACGGCACCGGGTTGCTCGGCATCCACCACCGGGTCGCCGCGTTCGACGGCACCACCAGCATCGACAGCCCTCCCGGCGGACCCACCGTCATGCGGGTCGACATCCCTGCGGGACCATGAACCGTGCGCATCGTGATCGCCGAGGACGACGCCCTGCTGCGGGAGGGCCTCACACACCTGCTGCGTGCGGAAGGCATGGAGGTCACCTCAGCCGTCGACAACCCCGATGACCTGCTCGGCGCCATCGAGTCCGACCGCCCGGACGTCGCGGTGGTGGACATCCGGATGCCGCCGACGTTCCGCGACGAGGGCCTGCGCGCCGCCGTCGAGGCGCGCAGGCGGTGGCCCGGCCTCGCGGTGCTCGTGCTGTCGGCGCACGTCGAGGAGAGCTACGCGACCGAGCTGCTGGCCGACGGCGCCGGTGGTGTCGGATACCTGCTCAAGGAACGGGTCGGCAAGGTCGCCGACTTCCTCGACGCGCTGCACCGGGTGACCGCGGGCGGCACCGCGATGGACCCCGAGGTGGTCGCGCAGCTGCTCGTGCGACGGCGCGCCGACGACCCGCTGCGCGGCCTGACCCCGCGCGAGCGGGAGGTGCTGGGCCTGATGGCGGAGGGCCACTCCAACGCCACGATCGGCAGCATGCTGGTCGTCAGCGACGGCGCCGTCCACAAGCACATCGGCAACATCTTCAGCAAGCTCGGACTGCCCACGACCGACGCGGGCCACCGGCGGGTGCTCGCGGTGCTCGCCTACCTCAAGGCGTGAGGGCCGAGCTCAGCCCGCCGTCGCCTTGGCGAGGCAGATCGTCGTCCTGACCTCGGGGTAGGCCAGCGCGAGCTCGACGTCCGGCCCGCACACCGACTTGTCCGCGGTGTCCTTGACGACCTTCGCCCCGGAACGCGCCGAGCATCTTGCAGTCGGCCTTCGGGACCTCGGCGCTCAGGAAGGTGCCGAAGAGGCTGCCGTAGCACTCACCGTCGACGAGCACGGGGATCAGGCAGAGCTTCGTGCTGCCCTTGGTGTACTCGGAGTACTCGTCGCCGCACGAGTCGGTGGTCTTGCGCAGCTCCCGGCCGACGACGTAGTTCTCCTTGCCCGAACCGCAGTCCACCTTCTCGTACTTCGTGTCGATGGTGGCGCCGCTCACCACCGCGCAGTCACCGGCGACGGCGTGGCCCGCGTCGGTGAACCCGCCCTGCGACTCCCTGATCACGACCCACACGATGATGGCCGCGAAGACGGCGCAGACCACGACGAGCTTGACGAGCAACGGGTTGCGGGGCTGCCTGGCGACCAGCGCCGGATCGATCGGCGGCGCCTTCGGCAAACCGGACGACCTGGGTTCGTCGACGGGCGGTGGGGGCGTGGTCATGGCGGGCCTTCACTGTTCGGCGTGCACGGTGGTCGCCTGGTTGCCGGAACAGTCCCCCCAGACTCCGGATCACTGTAAGCGATGGGCCGATCGGACCAGTACCACTCGGACGAGCGTCACATCACGAGCGTCCGCAGTGGACGGCCCCGGCAGACTCCTCAGGCATGACTGTTCCGTCGGCGTGGGCGCCGCTGCGGCGTCCGGCGTACCGCGCGTTGTGGCTGGCCCAGTTCGCGTCCAACATCGGCACCTGGGCGCAGACGGTCGGCGCCCAGTGGCTGATGGGTGACCTGGGCGGGTCGGCGCTGCAGGTCGCGCTGGTGCAGACCGCGACGACGCTGCCGGTGTTCCTGCTGGTCGTCCCGTCCGGTGCGCTGGGCGACATACTCGACCGGCGGCGCGTGCTGATGTCCGGTCAGGCGCTGATGCTGGCCGGTGCGGCGGGACTGGTGCTGCTGACCGCGAGCGGCGCCGCGGCCCCGGTGTCGCTGCTCGCGTTGATCGCGTTGATGGGTGTCGGACAGGCGTTGTCGATGCCGTCGTTCCAGGCGATCCAGCCGGAACTGGTGTCGCGCGAGGAGATTCCGCAGGCCGCGCTGCTCAACGGCGTGAACATGAACGTCGGCAGGGCGATCGGGCCCGCGCTCGGTGGCCTGCTGATCTCGCTGGCCGGGCCGGAGGCGACGTTCGCGTTCAACACCGCGTCGTTCCTCGGGGTGATGGTGGTGCTGTGGCGCTGGAAGCGGCCGGCGGAGCACCGCCCGCTGGGCACCGAGCACGTGCTCACCGCGGTGCGCTCGGGTGCCCGGTACGTGCGCAGCTCGCCGCTGTTCTTCCGGGTGCTGGTGCGCTGCATGCTCTTCATCGTGTTCGGCAGCGGGCTGTGGGCGCTGCTGCCCGCGATCGCGCGCGGCCCGCTGGGTCTGGGCGCGACCGGGTACGGCGTGCTGCTCGGGTGTGTCGGTGCCGGGGCGATCTGCGGTGCGTTCGTGGTGCCCGCCCTGCTGCGGCGGACCGGGAAGAACCTGCTGGTCACGATCGCGACCTGCGTCTACGGCGGTGCGACGGCTCTTGCGGGTGTCACCACCGCGTTCCCGCTGGCCGTGCTGGCGATGCTGCTCGCCGGCGCGGCGTGGATCGCGGTGCTGTCGACGCTGAACGCGACCGCGCAGGTGCTGCTGCCCGCGTGGACCCGCGCCCGTGCGTTGGCGTACTACCAACTGGTGCTGATGGGCGGGCAGGCGCTCGGCGCGATCGTGTGGGGCACCATCGCGGACGTGTGGGGCCTGCGGGCCGCGATGCTGGTTCCCGCGGCGGGCATGGTGCTCGTGCTCGCCTATGCGGCCCGCGGTCTGGCGCTCTCCGACCGGCGGCTGGACGTGAGTCCCGCGACGTACTGGGAGGAGCCGCCCGAGATCGACGGCGACGCGGCCACCGGGCCGGTGCTCATCACCGTCGAGTGGCGGGTGGACCGCGCCAACAGCGAGCCGTTCATCGAGGCCATGCGCCGGGTCGGCCGGTCGCGGCGCCGCACGGGCGCGACGCAGTGGGGACTGTTCCGCGACTCCGCCGACCCCGACCTGTTCCTGGAGACGTTCACCGTCGCGACCTGGCACGAACACCTGCGGCAGCACCAGGAACGCGGCACGGTGAACGACCAGCAGGTCCAGGACGCCGCGCGGTCGCTCGTCATCGACGGCACCACACCGCTGGTGCGGCACCTGATCTGGGCCGAGAGCCAGGAGCGCGACTAGTCGTGCTGACCCCGCTCCGGTTCAGGGCAGGTGCCGGGCCTCCTGCGGGGCGGTGTCCGTGCGCAGGCGCAGTGCGTCCTGCCCCGGCGGGGCGCCGAAGAGCCTGCGGTACTCGCGGTTGAACTGCGAAGGGCTGTCGTAGCCGACGAGATGGCCGACGCCCGCGACGTCGTCCGCGGTGGCGATCAGGAACGAGCGGGCCTCCTGCAGGCGGATTCGTTTCTGGAACTGCAAGGGGCTCATGGCCGTGACGGCCCGGAAGTGCCGGTGGAACGCGGACGGGCTCATCCCGGCCAACCGGGCGAGGTCCTCGATGCGCATCGGTTCGGCGTAGTTGTCGCGGATCCACCTGATCGCGCGGCTGACGTGGGCGAGACCGCTGTCGGCAAGGCCGATCTGGCGGATCATGCCGCCGTGCGGTCCGGTGAGCAGCCGCCAGAGGATCTCCCGCTCGATCAGCGGGGCCAGCACTGCGGCGTCCGCGGGGTGCTCGAGCAGCCGCAGCATCCGGGCCACCGCGTCGAGCAGGTCGGCGCCCGCCTTGCCGGTGCTCAGGGCGGGTGGGCTGGTCGTGCCGCGGGACCGCGGTCCGGCGGAGGACTCCAGCAGCAGCGAGGCGATGGCCGCCGGGCGCAGCACCAGACCCGTGCCCAGTGCTGGAGTTCGCGGGCTCGCGCCGATGAAGTGACCGGTGACGGGCAGGTCGGCGGTGACCACGAGGTAGTCCCCCGCCCGGTATGTGAAGACCTCGTCGCCGAGCAGCAGCCGCTTGCCGCCCTGTGCCATGACGACGAACAGCGGCTCGGTCAGCGAGTAGTCCGGTTCCACCGTCTCGACCCTGGACAGCAGCAGCCCACTGATCGACGTCCCGAGGTCCGGTCGGGCGTGGGTCGTGATGAGGCGGCGGATCTCGTCCAGGAGCACACCTCACGGAAGCATCCGCGGTACGCCTACGCAAGCCCGATCAGGGCGAAGTCGAGAGGATTGGGCAAGAGGTCGCGTGGATCGGTCTACCGAGCTCACCCGGCTCCCGCTTCGATGGAACTACCGATCCGACAAGCACTTTGGAGCCACGACATGTCACTCGACCACTACGTCACCCTCGGACGATCCGGCCTGCGGGTCAGCCCGTTCGCGCTCGGCGCGATGACCTTCGGAGAGGATCCTGGTAGCGCCGGCTGCAGCGTCGAGGAGTCGGAGAAGATCCTCGCCACCTACCTGGACCGCGGCGGGAACTTCGTCGACACCGCGAACTTCTACGCCAACGGCCACTCGGAGAAGATCCTCGGCGACTGGTTCGCCGCGCACCCCGGACGCCGCGACCGCGTGGTGCTCGCGTCGAAGTTCTTCACCAACCTGTTCCCCGGTGACCCCAACGGTGGCGGCGCGGGCCGGTCGTCGATCATCGCCCAGCTCGACGAGTCCCTGCGCCGCATGCGCACCGACCACATCGACCTGTACTGGCTGCACAACTGGGACCGGCACACCCCGATCGAGGAAACCCTGCGCACACTGGACGACCTGGTCCGCGCCGGGAAGATCCGCTACGTCGGGTTCTCCAACACGCCGGCGTGGGTCACCGCGCAGGCGCAGACCACGGCGCTGCTGAAGGGCTGGACCCCGCTGATCGCGTTGCAGGTCGAGTACTCGCTGCTGGCGCGCACGGTCGAGGGCGAGCTCGCGCCGCTGGCACAGGACCAGGGCATGGCGCTGGTCCCGTGGAGCCCGCTGAAGAACGGCTTCCTGTCCGGCAAGTACCGGCGCGACGGGAAGGTCACCGACTCCGCCCGCGCCGCCTTCGTCGGCGGTCCCAGCGACGACGAGTTCACGGTCATCGACACCGTCGCGGCCGTCGCCGACGAGCTCGGCACGACGTCCGCGGCCGTGTCGCTGGCCTGGCTGCGCGCCCGCGAAGGCACCGTCGTGCCGATCCTGGGCGCCCGGCGCGTCGAGCACCTCGACAGCAACCTCGCCGCACTCGACGTCACCCTCACCGCGGAGCACCTGCGGGTGCTGGACGAGGTGTCGGCGCCGACGCTGAACTACCCGGCACCGTTGCACGGCGCGTTGCGGGCGATGCTGCAGTTCGCCGGAACCACCGTCGACGGCGAGGCATCCGGCGTCTACCCGCCGCTGTTGCAGAGCGCCGTCCGCTACTAGGCCCGTTCACCGAGAGTTCACCTCACGATTGCCACGACTCGCCACGCGCGCGCATCTCAGTGTCGGAGGATCTGCTCCCGACCACAGGTCCCCGAGGTGGCACAAGTGAAGAGAACGTTCGGCATCGCACTGGCGGTCCTGCTACTGGCGGGCGTCGTGACCGCCATCGTGCTGGGCCGCGGCACCGGGGACGAGCCTGCTCGGCTGACCACCGTGCGCGGTGTGATCGGATCGGAGAAGCTGGCCTTCTTCGCCGACCAGCGGGTGAAGGACGTGTTCGCCCGCAACGGGTTGAAGGTCGAGGTGGATCCCGCGGGTTCGCGGCAGATCGCGACTGCCGTCGAGCTCGACCGGTACGACTTCGCCTTCCCCTCCAGCGCTCCCGCCGCGGAACGCATCCAGCGCGACCGCAAGGCCGCGCGCACCTACGCGCCGTTCTCGTCGCCGATGGTGATCGCCACGTTCGACCCGATCGTCGAGCTGCTGACGAAGGCGGGCGTGGTGCGGCAGGGTTCCGGCTACCAGGTCTTCGACGTGCAGAAGTACCTGGAGCTGGCGGCGGCGGGCACGCGCTGGGACCAGCTGCCGGGCAACACCGCCTACCCGGCGCGGAAGAACCTGCTCGTGACGACGACCGATCCGCGCGACTCGAACTCGGCCGCGATGTACCTCGCGATCACGTCGTTCGTCGCCAACGGCGGCGTGGTGACCACGCCCGACGCGGAGGCGAAGGTGCTGCCCGCGGTCAGCAAGCTGTTCCTGGACCAGGGTTTCACGCAGAGCAGCAGCGAAGGACCGTTCGAGGACTACCTGTCCGCGGGCATGGGCAAGTCGCCGCTCGTGCTGGTCTACGAAGCCCAGTTCGTCGACCGGGTGGTGCGGGCGGACGCCACGATCCGGCCGGACATGAAGCTGCTCTACCCGGCGCCGACCGTGTTGTCCAAGCACACCCTCGTGCCGCTGAAGGAGACCGGCGACAAGGTCGGGCAGCTGCTCTCCACCGATCCGGAGCTCGGCAGGCTGGCGGCGACGTTCGGCTTCCGCACCTCGGATCCCAAGCACTTCAACGAGATCGTGCGGGACAAGCAGGTGGCGGTGCCGCAGACGATCGTGGACGTCGTCGAACCACCCGCGCACGAAACCCTGGAACGGATGCTCGAAGCGATCGCGAAGCAGTACTGAAATGGACTTCGTTCTCACCCCACCGGAGCCGGTGGAACCGGTGCCCGCCGACCGCGCCGCCGGGCTCATCCCGATCGACGACGCCGCGCGCTCGTCGCTCGCCGAGCGCGCCACCGCGTTCGCCGAGCTGCTGTCCACCGTGGACAACCGGTCACCGGAGTTCGGCCGCATCGTCGACGAGGCGCTGGTGCTCGGCGAGGCGGACATGCGGGTCGCCGCCCAGGTGGCCGGCAGGCTGCTGGACCGCACGCTGGCCGCGGTCGCGACACCCGGTGCGGGCCAGCAGGTCTCCGCGGGCCTGAACGACCTGCGCCGCTCGGTGCGCGAGCTCGACCCGAAGGACCTGAGCAAGCTGACCGGCCGCAAGATCCTCGGCCTGATCCCGGCGGGCAACGCCGCCCGCGGCCTGCTGGCCAGGATGCGTGCCGCCGACGAGCCGCTCAACCGGATCGTGCTGCGGCTGCGCGCCAGCCAGGACGAGCTGCGCAGGGACAACGCGGCGATCAAGGGCGAGCGGCAGCGGCTCTGGGACGTCATGACCCGGTTGTCGTCCGACGCCCAGCTCGCCGCGGCGATGGACGAGGCGGTCGGCCGGCAGGCGCAGATCTTCGACCTGTCCGATCCGCAGCGCGCCACCGCGTTGCGGGCCGACGTGCTCTTCCCGATCCGGCAGCGGCACGCCGACCTGCTGACCCAGCTCGCCGTGTGCGCGCAGGGGTACCTGGCGCTGGACGTGGTGCGGCGCAACAACGACGAGCTGGTCAAGGGCGTCGAGCGCGCGGTGAGCACCACGGTCAGCGCGTTGCGGATCGGCATCGCGGTCGCCGCCGCGCTCGCCGGCCAGCGCGAGGTGATCGACCAGGTCGACGCCGTGCGCGGGCTGACCGACGACCTGCTCAAGTCCAACGCGACGCTGATGTCGTTGCAGGGCAACGACATCCAGCGGATCTCGGCGACACCCGCGGTGGGTGTCGACGCGGTGCGCACGTCGTTCGACCAGATCTACGCCGCGATCGACGCGATCGACACCTTCCGAGCCCGCGCCGCGGACAGCATGTCCAGCACGGTGTCCGCGCTGGACACCGAGATCCGCCGCGCCCACGACCACCTGAGCCGCGTGCGCGGCAACGAGGAGCCCGCATGATCCGCCGACTCGGCCCGCTCGTGCTCGCGGCCGCACTGGTGGCCGGTTGTTCCGACTCGGCCGATCCCGCCAAGCCGGTCGGTGACGCCGAACCGGGTGTGCTGCGGGTGCTCGCGGGCAGCGAGCTCGCCGACCTGCAGCCGGTGCTGGACGAGGCTGCCCGCGCGACCGGCGTGAGCGTGAAGTTCAGCTACACCGGCACGATCGAGGGCGCGGACTCGGTCGCCCGCGGCGCCGCCGAGAGCGGGTTCGACGCGGTGTGGTTCTCGTCGAACCGCTACCTGGAGCTGGTGCCGGACGCGGCGAAGCGGCTCGGCACCCCGACCAAGATCATGAGCTCGCCGGTCGTGCTCGGCCTGCCCGCCGCCAAGGTCAGGGAGCTCGGCTGGGACGGCAAGCGGGTCGGCTGGGCGGACATCGCCGCGGCCGCCGGGCAGCGGAAGTTCACCTACGGCATGACCGATCCGTCGGCGTCCAACTCGGGTTTCTCCGCGCTGGTCGGCGTCGCGTCGGCGTTGTCGGGCAGCGGTTCCGCGCTGGACGCGGCCAAGATCTCCGCGGTCTCCCCGCAGCTCAAGGAGTTCTTCTCGGCGCAGACGCTGTCCGCGGGCTCGTCGGGCTGGTTGTCCGAGGCGTTCCAGCGCCGCGCCCGCGGTGAGGATCCCGGCGCGAAGGTCGACGGGCTGATCAACTACGAGTCGGTGTTGTTGTCGCTCAACGCCTCGCTGCCCGAGCCGCTGACGCTGGTGTACCCGAGCGACGGCGTGGTGACCGCCGACTACCCGCTGACGCTGCTGAACTCGGCGGGATCGCCCGCCCGCGAGGCGCATCAGAAGCTCTCGGACCACCTGCGCGGCCCCGAGGTCCAGCAGCGGATCATGGAGACGACCCGCAGGCGCCCGGCGGTTCCGCAGGTGCAGCTCGGGCCTGAGTTCGCCGTGCGCGACCTGGTGGAGCTGCCGTTCCCCGGCAGCCAGTCCGCTGTGGACGGTCTGGTCACCACGTACTTCGACCAGCTGCGCAGGCCGTCGCGCACGCTGTACGTGCTGGACGTGTCCGGGTCGATGGCGGGTGACCGCATCGAGGGTCTCCGCCAGGCCGTCACGGGCCTGACCGGCGCGGACGACACGCTGTCCGGGAAGTTCAGCCGGTTCCACGGCCGCGAGCAGGTGACGCTGCTGCCGTTCAACTCGGCTCCCCAGTCCGCAACGGAGTTCGTCATCCCGGCCGACGACCCTGCTCCGGAGCTCGCGAGGATCAAGACCTTGGCCGGCGGACTGGTGGACGGCGGCGGTACCGCGATCTACGCGAGCCTCCAGGAGGGATACGCGGTGCTGCGCAAGCAGTCCGCGTCCGACCCGGACCGCTTCACGTCGATCGTGCTGATGACCGACGGCGACAACACCGAGGGCCAGGACTTCGACGACTTCCGCTCGTTCCACGAGGGACTCCCTGCGGCCGAGCGCGGCATCCCGATCTTCCCGGTGCTGTTCGGCGAGAGCACCGTCGACGAGATGGAGCAGGTGGCGCGGATGAGCGGAGGTAAGGTCTTCGACGCGCGCAGCCGCTCGCTTTCCGCCGCGTTCAAGGAGATCCGTGGCTACCAGTGACGCCGTGCTCCGCTACCTCGGGTCGTGGAAGAACCTCGCGGGCTGCGTCGGCGGCCTCGTCGGCCTCGCACTGCACCTGTTCGGCGTCGCGGGCTCGTACTGGCTCTTCGTCGTCGCGGGCCTGTACGGGTTCGGCGCGCTGATCGCCCCACCGGCCAAGGTCACGCTCGTGACCGATCCGGACCAGGAGGCGGCGTTCCTGCGCACCGAGCTCTTCTCGTTGCTGACCAAGGTCCGCGGCTTCGGCGGCCGCGTGCCCGCCGACGTGCTGCCGAAGCTGGAGCGCATCGCCGAGGTGCTGAACGGCATGCTCGCCCAGCCGCGCAGGCTCCGGAGCGACCCGGACGCACTGCACGCGGTGACCAGGCTCGTGGGCACCGACCTGCCGCTGTCCGTGCAGACCTACCTGAACCTGCCGTGGTGGTACGCCGCCGCCCGCGGCGCCGACGGCCAGCTGACCCGGCAGCTCGACCTGCTCCTCGCCGACGCCGAACGCACGGCGTCGGCATTCCACGAAGCCGACGCGCAGCGCCAGTCCGACCACACCCGCTACCTGGAGGAACGGGACTGAGCTTCCCCACGGCTGTTCGATAGCCACCGAGTGAACCGGGTTTTCGCAAATTGCCCACCTGGTCATTCGCCCCGACCTAGCATCGCCCGCATGGGCCGGTTGCGCGTGGCGCAGCCGGCCCTTTTCGTGCGGTTTCCGCCTCGCTACGCCGGTTGGGCGACTTTTCGGCCAACCTGGCGCTCTGCCCTAACGCGAACCGATCACGGTGCCGATGACGAGTCAACGCGCCGCGCTGTTCGCGGTCGGCCTCATCCGCGGATGGAGGGCCAGACATGGCTCAGAGCAAGGAAGACAGCATCCGGCAGACCTACCTCGGTCTGCGACTGGCCATGATCGTGCTGGTCGCACTGCTGTTCCTGTCGATCGTCGTGCAAGCCGTGACCAGCCGGTGCCTGCAGGACTCCGTCAGCGCGTACTACTACACACCGGTCCGGGCGGTGTTCATCGGCACTCTGTGCGCGATCGGCGCCTGCCTCATCATCTACCGCGGCAACACCGATCGCGAGAACGTGCTGCTCGACTACTCGGGCTTCCTGGCGTTCATCGTCGCGTTCGTGCCCACCGAGGTGAACGAGAGCTGCCCGCCCAGCTACCGCCCCGGCGCCGAACTGCCCGCCGCGATCGGGAACAACGTCGGCGTCGCGTTCGTCATGGGGTTCGTCGCCGCGGGGGCGGCGTTGCTGCTGAAGTGGCTGCGCCCGGCGTCCGACAGCAAGCTCAGCCCCAAGGCCAAGGTCCTGATCGGGCTGGCGCTCGGTCTGCTGACCGCGGGGCTGCTGTTCTTCCTCCTGGCACGCGACGCTTTCGAGGACATCGGGCACGGCGCCGCCGCCATCGCGTTCTTCGTCGGCATCATCGCCGTTGTCGTCCTGAACGCCATGAGGTACGCGAAGGACAACGAGCTGAACTGGTACTCCTTCAAGAACAAGTACTTCGACGTCGCGGTCGCGATGGCGGTGACGCTGGTCGTCTGCGGTGTCGCCGCCGCGGTCGGGTTCGGCCCGTGGCTGTTCTTCCTCCAGGTGCTGCTGATCGGAGAGTTCGTGGTGTTCTGGAGCTTCCAGACGAACGAGCTGCGCGGCAAGGTCACTGGCGAACAGGCCTGAACCGATGTCACGCGCCCCGTCATGACATCTGTCATGGCGGGGTCGTGACGGCTGGAACCTCCACCCCGGCACCCCCGGCGACAGCATTGGGGCATGACACAGGCAACAGCTGTCCGCACCGGCGCCGCCGTCGCGCTGAGCGGTCTGCACAAGAGGTTCGGAGAGGTGCGTGCGGTCGACGGGATCGACCTCGTGATCTCGCCCGGCGAGGTGGTCGCGCTGCTCGGCCCGAACGGCGCCGGCAAGTCGACGACCGTCGACATGCTGCTCGGGCTGTCCACACCGGACAGTGGTGAGATCAGCGTGTTCGGGCGCACGCCGCGGGAAGCGGTGAAGGCGGGGGCCGTCAGCGCGATGCTGCAGAGCGGGGCGCTGCTCGAGGACGCGACGGTCGCCGAAGCGGTCGAGATGATCGCGGCGCTGCACCGCGAGCCGATGCCGGTGCAGCGGGCGTTGGAGCTGGCCGGGATCGCGGATCTGGCGAAGCGCAAGTGCACGAAGATCTCGGGTGGGCAGACGCAGCGGGTGCGGTTCGCGCTCGCGCTGGTGTCCGATCCCGACCTGCTCGTGCTCGACGAGCCGACCGTGGCGATGGACGTCGAGACGCGGCGGCAGTTCTGGCAGACGATGCGCGCCTACACCGACACCGGGCGCACGGTGCTGTTCGCGACGCACTACCTCGAGGAGGCCGAGGAGTACGCGGACCGGGTCGTGCTGATGAGGACGGGCCGGATCGTGGCGGACGGGTCCGTCGCGCAGGTCAGGGCGACGGTGTCCGGGCGCACGCTGCGCGCGGTCGTGCCGGGTGTGTCCCGGCACGTGCTCGCCGGGCTTCCCGGGGTGCGCGCCGCCGAGACGAGGGGCGACCAGGTGACGCTGACCTGCTCGGACTCCGACGCCGCCCTGCGCGGGCTGCTGGCGCTGCAGCCTGCCACCCACGACATCGAGATCAACGCGCTGGGGCTCGAGGACGCGTTCCTCGCGCTCACCGGAGAGGACGTGCGATGAACACCCGTTTCCTGGCACTGGAGCTGCGCCGCGCGGTGCGCAACGGCCGGTACCTGATCTTCACCGTGGTGCTGCCGACGGTGATGTTCTTGCTCTTCATCAACCTCTACGGCGGGGCAGGGCAGAGGTTCCAGAACGGGCTGTCCGTCACGACGTCGCTGATGATGAACATGGCGCTGTTCGGTGTGATCGCCGGGCCGCTGGCGATCGGCGCGCGCATCGCGGTCGAACGCGGGTCGGGGTGGCAGCGGCAGCTGCGGCTCACTCCCCTGTCCGGGGCCGGCTACCTGTTCACCAAGGGCGCCTTGGGGATGCTGGTCGCGTTGCCGGGGATCGTGCTGGTCAGCATCGTCGGCGCGGTCAAGGGCGTCGAGCTCGGCGCCGGGCAGTGGCTCGGTGTGCTCGGCACGCTGTGGCTGGGCGCGGTGCCGTTCGTGCTGTTCGGCATCGTCGTCGGGCTCCTGGCGAGCGCCGACGGCATGCAGGCGATCACCGGTCTGGCGTCCATGCTGTTCGGTCTGCTCGGCGGCATCTGGATCCCCGCCGACGTGGCGCCCGAGTGGCTGCAGTCGGTCATGAAGGTGCTGCCGACGTACTGGATCAAGCAACTCACCGAAGCGCCGCTCGTGTCCGGGGTCGACGTGAAGACGGCGCTGCTCGTGATCGGCGCGTGGGTCGTCGGGCTGTCGGTCGTCGCGGCGCGCCGGTTCCGCGCGGACAGCGCCAGGGCGTAGGAACTAGGTTGGGCCGCATGCGGGAGAAGTCGCGCTGGTGGATGTTCGGGTCGCTGTTCATCCTCGTCTACGTCCCCGGCGTCATCTGGGAAGTGGTCCCCGGCGATCGTCCGTTGTGGACGAAGGTGGCGGCGATCGTCCTGCTCGTGGCCTACTCCGCGGCCTGGATCGCGAGCCCACGCGTGCTCTGGGGCGACCACAGCGACAACGTGCGGACCGCCGCGTGTCTCGGGCTGATCGTGCTGGGACTGCTGGTGGTGGTACTGCTCGGGTTGTCCTACGCCGGCCTGATGGTCTACGCGATGGCCACGACCGCGATGGCGTTGCCGACGGGCCGGGTGCTGGCCGTCGACGGCACGGTCCTCACCGGACTCGCGGTCGCCATGTTCGTCACGCACGACTTCCCGCGCGACGGCGGGCAGCTGGGGACGTTGCTGTCGGTGTCGCTCGGCATGGCCGCGATGGGGCGGATGATCCGGGCGAACAAGGCGCTCGAGGCGGCGCAGCAGGAGATCGCGACGATGGCGGTGACCGAGGAGCGCAACCGGCTGGCCCGCGACCTGCACGACATCCTCGGCCACAGCCTGACGACGATCGCGCTGAAGTCCGGTGTGGCGCGCAGGTTGCTGGAGAGCGACGAGACCGGGCGGGCGACGGACGAGATCCGCGAGATCGAGAACCTCACCCGCCAGGCGCTCAGCGACGTGCGGACGACCGTGTCCGGCTACCGGGAGGTGTCGCTGTCCGCCGAGGTCGTCGGAGCGCGGGCGGCGTTGCGGGCGGCGGGTGTCGAGGCCGATCTGCCGCACGCGGTGGACAACGTGCGACCCGAGCTCCAGGGGGTGTTCGGGTACGTGCTGCGCGAGGGGATCACGAACGTCCTGCGGCACGCCGCCGCCTCCCGTTGCGAGGTGCGGCTGGGCGACACGTGGCTGGAGGTGCGCGACGACGGCCGCGGCGTGGGCGTCGGCGCACCCGGCACGGGGTTGCAGGGGCTGGCGGAGCGCCTCGCCGAGGTGGGTGGCACGGTGATCGCGGGGCCGCTCACCGGAGGCGGCTACCGGCTGCGGGCGGAGGTCGCGTGATCAAGGTGCTGCTGGCGGACGACCAGGCGCTCGTGCGCGGCGCGTTCGCCGCGATGCTGGGCCTGGAGCCCGACATCGAGGTGGTCGCCGAGGTCAGCGCGGGCGACGAGGTCGTCGACGCCGCCCGCCGCACCTCACCGGACGTGGCGCTGCTCGACGTGCAGATGCCCGGCAAGGACGGGTTGTCCGCGGCCGCCGAGCTGCACGCGGCGCTGCCGTCGTGCCGGGTGATCGTGTGCACCACGTTCGGCAGGCCCGGCTACCTGGCGCGGGCGATGGCGGCGGGCGCGGCCGGGTTCGTCGTGAAGGACGCCTCACCGGAACAGCTCGTCGACGCGGTGCGCCGGGTGCACGCGGGCCTGCGGGTGGTGGATCCGACGCTCGCCGCCGAGTCGCTCGCCGTGGGGCGCTCGCCGCTGACCGACCGGGAGCGGGACGTGCTGGCGCTGGCGCGTGACGGCGGGACGGTGGCCGACCTGGCGAAGGCGCTGCACCTGTCCGAGGGGACGGTGCGCAACCACCTGTCCGCCGCGATCGGGAAGACCGGTGCGCGCACGCGTGCCGAAGCGGTGCGGCTGGCAGAGGACTCCGGCTGGCTGTGACGGCCACGGGCCGGGCGTCACATCAGGCCGAAGTAACCTGCCGCGACGGCCGCGACGGCGATCAGCCCGGCCACGACCTTCCAGCGCGGATGGCGGTCGGCCTGCGTCTCCCACTGGAACGCCATGGCCCAGGCGATGCAGATGCAGGTGATCGCGGAGAACAGCGCGAAGAAGTTGGTCTCGTGCCGCTCGGTCACGACACCGTTGATGCGCACCGTCGACGTGGTGCCGATGAACACGATCCACGGCAGCACTAAGAGCACCACCGCGGCGATGGATAACTTGACCTGTCGATTGAGTCGATTCATGGGTGTGGGACGGGGTGAGGCGGGCTCGGGTTCCCGCTGTGCCGCTGGGTTGGGCCGTTCAGAGCGTGCCGCTGTAACGAGTGCGGCCATTCGGTCGAAAGGGTGGGAAACCGACCACATGGGGACATAGTGATCAACAGGCTCGTGATCGCCGCCGCTCTGCTCGCGCTCGCCGGGTGCACGGCACAGCCCGCCGCCGCGCCGTCGTCCTCCGCCGTTCCATCGACGACGGGGTCGGCGACGGCGTCGGCGAGCACCGCGGAGACGACCTCGGAGCCGGCGCCTCCCCCGACCGAGGCCGAACCGACGGAGGGCCGCACCGATCTTCCTCAGGCGAGCGCCGCCGGGCTGAGCTGCGCGAAGGCCCCGGCGAGCCTCGTCGGCGAGACGCTGGGGCTCACGCTCGCGGCGCCGAAGGAGACGATCAACGAGAACGTGGCCGTGTGCCAGTACACGGGTGGGCCGAGCGTCACGACGGTCCGCTTCCAGGCGGGCACGGACACCGCGCGGTTCGCGCAGGGCAAGTCGCGGCTCGCCGAGCACGGGCAGACGGCCGTCGACCTGCCCGGTTTCCAGGACGAGGCGTACACCAGCACCAGGAAGTCCGGGTCGGCCGAGCAGAACACGGTGACGGCGCGCAAGGGGTCCGTGGAGATCCTGGTGACGTCGAGCGCGGGGCTCGACGCCGAGCGGAAGCTGGTCGCCGAGCTGTTCGCGAAGCTCTAGTCCTGTGTGGACGGCACCGGCGATGAGGCATGCTGTGCCGGTGGGACTTTTCACGGTGTCCGAGGCGCGCGCCGAGCTGGCCCGGTTGCAGCCGGTGCTCGACGAGCTGGTCAGCCTGCGCGCGGACGCGGCCGAGCTGGCCGCGGCGTTGCAGGGTGGCGGCAGCACGGAGCTGGGCGGGCTGCCCGAGTGGAAGGCGGCGCAGGCCCGGCTCGACGAGCTGATGGAATCGGTCCAGGCGACCGGCGCCGAGCTGAAGGGGTTCGCGCCGCTGCTGGTCGACTTCCCCGCCGACCTGGACGGGGTGCCGGTGCTGCTGTGCTGGCTGGAGGGTGACGCCGAGCTGGCGTGGTACCACCGCACCGAGCTCGGCTTCGCGGGCCGCAGGCGGATACCGGCCGAGTAGACCTCAGTCGATCTTCACCATGCGGACGATCTGCTCCCTGATGGTGTTGCGCGCCCGTTCCGCGGTGCCGGAGTCGCCCGCCCACGCGGTGACGGCCATCCAGGTCTGGTTGCCGGACACCGGCACGCACGTCACCTGCACGACCAGGTCGTCGCGGCCGCCGATCACCACGTAGTCGCCGTCACCGACGCCGTTGTAGATCTTCAGCGAGTAGTCGACGACGGCGTTCCCGCTCATCGACAGGCACGTGCGGTGGTCGTAGTTCTTGTGGAAGGTTCCCCAATGCGCAGCCATGATCTCGTCCTTTCCCCTCTGGCATCACCGAAGAACTCTCGGCCTCCGCCTACGTGCTGCGCATCAGGGCTAGCACTGATGCGCCCACCCGGAGCGGCCCGCGACGATTGATCCAGTCGAACCGGGGAGGTTTCCGATGGGCGTCGTCGCCGTGCTGGTCGTCATCGCGCTGTGCGTGCTGCTGGTCATGAAGCTGCGCAAGAAGAAGAGAACACGGCGCCCTGCGCCGGCCGCCGACCCGCCGGTCCCCCGCTTCCGCGTGGTGACGGTGGGGCTGCAGGGATCGGGCAAGACGTTGCTGCTGACCGGCATCTACCGCAGGCTCCAGGCACCCGCGGACCGCGGCTTCTTCCTCAAGGTGCCGTACACGCAGCTGATCGAGCTCAACCGGTGGTACCGGGCGGTCGCGAGCTCCGAGGACGACTGGCCGAGCGGCACGTCGCGCGGGGAGATGCGGGAGTTCGACTTCAGCGTGATGACGAACGTCGGCGGCACGCCGACGACCGTGCTCGACATCGGGTACCTGGAGTACCCCGGCGAGCTGCTGACCGACCCGGACGCGCCGGGATCGACGTTGCAGCAACAACTGCTGGGCGCGGTCGCGAACGCCGACGCGTTGATCGCGCTCATCGACGGGATGCAGCTGCTGCAGGCGCATCGCGGTGACCGGCGCGGGCTGTCGATCCTGCAGACCACGCTGGACGCCATGGTGCACTGCATGCTGACGGCCCGTGCGCCGATCGTCTTCGTCATCACCAAGTGGGACCTGCTCGACCAGTTGCACGCCGACGAGAACACCCGGCTCAAGATCGTGCGCAACCTGCTGATGGGCGTGGACGGGTTCCGCGACCTGGTCAACGCGCACAGCGAGCGCCGGATCGTGCGGCTGGTGCCGGTCACCGCGGTCGGGCACGACTTCGCGGTGCTCGACGGCAGCGTCATCCGCAAGAAGCCGGACGGGCGGTTCCAGCCGGCGAACGTCGAGCTGGCGCTGTCCGCGGTGGTGCCGGACATCCTGCACCAGGTCGAGCTCTCGCTGGACGCCCACACCCGGCAGGTGATCATGGCCGAAGCCCAGCGCCGCACGAAGATGGGCCCGGCGGAGGCGTTGCGCACGCTCAGCGTGTTCGTCGCGGAACGGGCGGGCCGGATCCTCGCGGGCGCCGTCGGCGGCGGGCTGATCACCCACGCCGGGCTGACGCTGCTGCTGGAGACGCGCACTCCGCCGGGGCCGGAGCACGCGCAGCGGCTGGCCGCGCTCAGCGAGGCCGACCGCAGGGCCGAGGAGTTCATCCTGGCCCGCCGCAGGGTGGTGGCGTCGCTGCAGCACCAGGTCGCGATGCTCGAGACGCGACTCCCCGCGTCGCGGCTGCGCGGGGACTGACGTGGACGCGCAAGGCTGGCCGTTCCTCGTCGCGCGGGGACGCAGGCGCGGGTACTCGGTGCTGCTCGCGCCGCCGCCCCTGATGAGCTCCTACGGCCTGCTGGAGGACGTCGCCCGCCCGACCAGCGGCATCGCGGTCGCGACGGTGCGCGGGCTGTGCGTGGTGTGGTCCGAGCACGCCGTCACACCCGACGACATCGGCGCCGAGCCGCGCGACGAGCACAGCAGGCCGTTGCGGCTGCTGCACGGGTTCGTCACCGAGCAGACCGTCACGGCACCGTCCGAAGTGGACATGAGCAGGTCGCTCACGGCCGCGCTGGACACCTACCGGCGGTTCCTCGACGACGAGGAGCGGTTCACCGTCGAGCGGTCGGCGTCGTTCCCCGCGCACTCGGACATCGGATCACCGGCGGCGATAGGCAAACCGGATCCACGACCGCGCAGGTACACCGTGCCCGCGCTCGCTGCCGGTGCGGTGCTCGTCGGCGCGGTGATCTTCGCGACGAGCGGGAACGACCCCGAGCCACCGAAAACCCCGTCCTGCCCGACCACGACCGCACCCACCACGCACACACCGGTCAAGCCGACGACGACAACGGGCAAGCCGGCCACGACGTCGTTGCAACCTTCGTGCACATGACCCTTCGCAGGCGAAACGGTTGCCACCCCTCCGACGACTCCACGGGTGAAGGCGACCGACCGGCACCGAGGTGGACATGGATGAGGCCCGCCGTGGTGACGGCGGCTGGGCACCGCTGCTCGTCGTGATGATGGCGGCGACGGGAGCGGTGATCGGCGCGGTCGCGGTCACCCTCAAGGTGGCCGACGGCTCGCACCCGTGGTCCGACACCGTGCTCAGCGGCGTGAGCGGGTCGCTGTTCCTGCTCGCCGGGCTGGTCGCGCACCTGCGCAGACCGGCCAACCGCACCGGGTTGCTGATGATGGTCGTCGGCGTCGCGTTCTTCGCCGAGGACCTGCAGCTGTCCACCGACCCCGCGGTGTTCACCGCCGGGCTGCTGTTCGCGCACGCGTCGACGCCCGCGATCACGCACCTCGTGCTCGCGTTCCCGGACGGCGGGCTGCGCTCCCGCCCAGCCAAGATCCTCGCGATCTCGACGTACGTCGTCGTCTACGGCTACGCGCTGCTCAACGCGCTCGTGCACGACTGGACCGTCATCGGACGGCCGGAGAACCTGCTGCTGGTTGCCGACCACCCGGACATCGCCCGGTTGCTGGAGGACGTGCTGAACGTCGTCGGCGCACTCATCGCGGCCGCGGTCGTGGTGATGCTCGCGCAGCGGTTCCGCACCGCGCCACCGACGATCCGCGCCGCGCTCGCGCCCGTGCTGCTGATCGCGCTGATCGGCGGCATCGCGTCGCTCGCGGGCAACACGGTCGGCTCACTGCACCCGCTCTACCCGGTGCTCGCGCCGATCTACCGCATCGCCTTCTGCGCCTGGCCGCTCGCGTTCCTCGTCGGCGCGCTGTGGACGCGGCCGCGCCGCGCGGTCATCGCCGACCTGCTGATCGCCGCACGCCGCCCGGACTCGCTCGAGGGACTGCGCGACACGCTGGCCGTCGCGTTGCGCGACCCGTCGCTCCAGCTCGGCAGGTGGCAGCCCGACCAGCAGGAGTTCGTCGACGCGGACGGCAGGCCGGTCGGAGCGGGAACCGTGCTGGACGACCGCGACGGCAGGCCGCTCGGCGCGTTGTCGCGCCGCGAGGTGCCGTGGGAGGACGCCCGCACCGCCGAGGCGGTGGCCGCGCTCGCCGCACTCGTCCTCGACAACCAGCGCCTCGCCGCCGAGGCGGGCGCCCGGCTCGCCGAGGTGCGCGCGTCACGGGCCCGCCTCGTCACCGCGGCCGACGACGAACGCCGCCGGGTCGAACGCGACCTGCACGACGGCGCACAGCAACGACTGGTCGTCGTCGCGCTCGGCATCCAGCTCGCCCGCGAACGCGCCGACGACCCGGAACTCGCCGCACTGCTCGCCGACACCGCGGAGGGCGTCACCGCGGCGATCACCGAACTCCGCGAGCTGGCAAGGGGAATCCACCCCGCGCTGCTCGCCGAGTCCGGCCTCGGACCCGCCATCGCCGAGCTGGCCACGCGCAGCCCGCTGCCGGTCGAGCTGAGCGTCGACGACCTGCCGCGCCTGCCCGCGACGGTCGAGGCGACCGCGTACTTCGTGGTCGCGGAGGCGTTGACGAACGTGCTCAAGCACGCACGAGCGACCGCGGCGAGAGTCCAGCTCTCGTTGCGGGGCAACGCACTGAGCGTCGAAGTGACCGACGACGGCGTCGGCGGAGCACAGGTGAGGGATGGTTCCGGGCTCGCCGGGCTGCGCGACCGGGTGCGCGCGCTGGACGGCGAGCTGACCGTGCGCGACGCGGCGGGAACCGCGGTCGTCGCCGAGATCCCGAGGGGATGATCCGTGGTGGAGCTGACCGTGGTCCTGGCCGACGACGCCGTCCTGGTGCGAGAAGCGTTGGCCGGACTGCTGGCGCGCAACGGTTTCCACGTCGTCGGCCAGGCCGGCGACGCCGACGAGCTGCACGCCGCGGTCGACGAGCACAAACCGGACGTCGTGGTCGTCGACGTCCGCATGCCGCCCGAGCACCGGCTGGAGGGCATGCGCGCGGCCGTCGAGATCCGCGAACGCCACCCCGCGACGGGCGTGCTGGTGCTCTCCCAGCACGTCGAGTCGCACTACCTGCCCGCACTGCTCGGCGGCGACCCGTCCGGCGTCGGCTACCTGCTCAAGGAACGCGTGGCGAGCGCCGAGGCGTTCATCGACGCCGTCCGCGAGGTCGCGCAGGGCGGCTGCGTCGTCGACCAGCAGGTGGTGGCGCAGCTGATGCGCACCCGGCGGCGCGACGACCCCGTCGACACCCTCAGCGACCGCGAGCGCGAGATCCTGTCGCTGATGGCGCAGGGCCGCTCGAACCAGGCCATCTGCACCCAGCTCGTGCTCACCAAGAAGACCGTGGAATCCCACGTGCGCAACATCTTCACCCGGCTCGACCTGCTGCCCGAGCCGGACGACAACCGCCGCGTCCGCGCCGTGCTCACCTACCTGCGGCCGTGGAGCGAGCAGGCCTACCGCGCCGGACTACCCGAGGAGACGCCGTAGCTCGCCTGCCGACAACCGCTCCTTCGGCAGGAACCCGAGCGCCGGAGTGCCCGCGGCGCGCTCGCCGTAGTCACGCGACGAGCACAGCACGACCGCGATGCCCGCCTCGTCGAGCCTGCGGCACACCGCGAACCCGTCGAGATCGGGCAGCCGCACGTCCAGCAGCACGACGTCCGGCCGCAGCTCCACCGCCAGCTCGACCGCACCGGCCCCGGTCTCCGCCTCCCCCACCACGTCCATCCCGCCCGCGCGCAGCACCTTGCCCGCCCACAGCCGGAACGGCCCGTGGTCGTCCACGATCAGCACGCGCACCGCCACCACGTCACCATCCCTCTCGACGTGGTGGCTTCTCATCAGTGCTAGCCCTGACGCCGTCAGAACTTCACGCGCAGCGCGACCAGGTCCTCGGTGAGCGGGAACCGGATGGCCCGCTCCTCCGGCTCGGCCAGCGCCAGCCCCGGCACGCGTTCGAGCAGCACGCGGAAGCACTCCGACGCCTCGACACGGGCCAGCGCGGCACCCAGGCAGTAGTAGGTGCCCATGCCGAACCCGATCTGCTGCCCGGCGTTGCCGCGCGCGACGTCGAACCGGTCCGGGTCGGTGTACACCTCGGGGTCGCGGTTGGCCGCACCGAGCGCCAGGTAGAAGCTGGTGCCCTCGGGGAAGACCTGACCGGCGATCTCGACCTGCCGCGCCGTGACGCGCGGGATGATCGAGGCCGGACCGGCCACCCGCATCATCTCCTCGACCGCGGACGGCATCAGCGCGGGATCGGCCTTCAGCCGCTCGAACTCCTCCGGGTTCGCGAACAGCAGCGACAGCCCGTTGCCGATCAGCCGCGCGGTGGTCTCGTGCCCGGCGAACAGCAGCAACACGCAGTTCGCGACGATCTCCGCCTCGCTGACCAGCCCGTCGCGTTCCGCCGCCGCGAACATGCTCAGCAGGTCGTCGGTGGGCTCGGCGCGGCGCTGCTCGAGCAGCGTGAGCATGTAGTCCTGCATCTCCAGCACGGCCTGCTGCGCGGCGAGGAGCTCGTCGAACGTGGAGATCGCGAACAGCGCGGTGATGTGCTTCGACCACCGCTGCAGCTGCTCGCGCTGGTCGAGCGGCATGCCCAGCATCTCGGCGATCACGATGGCGGGCAACGGGTACGCGAGGTCGGCGACGACCTCCATGCCGCCGTCCGCCCGGTCGATCAGCTCGTTGGCGATCTGGTTGATCCGCGGCCGAAGTCCCTCGACCGTGCGCGGCGTGAAGTAGCGCTTCAGCAACAGCTGGAACCGCTTGTGATCTTCGGGAACGGTGTGGCCGACCCAGAGCGTGATCGAGTCGTAGACCGGGCGCAGCCGCTCCTGCTGCTCCTCGGTGAGCGCCTTGAGGTTCTGGGTGAGGCTGGTCGGGGCGAACGCGCTGTCGCGCAACGCCGACGCGACGTCAGCGCGGCGCACCAGCAGGTGTGCCTGGAGAGCCGGCACCCACGTCACCGGGGTGTCGGTGAGCAGCTGACGAAACAGCTCCTGCGGGTCCGGTGCCGGGTGGGCGGGTGTGCCGATGTCCAGTGCCGGCAACTGCGTTGTCATACAACCGATGATGCCAGGAGAGGACTCTTCGCATCTTGACAGAACGCCAGTGCGCCCGTTCGGACGCACCGGCGTTGGTACGACCACGCCCTCACGCGCGCTGGCGGAGCACTTCGACGCACCCCGTCCCCGGAACCGCCAAGGTTCACCGGCCCTTCAACCGCGCCGCCACGAACCCGCGCAGGTCACCCGCGAGCGCGTCCAGCTCCAGCAGGCGCGGCAACATCTCCGGCTGCTTCATCATCGCGCTGAACACGTCCGCCACCGACATCCCGTGCCCCGGTCGCGACAGCACCCGCACCTCGTCACCGGTCGACACCGAACCCGGCGTGATCACCCTCAGGTACGCACCCGTGCGGCCCGCGTCCGTGAACGTCTTCACCCACTTCTCGCGGCCGAGCCACGCCGCGAACGTCCGGCACGGCGTGCGCGGGGCGCACACCTCCAGCACGGCCGACCCGATCCCCCACCGCTCGCCGATCTCGGCGCCGTTCACGTCCACGCCCGAGGTCGTCAGGTTCTCCCCGAACACGCCGTTGCCGAACGACGGGTCCCAGAAGTCCAGATCCTCCCGCGCGTACGCGTAGACCGCTTTGTCCGGTCCACCGTGGACCTCCGGTTCCCCGATCGAGTCCCCGGCGACACCGGACAGCCCCGCCTCCGGTGCGGCGAGCGCGACCGGTCCGTCCACCGGGCGCTTGTCGATACCGGTGCGCCCGGTGGACGTCGCGGAGAGCGGGCGGAAGACACCGACGTTGACCGACAGCAGAGACCCCATGCGCTCACGGTAGGACTCGCCCGAACAGGCCGCGCGCCGATTTTTCGATATGTTCCACCGATGGACGGTCCGACGCTCGCCGATGTGGTCCCGTCGCTGCTCGCCGGGCTCGGTGTGCCGGGCACGACGAACACGCTCGGCCTGCCCGCGTCGGACAAGGTGTGCCTCTTGCTCGTCGACGGGCTCGGCTGGGAGCTGCTGCGCCAGCACGCCGACGACGCCCCGTTCCTGTCCTCTCTGGACTCGGCGCCGATCAACGCGGGCTTCCCGGCCACGACCGCGACGAGCATCGCCGCGCTCGGCACCGGACTGCGCTCCGGTGAGCACGGGATGGTCGGCTACACGTTCGCCGTGTCACCGGACGTGCTGCTCAACGCGCTCGGCTGGAACCACCACGGCACCGATCTCGACCTGCGCGGCCTGTTCGTGCCCGAGGAGGTCCAGCCGCGGCGCACCGTGTTCGAGCGCGCCGAGGAAGCCGGTGTCGCCGTGCGCGTCGTGACGGCGTACGACCAGGCCGGCAGCGGGCTCACCCGCGCGGCGTTGCGCGGCGGGCGGTTCGACGGCGTGTTCGCGCTCGGCGACCTGGTGCGGCGCGCGTTGAGCGCGCTGCAACCGGACCGCGCGTTCTGCTACGCCTACCACGCGGACCTGGACAAGCTCGGCCACATCTACGGGCCGGGCTCCGAGGCGTGGCGCATGCAGCTCGTGTTCGTCGACCGGCTGGCCCGCACCATCGCCGAACGCATGCCGCCGGACGCGCTGCTCGTGGTCACGGCCGACCACGGCATGGTCACCGTCGGCGCGGACGACCGGATCGACTTCGACGCCGAACCCGCGCTGCAGGAAGGGGTTCGGCTGCTGGGCGGCGAGGCGCGCGTGCGGCACGTCTACACCGACGTCCCGCTTGACGTGCTCGACACGTGGCAGGGCGTGCTCGGGGACCGGGCCGAGCTGGTGCTGCGCGAGGACGCGATCACGCGCGGCTGGTTCGGGCCGACGGTGGCCGACTACGCGCACGACCGGATCGGCGACGTCGTGGTGGCCATGCGCGGCAACCACGCCGTGGTGCGCAGCGTCGCGGAACGGCGGCTGAGCCGGTTCTCGGGGCATCACGGCTCGTTCTCGTCAGCCGAGCAACTGGTCCCGGTGCTTTCGTTTAGTCAACACTGAAGTAATAGTGGGGATACTCACATGATCGAGCCGTACGACCACGGGCTGCTCGACGTCGGTGACGGCAACCGGGTGTACTGGGAGACCTGCGGCAACCCGGACGGCAAACCCGCGCTGTTCGTGCACGGCGGGCCGGGCACGGGCTGCAACCCGAACATGCGCGCCGCGTTCGACGAGCAGCGCTTCCGCGGTGTGCTGTTCGACCAGCGCGGCTCGGGGCGCAGCACACCGCACGCGTCCGACCCGGCCGTTGACATGAGCGTCAACACCACGTGGCACCTGGTCGAGGACATGGAACGGCTGCGTGAGCACCTCGGCATCGACAAGTGGTTGCTGTACGGCGGTTCCTGGGGCTGCACGCTGATCCTCGCGTACGCGCAGCGGCACCCCGAGCGCGTGTCGGAGATCGTCATGTCCGCGGTCACCAGCGGCAGGCGCACCGAGAGCGACTGGTTGTACCGGGGCGCGGCGCGGTTCTTCCCCGAGGAGTACGCGCGGTTCCGCGCTCTCGTGCCCACCGGTGACGTCATCGCCGGGTACGCCTCGCTGACGAGCTCGCCGGACGACGAGGTGCGACTGCGGGCCGTGCACGAGTGGTGCCGGTGGGAGGACACCGTCGTGTCGCTCGAACCGGCCGCGAAACCGAACATGTACAGCGACAAGGACCCCGACGGGCTGGTCGCGTTCGCCCGGATCACCTCCCACTACTGCGCGAACGGTGCGTGGCTGGAGGAAGGTCAGCTGATCCGCGACGCACACCTGCTCGCGGGCATCCCCGGCGTGCTCGTGCACGGCAGGCTGGACCTGAGCTGCCCGTTCGACACCGCGTGGGAGCTGGCGCAGCGGTGGCCGGACGCCGAGCTGGTGCCGTTGCGCAACACCGGCCACCAGGTCACCGACGAGCGGCGGCTGGCCATGCGGACGGCGATGGAGAAATTCTCCGCGGACGTGTCGATCCGGCCGTGAGCCGTTCGTGTAGAGGGTGAAAGACGAACCGAGGAGGCAGCCATGCAGTACCTGCTCAACGTGATCGAGCCCGCCCACGAACCCGGCGACATCCCCACCGGGTTCGAGATGGAGCAGGTGATGAAGAACGTCGACGCGCTGAACCAGGACATGAAGGACGCGGGCGTGTGGGTGTTCGGGAGCCCGCTCGCCCACCCCGCCACCTCGACCGTCGTGCGGGTCGCCGACGGTGAGGTGCTGCTGACCGACGGCCCGTTCGCCGAGGGCAAGGAGCACATCGGCGGGTTCACGATCATCGAGGTGCCCGACCTCGACGCCGCACTGAAGTGGGCGGGCAAGGCGGCTGCGGCGATCACGCTTCCCATCGAGGTGCGGCCGTTCGAGGGCGTGCACTGAGCGTGTCCCCGGACGTCGCGCAGGTCTTCCGCGCCGAGTACGGCCGGGCGGTCGCAGTCCTGATCCGCGTCTTCGGCGACATCGACGTCGCCGAGGAGGCGGTTCAGGACGCGTTCGCCGTCGCCGTGGAGCGGTGGCCCGTCGACGGACCGCCGCCGTCACCGGCGGGCTGGATCATCACGGCCGCCCGGCGCCGGGGCATCGACCGGTTGCGCCGCGAGTCCACTCGGGACGATCGGCAGGCACAGGCGCTTCTGCTGCACGCACAGGAAGAGGACGTGGAGGAGGGTCCGGTGCGCGACGAACGGCTTCGGCTCATCTTCACCTGCTGCCACCCCTCGCTGTCCACAGCCGCGCAGGTCGCGCTGACGCTGCGACTGCTCGGCGGACTGACCACGCCCGAGATCGCGCAGGCGTTCCTGGTACCGGAGTCGACGATGGCGCAACGGATCGTGCGCGCCAAGAACAAGATCCGCGCGGCGGGCATCCCCTACCGCGTGCCGTCCGACGCGGACCTGCCCGCCCGTCTGCGGGCCGTGCTCGCGGTGCTGTACCTGATCTACAACGAGGGCTACAGCGCGCTGCGCGAGGACCTGTGCGCGGAGGCGGTCCGACTGACCCGCGCGCTGGCGTCGTTGATGCCGGACGAGCCCGAGGTGTTCGGTCTGCTCGCGCTGATGCTGCTGACGTCGTCGCGGCAGCGGGCCCGCACCGCGCCGGACGGGTCGCTGGTGCTGCTGGCCGACCAGGACCGCTCGAAGTGGGACCGGGAGCTGATCGCCGAGGGGCAGGGCATCGTGCGCCGGTGCCTGCGGCGCGACCAGCCGGGCCCGTACCAGATCCAGGCCGCGATCAACGCGGTCCACAGCGACTCGAGTGACTGGCGGCAGATCGTCCAGCTGTACGACCAGCTGCTGCTGTTCACGCCGACGCCGGTCGTCGCGCTGAACCGGGCGATCGCCGTCGCGGAGGTCGAGGGCCCCGGCGTCGGGCTGGGGTTGGTCGACGCGCTGGACCTCCCCCGCTACCACCTGTTCCACGCCGTGCGCGCGGACCTGCTGACCCGCCTGGGACGTCCGGACGAGGCCGCGGCCGCCTACGCAGAGGCGATCGCGCTCAGCACCAACTCCGCCGACCGCGACCTGTTGCGCCGCAAGCTCTCCGCCGTTCAGCCGTCGTAGGACTTGTCGGATCTCAGTCCGCGCCACGAGGAATGCCGCAGGCGGCCGTCTCCGGTCCACTGGCGGAACTCGACCTCGCCACCAGCCGCGGCGTCACCCACCGCACGTTGCGCTCACCGGGGGTCTCGGTGAACGGGCTGCGGCCGGCCGGGGTGAGCCGGTGCTGCAGGTCGCGCAGCATCGCGTCGGTGAACCCGGTGCCGACCTTGCCCACGTACCGCAGTCCATCGGCGTCGGGAACGCCGAGGAGCAGCGAGCCGATCGTGCCCGCGCGGCGGCCCTCCCCCGGCAGCCAGCCGCCGATGACGACCTCCTGCGTCTGCACCAGCGGCACCTTGACCCACGCCCTGGACCGCTTGCCCGGCTCGTACTGCGCGTGGACCCGCTTGGCGATCACGCCTTCGAGCTGGTGCTCCTTCGCGCTGGCCAGCACCAGCTCGCCGTCGGTGTCGGTGAAGCTGGGCGGAACCCGCACCTCGGGGAAGTCGATTCCCAGTGACTCCAACGCTTTCCGGCGTTCGGCGTACGGCAGGTGGACCAGCGAGTCGCCTTTGAGGTGCAGCAGGTCGAACACGTAGTAGGCGACCGGGACCTTGCGGATCGCGTCCTGCGCGGGCCGTGCCACGTGCATCCGCAGTTGGAGGCGTTCGAAGCTCGGCCTGCCCTGGTCCAGTGCGACGATCTCACCGTCGAGCACGACGTCCGGTAGTCGCCCGGTGGCGCGGAGTTCCGGGTAGGTGTTGGTGATGGCGCGGTCGTTGCGGCTGACGACCTCGACCAGTCCATTCTGGACGTAGGTGATGGCGCGGACACCGTCCCACTTGAACTCGAAAGCCCAACCGTCGGTGTCCGGGAGCTCGCCCGGCGTGGCCAGCATGGGGCGGATCAGGTCCACAATGGCCAGTGTCGGCCAAGTCCCCCGATCCCGCTCGGGCTAGGCGTGCGCGAGCACCAGACCTGCCGCGAACAGCAGCGACGCGGCGGTCCCGTGCACGAACGGGTTGCGGGCGAGCAGCGCCGCGAACTCGCGCAGGAACGCACTCGGCACGAAGTACCACGCGGTCGGCGAGCCGACGACCTCCAGCCGCAGCCGCAGCTTCCGCGACAGCACCGCGGTGCGGAACACGTGGTAGTTGTTGGTGACCGCGACCAGCCGCCCGGTCAGGCCGCGCTCGTCGAGCAGCTCCCTGGTGTAGCGCAGGTTCTCCTCGGTCGTGCGCGCCTGGTCCTCCAGCACGATCCGGGACTCGGGCACGTCCCGCTCGACGAGGTACTCGCGCATGGCGAACGCCTCCGACACGTCCTCGTCCTCACCCCGCCCGCCGGACACCACGATGAGCGGCTCCCGGTCGTCGGCGACCTCCCGCTCGTACAGCTCGCGGGCGCGGTCGAGCCTGCTCGCCAGCAGCGGCGGCACCTGGTCGCCCATCAGCCCGGCGCCGAGCACGAGGATCCCGTCGAACCCGCTGCGCCGCCCGGTGCGGCCGTAGAGCACCGAGTACAGCAGCAGGCTGACGAACAGGAACGCCACGTACCCGCACACCAGGAACAGGCCGATGGCCGATCCGCGCAGCCACGCGTTCTCCCGCCCGATCGCCCAGACGAAGAACACCATCGCGCCGAGCAGCGCGAGTCCGGCCAGCAGCGACAGCAGGTTGCCGATGCTGCGTCCCTCGCGGCGCAGCATCACCACGCCGTTGGCCACCAGCGCCCACGGCAGCAGCGCCACCGCGAGCACCGCCACCAGCGCGCCGACGACCGACGCGATGCCGAGCCACCAGACGTCCCTGCTGCCCGCCGCCAGCAACGGCAGCAACATGAGCAGCGTCAGTCCCAGCCAGATCGCGTTGCTCAGCCTGCGGCGGTCGCGGATCATCCCGACCACGAAGAAGGTGGCGGGCACGACGACGAGCATCCCGATCAGCACGGGACCAGCGTTCCACACGGTGATCCGGTCCGTTGACCGTTCCGGCGCCGTAGGCTGGACATGTGCTGGAGGCCAAGAGAGTCAGCTTGTTCCGCAACCGCTACGAGCTCGCGGCGGACGGGATGCCGCTCGCGTCGTGGGACGGCAGGTTCTGGAGCACCGGCGGCACCCTCGAGCTCGACGGCCGCCGCTTCGACGTGAAGGCCAGCCCCATGGGCAGGCGCTACCAGATGACCGACGAGACCGGCGCCGTCGTCGCGGAGGCGGACCGGGTGGGCCGCAAGGACTGGACGGTCACCGCGGACGGCCGGACCTACCGGTTCCAGCGCGCCGCGTGGTGGTCGACGGCGCAGCAGCTCCTCAGCGACGGACAGCCCGTCGGGTCGGTGCGGCGGGTGGGCCCGTTGAGCAGCAACGCGGTGGCAGAGCTGCCCACGCTGCCGCTGCCGACGCAGGTGTTCGTCGTCGCCGTCGTGCTGACCCTGTGGGCACAACAGGACGCGTCCTCAGGCTGACAACCGGCGCGTCAGCTCGGTCAGCGCGCTGCCCAGCGGCAGGTCGACGCGCACGGACGCGTAGGCGTCGCCGCGCGTCTCGCCCCGGTTGACGATCACCACCGGCACCCCGGCCTCCGCCGCGTGCCGCACGAACCGCAACCCCGACATGACCGTCAACGACGAGCCGAGCACCAGCAGCGCGCCGGCCGCCCCGACGAGGCCACGGCACTGCGCGACGCGCCCCGGTGGCACGTTCTCGCCGAAGAACACGACGTCCGGCTTCAGCGTTCCGCCGCAGTCGCGGCACTCGACGACGCGGAACGTGCGCACGAGCGCGTCCGGCACCTCGACGTCGCCGTCCGGGTTGATCCGGCCGCCGCCGCCCTCGAAACCGGGGTTGGCGGCACGGAGCCTGCGGTCGAGCTCCTCGCGCGGGCTGGTGCGCCGGCAGTCCAGGCACAGCACCCGGTCGAGGCTGCCGTGCAGCTCCACCGGGTCGGAGGTGCCCGCTGCCTGGTGCAGCCCGTCGACGTTCTGGGTGATCACGCCGGCCAGGAAACCCTTGTCCCCCAAGGCGGTGACGGCGCGGTGGCCGTCGTTGGGGCGTGCGCGGGCGATCGTGCGCCAGCCGAGGTGGCTGCGGGCCCAGTAGCGGCGCCTGCCGTCCGGGCTCGACCGGAACTCCTCGTAGGTCATCGGCGTGTGCCTGCGCAGGCTGCCGGTCGCGCCGCGGTAGTCCGGGATGCCCGACTCGGTGGACAGCCCGGCGCCGCTCAGCACGACCACGCGACCGCCCGCGACGATCGGGACCACCTCGGCGAGGTCCGTCGTGCGCGGCAGCGGTGGGCCGGTCGGCGACCAGCTGAGGGTGGGTCGGGTCCGCACCACTCGAGGTTACGCAGACTCGAGGTCAGGCGGTGGTGAGGCCGGCCGCGTAGGCCGTTCCCGAGCCGTTCCAGATGGTGCCGTTCCACCACACGACCCGCACGCCCGACACCGTCAGGTGGTGGACGACCGGCCGTTCGATCGCACCGGACAGCACGACCACGACCCGGTTCGCCTGTTCGGCGAGCTCCGTGACCGCGGCGTCGGTCAGCCTGCCGTCCACGACGACGACCGTGTGGCTGGCGCCGTCACCGGCGGCCGTGAACCCCAGCTCGTCCGCTGCCCGGCGCAGGGCGAAACCCCGGCTCTTCAGGAACTCGCCGTAGCGGTGCGCGACCTCCTGGGCGGTCAGCGCGGACGGACGTGTCTCGTCGGTCACCGGAGCCCCCTCGATGATCTCTCCCGGGCTCACCTTAGTGAACAAGGCATGTGCGCTGGCAAGACCGTCTCGATTGGACGTCCCAGCAGGACTCACGACCATCGGGCTCCCCCGCGCGGCTGATCGGTCCGGGCTCGGGCGTTCCCACCGGGAGTACGGTCAGCGCATGCCGGATGAAGCGGGCGGGCCCGTGCTCGACACCACGTTGGCCGAGTGGCTCAAAGCCCGTGAGGAGACGCGGCGGCACCTCGCCACGGCGGGGCCACCGCTCGACGCCGACTGGGTGCAACTGCTCGCCGACCTGCTGGCCACCGAGCGGTCCTGGCAGTCCCAGTACACCGACCTGGTCGCATTGGGCAGCCGGGACGGCAGGTTCCCGCGCTCCAACCGGTGAGCGAGCACACCGTCCGCGTAGGGTGAGGGCATCGAAGAGCCGGCGGCACGCAGCGGCACCACCGACCTGGGCGCGGCTCCGGTCGGCGGCAGGATCCGCGCGGGCGTTGTCGTCGTGTCGGTCGTACTCGTGCTGCTCGCCATCGCGCTGGCGGTGCCGCTCGGCCTCACCGAGTCCGGTGCGGCAGTGCTCGGTGTGCTCGGCTGGCTGGTCGCGCTGGCCGCGCGGGTGCCGACGATCGCGTCGGCGGGCAGGCTGCGGGATCCGCAGCGCGGCCGGACGATCCTCGCGGCCAGCTCGGGCGTGACGGACGAGCTGGTGCGGCTGGGCCTGGTCCTGATCGGCGTCAGCGGGTTCGCGCCCGCGTTGTGGGCCGGCTTCGGGTGGGCGCTGGCGGAGCTGGTGTTCACCGGGGCCACCCGGCTCGCGCAGTTCCGGTGGCCCATGAAGCGGGACGCGGCCGAGCTGCTGCGGTCGCAGGGCGGGGTCGCCAGCACGCACCCGGCGCACAGCGGTGTGCGCGGCACGACGGCCGCGGCGCTGCACCTCGGCGCCACCCTGCTCGTCGCCGCCGGGCCGTGGTGGGTGCTCGCCACCGCCGTGGCGCACGTCGCGGTGAACCTGTCGTTCGTCCGCTGGGCGCGGCACCGGCTGGCGCTGGTCGAGCTGTTCGGCGCGGCGGTGAGCGTCGTCCTGTTGCTGGGCGGGCTGATCGTCTTCGACCGGCTCTTCTGATCCGCGCCGAAAGGCGGAGGATCGAGTACAGGAGGCGGTTTGCGATGGCGGACGACTGGGTGTTCGGTTTCGGATCCAACTCGCTCGAGGACCTCGTCGGCGAGCTCTTCGGAAAGCTGGGACAGCCCCGATCCACGACCCGGCGGACCGACCACTTCGGCAGGGACCTCACGGCCGCCGCCAGGGACGGGCTGCTCGATCCCGTGGTCGGCCGCGACGACGTCGTCGACGAGGTGCTCGAGGTGCTGTCGCGGCGGACGAAGAACAACCCCGTCCTGATCGGCGATCCCGGCGTGGGCAAGACCGCCATCGTCGAGGGCATCGCCACCCGGATGGCGCGCGGCGAGGTACCCGCCACCCTCAGCGGACGGCGGCTCATCTCACTGGATCTGGCGGGCATGGTCGCCGGGTCGAAGTACCGCGGCGAGTTCGAGGAACGCCTGCGCGGCGTCATCGACGAGGTGGTGGCGACCGACCGGATGGTCGTGCTGTTCATCGACGAGCTGCACACCGTCGTGGGCGCGGGCAGCGCCGAGGGCGCGACGATGGACGCCGCGAACATGCTCAAGCCCGCGCTGACCGACGGCAGGCTCCAGGTCATCGGGGCGACCACGGTCGAGGACTACCGGCGGCACATCGCCAGGGATGCCGCGCTGGAGCGGCGTTTCCAGCCGGTCGTGGTCGCCGAGCCGTCGACCGAGGAGACCATCGCCATCCTCCGCGGCCTGCGCGACCGGTACGAGGCGCACCACGGCGTGCGCTACACCGACGAGGCGCTCGTCTCCGCCGTGGAGCTGTCCGCCCGCTACGTCACCGACCGGTTCCTGCCGGACAAGGCGATCGACCTCGTCGACCGCGCGGGGGCGCGAGTCCGGCTGCGGGAGAAGTCCGCGGCACCGGACCCGGATCGCCTGGAGCAGCGGGTGAAACGCCTCGAGCGGGACAGGTTCGCCGCCGAGGGCGAGGACGTGCACCGGCTCGACGACGAACTCGACCGCGCGGTCGCCGAGCTGGCGGCGGCCCGTGCCGCGGTGGCCGACGCACCGGAGGTCGGTCCGCACGACGTCGCCGACGTCGTGTCCCGCAGCACCGGCATCCCGGTCGCCCAGCTGACCGAGGCCGAGCGGCACCGGCTGCTGCACCTGGAGGACCACCTGCACCGGCGGATCGTCGGACAGGACGAGGCGGTCGAGGCGGTGGCCGACGCGGTCCGCCAGGGCCGGGCCGGCCTCAAGCACCCCCACCGGCCGATCGGGTCCTTCCTCTTCCTCGGCCCGACCGGGGTGGGCAAGACCGAGGTCGCGCGAGCACTCGCCGAGGCGCTCTACGGCTCGCAGGACCGGCTCATCCGGTTCGACATGAGCGAGTTCGCCCAGCAGCACGCGGTGACCCGGCTGACCGGCGCGCCACCGGGATACGTCGGCTACGAGGACGCGGGCCAGCTCACCGGCGCGGTCCGCCGCACGCCGTACTCGGTGCTGCTGCTGGACGAGATCGAGAAGGCGCACGGCGACGTCTTCAACACACTGCTGCAGGTGCTGGACGCCGGGCGGCTCACGGACGCGCAGGGGCGCACCACCGACTTCGCCAACACGGTGATCATCATGACCAGCAACATCGGCGCCGACCAGCTGCTCGCCGCGGCCACGTCCGGTGTTCCGGTGGAGCACCTGCGCGAGCGGCTGATGGCCGCCGTCCGCCGCTACTTCCGCCCCGAGTTCCTCAACCGCCTCGACGAGGTGCTCCTGTTCCGCGGACTGGACGCGGGCCAGCTGCGCCAGATCACCGAGCTCCTCCTCGACTCCACCCGCCAGCGCCTGCGCGAACAGGACGTCACGCTGGACGTGGACGAGCAGGCCGTCGACTGGTTGGCGGCGCGCGGCTACGCACCCGAGCACGGCGCCCGCCCGTTGCGCCGCACCATCGGCAGGGAGCTGGACCGGCTGCTGTCGCGCGCACTGCTCTCCGGTGAGCTGCACGGTGGCCAGCACGTCACCGTCACCGCCGCGGACTCCGGACTGGTCCTCACCATCACCGACCGCCCGGAGTCCGGGTAGCCACGGGTCAGCCGAGCTCCAGGCTGGCGGTCGCGAACACCCGCTCCGCCCGCACCCGAGGCTCAGCCCCGGTGTACATGCGCAGGACGCGGAACTCCTCCTTGAGGCCACGCGCCTCCAGGAACGCACCACCGTGCTCCGGCGCGAACACGGACACCTCGTCCACGTCCGAGGTGAGCGCGTCGAACAGCACCGCCGCGTCCTCGGCCGTGGACGCGACCAGCGGGCCGATGCAGTGCCGCAGCGGCGCGGGCCGGACCACGCCGTACCCGGTGACCGAGCCGTCGACGACGCGCACGTAGGCCTCGTGGCCGGGCGCGAACAGCCAGTGGCTCAGGAACTTCCGCCGGTGCGCGGGAAACGCGGTGCTGTCGTACAGCGCGATCGCGTCCAGGTGCTCGCGGCCCGCGCGCACCACTCCGTCACCGACGGAACCCGACGCGCGGCCGATGTAGTGCACGGTGTCGTGGACGCCGATGAGCCCGTGGTTGCGCGAGTAGCCGTCCGCGAGGTGCGGCATGCCGTCGGCGCCGACGAGCCGATCACCTGCGTGTGCGCGGGACGTGCGCGTCAGCACGTGGCTGAACCCGTGGCCGCGGAACTCGGGGTCGATGAGGTTGTTGCCCCAGAACGAGTACGACGCGGAGTGGTTGACCATCGAGACGGCGCCGACCGGGCGGTTGCCGACGCGGCCGATGAAGAAGCCGTCCGGGTCGGTGGCGTGGAAGCACGCAGCGTCCTGGTAACCGATGTTCCAGCCCTCGTTGTTCGCCCACGCCACGGCGTGCTGCCAGTCGGCGAGCGTGGCGACGCTGACCTTCAGGTCCATCTCGGATCCTCTCGTGTTCACTCGGCGCCGGGGGCCGCCTGGCCCCAGCCCCACTGCTTGAGCGAGTCGCGTTCCTTCGGTGTCGCACCGGGTTTCGAGTTCGCCATCGCACGGCGTGAGCCGAACTCCAGGTAGCCGACGAACGCGGCGCGGAACTCCGGGTCGGCCGGGAAGCCGGCCTCGTCGGCGGAGCTGAGCATCAGCTCGACCCAGCGCGCCCGCTGCTCGGGCTGGATGTCGCGGCCGCGGTGCTTGTTCAGCAGGCGCCGGTGGCCGCCGTGCTCCTCGGTGTAGGTCCTGGGACCGCCGAAGACCTCGCCGAGCATCACCGCGACGTCGTGCGGGTGCTCGGCCTTCATGTACCGGAAGAGCGGTGCGAGCAGGTCGTCCTCGACGACCTTGGCGTAGAACACCTCGGTGAGCCGTTCGAACGCCGCCGCGCCGCCCGCCCACTCGTAGACGGTGGGAACCATCGCGTGCCTCCCTTCACAGGCCGAGCGACCGGCCGATCAGTTCCTTCATGATTTCCGTGGTGCCGCCGTAGATCGTCTGCACGCGGCTGTTGGTCCACTCCCCGGCGATCGGGCTCTCCTTGAGGTAGCCGTAGCCGCCGTGCAGCTGCAGGCACCGGTCTGCGACCTGGACCTGCAGCTCGGTGGTCCACCACTTGAGCTTCGCCGCGTCGGTGCCGGTGAGGCGCCGGGCGTTGTGCTCGGCGATGCAGTGGTTGAGGAACACCCGCGCGAGCGTGACCTCGGTGTCCACAGTGGCCAGCAGGAACCTGTTGTGCTGGAAGCTGCCGATGGCCTGCCCGAACGCCTTGCGGTCACGCGCGTACGCGAGTGCGTCGGCCAGCATCTTCTCCGCGGTCGCGACGGCCACCGCGGAGATGCACAGCCGTTCCCGCGGCAGGCCGCCCATCAGGTAGCCCAGTCCGGCGTTCTCCTTGCCGACGAGGTTCGTGGCCGGGACGCGGCAGTCGGCGAAGAACAGCTCGCTCGTGTCGCACGCCTGCCAGCCGAGCTTCTCCAGCCTCCTGCCGCGCGAGAAGCCGGGCGTGCCGCGTTCGACGACGAACAGGCTCATGCCCTGGGCCGCCGTCTTCGCCGCGACGACCACCAGGTCGGCGTTCTCTCCGTTGGTGATGAACGTCTTCTGCCCGTTGAGGACGTAGTCGTTCCCGTCGCGCACGGCCGTCATGCGCATGCCGGACAGGTCCGAGCCCGCGTCCGGTTCGCTCAGCGCGATGGCGGCGATGAGCTTGCCCGAGCACAGGCCGGGCAGCCACCGCGCCCGCTGGTCGGCCGTGGTGCGGGTGGCCAGGTACGACGAGAGGATGTCGTTGTGCGCCACGAAACCCGGCACGGTGACGCGGGCGCGGACCAGCTCCTCGATGAACACCGCGGTGTAGCGGAAGTCCGGCTCACCTCCCCCGCCGTGCTCGACGGGCACGTCGATGCCGAGCAGCCCCGCCTCGCCGGCCTTGGCCCACAGGTCGTGCCCGATGATGCCCGCGTGCTCCCACTCGGCGTGGTGCGGAACGGCCTCGCGGGCGAGGAACGTGCGGCACAGCGCCCGGAAGTCCTCGTGCGATGCGGTGTACGGGTTGTTGTCCACGTCAGCTCCCCCCGAACGCGATCGAGATCATGTCCGCCGGTGCGCGGACGGCCGCGAAGTGACCGCCCGGCACCTCCACCCGCCTGACCGGCCCGGTGGTGTGCTCGGCCCACGCCCACATCTGCTCCGGCGACAGGTGCGCGTCGTCCCGCGCGGCGACCATGGTCAGCGGAAAGCCGACGCGCAGGCCGATGTCGCGCGGGAACTGCCGCCGCACCGCGTAGTCGTCGCGCATCAGCCCGACCAGGAAGCCGGCCATCGCGGGTGACGACAGCAGCTCCGGCGCCGTGCCGCCGTCCGCGGCGATCTTGTCCAGCAGGTCGGCGTCGCTCATCCCCGCCGTGTCGTCGACGGGTGGCTGGAGCCGCGGTGGCAGTGCCGCCGACACGACGGCGCACAACGGTGGTGTGCCGGCGATCCGCTCGACCTCGGCGGCGACGGCGAGGCTGAGCATCGCGCCGAAGCTGTGGCCGAACGTCGCGAACGGCACGCGGCCCGCGGACTCGAGATCGGCGGCCACATACTCGGCCGTCGACGCGACGACCTCCGGGTAGTCGAGCACCTTGGGTTCACGTGCCCGCAGTCCCCTGCCGGGCCGGTCGACGCCGACCACCTGCACACCGGGTGCCTGCCACGGCCGGTAGACGGACGTCGTCGCGCCCGCGTGCGGAAAGCAGTAGAGCCGCACCGCTCACTCCCCCATCCGCTCGGCGAGCATGATCGTCGTCAGGTTGGTCGGCGCGCTCGGCATCGTCGGGAACACCGACGCGTCGATCACCCGCAGCCCGTCCAGCCCGTGCACCCGGCACCGCTGGTCGACAACGGCCATCGGGTCGGTCTCCGGCCCCATCCGCGCGGTGCCGACGGCGTGCCAGCCGGGGCTCATCACGTTGCGCACCGCGCCGCGCAGCAGGGTGTCGTCGGCGACCATCGCGTCGGTCCACAGCTGGACGTCCTCCAGCCGTGCGGCGAACGCGGGTGAGCGCAGGATCCGCCACGCCTTCCGCACGCCGTGCGCGAGGCGTTCCACGTCGTCCGGCTCGGTGCCGAAACCCAGCTCGATCACCGGCTTCCCGTCCGGCTCCTCGAGGTGGACGCGGCCGCGCGACTCGGGACGCAGCAACATGACCGAGATGCCGACGACCATGTCCCAGCCCAGCCGGTTCGCGAAGCCGGGGATGGTCGAGCTCTCGACGTTGTTCAGCAGCCACACCTGCACGTCCGCGCCGTCGTCGCGCACGCCGCTCGACATGCGGGCCGCGACCTGCCGCCACGGCGCACCCGGAGCGCACACCCCGTCGCGCGGCTTCGCCCAGATCACGATCGACGGGTGGTCGACGAGGTTCTCGCCGACGCCCGCCAGCTCGCGCACGGGGCGAACTCCCAGCCGTGCCAGCACGTCCGCCGGTCCGACGCCCGAGCGTTGCAGGATCACCGGCGAGCCGATGGCGCCCGCGCTGAGCACGACCTCGCGGGCGCGCACCGTCTCGACGGCCCCGTCGCGGCGCACCTCGACCCCCACCGCGCGCCGGCCGTCGAACAGCACGCGGGTGACCGCGCATCCGGTCCACAGCTCGACATCAGCGTCGGTCAGGTACATCGCGCGGACGTCCCTGCGCTCCCGGCCGACCGTGTTGGCGGGCACCGGACCGACGCCCAACTCGGTGCCGTCGTTGAGGTCCGGCACGTCCGGCAGCCCCATCCGCGTGCACTCGTCGTGGAACGCGACCTCCAGCTCGTGCAGGTCGTCCGGCCGCCGGATCGGCAGCCGCACCCGGTCGTAGAACGGCTGCACGGCCTCCCAGGACCAGTCCGGGTTGCCGAGCTTCACCCAGTCGTCGAAGTCCCTGGGCAGCGCCCGCATCGCGACCGCGCCGTTCACCGCGGACGAGCCGCCGACGACCTTGCCGACGCGGTACGGGAACCGGCCCCACAGTGCCCGCGAGCTGTGCCGGGTCTTCGTGCGCAGGTTCGCGAGGTGGTCCCAGTTGAAGCCGTCGAGGTGGAGTTTCGTGCCGTCCAGCAACGGGTTCGGGTCGGGCTGGTCGGGACCGGCCTCGATGAGCAGCACGCGTTTCGCCGCGCCGAGACGGCTCGCCACGACCGCGCCCGCCGAGCCTGCCCCGACCACCACGACGTCGTACTCGGTGCTCATGACCCGGCGGCCGATCGGACGACGTCCGCGAACTCCGCGATGGTGGCGTTCATGAACAGCCCCTCGATCACCTGCTGCTCGGCGGTCGAGTCGAGCCCGAACTCCGCGCGCAGGTGGCTGAGGATGCCGACGGCGTGCAACGAGTCGCCGCCGATGTCGAAGAACCCGTCCTCGACACCGAGATCGCCGTGGCCGAGCTGGGCCGCCCAGATCCGCAGCAGCCGTTCCTCGACGTCGCTGCGCGGCGACACCCGCTCCTCGTCCTCGCCGCCGTCGCTCCACGGCGCGGGCAGCGCGCCGTGGTTGATCTTGCCGTTGGTGGTGAGCGGCAGCGCGTCGATCGTGACGTAGTGGTTGGGCACCATGTAGCTCGGCAGGACCTCGGCGAGTGCCTTGCGCACCAACGTCGTGTCGACCTCGTCGTCGAGCACGAGGTACGCGGCGAGCTGGCGGTGGCCGGTCTGCGGGTGCGCCGGTGCCGCGACGAGCGCCTGCCGGACGCCCGGCTGACGGTCGAGCGCGGCCTCGATCTCGCCCAGCTCGACGCGGTAACCGTTGATCTTCACCTGGAAGTCGGTGCGGCCGAGGATCTCGATGTCGCCGCCGGGCAGGTATCGGCCGAGGTCGCCGGTCTTGTACAGCCGCTCTCCCCCGACGTCGACGAACCGCTCCGCGGTGCGCTGCTCGTCGGCCCAGTAGCCGAGCGCGACCCCCGTGCCGCCGATGTAGATCTCGCCGGTCACCCAGGCCGGGCACGGGTCGAGCCGGTCGTTCAGCACGTGCAGCGTCTGGTTCCACAGCGGTTTGCCGTACGGGATGCTCGGCCACTCCGGCGGCACCTCGCCGATCGGGAAGAACACCGACCAGATCGAGCACTCCGTCGCGCCGCCGAGGCTGATCACGTCCATCTCCGGGAACCGGGCGTGGATCTGGCCGGGCAGGCTCGTCGGGATCCAGTCACCGCTGAGCAGTGCGAGCCGGACGGTGTCCGGCGCGTCGTCGCCGAGCGACTCGACCCACAGCCGCATCGGCGCGGGCACGCTGTTCCAGATCGTCACGCCGTGGCGGGCGACCAGCTCGGTCCAGTGGTCGACGTCGTTGACCCGGCCCGGCGACGGGACCACCACGGTGCCGCCCGCGCCGAGCACGCCGAAGACGTCGTACACCGACAGGTCGAAACCCGTTGGGGCCAGAGCGAGAACGCGATCGGTCGGACCGACGCCGAACCGCTCGTTGATGTCCTGCACCGTGTTGCCCGCCGCGTGGTGGGCGATCATGACGCCCTTGGGCTCACCGGTCGAGCCGGACGTGAAGATCACGTACGCTAGGTCGTCCTCGGTTTGGCTGCTCCGCAAGGGTTCCGCACTGAGGTGCGCGACGTCGTCGAGCGTCACGACGGCGATGTCATCCGGCCACGTCAGCTCGTCGCGCAGCGCCGGTTCGGTGATCACGGCCTTCGCCGCGCACCGCTTCAGCAGCGCCAGCCGCCGCTGCTCCGGCAGGTCCGGGTCGATCGACACGTACGCGGAGCCGGAGTGCAGGACGCCGAGCAGCGCGGAGTACAGCTGGGCGCCGGGCCGCATCGACACCGCGACCAGCGTGTTCGGCTCGCCGTCCAGGCCGCGTGCCAAGCGGTGCGCGTCCTCGGTGAGCTGCCGGTAGGTGACCTCCACGTCGTCCGCGATGACCGCGACCGCGTCGGGCGTGCGTGCGGCGGCCCGTGCGACCAGGTCGTGCAGCCGGACCTTCGGCAGGTCCTTCGCGGTCGCGTTGGCCTCGCGCCGCTCGGCGGCGTCCGCGTCGGGCAGGCGCACCAGGCTGCCGGTCAGCTCCCACGCGTCCTCGTCGTCGACCAGCCGGTCGAGCACCGCCCGGTACTCGGCGAACATCGCGTCGAGCACGCCGTCGGGGAAGAGCCCGTCGACGGAGTTCCAGTTGACGGTGAGACCGCAGTCCGCCTCGACGACCTGGTTCTCCAGCCAGATCTGCGGTGTCTGGCTCTCGGTGCGCACCAGCTCGCCGAACACGCGCAGCGCGTTGGCGTTCAGCTCGCTGCCGAGCACGCTCGAGTAGACGACCGGCATCGAGACACCACGGCCGTCGCCCCGCCTGCGGGCCAGCTCTCGCAGCACCTCGATGCCACCGAACGCGGAGTGGTCGAGGTCGTCGCGCAGCCTGCTCTGCACCGCGGCGACGCGGTCCTCGAAGGTCTCGGCCGTGTTGTCGTGGGCGGCGAAGAGGGTCAGCGACAGGAAGTCGCCGATCACGTCCTCGGCGCGCGGGTCGAGCGAGGTCACCGTGACGGTGAAGTCCGGCCGCTTCGACCACGTCCGCAGCACCTCGCAGTACGCGGTGAGCAGCACGGCGTTCGGGCTCAGGCCGCGGCCCTTCGCGGCGGCGGTGAGCGCGGCCCAGTGCTCCTTGTCGACGGTCGTGCTCAACCGGTGGAAGCTCGGCGTGCCGAGCCGTTCGGGGGGGGTGGCGAGCGGCAGGTCGGGGGCGGGCGGCAGGTCGTCGACGCGGGAGAGCCAGTAGCGCTCCTCGCGGGAGGTGTCCTGTGCCCGTTGCGCGGCAACGTGGTCGCGGAACGACGTGGTGAGCGGCGCGGGCGCACAGCTGGCGTCGTCGTAGTGGTTGCGCCACTCGTTCAGCATCAGGAACAGACCGCGGACGTCGATGAACATCAGATCGACGCTGAGGTGCAGGCGGACCTGGTCGGGCGCGAGCAGCGTGGCGCGGACGTCGAACGGCGGCCACTGGTCGACCGGCCGCACCTCGGCGACCAGCTCCGCGCGGACCTGCTCCAGCGCGGCCGTCTGCTCCGCGTAGCAACGACCGCGCAGGTCGGTGACCTCGATGTCGTAGGCGGGGACGCGGCCGAGCACCCGCTGGCGGCCGTCGTCGATCACCGCGCGCAGCATGTCGTGCCGGTCGACGACCTTCCGCAGCGCGGCGGTGAGCCGGGGAACGTCCAACTCCGGGCAGTCGAACTCGAAGTACGAGTGGGCGGCCACGCCGCCGAGCTCGAGCCCGCGGTGCCGCCCGACGAGGTAGGCGTGCTGGACGTCGGTCAGCTCGAACGGCTCGCCCGCCGGCTTCTCCGCTGGGCCCGAACCCGCCGGACAATTCAGGAAATTCATCAACTGCCCAAAGGGATCATCCATGGCCCCGACCTTTCAGGAATGCTTTCAACAAACAGGCACGACGATCACTCGCCCCTCGAACGAATCGTCGATCGCCCACTGATGGCATCAGCAGCGCTCAGTCTTGTCAACTGAACGCACATGCATTTCCATTCGTGCATGAGCACATCACCTCGCATCCTGATCGGCGCAACCGGATCGGTCGCCATCACGGCCTTACCGACGTACATCAACGAGATGCGCAGCCATTTGGGTGGCACGTACACGGTCCTTATGACGCACACCGCTGCTCAGTTCTTGCCACCGACCACCGTCGCGATTTCGGCCGAACGAGTGGTGAGCGGTGAGTCACCTGAGGACTGGCCGACCGACAAGCCGTCGCGGCTCGTGGCGGACCACGACGTGCTGGTCGTCCTGCCCGCGACGGCGAACGTCCTCGCGGCCGCCGCGGCCGGGGCGGCGCCGAACCGGCTGGCGACGATCGTGCTGGCCGCCACGTTCCCGGTCGTCTACTTCGCGTCGATGGGCGCGGCGATGTGGGCCAAGCCCGCGGTGCGGCGCAACGTCGCCCAGATCCGCGCGGACGGCGGCCACGTGCCGGAGCCGGTGTGGCACGACAGCTACGACCCCGGCTCCGGCACCGTCACGCACCACCCGACGATGCCGTCACCGGCGGAGGTCGCCAAGATCGTCGGCGACCTGCTGAGCTGAAATGCCGTTAGGGCACCCTCGCGGCGTTAAGGCCGCGAGGGTGCCCTAACGGCACTCGAACTTGTCCGCGATCTCCTGCCACGTCTGCGCGCACGCGTGCGCCAGCTCGGCGACGACGCGCCTGCAGTGCGCGGGCACGGAGTCGAGCAGCTGCTCGCGTTCCCGCTCGCCGAGCGCGTGCAGGCTGAGCAGCCGGATGAGCGAACGGCCGGTCTCGGTGAACCGCAGCGACGGGTCGCGTTTGAGCCGCACGAGCAGCGACATCACGTCTTCGGTCCGCATCTGCACCGGTTCGGCGGGGCGGCGGTCCCGCTGCTGCCGGGGCACCGGGTCCTCACCGCGCGCGAGCCGGTCGCGCACGTCGCGCACCGTCCCCAGCGAGATCCCGGCCTCGCCGGCGATCTGCCGCAGCGACGCGTCCGGTTTCTCCCTCATCAGCGCACAGGCCCGCAGGCGGCCGTCGGAGCTGCTCAGCGGGCGGGCCCTGCCGTCACGGCCGATCCGGGTGCGCAACTGCGCGTCCTCGCCAGTTGCGCACCGGCGGATCGAGCCGATCGTCTTCGCGGTGAGCCCGGTGGCCTCGGCGATCGCCCGGTCCGACCACTGCGGGTGCGAGGCGATGATGCGCAGCGCGGCCGCCCGGCGGTCCGCGACCGACAACGGCAGGCCGTGCGCGACGTTCGCCTTGACGGCGAGGACGAACGCGTCCGCGGCGGCGCCGTCGTAGAACCGCACGAGCACCGCCCGCTCGCCGCGCAGCGTCGCCGCTTGGAGCCGGTGCATCCCGTCGATCACGCGCATGGTCGGCCGGTGCACGAGCAACGGCGGCAGCTCGGCGTCCGATTCGGCGAGAGTGCGCGCGTGCGCACAACTCTCGCCCGACAACCGCGGTGAGTCAGAAGGCCGCAGTTCGCTTATCGGCACCAGCACGCATTTATCCGAAGGAAGCGAGGACGCATTCTCATCGTGATCCGGATCGTCCGGCCGGCTGAACTCAACGCACCGAAGCAATTCAGGTCCCCCGAATCAATCCGAATCCCCCTCACAGGATACGAGTTGCCGTCTTAGGGGAGCCACTAACAGATAGCCGGGTAATATTTCCCGTTGCCTTGGAAAAGTGGCTGCAATAGCCGTCTCAGCTGGCGTTCTGCACAGCCCGCCGGGTGAGGTCCTGCACGAGATCGGCGTGGATGGACATCGCGGCGGCCGCACCGGCGCCCGCGGCCATGAGCACCTGGGCCCTGGAGTTGACGACGTTGCCCGCCGCCCACACGCCGGGCACGCTCGTCGCGCCGTTGCCGTCCGCGACCGCGAAGCCCCGTTCGTCGGTCGCGAGCCCGAGTCCGCCGAGCAGGCCGGGCACGAACCGGGGGAAGACGAACACCGCGTCGACGGGCACCTCGTCGTCCGCGGTCCGCACGGCGCGCACGGCGTCCTCGACGACGAGCTCCTTGACCTCGCCCGGCACGATCCGGATGTCCCACGCGGCGAGCTGGGCGCGTTCGGCGTCGGTCAGCTCGTAGGTGTGCTCGAAGAACGAGGTGCCGGCCGACCACTGCCGCACGAGCAGCGCCTGGTGCACGGCGGCGGGCGAGGTGGCGAGCACGCCGAGCGCCTGGTCGCGCACCTCGTAGCCGTGGCAGTACGGGCACTGCAGCACGTCGCGCCCCCAGCGTTCCGCGACACCGGGCACGCCGGGCAGCTCGTCGCGCATGCCGGTGGTCACCAGGAGCCGCGGCGCGGTCAGCACGCGGCCGCTCGCCAGCCGGACTTCGAAGCCGGGCAGCACTTCCGTCACCGCGTCGTCGACCAGCTCACCGCCGTACGCGGCGACCTCGTCCCGTCCGGCCGCGACCAGCTCGCCGGGCGGCATGCCGTCACGCGAGAGGAAGCCGTGCATGTGCGCGGCGGGCGCGTTGCGCGGCGTGCCCGCGTCGACCACGGTCACCCGCAGCCGCGCCCTGGCCAGCAGCAGCGCGCCGCTCAACCCGGCAGCCCCGCCACCGATCACCACGACGTCGCGCACGTCACCCATGCCGTCCCCTCTCGGATTGACTTTCCCGCCTTCCAGTTACACTATTCCACAGATCTTTGGAACTATCGCCTAGGAGGCGACAGGTGCCCGAAAGGCGACTGAGGCCCGCGCTGTACGAACTGATCGCACTGGTGGGCAAGGCACTGGGCAACGGCAAGCGGCTGGAGCTGGTCGACCTGCTCGTCCAGCGCCCGTACGCCGTGGTCGAACTGGCGCAGGCGGCCGGGCTGAACGTCACCACCACGTCCGCGCACCTGCAGACCCTCAAGCACGCGGGCCTGGTCTCCACGACCCGCGACGGCACGACCATCCGCTACCGCATCGCGTCCGACGCCGTCGCCGCCCTGTACGGCCAGCTGCTCACCGTCGCGTCGACCCAGATGGCCGAGGTCGACGCGGCCGCCCGTCGCTACCTCGGCCCCGACGACACCGAGGAGATCAGCCGCGACGAGTTGCTGCGCCGGGTCAGCGCGGGACAGGCGATCGTCGTGGACGTGCGGCCGTCGTCCGAGTACGAGGCCGCGCACATCCCGAAGGCCGTGTCGATCCCGATGGACGAGCTGGAGTCGCGTCTGTCCGAACTGCCGCCGGACCAGGAGATCGTCGTCTACTGCCGGGGCGTCTACTGCTCGTTCTCGCACGACGCCGTGCGACTGCTCAACGCGCACGGGTTCCACGCCACGCGGCTGGCCGACGGCATCCTCGAGTGGCAGCTCGCGGGCCAGCCGCTGTCGTCCCCGATCCGCTGACCGGAAAAGAAAGTGCACGTCGTGCAAGTTTGAGTACTGTGGGGTCGACGACGCCGAGCTACGACCCGACTACTCCGGGTCGGGAACAGGACTGCCCGATGACCGCGGCTTCCCGGCAACGCCCCACCACCGACAGCATGCGCACGCAGCTGCCGCCCGAGCTGGTCGACCGCACGGGCTGCCCGTTCGACCCGGCAGCGGGCGTGACCGACCTCAGCGCACGCGGCCCCGTCCACCAGGTCACCGCCACGAACGGCGAGGTCGTGTGGCTGGTGACCGGGCACGACGAAGCGCGTGCCGTGCTCAGCGATCCGAGGATGAGCGCCGACCGGTTCCGCAACCCGCGGCTGCTGGCGCGGGTGCCCCAGGAGATGCGTGAGCAACTGCTCTCCCCCAAGGCCCGCGCGGGCGGGTTCATCGCCATGGACGCGCCCGAGCACACCCGGTACCGCAGGCTGCTGACCGGGCAGTTCACCGTGCGGCGCATGCGGATGCTCACGCCGCGCATCCACGAGATCGTCACCGACCGGCTCGACGCGATGATCGCCGCCGGGCCGCCCGCCGACCTGGTGCGCGACTTCGCGCTGCCGGTGCCGTCGCTGGTGATCTGCGAGCTGCTCGGTGTTCCTTACGACGACCGGGACTCGTTCCAGCACCGGACCGCGCAGCTGCTGAACCTCGAGACCCCGCTGGAGCAGCTGATCGAGGCCCGCGACGAGCTGCGCGCGTACATGATCGGACTGGTGCGCTCGAAGCGCGAGCATCCCGCGGACGACCTGCTGTCCGGGCTCATCCAGGACGGCGACCTCGACGACGACGAGCTCGCCGGTGTCGCGAACCTGCTGCTGGTCGCGGGGCACGAGACGACCGCGAACATGTTGGGGCTGGGCACTTTCGCGCTGCTCGAGCACCCCGACCAGCTGGCGAAGCTGCGTGCGGACCCGTCACTCGCCGAGGGTGCGGTCGAGGAGCTGCTGCGCTACCTGTCGATCATCCACATGGGACCGTTCCGGTTCGCCACCGCCGAGGTCGAGCTGGGCGGGGTCGTGATCCCCGCCGACAGCACGGTGATCATCTCGGTGCCCGCCGTCAACCGGGACGCCGAGCAGTTCCCCGATCCGGGCGCGCTGGCGGTCGACCGGCCGCGCGGGCACCACCTGTCGTTCGGGCACGGGATCCACCAGTGCCTCGGGCAGCAGCTGGCGAGGGTCGAGATGGCCGTCGGCTTCACCGAGCTGCTGCGGCGGTTGCCGGGGCTGCGACTGGACGTTCCGGCCCGCCAGGTGCCCACGCGCGACACGATGGTGGTCTTCGGCGTGCATTCCCTGCCGGTCAGCTGGGACGCGTGAAACCCGCGCCGAGCTGGGCGATCAACCGGTCGATCAGCTCGGCGGAGTTGTAGCGCGACATCGCGTCCGGCACGTCCACCCACCACTGGAGGATGGCGCGCAGCGAGGCCATGGTGGCGGCGGCGGACATCTGCGGGTAGGGGTCGGCGGAGGCGTCGACCCCGGACCGCGCGGCGATCGCCGCCGCCAGCTCCTGCTCGCGCACCGCGTAGGCGGCCATCAGGTGCGGCAGCAGGGAAGGCGTGCGGCGCAACGTCCTCAGCTGGTGCAGCCGGGACAGCTCGATGTGCTCGGGGATGACCTCGTGCAACGCCGCGCCGAGCGCGACCAGCACGGCCTCGCCGGCCGGTCGCGCGGCGAAGGCCGAGACGAAGGCGCCCGCCGTGGCCATGTCACCGGCGACGACGGCCTCCTCCTTGGAGGCGAAGTAGTTGAAGAACGTCCGCAGCGACACGCCCGCGGCGGTGGCGACCTGCTCGACGGTCACCGCGTCGACGCCGTGCTCGACGCACAGCGTGAGCGCGGCGTCCGCCAGCGCGGCACGTGTTGCCGCCTTCTTGCGTTCCCGCAGGCCCGTCATGCGGCACACAGTAGTGCGGTGACCGTCGAACAGACGATCACCGCACCGGGGTGTCAGTGCGTGGCGGCCATCTCAGCTGCCAGCCGCTCGTCACCGCTCTGCGTCTTGAGCGGCTTCTCCTTGATGAACAGCACCGCGAGCAGTGCGAGCACCGCGAACGGGGCACCGACCAGGAAGATCTCGGCGGTCGCGGTCGCGTAGATCTCGGACACGATCGCCTTGACCGGCGCGGGCAGCGCCGACAGGTCGGGCACCGAGTCCCCACCGGACGAGGTGGCCAGCGGGCCGAACTTCTCGGTCATCAGCGACGTGACCTTGTTGGCCAGCACCGCACCCAGCGCGCTGACGCCGATCGCGCCGCCGAGGCTGCGGAAGAACGTCAGCGTCGAGGTCGTCGCGCCGAGGTCCTTGGCGGGCACGTCGTTCTGCGCCGCCAGCACCAGGTTCTGCATCAGCAGGCCGACGCCGATGCCCAGCACGACCATGTGCACGCTGACCACGAACACCGTGGTCTGCGCGGTGATCGTGCTCAGCAGCAGCATGCCGCCGACCATGATCGCGCTACCGGCCACGAGGAACGCCTTCCAGCGGCCGTACCTGGTGATCAGCTGACCGGCGACGGTCGACGACACCAGCAGGCCGAAGATCAGCGGCAGGCTCAGCAGACCGGCCTGGGTCGGCGTCTTGCCGAGACCGATCTGGAAGTACTGCGACAGGAACACCGTGCCGCCGAACATCGCGACACCGACGAGCGCGCTCGCGACCGTGGCCAGCGAGACCGTGCGGTTGCGGAAGATCGACAGCGGCACGATCGGGTCGGCCGCGCGGGACTCGACCCACACCGCCAGCGCCAGCAGCACGACACCGGTCAGCACCAGCGCGGCCGTCCAGCCCGACCACCAGTCGAACTTGTTGCCCGCCAGCGTCGACCACACCAGCAGCGTGGACACGCCACCGACGATCAGCGCGGCACCGAGGTAGTCGATCTTCACGTTCTCCTTGCGCACCAACGGGAGGTGCAGCGTGCGCTGGAGCAGGTAGATCGCGGCGAGCGAGAACGGGACGCCGATGAAGAAGCACCAGCGCCAGCCGAGCCAGGAGGTGTCGACCAGCAGGCCGCCGATGAGCGGGCCCGCGACCGTGCCGACGCCGAACACGGCGCCGAAGATGCCGGAGTACCGACCGAGCTCGCGCGGCGGGATCATCGCGGCCATCACGATCGTCGCGAGCGCCGTCATGCCGCCCGCGCCGAGGCCCTGCACAACGCGGCTCGCGATGAGCACCTCGACGTTCGGGGAGAACCCGGCGATGAGCGAGCCGATCACGAACAGGCCGAGCGACGCCTGGATGAGGAACTTGCGGCTGTACAGGTCCGCGAGCTTGCCCCACAGCGGCACGGTCGCGGTCATCGCCAGCAGCTCGGTCGTGACGACCCAGGTGTAGACGGACTGCGAGCCGTTCAGGTCGGCGATGATCCGCGGCAGCGCGTTCGACACGATGGTCGACGCCAGGATCGACACGAACATGCCGAGCATCAGGCCGGACATCGCCTGGATGACGTCACGCCGCGAGCGCACCTCGGGCGGCGTTTCTGGTGAAGCTTCTGCCGGAGCGGTGTTGACCGTCATGGTCCCCCCAATCAGTTCTGCGGAACGGTGGTCAGGCCGGCGGCGAGGAGGTCGAGCGCCTCGCCGAGCAGGTCCGCGAGCGGCGGCGGATCGTCCACCACGGCCCAGCGGGCCATCGCGACCCGGAACGCCGCGCCCGTCGCGGCGGTGAGCAACATCGGAAAGGTGTCGGTCACGGCCAGGCCGGACCGTTCGGCGAGTGCGGCGACGAGGTGCCGTTCAGCTTCCTCACCGCTCGCGAACACCCGCGCCAGCAGCTCCGGGTGCTGCCCGATGACCTGCTTGCGCAGCAGCCAGACGTCCCGGTCCTCGGCCAGCTCGTCGGACACCTCGGCGAGCAGCGCGACCTTGAGCGCGGCGATCGGCGAGAGGTCGGCGGGCTGGGCGAGCACCCGGTCGCGCAGGCGCGGCCCGGCTTCCGGATCGGACCCGGTGACGGCCTCGTCCTTGCTGGCGAAGTAGTTGAAGAACGTGCGGGTCGAGACGTCGGCGGCGCTGCTGATCTCCTCGACCGTGACCTGGTCCAGTCCCTTCCGCGCGGCGAGCCGCAGGGTCGCGCCGACCAGCGCCGCACGGGTGCGGCGCTTCTTGCGGTCGCGCAGGCTTTCCCCCTGCTGGATGGTCACGTGTCCACGGTAGGTGGAATTGTGCACGCCGTGCAAGTTTGCACGATGTGAACTGAGACGCACTCAGGAGGCCGTGGACCTCGTGTGCCGACGCTGCCGGTTCATCAGCGCGGTGACCACGCACGTGACCACCAGTCCGGTCCCGATGACCACCTGGTTGACGACGGCACCCGTGGCGGCGGCGTCGTCGCGCCACAGGACCGGCGCGGCCGCCAGCCAGAGCGACAGGACGAACGTGATCGCGCCGAGCCACGGCACTTCCAGCGGCGCCAGTGCCCGGAGCATCCCGACGATCATGACCACGACGGCGACCGCCATCGCGGGCCAGTACGGGCGGAAGCCGATGTCGGCCGCGTCGAAGTGCAACACGGCCGGAGCGATGATCAGCCACACACCCGAGAGGAACGTGATGACGCCGGCCTTGCTCTCCACCGCGCGCACGCCGCAATACTTGCCCTGTGCAACAGCGGGAGGCAACGTTGCATAGTCGGCCTATTCACCGCGAAGTGTGCTGAATCCGGCTGCCGGGTACCCGTCGCCGGACGAGCGGAGGTGACGTGTGACCAGCGCTGAGCAGGGTCCGGTGGTGGCCGGTTTCGACGGTTCCGCGCAGGCACGGCGCGCGATCGGATGGGCCGCAAGGGAAGCGATGAGCCTGGGACGGCGGCTGCTGATCGTGACCGCGCTGCCCACACCGGTCCCGGACCTGGTGTTCACGCCGGTCTCCGCGCCGGTGCCCGACGTGTTCAGCGAGGACGTCGTCCGCGAGCAGGCCGAGAAGGAGCTCGCCGCCGTCGCCGCCGACTGCGGGCAGCGGTGGCCGGACCTCGAGGTGGCCACCCGGCTCGAACAGGGGCGGCTGGCGGAGGTGGTCGACGACGGCGCCGGGCTGCTGGTCGTCGGCGCGTCCGGGCGCTCGGCGCTCACCAGGGCGTTGCTCGGCTCCACGTCGGCCGACGTGGTGCACCACCACGAGCGGACCGTGGTCGTGCGCGGTGAGAACACCGCCGGGAAGGTCGTCGTCGGGGTCGACGGATCCGAACGCGGCGGTCACGCGGTCGCCTTCGCGTTCGACTTCGCGGCCCGGCACGGCCGCGAGCTCGTCGCCGTGCACGCGTGGGCGGACCTGCCGCTCGACTCGCTGTCGCCGGTGCGCACGTGGGATTACGACTGGGAACAGCTCAAGGCCGGCTCGGAGGCCGTGCTCGAGGAGGCACTCGCCCCCCACCGCAAGGCGCACCCCGACGTGGACGTGCGCCAGCTCGTGTCGTTCGACGGCCCGGCGCACGCGTTGATCGAGGAGGCGGCGGACGCCGCGCTGCTGGTGCTCGGCAGCCACGGGAGGGGCGCGGTGCGCAGGGCGTTGCTCGGGTCGGTCAGCCACGCCGTGCTGTACCACGCCCACTGCTCGGTGGCCGTGATCCGCGGCTGACTCAGCCCGGTTCGGCGTTCTTGACCTCGAACGGGACACCCTGCTGGCACGTCGTCTGCTCACCGGGCCGGGGCACGCCCTGCACGACCACGTCCGCGCCGGCCGTCACCACGTTCCGGTCGCCGCCGAGCAGCAGGTACTCCTGGCCGCCGGTGACCAGGATCAGGCACCCGGACTCGACGCCCGGCTCCACGGTGCCGCGCAACGTCAGCTCGCCCGCGGACGGCGTCGGTGTCGGCTGCGCATGAGATGAGGACGACGTCCGCGACTGCGAAGCAGAGGAGGACGAAGAGGACGGCGGCGATGTCTGCGCCGGTAGCCCGCATGCCGCGAGCACCACCAGCAACACCGCCGCCAGGTATCTCATCGGCCTGCCCCGAGTATGCGGGTGAGGCTCTTCTCGGTGTCGCTGCCGAGCTTCTCCATCGCGATCTTCGCAACCGGCGTGCCCAGCCTCGCGAGCCCGTTGAGCTCGACGTGCGCGTGGTAGGCGATCTCGGTGGTGCCGGGTGACTCCCCCGCGCTGAACGAGAGGTCGTCGGTTGAGGTGGCGGTCTTGTTGGTCCCGACGAACCGCAGCCGGTCCGGCTCGCTGCGCGTCAGCACGTAGACCAGCTCGGTCTTCCTGCCGAGGAACATCGACACGTTGCGCCAGCGCGCGCCGACGGCGACCGGGCCGGTGTCGATCCGCGTGCACGACACGGTGCCCGGATCCCACTGCTCGGTGCGGGAGAAGTCGCGCAGGTAGTCGGCGACCTCGTCGGGTGCGGTGCCGACGGTGAACGTGCGCGTGACGTCCACGCCCGCCACCGGGCTGCTGAACGCGGTCTCGGCCGCGCGGACGCGCGCGTCCTCGACGACGCGGGCCTGCGACTCCGCGCGCGACAACAGGCGGTCGAACGCGGCGGGCTCGACGTCCTTCAGCTCGCGCACCGCACGCCACAACGCGCTCTTGCCCTCGATGCCGAGCCGCATGGCCTCCAGCTCGACGAGGTCGCTGAGCGGCGATCGGCTCAGCAGCCGCCCGTTCGGCTTGATCTGGCCCAGTTTCCCGGCGACCCAGCCGGCGGCGGCCTTGTGGCGGCGCACCGGCACGTCCAGCTCGCGCATGAGCCTGAGCAGGGCGAGCCGGTCGTCGGCCACGTCCCGCGCCAGGTCGCGCAGCTCGGTGTTCCTGGCTGAGACGCGCCGGGCGAGCTCGACGCCCGCCGTGGCGCCCGCCAGGTGGTCGTTGAGGTAGATGCCCAGCAGTTGGCTGACCACGCGTTGGCCTCCTCGGTACCGCGGATGATGCCATCCGGATACCCAGTACGGCAGTGGCCATTCACCGCTACCGTCACGTTCGTGGAACTGACGGCCGCCCAGACGCGCGTCGCGCGCACCCACGCCCAGCTGCTCGCCGGCCCGCGGAGCGACCAGGTCGCGGACGCGGTGCGGCACGTGGTCGCGTTGCAGGGACAGGACGTGCGCGCCAACCGGATGTCCGTGCGCGTGCGGACGAACGGCCTCACGGGAGCCGACGTGGACGCGGCGTGCGCCGCCGGATCCGTGGTGCGGACGTGGGCGATGCGCGGCACGTTGCACATGCTGGCCGCCGAGGACGTCGGCTGGGTCGTCGGCCTGCTCGGGCCGCGGTTCGCGTTCGCCTTCCGGTCGCGCAGGCTCCAGCTGGGGCTCGACGAGGCGACGTGCGACCGCGCCACGGGCGAGATCCGGGAGGTGCTGGCCGGCGGGAAGGTGCTGACCAGGGCCGAGATCATGGCCGCGATCGACGTCGACGTTCAGGGCCAGGCCCAGGCGCACCTGCTGGGCTACGCGGCGCTGACCGGGGTGATCTGCCGGGGGCCGGAGATGTCCGACGCGGAGCCGGCCTACACGTTGCTCGAGGAGTGGGCGGGCCCGTCGGAGGTGCTGCCCGAGGAGAAGGCGCAGGCGCGACTGGCGCAGCGGTATCTCGCCGCCTACGGGCCCGCCACCGCGGAGGACTTCGCGGCGTGGTCGGGTCTGCCGCTCGGTCCGGCGCGAGCGGGGTTCGCCGAGATCGCCGCACAGCTGCGCGAGGTGGTGGCCGACGGCCGAGTCGCTTACGTGCTCGACGATCCGGTGCTGGACGACCGGACGACCGTGCGGCTGTTCGGGCACTTCGAGACGTACCTGCTCGGGTACCGCACGCGGGAGAACGCGGTGCCCGCCGAGTACGCCAAGGTCCTCCAGACCGGTGGCGGGTTCATCATGCCGTCCGTGTCGGTGAACGGGCGGATCGCCGGGCTGTGGAAGCACGCGTGGCGCAAGGAGCAGAAGCAGGACCTGATGGTGGTGACGCTGGAGCCGTTCGGCGTGATCGCGAAACAGCTGCTCCCCGCGATCCGCGCCGAGGTCGCGGACATCGGCAGGTTCCTCGGCGTCCGCGCCCGGCTCGACGTCGAATGAATTTGATTGGTTATTGAAGCTTCTCGGGCTCACCGGTGTTTCGCGCCACATTGTTTGAACGGTCGGCTGGAATTGGCAATAATCCGCGCTACCCACCGGTAACTTACGTTGAACGAGCCGAGGCCTGCCGATGTCCATCCCCCGCGTCGTGGTGAGCGCCGCACTGTTGTTGTCCGCGTTGACCAGCGGTTGTGCCGAACAACAGCCACCGGTCCCGATGAGATCCGGGGTCGGTGTCACCGAGAGCTCCATCGCGCTCGGCGTGCTGACCGATATGACCGGCCCGTTCAAGTCTTCCGCCATTCTGCGCATTCGGGGGTATGAGCTCTACCTCGATCAGGTCAATCAGCGCGGCGGTGTGTGCGGACGGAAAATCGAGCTCAAGCAGAAGGACCACGGGTTCGACGTGCAGCGCGCGCTCGACGGCTACTTCGAGCTGGAGCCGCAGGTGCTCGGGTTCATCGACGTGGCGGGCGCGCAGATGACGGCGGCCATCGAACCCGACCTCATGCAGACCAGGGCGTTGACCGTGCCGGGCTCGTGGGCGGCGGCGCTGCTGGGCAACCCGCACATGATGATCGTCGGCACGACGTACGACCTCGACGTGCTCAACGGGCTCGACCACTACCGCCGCACCGGTGTGATCAAGCAGGGCGACACGGTCGGCCACGTCTACATCAAGGGCAACTACGGCGACAACGCCTTGGACGGCACCAAGTTCGCCGCGACCAACTGGGGCATGAACGTCTCCGAGCAGCCCATCGGTGACTCGACGGCCGACCTCACCACGCAGATCACCGCGTTGAAGACGGCGGGCGCCAAGGCCGTCGTGCTGAGCACCACCCCGCCGCAGACCGCCATCGCGGTCGGCATCGCCGCGCGGATCGGCTGGGACGTGCCGTTCCTGGCGAGCGCGGTCGGGTTCGACCCGGCCATCCTCGAGTCACCGGCCGCCGCCGCGGTGCAGAAGCAGGTGCTGATCGCGTCCCCGGTCGCCCCGTTCGTCGCCGACGCGCCCGGTCCCCGCGAGGTCCGCGACGGCTACCAGGCGAAGTTCCCCGGCGAGAAGGCGTCCATCAACGTCGTACACGGGTACGTGGTGGCCATGGCGTACGTCGCGGTGCTCGAGAAGGCCTGCGGGAAGAACGACCTGACCCGCGACGGCGTGCTCCGCGCGTTCCACGACACCAACGGCATCGACACGAAGGGCATCACCAGTCCCCTGCGGTTCTCGCTGGTCGGACGGCCGTCCGCGACCCAGTCGTACATCGTCCGGCCCGATGCCGGGGTGCCGGGCGGGCTGTCGGTCGTGGAGCCGCTGCGCGAGTCCGAACTGGTGAAGGCCAAGGGCACCAGGGCCAAGTAGCATCCGGGTCGTGCCGGACGTCTACGCCACCATCAGCCAGGCCGACGCAGCCGTGGTCGAGCAGCTGGCCGGGATACTCGAGCTGCGGGCAGCAGACCCGCAGCAGCAAGAGATGCGCACGGCGTATCTGTCCGATGTGGACTTTCCGCCGAGCGCCCGCGTGGCCGAGATCGGGTGCGGCACCGGCCCGGTCGCGCGGACGCTCGCCGCGCTGCCCGGCGTGGGTGAGGTGGTCGGTGTCGACCCGTCGCCCCTCTTCGTCGAGAAGGCGCGCGAACTGGCACGGGACCTGCCGAACCTCACGTTCGTCCTCGGCGACGGGCGTGAGGTGCCGCTGGAGGACGACTCGTTCGACGTGGTCGTCTTCCACACCACGCTGTGCCACATCCCCTCGCCGGACGAGGCGCTGGCCGAGGCGCGCAGGCTGCTCAGGCCGGGCGGAACGCTCGCCGTGTTCGACGGTGACTACGTGACGGTCAGCGTCGCGCACAGCCCGAACGACCCGCTGCAGGCGTGCGCGGACGCGTGCGCCGAGAACCTGATCCACGACCCGTGGCTCGCGCGGAAGCTACCGGTGCTGCTGCGCGACGCGGGGTTCGGCGACATCCGGCTGCGCGGCCACAGCTACGTCGAGGCGCCGTCGTCCGGCGGGTACCTGCTCGCGGTCATCGACCGCGGCGCGGACGCGTTGCACAGCGCCGGGCGCATCAGCGGCGACATGGCCGCCGCGCTCAAGTCCGAGGCACGGCGCCGGTCGGACGAGGGCGAGTTCTACGGCCACATCAACTACTTGAGCGCGGTGGCCCGCAGGTCCTGATCGAACGTCGCCACCGCACCGAACGAGGCGCGCCGCGACGCGCGGCGCAACGTGGCCAGCACAGCCGGGCCGAGCACCAGGATCGCGATGGTGTTGGTGATCGCGCGGCCGGTGTCCCAGCCCGCGGTCGACGTCAGCAGGGTGAACACCGCGAACCGGTGCAGATTCTCCAGCACCGGATCACCGGGCACGTACGAGATGTGGCCGTCGTGGTACGGCACCTCGGCGTCGGTGATGAACGGCCAGAACCACAGGTTCATCATGAACCCGAACAGGTACGCCACCACGATCCCGTACCCGACGAGCATCGCGATCTCGGCCTTGCCGCGCACCCGCCGCGGCAGCAGACCGGCGCCCATGCCGATCCACGCCGACGCCATCATCTGGAACGGCAGCCACGGGCCCACACCGGCGGTGAGGAGTGCCGACGCGAACAGCGACGTGCAGCCCAGCACGAAACCGAAGCCCGCGCCGAACACCCGCCCGGACAGCACGAGCATGAAGAACACCGTCTCGATGCCCGCGGTCCCCGCACCCAGCGGCCGCAGCGCCGCGTTCACCGCCGACAGCACGCCGAGCATCGCGAGCGCCTTCGAGTCCATGCCGCCCTCGGACAGCTCGGCCAGCACCACGATGATCAGGATCGGCAGGATCCCGATGAACACGAACGGCGCGTCCGGGCCGTGCTGCATCGACTGCGGTTCGACGCGCACCAGCAGCGGCCACACGAACATCATCAGGCCGGCCAGCGACGCCAGGCCCAGCACCGCGGCCGAGCGCGGGCCTAGCCGCACCACCGACGGCGCCCTCACCGGACCACCTGCGGCAGCGCAGAACGCACGTCGTCCACGGTCAACCACGACTCCCCCATGATCTTGGCGACCTGGGTGGCGAACGCGGGCGAGCCGCCCAGCACCTCGCCGGTCGGGCCGTCCGAGACGATCTCGCCCTCGGCCATGACCACGACCCGGTCCGCGACCGACGCGACGAACTCGACGTCGTGCGTCGCCACGACTACCGCCCGGCCCTCCGCCGCCAGGTCGGTGATCATGGTCGCCAGTGCCGCTTTCGCCGTGTAGTCCAGGCCGCGGGTCGGCTCGTCGAGCAGCATGATCCGCGGCGCGGCGGACAGCTGGACCGCGAGCACGAGCGCCAGCCGTTGCCCCTCGGACAGGTCACGCGGGTGCGCGGAACGCGAGATCCCCGGCGCCAGCCGGTCGAGCAGCGAACTGCAGAACCCCGGCGTGGCACCGGATTCGACGTCGGCGGCGGCGCACTCGTCCGCGACCGTCTGCAGGTAGAGGAGATCACTGGCGGTCTGCGGCACCATCCCGACGAGCTTGCGGGCCCGCGCGCTGTCCAGCGACTTGGGGTCCGTGTCGTCGACCCGCACGGTCCCACCCCGCCGCGGACCGGAGCCCTGCAACGCCCACAGCAGCGACGACTTGCCGGACCCGTTGCGCCCCATCATCGCGAGCACCGACCCCGCGCACAGGTCGAGCGACACCGCCCGCACGGCGACCTTCGGCCCGTACCGCACCACGACGTCGGAGCTGCTCAGCAACACCGGGCCGGCCCCAACCGGCCGCGACGGCGCGGAGCCGAGTGAAGAACGCAGCGAGCCGGCCGCACGACGCGCGTCGCGCACGGACATCGGCAGCGGGTCCCAGCCGGCGAGCCTGCCCAGCTGCACGATCGGCGGCGCGATCGGGGTGTCCCGCAGCACCTCGGCGGGCGTGCCGTCCACGACACCGCCGGTGCCGGGCACGTAGATCATCCGGTCGGCGAACGGGATCACGCGTTCCATCCGGTGCTCGGCCATCAGCACCGTCGTCCCCAGGTCCTCCACCAAGCGGGCCAGCGTGGCCAGCACCTCCTCGGCCGCGATCGGGTCGAGCGCGGACGTCGGCTCGTCCAGCACCAGCACCTTCGGGTGCGTCGTCAGGACCGACCCGATCGCGACGCGCTGCTGCTGGCCGCCGGACAACGTGCGCAGCGCCCGGCCGCGCAGCTCCGCGATGCCGAGCAGGTCGAGCGTCTCCTCGACGCGGCGGCGCATCACCTGCGGCGCCAGGCCGAGCTGTTCCATCCCGTACGCCAGCTCGTCCTCGACGGTGTCCGTCACGAACCCGGCCAGCGGGTCCTGGCCGACCACGCCGACGAGGTGGGCGAACTCGCGTGGTGGGCGGGAACGCGTGGTCTCGCCGTCGACCGAGACGGTGCCTTCCAGGTGGCCGCCGGTGAAGTGCGGGACGAGGCCGTTGATCGTGCCGAGCAACGTCGACTTGCCCGCACCGGTCTGGCCGGCGAACAGCACCAGCTCGCCCTCGCCGATGGACAGCGTCACATCGGACAGCACCGGCTCGGTCTGCCCGTGATAGGTGAAGCTGACGTGGTCCAGTTCGATCATGCGGCGACCTTCTCGGCGGGGACGTGCGGTGACGCGGGCAGCGGGGTGAGCACGGCGGGGATCACGCCGAGCAGCACGCCGAGGAGCGGCGACCACGACAACGCGGGCCACGACAGCGTGATCAGCGACGGGTTGAGGTTCATCGGGTTCACCGTGGACGTCACGAACATGACCGCGGCGACACCGATGCCGCTCGCGGCGACCACCAGTTCGGGCAGGTGCCAGCGGTCCGGCCGGTACCGGGTGCGCCGCACGCGGCGGCCAGCCAGCCGGAACCCGGCCAGCGCGACCAGGACGCCGGAGGAAAGCACTGGTGCGGCGAGGAAACGCGGCGTCGAACCGTCCAAAGTGGCGTAGACGCCGACGCACACGCCGATCAGTCCGACGATCATCAGGGCACCGGTGAGCAGCCGGGCGCGCGCCTCGACCAGTCCCGCCCGGCCGTAGCCGCGCGAGTCCATCGACGCGGCCAGCTGCAACGACCGCGACAGCGCGTCCTCGAGCACCGGGATGATGATCGCGTGCAGCGCGGCGACGCGCTTCCCGCTCGCGCCACCGCGCAGCTTGCGCGCCCGGCGCACCCGCAGCACGCTCTCGGCGAGCTGCGGGAACACCGACAGCGCGACGATCACCGCCGTGCCCACCTCGTACAGCGCGGGCGGCATGGCCTTGAGCAGCCGCTTCGGGTTGGCCAGCGCGTTCGCGGCACCGAGGCAGATCACCATCGTCGCGAGGCGCAGACCGTCGTACAGCCCGCCCAGCAACGACTCCGCGGACACGTCACCGAGCAACCGGATGCCCGCCGCCCACGCGGGCAGCGGGATCTCCGGCAGCCGCAGGATGATCGTCGACCCCTCGGCGCCACCGAACACGAGCCGGAAGAACACCCGCACGCACACGATGACCGCGCCGAGGTAGAGGTACATCCGGAACGCCATCGCCCACGGCGCGTCCGTGCGCCGCGCGACCACCACGTACCCGGCGACCGCCACGATCATCAGCAGCAGCCACGGGTTCGTCGTCCGCGTGGCCGCCACCGACAGGCCGAGCGCCCACACCCACCACGCGGCCGGGTGCAGGTCGCGCGGCAGGAAGTACCGGGCCATCAGGACTCCTGCGCGCGCTTGCGCCTTCGTCCGACGAAGAACGCCCCCGCACCCAGCGCCAGCACGCCGGCGCCCGCGACCCACGGCGCGTAGTCGCTGGCGCCGGACTGCCGCTGGATCGCGACGGTGACGTCCTCGGCGTCCTCGCCGCCGGTGAACTTCACGTTGTCCGCCGGGTTCGGCGCGGACGGCCTGGCCGACGCGCTCGGCCGCGGCTTCGGTGGTGGCAGCGCGGCCGACGTCGGACTGCCCGGCTGCGGCGCGGACGTGTCCTCGGTCTGTTGCCGCTGCTGCTCACCAGGTTGCCTGCCCTGCACGGGCTGCTTCTCGTTCAGGTCGTTGGACACCGGCGGAGGCTCTTCTTTCGCGTTGCACCCGCCGCCTTCGGTGCCCGGCCGGACGGGCGCGATCCGCGGCTGCGGGTTCGTGTCCGCCCCCGCGTTCAGCGAGAACGACCAGCCCTCGAAACCACCGGCGCTGAAGTCGCGGTTCTTCACACCCCACTGGCTGTATTCCCAGCCGCAGTTGTTGCCCGCGTGCCAGTACGACCAGTAGGCCGCGGCCGGTGGCGTGTCGACGCACATCTCCCGGTAGCGGTCACGCCCCTTGACCGGGAGCTCCTCGGTCGCCGAAGGCCGGTTCTCGACGCGGCAGATGAACGCCTCGCCCCAGCGCTGCACGCCCGCGATCTGGAAACCCGCGCCCTTCAACGCGTCCAGGCCGGTGCCGCGCGTGGTCTGCGGGTTGCACCGCACGATCGTCGTGCCGCCCAGCTGCTGGAAGTCGACGACGACGGTGACGCCGGTGCCGTCCCTGCAGTAGCCGGGGTGGCCCTTGCTCTGGTCGATCGCGTGCGCGGGAGGCGCGGTGGCCAACACCAGGAAGGCCACCGCGCACAGGACTCGACTCACGGGTTGACGGCCGGGTTCCGCGGCGTGACGCGGGGCGGCGGGTTCGTGGTCGCGGTCTTGTTCAGCGAGAACGACCAGCCCTCGAAACCACCGGGGATCGCATTGCGGTTCAACGCGCCGAAGTTGCTGTACGTCCACGTGGTGCCCGCGCCGTCAGCGTGCCAGTAGCTCCAGTACGCCTCGGCCGGCGGCGTGCGCACGCAGGCCTCCTTGTAGTTCGGGTTGCTCGCGCGCCGGATCACCTCGGTGGACGACGGCCGGTTCTCCAGCCTGCACACGAAACCGAGCCCCCACTGCGCGACACCCGTCACCGCGATGCCCGCGTCCTGCAACGCCTTGATGCCCGTGCGGTTCGTACCGGGGCTGGCGTTCGGCGAGCAGCGGGTGATGGTCGGCGCCGCGACGCCGCCGTTGCCGTCGAGCTCCTGGAAGTCGATCACGACGGTGGTGCCGGTCAGCGCGTCCGCGCCGGTGCAGATCCCCGCGTACCCCAACGCCTGGTCGACAGCGGACGCCTGCGGTGTCGCCGCGACCATCAGTCCGATGAGGACGGACGCGACGGACAGTGCCCTTCTCATGGTGCTACCCCCTTGTTCCTCGCGACAACCCGTCCCGCGACGAGCCCCAGCGCGATGACGAGCACGATCCCGCCGAGCCCGATGAGCAACGCGGGCCAGTGGACCGCCAGCGCCCGCGCCTGCACCGGTTGCGGCTCCTGCGCGGCCTGCTCCGCCTTGTGCGCGGCCAGCGGCAGCCGCACGACCGGCGAGACCGGCGACCCGGTCGCGCTCGCCCACGACCGGCCCGCGACACCGGACGCGACGGCCAGGCTGGTGAAGAGATCGGCCCTGCCGTCCGCGTTCGGCACGCCGCCGGTGGCGGGCACCAGCTCGCCGAGCGAGCGCGCGGTGGCGCTGGCGTCGAGTCCGGCGAACTGACGGGCGCCCGCGACGGCCGAGCTCAGCGCGACGTCACCGGTGATGAGGCCCTTGCCGTCGGTCCTCGCGGTGAGCGCGGCCGCAGCCGCCACGAGTGCGGTCGCGCGATGCTCCGACCAGGCGTCCGGCCATTCGGTGGCGGGTGGGTCATCGGTGCGCGGCCCGCTGTTCAGCGCCAGCACGGCGGCCGCGGTCGCGGCGGTGTCGCCGGACGCGCACTTGTCCGTGGTGAGCTCGGCGGGGAACGTCCCGTCGTCGCACTGGTGCTTGGTCAGCAGGTCGATCGCGGTGCTGTCGGTGGTCGCCATCGCGATCCACGCGTGCCTGCGCACCGTGTTGTCCGCGTCGCCGAACGAGCCCTTGTCGGTGAACTTCCCGTCCGGGCCGCGCAACGCGGTCAGGTCGTCGTGCAGCTGCTTCGCGGCCTCGTCCGCGGCCGCGAACCTCGCGACGATCAGCAGCTTCGCGAGCGGTTCCGCGTAGGACGCCGCGCCCGTCTCGTACGGCGCGCCGTGCGCGTACGCCTTGACCGACTCCGGGGTCAGCAGGAACTTCGACGCGCGCTCGACGGCCGTCGGCTGCTCACCCAGTGCGCGCAACGCGAGCACGAGTTCGGCCGTGGCGTCGTAGTCGACGAAGGTCTTGCCGTCCTGCGTGACCTCGACGTGGTCGCCGCCCAGGAGCTGGTTCGCCAGGTACGCGCCGAGGCGCGACGCGGGCGTCGGCGTGGCGGGCTGCGCCTTGTTCGTCGGCGGCGGCAGCACCACCGTGCGCACGACCGTGCGCGGTGGTGACGTGGCGTTGCCGGGCGCCTCGCCCTGCGCGTTCGGGACGACCTCCGGACTCGTGGTCGTGGTCGTGGTCGTGGTCGGTGCGGTGGTCGTCGTCGGCGTGGTGGTCGTCGGCGGCCCAGGCGGGATCGTCGTCGTTGTCGTGGTGGTCGTGGTGGTCGACGTCGTGCCGGTCGTCGAGGACGGGTCCCCTGGGATCTCTCCCTTGGCCAGCGCGAAGAACCCGACCTGCGAGAGCCCGAGCGAGGCCTGCGCGCTCGCCCGGATCCACGGGTCGAGCGCGGTGATCCCGCTGGTCCGCCCGGCGAGGTAGGAGTCGGGGTTGTACGCGATGGCACCGATGTGACCAGCGAGCGCGTTTCCGGCGTCCGCGGCCGCGTTGGCCTGCGCCGACTTGAGGAACCCGACGCCCCGGTCCACCTCGGCGCCGGACCCACCGGCGTCCGCGAGCGCCTGCGCGATCAGCCCGGTGCTGTTGGTGTTGGCCGCCTCGGTGCCGACGCCACCACCCCACCCGCCGCTCGCGGTCTGGTTCGCCTTCAGCCACGCGACGGTGCGCGCGATCGGCGCGTCGAGGCCGGGAGCACCCGCGGAACGGGCGGCGACCAGCGCGGACAGCGCGAGTCCCGTCGCGTCGCCGTCCGGCGTTGACTGGCCGAACGGCTTGCCCTCGTCGCACGTGGAGATCTTCTGGCCGTTCGGGGTGACGTGGTCGCCCGTCTCGTCGGTGGGGATGAGCCCGAAGAAGATCCGGAAGTAGCCTTCCGAGCACTGCTGGGTGATCAGCTTGTCGATCGCGAGCTGGTCGTTCTCGCCCGCCGCGGCCAGCCCGATGACGCCGAGCGCCTGGCCGAACATGTTGGCGTTGTTGCTGACGAAGTCCGCGAAGTCCGGGTTCTTCGTGTAGTCGCTGACCCGGCCCTTGTCCGGGCCGGAGCGCATGATCGCGGCCTTGGTCTCGGCGACCATGTCGTAGCCGTCGAAGGAACGCGGGTCGTGCCCGGACACCTCGGCCGCGACCAGGACCTTGGCGGCGGCACCGCCGACGATGATCGCCTCGTAACCCTCGCCGGGGACGAGCCCGTCCCAGGTGAAGTAGTCGGTCGCGTGGCCGCCCTCGTCGAGGAAGCCCGCGATCGGCGCGGCCAGCGCGCCGTCACCCGACGCGTGCAGCGCGAACAGCGTGTCGATCATCAACCCGTGGTCGGGCAGCGTCCCGCCGTTCGGGTTCTCGAGCGTGCCGTCGGGTTTGAGCTGCTTCGCCAGCCACTGGGAGTTGGACCTCGCCGCCACGCGGTCGCTCGCCGCCGAGGCCGTACCGGCCACCACGGCCACGACCAGGCCGATGCTGACGACGGACGACAGCGCTGCGACGTGCCTGCGCCGGGTGTGGTTCACGTTCTCCTCCTTTGCGGCTCGGAGGAGAGACCGGCGCGTGCGCCGAACGTCACCCCTGCTCTCGCGGCAGTGGTCTGACTTCGTGATCCACCCGTGCGGTGACCCGACTCGTCACATGAGTGACCCACGGTTGCGCGACAGTGCCGGACTTCGACCGGCTTCCCCGTCACGGGCGGCGAAGTGAGACTAACACCAAGATCTGGGCTCTCCGACCCCCATTCACCCTGGCCACAACGTTTCCACGTGGCGGATCTCACGACCGCGGGGCAGTGGATCTTGTGGTTAGCCTGATGCGGTCCGGCCGCGTCGGAGCGGCCGAGGGGGAGGAAGTCTCATGAGACGGTTCGTGCTCGCTGTCGCCGTGCTGTGCGGCATCTCGACCGGCCTGGCCGCACCCGCGGTCGCCGGAACCCACAACCGGGCCGAGGCCGCCGCGGGCTGGCTCGCGCGCCAGCTGGTCGACGGTGAACGCTTCGAGGCGGACTTCGGCGGCGAGAAGTTCCCCGACCAGGGCCTGACGATCGACGCGATCTTCGCGTTCGCGTCGGCGCGGGTGTCGGACGCCAATGCCGAGAAGGCGATCACCTGGCTGGCCAGGCCGGAGATCACGACCGGCTACGTCGGCAGCGGCACCGAGGCCTACGCCGGTGCGCACGCCAAGCTGATGCTGGCCGCACTGGTCAAGCACAAGAACCCCGCGTCGTTCGGCGGCGTCGACCTGCCCGCCGGCCTGCGCGGCCTGCTCACCCCGTCCGGCCGGTTCTCCGACCGCTCGGACTTCGGCGACTTCAGCAACGCGTTCACCCAGTCGCTGGCACTGCTCGCGCTCGACCGCACCCAGGCCGGTGCACCCGCGCCGGCCGTCACGTTCCTCGCGGGCACGCAGTGCGCCGACGGCGGTTTCCCGCTGAACTTCGGCCAGGCCACCTGCACCAGCGACGTGGACTCGACCGCGATGGTCGTGCAGGCGCTCTTCGCGACCGGCCGGGCGACCGACGCGCGTGAGGGCGTCGCGTGGCTCGTCACGCAGCAGCAGGCCGACGGCGGTTTCCGCGCCGTCGCCAACGGCCCGACGAACGCCAACAGCACCGGTCTCGCCGCGGAGGCACTCGCGAAGCACCGCCCGGCCGCGGCGGCCAAGGGCCGCGCGTTCCTGCGTTCGCTCCAGGTCGGCTGCACCGGCCCGGCAGCCGACCGGGGCGCCGTCGCCCACGACGCGTCCGGCTTCAACCCGGCCACCGCACCGCGTGCCACCGCGCAGGCGATCCTCGGCCTGAGCGGCGTCGGCCTCGCCGACCTCAACGGCGGCGGCCGCCCGCAGGCCCCCGTCCTCGCCTGCTCCTAGCCGAAGGTCCAGCGGCCCTGCGGGGCGCTGAACACGTGATAGCCCCGGTCGGTCCTCAGGTGTCGAGCACCGGCCGGGGCTTCAGTCGAACCCGGCACGTGGATCTCCGCCGTCGAACCGACCGGCACCTCGACGGTGAGGCGCATTCGTCCGTCCACAACGGACCAAGCCACCGAGATGCGGCCGCGCACGGACTCGAAATCCATCCGCGCCCACGACACCTTCGTGATCTCGGGACGGACGGTGAACGTGCGGAAGCCCGCGTCACCCGGTCGCAGCCCGGCGATCCTGGTGTAGAGCCACTCCACGACCGTGCCCTTGTAGTAGTGGTTGCGCGACCTGGTCGCGGTGTCCCACATCTCCCACATCGTGTCGGCGCCGTTGTCGAACCAGTAGCCCCAGCTCGGGTGCGCCCGCTCGGCCGCGACGGCGTGCGCGAGGTCCGCGTACCCGTTGTCGGACAGAGCTTGCAGCAGCACGTGCGCGCCGAGGCAGCCGACGTCGAGCCGGTTGCCGCGCGCCTTCAGCTCGTCGGCGAGCCGTCCGGCGACGGCGGCCACCGATCCCGGCGGGACCATCCCGAACGCCAGCGGCACCGCGTTGGACGTCTGCCGGTAGCCGGGGTCCTTCGCGGTGCGGTAGTGGCCGGACGGGTCGAGGAAGGTGGCGTTGAACGTCTTCAGCAGCCCGTCGGCGACCGAGCGGTACCGCGTGGTCTTCCCGATCACTTCCCCCAGTTCGGCGGTGAGCACCAGGCCCCGGTACAGGTAGGTGGTGGCGGTGAGCCGGGTGTCCTCCGGCGGGACGCCCGGCACGCCGGGCGGGTGGTAGTCGCCGAGCGCGGTCACCGCGAGCCCGTCGCGCAGCCGGGCGATCTCCCAGTCGAGGTAGCGCACGAGCGCGGGCCAGTGCCGCTCGGCGACGCGGGTGTCGGCGTACACCCGGTACATCTCCCTGAGCAGGAAGGGGTACACGGTCGTCCACTCGGGCGCGGGCGACATCTCCTTGCCGCCCCACCCTCCACTCGGGACGATCAGCGGCAGCTGCCCGGACTGCTCCTGGCTGTCCGCGAGGTCGCCGATCCACTTGGTGAGGAACCGCGCCATGCCGAACTCGGCGAGCATCGACGGCGCGCCGAGCTGCGCGTCACCGGTCCAGCCGTTCTTCTCGAACACCGGGGTGTCGGTGGGGATGTCGTGCAGGTTGTTCGTCACGGTCCGGCGCATCGCGGCGTCGTAGCGCTCGAACAGCGGCTCCGAGCAGCGGAACGCGCTGACCTTCCGCACGTCGCTGTGCACCACCCGGCCCGCCAGCTCGACCGGACGCGCACCGGTGACCTGGACGTACCGGAAGCCCTTGTAGGAGAACCGCGGCTCCCACGTTTCCCTCGCACCACCGCAGACGTACTCGTCGAGCTGCTGCCGCGGCCCGGTGACGTAGCGGTTGGCCATCCGCACCGTGCCGTCCGGGTTGAGCGTCTCGCCGTGCAGCAGCCGGACGACCGTGCCCGCCGGGGCGTCGACCGTGATCCGGGTCCAGCCGGACATCGTGCGGCCCATGTCCGCCACGACCACACCGGGACTCGGCTCGCTCACCCCGGCCGGGGTGACCGTCTCGACCACCCGGATCGGTTCGTGTTCCTGTGCCCGCACAACACCTTTCGGTGCCGCCATAGGCACGACCGGCTCCCACTCCCGATCGTCGAACCCCGGTGACGTCCACCCGCTCGGCGCCAGCCGCGCGTCGTACGTCTCGCCGGTGTACAGGGAGTTCGACCGGGTCGGCCCGGCGGTGACGCGCCACGTCCCGTCCGACGCGACGGTGGTCGTCGTGCCGTCCGGGTGACTGATCTCCAACTGGGCCAGCAGTCGCGGTTCGCCGTGCCACGACGGCCTTTCCCAGCCGAACACGTTCGGCGTGCGCATGCCGTAGAACCCGCGGCCGAGCGCGACCCCGATCGCGTTCCCGCCGGGCCGCAGCGACGAGGTGACGTCGTGCACCGAGTACAGGACGGTCCGGTCGTAGTCGGTGAACCCCGGCTCCAGCACCCGGTCGCCGACGCGCAGCCCGTTGATCTCGGTCTCGTGGTACGCCATGCCGCTGATGTACAACCGGGCGCGGGACACCGGCTTCGCGAGGACGAACTCCTTGCGCAGCAACGGTCCCGGATCCTCCTCGACGGTGACGCCGCTCCCCCACGGCCCCTGCCCGTACGGGTGCAGCACGGTCGCCTCGGGCCACGCGCCGTCGTCGAAGCCCGGTTGCTCCCAGCCGGGCACTTCTGTCGCCGACGCCTTCCAGCCGGTCACCGGCGAGTTCCCCAGCCGCAGCAGGAAACCGCCGTTGCCCGCCCGGTTCGTGACGCGCGCGGCCACCACGAGCCGGCCACCGGTGACCTCCGCCCGGCGGCCGATCTTCCACCCGTCGGCCGTCTCGGGTGAGCGCAGCACCTCACGTCCGTCGACGAACAGCGTGAAGTCGTCATCCGCTGTCGCGACCAGGGTGACAACGTTGTCAGGAACTGTCACGACCCCGCGGAACCAGCGCGTTCCCACCGGGTCGCCCGACCAGATCCACGACGCGCCAGCCAGGGAGGGCGACGCGTCGGCCGCGCCGATCCAGCGCGCCTGCCACGGGGCGCCGAGCAGGCCGGTCTCCCACCAGCTCCGCTCGCTCCACTCCGACGCGCACCCGTCGCCGTCCCACACGCGAACCCGCCAGTGGTACCGGGTGCGCGGCCGCAGAGCCGGTCCGCCGTAAGCGATGCCGACGGTCTCCCCGGAGTCGACCTTCCCGGACGACCACCCGTCGACCTCGATCTCGTACGCGGTCTGCCGCACACCGGTCCCGTCGGCGGCCAGCACCCACGACAGGCGCGGCCGTTCGACATCCGTGCCCAGCAACGCGTCGGCGTACTCGACGGTGGTGCCGGTGACTCTCAACCGGGACCCGGCCGAGAACAGGGGCGCCGAAAGGGCGACACCCACCGCCGGGGTCTTCAGGAAGTCACGCCTGCGCACACGGCCTCCGATGCATTGATCTTCAATGCACACTAGGGGAGGTCCGCGAACCGCTCCACCTCGCCGGTCCTGCCGGCCACGATCAGCACGTCACCGGGATTGACCACGGTGTCGACGGTCGCGTACGTGAACCCCTCGCCGGGCCGCTTCACGCCGACGACCGTGACGCCGTACTTCGCCCGCAGCCGCGACACCCCGAGCGAACGGCCCAGCGCCTCGCCCGGCGGCCGGGTCTTGATCATGGCGTAGTCGTCCTCGAACTCGATGAAGTCGAGCATCCGGCCGGTCACCAGGTGCGCGACCCGCTCCCCCATCTCGTGCTCGGGCAGCACCACGTGGTGCGCGCCGATCCGGGAGAGGATCCGGCCGTGTTCCCGGCTGATCGCCTTGGCCCAGATGTGCGGGATCTCGAAGTCCACCAGCACCGCCGTGGTGAGGATGCTGGCCTCGAGGTCGGTGCCGATGCCGACGACGGCACGGGTGAACTCGTCCACCCCGAGCTGCCGCATGACGTCGGCGTCGGTGCTGTCGGCGACGACGACGTGGGTCAGCTCGTCGGCGTGCCGCTGGACGAGTTTGGGATCGGAGTCGATGCCGAGCACCTCCGACCCGTGCGCGATGAGCTCGATCGCGAGCGAGCTGCCGAACCGGCCCAGCCCGATCACGACGACGCGGGACGCCTTATCCGACAATGGGTCGCTCCTCGGGTAGTTCGTAGCGCCGCGTGCGTTCGCGCAGCGCGAGCGCGGAGGCCAGCGTGATCGGGCCCAGCCTGCCGACGATCATCAGCAGGATGATGACGACCTGGCCGGTCACCGGCAGCTTCGGCGTGATGCCCGTCGACATGCCGACGCCGCCGAACGCCGACGTCGTCTCGAACAGCACGTCGTCCAGGCGGAACGAGGTGGTCCCCAGCAGGATCAGGGTCGCGGCCATCACCGCGCCGACGCCGAGCAACGCGACGGTGACGGCCTGCCGCTGCACCTCGTTGCCGATCCGCCTGCCCATCGCGTGCACGGTCGGCTCGGCCCGCACCTCGGCCAGCAGCACGAACGCCAGCAGGGCGAACGTGGTGACCCTGATGCCGCCCGTGGTGCCCGCGCTGCCGCCGCCGATGAACATCAGCACGTCGTTCACCAGCAGCGTGGCGGGCTGGAGCTGGGAGATGTCGACGGTGTTGAACCCGGACGTCCCCGGCATGACGCCGTGGAACAGCCCGATGAGCAGCTTCTCCGGCACGCTGAACGGTCCGAGCGTGCCTGCGCGCCCCCATTCGACGACGAGCACGACGAGCGTGCCGAACGCCATCAGGCCCAGGTAGACGGGCACCGTGATGCGGGTGTGCAGCGAGTACCTGCGGTGCCCGCGCCTGCGCATCAGCTCCAGCAGCACGGGGAAGCCGAGGCCGCCGGTGATCGCCACGGCCGCGATCGGCAGGCAGATGAACGGGTCCGTCGCGAACCGCATCAGGTTGTCCGGGTAGAGCGCGAGCCCGACGCTGTTGAACGCGGACACCGAGTGGAACACGCCCTCGTACAGCGCGCGGCCGGGTGAACGGCTGTAGCCGAGCCAGAACCGCAGTCCGAGCAGGATCGCGCCGACCGCTTCGACGGCCAGGCTGATCAGGATCACGCCCGCGACCAGGCGGCGCACCTGGCCGAGGTTGAGCGTGTTCGTCTCGGTCTTCACGGTGAGCTGCATGCGCAGGCCCATCCGGCTCGAGATCAGCATCGCCAGCAGCGACGCCAGCGTCATGATCCCGAACCCGCCGATCTGGAACAGCAGCAGCACGACGGCCTCACCGAACGCCGACCAGTGCGACGCGGTGTCGACCACGGCGAGCCCGGTGCCGGTGACGCCGGAGACGGCGGTGAACAACGCCGTCATCGCGGCGGTCGGCCTGCCGCTCTCCGCCGCCGCGGGCAGCATCAGCAGCAGCCAGCCGACGACGGTCGCGGCGAGGAACGCCATGACCACGAGCCGGGCGGGATGCCGCCACCCGGTTGTCCGCCCATGCACCCGGCAAGATTAGCTTCGGCGCCCCGTCTCAGCCGACCAGCGCGGCGAGCGGGCACCCTAAGCACTCACACACTGAAAGAACTTCCACACTTCCGCCCAATCCCGAAAAGTCGACATTTGCTTGTAGACTGAGCATCGCTCAGTTACTCCGCGTCAATGTCGGGCAGCGCACACGGTTCTCCGGGATATCACCTAGCCGGCCGTGCATTACGAGACGTTTCGGTCCAAACACGGCCATTCAGGTGAACTCCCGCCAAAGAGCGGCGAACAGCCTGTGACAACCGAAGACGAGCAACGTCTTAATTGGATAATCCCTGTCGTATGCTCCATTCGGCGGTCCCGTTCGTCTATACGTGTTTGACAACGTACGACTGAAGCTGAACGGCCTAATGAGTTGATCCTCTGGGGGTTCGACATGCTCGCGAGGAACCATGGATGACTCCCTTCTCTCCCCATTGCTGGAGAAACTCGCCCGACACCATCTGATTCCCGGTGCGCAGTTCGCGGTTCACCGGGACGGCCGGACCCAGGCCGTCGAGTTCGGAGAACAGGAACACGCGGGCGGAGTGCCGATGACCGGGCAGGCACGGGTGCCGGTCGGGTCGATCAGCAAGACGTTCACCGCGGCGCTCGCGATGGTCCTGGTGTCCGACGGGGACCTCGACCTCGACGAGCCGCTCGCCGAGTGCCTGCCCGCCGGGCTGAGCGAGGGGCTGACCGCGCGCCACCTGCTCAGCCACACCGGCGGCCTGCCGTCGGACCCCGACGAGGTCAGAGCGACGTCGTTGCGGCGGCACGCGCAGGACCTGTGCCGGCGGACCGCGCCCATGCACGAGCCCGGCCGGAGGTTCTCGTACTCGAACAGCGGCTACGTGCTCACCGGCCACCTGATCGAGATCGTCACGGGTATGAGCTGGTGGGAGGCCATGTCGTCGGTACTCCTGCGGCCGCTGGGCATCGATCCGCACTTCGTCGTGGCGCCGGACGGCGGCCAGGCGACGGTCCCAGGGCACGCCGTCAACCCGGCCACGGGCAGGGTCGTGCCGGTCGAGCAGTCGCTCACGCTCGTGGACGCGCCCGCCGGCTCGATCGCCGCCAGCGCGCTGGACCTCGTCGCGCTCGGCAAGCTGCTCGCGGGCCTCGGGCCGGGGCTCGTCGACGACGACGTGCTCGCCGGGATGAGGGTGCCGGTGCCCGGCGCCGAACCGTTCGGGATGGCCGACGGGTGGGGACTCGGGGTCGCGCTGTACGACGGCGGCTGGCTCGGGCACGACGGCACCGGTGACGGCACGTCGTGCCACCTGCGGGTGCACCCGGAAAGCGGGACGGTCGCCGCGCTCACGACGAACGGCAGCACCGGATTCACGATGTGGCGCGAGTTCGCACGTGAGCTGGGTATAGGTGATTACGACGGTTTTCGTCAACTAGGTAAACCCCTAGAATCCACGCGGGAATTCATGGGACGTTTCTTCAACGGCGACACGGAGTATTCCGTGGTGCCCGGTGTCGATGCTCCGCTGCGCCTCGTGGTAGACGGCGAGCCATTCGCCGAGTTGACTCTCTACAACGACCTCGTGTTCGCCATGCGAGACGTTGACACCGGGGAGACGAACCAGACCGGCCGGTTCCTGCGGGATTCGCACGACGCGGAGATCAGCTGGTTGCAGGTCGGCGGCAGGCTAGCGCGCCGCCACACCGCCGCCTGATCCGCCCCAGTTTCAGCCTTGTCCTCCGAAAGGCAACCTCGACGATGATCCTCACAGAACTCTTCCGCGCCCAGGTCGACCGGACACCGGACGCTCCCGCGATCATCTCCACCCGAGAGACGCTCACCTTCGCCGAGCTGAACGCCCGCGCCAACCGGCTCGCGCACTGGCTCATCGCCCGCGGCGCAGGCCCCGAACGGGTCGTGGCGCTGCGACTACCGAGGTCCGTGGAGATCCTCGTCGCCCAGCTGGCCGTGCTGAAGGCGGGCGCCGCCTACCTGCCGATCGACCCGGCCTACCCGGCGGACCGCATCGAGTTCATGCTCACCGACGCGGCGCCGCTGCTCGTGCTGGACGGCCCGGTGGACACGAGCGGCTGCCCGGACACCGACCCCGTCGTCGACGTCGACCTGGCCGGCATCGCGTACGTGATCTACACGTCCGGTTCCACGGGGCGCCCCAAGGGCGTGCTCGTGTCGCACGCCGGGCTCGCGAACTTCTCGGCGGCCGAGATCGAGCACTTCCAGGTGCGGCCCGGTGACCGGGTGCTGGAGTTCTCCTGCCCCAGCTTCGACGCGTCCGTGCTGGAGCTGTGCATGTCGCTGCCCGCGGGCGCGGCGCTCGTCGTGCCGCCGATCGGCCCGCTGCTCGGCGACCAGCTCGCCGAGGTCATCAGGGACAACAAGGTCACGCACGCGCTCATCCCGCCGGTCGCCATGGCGACCGTCCCGGACGTGCCGCTGCCGGACTTCCGCACCCTCGTCGTCGGCGGCGACGCCTGCTCCGCCGAGCTGGTCGCCCGGTGGGCACCCGGCCGCCGCATGATCAACGCCTACGGTCCCACCGAGTCCACCGTGGTCTCCACCTGGAGCGAACCTCTAGTCCCCGGCGGGCTTCCGCCGATCGGCAAGGCGATCCCGGGCACGGTGACGCACGTGCTCGACGACGAGCTGCGCCCGGTGCCCGACGGCACGCCGGGCGAGCTGTACGTCTCGGGCATCGGCCTGGCGCGCGGGTACCTGGACCGGCCGGGCCTCACCGCGACCCGGTTCGTGGCGAACCCGTTCGGCGCGCCCGGTGCCCGCATGTACCGCACCGGCGACATCGTGAACCGGGACGCGGGCGGCGTGCTGCACTTCGTCGGGCGCGCCGACCACCAGGTGAAGATCCGCGGGTTCCGCATCGAGCCGGGCGAGATCGAGTCCGTGCTGCTCGAGCACCCCGGCGTGCGCGAGGCGCTGGTCGTGGCGCGCGCCGACCAGGGGCTCAAGCGACTCGTCGCGTACGTCGTCGGCGACGCGAACCGGGTCGAGCTGCGGCAGCTGGTGGCCGGCAGGCTGCCCGACCACATGGTGCCGTCCGCGTTCGTCACGCTCGACGCGTTCCCGTTGAGCGCCAACGGAAAGCTCGACCGCAAGGCGTTGCCCGCTCCGCTCACGGGCACCGAGGACCCCGGTTTCCTCGCTCCGCGGACCGACGCCCAGCGCGCAGTCGCCGAGGTGTGGCGGCAGGTGCTGGGCGTCGACGCGATCGGCGTGGAGGACGACTTCTTCCAGCTGGGCGGCGACTCCGTGCTCGCCATGAAGGCGCTCGCCCTGCTCGCGCCCGGACTGCCGCTGCGGACGCTCTTCGACAACCGGACGGTCGCCCAGCTGGCCGCGGTGCTGCCCGACACCCGCGCCGACCGGATTCCGCACGTCCACAACGGACAGCGACCCGTTCCGCTCTCGTCCACCCAACGGCGGTTGCGCGGCGCCGAGGGAATCGACAACAACACCGCGGTCGCCGTGCGGCTCGTCGGCGAGCTGGACCTGCCGCGGCTCCAGAACGCGCTCAACGCACTCGCCGCGCGGCACGACGCGCTGCGCACGACGGTCCACGACGACGTCCAGGTGATCGCACCGCACGCCGAACTGCCGCTCACGGTCGTCGAGAACATCGACGACGAGCTGCGCAGGCCGTTCGACCTCGCACGGGGCCCGCTCACCCGCGCCCTGCTCGTTCCCCAGGGACACGACGACCACGTACTCGTGCTGTGCCAGCACCACATCGTCACCGATGGCTGGTCGGTCTCCGTGCTCTTCGCCGAGCTGGCCGCGCTGTACGCGGGCGAGGTGCTCGCGGAGCCGGAGCTCCAGTACCCGGACTTCGCGCTGTGGCAGCACGAGCAGCCCGCGGGCGGCGTCGACTACTGGCGGCACAAGCTCGACGGCATCGAGTCGCTCGACCTGCGCACCGACCACGTCCGCCCGCCGCTGCGCGGCACGAACGGCGCCGTCCACCGCGTCCGGCTCGCGCCCGAGCTGGTCGGCCAGCTCGCGAAGGTCGGCCGCGCGCACGACGCCACGCTCTTCATGACGCTCACCGCCGCGCTCAAGGTGATCATGGCGAGGTGCAGCGGCCAGCGCGACATCGCGCTCGGCACGGTCAACTCCGGCCGGGGCAGGCCCGAGCTGGACGGCGTCGCGGGCTTCTTCGTCAACACGCTGGTGCTGCGGTCGTGGATCAACCCGAGCGACAGCTTCACCGAGTTCCTCGGCACCGTCCGCGACACCGTGCTGGAGGCGTTCGCGCACGACGACGTGCCGTTCGACCGGCTCGTCGAGGAGCTGCGCCCGGACCGCGACCCGAGCCGCACGCCGATCGTGCAGGCCGCGGTGGCGCTCCAGCAGCCGCTGCTGCGGAGCGCCGACTTCGGCGGCCTGCGCGCCGAGGAGTTCGACCTGCCGCGGCACGCCGCGCGGTTCGACCTCGTCGCGGACTTCTGGCCGCGCGACAACGGGTTGACGCTGGCGCTGGAGTACAACACGGACCTGTTCGAGCCGGACACGATCGAGCAGATGGCCTGCCACCTGGTCGCGCTGTGCGAGGCCGTCGCCGCCGACCCGGACATCAGCCTGTCCGGTTTCGCGGGCGAGGCGGAGTCCACCACCAGGGTGCGCGGCTTCCGGGTCGACCCGGCCGTCGTCGAAGGTGCGCTGAAGCCCCACGTGGCCGACGCGCACGTCGTCGCCCTCGACGGCAGGCTCGTCGGCTACGTGACGCCCGGCGACGTGAACCCGGCTCTGCTCAGAGGTCTGCTCGGCCAGGTGCTGCCGGACTACATGATCCCGGTGACGTGGGTCGTGCTCGACGTGATCGACCGCGACGACCTGCCGGAGCCGCCGGAGGAACGTCCAGCGGACGTGCGGTACGTGCCGCCGCGCACGCCGGTCGAGGCCGTGCTGGCGTCGGCGTTCGCCGAGGTGCTCGGCGCGCCGAAGGTCGGTGTGCGGGACAACTTCTTCGCGCTCGGCGGTGACTCGATCCTCGGTATCCAGGTCGTGTCGCGGGCGCGGCAGGCCGGTCTGAAGCTGACCGCGCGGGAACTGTTCGTGCACCAGACGATCGCCGCACTGGCGCCGCACGTCGAGACCTGCGTGACCCCGGCCGCCGACCAGAACCGGGTCGCGGGCTTCGTGCCGCTCACGCCGATCCAGCGGTGGTTCTTCGAGAACAACCCCGACCACGAGCGGTTCCACCAGTCCGTCGTCGTCGACTTCCCTGAAGACGTGGACGCGCAACGACTTCAGGCCGCCGTCGCGAAGCTCGTCGAGCACCACGACGCGCTGCGCATGCGGTACGAGCGGACCGGCACCGGCTGGCGGCAGCACAACGAGCTCGACGGCCACTCGCAGCTGACGTGCCAACAGCTCGGCCCGCGCGGCGTCCGGCTGTCCGCGCACCACCTGGTGGTGGACGGCATCTCGTGGCGCGTGCTGGCCGAGGACCTGCTCACCGCGTACCAGGGCGAGTCGCTGCCCGCGAAGACGACGTCGCTGAAGGACTGGGCGGGCAAGCTCGCCGTCCACGCCCATCGCGGCGGCTTCGACGACGAGCGCGCGTACTGGGCCGGGATCACCGGTGGCCGGTTCCCCAGCGGGACGACCGCGTCGCAGCGCGCGGTCTCGGTGCGGCTGACCAGGCAGGAGACCCGCGCGCTGCTCAAGGACGTGCCGCCGGTCTACCGCACGCAGGTCAACGACGTGCTGCTCGCGGCGCTCGGCTGCGTGCTGAGCGGCTGGACCGGTGACCGCCGGGTGCTGCTCGCGCTCGAGGGCCACGGCCGCGAGGAGCTGTTCGACGGCGTCGACCTGTCCCGGACGGTCGGCTGGTTCACCACGATGTTCCCGGTGGCGCTGGAGATGCCGGAGGCGGGCTGGGGCGCGACGCTCAAGGCCGTCAAGGAGCAGCTGCGCGAGATCCCCCGGCGCGGCATCGGCTACGGCGCGCTGCGGTACCTGACCGACGAAGGTCTGCCGGACGTCACGCCCGAGGTCGGCTTCAACTACCTCGGCCGGTTCGACGACGCCCAGCGCGGCATGGACCTCGACGCGGACCCGGCGAGCCCGCGCCCGCACGCGATCGACGTCGTCGGCCGCGTCGAGCAGGACGCGTTGGAGCTGACCTGGTACTACAGCACCGATCTGCACGACGGGAACACCGTCCGGCGGCTCGCGGACGAGATGCTGACCGCCTTGCGCGACATCACCCGGCACTGCGCGAGCCCCGAGGCAGGCGGCCGCTCGCCGTCGGACTTCCCGCTGGCGCGACTGGACCAGGAGGCCTGCGACCGCATCGCGCGCGGAGACGTCGAGGACGTCTACCCGCTCACGCCGATGCAGGCGGGCATGGTGTTCCACGGCCTCACCCAGGCCGACGGCGTGTACTTCCAGCAGACCAGCTTCATCCTCGACGGCGACGTCGACGAGCTCGCCGAGTCGTGGCAGGCCGTCGTCGACCGCACGCCCGTCTTGCGCAGCAGCGTGGTGTGGGAGGGCGTGCCGGAACCGCTGCAGGTCGTGCACGCGGGCCCGGTGCTGCCGGTCACGAAGCTCGACTGGACCGGTGTCTCCGACGAGCAGCGCCGCACCCGGCTGCGCGCGCTCATCGAGGAGGACAAGGCACTGGGCCTCGACCTGACGGTGGCGCCGCTGATGCGGATCGCGCTCGCCAGGCTGTCCGCGACCGAGGTGCAGGTGCTGTGGACGTTCCACCACGTGCTGCTCGACGGCTGGAGCGTCTTCCAGGTGCTGAGCGACGTGCTCGGCGGCCCGGTCGACCGGCCTCCGTTCCGCGACTACGTGGAGTGGTTGCGGCGCCAGGACGACGACCTCGCCGAGCAGCACTGGAGCGACGTGCTCGGTGACTTCGCCGAGCCGACCGCGCTGCCGTTCGACCGCCAGCCGACCTGCCAGCACGCCGCGTCGACGTCGCAGCGGCTGCGGATCTCGCTGAACGAGGAGGAGTCCGCCGCGCTCTACGCGTTCGCGCGGAGGCAGCAGCTCACCGCGGGCACGATCGTGCAGGGCGCGTGGGCGATGCTGCTCGCCCGCTACAGCGGCCGCGACGACGTGTGCTTCGGCTCGACGGTGTCCGGCAGGCCGGTCGACCTGCCCGGTGTCGACGACATCACCGGCATCTTCATCAACACGCTGCCGGTGCGGATCGGCGTCGACAACGCGGCGCCGGTCGCCGGGTGGCTGCGCGGCGTGCAGGAAGCGCAGGCCTCCTCGCGCCGGTTCGAGCACCTCCCGCTGACCAAGCTGCACGCGCTGAGCGGCGTCGCGGGTGGCGTGAACCTGTTCGACAGCGCGGTGGTGTTCGAGAACTACCCGGTCGACGGGCTGAAGCTGCGCGCGGTCGAGGCGGCGGAGCTGACGAGCTTCGCGTTGAGCGCCACCGTCTACCCGGAGGCGGAGCTGCGGATCCTGCTCGGCTACGAGCCGTCGCTGTTCGACGAGCGGACCGTGCGCAGGCTCGGCGAGCACCTGCGCGCGTTGCTGCTCGGCATCGTCGACGACGCGGACCGCCCGGTCGGCGAGGTGCCGATGCTCAGCCCGGTCGAGCGGCACCAGGTGCTGACCGCGTGGAACGACACCGAGCACGAGGTACCGCCCGTCACGCTGGTCGACCTGCTCACGCCGCACGACCCGGACGCCGTCGCGGTGCGCTTCGAGGGCGAGTCGGTCAGCTACGGCGACCTCGTGGCGCGCGCGAACCGGTTGGCGCACCGCCTGATCGCGGCGGGCGCCGGTCCGGAGCGGGTGGTGGCGGTGACGCTGCCGAGGTCGATCGACCTCGTGGTCACGCTGCTCGGCGTGCTGAAGTCCGGCGCGGCGTACCTGCCGATCGACCCGGACCTGCCCGCCGACCGGATCGCGTTCATGCTGTCCGACGCCGCCCCGGTGCTCGTGATCTCCTCACCGCTCGACGCGGCGGGCTTCCCGGACACCGACCCGGACGTGGTGCCCGCGCTGGACAACCCGGCGTACGTGATCTACACGTCCGGTTCGACAGGACGGCCGAAGGGCGTCGTGGTGCCGCACGCGGGCATCGTGAACCGGCTGCTGTGGACGCAGCACGAGTACCAGCTCACGCCGAGGGACCGGGTGCTGCAGAAGACCCCGGCGAGCTTCGACGTGTCGGTGTGGGAGTTCTTCTGGCCGCTGATCGTCGGCGCGACGCTCGTGGTGGCGAAGCCGGAGGGCCACCGCGACTCGGCCTACCTCGCGGACCTGATCCAGCGCGAGAACATCACGACCGTCCACTTCGTACCGTCGATGCTGCGCGCGTTCCTCCGCGAGCCCGCGGCCAAGGGGTGCACGAACCTGCGCCGGGCGTTGTGCAGCGGTGAGGCGCTGCCCGCGGACGTGGTGCGCGACTGGCACGAGCTGCTGGACGTGCCGCTGCACAACCTCTACGGCCCGACCGAGGCGTCGGTCGACGTGACGAGCTGGGAGACCACGCCCGACCCGCTGACGGTGCCCATCGGGCGGCCCGTGTGGAACACCGCGCTGCGGGTGCTGGACGCGGACCTGCGGCCGGTGCCGCCGGGGGTGCCCGGCGAGCTGTACCTGGCGGGCGTGCAGCTGGCCCGCGGCTACCTCGGCAGGCCGGGGCTCACCGCGGACCGGTTCACCGCCGACCCGTTCGGCCCGGCAGGTTCGCGCATGTACCGCACCGGCGACCTGGCGAAGTGGCGCGCCGACGGCACGGTCGAGTACCTGGGCCGCACCGATCACCAGGTCAAGATCCGCGGCCTGCGGATCGAGCTGGGCGAGATCGAGGCGGTGCTGGCGACCGTGGCGTCCAACGCCGCGGCGGTGGCGTGCGGCGACCGGATCGTGGCCTACGTGACCCCGGCGACCGCGGACGTCGGCGCGTTGCGGGAGGTCGCGGAGGCGGCCCTGCCCGCGTACATGGTGCCGTCGCTGATCGTGCCGCTCTGCGAGTTCCCGTTGAGCCCCAACGGGAAGCTGGATCGCCGCGCGCTACCCGCGCCGGAGTTCGGCCAGGAGAGCGGGTACGTCGCGCCGCGCACGCCGACCGAGGAGGCCGTCGCGATGATCTGGGCGCAGGCGCTGGAGATCGAGCGCGTCGGCGTCGACGACGACTTCTTCGAACTCGGCGGCGACTCGATCCGCAGCCTGCACGTCACCTCGCTCGCCCGCTCCACGTTCGGCGTCGAACTGACCCCGCGCGACGTCCTGTCCGCCCGCACCGTCGCCGCGCTCTCCGACCTCGTCGAGGAACTGATCCTGCGCGAGCTCGAGCAGGCCGCCTCGCTCGACGAGCTGTGAAGGAAGCTTCCATGACCACCTCGAAGCAGAGCCGCGTCTCCGCGCTGCCCGCACACCTGCAGGAGCAGCTCCGCAAGCGGCTCGCGGGCAACAGCACCGCCGCGGCACCGGTCATCCCGGCGGTGCCGCGCACCGGCCCGCTGCCGCTGTCCCCGGCGCAGCAACGGCTGTGGCTGCTGAACCGGCTCCAGCCCGATGCGAACGACTACAACTCGGCGCGGGCGCTGCGGTTCCGCGGCGCGCTGGACGTCGAGCTGCTGGTGCGGTGCGTGCAACGGCTGCCGCGCAGGCACGAGTCGCTGCGCACGACGTTCGCCGACGGTCCGGTGCAGGTGGTGCACCCGCCGTCCGAGCTGGACGTCCGCCGGGTGTCCTGCCGGCCCGATGAGCTGGACGAGGTGCTGACGGCCGAGTTCGCGCGGCCGTTCGACCTGACCACCGGCCCGCTGCTGCGGGCGCTGCTGGTCCGCGTCGCCGACGACGACCACGTGCTGCTGCTCAGCGCGCACCACATCGTCGTCGACGGCTGGTCGCTCGGCGTGCTGACCGAGGAGCTGGCCGCGCTGTACCGGGGCGAGCAGCTGCCGGACCTGCCGCTGCAGTACGCGGACTTCGCGGTGTGGCAGCGGGAGCAGCCGTTCGACGAGCAGCTGGCCACGTGGCGCGACCGGCTCACCGGCATCGCGCCGCTGGAGCTGCCGACCGACCGGCCGCGTCCCGCTGAGCGCACCGGCGCGGGCTCGGTGCACGAGCTCACCGTGCCCGCCGCGCTGACCGCGCGGCTCACCGAGCTGGCCACCGGGCGCGGCACGACGGTGTTCGCCACCCTGATGGCGGCCTGCCAGGTGCTGTTCGCCCGGTACGCCGGGCAGGACGACGTCGCGATCGGCACGGTCACGTCCGGCCGCGAGCGCTCGGAGCTCAACCGGGTCGTCGGGTTCTTCGTCAACACCGTCGTCGTGCGGTCCATTGTGGACAGTCGTCGTCCGTTCGCCGAGTTCCTCGACGACGTGCGCGACTCGACGATGGACGCGCTGGGCAGCAGGGTGCCGTTCGAGAAGCTGGTCGACGCGGTGAGCGCCGAACGCGACGCGAGCCGCAACCCGCTGTTCGACGTGATGGTGCTGCTGCAGAACACCGAGCGCGCCATGCCGTCGTTTCCCGGTCTCGACGTCGCGGACGTGGCGCTGGACCGCTGGGCCTCGAACTTCGACCTGTGCGTGGAGTTCACGGCGCGTGCCGATGAGCTGGAATGCGCACTGGAGTACAGCACGGATCTGTTCGACGCGGCGACCGTTGAACGGCTCGGCGAGCACCTGCTGGTGCTGCTGGACGGCATCGTCGCCAACCCCGGCACTCCGATCGGCGACCTGCCGCTGCTGACCAGCGCCGAGATCGACGCGACCCGCTCGTGGAACGACACGGCCCTCGATGTTCCGGTCACGACGTTCCACGACGTCTTCGAGCGTCAGGTCGAGAGCACTCCGGACGCCACCGCTCTCGTGTGCGGCGCCGAGTCGTTGACCTACACCGAGCTGAACGAGCGCGCGAACCGGTTGGCGCACCAGCTGATCAGCGACGGCGTGCGGCCGGAGCAGATCGTCGGCGTCTCGATGCCGCGCACGGCCGACGCGATCGTCGCGATCCTCGGTGTGCTCAAGGCGGGTGCGGTGCACCTGCCGATCGACCCGTCGCTGCCGGACGAACGCCGCGAGCAGCTGCGCACCGACTCGGGGGCGGTGCAGGTGCTGACCTCGGTGCCGCAGAACGGCCCCGTCACCAACCCCGTCGTGGACGTGCGGCCGGACAACGCGGCGTACGTCATCTACACCTCCGGTTCGACCGGGACGCCCAAGGGTGTCGTGGTCGAGCACCGGAACCTGGTCAACCTGCTGCACAACCACGTGCACGACTTCGCAGCCAATGACTTCAACACCAGCGAGCGGATCCGGGCCGCGCTGAGCGCGGTGTTCTCGTTCGACACGTCGTGGGAGGGCCCGGTCCTGATGGCCGCCGGGCACGAGCTGCACCTGCTCGGCGACGACGTGCGGCTCGACCCGGACGCGCTGGTCGCCTACGTCGGCGAGCACTCCATCGACTTCCTCGACCTCACGCCGTCCTACCTCCAGCAGCTGATCCCGGCCGGCCTGCTCGACCAGCGGCCGAAGATCCTCATGCTGGGCGGTGAGGCGCTCGGCGAGGCGCTGTGGCGCGAGCTGGCGGCGTCACCCTCGACCGCGAGCCACAACTTCTACGGTCCCACCGAGTGCACGGTCGACGCGGTGTCGTGCCGCGTCACGGGTGACCGGCCGGTGATCGGCGGGCCGTTGCGCAACCTCCAGGCGCACGTGCTGGACGCGGACCTGCGGCCGGTCCCGTCCGGTGTCACGGGTGAGCTGTACCTGTCCGGCGCGCAGGTGGCGCGCGGCTACCTCGGCCGTCCCGGACTCACCGCGTCGCGGTTCGTCGCCAACCCCTTCGGCGACGGCCGGATGTACCGCACCGGCGACCGGGTGCGCTGGACGGCGTCCGGCGAGCTGGAGTACCTGGGCCGCGCGGACGACCAGGTCAAGATCCGCGGTTTCCGGATCGAACCGGGTGAGGTCGAGGCCGCGCTCGTGCGGCACCCGGACGTGTCCGAGGCCGTGGTCGTCGTGCGGTCCGATGGCGGGCACGACCGGCTCGTCGCGTACGTCGTCGGCACGGCGAAGGACCCGCGGTCGTGGCTCAAGCAGAGCCTGCCGGACTACATGGTGCCGTCGGTGTTCATGACGCTCGACCGCATCCCGTTGACGCACAACGGGAAGGTCGACCGCAAGGCGCTGCCCGCTCCGGAGGTGACGCAGGACGGGTTCGTCGCGCCGCGCACGCCGGTCGAGGAGCAGCTGGCGGCCATCTGGTCCGAGGTGCTGGGCGTCGAGCGGGTCGGCGTCGAGGACAACTTCTTCGGGCTCGGCGGCGACTCGATCCTCGGCATCCAGCTGGTGTCCCGCGCCCGCAGGGACGGGCTGAAGCTGTCGTCGCGCGACGTGTTCCGGCACCAGACGATCGCCGAGCTCGCACTCGTCGCCACCCCGGACGAGCAGACCGCGGCCGCACCGGTCATCGAGGGTCCTGCCCCGCTGACGCCGATCCAGCACTGGTTCTTCGCGAACGACGGCGGCAACGACTACACGATGTCGCTGCACGTCGACCTGGTGTCCGATGTGGACTCCGGCAGGCTCACCCGTGCGCTCGGCGCGGTCGTGCGGCACCACGAGGCGTTGCGCACCCGGTTCATCGACGGCCGCCAGGTGGTCACCGACGAGGCGCCGGTGCTGGAGTTCGTCTCGGACGACGACCACGAGAAGCACATCTCGGCCACCCGCCTGGACATCGCGAACGGGCCGGTGCTGCGCGCGGTGGTGTTCACCGGCCCGTCACCCCGGCTGTTCCTCGCCGTGCACCACCTGGTGATCGACGGCGTGTCCTGGCGGATCCTGCTGGAGGACCTGGAGAAGGCGTACCGCGGCGAGCGGCTCGACCCGGTCGGCACGCCGTTCGGCCAGTGGGCGCACCTGCTCCGCGCGCACGTCGAGTCCGGCGCGTTCGCCGACGCGCTCCCCCACTGGCGGGCGCAGCCTGCCGGTGGGGCGCTCGCGTCCGGTGTGCGGCACACGTTCACCGTCGAGCTGGACGAGGCGACGACGTCCGCGCTGCTGCACGACGTCCCGGACGTCTACCGCACGCAGATCAACGACGTGCTGCTGAGCGCGTTGGGCGCGGTGCTGCCGGAGGCGAGCTTCACGCTGGAGGGCCACGGCCGCGAGGACGTGCTCGACGCCGACCTCTCGCGCACCATCGGCTGGTTCACCACCCAGTTCCCGGTGTCGCTGGACATCCCTTCCGGTGACTGGGGCGCGATCCTCAAGTCCGTCAAGGAACAGCTGCGCGCCATCCCGCACAAGGGGCTCTCGTACGAGGCGCTGCGCTACCTCACGCCGGACAGCGAGCTGACCGGCCACCTGCCGGACGTGTGCTTCAACTACCACGGCCAGTGGGACGTGGCGAAGTCTGATCTGTTCGGCGACCGGCACGACGTGCCCGGCCCCGACCTCGCCCGGCACGGCATGGAGATCAACGGCCTCGTCGAGTCCGGCAGGCTGAAGCTCACCTGGTCGCACACGCTGGACGACCACCGCGTGCGCGCCATCGCGACGGCCATGCTCCAGGCGTTGCGCGAGATCGCCGAGCACTGCGCGCACAGCGCGGGCGGCCGCACGCCGTCGGACTTCCCGCTGGCGAAGCTCACCCAGGCCCAGGTCGACGGGCTCGGAGCAGACGTGGAGGACGTCTACCCGCTGACGCCGTTGCAGGCGGGCATGGTGTTCCACAACCTGCTCGACCCCGGCGCGTACGTCGACACGCTCGAGCTGGTCCTCGACGGCGTCACCGACCCGGAGCAGCTGCGCGAGGCGTGGCGGCGGGTGATCGCGCGGACCCCGGCGCTGCGCACCAGCGTCGTGTGGGAGGGCGTCGACGAGCCGGTGCAGGTCGTGCACCGACAGGCGCACCCGTTGCTGCGCATCGACGTCACACCGCTCGGCGACGACCGCGTGCGGCTCGTCTGGGAGTCGCACCACGTGCTGCTCGACGGCTGGAGCACGGCGCAGGTGTTCGCGGACGTCTGCGCTGAGTACCGCGGCGAGCGGCCGGTCACCCGGCGGCCGTTCCGCGACCACCTCGAGTGGCTCTCACGGCAGGACGCCGCCGAGGCCGAGCGGTACTGGCGCGAGACCCTGCGCAGCGCCGAGCCGACGCCGCTGCCGTACGACCACAAGCCCGCCGAGTCGCACCAGGCCGAGTCGAGCGAGTCCGTCCGGATCACCATGTCCACTGAGGACTCCGACGCGCTCAGGAACCTCGCCCGCGAGCACGGGCTGACGGTGAACACACTGGTGCAGGGCGCGTGGGCGATGCTGCTGTCGCGCTGCAGCGGTGAGCGCGACGTCGTGTTCGGCACGACGGTGTCCGGCCGCCCGGCCGAGCTGCCCGGTGTCGAGTCGATGATCGGCATGTTCATCAACACCGTGCCGACCAGGGTGCTCGTGGACGACCGGCCGGTCGTCGACTGGCTGCGCGACCTGCAGAACGCGCAGAGCGACGGCCGCGCGCACGACCACGTGTCGCTCGCGCAGCTCGGCGCCGGTCTGATCAACAGCGTCGTGGTGTTCGAGAACTACCCGTTCGACAAGGCGTCCGACACCGTGCCGCGGGTCGCGGAGGTGCGGGCGAGCGACACGACCAACCTGCCGATCGCGCTCACCGCGTACCTGGACGAGCGGCTGAACTTCGACCTCGCGCACGACCCGCGCCTGTTCGACGTCGCGACGGCGCGCCGCATGGCGGACCGGCTGTGCATGCTGCTCACCGGCATCGCCGCGGACCCGAGCCGCACGGTCGGCGAGCTGCCGTGGCTGACCCCGGCCGAGCGCAACCAGGTGCTGGCGCTGTGGAACGACACCGCGCTGCCGACCTCCGGCGAGCTGTTCCACCAGGTGTTCGAGCGCCAGGTCGAGCGCACGCCGGACGCGGTCGCCATGCCAGGACTCACGTTCACCGAGCTCAACCTGATGGCGAACCGGCTGGCGCACAAGCTGATCGCCGACGGCATCGGCCCCGAGCGCGTCGTCGCGCTGGCACTCCCGCGCACCGCCGAGATGATCGTCGGCATCCTCGCGGTGCTCAAGGCGGGCGGCGCGTACCTGCCGATCGAACGCGACCTGCCGCGCGAGCGGTTCGACCTGATCGTCGCCGACGCGGGCGCCCGCGTCGTGCTGACGTCGTCGCCGGACACCCTCGACCACCCGGACACCAACCCGGATGTGCTGGTGCGGCCGGCGAACCCGGCGTACGTGATCTACACCTCGGGCTCGACCGGCAAGCCGAAGGGCGTCGTCGTCGAGCACCGCCAGCTGGCGAACCTCTACGCCGACCACTGGGACACGCTCATCCCGGACAGCCACGTGCAGCAGCGGTTCGCGCTCACCGCGGTGTTCTCGTTCGACACGTCGTGGGAGGGCCTGCTGTTCCTCGCCGCGGGCCACCAGCTGCACGTGATCGACTCCGAGCTGCGGCTCGACCCGCCCGCGCTCGTCCGGTACGTGACCGAACACCGCATCGACGTCATGGACGTGACGCCGACGTACGCGCAGCAGCTGATCCCGGCCGGCCTGCTGGAGTCCGGGCTCAGCGTGCTCATGTTCGGCGGCGAGGCCGTGAGCGACGCGCTGTGGCTGCAGGTGCGGCAGCATCCGCGCGTCACCGGCCACAACTACTACGGCCCAACGGAATGCGCCGTCGACGCGACGTACTGCACGCTCGCCGACCACGACCGGCCGGTGATCGGCAGGCCCGGTGGCAACCTGGAGGCGTTCGTGCTGGACGCGAGCCTGCGTCCGGTGCCGCCCGGTGTGCCCGGCGAGCTGTACATCGCCGGTGAGCAGGTCGCGCGCGGCTACCTCGGCCTGCCCGGTCTCACGGCGTCCCGGTTCGTCGCCAACCCGTACGGCCCGGCCGGGTCGCGCATGTACGCGACCGGCGACCGGGTTCGCTGGCTGGACAACGGGATGCTCGACTACCTCGGCCGCGCCGACGACCAGGTCAAGATCCGCGGCATGCGGGTCGAGCCGGGCGAGATCGAGGCCGCGCTCCGCTCGATCCCCGGTGTCCGCGAGGCCTCGGTCGTCGTGCACGACCAGCGTCTCGTCGCCTACTTCGTCGGTGCGGCGGAGACGGACCCGCGTGCGGCTCTGTCCGCTGCTCTGCCCGATCACCTGGTGCCGTCGGCGTTCGTCCAGCTCGACGAGCTGCCGATGACGCCGAGCGGCAAGCTGGACCGGAAGGCGTTGCCCGCGCCCGAGTTCACCTCGGCGGAGTTCGTGGCACCGCGCACGCACACCGAGCGGGTGATCGCGGACGCGTGGGCCGAGGTGCTCGGCGTCGAGCGAGTCGGCGCGCACGACAACTTCTTCGCGCTCGGCGGTGACTCGATCCTCAGCATCCGGGTGATCTCCCGGCTGCGCGCGACGTTCGGCGTGCATCTCTCGCCGCGCGCGGTGTTCCAGCACCCGACGGTCGCCGGGCTCGCGTCCGTGCTACCGTCGGACGAGGCCGACGCGATCCCCTGTGCACCAAGGGATCAGGCCCTGCCCCAGTCGTTCGCCCAGCAGCGGCTGTGGTTCCTGGACCAGTTCGAGCCGGGTGGCACCGAGTACATCACGCCGACCGCGCTGCGGCTGCGCGGTGAGCTCGACCTCGACCGGCTCAACGACGCGCTGACCGCGCTGGTGGCGCGGCACGAGTCGCTGCGCACGACGTTCGACGACGGTGTGCAGGTCGTGCACGAGCCGTACCGGGTGACCGTGCCGGTCATCGAAGGCTTGCTCGACGAGATCCTGCTGGCGGAGACGACCGCGCCGTTCGACCTGCGCACCGGTCCGCTGCTGCGGACCTGCCTCGTGTCCGTGGACGACGACGAGCACGTGCTGGTGCTGACGCTGCACCACATCGTCACCGACGGCTGGTCGACGAGCGTCCTGACCGAAGAGCTCGCCACCCTGTACGCCGGCGGCGAGCTGCCCGCACCACCGGTGCAGTACGCGGACTTCGCGGTGTGGCAGCGCGAACAGGACCTGGACGGCCAGCTCGAGTACTGGCGCACTCAGCTCGCCGGGGTGGCGCCGCTGGAGCTGCCGCTCGACCGGCCGCGCCCGGCGGTGCGGACGAGCGCGGGCGCGATGCACGAGTTCGAGGTGCCCACCGAGGTGCTGGCCTCGTTGCGGGACGACGACACCACGCTGTTCATGACGCTGGTCGCCGCGTGCCAGCTGCTGTTCGCCCGGTACTCCGGCCAGGAGGACGTCGCGGTCGGCACGGTCACGTCCGGCCGCGAGCGCGCCGAGCTGGAGCACGTCATCGGGTTCTTCGTGAACACCGTCGTGCTGCGGTCCACCGTGGACCCGGCCAGGCCGTTCGGCGAGCTGCTGGCCGGCGTGCGGCGGACCGTGCTGGACGCGTTCGACCACCAGGACGTGCCGTTCGAGCGGGTCGTCGACGCGCTGCGGCCCGAGCGCGACACAAGCCGCAACCCGCTGTTCGACGTGATGGTGCTGCTCCAGAACACCGCGGGCGAGGTGCCGGACATCCCCGGTCTCGCCGTCAGCGAGGTGCGGCTGCCGGTCGTCACGTCCACCTGCGACCTCACCATCGAGTTCCAGGAGCAGGGCGACGTGCTGCGCGGCGCGTTCGAGTACAACACCGGCCTGTTCGACGCCGGGACGATCGAGCGGATGGCGCACCACCTCGTCGTGCTGCTCACCGAGGTCGCCGCGGGCCGTCCGGTCACGATGCTCGACGACGCCGAACGCGACCGCGTGCTGACGGCGTGGAACGACACCGCGCTGGACGTGCCCGCGCTGCCGTTCCCTCGGCTCTTCGAGGCGCAGGCCGCGCGCACGCCGGACGCGACCGCTCTGGTCTGCGAGGACGAGCGGCTCACGTTCGCCGAGCTGGACGCGCGGGCGAACCGGCTGGCGCACCGGCTGATCGCCGACGGTGCGGGCCCGGAGCGGGTCGTGGCGCTGAAGCTGCCGCGCACCGCGGACTTCGTGGTCGCGCTGCTCGGCGTGCTGAAGGCGGGTGCGGTGTACCTGCCGGTCGACCGCGACCTGCCCGCCGACCGGATCGAGCTCCTGCTGCGGGACGCGAACCCGGTAGCCGTGCTGGAGGAGATCAGCGATCTTTCGGGATGGTCTTCGACGAACCCCGGTGTCGAGGTCGACCCGGCGAGCACCGCGTACGTCATCTACACCTCCGGCTCGACCGGCACACCGAAGGGTGTCGCGGTCGAGCACCGCAACCTGACCAACCTGGTGGCCAACCACGCCACCCACTTCGGCCGCCACGCGAAGCTGCGCGCCGCGTTGACCGCGGTGTTCTCGTTCGACACGTCGCTCGAAGGCCTGGTGATGCTCGCGAACGGCCACGAGCTGCACCTGATCTCCGACGACGTGCGCCGCGAGCCGGAGGCGCTGGTCGGCTACGTCGGCGCGCACGGCATCGACTTCCTCGACCTCACGCCCGCGTACGCGCAGCAGCTGGTCGCGGCCGGTCTGCTCGACCACGAGCCGAAGATCATCATGATCGGTGGCGAGGCGGTCGGTGCGGACCTGTGGCGGCGGCTGGCCGAGGCGGGCAGCACGGTCCACAACTTCTACGGCCCCACCGAGTGCACGGTCGACGCGACCGCGTGCGAGGTCACCGGCACCCGCCCGGTGATCGGCTGGCCGCTGCGCAACCAGCGGGCGCACGTGCTCGACGCCGACCTCCGGCCGGTCCCGGTCGGCGTCCCCGGCGAGCTGTACGTCTCCGGTGCGCAGGTCACCCGCGGCTACCTCAACCGGCCCGGCCTGACCGCGCAACGGTTCATCGCCAACCCGTTCGGCGCCGGTCGCATGTACGCGACCGGCGACCGGGTCCGGTGGCTCGGCGACGGCACGATCGAATACCTCGGCCGCACCGACGAGCAGGTGAAGATCCGCGGGTTCCGCATCGAGCCGGGCGAGGTGGAAGCCGTTCTGCTGCAACACCCCGGAGTCTCGTCAGCCGTGGTCGTCGCCCGCGAGGTCAACGGCCACAAGCGTCTCGTCGCGTACGTGGTGGGCACGACCGATCTGGCCGAGTGGGCGGGCCGGTCGCTGCCGGCGCACATGGTGCCGTCGGCGTTCGTCGAGCTGGCCGAGGTGCCGCTCACGCCCAGCGGCAAGGTGGACCGGCGGGCGCTGCCCGAACCGGTGTTCGCCGAGTCCACGCACACCGCACCGCGCAACGAGACCGAACAGGTCCTGGCCCGCATCTGGGCCGAGGTGCTGGGTGTCGACGGCGTCGGGATCGAGGACAACTTCTTCGGTCTCGGCGGCGACTCGATCCTCAGCATGCAGGTGGTCGCGCGCGCCCGTCGTGAAGGTCTGCTCCTGACGTCCAAGGACGTCTTCCTGCACCAGACCGTCGCGATGCTGTCGACCGCCGTGCGTCAGGCGCCGGAGCCGGTGCACCACGACCTGGTCACCGGCCCGGCTCCCCTGACGCCCGTCCAGCACTGGTTCTTCGCGAACGACGGTTCGAACGACTACACGATGTCGATGTACGTCGAGCTGGCGCCCGACGTCGACGCCGAGGCGCTGGCCCGCGCGGTCGAGGTCGTCGCCGAGCACCACGAGGCGCTGCGCATGCGGTTCGCGGACGGCAGGCAGGACTTCGTCGCCGTCACACCGCGCCTGGAGTTCGCGTCCGAAGTGGAGGTCCAGGCCGTCGACATCACCGGCGGACCGGTGCTGCGGGCCGTGCTGGTCGACGGGACCAGGCTCCACCTCACCGTGCACCACCTGGTGATGGACGCCGTGTCGTGGCGGATCCTCCTGGAGGACCTGGAGACCGCGTACCGCGGCGAGCCGCTGCCACCGCGGACCACGGCGTTCACGCAGTGGGCGCACCGGCTCGCGGCGCACGTCGCGTCCGGCGCGTTCGCCGACGCGCTCCCCCACTGGCGGGCCATCCGGCTCGGCGAGGCCACCGTGCCCGCCGCACGCCGCCAGTTCACCACCGAGCTCGACGAGGCGACCACGTCCGCACTGCTGCACGACGTCCCGGACGTCTACCGCACGCAGGTCAACGACGTGCTGCTCAGCGCGCTCGGCAAGGTGTTCGGGCACTTCACGCTCGAGGGCCACGGCCGCGAGGACGTCGTCGAAGGCGCCGACATCTCCCGCACGATCGGCTGGTTCACCAGCCAGTTCCCGGTGTCGCTCGACATCCCCGACGGCGACTGGGGCGCGATCCTCAAGTCCGTCAAGGAACAGCTCCGCGCGATCCCGCACAAGGGCCTGTCCTACGAGGCGCTGCGCTACCTCACCCCGGACAGCGGCCTCACCGGCGACCTGCCGGACGTGTGCTTCAACTACCTCGGCCAGTGGGACGTGGCGTCCGAAAAGGACGGTCTGTTCCGCGACCGGCTCGACACCCCCGGCCAGGACGCGGTGTCGACGCACCTGGTCGACATCACCGCGGCCGTCGAGAACGGCAGGCTCGTCTTCGACTGGGACCACGGACTCGACGACGAAGCGGCGCGCGCACTCGCCGGCGAAGTGCTCACGGCGTTGCGGGAGATCGTCGAGCACTGCGCGCACAGCGCGGGCGGCCGCACGCCGTCGGACTTCCCGCTGGCGAAGCTGACCCAGGCGCAGGTGGACGCGCTCGGCGCGGTGGAGGACGTGTACCCGCTGACGCCGCTGCAGTCCGGCATGGTGTTCCACACCCTGCTCGACGAGGACGCCTACACCGACCGGCTCGAGCTGGTGCTGCACGGCGTCACCGACGCCGATGCGCTGCGCGAGGCGTGGTGCCGGGTCATCGCCCGCACCCCGATCCTGCGCACGAACGTGGTGTGGGAAGGCGTGGACGAGCCGCTGCAGGTGGTGCGCGCCGAGCAGTCGGACCTGCTCTCCATCGAGATCACCGAGCTCGACGCGCACAGCGTGCGGCTCGTCTGGTCGACGCACCACGTGCTGCTCGACGGCTGGAGCACCGCGCAGGTCTTCGCCGAGGTGTGCGAGCAGTACCGGGCGATCACCACCGGCAGGGAGCCGCGGCTGGAGATCCGCCGACCGTTCCGCGACTACATCCAGTGGCTGCTCGCGCAGGACCAGCGGGAGGCCGAGACGCACTGGCGGCAGGTGCTGGACGGCGCCGAGCTGACGCCGCTGCCGTACGACCGGGTGCCGTCCGACGCGCACAACACCGAGTCGAGCGCGGACGTCCGCCTCGACCTGCCGGTGTCCGCGCTCGACCGGATGGCGCGCCAGCACGGGCTCACGGTCAACACCGTGGTCCAGGGTGCGTGGGCGATCCTGCTGTCCCGGTTGAGCGGCAGGCGCGACGTCGTGTTCGGCAGCACGGTGTCCGGTCGTCCCGCCGAGCTCGCGGGCGTCGAGTCGATGATCGGCATGTTCATCAACACCGTGCCGACCAGGGTGCTCGTGGACGACCGGCCGGTCGCCGAGTGGCTGCGCGACCTCCAGGCCGCGCAGAGCGAGGCGCGGCTGTTCGACCACGTGTCGCTGGCGCAGCTGCAGAACTGGTGCGGCGGCAAGCTGTTCGACAGCCTCCTCGCGTTCGAGAACTACCCGGTCGGCGACGACGACGGCGGCCTGCGGGTCGAGGTCGTGGACGGCAGGGACACGACCACGCTGCCGCTCGCGATCCGCGCGCACGCGGACGACCAGCTGCACCTCGAGCTCACCTTCGACCCGCGACTGTTCGACACCGGCACCGTCGCGCGGCTCGGCCAGCGGCTCGCGTTGCTGCTGGACGAGCTGGCGGCCAAGCCGGACCGGCCGTTGTCCGAGCTGCGCTGGATGTCGTCCGACGAGGAGCACCAGGTCGTCGTCGAGTGGAACGGCACCGCGACCGGCCGCCCGGCGACGACGATCCCGGAGCTGTTCGCGGCACAGGCCCGGCGCACGCCGGACAACATCGCGCTCACCTGCGACGGCGTGCACCTCACGTACGCCGAGCTGAACGCGCGGGCGAACCGGCTGGCGCACCTGCTGATCGAGCAGGGCGCCGGGCCGGAGCGGTTCGTCGCGCTGCGCCTGCCGCGCGGGCTCGATCTCGTCGTGGCGATCCTCGCGGTGCTGAAGTCCGGCGCCGCCTACCTGCCGATCGACCTCAGCTACCCGCCGGACCGGGTGCGCCGGATGCTCGAGGACACCCAGCCGGTCGTCGGGCTCGACGCGATGCCCGAGCTGTGGAACCACCAGGACACCGACCCGGTCACTCCACTTCGGACGGACAACTCCGCCTACGTCATCTACACGTCCGGCTCGACCGGCGTGCCCAAGGGCGTCGTCGTCCCGCACGCCAACGTGATCCGGCTGTTCGAGCAGACCCGGCAGTGGTTCTCGTTCGACGAGAACGACGTGTGGACGCTGTTCCACTCGTGCGCGTTCGACTTCTCGGTGTGGGAGCTGTGGGGCCCGCTGCTGCACGGCGGCCGGCTCGTGGTCGTGCCGCACGAGGTCTCGCGGTCGCCCGAGGCGTTCCTGCGGCTGCTCGCCGACGAGCACGTCACCGTGCTCAACCAGACGCCGTCGGCGTTCTACCAGCTGATGGCCTGCGAGCAGGTCGACCTCTCGCTGCGCTACGTGATCTTCGGCGGCGAGGCGCTCGACCTGTGGCGGCTCAGGGACTGGTACGCGCGGCACGACGCCGTGCTCGTCAACATGTACGGCATCACCGAGACCACGGTGCACGTCTCCTACCTGGCGCTGGACGAACAGACCGCGGCGTCCGCGCCGGGCAGCATGATCGGCACCGGCATCCCGGACCTGCGGGTGTACGTGCTCGACGAGGACCTGCGGCCGGTGCCGCCGGGCGTGACCGGCGAGATGTACGTGGCGGGCGAAGGCCTGGCGCGCGGCTACCTCAACCGGCCCGGCCTGACGTCGGAACGGTTCATCGCGAACCCCTTCGAGTCTGGCCGCATGTACAAGACCGGTGACCTCGCCCGCTGGCAGGACGGTCAGCTCGAGTACCTGGGCCGCGCCGACCACCAGGTCAAGATCCGCGGCTTCCGCATCGAGCTGGGCGAGATCGAGGCCGTGCTCCACCCGGCCGTGCGACAGGTCGCGGTCGTCGAACGGGATCAGCGGCTCGTCGCGTACGTCGTCGGCGACGCGACCGTCGCGGAACTGCGCGAGCTGGCGGCGACCTCGCTGCCGGACTACATGGTGCCGTCGGCGTTCGTGCACCTGGACCACCTGCCGCTCAACTCGAACGGCAAGCTGGACCGGCGCGCACTGCCCGAGCCCGGCCGCGAGTCGGCCACCAGCGCGGAGTTCGTCGCTCCGCGCGACCGGACCGAACGCGTGATCGCGGACGTCTGGGCCGACGTGCTCGGCGTCGAGCGGGTCGGTGTCGCGGACAGCTTCTTCGAGCTGGGCGGCGACTCGATCAGCAGCATCCGGGTGATCTCCCGGCTGCGCACCGAGTTCGGCGCCGACCTCTCGCCGCGCGACCTGTTCGACCACCCGACGGTCGAGCGGCTGGCGCGGGTGCTGCCGGACCGCGGCATGACGACGATCCCGGTCGTCTCGCGGGACGGCGAGCTGGAGCTGTCGTTCGCGCAGCAGCGGCTGTGGTTCCTCGACCAGTTCGAGCCGGGCGGCACCGAGTACGTGACGCCGCTCGCGGTGCGGCTGACAGGCGCACTCGACGTCGACGCGTTGTCCCGTGCGGTGACCGGGCTGGTGGCCAGGCACGAGGCGCTGCGCACGACGTTCCGCTCGGCCGACGGGCACGGCGTCCAGGTCGTGCACCCGCCCGCCCCGGTGGAGATCCCGGTGGTCACCGGTGACGTCGGCGAGCTGCTGGCTCGCGCGGCCACCACGCCGTTCGACCTCACCACCGGTCCGCTGCTGCGGCCGTTGCTGATCAGGGTTTCGCCTGATGAGCACGTGCTGGCGCTGACGATGCACCACATCGTCACCGACGGCTGGTCCGGCGGGCTGATCATGGAGGAGCTCTGCGCGCTGTACGCGGGCGAGGAGCTGCCTGAGCTGCCCGTGCAGTACGCGGACTTCGCCGCCTGGCAACGGTCCCTGCCGCTGGTGCCACAGCTCGACTACTGGCGTGCGCAGCTCGCCGGCGTCACGGCGCTGGAGCTGCCGACCGACCGGCCCCGACCGCCGGTGCACACGACCAACGGCGCGGAGCTCCAGTTCACCGTGCCGGCCGAGGGACTGCGCGCGCTGGCGCGGAGCCACGACAGCACGCTGTTCACCGCACTGGTCTCCGCCTGCACGGTGTTGCTGCACCGCTGGTCCGGGCAGGACGACGTGACCATCGGCACCGTGACGTCGGGCCGTGAGCACCCGGAGCTGGAGCGACTGGTCGGCTTCTTCGTCAACACGCTCGCGCTGCGGTCCACTGTGGACGGAGAGCGGAGCTTCACCGACCTGCTCGGCTCGGTGCGCTCGACCGTGCTGGACGCGTTCGCGCACCAGGACGTGCCGTTCGAGCGCGTGGTGGACGCGGTCGCACCGGAGCGCGACACCAGCCGCACGCCCCTGTTCGGGGTGCTGGTGGCGTTGCAGAACGCACCGAGCCAGGTCACCGGGCTGCCCGGTCTGGAGGCGACGGACGTCGAGACCGCCGTGCACACGGCGAGCTTCGACGTGGCGTTCGAGTTCACCGAGGACGGCGACGAGTTGCACGGCACCGTCACCTACAACACCGACCTGTTCGACCGCTCGACCGCTGCCCGGCTCGCCGAACACCTCTCCCTGCTGCTGGAGGGAATCGTGGCCGCGCCGGACGTCCCGGTCGCGTCGCTGCCGATGCTGCCTCCGGCCGAGCTGGAGCAGCTGGACCTGTGGAACAACACGACCCGCTACGTCGAGCCCGCCACGTTCGCGCAGCTGGTCGAGGCACAGGTCGAGCGGACGCCGGACGCACCGGCGCTGGTGTTCGACGGCGGTGAGGTCACCTTCGCCGAACTGAACGCGTGGGCGAACCAGCTCGCGCGGCTGCTCATCACGCGGGGTGCCGGGCCGGAGCGGATCGTGGCGGTCCAGCTGCCGAGGTCGGTGGAGATCGTGGTCACCGAGCTGGCCGTGGCGAAGGCCGGCGCGGCGTTCCTGCCGGTCGACCCGAACTACCCGGCCGAGCGCATCGAGTTCATGCTCGGCGACGCCGCGCCGGTGTTCGTGGTCGACGAGCCGCTGGACGCGTCCGGTTTCCCGGACACGAACCTGGACGTGCTGGTCGACGTGGCCAACCCGGCGTACGTGATCTACACGTCCGGCTCGACCGGGCGCCCCAAGGGTGTCGTCGTGTCGCACGCCGGGCTGGCCTCGTTCGCCGCGGCGGAGATCGACCACTTCCAGGTGCGGCCGGGCGACCGGGTGCTGGAGTTCTCCTCCCCGAGCTTCGACGCGTCGGTCCTGGAGCTGTGCATGTCACTACCCGCGGGCGCGGCTCTGGTCGTGCCGCCGGACGGCCCGCTGCTCGGTGCGCAGCTGGCCGATGTCCTGCGCTCGCACCGGGTCACGCACGCGCTGATCCCGCCGGTGGCGATGGCGACCGTGCCGGAAGTGCCGCTGCCGGACTTCCGCACGCTGGTCGTCGGTGGTGACACGTGCTCGGCCGAGCTGGTCGCGCGGTGGGCCCCCGGCCGCCGGATGATCAACGCGTACGGGCCGACCGAGTCCACCGTGGTCACCACGTGGAGCTCTCCGCTGACGCCGGGCGGGACTCCGCCGATCGGCGGGCCGATCTGGAACACCGAGGTGCACGTGCTGGACGGCTCGCTGCGGCCGGTGCCGATCGGGGTCGCGGGTGAGCTGTACGTCAGCGGCCCCGGACTGGCACGCGGTTACCTGAACCGGCCCGGCCTGACGTCGTCGAGGTTCCTGCCGAACCCGTTCGGCGTGCCCGGTTCGCGCATGTACCGCACGGGTGACGTGGTGCGCTGGGACGGTTCCGGCGCGCTGCACTTCGTCGGCCGCGTCGACGAGCAGGTCAAGATCCGCGGGTTCCGGGTGGAGCTCGGTGAGATCGAGACCGTGCTGCTGCGCCACCCCGCGGTGCGCGAGACGGTCGTCGTGGCGCAGGAGTTCAACGGTCACAAGCGACTTGTCGCGTACGTGGTCGGTGACGTGGCCGACCTGCGGCGGCACCTGAGCGACGCACTGCCGGAGTACCTGGTGCCGTCGGCGTTCGTACCTGTGGACGCGATCCCGATGAGCCCCAACGGGAAGGTGGATCGCAGGGCGCTGCCGGTGCCGGACCTGTCGGCGCTGCGCACCGCCGGGTACGTGGCGCCGCGGACGCCGGTCGAGGAGTCGCTCGCCGGGCTGTGGGCGGACGTGCTCGGCGTGGACCGGGTCGGGATCGAGGACAACTTCTTCTCGCTCGGCGGTGACTCGATCCTGAGCATCCAGGTCGTCGCGCGGGCCAGGAAGATCGGCCTGCGGCTCGCGACGAAGGACCTGTTCCTGCACCAGACGATCGCCGAGCTGTCCGGCCACGTCACGGTCTCGGACGACACCGGCGACCGCGCCGAGGTCGTCGGCGACGTGCCGCTGACGCCGATCCAGCAGTGGTTCTTCCACTCCGATCGGCGATCACCGCACCACTTCAACCAGTCGCACCTGGTCGAGCTCACCGGCACGCCCGACGTCCCCGCGCTGCGGGCGGCACTGGCGGCGCTGGTGGCTCACCACGACGCGCTGCGCATGCGGTACGCGTTCGACGGTGTCTGGAAGCAGCACAATCCGGGCGTCACGCCGGTGGACGTGCTGACCGTCCACCCGGCCGACGAGCTGGAGGAGGTCGCGGACGAGCTGCACGCGAGCTTCGACCTGTCCGGCGGACCGTTGCTGCGGGCCGCGTTGTTCGGCGGCTCGTGCCTGTTCCTGGTGGCGCACCACCTCGTGGTGGACGGCGTGTCGTGGCGCATCCTGCTCGACGACCTCGACACCGCCTACCACCAGGCGGTGCGCGGTGAGCCGATCGACCTCGGCGTGAAGACGACGTCGGTGCTCTCCTGGGCTCGGCAGCTCTCGTCCGCGGTGGACGCGGGCACGTTCGACTCCGAGATCCCGCACTGGGAGTCGGTGCCGGACTGGTCGCCTTCCCTCGCCGCCGGACCGGAGGACGCGATGGCGTTCGAGCTCTCGGCCTCGGACACCGACGCGCTGCTGCGCGGCGCGCCCGCCGCGTACCGGACGGGCATCAACGACGTGCTGCTCGGCGCACTGGCGTGGGCGCTGGGCCGCTGGACGGGTGCGCCGTCGGTGACGATCGACCTGGAGGGCCACGGCCGCGAGGACGTGTTCGACGGCGTCGACCTGTCCCGCACGGTCGGCTGGTTCACCACGATGTTCCCGGTGCGGCTCGACGTGCCCGACGGGTCGTGGCGCGATCTGGTGAAGTCGGTGCGCAAGCAGCTGCGCCGGTTGCCGGGCAACGGTTTCGGCTACGGCGCTTTGCGGTGGGCGGGCAAGGCGCCCGCGGTCAGCCCGCCGGTGTCGTTCAACTACCTGGGCCAGTTCGACTCGCGGGCCGAGGACGCGTCGCAGAGCCTGTTCGGCACCGTGTTGCCCGCCGTCGGCCAGGAGCACGACCCGGCGGACCGCGATCCGCACGTGCTCCAGGTGGTCGGCGAGGTCGGCGACGGACGCATGACGTTCAGCGTCGTGCACCGCCTCGCCTCGGTCGACGGGTTCGTGGCGGACTTCCAGGCCGCGCTGCGGGCCATCGCGGCGGACTGCCGGGGTGCGCTGTGACCGCGGTTCCTCTGTCCCGCAACAGGAACTACACCCTGCTGTGGGGCAGCCAGGCGGTGTCCGAGGTCGGGTTCAACGCGTCGCTGATCGCGTTCCCGCTCGTGGTGCTGGCGGTCACCGGATCGCCCGCCGCGTCGGGCGTCGTGCTCGCCGCGGACGCGATCGCCCAGCTCGTCGTCGGCCTGCCCGGCGGCGCGCTGGTCGACCGGTGGGACCGCCGCCGGGTGATGCTGTGGTGCGAGGCCGTGCAGGCGGTGTCGCTCGTCAGCCTGGCGCTGGCGCTCTGGCAGGGCTCGGCCTCGTTGCCGCACATGGTGTTCGTCGCCGCGGTGATGGGTGCGTGCCGCGCTCTGTTCGAACCCGCGGAGGACGCCACGCTGCCGTCCGTCGTACCGGACTCGCAGCTGGCGACGGCCGTGGCGATGAACTCGGCGCGCTCGTCGGTCGGGCAGATGGCGGGCACGGCGCTGGGTGGCTTTCTGGTCGCGTTGGGCCGCTGGGTGCCGTTCGCCGTGGACGCTTTCACGCACGTGGTCGCGTTCGTCGGCCTGTGCTTCCTGCGCGTGGCACCGCGCCCGGTGACCCGTGCGCCGATGCGCCACCTCGGCCGCGAGATGCTCGACGGCCTGCGCTGGGTGTGGCAACGGCCGGAGATGCGCGCGACCGCGGTGTGCGCGGTGGTGCTGAACCTGTTCTTCTCCGCCTACTACCTGGTGATCATCGTGCTGGCGCAGGGCCGCGGCGTGCCGTCGTCCGAGATCGGCGTGATGGCCGCGATGCTGGGTGTGGGCGGAGTGGTGGGTGCGCTGATCGCGCCCCACCTGGTGTCCCGGCTCTCCCCGCACGTGTGCATCGCAGGCGTGTTCTGGGCACTGACCCTGTTGGCGCCCATGGCGGTGTTCGTCCACAACGGATACCTCATGGGCGCCCTGTTCGCCGGAATGGCGCTGCTCGCGCCGACCGCGAACACCACGATCAGCACGCACCAGCTGCTGCTCACCCCGGACTCGATGCGCGGACGGCTGAGCGGCGTGATGAACGTCGTCGTCGGCACGGCCGCCGCACTCGGCCCGGCGCTGGGCGGCGTGCTGGTCGAGCTGCTCCCCGGATCCGGCGCTGTGCTGCTGTGCGCGGGCGGCATCGCGATCGTCACGGTCATGGTGACCGTGAACCCCGTTCTCCGCGCATATCCGCGAAAGGACGTCATGGCATGAGGGACGACATCTCCTACCAGGTGCTCGTCAACGACGAGGACCAGTACTCGCTCTGGCCCGCCTCGCACGAGGTCCCCGCGGGCTGGCGCCCGGACGGCTTCCGCGGCACCAAGGACGAGTGCTCCGCCCACGTCGACGAGGTGTGGACCGACATGCGGCCGCGCAGCCTGCGCGAGCGCATGGCCGCCGGCTGAGCTCGCGGCGCCTGACGCCGGGACGATCGAGGTGCCTGACACCGGATCGTCCCGCGTCAGGCGTCAGGCGTCCCAGCTCACCGAGTGAACGGCCCGTTCCCAACACCAGGTTCGAGTGTTCAGCGCCCGTAAGCGGCCATGAAGACGCGGACGCCCTCGTCCGCGAACCGCTCCAGCTCCTCCGGTGTGAACGGGTTCTCGTCGACCTCGAACATCGCCTTGTTCATCGGGATCGACAGCACCAGCCACAGGAAGTGCTGCGCGGCCAGCATCGGGTCGGGTGTGTGCAGCAACCCGCGCGAGTGCAGCGTGCCGAACCGGTCGGCGAGCATCGCGTAGGAACGGCCGGGCGCGCTGTCGAACCAGGTGCGCGCCACGTCCGGGAAGCGGTCGACCTCGCCGATGATGATCCGCCGCAGCCGGACCAGCCGCGGCTGCATGACGTTGACGACGATCTGCCTGCCCAGCGCGCGCAGGTCGCCGTCGATGTCGTCGCTCGCGGGCAGCGACTCGATGATCTCGTCGGACCGCTCCTCGGTCGTCTTGATGTCGCCGACGATGATCTCGGTGAACAGCCGTTCCTTGTCCGCGAAGTGCTTGTAGACCGTCTGCTTGGACACCTCGGCCAGTGCCGCGACCTCGTCCATGCTCGCGCCGGCGTACCCGCTGCGCAGGAACACCGTCCGCGCGGCTTCCACGATCGCGCGCCGCTTGCGGGCCGACCGTCCCTCGATCTCCATGGCAACATAGTACTGGACCGTCCAGTTCTCAGTACTGTACCGTCCAGTACTGACTGGAGGTGGGCGATGAAGGTCATGTCACGCGACGGGACGGCGATCGCGTACTCGCAGGTCGGCAGCGGTCCGGCGGTGGTGCTGGTGGACGCGGCGAGCTGCTACCGGGGCTTCGGCCCGATGGGAGAGCTGGCGGACGCGCTCGAAGAGCGCTTCACGGTCTACACCTACGACCGGCGCGGCCGGGGCGAGAGCACCGACACTCCGCCGTACGCGGTCGAACGCGAGGTCGAGGACCTGGCGGCCGTCATCGACCTGGCGGGAGGCGAGGCGTTCGTGCACGGCTTCTCGTCCGGCGCGGTCCTGGCTCTGCACGCCGCCGCGCACGGGTTGCCGATCCGGGCGCTCACCCTGCTCGAACCCCCGCTCGGCGAGGACTCCGCGGAGGATCCGCTGCGCGGCGAGCTGGAAGCCCTGCTGGCCGACGGCCGCCGCGGGGACGCGTATCTGCACTTCCAGCACAGCATCGGGGTGCCGGACGAGTACGTCACCGGCAGGCGCGAGTCGCCGCAGTGGCCCGCCTTCGAAGCGCTCGCGCACACCCTCGTGTACGACACGGTGATCGCCTCGACGCTCCCACTCGGCCGGCTCGCGGAGATCGCCACGCCGACGCTCGTCGTGGACAGCGAGGCGAGCGACGCACGCCTCCACGCGTGGGCGAAGGGCGTCGCGGCCGCACTCCCCCGCGGCACGCACCGCACGCTGCCCGGCGAGTGGCACGGCGTGGCGGCGACCGAACTGGCACCCGTGATGGCCGAGTTCTTCAGCTGACAGGACGCACGGCGAACGCAGCGGCTTCGGCGCGGTTGCGCAGACCGAGCTTCGCCAGCACGTTGCTGACGTGGTGCGACGCGGTCTTCCTGCTGATGAACAACCGCGCCGCGATCTCCGGGTTGGACAACCCGAGCCCGAGCAACGCGAGCACTTCCTGCTCGCGCTTCGACAGCACGCCGACGTCTTTGGGCCCGGTCCGCCCGCGAGCACCCAGCGAGCGCAACAGAGCCGCCGCCTCATCGGCCTCACGGGCGGCACCGAGCCGGGAGAACACTGTCAACGCCGCCTTCGCCTCGACGACCGCGATCTCCGGAGCGGCCAGCCGCGCGAGCTCCAGCCGGGTGCGGGCCTCCTCGAACGGCAACCCGGCCGCGCCGAACCCGGCGAGCGCCGCCTCGAGATCACCAACCGCGTCCGCACCGGACCGCGCCGCCACGAACCCGCGTGCGAACGAGGCGACGGCACGCAACGCGGGCGTCGGTGTGACGAGGCGCGAACACAGCTCCAGCGCGGAGGAAAAGCGCCCGGCCAACGCCTCCACCTCGGCGAGCAGGGCGAGCACCGGCGCCTGCGTCATCCCGTCCCCGTGCTGGGACACGTGCCGCCGCAACAGGGTCGCCGCCAGCTCCACCGACCCGCGCGCCAGGTGCGTGCGCGCCAGCGGACGCACCGCGTACGAGTCGTGCTCGTAGCCGGTCAGCAGCGCCTCGGCCTCCTCGAGACGGCCCTGCCGGACCCGAAGATCAGCGAGGCGCACCACGGCACCCGAACACAAGGCGCGGTAGCTGACCGCGTAGAGCCGCGCCGACGTCGCCAACTCATGGTCGGCCTCGGCCCACCGCCCGGCCGCGGTGAGGATGCCGCCGTAGTACATGCGGCAGATCGCCGACGCCCAGTCCGGTGCGTTCGCGGCGTCCGTCCACTGCTCGGCGCGCCGCACGTCGAGCACCATCTCGCACGCCAGCAGCATCTTGCAGTAGATCTCGCCCGCGGCGGCGAAGTTCGGCACCTCACCGCCGCGCGCGGCCGCGGCCGCCTCGTCGAGCCTGCGCATGCCCTCGTCGACGTGCCCGCGTTCCACCAGAGCCACCCCGGCGTACGCCAGTGCGTCGAACTCGAGCGAGTGGTCACCGAAGCGCCGCGCGATCTCCAGCGCCGCGGCGATGTGCCGGTCCTTCTCGTCGCGGTCGGAGGTCGCCAGCACGCACGCCAGCTCGACCCAGCCGCGTTCGGCGCAGTCACCGGACACCGACGCCAGCCGTTTCCCGCGCTCCAGCCAGCCGCTCGCGGCCGCGAAGTTCCCGTGCACGGCCGCGTAGTCGAACGCCAGGTGGTACGCGGCGAGCACCGCCGGGTAGCGGGTGTCGCCGCGGGCGCGGAACCCGGCGTACGCGCGTTCCCGCAGGTCGATGGCGGCGGCGTAGTCGCCTTCGCGGTAGCGGGTCTCCGCGAGCGCGTCGAGTGCCTCGGGTGTCCCGTCCACGCCGACGATTATCGCCCCGGAAACAGGGCAACTGCCCCATCCTCGGCGATCCGCGAGCGAGCAGGCTCACCCGCATGACCGAGGCGTTCCAGATCTCCGCCGACCAGGCCGAGGTCTACGAGTCGAAGTTCGTGCCCGCGCTCTTCGCGGACTGGGCGGCACCGCTCGCCGACGCGGCGGGCCTGCGACCGGGCCAGCGCGTGCTCGACGTCGCGTGCGGCACCGGCGTGCTGGCCCGCACCGCCGCCGACCGGGGCTGCGACGTCGTCGGCGTCGACCTCAACGAGGGCATGCTGACGGTCGCGCGCCGGGTGCGTCCCGACCTGGAGTGGCGCCGGGGAGACGTCACCGACCTGCCGTTCGAGACCGGCGAGTTCGACGTGGTGCTGTGCCAGTCGGCGCTGATGTTCTTCCTGGACGCCACCGCCGCGCTGCGCGAGATGGGCCGGGTGTCCGGCGGCACGGTCGGCGTGCAGGTCTACAGCAGCCTCGCCGAGCAGCCCGCGTACGGGCCGTGGGTCGAGATGGTCGGGCGGCACGCGGGCCGCGAGGCGGTCAGCCTGCTGAGCACGTACTGGGTGCACGGCGACCTCGACGTCCTGCGCTCGCGTTTCGACGACGCGGGCCTGGTGGTGACCGACGTCCGCACCAGGACCGGCACCGCGCGCTGGGGCTCGATCGACGAGATGGTGCGGGTGGAGGTCGAGAGCACGCCGCTCGTCGACCGGATCAGCGACGAGGTCTACGACCGCATCCGGGTGGAGTCACGCGCCGTGCTCGGCCGCTTCCCCGCCGACGCCGTCCCGATCGCCGGCCACCTGGTACTCGCGCGGCACAAGTAGATTGGAGACATGACAACCACCGCCGCGCGGCCCCGACTGTCGGTCAGGCGTGTCGTCTTCACGCTGGTGCTGCTGACGATCACGACCCTGCTGTTCTGGGTGCCGTGGGCGGGCCTGTTCCCGGCGTCCGCCGAGTGGCCGTCACCGGTCCGCGCGGTGAGCGGTGTGCTGTTCGTGGCGGCGGCCATCACGTTCATCGCCCTGATCACCCGGCGGCACTCCGACCGCGCGGCGCGCATCGCACACCTGATGCTGGGCGTCGCCTGGATCGCGTTCGCGTGGACGTTGATCACCGACCTGCTGCGGCTCGTGCTGCTGGTGTCCGGTGTGGACAACCCGCTGCGGTCGCGGATCGTCGCGGTGCTGCTGGCGGTGCTGATCGCCGGGCTCACCGCGCACGGCTACCGCGAGGCGCTGCGCGTGCCGCGGATCAAGCACGTGGACATCACGCTGCCGCGGATGGACCCGGCGTTCGACGGCCTGCGGATCGCGGTGCTCACGGACACGCACTACGGCGCCATGGACCGCACGCGCTGGTCGGAGAAGACCATCGCGGCGGTCAACGAGCTCGGCGCGGACGTCGTCGTGCACGTCGGCGACATCGCGGACGGGACCGCGGAGCAGCGCAGGGGCCAGGCCGCGCCGCTCGCGGACGTCGTTGCGCAGCACCGGTTCTACGTCTCCGGCAACCACGAGTACTACTCCAACGCGCAGGGCTGGATGGAGCTGATGGCGTCGTTCGGCTGGACGCTGCTGCACAACAAGCACGTCGTGCTGGAACGCGACGGCGCGCGGCTCGTGTTCGCGGGCGTCGACGACATCACCGCCAACTCCTCCGGCGAGGAGGGCCACCGCGCCGACCTCGACGCCGCCGTGGACGGCCTGCGCGACGACGACGCGGTCGTGCTGCTGGCGCACCAGCCGTCGGAGATCCGCAAAGCCGTCGCCAAGGGCATCGACCTGCAGCTCTCCGGGCACACGCACGGCGGCCAGATCTGGCCGTTCCACCTGCTCGTGAAGCTGCAGCAGCCGGTGCTCGCCGGGCTGAGCACGCACGGCGACCGCACCCAGCTCTACACGAGCCGCGGCGCCGGGTTCTGGGGCCCGCCGCTGCGCGTGTTCGCGCCGAGCGAGATCTCGCTGCTCACCCTGTCGAGTCGACGCCCTTGATCCGGCCACCCCGGAACGCGTCGACGAACAACCGGTGGTCCTCGCGCGTCTGCTCGGCGTAGCGCAGCGCGAACGAGACGACGGAGTCGGCGAACTCGGCGTCACGCCCACCGATGGCGGTCGCGATCGCCTCCTCGCACTGGAAGTCGACGAGCGTCTGGGACGAGTCGCTGTCCGCGACGCAGTGCATCTTGGCGGTCGCGCGGCCGAGGTACTCGAGCACCGGCGCCATGTCGGACGGCTCGCTGAGGTCGGACCAGTCGAGGTCGGAGACGTACGGCGACAGCTCGGACACGACGTACCCGACGCCGTCGACGGTGGTGTGCCCGAGCCACGGGTCGGCGTGCGCCTGCAGCGCGCGCTGCGAGATCGCGGTGCGGTGGCCGTGGTCGGTGAAGTAGGAGCGGATGCGCTCGTCGGCGACGATCCGGCTCGGTGCGGCCACGTTGGCCTGCTTCATCGACAGCACGACGTCGTTCTCGAGTGCCTGGGTGCGTCCCTCGACGAGCACGTTGTACGCGGGCAACCCGGCCGATCCGATGCCGAAACCGCTGCGCCCCACCACGTCCTTGACCGCGTAACTGAGGCTGCTGCCCGCGCGCTTGCCCTCGGGGATGGTGTCCAGGTAGCCGGCGAACGCCTCCTCGACGCGCGCCCGTTCGTCCGCGCCGAGCTCGCGGGTGCCGGAGCGGTCGCGGCGGAACTGCCGCTCGTAGTCGACGACGACCGTCTTCTCCTCCAGCAGACCGACCCTGGTCGCGAGGCGGGCGCTCTGCAACACCTGGTGCAGCACGCCTTCGGTGCTGTCGAGCCGCAGGCTGAACAGCTCGTCGCCCGGCCGTTCCGCGAACATGCGGACCTGGCCGACGTAGGCCGCGACGTAGCCGCGCACCAGTTCCTCGATCGTCTCGTCGGGCAACGCCTTGCGCCAGCCCAGCAGCGCCATGCTCGCCGCGAACCGCCGCACGTCCCACGTGTACGCGCCGAGGTAGGCCTCGTCGAAGTCGTTGACGTCGAAGACGAGCACGCCCTCGGAGTTCATGTAGGTGCCGAAGTTCTCCGCGTGCAGGTCGCCCTGGATCCAGATCCGGCTGGTGCGCTCGTCGACCCACTCGTCCGGTTCGTCGGCCATGTCCGCGTAGAACAGGCACGCGCTGCCCCGGTAGAACGCGAACGGCTCGGCGGCCATCTTGCGGAACTTGTGCCGGAACGCGGCCGGATCGGCCGACATCAAGTCCTCGAAGGCCTCGTCGAGAACGGCCACGATGCGATCTCCGCGGTCAGCCATGCCAGACGCTAACCCCGCCGGGGTCGTAACGTCAGCCCCCGGATGCTCCCCGAGCCGACTCCGTGAGGAGAACGAGATGGACTACCAGGTCACCCGCGTCGCACTGCACGGTGTCGCGGAGCTGGTGCTCGCCGGACCGCAGTACGACGCGATCGGCACCATCAAGCTGCGCGTCACACCGGGCGGCTTCGGCACGATCGGCGCACCCGGCCTGCGGGTCGACGGCGACCAGCTCATCACCCCCGGCGGCACGCTGCCGCTCACCGGCACCTACGAGGAGCTCGCCGCGGCGGCCGGGGTCGCGGCACGCCCGCTGCGCGACGTCTACCACGACGGCCCGGACGTCACGCCGTCCTCGGCCATCCACGTGGACCCCGCGGACGCGCGGCGCATCGCCGACGCGTTCGCGCGGGGCGACCGGGCGCTGCGGGAGTTCGCGGACGCCGAACCGATCCTGTGGCCGGAGCACTTCGACCTCGGCATCACGGTCGACGAGGTCAACTACGGCATCTCGCCCGGCGACGCGCACATCGCCGAGCCGTACGCCTACGTCGGCCCGTGGCAGCCGCGCACCGGCCCGTTCTGGAACGCGCCATTCGGCGCCGCACGCCCCCTGACCAGCCTCGACGACGTGGCGGCCTTCTTCAGGGACGGCCGCGCGGCGCTCTAGTGATTTCCCGGTCCCCCCGACCTTGCCTCACGTGGCGTGGATCACTACCGTGCAGTAGATACGAATCCGCTTCACATATTCCGGGGAGCGCGGATGCGAGCCACTCGTCGCAAGGTCCTGCTGACCGTCCTGACCCTCGTCGCCGTCGCCGTCCCACCGGTGGCGCAGGCGGCGCCGGAGCCGTACCTGGTCGGCAGAGGCATCTCGGACGTCACGGGCCCCGCCGCCGAGAACGGCATGATGGGCTACTCGAAGTTCGACCAGAAGACGACCGGCATCCACCAGCGGCAACGCAGCCGGGCGTACGTCGTGGTCGACCAGGCGACCGGCAAGCGGGTCGCGTACGTCAACGCCGACCTGGCGATGATCTTCCGCGCGGTGCAGGAAGGCGTGCTCGCCAAGCTCCAGTCGCGCTACGGCAGCACCTACACGCGCGAGAACCTGCTGCTCTCGGCCACGCACACGCACTCGGGCCCCGGCGGCTTCTCGCACAACCTCGCCTACAACCTGTCGATACTCGGGTTGCAGCAGCAGACGCTGGACGCGGTCACCGACGGCATCGTCGAGTCGGTCGTCGAGGCGCACGAGGACCTCAGGCCCGGCTCGATCAGCCTCGGCCGCGGCGAGCTGACCACCGCGAGCGTCAACCGGTCGCGCACGGCGTTCGACCGCAACCCCGACAAGGGTTTCTTCCCGCAGGGCATCGACCCCGCGATGACCGTGCTGCGCTTCCGGCAGGGCAGCGACGACGTCGGCGCGATCAGCTGGTTCGCGACGCACAACACGTCGGTCACCAACGCGAACACGCTGATCAGCCCGGACAACAAGGGGTACGCGGCCTACAAGTGGGAGCACGACGACGAAGGCGTGCGCTACCTGGAGAACCGGCCGGGCTTCGTCGCGGCGTTCCCGAACACCAACGCCGGTGACATGTCGCCGAACCTCAACCTCAAGCCGGGTTCGGGCCCCACCGAGGACCAGTGGGAGAACACCCGGATCATCGGCGAGCGGCAGAACCGCAAGGCGCAGGAGATCTACGACGGGCCGCGGACCGCGATGAGCGGCGTCGACCACCGGATGCGCTTCGTCGACATGTCGCAGGTCAGCGTCGAGGGCCGGTACACGGCCAACGGCCAGCCGGGCACCACGTGCTCGGGCGTGGTCGGCGCGTCGACGATCGCGGGCAGCGTCGAGGACGGGCCCGCGATCCCCGGTTTCTCCGAGGGCATGCAGAGTCCGCTCAAGAAGCTGTTCGAGCCGTTCAACGTCCCGGTGCCGGAGTGGCTGAAGAGCTGCCAGTACCCGAAGGCGTCGCTCGTGCCGACGGGTCTCATCGGCGCGACGCCGAACGTGGTGCCGCTGCAGATCATCCGAATCGGACAGCTGCACCTCGTCGCGGTGCCCGGTGAGGTGACGATCACCGCCGGTCTGCGGATCCGCCGCAGCGTCGCGCAGGAGCTCGGCACCAGCGTCGACAACGTGCTGATCCAGGGCTACGCCAACGACTACAGCCAGTACGTCACGACGCCGGAGGAGTACGACTCCCAGCAGTACGAGGGCGGCTCGACCCTCTTCGGCCGCAACACGACACCCGCGTACCAACAGGAGTTCGGCAAGATCGCGGCGTCGATGCGCGCGGGCACTCCCCTGCCCGCCGGCCCGACGCCGGGCAGGCCGCCGTTCACCGAGCTCAACCTGCAGACCGGGGTCGTGTTCGACGACAAGGCACTGGGGCAGAGCTGGGGCCAGGTGCTCACCGCACCCGCCGCGTCCTACCAGCCCGGGCAGACGGTGACCGCGGTGTTCGTCACCGGCCACCCGAAGAACAACCTGCACCGCAACGGAACCTTCCTCGAGGTGCAGCGGCTCGAGAACGGCCAGTGGAAGCGGCACGCCGACGACGGCGACTGGTCGACGCGCTACCAGTGGAAGCGGGTCGGCATCGCCAACTCGGAGGCCACCGTCACGTGGGCCGTCCCGGCCGACACCCCCGCCGGGACGTACCGGATCGTCCACAACGGCGACTGGAAGAACGGGTGGAACGGCGCGATCAGTGGCTTCACCGGTGCCACTGGCAGCTTCACCGTCCACTAGGGAGTCCCCTCGGGGATTCCATCTCACTTGGGTGCGCACAACACCCAGGTGTCGTAACGGTCTCACCGCCACGAGTGATCAGACTCCGCTATGGCGGTGAGACCCGCACGGCTGCGGCCGCACTCGATCGAAGGATGGTGGTCCCACCGAGGCCACGCCTAGCGTCGATCATCGTGTGGGACGTGGTGCTGGTCGTGACTCTGACCGCGGGAGCGGTCTGCATCGCCGTGCTGATCGTCGACCGGATCGTGCCGGTCGCACGGCGGGTGCCGTACAACGAGCTGTCGGGCCACTTCTTCGCGGCCGTCGGCGCCTTCTACGCGATCCTCCTCGCGTTCGTCGTCGTCGCCGTGTGGGAGGACATGAACGCGGCGAAGGACAACACCTACGTCGAGGCGAACGCCTTGCCGGGCCTGTACTTCAGCTCGACGCAGTTCTCCGAGCGGGACAAGGCCGAGTTCCAGGACATCGCCGTCACGTACGCGCGGGAGGTCATCGACGACGAGTGGCCGATGCTCGCGCACGGCGAGGCGAGCCCGCGCGTGGACGACGTCGCCAAGCGGATGCGCAAGGTGCTGCTCCAGCTCGATCCGCAGACACCGAAGCAGGAAGCCTTGTACAGCGCCATGATCGAGCGGGTCAACGTGATCAACAGCGCCCGCCGCGACCGGTTGAACGAGGCGAAGCCGTCGATTCCCGGCTACCTGTGGTTCGGGTTGATCGTCGGCGCGCTGCTGGTCGTGGGCATCGCGTTGTTCTTCGGTGCGCCGCGGCCGATGCCGCACACGATCATGGTGATCGTCTTCGCGATGCTCGTCTCGGGCTCGCTCTACTACGCGCACCTCATGGACCACCCGTTCGCGGGCACGACCACCGTGACACCGGACGCGTTCCGCATCGCGTTGCGGCAGATGGGTCAGACGTCACCTTAGCCAGGACCGAACTCGAGGAGGACCGCCTTGTCACGTCTCGTGCTGATCATCGCCCTGCTGGCCGCCGGCCTGCCGCTCACCGCGTCGGCGAGCCCGGCCGCGCTGGAGCTGTTCGCGAAGCGCAGCGTGTTGTCACTGCCCGCGGTTCCCGCGCTGGGCGTGGGTTTCGTCGGCGGCGGTGAGCTGCTGGACACCTCCGGCGCGAAGGTCGGCGACGGCTTCTCGCACTGCGGCATCGTGCAGATCACCGTCGACCTCCCGCCTGCCGTCGTCGCGCACTGCACCAGCACCTACCGGTTCTCCGACGGCGAGCTGCACCTGTCGAGCCTGCGCACCTACCGGCCGCTGGCGCTGGCGTTCGACGACTGCCCCGTCGCGGTGATCGGCGGCACCGGCGCGTACGCGAACGCCCGAGGGGACGGGAAGTTCACCAAGCTCACCGACCCCGACAGGGCCTACAAGGTCACGCTGAACGTCACCTGACGACCAGCTCGCCGGAGCGGGCGACGGAGGCGGTGCGGCGGGTGGAGACCACGGCGAGCTCCGCTCCCGCCCGCCACTGCCCGCCGGCCAGCTCGACCGTCGCCACACCCGGCGCCGGGCCGGTCGTCCAGTCGAGCACACCGGCGATCGTGGCGATCCGCATGGTCCGCAATGCCGAGGCGATGCCCTCTTTGTCCTCGCCCACGGCCAAAGCGCGCGTGGCGACCTCGAACAGCGCGTGCGCGAGCCCGAGCGGCTGCAACCACGGCCGCCCGGTCGCCGACTCGTACGCCCCGGCCAGCTCGGCGCACGACTGTCCGTCCACAGAGGACACGTGCCGGTGCGTGGGCGTCCACGACACGATGGTCGCGACGCCGTCGAGCCCGAACCGCGAGACGCCGAACGGGTAGGTGAGCCAACGGGAGCAGGTGATCAGCCGGGGCGCACCCGGTAACGCCGCCAGGTCCGCCGCGGTGGGCGCGCCGGTCACCACGTCCACGTCGCCGAACGAGGGCAACCGTCCGGACAGCTCGCGGTACGGCCGGTCGACGAGCTGGTGCCCGCGCGCCACCGCGACCGGCGCGAACCAGCGCCGCGACGCCGCGCCCTGCGGGCCGTCGTTCCACAGGCAGCCGACCCGGCAGGACGGCGCGACGAGCTCCCACATGTCCGCGAACACCGTCGCGATGTCGTCGACACCCCAGCAGAAGTGGAACGTCCACTCCGGACTGCGCGAGCCGAGCCACACCTGCCACGGCAGCACGGTCGACACGCACGGAGTGCGCAGCCGCTCGCAGACCTCGACCACGGCGGGGAGCGTGTCGGTTCCGCCGAGCGTCACGACGAGAGGGACACCGTCACGCAGGATCAGTTCCTCGGCGGCGCGGCGAGCACCGGCGGCGGTCGACCCGCTGTCGCGCAAGAGGACGTCGTGCTCGCGGGCCGCGAACTCGAGCGGTCCGCCGAGCACGGCGAGCCGCCCGGTGCGGGCGGCGACAACTCCGATCCGGCCGTCAGACATGGACTGTCCGCAGCTCGCGCACCTCGTCGCGCAGCGCCCGCAGCTCCTCCAGCACGATCTCGTCGACCTCGCGCGCCGTGGCGGGCACCGCCGACTGCATCGCGCTGCACACGACCGCGATGAACAGGTTGAGCATGGTGAACGTGCCGATGAGCAGGTAGCAGAGGAAGAAGATCCAGGCCAGCGGCTGGTGTTCCATCAGGTCGCGCATGACGTCCGACCAGCCGTCGCCGGTGGTGATCTGGAACAGCGTCAGCACGGTCGAGCCGAGGTCGCCGAACCGGGCGTCCCCGGTGTCGCGGAACAGGTTGTTCGCGATCACCGCGCCGACGTACAGCAGCAGCACCAGCAACCCGCTCAGCGACAGCAGTCCGGGGATCGACCTGACCAGCGCCGTGACCACCCCGCGCATGCTCGGCACCATCGCCACCAGCCGCAGCGCGCGCAGGATGCGCAACGACCGCAGCACCGACAGCGGTCCGGCGGCGGGCAGCAGCGCGACCGCGACGACGAGGAAGTCGAAGCAGTTCCACGGGTCGCGGAAGAACCTCAGCCGGAACGCGTAGAGCCGGGCGAGCAGCTCGCAGGCGAAGACCGCGAGCGCGCTGTGATCCAGCGCTGTCAGGACGTCGCCGTACTCCCTGACCAGTGCCGGCGAGGTCTCGCATCCCAGCGACACGGCGTTGATCACGATGACGCCGATGATCAGCCATTGGAAGCGGTCGCTCTCCACGATCTCGCCGACGCGGTCGCGCAGAACCATCTGGTAACTCCTTGCGGGTGAACGAACATGAACTCGCCCTCAACATCGGTTGACGAGCAGGTCCACCTTGTTCACCCGTAAGTGCGTCAGCTCCGCTTCTGCTGCGCCGCGAGGTACCCGACGCTGGCCCAGCTGATGCCGAGCAGCGCACCCCCGATGATCGCCACCAGGATCATCGCGCTGGAGCCGACCGCGGCGAGCGTGCCCACCACCGCCCCGTACACCATCGAGAGGATGACCAGGACCGCGTTGATCTTCTTTCTGTCCATGGCGGGAATCGTGCCGATCAGGCCGCCCGGCCCGCATCGACGCACCGGCCGGTTCTCCGGCCAGCCGGTCGACTGATCGCCGAATCCACCTGGTGGTCACTGGCGTTCCCGGTGCGCTGAAGGCACAGTGTGCCGGTGACGTCCGTTCACGTCTGGGACCGCACCCGCATCGGCTGGCACCTCGCGTTCGGCGTGTTCGTGCTGGTCGGTGTCGTGCTGGTGGTCGCGGACAGCCAGGTGTCCGGTGGCAGGCGGGCGATCGTGCTCGCACTGCTCGCCGTGCTGTGCGCGTCGTACGCGCGATTCGGCGCACGGGCGTTGAACCGCGAGCCGCAAGGCCAGGTCTACGTCGCCGCCGCCATCGCACTGACGATCACGATGTACGCGCTGGTGCCCGTCATGGCGGTGCTGTTGTTCGCGCTGTACCCCCAGATCTGGTCGCTGCTCCCGACCCGCCGCGCGGTCGCCGCGACGGCGGTGACGTCGCTGTCGGTCGGCGCGGTCGTGCTGGTGCAGGGCGATTTCACCGAGGACGCGGTCGGCTGGGCGTCGTTCATCGTCATCAGCCTGTTCCCGTCGATCCTGCTCGGCCTGTGGATCACCAGGATCATCGAGCAGAGCCACGAACGCGCCCGGCTGGTCGCCGAGCTGGACACCACCCGCGCGGAACTCGCGCGGGTCAGCCACGAGGCCGGCGTGCTCGCCGAACGGGAACGGCTGGCCAAGGACCTGCACGACACGCTGGCGCAGGGCTCGACGAGCGTGCTGCTCCTGCTCCAGGCGGCGCGGAAGGCGTTGCACGGCGACATGTCCCGGTGCGAGCAGCACCTCGTGCTCGCCGAGGAGACGACCCGCGAGAACCTCCGCGAGATCCGCTCGCTGGTCGCCGCTCTCACGCCCGCCGAACTGGACGGCGCCTCGCTCCCGGCCGCACTGGAACGCCTCACCAGCAGGATCGGCCGCGAACTGGACGTCGCGGCGACCATGACGACGACCGGCGAGCACCGCAGGCTCGCACCGGACTGCGAGGTGGCGCTGCTCCGCGTCACCCAGGAGGCACTGGCCAACGTGCGCAAACACGCCGAGGCGACCACCGTGTCCGTGTCGCTGGACTACTCCCCCGACGACGTCCGGCTCAGCGTCACCGACGACGGCCGCGGCTTCGCCCCCTCCGCGCGCCTCGCGGGCGGGTTCGGGCTGGACGGCCTGCGCTCCCGCGTCCGCCACGCCGGCGGGTCGCTGGACATCCACACCTCACCCGGCAACGGGGTCACCGTCCTCGTGCGACTTCCGGCAGGTGGGTGATGGCGGTGCGCGTGATCGTCGCCGACGACCACCCGGTGGTGCGGGCCGGGTTGCGGGCGCTGCTGGAGGCCGAGCCGGACCTGGAGGTGGTCGGCGAGTGCGGCTCCGGCGCCGAGGCGGTGCGGATGGCGTCCGAGCTGCACCCGGACGTCGTGCTGATGGACCTCAAGATGCCCGAGCTCGACGGCGCCGCGGCGACCGCGCGGGTCGTCGCGGAGACCAGCAGCCGGGTCGTCGTGCTGACGACCTTCGACACCGACGGCGACATCATCCGCGCCATCGAGGCGGGTGCGACCGCCTACCTGCTGAAGGACGCGCCGAGCACCGACCTCATCGAGGCCGTCCGGGCGGCGGCACGGGGGCAGACGGTGCTCGCGCCGCCGGTGGCCACCCGCCTGGTCAGCGCGGTGCAACGGCCGACGCTCAGCGCGCGCGAGGTCGAGGTGCTCGGGCTCGTCGCGCGTGGACTGTCCAACGCGGCGATCAGCGTGGAGCTGCGGGTCAGCGAGGCGACCGTGAAGAGCCACCTGCTGCACGTGTTCAGCAAGCTCGACGTCAGCGACCGCACGGCGGCGGTCACCGTGGCGCTCAGCCGCGGCTGGCTGCGCTGACCCGCCGCACGACCACACCCATCACCCTGTCCGACCGGTAAAACCCCAACGACCTCGAATCGCAACCGCGCGGGTTGTCGCCCAACACCACGAGCGCTCCGGCCGGCACGACCTCCACATCGACCACCGGGCGCACACTCGCGGGCACCGGATCACCGGGCAACGCCGCGAGCCGCTTGATGTTCAACCGCACCAGGTGCGCGGGAACGTCACCACCGGCCGCCGGCTGCTCCACGACGACGATCGCGCCGAGCGCGAGCCCGGCCGGCCCGCACCGGCGGACGAGCACGCGGTCACCGTGCCGGTACGTCGGCTCCATGCTGTCCCCGTCCACGCTCACCGCGACCCACGTGCGCCGCAACCACCACAGCGCCGCGCCGCACGCGACCGCGACGACCACCGCCACGACCATCCCTCACCTCCGTGCGCCCCACAGTAGACGCGACCGCTGTCGCGCGGCGGTAGCGAGATGACAGCGCCGCGTCGGCGGTCGTTCCTAACTTCTCGTCGTCATCGGAGAGAGGGGCGAGACGTGGGGATCATGGTTGCCGGGGTCGTGCTGGCCGTCGTGCTGAGCCTGGTGAACATCCTGTTGCTGTTCGCGGTGCTGCGCAGGCTGCGGGAGTACGGCGCGAAGCTCGCCGCCGTGCCGAGCGCGGCGCAGTCGATGTTCGAACGGGACAACGAGCTGAACGGGCAGCAGATTCCCGAGTTCACCGCGTCCACGGTGGACGGCCGGACGATCACCAGGGACGACCTGGCCGGGCGGCGCGTGCTCGTCGGGTTCTTCGCGCCGGGCTGCAAGCCGTGCCACGAGCACGCGCCCGAGTTCGCGAACATGGACGTGCCTGCCTACGCGTTCGTCAGCGGTGACGGGCCGCAGGCCGACGAGCTGACCAGGCTGCTGTCCGGGTCGACGGCCGTGGTCGTCGGCGAGGCCATGAGCGGGCTCGAGAACCTGCTGGGCGTCAAGTCCTTCCCCACGTTCCTGGCGATCGACGAGACGGGCACGGTCGAGCGCGCGACGATCTCGCTGCACGACCTGCAGCTCAGCCGCGCGTGAGCGGAACCCAGCTGCCCGAGCTGCGGTGGCGGCACGCGCTCGTCGTGTGGCTGCTGTGCTGGCGGTCGGCGAGAACGCTGGCGAGCGTCTACGCGGTGCTCACCGTCCTCAGCGGACTGATCCCGGCGACCGCGGCGTGGCTGACCAAGCTGCTGGTCGACGCGCTGGCGACCGGCCAGCCGGGCGCGACGGTGCTGGTGCTGGGCGCCGGGCTCGCCGGGGCGGGACTGTTCGCCGGTGTCGTGCCGCAGCTCAGCGCGTTCCTGCAGGCCGAGCTGGGCAGGCGGGTGGACTTGCTGCTGCAGGACCAGCTGTACACCGCGGTGAACGGCTTCGACGGGCTGGCCAGGTTCGAGAACCCGGCGTTCCTCGACCGGCTCCGCATGGCCGCGCAGGCCAACGGACGTTCACTCGCACCGGTCACCACCGGCGTGTTCGGCCTGGCGCGGGACGTGGTCGTGCTGGTCAGCCTCACCGCGACGCTGTACCTGATCAGCCCGGTGATGGTCCTCGTCGTGCTGGTGGCCGCGGTGCCGACGCTGCTGGCCCAGCTCTCCCTGACCCGGCAACGGGTGCGCATCCGGGCGGGGCTGAGCCCGGCGGGCCGCAAGCAGTTCTTCTACGGTTCGCTGATCTCCGACGCGCAGGCGGCCAAGGAGATCCGGCTCTTCGGGCTCGGCTCGTTCCTGAAGGAGCGGCTGCTCGGCGAGCTGGCCGTCGTGCAACGCGGCGAGCGGCAGATCGACCGCAAGGTGCTGAACACGCAGTCGACGCTGTCGCTGATCGGGGCCGTGGTCTCCGGCCTCGGACTCGTGTGGGCGGCGTGGCAGGCGAGCTCGGGCGCGATCACCATCGGCGACGTCACCGCGTTCGTCGCGGCGCTGGCGGGCGCGCAGGGCGCGGTCGTCGGGCTCGTCAGCAGCGTCACGCAGGCGCACGAGGCGCTCCTGATGTTCGGGTACCTGGAGGAGATCCGCGGACTCGAGCCCGATCTGCCGCCCGTCGAACGGCCGGTCGCGATCACGCCGTTGCGCAGGGGGATCGAGCTGCGCGACGTGTGGTTCCGCTACAGCGACGACCACCCGTGGGTGCTGCGCGGCGTGACCATGCGCGTCGAGCACGGAAGGTCCACCGCGCTGGTCGGGCTGAACGGCGCGGGCAAGAGCACGCTGGTGAAGCTGCTGTGCCGGTTCTACGACCCGGTCCGCGGCTCGATCACGTGGGACGGCGTCGACATCAGGGACATCCCGGTCGCCGACCTGCGCGCCAGGATGGGCGTGCTGTTCCAGGACTTCGTGCGCTACGACTTCACCGCGGCGGAGAACATCGGGCTCGGCGACCTGTCCGCGATGGACGATCGCGACCGGGTCGAGCACGCGGCACGGCTCGCCGGGATCGCACCCGTGCTGGAGAAGCTGCCGCGCGGCTACGACACGCTGCTGAGCCGCATCTTCTTCTCCGAGTCGGACAAGGACAACCCGGACACCGGCATCGTGCTCTCCGGCGGCCAGTGGCAACGGCTGGCGCTGGCACGAGCACTGTTGCGCGGCGAGCGCGACCTGCTGGTGCTGGACGAGCCGAGCTCGGGCCTCGACGCGCGGGCCGAGCACGAGATCCACGCCAGCCTGCGCACCCACCGCGCCGGTCGCACGAGCCTGCTGATCTCCCACCGGCTCGGCACGATCCGCGATGCCGACCACGTCGTCGTGCTGGACGACGGATCCGTTGCCGAACAAGGCACCCATGACCAGTTGCTCATCGGGAACGGGCTGTACGCGCAGCTGTTCTCGATGCAGGCGGAGGGCTACCAGCCGCCACCCACAGGCTTCCGGAGGACGGAAGAGTTGATCACGAGAGGACGCACCACATGACGAAGTTCATGGCCGCCATCGGCGACAAGCTGCTCGCCAAGCTCGTCCCCAGCGAGACGGCGCACGCCGACCGCTACCGCTGCTACTACACCGGAGTCTGGTACCGGTCGGGCTGTTACCTCTGCCGCCAGTACTGCTGCGTCGACGACTACACCGGCGAGATCTCCCACTGCACGGACCCGTGCGAACGCGTCTACTGCTGACCGAGGACGGACAACGATCCACATGCGACTGATCAGCGAAGCGGCCGACCGGCTCCTCGCGGTGCTCGCGCCGAAGGAAACGGCGCACGCGGACCGCTACTACTGCATCTGGGTGGACGGCGGCTGCGGATACCACTGCGGCAGCGGTTTCCCGCGGCTGGGGATGGTGGAGCGGTACTGCTGCTACGACGACTACACCGGCCGGCAGACGGGCTGCTACGACGAGCGGATCAACTGCAACAAGTGCCAGTAGTCGGCTGAGACGGGTGCGGCGGGCGGCGAACTTTCGTCCGAACACTGGGGGCCAACGCTTTCCGCCCGCCGCACACCCCGTCGACCGCGAGGGAGTGACGATGGTGTACCTGGCGCTTGCCTGCCGGCTGCTGCTGCTCGGCGTGTTCCTGGTCGCGCTCGTCAGCAAGATGCGCGCCTACCGGGAGTTCGAGCGCTCGCTGACCGGACTGGTGCCGGGCAAGGCGATCCGGCCCGCGGCGGCACTGACCACGGCCGCCGAAGCGGCCGCGGTCGTGCTGCTCGCGTTGCCTCACACGGGATCGCTGGGTTTCGCGCTCGCCGGGTTGCTGCTGGCCGCGTTCGTCGCGGGCATCGTGCTCGGGCTGCGCCGGGGCACGACGGCGCCGTGCCGGTGCTTCGGCGCGTCCGAGACGCCGCTCGGCTGGCCCCACGTGATCCGCAACGCCGTGTTGCTCTGCGCCGCCGCGCTCGGGCTCATCACCGGGCCCGCGGTGCCGACCGAGATCGGCGGCATCGCGGTGACCGCGGCGTGCGCGGCGATCGCGGGCCTCGCGGTGGTGCGGCTGGACGACCTGGTCGCGCTGTTCCGGCCGTTGAACACGGCTTCCTGAGCCAGGGCCCGGTAGTGCGCGGCGAGTCGCGCGGCCGCCGCCTTCGTGTCGGCCGGACTGTCCTCGATCCCGACCTGCTCGATCGCGTACGCCTGCAACAGGTCGTGCATCGTGAACCGGGCACCGGACCGCCGCTCCACGAGGTGCGCCGCGGCGAGCGCGTCGAGCAGCTCCTGGGCGCGCACGGGCGTGCTGTCCAGCAGTGCCGCGGCGACGAACGCGTCGAACATGGTCGCCTCGAAGCCGGCGCCGGGCACCGCACCGAGCCTGCGGAACAGCAGCGCCGCGTCCGCGGGCAGCGCGCGGTAGGACCAGGAGAACACGACCCGCAGTGCGGTGCGCGGGTCGTCGCCCGCGGCGAAGGCGTCCATCGGCGCGTCGGCCGCGAGGTCGCCCACCATCTCGGACAGCGAGTAGCCCGGCGACGAGGCGATGCGGTCGCCCGCGATCCGCAGTGCCAGCGGCAGCCGGTCGCACAGGCGAGCCAGCTCGTGCAGCGCGATCATGTCGGCGGGCCCGGCACCGAGCAGGGTGCTCAGCAGCTCGGTGGCCTCGGCGTGGTCGAGCACGTCGAGCCGCAGGCGCACGGCGCCGTCCCGCTCGACCAGGCAGCTGAACTCGTCGCGGCTCGTCACGAGCACCGTGCAGCCGGGCGAACCGGGCAGCAGCGGGCGGACCTGCGACGGCGAGCTCGCGTTGTCGAGCACGATCAGCATCCGCTTCCCGGCGAGCCGCGCGCGGTAGAGCGCCTCCTGCTCCACCACCCCCGCGGGCACGTCCTCGCCCGGCACGCCCAGCGCGTGCAGGAACCTGACCAGCACGCGGCTCGGGTCGAGCGGCTGCTCCAGGTCGTAGCCGCGCAGGTTCACCCACAGCTGCCCGTCGGGGAACCGGTCGGCGACCCGGCGGCCCCACCTGATCGCGAGCGCTGTCTTGCCGACGCCCGCCGTGCCCGCGATCGCGACGGTGGTGGCCCCCTCGTCGAGCAGCGCGTCGAGCCGGGCGATCTCGGCGGTGCGACCGGTGAAGCCCCGGACGTCCGACGGCAGCTGGGCCGGTGCGGCCGAGATCTCGGCGCGACGCGGGCGCGGCACGCGGACCGGAGGCTGCGCTCCGGTGATCATCACGCCGTGCAGCGCGCGCAGTTCGGCGGACGGCTCGATGCCCAGCTCGTCGGCGAGCAGCCGGACCACCGAGCGGTGCGCGTCGAGCGCGTCGGCCCGCCTGCCCGACCGGTAGAGGGCTTCGATCAGCTGCGCGCGGAACCGTTCCCGCAACGGGTGCGCCTCGGTCATCGCGCGCAGCTCCGGGATCAGCGCCTCGTGCGTGCCGAGCCGCAGCCGCGCGTCGAAGTAGCGCTCCCGCACGAGCAACATCCGTTCGACGAGCTCGGACACCTCGATGCCCGTCAGGCCGTCCGCGCAGATGTTGCTCAGCGGTACGCCGCGCCACAGGCCGAGCGCCTGCTCCAGCAGCGCCGCCTCGGCGGCCGGATCGCCCTCGGCGTCGGCGGCGCCGACGAGCGCGTCGAACGAGGTGAGGTCGAGCTGGTCCGGCCGCAGCCGGATCAGGTAACCGCAGGCCTCGGTGCGGATCAGCTCGCCGCGGTCGCCGAGCGAACGGCGCAGCCGGGCCACGTAGTTCTGGATCGTGCCGCGCGCGTTCGCGGGCGGCTCATCACCCCACAGCCAGCCGGCCAGCTGCGTCACGGTCACCAACCTGTTGGCGCGCAACAGCAGCCCGGCCAGCAGCGCGCGGTGCTTGTCCGCCGTCACCGGCACCGGCACGCCGTGCCGGAACACCTCCACCGGACCCAGTACCCGGAACCGGATCGCATCCGGACGAGCGCATGCGTCATCCATACCCACAACAGCCGCCTTCCCCCCAGTCAGGCCGACGCGCACACCTTGCCCACGGGGAATGGCATTACCTTGCAGGATTCTTGAATCCGCAGGTCAGGGGGAAGTATCAGCGAGGTGGGACCGCACTCGCTCAGCGGCCGTCGTGCGGTGCTGGGCCTCGTACAGCTCCAGTGCCCGCTGCCAGGTCCTCCGCGCCGCCTCGAGCCTGCCGAGCTCGACCTGGGTCAGCGCCAGGTGGTCGAGGGTGTCGGCTTCGAGGTAGGTGTGGCCGAGGTCCCGGAAGAGCGCGAGCGCCTGCTGGTAGTAGTCGAGCGCCCGGCCGAGCTCACCGGTGCGGTGCGCGATGTAGCCGAGGCTGTCCAGCGTGTTCGCCTCGCCCTGGTGGTCGGTGTGCACGCGGTACAGGTCCAGCGCGGCCTCGCAGTGGGCGCGGGCGTTCTCGTACTCCCCCAGCTTCGCCTCGTACCAGCCCATCTGGTTGAGCGTCCACGCCACCCACGCGGGCTGTCCCACCTTCTCGTACAGCTCCAGCGCGGGTTTGGCGTGCTCGAGAGCCAGCCTGTCTTCGCCCTGCTGCTCCAATGCCCACGCCAGCCCTCGGCGGGCGTCGGCCTGGCCGCGGATGTCATCCGTCCGTTCCGCCAGTGCGAGTGCCTGCTTGAGGTGCGTCATGGCGTCCTCGCGCAGTCCCACCCGGACGCACGCGTAACCGAGCAGGCGGTGGGCCCAGGTCTGGCTCTCCACGTCGCCCATCTGCTCGCAGGCGGCCAGCGCGATCCGCCACACCGCGAGGTTGTCGTGCAGCTGACCGCGCCGCCAGTGGTAGGTGTGCGTGACCCACGCCAACTGCCAGGCACAGGTGTGCCAGGCCCGGTCGGCGACGAGCTGCTGAGCGGCGAGCAGGTTGGGGTGTTCGGCGGTGAACCAGTTCTGCGCCGCGACCTGGTCCGCCATCACCTGCACCTGAGAGCCGTCGACCGGTTCGCCGACCTCGACGGGCGGGCGGTGCGGGTTGAGCAGCTTGTCGGCGGCGTGCCCGGTGTGCACGTAGTGGTCGACGAGCCTGCGCAGCGCCGCGGTCAGCCCCTCCTCGGTGTGGCTGAGCCGGGCCTGTTCGGTGGCGTAGAGCCGCATCAGGTCGTGCGTGCGGAACCGGCCCGGTGTCGGCTGCTGCACGAGGTGCGCGGACTCCAGCTCCCGCATGAGCGCCGCCGTCCGCGAGACCGGCAACGAGGTCAGCGACGCGGCGGCGGCGACGCTGAAGTCCGGGCCCGGCGCCAGGCCCAGCAGCCCGAAGAGCGCGGCGGCGTCCGGGGTGAGCGCGTCGTAGGACCAGGAGAAGACCGCGCGCAGGTTGAGCATCGCCTCACCGGTGTCCAGCGCGTCCAGCCTGCCCGCGTGGTCGCACAGCTCCTCGGCCAGTGCGGCGAGGGTGAGGTCCGGGTGCGTCGCGGCCCGTCCGGCGACGATGCCGAGCGCCAGCGGCAGGCCGGCGCAGCGGCGGATCAGCTCGTCGGTGGCGGCCGGATCGGCCGCGACCCGTGCGGTACCGAGGTGCTTGACCAGCAACGCCACCGCGTCGTCGTGGGCGAGCACGTCCAGCGCGACGGGACGCGCGCCCTGCGTGGTGACGAGTCCGGCCAGCGCGTTGCGGCTGGTGATCAGGACGGTGCAGGTGGGGCTGCCGGGCAGCAGCGGCGTCACCTGGTTGGTGTCACGCGCGTTGTCCAGCACGATCAGCATCCGCCGGTCGGCGACGAGGCTGCGGTAGAGCGCCCCCTGCGCGTCCGGGTCGAGCGGGATCGCGGCCGACTCGACGCCCAGCGCGTCGAGGAACCCGCGCAGGGCGGTCTCCGGCTTCGCGGGCTGCCCGGTCGGGTCGAAGCCGCGCAGGTTCACGTGCAGCTGACCGTCCGGGAAGCGGGCGAGGTTCTGGTAGGCCCACTGCAGCACGAGCCACGTCTTGCCGATGCCGCCCGCGCCGCGCACCGCGGAGATCACCACGGTCGAGCCCGCCCGCACGTCGAGCGCCGCGGTCAGCTGGTCCAGTTCGTCCTCGCGGCCGATGAACGAACCGGGCGGGGGCGGCAGCTGGCGCGGTACGGCCGACCGGCCGACCGGCGCCGCCTTGCCGGTGGGCGGGGACAGCGCGGGGTCGGCGGTGAGGATCTGGTGGTGCAGCTGGCGCAGCGCCGCGCTCGGGTCCGTGCCGAGCTCCTCGGCGAGCCGGGTGCGGGTGACCTGGTAGTGCGCCTGCGCCTCGGCCTGCCGCCCGCTGCGGTACAGCGCGAGCATCAGCTGCCCGGCGAGCCGTTCGTCGAGCGGGTTCTCACCGGCCACAGTGGACAGCTTCGGCAGCACCGTCGCGTGCAGCCCCAGTCGCAGCGCGACCTCGATGTGGTCGAGCACCGCCGCGGTGCGCTCGCGTTCCAGCTCGGCCCGCACCCGCGCGAGCCACGGCACGTCGAGACCGGCGAACGCCTCACCGCGCCAGAGTTCCAGCGCCTGCTCGAACAGCACCAGCGCGCGTTCGTCGGCCGCGGTGCGCGCGTCGCCGACGAGCCTGCGGAACCGGTGCAGGTCCACCGTGGACTCGTCGGCGGCGAGCAGGTAACCACCCGACTGCTGGGTGATCCGCGGGTCGTCGCCGAGCACCTTGCGCAGCCGGGACAGGTAGCTGTGCAACGTGCCGCGCACCCGGTACGGCCGGTTCTCGCCCCACACCCGGTCGATCAGCTGGTCGACCAGCACGACGCGGTTGACGTCGACGAGCAGCGCCGCCAGCACGCACCGCTGGCGGGCCGGCCCCAGCGCGACGGTCCGCCCGTCGATGCTGGCATCGACCGGACCGAGCACCCGGAACTCCACGATCATCCCGATGTCTCCCCCAAGACAAGTCAACTGCTCCGGACCTGGTGATTCAAGCGTTCTGCAAGGCCCGTGGCACAGCTTATTCCCCGGCGAGGGCGCAGCGTGAACTCCACCACTCGGGCCAGTGAATTTCCACCGGGTGCCGGTCCGCAAGTTTCGCTGGCCGCCCGGCACCGCGACGCGCTTCTTGCGGGTCGGCCCGACCGTCCGCGAAAAGGCTGCGCTCCACAGCTGTCCGTGCCGAAAGGACGCACCTGTTCAGTCCACAGTAGACAGAGTGGAACCGGGTCTACCGTTGACGTTGTGATCGACACGCCCTTCACCGGACCCCAGCTCGCCGAGGCCGCCGCGGCACACGGCACCCCGTTGTGGGTGTACGACGCCGCCACGATTCGCGGGCAGATCGCGAAACTGCGCAGCTTCGACGTGATCCGGTTCGCGCAGAAGGCGTGCTCGAACGTCCACGTGCTGCGGCTGATGCGCGAGCAGGGCGTGCACGTCGACGCCGTGTCGTCCGGCAAGATCGACCGCGCGCTCGCGGCGGGCTACGACGTGCACGGCCCCGACGAGCCGGTCGTGTTCACCGCGGACCTGCTGGACCGCCCCACGCTGCGCAAGGTCGTCGAACTGGGCATCGGAGTGAACGCGGGCTCGCCGCAGATGCTGTCGCAGCTCGGTGAGGTCTCACCCGGCCACCCGGTGTGGATCCGGATCAACCCCGGCTTCGGTCACGGCCACAGCCGCAAGACCAACACCGGCGGCGAGCACAGCAAGCACGGCATCTGGCACGAGCACCTGGAGGAGAGCCTCGCGCTCGTGCGCAGGTACCGGCTCGACCTCGTCGGCCTGCACATGCACATCGGCTCCGGTGTCGACTACGACCACCTCGAGGCGGTGTGCGAGACGATGCTGAAGCAGGTCCGCATGACCGGCCACGACGTGCGCGCGATCTCCGCGGGCGGCGGGCTCTCCGTGCCGTACGCGCCCGGCCAGCCCGCCGTCGACACCGACCGCTACTTCCGGATCTGGGACTCCGCCCGCCGGGAGCTGGTGTCCGAGCTGGGCCACCCGGTGCGTCTGGAGATCGAGCCCGGCCGGTTCCTCGTCGCCTCGTCCGGCGCGCTCGTCACCGAGGTCCGCGCGCAGAAGCCCATGGGCAGCAACCACTTCGTGCTCGTCGACGCCGGGTTCAACGACCTGATGCGGCCCGCGATGTACGGCAGCGCGCACCGCATGTCCGTGCTGAGCCCGTCCGGCGCATCGCGCACGGACGACGGCGTGGACACCGTGCTGGCGGGTCCGCTGTGCGAGTCCGGTGACGTGTTCACCCAGGACGCGCACGGCGAGGTGCACCCGGTTCCGTTGCCGCGCACCGAGATCGGCGACCTCGTCGTGTTCCACGACACGGGGGCGTACGGCGCGAGCATGTCGTCCAACTACAACTCGCGGCCGCTGATCCCCGAGGTGCTGTTCGACGGCGGCGCCGCACGCCTGATCCGGCGCCGCCAGACGGTGGACGAGTTGCTCGCACTGGAGGTCTAGCAGTTCGACGTGGCCTGCTTGCCCGCGAAGCGGTCGCCGAGCCAGTTCAGCGCGTTGGTCCCCCACGCGCTGATCGCGCCGATGTGCCCGGCGAGCGGCAGTGCGGTCCACTGCACGGTCGCGCCCCGCGCGCAGTACCGGTCGCGCAGCCCGCGCCCGACGGAGAACGGGATCAGCTCGTCGACCGTGCCGTGGTAGAGGTACACCGGCGCGGCGGGCTTCACCGTGCCGAGCCGGTTCTCCGCGAGCCTGGCCTGCCAGCGCGGGTCCTTGATCACGTCCGGTGTCGTCGTCAGGTCGTTGAGCCGGGTGAACGGCGCGGTCAGCGCCAGCTCGACCACGCAGGACTCCTTGACCCGCTCGATCACCGCGCGGCCGCGGGCGTTCAGCACGTCGGTGAGCGGGAGCTCGGGGTACGCGGTCGCGTAGCCGGCCGCGGCACCGAACACGAGACCCGAGCCCGCGTTGCCGTCGTTGAACGCGGCCACCTCGGCGAGGTCGGCGGGCACGCCGCCCTCCGCGACGCCCACGACGTTCAGCTCCGGCGCGTAGCGGGCCCACAGCTCGCCGGCGAACGAGGCGGCCTGCCCGCCCTGCGAGTAGCCGAACACGCCGATCGGCGCTTTGGCCACGTTCAGCAGGCTGGTCGCGGCGCGGGCGACGTCGAGCAGCGCGCGGCCCTCGGACTGGCCGACGGCGTAGGTGTGCGTCCCCGGCGTGCCGAGGCCCTCGTAGTCGGTGACCGCGACGGCCCAGCCCTTCTGCACGGCCTGCACGAGGAACGCGATCTCGACCTCGCTGCCCTTGCGCAGCTGGTTCGACGGCGCGCACTCGTCCGCGAGGCCCTGGGTGCCCATCGCGTAGGCGACGACCGGGCGCGGACCGGCCCCCGTCCACGGCTTCGGTGGCTCGAGCACGATGCCGGACACGGTGTTCGCCGCACCCGTGGCCGAGGTCGAGCGGTAGAGGATCTGCCGCGCGTTCACCGGAACCGGGAACAGCGGGAGCGTGACGTGACTGCTGCTGATCACGTCACCCGGTGCCGCCGCCTGTGCAGCGGGGACGACCGCGCTGGTGATCAGGACCGCGGCGAGCAGGGACGTGACGGCTCGGCTCGGCATCGTTGCCTCCCGGAAACAGTGTGGTAACCGCCGTTTTCGCAATGTAGGCCCAGATGACGTAATCTGACAATCCCCATTACCAGATGGAGGTAACCCGTGGGCCGGTCGTACGGCGGTGTCGCGGCCGAGCAACGCCGTGCCGAGCGCCGCGAGAAGCTGCTGCGGGCCGCGCTCCAGCTCTTCACCACGACGGGGTTCGCGCAGACCAAGATCTCCCAGCTGTGCGCCGAGGCCGGGGTCTCCACGCGGAACTTCTACGAGGAGTTCGACAGCAAGGAGCAGGTGCTCCTGGTGCTGCACGACCTGATCAACTCGCTGGCGCTGCAACGGGTCACCGACGCGCTGGCCGGACTCGGCGACGCGGACGCCGCGACCCGCATCGCGACCCTGCTCGACGCGTTCGTCGCGAGCGTGACGTCCGATCCCCGGCTGCCGCGGCTGAACTACGTCGAGGCGGTCGGGGTGAACGCCGACCTGGAGCGCCAGCACCTGCGCTGGGTCGTGCGCTGGGCGGAGTTCATCGAGGCCGAGGCCAGGCACGCGGCGGCGCAGGGCGTCGCGCCGGACCGCAGCTACCGGCTCACCGCGATCGCGCTCGTCGGCGCCGTCACCGGACTGCTGCGCGAGTGGCAGGCGCACGACCCGCCACTCGACGTCGACGAGATCGCCGCCGAGATCCGCGGCCTCATGTTCGCCGCGATCACCCGCCCGGCCTGACCGGACATCCGGCCGCGATCAGAACCAGTGCAGGCAGTGCGGGGCGCGCTCAGCGCGAAAGAGCGCGTCCGCGACGGTGGCCGCGCCTGAGCGGTGGGCCCGGATGTGCCCGGCGCGCACGAGCGTGCTCGGGGCGGTGCCGCCGAGGTAGACCGAGCCCAGGTCGCGCACGTCCAGTGACAGGTCGGGATCCCGGTCCGTCGGCACGCACTCGGCCTTGCTGTCCCGAACGGTCAGCAGGTAGCGGCCGTGCTCGCCGAGGAACGGGTCGTCGACGTCGAGCACGAGCTCGCCGTCGGTGAACCAGCCGCGCGCGGTCAGCGCACGCGGGACGTCCAGCAGTCGCACCCAGAGCCAGTCGTCGTCGGTCATCTGGCCGGCGCGGAAGTCCGCGAGCTGCCAGCGCAGCGGGTGGTCGGGCGAGACGTGCTTGAACACGACCTGGGTGACCAGATCGTGGTCGAGCACGAACCGGGCCAGTGCCGTGGAGACGGCGTCGTCGGTGGCGATGGTCTCGTCGACCGTCAGGGTGCCGGACTCGCCGAGCGAGTAGCTGGCGTACCCGTCCGGGACGCCGCCGGCGTCGCGGTGGACGGCGACGTAGCGCGGTGCCGGAGTGACCGGAGGCTGCCCCGCGCCCGATGCCCACCAGCGGTGCGGCCGGGACAGCGCGCCGGGCTGCGCGCGGCGGTACCGGTCGTAGACCTCTTCCAGGATCACGCCGCATTCGGCACGCCGCAGCAGCTCGACCGAGCCGGTGTCCGGTGCGTCGGCCGTTCCGCGCGGACGGGCGAAGGAGGCCTGGTGGCGCTGCACCGTGAGCCGTTGCGTGCAGGTTGCCGGTCCGTAGCCGAACCTGCCGTAGATCCGGGCCTCGGAGGCCAGCAGCACGGAGAGGAACTCACCGCGGGCCCGCAGCTCGGTGAGCTGATACCGCATCAGCGCGCTGAGCACGCCCTGGCGCCGGTGCGACGGCAGGACGCCGACGGCGCTCACCCCGGCGGCCGGGACGATGGCCTCACCGGGCAGGGTCAGCTCGAAGGAGTACGCGGCGGCCGTGCCGACGGGCCGTCCGTCCGCCGTCACGGCGAGCAGGCCGCGGTCCATCTCGAGCGCCGACCACCAGAGCCCGCCGCCGTCGGCCGGGGTTTCCGGGAAGCGCCCGAAAGCCGCGTGGACCGTGTCGACGAAGACGTCGAGGTCCTGGTCGGTCGTGGAACGGATCTCCATCGCCACAGTGCAGCGCGGACCTGTGGCCGGGACAAGCGAATTACGGTGGCTCAGGCGGTGACCGCGACGCCGCCGCGCCGGTGGTCGCCGCCACCGATCAGCTCACCGGTGGACCAGACCCGCTCCACCGCCTGGCACCCGCCGAAGAACATGTTCGCCGCGCGGAACCGCTGCACCGCACCGAGTCCCGTGACGTCCACGCCGGGTTCGACGAAGACGAGGTCGCCCTGCGCGTGCAGCCTGGGCGCGTCGACCGCGTCCTGCACGCGCATGCCGTGGTCGATGACGTTCACGATCACCTGCAGGATCGCGCCGAAGATGCGGCTCGACCCTGCCGAGCCGAGCACCAGCTCCGGCTGGCCGTCGCGGGTGACGATCGTCGGCGCCATCATCGACGGCAGCCGGTCGCCGGGGAGGTGCGTGAAGAACCCGGCGGGCGACAGGTCCTCCTCTCCCATCATGTTGTTCACGTGCACGCCGGTTCCGCGCACGGCCACACCGGATCCCTCACCGTTCGTGCAGGTCACCGTGCACGCCATGCCCTGAGCGTCGAGCACCGAGATGTGCGTGGTGGAGCCGAGCCGGTTCACCGTCGCGGCGACCATGGCCTTCGCCAGCGCCGTCGGGCCCGGCCGTTCGGGCAGCAGCTCCAGCGCGTGCGCCAGCAGCTCGCCGCCTGCGCTCGGCGGCGGGTTCGTGTAGACGTCGCGGCCCCGGTAGGTCACCTTCATCGGCGTGCGCGGCACGACCCGGTAGGCCTCCAGGTCCGCGCGGCTGATCATGCCGCCGTGCTCGAGCACCTCGTCGGCGATCGCGTGGCCGATGTCGCCGGTGTAGAACGGCTCCGCGCCGTCGTTCCCGAGCCGCGCCAGCGTCTCCGCGAGCTCGTGCTCGTGCAGCAGGTCGCCCTCGACCGGGTGACGGCCCACGATCGACCCGATCAGCGAGAACACGTACGCCTGCTGCTTGTTCACCCGCACGCCCTCGCGGGCCAGCCGCACGGCGGGACGCACCAGCTCGTGCAACGGGGTGCTGCCGAACGTCTTCGCGGCCGCCTCGACCCCGGCGGGCACGCCGTAGACGGCGCACGACGACGCGCCGACGTGGAACGTCTGGTCCGCGTCACCGAAGTTCACGACGAACGGGATGAGCGGCGCCCTGGACGCCACGTCGATGCCCCGGCCGGGCGCCTCGGCGGAGAAGTCGAGCAGCACCGGCTCCTGGCCGGGCGGGGAGATGAGCATGTAGCCGCTGGCGCCGAGGCCGGTGAGCAGCGGTTCCGTGACGCAGGACGCGAGCACCGCCGCGACCGCCGCGTCCACGGCGTTGCCACCGGCGCGCAACACGTCGGCTCCGGCCTTCGCCGTCAGCGGATGACCCGCCGCGACCACACCGCGCACCGTCACTTCGAGACCTCCACACCGGACGGTTGAGGCACCCCAGTATGCCGGTCGGTCAGCGACGGCTGGTGAGCGACGCCAGGAAGTGCCGGAGCACCTCGTGGGTGGCCGGGGAACTCCACATCTCCCGCACCCCCGGATCGTCGAGCGGCCGGCGCGCCTCGATCCGTTCCCTCGTGGGGCGGTGCAGCTGTTGTTTGCTCAGTGCATACACCTCCGGCCGCGTCGCAGCCAGTTCCCTCGCCCGTTCGACGGCCCTGCCGATCAGCTCGGCGGGCTCCACCACCTCGTCGGCCAGGCCGAGCGCGACCGCGTCGGCGGGGCCGATGGTGCGAGCGGTGAGCATGAGGTTGTCCGGTCGCACCACGTGCCTCACGACCTCCAGCGGCACGGTGGGAAACGGAACTCCGGCGGCCAGTTCGGTGAGCCCGATGGTGCCGGCCGACATCAGCCGCACGTCGCAGGCCGCGGCCAGGACGCAGCCGCCCGCCAGCGCGTGGCCGTTGACCGCGGCGACCGTCGGGCGCGCGTGGTCGAAGACAGCGAGCACCGCGGTGCTCAGCGCGGGCAGGAACTCCGCGACGTACGGCGGTCCCCCGTCGACGATCCGCTTCAGGTCGACGCCCGCCGAGAAGCAGCGGCCGGCTCCGGTGAGCACGACGGCCCGCGCGTCGGCGACCGACGCCAGCGCGACGGGGAGCGCCGTGAGCAGTTCGAGGTCGAGCGCGTTGACCGGACCGTGGTTCAGCCGGACGACGGCGACGCCGTCCTCGTCCCGAACCTCGATTCCGTCCACTTCGGACTCAGGATCCGCAGCCCTCTGGCGACCAGTCGGCGGACGTGGTGCCGTCCGCGCGCACCACCTTCACCTCGATGCACAGCGCGCCGGTCGCGGCGAGGTCGAGTGTCGGTGCGGTGGCGGTGCCGGTCTTCAGCTCGTCCGTGGTGCGCCAGGTGAACGTGTCCGTCGGCTCCTGGTTCGCGTACGTCCAGGTGAAGCGCAACGTGCCCGCGCCGAGCCTGGTCGAGGTGATGGCGGGCTTGCCGGGCGCGGTGCTGTCCACGGCCGCGTTCGGCTGCGCGCCCGAGTCGATGGCGGGTGAGTTCCCCGACGAGGCACCGTTGCCGGACAACAGGATCACGCCGACGGTGACCGCGGCGACACCGGCCGCGCTCGCGCCCGCGTACACGGGCCAGCGGGTGCGGCGCTGCGGCTTCTCCTCGCGAGCGGCCATCGCTTCTCCCTTCGCGTGCACGACCGGGATCGGTGGTTGCGCGATGAAGATAGGCGTCGAGGCCTTGAGACGCGAGGGTTCCACGAGCGGGACCGGGTCCACATCGGACACGAACGGCGTGGTGGTGCCGCTCAGCTCGCGCTGGACCGCCTGGAGCTCCGCGGCGAACTCGCCGACGGACCTCGGCCTGGCGAGCGGGTTCGGCGCCATCGCGCGGCGCAGCAGCTCCTCCATCGACCTCGGCGCGCGTCCGGTCGGCCGCGGGCTGCCGTGCAGGATGCGCGCCTCGATCACCGAACGCGTGTTGTCGCCGTGCGGCACGACGAACGGCGAGTGCCCGGCCAGCAGGTGCCACAGCGTCGCGCCGAGCGAGAACACCTCGGCGGACACGCCGTTCGCACCGGTCGCTCCGGTCGGCCTGATCACCTCGGGTGCCGACCACGGCACGGACAGCAACGCGTCCCTCTTGGTTTGTCGAGTGGCGAGCTGGCCCGCGATGCCGAAACCGGTGAGGCACGGCTTGCGGTTCTCGTCGACGAGGATGTTGGCCGGCCTGATGTCCCGGTGCAGCACGCGCATCTCGTGCGCCGCCTGCACCGCACCGGCGATCTGCACACCGACGGCGAGCACGCTGTCCGCGGGCAGCGGCGTGTTCGCGACGAGCCTGCCGAGATCCGGATTGGGGCAGTACCGCATCGCGACGTAGAGCTGGCCCTCGCGCGTCTCACCGGCCTGGTACACCGTGACGACGTTGCTGTGGTTGCCCAGCACCGCCGCCGCCCTGGCCTCGGCGACGAACCGCTCGCGCAACAACGGAGGCAGCGCCGGGTCGTCCAGCACCTTCACCGCGACGTTGCGATCGGATCCCGCGTCGTGGAACAGGTGGACGCTCGAGCACCCACCTCTGCCTAGCCGTTGGACGTAACGGAAACCGGCGATCTCCGGTAAGCCCTCGGTCATTCGCCCACCTCGTAGCTGAAGTACGCGTCCTCGCTGAGCTTCACCCGCGCGTCGGTCACCTTCGATGACCGACCTGTTCGCGTCATGTTAATACCGTTCTTCGACCTGACGTCGACTAAGACCATCACGTGTTTCCCGCGGCGTTGTCCTCGACGAGCACCTCGGCGTCCACATCCACATCCACTTCCGCGCTCACTTCCACGTCCACGAGGTCGACGACGACCGTGGTCACGTTGTCCCGCCCACCTGCGGCGACCGCGAGCCGCACCAGCACGTCCGCCGCGTCCACCGCGTCCTCTTCACCTCGCATGACCTCGGCGATCACGCCGTCCGAGATCTCGTTCGTCAGTCCGTCCGTGCACACGACGAACCGCTCGCCGGGCCGCGCGGGGAACACCCACTGGTCCGGCTCGGGCGACATCGACGTGCCGAGCGCACGGGTCACGATGTTGCGCCGCGGGTAGAGCAGCGCCTGCTCCGGCGTCAGCAGCCCCTGCGCGACCAGCTCCTCGACCTCGGAGTGGTCGACGGTCAACCGGGCCAGCTCGTCGTCGGCGAACCGGTAGACCCGCGAGTCGCCGATGTTGAACACGATCCAGTGCGGCGTGCCGTCGACCTCCAGCAGCGCGATGCCCGACACCGTCGTGCCCATGCCGCCGTGCTCGGGTGACACGTCCGCCAGCATCTCCTGGTTGGCCGCCGCCAACTCGGTCCTGATGTCGTCCAGCCCCAGCTCACCACGCTCGTCGAGGGCCCTCAGCCGGTCGACGACGAGCGCGCTCGCCACCTCGCCGGCCGCGTGGCCGCCCATCCCGTCCGCTACGACGAAGATTCGTTCGCCGGCGAACATGTTGTCCTCGTTCGTGTCGCGCACCAGGCCGGTGGACGTAGCGGTACCGCACCGCACCAGTGTCATCGCGCTCCTACCAGCAGCATTGGGTCACTGGCACTCTCATCGCTCGACAGGGCGTCAGCGTTGCACCTGATCAAGAATACCGGCGAAGATCGAGTCCGCCAGGTATCCACCAGAGACCCGTGCCCGAAGCACCTGATCAGGTCGGCGCCCGGACAGATCCACTGCTCCCGGCCGCCGCCCCCCAGGGTGCCCCGAACGCACCACGCACGGCGACCGAACGGACACCCCGCGCGCCGGAAGGCAGGAGTAGCGCGACGGATGGCACGAAAGATACGACGGGCGGAGGAAAGCGCGCGTGAGGCGGGGCACGGGACTTCTTACCCCGAGCCGGTGCCCGAACACCATCCGGTATGCCAGTTCCGGGTCGAGCTCAACCAATTTCGTTCACCCACAACAACATTCGGATGTCCACACGGGGATCGCAACGGGACGAAACTCGCCCCGCCGCTGTAGGGTGCCGTGCCGCCGTCGCGCAGTACGGACAGAAAGGTCCTTCATGCTGGGCACGATGACGGTTGTGGCATTGGCGTTGTCGGCGATCCTCCCGCCGAGCACCGCCGGTGCGGTCCCCCCACCCCCGTCCGTCTCCGTCGAGCTCGTGGCGGTCAACGGGTCCGGGTGCGCCGCGAAGACGGCCTCGGTCGCGATGGCCAAGGGCAACTCGGCGTTCACGGTGGCGTACAGCAACTTCCAGGCACGAGCGGGCTCCGGAGCGACGCCCACCGAGTTCCGCAAGAACTGCCAGATCAACGTGCGGTTCAAGTACCCCGCCGAGTACACGTGGGGCATCTCGAAGGTCGAGCACCACGGATCCGCGAAGATCCTGCAGGGCGCGAACGCGGTGCTGCGCGGCAGTTACTACTTCGCGGGATCACCGTCCACCCTGCCAATGACGCACACGTTCAAGGGCCCGCTGAACGACAAGTGGAACACCACCGACACCGCCAACCCGGACCAGATCTTCTACCCGCCGTGCGGTCAGTCGTGGAACCTCAACGTGAACACCGAAACCCGCGTCAACAAGGCCGCTACGACCGAGCTCAGCGCGATCACGATGAGCCCTGACCTCAGCGCCACCTACCACCTCGACTGGCGGAAGTGCGACTAGCCGCGAAACAGGCCGTGCACCGGGAAGTTCCCGGTGCACGGCCCTCGCAAGAGGAACTCAGCCGATCTTCTCGATCTTGGCGCGCCGGATCAGGAGCTTGCCCGGCTCGCGAACCTGTTCGAAGGCCGCGTTGTTGAGCAGCGCACAGCTGCCGGACACCGAGGTGACCTTGACCGTCGTGGACTTGTTGTTGTCCAGGTTGGTCACCTTCAAGGTGGTGCCTGCCGGGAACTGGTTGCTCGAGGCGGCCGGAGCGCCGCCCTCGCCGGACAGCGTCACGGTCGAGCCGTTGCAGACCTGCTGGCCGCCCTTGGCATCGCCCGCCGCGGCATCGTCCGCAGCAGCATCGTCTTCCGCAGCGGCGTCGTCCGCCGCCTTGTCCGCCTTGTCGGCGGCCTTGCCCGCGGCCTTGTCGGCCTTGTCAGCCGCCTTGTCCGCGGCCTTGTCCTTGCCCTTGGCCTTGCCCTGATCCTCAGCCGCGACCTCACCGGCGCACCCGGCGGCAGCGCGACGCTGCTGGATCAGATCGACGACGGCCTGCCGGTTGGCGATCCTCGCCTCGGACAGCGCGTCGGGGTTGGCCTTCTGGCCGGCTATGAAGTTCAGGTTGTTCTGCAGCGCGGTGTCCAGCCCGCCGCAGCTCTCCGCGGCCTGGCTGTCCGTCCCGCCGAAGGCCGTGAAGCCGGCAACTGCCGCGGCGATGACCAGCATTGCGCCAGCACCGATAACGGCGGGCTTGCGGTGTCGAGCGCGTCCGCCCATGTGGTCTCCTCTGATCGTTCCGGTGTCTCACGTCGGACTACGGACGGGTAACAGAACGGGTTCAGATCGGACTAGACCACCAACCAACGGCGCAGGTCACCACTCCGCGAAGCCACCGTCCTCATGACGCCACACCGGCGAGCGCCACGCGTGACCGACCTCGGCGGCCCTCCGCACGACCGCTTCGTCGACCTCGATGCCGAGTCCCGGACCGGTCGGCCTGCCGACGAAACCGTCGGTGAACCGGAAGACCGAGGCGTCCACGAGGTACTCCGGCTCGACACCGCCGTGGTAGTGCATGCCCGCGCTCTGCTCCTGGATCAGGAAGTTCGGCGTCACGAACGCGACCTGCAGGCTCGCGGCGAGCGAGATCGGCCCCAGCGGGCAGTGCGGCGCGAGCGAGGCGCCGTAGACCTCGGCGAGCGCGGCGATGCGGCGCAGTTCCGAAATGCCGCCCGCGTGCGACGGATCGGGCTGCACGACGGCGACGCCCGCGTCCAGCACCGGCTTGAAGTCCCACCGCGAGTACAGCCGCTCCCCCGTCGCGATCGGGACGGTGCTCGCCGACACCACGGACGCCAGCACGTCGCCCTGGACCTCCGGCACGACCGGTTCCTCGACGAACATCGGCTGCACCTCCTCGAGCATCCGCACCAGCCGTCGCGCCATAGCCGGTGACACGCGGCCGTGGAAGTCGATCGCGAGGTCGCGGTCCGGGCCGAGCGCCTCGCGCGCCTGCCGGGCGCGAGCCAGCACCGCGTCCGCCTCGCGGGGTGTGGCGATCGCGTTCATCTCGCCGGACACGTTCATCTTCACCGCGGTGAACCCGGCCTCCACACGCGCGGAGACGGCCTCGTGCACGTCGACCGGACGGTCACCACCGACCCACGAGTACACCCGCACCCGGTCGCGCACCGGGCCGCCGAGCAGCTCGTGCACGGGCACGCCGCGCACCTTGCCCGCGATGTCCCACAGCGCGTGGTCGTAGCCGGACAGCGCACTGGAGAGCACCGGCCCGCCGCGGTAGAAACCGCCGCGCCGCAACACCTGCCAGTGGTCCTCGATGCGCAGCGGGTCCTGCCCGACCACGAGGTCGGCCAGCTCGTGCACGGCCGCGCGCACGGTCTCCGCGCGGCCCTCCACCACCGGCTCGCCCCAGCCGCTGACGCCCTCGTCGGTGCTCACCTTCAGGAACAGCCAGCGCGGTGCGACCAGGAACGTCTCGATACCGGTGATCTTCAACGAAGCCCCCTCGTGCTGCGTCCTTGGCGGCCGACCAGCCGCCGTCGACGACGAGCTCGGCGCCCGTCACGAACGACGCGGCCGGTGACAGCAGGAACGCGATCACCGACGCCACCTCGGCCGGGTCGCCGAGCCTGCCCGCCGGTGTGGCGCGCACGCTGCGTTCCCGGTCGGCCTCGCCGATGTCGTCCCACAATGGCGTGAGAATCGGGCCGGGCGACACCGTGTTCACCCGGACGGCAGGCGCGTACTCGACGGCCAGCTGCCGTCCCAGCGACACCAGACCGCCCTTCGTCGCGGCGTACGCGCCGTGACCGGGCAGCCCGAAGTGCGCGTGCACGGACGACACCAGCACGATCGAGCCCGTGCGCTCGGTCAGCGACGGCAGGCACGCGCGCGCACCGAGGAACGCGCCGCCGAGGTTGACCGCGAGCTGCCGGTCCCACTCGTCCCTGCTCGTCTCGCCGAGCGGCGCGACGGTCATGGTGAAAGCGTTGCTCACCAACGCGTCCACGCCTCCCGCACGCTCCTCGGCCAGCGCGAGCACGGACACCCACGTGGCCTCGTCGCTGACGTCACCGCGCACGTCGGCGCCCGCGGCCACGTCGACCCCGACGACGGCCCACCCGTCGTCGGTCAGCCGCGCCGCAGTGGCGGCACCGATCCCCGACACCGCACCGGTCACGACCGCACAGCGCATCGCTTCTCCTCACGTCACAGCGAGTTCTGGTGCACCAGCGTCCACTGTGGACGCGCGCTGGTGGCGAGTGGACATGCATGCAGCCTGCTCGGCCCACACCAGCAATGTCAAGATTAAATACTAATTTATGCCGTAGGCATGTACGCTGGGCCGCGATGAGCACCGAGGTCGTGACGCTCGGCGAGGCGATGCACCTGCTGGTCGCCGAGCACGGCGTGGCACTGCGCCGCGCGAGGACGTTCCACGCCTGCGTGGCGGGCGCGGAGTCGAACGTGGCCGTCGGGCTGGCCAGACTCGGGCACCGGGTGCGGTGGCTGAGCAGGCTCGGCGCCGACTCGTCCGGTGAGGCCGTGCTGTCCGTGCTGCGGTCGGAGAACGTCGACACCTCCGCGGTGGAACGCGATTCCGAGCGGTACACCGGACTGCTGTTGCGGGACAGCCACGCCGGCCGCCCGATCGAGGTCCGCTACGAGCGGGCGGGCTCGGCCGCCTGCGGGTTGTCGGCCGGCTACGTGCGGTCGGCCGGTCTCGACGGGGCACGGCTCGTGCACGTCTCCGGGATCACCGCGATGCTCTCGCCCGGCGCGCGGGAAGCCGTCGCGGAACTGTTCGACCTGGCCCGCTCGGAAGGCGCCACGATCTCGTTCGACCCGAACGTCCGCCGCAAGCTCGGCACCACCGAGCAGTGGCGCGAAGCCTTGGCCCCGCTGATCTCACGCGCCGACCTGGTGTTCACCGGATCCGACGAGCTGGACGTCGCCGAGACGTCCGTCGGCGAGCTGCTCGACGGCGGCGCGAGCGCGGTCGTCGTGAAGCACCGCGACCGCAGCGCGGAGGTCGTGACCGCGGCCGGCGCGTGGCGGCTCGACACGATGGCGACGCGGGTCGTCGACCCGGTCGGCGCCGGTGACGCGCTCACGTCCGGCTACCTGTCGATGTGGCTGCGCGGCGCGACCCCGGAAACCGCGCTGCGCCAAGGAGTCGCGTCGGCCGCGCTGGTCGTCGGCGCCGTGACGGACATCGAGGGACTGCCCGACCGCCCGCACGGAGGCGAGGACGTGGACCGATGAGTTTCCGCTGGGAGATCACGAGTGCCGTGCTGCGGCAGGGCATCATCGCGATCGTCCGCACGCCGTCGACGGACCTCGCGATCGAGGCGGCCGTCCCGCTGCTGGACGCGGGCATCACGTCGCTCGAGCTGCCGCTCACCAACCCCGGCGCGCTGGCGGCCATCGAGTTCCTGAGCCGCACCTACCCGCGGGCCACGATCGGCGCGGGCACCGTGCTCGATGAGACGTCCGCGGTGCTCGCGATCCGCGCGGGCGCCCGGTTCCTCGTCTCGCCCAACCTGGAGCCGTCGGTCATCCGCGCCGCGCACCGGCACGGCGCGGCCGCGTTGCCCGGTGCCGCGACGGTCACCGAGATCGTGCACGCGCTCGAAGCCGGTGCCGACGCGGTGAAGGTGTTCCCGGCGCCCACTCCGCGCTGGGTCCAGGACGTCCGCGCCGCACTCCCCCACGCGCCGCTCGTGCCGACCGGTGGCATCGCACCCGAGGAGGTGTCCGCGTGGCTGGCGGCGGGCGCGGTCGCGTGCGGAGTGGGCTCAGCCCTCGCCCGCACCCCGATCGACACCATCCGCACCCTCATCAGGACACACGAGGTTAATTCATAATTTATGACGTGTCGTAGAATCGGCGCATGACGCAGAAGCTGCCGCGGGGCGTGCACGGCCAGACGGTCGAGGCGCTGGCGAGCCGTATCCTCTCCAACGAGATCGGCGAGGGCGACACGCTCGACCTCCCCGGCCTGCGCCGCGAGCTCGACGTCAGCCTCACCGCGCTGCGCGAGGCGCTGAAAGTGCTGGCGGCCAAGGGAATGATCGACGCGCGCCAGAAGCGCGGCACGTTCGTCCAGCCGCGCACGTCGTGGAACCTGCTCGACACGGACGTCATGCGCTGGCAGACAGCGGCCGACTCGGGCCACAGCCTGTTCGACGAGCTGACCGAGATGCGGGTGATCGTCGAACCCGCCGCCGCCCGGCTGGCCGCCACCCGCGCCACGCCCGCCGAGCTCACCGCGCTCTCCGACGCGCTGGACCGCATGGCGTCCGCGCGCGACCTGGCCGCGACGGTCACCGCGGACCTCGACTTCCACCGGCTGCTCATGGCGGCCACGCACAACGTGTTCCTCATGCAGGTGGAGCGGATCATCGCCATCGGGCTGGTCGAGCGGGACAAGCTCGTGCACGGCAACAGCCCCGACGAGGACCCCGTGCCCAGTCACCGCGCGGTGTTCGACGCCGTGGCCGCGCACGACGCGGACGCCGCGTGCGCCGCCATGCGGGCGCTGGTCGACAAGTCAGGCGAGGATCTCGATCGCGCACGCACCATCACGCCACGGTGACCGGATGCCTGGCCACCGCGCCGAAAAGGTAGCCCTGCGTGTTGTACGGCGCCACGTCCGGCTGCGCCTGCCCGGCACCGTCCGTCGCCCGCGCCCGCAGAACGTGCTGACCAGGTGTTTCCGCGTGCCACGGCACCTGCCACCGCAGCCAGCCGCGCCCGGAGGACGTGGGACGGGCGCGCCGCCACGTCACGCCGTCGACGCTCACGTCCACCCGCCGGACCCGCCCGTCCGGTGACCACGACCGCCCGGTCAGCACGTGCCGCCCGACCGGCAGCGCGGCTCCCCAGGCCAGCTCGAACGCGCTCTTGGTGACCTGGGTGGTCACCAGCGTCCCGTCGGCCGGGTAGTCCGGCCCGATCATCCGGTAGTACTGGGTGTTCCACGGCGACGACAGCGGCGTGGTCGCCACCTCGATCGACCCGAGCCACTTGATGCTCGCGATCCCGATCCACCCCGGCACCACCAGCCGTGCGGGAAACCCGTGGTCGGGCGGCAGCCGCTCGCCGTTCATCTCGTACGCCACCAGCACGTCGTCGAGCGCCTTCGCGACCGGCAACGGCCGCCGCACCCGGCCGAGGTTCACGCCACCGGTCACGTACTCGGGGTCGAGCCCGACCGGCAGCACGTCCACCGCGTCCCGCCGGACCCCGGCGAGCCGCAGCAACGTCGAGAGCTTCACGCCGCGCCACCGCGCGAGGCCGACCGCGCCGAGCTTCCACGGCGTGCCGGACACCGCCTGGCCCTGCTGGCTCGCGTAGAGGCTGCGGCCGTTGCCCGCGCACTGGATGACCGCGTCGACGGTGCACGACGGCAGCGCGCGCAACTCCCGGTAGTTCAACGAGAGCGGCCTGCGCAGTCCGGTGCCGTGCAGCTCCAGCCGCCACGTCTGCGCGTCGATGAGCGGCGTGCGCGTGTGGTTGCGCACGAAGAACCGGTCGATCGGTACGAGGTCACCCACGCCGGAAAGCGCTTCCCAGCGCGTCTCGGCGTTGGTGCCGTGCACGGTGAAGTACTCGGGCGGCAGCGGTTTCACGACCGGACCCGGTTCAGCACGCGCGCTGCCGTGGAACGCGAGTGCGCCGGCGGTCGCCGCGAGCAGGCTGCGTCTGGTGATCACCCATCGGAATCTACTGACGCCGCAAAGGACTCTCCCAGATCCTGGAACTCCGCACGTACGGTGGTGCCCGCGCCCACCGGACTGGTCACGACGAGCCTCCCGCCGGCAGCGGCGACGCGGTCGTCGAGCCCGCGCAGACCGGAGCCCGCCGGGTTCGCGCCGCCGACGCCGTCGTCGACGATCTCGACCACGACCGTCCCGGCAGCACACCGCACGGAGATGAGGACCTCTCGCGCCTGGGCGTGCTTGGCGACGTTCGCCAGCGCCTCGGACACGACGAAGTAGCAGGTGTGCTCAGCCAGAGGAGACAGTCGGTGCGCGGGCACCTCGCGCACGCGGGCGGGCACCGCGGACCGTTCCGCCAGCGACGTGAGCGCGGGCCCGAGCCCGGCGTCGGTGAGCAGCACGGGGTAGATGCCGCGGGCCAGCTCGCGCAGTTCGTCCAGCGCCCGTCCGAGTTCGGCCTGCGCCTCGGCCAGCAGCTCGCCGGGTTCGTCGGTGGACCGGGCCAGCCGCAGCGCGAGCATCACGGACACGAGCCGCTGCTGCGCGCCGTCGTGCAGGTCCCGCTCGACGCGGCGGCGCGCGGCGTCGGCGGCCTCGACGATGCGGGCGCGGGACGCGCGGACCTCCTCCAGCCGCAACGAGTTCTGCACGGCGAGCGCCGCACCGGCCGCGACCGCGCGCACCAGCTCGGGTTCGAGCGCGGGGTCGTGCACGAGCACTGCGAGCCGCGTGCCGTTGCTCTCCAGGTAGGTGGAACCGTGCAGCACCTCGCCGTCCGCGGACACGAACTCCCGCCGTTCCGGCCGCCAGTACCCGATCTGCAGCGTCGGGTCGTGCAGCGTGCGGGCGAGCGCGGCGCGCAGGTCGTCCGGCAGCCCGGCGCCCAGCTCGACGATCAGCTCCCCGACCGCCGACCGGTCCAGCCTGGTGCGCAGCAACCCGTACAGCAGGGCGAGCGGCCACACGACCAGCACCGCCTCGGTCGACCAGGCGAGCACGACCTGCACCGACGACGGCAGCCGCAGCAGCGCACCCACGTACGTGATGACGACGGTCAGCACGATGGCGGCTCCGCCCCACACCACCGGCCCGAGATCGCGCCGCAGCACGCTGCCCGCGCGCAGCCACCTGCTGAGCAGCCACGCGAGCAGGGCAAGGCCGAGCGCGGTCACGCCGACCAGCACGACGAGCGCGGCCACCGGAACCTCCGGCACCACGGTCTCCGTGATCACCACGATGTTCTGCGTTTCGAGCGGCGTCAGCAGCAGGTACCCGACGTTGACCGGGACGGTCAGCAGGTAGCCCGCGACCACCACGACGCGCTGCCAGCGGCCGGTGAACCGCCCGGTCGGGTAGGTGACCAGCAGGTGCCCGAGCACCGCCAGGTACAGGGTCTTCGTCGCGACCCCGACGGCGAACGCGGCGTCGTTCTCGACGGCACCGGCGATGCGCACGAACCACGCGAGCCCGACGGCGATCATCAGGTGTCCGCTGCGGCTCTCCGGGCGCCGCCGCGCGGCCACGAGCCCACCGCCGATGAACGACCAGCCGACCGCGAGGTTCAGCACCAGCGCGGGCACCGACACCGCGTAGCCGCCCCACAGCATCGCGGCGGCCGCGAGGAGTCCCGGCAGCAGCCAGAGCTTCCTCATCGCCGCAGGTACGCCAGCACGGCGAGCACCCGGCGGTTGTCGTCCGGCCCCTGGTGCAGCCCGAGCTTGGTGAACACCGATCCCACGTAGGCCTCGACCGTCTTGGGGCTCAGGAACAACCGCTCGCAGATGCCCTGGTTCGACCGGCCCTCCGCCATGACCGAGAGCACCTCGCGTTCCCGTTCCGACAACGCCTCCAGCGGGTCGTCGACGCGCTTGCGGCCGACGAGCTGCGCGACCACGCCGGGGTCGATCACCAGCCCGCCCGCGGCGACCCGGCGCACCGCGTCGGCCAGCTCGCCCAGGTCGGTCACCCGTTCCTTCAACAGGTAGCCTGCGCCGCGCGCGTCCGAGTCCAGCAGCCGCAACGCGTAGTGCGGCTCGACGTGCGCGGACAGCACCAGCACGCCCACGCCGGGATGGGTCTCGCGGAGCTCCCGCGCGGCGTCGAGTCCCTCGGTGGTGAAGCCGGGCGGCATCCGGATGTCGACGATCACCACGTCCGGCGGGTCGGCGCGCACCAGCTCCAGCAACGCCTGCGCGTCACCGACCTTGCCGGTGACCTCGAACCCGGCGTCGGTGAGCAGCCTGGCGACACCCTCGCGAAACAGCGCCGCGTCGTCCGCCACCACGACCCGCATGATCTCCCCTTCACAGCAGGCGACGGAGCGCATCTCCGCTGAGCTCGGCCTTCCCGATGAAACCACGCGCGCCGCACGTGTCCACCAGCGAGCCGTAGTCCGACCGCGCCCTGCTGGACACCAGCACGACGATGAGGTGGCGCAACGAGCGCGCCACCTGGAACCCGTCGACGTCCGGGAGCTGCACGTCCAGCAGCACCACGTCCGGGCCCAGCTCGGCGGCCAGCCGGACGGCGTCGGTTCCCCCGGCCGCCTCGCCGACGACCTCGAACCCGCTCGCGACCAGGAGCCTGCGCGCGAACGACCGGAAGGTCGCGTGGTCGTCGACGATCAGCAGCCTCGTCATGGCTGGACGGCTGTTCTCCGGCGCCGCGCCACGAACCACAGGACGGCGTTCACCGCGACCAGGCCGCCCAGCGCGGAGGGCAGCAGCGCGACTCCACCGGACGTGTCGCCCACGACGAACGACCACACGATCTTGAACAGGATGCCGCCGTTGATCGCGACCAGCGCCCACGTGAACGACCGCCGCCACAGCGCGACGGCCAGTCCGCCGAACGTCAGCGGCACGACGAGACCTACGGCGAGCTTCGCCGGGGTCCACGTGCCCAGCAGGTACTCGCGTTCGGCGGCGAGGAACTCGATCGCCCCCTGGCTCGGGTGCTCCGGCGCGGGGAACCACGCCATGCTCGTGGCCAGCGCGACGAGCGTCAGCACGATGCCGGTCGGGCTGCGCCGGTAGCTGAAGTACGCGAACGGCAGCAGGAACAGCGGCCGGATGTACCAGCTCAGCTCGTTGTGGTGCCGGGCCCACGCCCACGAGCCCAGTTCGTTCAGCCACTCCATCATCTCGAAGCCCCTTCGGTTGAGTGGCTTCAGATTTCGCCGTGCGGGCCCCTGACCACCACGGGGACAGCCCGCGATCACCGGCAGGGTTTTCCCGGTATCGCCGGACGCGGAAAGCGAGGAGCGTTCAGATCGCCGAATGAGGAGGCGATTCCCTTGGTGGCCTGGATCCGAAGGCACCGGCTCGTCACGTTCTTCGCACTGGCCTACGTGATCGCGTGGTGCGCGTGGCCGCTGTACCTGACCGGGGTGCTGCCTCGACTGGAGTTCCAGGCGTGCGGCCCGCTCGTCGCGGCGCTCGTCGTCGCGAGCGTGGCGGACGGCCGCGCCGGGCTGCGCGAGCTGGGCGCGCGGATGATCCGCTGGCGCGTCGGCTGGCAGTGGTGGGCGGTCGCGTTCCTCGTGCCGATCGCCGTCCACGTGGTGACCGCGCTGCTGGCGTCCGGTGCGATCCGGCCGAACTTCGTGTGGACGGACCTCGCGCTGTTCTTCGCGATCAGGCTGGTCAACCCGCTCGACGGCCCGCTCGGTGAGGAACCCGGCTGGCGCGGTTTCGCGTTGCCGCACATGCCTTTCTCGCCACTCGCGTCGGCGGCGGTGCTCGGTGTGCTGGTCGCGGGCTGGCACATTCCGCTCGTGACCGTCGGCAACCTGGGCAGCTGGCTCGAGCTCGCCACGACGTTCTCGCTGACGATCATCTACGCGTGGCTGTTCAACCGCACCGGCGGCAGCGCGCTGCTGACCCTGGTGTTCCACGCGGTCGAGGGCACGCTGCAGCCCGGCACGCTCGGTGCGGAGCCGTCCCGCTTCACCACCTGGTATTTCGTGGTGTGGACCGTGGTGGCGGTAGGCGTCGCGCTGGATCGCAAGGCGTGGACCGCCACCACGGCGCGTCAGGACACGGCGACGAGCTCGACCTCGTCGATCTGAATCCACGAGTCGACACCCGGCGACTCGTACCCGATGAACACGGTCGCCGCGGTGTTCGGCCCGCTGTCGAACCGCAGCACGACGCGCTGGTAGTGGCCCGTGCCCGCGTACGACACCGCGGGCGAGTAGCCGGCGAGGTCGACACCCAGCAGGCCCTTGCCGACGTTGCCCTGCGCCCGGATCCACGCGGTCAGCTCGTAGGTCCTGTTGCGCTGCAGCTGTCCCTGGGTGCGCTGGGACCAGGAGTTCCACCGGCCGTCGTTGGTGCGGACGAACGCGTTGTTGTACCCCTCGTACGCGTAGCCCTTGCCCAGGTCCATGCCCTTGTAGCCGGATCCTTCGGCGTACCAGGGCATCTTGGGCGAGTACCGCTCGGTTTGCCGTTCGAACCCGCAGTCGTCGACGTGGTTGAAGCCCCTCATCATCCAGCCGCACGTCGACTGGCCGGTCGCCGCGTGCGCCGGGGCGGCCAGCGCGACCGTTAGCACCAACGCACCCGCCACGCGTGCGGCAAATGACACAGACACGATTACTCCCCCTGTGTGACAACAGAACTCGACGCCTGGCGTCGTCCGCCGGTCACTATCCTGGTGAGGATCAAAGTCGCGTCAAAGTCGCGCAGGGGGTGTGAGTGACCGGGCCGCTGCGCGGCCGGTTCGCCGTGGTCGTCGCGGCGGCCGGCTACGGGAAGTCCACCGCCGTGCGGCAGTGGGCCGACCACACCTGGACCGTGGTCGAGGAGTTCGCCGACCTGCGCCCCGCCGAGAAGCTCGTGGTGGTCAGCCGAACGCCTCCCGCACTCGCGAACATGCTGAAGCTCGGGCTCGGCGCGCCGACCGAGATCGGTCCGCGCCATCTCGCGTTGTCCGCGCGTGAGGTCGACTCCGTGCTGTGGACGGAGTACGGCGTTCGCAACAGCGAGGTCCACGAGCTGACCGCCGGGTGGCCCGCGCTCGTGCACCTCGCCGCCGCGGCGTTGAGCACCGGCCAGCCGCTCGGCACGCCGGGCACGCCGTTGTTCGACTACATCGCGACCGAGGTGCTGGACGCGCTCCCGCCAGGAGCGGAGAACCTGCTGGCCGTCGACATCGGGCCGATCACCGCCGAGCTGGCGGCAGCCGTCGGGCACGAGGAGGCGACGACGCTCGCGCGGCTCGGTCTGCTCGTCGGCGGACCCGAGTGGTACCTGCCGGTTCCGCTCGTCGCGACGGTCGCGCGGGCCCGTGCGAAGGTGTCACCGGCGCGGCAGAAGGTCATGATCGCGCTCGCGGCCGAGTGGCACGCCGAGAACGGGCAGCGGCTGCTCGCGGACGGCGCCGCCGAGCACGTGCTGCGGTTCGTCCGCACGCTGCCACCGGGAAGACGCGGCTACGACGTGGAACTGCTGTACGCGGACGCGCAGCAGGCGACCGGTGAGACAGCGCGGGCGTTGATGATCTACTCGTCGCTCGCCGACGGACTCGGCTCGTTGCCCGCCGACCTGGCCTGGCGCTACGGCGCCGCGGTCTACCTGTGGGGCAACCCGCACGACGCGCTCGGCATCCTCAGCAGGGGCGAGCTGACCGGCGAACGCGACACCGACCAGGCCATGCTGCTGGCGTGGACCGCGGCCGCGCACTGGCTCGCCGGTGCCGACGAGCGGTGCGCGGACTTCGCCGGGCGCGCCATGGCCGCGGCGAGCGATGACCGGACGCTGGCCGCGGCGCACGTGGCGCTCGCGCTGTCGGCGCACCTGCGCGGTGACCCGATGGCGTTGCAGGCCAACTATTCCACCGCACTCGGGCTGGCGACGTCCGCGGGCGACCTGCCGATGGTGCTGCGCATCCGGATCAACCTCGCGGCCGCACTGGAGCAGGAGGGCAAGCTGACCGACGCGCTCGCTGTGCTCGCCCCGGCCGTCGAGCTGGCCGGGCGACGCGGCTACGTCAGCTCGCTCGCGCTGGCGCTGGCCAACGAGGGCGCGCTGCACCAGCAGCTCGGCGCGCTGGACGACGCGGTGCGGGCGTACGAGAGCGCGGTCGCGGCGTACCAGCGGATGCACTCGCTCAAGGCCGCGTACCCGTTGACCGGTCTCGGTGACGTGTACCGGTTGCGCGGCATGCTCACCCAGTCCCGCGCCGCGTACGCCGAGGCGCTGCGGGCGGCGACCGAGGACGGCAACAACCGGCAGGGCCTCGTGCCCGCGCTGGCCGGGATGGCCCGCGCCACCGACGACCCCGTCGAGGCCGCGTCGCTCGCCGAACGAGCGGTCGAGCACGCGTCAGGTCATTGGCGCGCAACGGCTCTCGTCGCACGCGGCTGGGTGGCGTTGCGGGCGGGCAAGGACGCGGCGCAGGACGCGCGGGAAGCGGCGGACGTCGCGGCGCGGCACCGCGACCGCGCCGGGCTGGCGCACGCCTTGGAGCTGCGGGCCGCGGTGTCCGGTGAACGGCAGCCGCTCGCCGAGGCGCTGGCGATCTGGGAGGGCTGCGGCGCCGTGCTCGACGCGGACCGGGTTCGTGTCGCCATCGGCCGATTGCCGCGCGCATCCGTTGAGCAGCGGCTGCTCGGCAGGCTGGCCGAGCACCGGCTGCGCGCCGCGGACGTTGCGGTGCAAGAGGTTGCGCCTCCGGTCGCGGTGCGCGTGCTCGGCGGTTTCGACGTGCTGGTGGACGGCGTGCCGGTCCCGCCGACGGCGTGGCAGTCGCGCAAGGCGCGCGACCTGCTGCGGGTGCTGGTCGCGCGGCGCGGCTCCCCGGTGCCGCGCGAGGAGCTCGCGGACCTGTTGTGGGGCCCCGTTTCCCCGGCCGACGAGGCCAAGATCGCGCACCGGCTGTCGGTGGCGTTGTCGACGTTGCGCGGCGTGCTCGACCCCGAACGCCGGGAGCCGATCGACCACTACGTCACCGCGACGCCCGCGCACGTGGCGCTGGCGCCGGAGAACATCGTGGTGGACGTGGAGGACTGGCTCGTCCAGGCCAGGCACGCGTTGCGCACCAGGGAACCCGAGGTGCTCGCCGCGACCGACCGCGCCTACACCGGCGAGGTCTTCGCCGATGATCCTTACGCCGCAACGGCTTTGCGCGACGAGGCGCACGCGACGTACCTGCACGTGGTGCGCGCATTGGTCGAGCACTTCCGGCGGGAAGACGACATCGACTACGTCATCTGCTACCTGTTGCGCGTGCTGGCCGTCGAACCGTCCGACGAGCAGGCGCACTGGGACCTCGTGACCACGCTCGCCGACGCGGGGCGGCACGGCGAAGCGGCGCGCGCACACGTGAAGTACGCCGCCGCGATGGCCGAGCTGGGTGTGCCCGCCCGGCCGCTGCCCAAGCGCGGTTGATCGCGGCTTGAGCCCACCGTGACGGCGCTGACCAGGCTCGGTCCCGTCCTCGTCAGTCACGACACGGGAGATCCCATGAGGAAGATCCTCGCGGCACTCGCCGCAGCGGCCATCAGCCTGGTCGGCGTCACCGCCGGCGCCACGTCCGACGCCTCCGCCGCGGCCGCCTCGTTCCAGCTGATCGCGCGGCACAGCGGCAAGTGCCTCTCACCGGCCGTCGGCGCGACCGGCGACGGCGTCGCCGTCATCCAGGTGAGCTGCGACGGCACCGCCAACCAGCGCTGGTACACCAACCCGGTCGCGCCCGGCGTGTACGAGGTGCGCAACGCGGTCAGCAACCGCTGCCTCGACCTGTACGGCTGGGTGAACGCGGACGCGGTCGCCACGATCATGTGGTCCTGCCACGGCGGCACCAACCAGCAGTGGCAGATCACGCCGAACAGCGCCGGGTTCAACGAGTTCCGCTCGCGCGCCACCGGCCGCTGCGTCGACGTCGCGCACGGCACCCCGCACGACGGCACGCCCGTCTACCAGTGGGGCTGCCACGGCGGAGGCAACCAGCAGTTCCGCTTCAGCTGACGTCCTGAGCACCCCGGGGCTCGTCCTCGGGGTGCTCCTCCACGGGGTGCTCTTCCACGGCGGGCGCCAGTGCTACCGACGGTGAGTTGATCAGTGCGCCGACCCAGCGGCTCCTCGGGTCGACGTCGACGAACACCGCCTTGAGCAACAGGGTCGCCGGCACCGCGAGTATCGCGCCGAGCGGGCCCAGCACCCACGACCAGAACACCAGCGCCAGCACCGTCACCACGGTCGACAGCCCGACCGAGTCCGCGACGAACTTGGGCTGGATCACCGACTGCACCACGAAGTTCAGCGCGGTGTAGACGACGACCACGATCACCGCGGTCTGCCACCCGCCGTCGAGCAGCGCCAGCAGCGCGGGTGGCACGACGCCGATCACGAACCCGATGTTGGGGATGTAGTTCGTGACGAACGCGAGCAGTCCCCACAGCACGGCCGCGGGCACGCCGATGATCACCAGCGCTCCGACGTCGAGCACCGCGACGATCAGGCCGAACACCGTGGTGACCCACATGTAGCTGCGGGTGCCCGCGGCGAACCGGCGCAGCCCGGTCGTGATCCACGGCTTCTCCGCGCTGATCGCGGCGAACCGCTGCTCCGCCCACGTCGCCTCGGTGCTCAGGAACAGCAGCAACGCCAGCAGGAACACCAGGTCCGTGAGCAGGCCACCGACGCTGGCGAGCAGCGTTCCCGCGAGCCCCGCGATCTTGCCGAAGTCCAGCGACCCGGCGACGTCACGCAGCTGCTCCTCACCGACCCCGAACTGGGCGAGCATCGCGGTGACCTGCACGATCATGTCGTCCGCCTTGGCGACGTAGCCGGGCAGCAAGGTCGCCAGCTGCGCCACCGAGACGACCAGCACGACGAACAGGCCGAGCAGCACGGCGTACACGACGACCACGAGCACCGCCCCGGTGAGCCAGCGCGGCCACCCCTTGCGCCGCAGCCACCCCTGCACGGGGCTGGTCGTGACGACGATGACGAGCGCGAGGAAGACGGGTGCCACCAGGAAGGCGATGGCTTTGAGGCCCGCCACGGTGATCACGGCGGCCGCGGCGCCGACGAGGATCGTCAGCAGCCGGTTGCCCCCGTCCGGTGCGGAGCTCTCGACGGCAGGCAGACCCTTCCGGTGCATGCGCATCCGGACATTGTCCGCTGGCCCCTCCACTCGCGCCTCACCTCATCGGGGCTAATGTGGATGGTTCCTGGGGAGGAGCTTCCATGATCGTGCTCGCACACCTGAGCGACGTCCACCTCGACGGCGGCGACCGCGCCGCGGACCGCGCGGCCCGGACGATGGCCTACCTGAACGACCTGCACCGGCCGGTCGACGCGGTGCTGGTCACCGGCGACATCGCCGACCACGGCCTGGCCGAGGAGTACCGGCAGGCCGCCAAGATCCTGTCCTCGCCGCACCCGGTGCTGACGTGTCCCGGCAACCACGACGTGCGCGCGCCGTTCCGCGAGTTCCTGCTGGGCGAGGCACCCGACTCCTCCCCGGTCAACCGGGTGCACCGCGTCGGCGACGTCGTGATCGCCCTGTGCGACTCGAGCATCCCCGGCCGCGACGACGGGTTCCTCGCCGACGAGACGATCGACTGGCTGGACTCGGTGCTGCCATCGGACGGCCCGTCGCTCGTGTGCTTCCACCACCCGCCGGTGGAGCTGCACCACCCGGTCATCGACGGCATCCGGCAGCACGGCGAGGACCGGCTGGCCGCACTCGTCGACCGGCACCCGAGCATCGCCGGGTTCCTCTGCGGACACGCGCACACGCCTGCCGCGTCGACGTTCGCCGGCCGCCCGCTGCTCGTCGCGCCGGGCGTCGTGTCGACCATGATGCTGCCGTGGGAGGGCGAGGGCGTTCTCAACTTCGACAGCCCGCCCGCGGTCGCCTTCCACGTCCTCGACGAGAGATCACGACTTACTACGCACTTCCGGTACATCGCATGATTCGGACATAGCATCTGCCTCCCGCCGTCGCCTCGGGAGGATCAGATGGGATCGACGCTCTTCGCGGTGCTCCTGCCTGTCGCGCTCGCACTGGTGATGTTCGGCCTCGGTCTCACCCTGACCGTCGCGGACTTCACCCGAGTGCTCAAGTACCCGAAAGCCGCGATTGTGGCGCTCGTGTGCCAGGTCGTCGTACTGCCCGCGATCTGCCTGGGCCTGATCCTGCTGTTCGGACTGACCGGCGCGCTCGCCGTCGGCATGATGCTGCTGGTCGCCTCACCCGGCGGCACGACGGCGAACCTGTTCAGCCACATCGCACGCGGTGACGTCGCGCTGAACGTCACCCTGACGGCGATCAACTCGGTGCTGGCCGTGTTCACGCTGCCCGTCGTCGTCGGGCTGTCGGTCAGCGGGTTCATGGACGACTCGGCGTCGATCGGGCTGCAGCCGGCGAAGTTCCTGCAGGTGTTCGCGATCGTGCTCGTCCCGGTCGCGATCGGGATGTGGGTGCGGCACCGGTTCACCGCGTGGGCGGACCGGATGCGCGGCCCGGTGAAGCTGACGTCGGTCGTCGTGCTGGTGGCCGTGATCGTCGCGGCGATCGCCCAGCAGTTCGACGTGCTGCTCGACCACTGGAGCACGATCGGCGTGGTGGCGCTGCTGCTGTCGGTGCTGTCGCTGACCGTCGGGTACGTGGTGCCGCGGCTGTTCCAGGTGACCCGGCCGCAGGCCATCGCGTCCGCCATGGAGATCGGCATCCACAACGCGACGCTCGCCATCGCGCTCGCGGTGTCCGTGCTGGGCAACGAGACCATGGCCGTGCCCGGCGCGATCTACGGCGTGCTGATGTTCTTCCCCGCGGCGCTCGCCGCCTATCTGTTCTCCCGCACACCGGCGCGCGTCGAGGTCAGCTGAGGCACCCTGCAGGTCGTGGCCTTCCTGCCGGGTTTCGTCGCGCTCTTCGCGTTGCTGAGCACGGTGCCGAACTGGTTCGGCGCGCTCGTGGGCACGCTCGTGGGTGCGCTGATCCAGTTGGTCTACCCGTTGACCGGCAAGCTGACCGGCGCCACGCCGACGCTGCTGCCGGGCTGGGGCTGGGTGCTGCTCGGCATCTTCGCGTTCCACGGCGTCGCGGAGGAGCTGGTGTGGCGCGGCTACGCCTACCGCAGGCTTCGTGAGGGCCGCACGTTCTGGCGTGCCGTGCTGCTGACGATGCCGCTGATCGCGGCGACCCACATCCCGATCGTCATCGGTTCGGGGCCTGCGGTGGGTGCCGCCGCGATGGTCGTCGCGGCGGTCACGTCGATACCGCTGGCCCACCTGTTCGAGATGGGACGCGACACGATCTGGGCTCCCGCGGTCCTGCACACCGCGATCGACACGTTCAAGCTGTTCACGCTGCCCGACGCGGTGTTCCCGCTGCTGCTGGCCGGGGTCAGCGTCGTCGTGCCACTGCTCGTGCTGCTCGCCGGTCGCCCAGGGCGCTCAGCGCGACCAGCAGCAGCGTGAAGCCGACACCTCCGAGAACGGCGACCGACGGCGGGGCCTTGCTCTGCACTGCCGCGGCCAGCGCGGCGGCGCCCGCGTAGCCGACGCCGACCGCCGCGTACATCACCGAGTACCCGGCCGCGTGCGCGCTGGGCGGCAGTGTCTCGCGCAGCGACAACGACCGGGTGATCATCACCCCGGACTGCGTCAGCCCTGCGACGAGGATCGCGCCCGTGATCCAGGGCAGCGAGCCCGCGGTGGCGACCACGGTCACGCACGCGGAGCTGCCGAGCAAGAGCACCAGGCTCTGCGCGCGCAGCGAGCCGGGCCAGGTGCCGCGCAAGCCGTACAGGGCGGCTCCGGCGGCGGAGGAGATCGAGAACGCGGCGAGGAGCGGGCCGGTCCAGCCGACACCGATCGCCCGCTGCTCCAGCAGCGCGGGCAGGACGAGCTCGGCCAGTGCCAGCACGGACATCGCGGCGGCGCCGGTGACGTAGACGGGCCAGGCGCGGACGAGCGTGCGTGCCATGGACACGCCGTCCCGGTCACCCTCGTCCGCCGCCCACCCGGCGGGCAGCGCCCACATCCCGGCGGTGGAGGCGGCCATCAGCACGGCGGCGAGCAGGAGCGGCAGCGGCGGGGCGACGCTCAGCGCCAGCACACCGGTGACCGCGGGCGCGACGGCCCAGATCGCGTAGACGAGGACGGACTCGAGGCTCAGCGCCTTGACCACGAGCTCCTCGGGGAGGTGCTCGGTCAGCAGGGCCCGCAGGCCTCCGGTCGACGCGGCGGGCGCGGCGCCCGCGACCGCGGCGAGTGCACCGAGCACCAGCGGGTGCGCGTGCGGCAGCAGCCCGAGCCCCGCGAACGCGCCCGCCCCGACGGCCAGCCCGGCCGCCAGCTGGGCGCGGGCCCGCTCCGGCCTCAGCCGCGGCCCCAGCACCACGGCCCCGGCCACCTCGCCGATCACGTAGACCGCGGCGATCCCCGCACCCAGCGCGTACCCGTCCGGGCGCTCGCGCACGAGGAACACGAGCGCGAGCGTCGCCATCGCGACGGGCATCCGGGCCGCGATGGCGACCAGCGCCCAGACGACGACCGGCCGGGTCGCGAGCAGGCGATAGCTCACCGCGGCACCGTCACAGCACCCGCACGGGTGCTCCGGCGAGGAACGCGCGGATGTCCTCCACAGCCTCGCGGAAGTACGTGCGGTAGTTGCCGTCCGTCACGTACCCGAGGTGCGGCGTGGCCAGCACGTTCGGCAACGTCCGGAGCACGTCGTCCACCGGGAGCGGTTCCGTCTCGAAGACGTCGAGCCCGGCACCCGCGATCCGGTTCTCCCGCAGCGCGTCGACGAGCGCCTGCCGTTCGACGATCGCGGCGCGCGAGGTGTTGACGAGGAAAGCGTTGGGGCGCATGAGCTTCAGCGCCGCGTCGTCGACCAGTCCCCTGGTGCGGTCGCCCAGTACGAGGTGGACGGACACCACGTCGCTCTCCGCCAGCAGCGCTTCCTTCGACGGCGCGAGCCGCACGCCTTCGGCATCGGTGCGGCCGGCGGTCAGGTTCTCGCTCCACGCGACGACGTCCATGCCGAACGCCAGCCCGATCCGCGCCACCCGCACACCGATCTTGCCGAACCCGAGCAGCCCCAGCGTCTTGCCGGCGAGCCCGACCCCGACGGTGCTCTGCCACGGACCACCGGCGCGCAGGGAGTTGTTCTCCACCACCAGGTTCCTGGCGAGGCCGAGGATGAGCGCCCAGGTCAGCTCGACCGGCGGCTCGGACGTGCTGGCCGTTCCGCACACGGTCACGCCGGCGGCTTTCGCCGCGGCGACGTCGATCGAGGCGTTGCGCATGCCGGTGGTGACGATCAGCCGCAGCTTCGGCAGCCGCGCGATCAGCGCCGCGGGGAACGGGGTGCGCTCGCGCATGAGCACGACGACCTCGGCGTCCCGCAACACCGCCACGAGCCGGTCGCCGTCGACGTTGTACTGGTAGGTGGTGACGTCCAGGCCGGACCAGTCGGCCAGGCTCGTCGCCACGGCCTGGTAGTCGTCCAGCACCACGCACGTCGTCGCATCCCCCACGGTGCCAGCCTAGCTGGCAGGAACCGGCCACCTCGGAACCGCGGGATCCGGCCGGGTGAACACTCAACGAGCGGCTGGCGAGCCGGGGTTTCGTGGTCGTCGCGATCGGCACCACGTACGAATCGCTGGCGGTGGAGTTCCCGGACGGCCGGGTCGTGGGGCCGTCCGACGGGGCGTTCTGCGGGGCGGGCACCGATCCGTCGAGCCCGGTGCTGGCCCGCCTGCAGCGCACCCGCGTCGCGGACGTGCGGTTCGTGCTGGACGAGCTGACGACCCGGCGGCTGCCGAACGGGCTGAGCCGGTCGCTCGACCTGTCGAGGGTGGGCGCGTTCGGCTTCTCGATGGGCGGGTCGACCTCGGCGGCACCGCGGGCCCGTGGAAGCTGCGCGAGAAGGTCCCCGCCGACGCGTGGCCGGTGGTGTTCGGCGACATCGGCGACCGCCGCTCGCAGCGGATCGTGCTCGACTACACGACCGCGTTCTTCGAGCGGTTCCTCAAAGGACGGCACCGGCCGCTGCTCGACCGCCCGTCACCGGCCTACCCGGAGGTCGAGTGCCGCAGCCTGCGCATGACGTCGTTCCCGCCGCGCCCGAAGTAGTCGTGCAGCTCGACGTACTCGGCGTAGAGCCGGTGGTACGCCTCGACGTTCGCCGGAATCGGCTGGTGCACTCCGCGGGTGACCGAGCCCATCGCCTCGGCCGCTTCGGGCACGTCGCGGTACGCACCGGCCGCGACCGCCCCGTGGATCGCCGCACCCAGTGCCGCGGCCTGCTCCGAACCGACGACGGACAGCGGCATGCCGAGCACGTCCGCGTAGATCTGCATCAGTGTCTTGTTGCGCACCAGCCCGCCGGCGACGACCAGCTCGGTGACCGGCACACCGGACGCGCGGAACGCTTCGATGATCGTCCGCGTGCCGAACGCCGTCGCCTCCAGCAACGCCCGGTAGGTGTGCTCGGCGCGCGTCGCGAGCGTCTGCCCGACGACGACCCCGGACAGCTCGTGGTCGACGAGCACCGACCGGTTGCCGCTGTGCCAGTCGAGCGCGACGAGTCCGTGCTCGCCGACCTCCTGCTCGGCGGCCAGCCTGCTCAGCAGCTCGTGCACGCCAACGCCTTCGTCGCGCGCCCGGTCGTAGTACGAGCCGGGCACGCAGTTCTCGACGAACCACCCGAAGATGTCACCGACGCCGCTCTGCCCGGCCTCGTAACCCCATTGCCCGGCAACGATTCCGCCGTCGACGACCCCGCACATGCCCGGCACGTCGCGCAGCTCGGCGCCGCTCATCACGTGGCACGTCGAGGTGCCCATGATCGCGACCAGCTGTCCGGGCCCCGCTGCTCCGGCGGCGGGAACCGTGACGTGCGCGTCGATGTTGCCTACGGCGACCGGGATGCCCGCGGGCAACCCCGTCCACGCGGCGGCCTGCTCGGTGAGCCCACCCGCTGTCGTGCCGAGTGCGGCGATCGGCCGGTCGAGCTTGTCGGTCACGAAGTTCTCGAAGCCGGGGTGCAGCGCCTTCAGGAAGTCCGGGCTCGGGTACGCGCCGTCCTGGTACATGCCTTTGTACCCGGCGGTGCAGGCGTTGCGGACGTGGTTGTCGGTCAGCCGCCACACGATCCAGTCGGCGAGCTCGACCCAGTAGCGCATGGTCCGGTAGACCTCGGGCGCTTCTTCCAGCACCTGCAAGGCTTTCGCGAACTCCCACTCGGACGAGATGAGCCCGCCGTACCGGCCGAGCCACTTCTCGCCGCGGTCGCGGGCGGTCGCGTTGATCCGGTCGGCCTGCGGCTGGGCGGCGTGGTGCTTCCACAGCTTCACGAAGGCGTGCGGCTCGTCGGCGAACTCGGGCAGCTCGCACAACGGCGTCCCGTCGGCGGTCGTCGGCATGACCGTGCAGGCGGTGAAGTCCGTCCCGATGCCGATGACGTCGGCCGGGTCGACCCCGGCGTCGCGCACCGCTTCGGGCACGGCGTGCTGGAGCACCTCGAGGTAGTCCGCGGGCACCTGGAGCGCCCACAGCCCGTCCTCGCGCACCCCGTTCGGGTAGTCGTGGACCGCGCTGCCCAGCTCGGCGCCGTCGCGCACCCTGACCACGACGGCCCTGCCCGACAACGTGCCGAAGTCGATGCCGACCACGAGCTGCTCAGCCACTGCGCGCTCCTCCCGCTCACCGCCACTTAACCGCAAGCAGGCGGCCGCTGCGCTAGCCTTGGTTTCGTGAAGATCCCCAGCACCGCGGTGGCACGCTTGTTCGTGCTGCTCGCGCTCGTGCTGGGCGCCACGGTCCTGCAGGCGGCGGACGGCGCGAGCGAGCCGATGCCGACCGTCTTCACGGCCTTCTGCGACACGTCGACCGCGGTCGTGCACCACCTGCCGCACGACGTGCCCGGCCTGCCGATGGACCCGAGCAGCGTGCTCGAGGCGTGCCTGTTCGCGTTCGTGCTGGTCCTGATCGGCTTCGTCGCGTTCAAGCGGTACGACCTGCTGTTCACGCGGCCGGCCCGAGGACCGTCTCGTACTGGTGAGGCCCACTTCCAGGTTCCGCAGCTCGCCCAGCTCTGCGTGCTGCGCACGTAAACGCGCGTTCGTCCACATCGAACCCTCGTTTACTTCATCTACCTGGAGCTTTCACGTGAACACGAAGATTTCTCTGGCGATCCTTGCTGTGGTCGCTCTTGTCGTCGGCGCCATCCTGTTCTTCAACCGCTCTGATGCGGACCCGCAGGCTCTCGCTTCGCAGGGCGGCAAGGTCACCGTGGTCGAGTACCTCGACCTCGAATGCCCGGCGTGCGGGGCGGCGTTCCCCGGCGTCGAGAAGCTGAGGTCCGAGTACGGCGACAAGGTCGACTTCCAGCTGCGGCACTTCCCGCTCCCCATGCACCGCAACGCCGAGCAGGCCGCGGTGGCGGTGGAGGCCGCGGGCTCGAAGCGCGACGAGATGTTCCACCTGATGTACAGCAACCAGCAGAACTGGGCGGGCAAGCAGACGTCGCAGCGCGAGACGTTCCTCGGCTACGCCCGCTCACTCGGCCTGGACATCGCGGCTTTCGAGAAGGCCATGGACGACCCGGCCACCCTCTCGAAGGTCTCGGCGCAGCGCACCGAGGGTGCCTCTCTCGGCGTCAACAGCACGCCCACGTTCTTCGTGAACGGCACTCGCTTCGAGGGCGCGCCGACCTACGCCGCACTCAAGAAGTCGATCGACTCGGCTCTGGCCAAGTGATCGTCCGCTGGGTCCTGACGATCGGCGGCCTGCTCGGGCTGGCCGCCGCATCGGCGCTGACCATCGAGAAGATCGCGGTGCTGAAGGACCCCGGCCACGTGCCGTCGTGCAGCATCGACCCGATCCTCAGCTGCGGTTCGGTGATGCGCACCGCGCAGGCCGAAGGGTTCGGCTTCCCCAACCCGCTGCTGGGGATCGCCGGGTTCGCGGTCGTCACGACCGTCGGGGTCGTGCTGCTCGCCGGTGCTGTGTTGCCGCGGTGGTTCTGGCTCGGGTTGCAGGGCGGGGTGACGCTCGGGGTCGTGTTCGTGCACTGGCTCATCTACCAGAGCCTGTACGTGATCGGGGCGTTGTGCCCCTACTGCATGGTGGTGTGGGTCGTGACCATTCCGGTCTTCTGGTACACGACCTTGCACGTGACTCGGTGGCCTCTGCTCGTCAAGTACCACGGGGTGTTCCTCACCCTGTGGTTCGTGGTGATCGGGCTCGCCGTGTTGCAGGCCTTCTGGTCGTACTGGATCAGTTGACGGTCCTGGGGCGCCTCGTGTGGTGCAGACTTTCGGGCTTCGCCCGACACGAGGCGTCCTTCCGTTCTTTTTCAGAAAGGTGGAGAGTCGGCGAAGCCCGCCAATACGGGTTCTGGTTCGGTTACGTATATCTTTCCCGCTGGACTTCGGTGGACGAACCTGCCCGGCGACGGCTGAGTGACCACCCAGTCCGATTCGTGCTTCAATCGGTGGTGGCGTTTGCAATACGCGCCGCAGTTGTCCACGGACGTCGCACCCTCGGGGAATGGGGTCGTGTGGTCGATTTCGCAGCGCTGCGCCTGCCGCATACACCCCGGGAATCGACACGTCTTGTCACGCGCCCAGATGGACTTCCGCAGCGCGGCCGGAGGCTTGTAGGTGATCCGCCCGAAGTCCAGCAACTTCCCGTCCACCGGATCGGTCAACAACCGGCTCCACGTCGCATCACCCGCGAGCTCGCGGGCGAGTGACGCGCTGATCGGCCCATACCCGGCGAGCTCGGCGGCCTCCTCGTCCAGCCCCATCAAAGTGGTCGCGGACACCGTCACGTACAGGTTGACCTTGACGCTGCTGGAACCGTCCGGCGTTGCCAACAACAGATCTGCGACCACGTCCGCGCGTCGCTGGTTGAGAGTGAGGGTGTCGCCCGGTGTCTTCGCCCTTCTGGCCAGCACATCCACCCGGTGCGCGATCGCGGTGCCCTGCTCGGCGGGCAATACCGCGGACAACTGGGACATCTCATCCTCGAGCGGCTCGAACCACGCCACCCGCTGCGCCCGCTTCTCCGCCCTGCGCTCCTCCCACCCCTGCGGGTCGACCTTCATCACGATCCGCCGAGCCCGCGCCCTCATCTGCTGCCCGGTCTGCTCCGGCGCTTTCGCCAGCACCCGCTCCTCCACGACACGGACCTGCTCGTCCGAGAGCGGCCTGGTCAGATCATTCAACGTACGAGCCTTGTACAGGTCGATCTCACCGCGCTGCAACGCATCGACCGTCTCCGGCAACCTGGTCACCAAATCCTCAGCGAGCGCCAACTGACTCACCGCCCAGCCCGACGTCCATCTCATCCACGCCGCCACCTCATCAGCAGCGAACTCATCCCGCCGCCGCGACTGAGCAAACTCAGCCAACGCCCGCACCATACGAGCCTGCCAATAATCAATCCCCCGCTGACACTCCCGAATGGAGTCCAGCACCCCCACCTCACCCATGACAACAATATTACCGCAGCACGGACCTGCCAAATTAACTCGACTCAGTGAAAAATAGAAAATGATCAAGCGAGCACGAAAGCCCACGGCAGATTAATCGGTCCGACGCGGCCCGAAGGACACCGAGCCGCAGCAACCCCGACTAGCCTGCCCGCATGATCCTCACCAGCCGGCGCCTGAAGCTCCGCCCGTTCCACCGAGGCGACGCGAGGGCGCTGGCCGAGTACCGATCAGACCCGGAGGTGGCCCGCTACCAGGGCTGGGACCCACCGATGTCGTTCACCGAAGCCACCAGGTTCGTGGACGACCAGACCGCCCCGATGCAACCGGGCTGGTACCAGTACGCGATCGATCTGGACGGCGAGCTGATCGGCGACATCGGCATCAACCTGCACGACAACCGCATGCAGGCGGAGATCGGCTACACCCTGGCCACCAAGCACCAGGGGCACGGCTACGCCACAGAAGCGGTGGCGCGCGTGCTGGAGCACCTCTTCACCGAGCGCGGCCTGCACCGGGTCTCAGCCGAGTGCGACGCCCGCAACGTGCGATCGGCCCTCCTGCTGGAACGGCTCGGGTTCCAGCAGGAGGGCCTGCGCCGGGAGCACACGTGGATCAAGGGTGAGTGGACCGACGATCTGCTGTTCGGTTTGCTGGCAAACGACTACGAAGACGCGGAGAGCCGGCGCGACGCCGAGACCCCGTAGGCGTGCGGGCGGAAGCCGAGCACCGGGTCGTCGGACACCTCGACGCCGGGACCGAGGCGCGTCGGATCGAACACCTGGCGCTGCCACGACTCCTCGTCGGCGTTGCGGCCGGTGATGACGAACTGCCCGGCTGGCAACAGGGTCCGGTGCTCCGGCCACGCGGAGGACGGGTCGTTGGTCGGGTCACCAGGCTCGGCCAGCTGGAACGCGAGCGTGAACGTCACCGGGCCGAACGAAAGCCGCTCGTCCAGCTCGGGGATCAGGAACGAACGGTCTAGCGTGGCCGCGCGCTTCGGGTCGAGGTCGATCTCGCCCAGCTGCGGCAGCAGGCGGTAGCGGAACGCCCTGCGGTTGCCCTCGGCGTCGACCAGGTAGAACGCGTGCAAGCCGTCGTAACGGGTCGTCGCGAAGCTCGCGGGTGCGTTGCGCGACGCGAACTGCTTGAGCACCGCGCGGCTCTCGGGGTGCTTCAGCAGCAACGCGCCGAGCTTGCCGAGGCCCTGCAGCTTCGACTTGCCTGCCAGGCCGGTCAGCGCCTCGACGAGGTCGATGAAGCCCTCGGGGTCGCGGCTCGGGAACGCGCGGAAGTTCGCGGCGACGAGGTCGTGCACGGACTTGCCCTCGGCGGACAGGAACTTCACGGACATGCCGCGGATGCCCTTGCCGCGGTCGTCGGACGAGAACTTGGGCGAGCCGTTGGAGAAGCGGATCACCACGGGCGTCTCGGTGGTCAGGTGCGCGGCGGTCGTCATGCCCGTGATCTGGCCGGACGGCACGAACGTCGCGTCGTAGACGGCGCCGCGCGCGTGCAGGCGGCGGTCCTGCGGGCGGGGCTCGCCCGCCGCCTCGATGCGGTCGATGGACTGCTCTGCGGTCATCCCGTCCGCGGTCACTTCGTACGTCATGAGCTGCTTTCCTCGGTCAGGGCGGCGAAAAGGGCGACGGCGCGCTCGTGCGGCCGCTCACCTTCGAGAACCAGACGCGCACCCGCCTCGACCACCCCGACGAACAGCGCGGCGGACGTGCCGTCGCCGTTGAAGAGCGGAGCGAGGTGGCGCGCGACGGTGGCGCGTGCCTCCTGGAGGAGGCGCGAAGCCCGTGGCGACGGGCGGTCGTAGATCAACCGGTAGCTGTCGGGAGCGTTGGTTACACCGGTGAAGTATGTCTGGAGGAACTGGCCCATGGCCTCAACCCGGTCGGGCGAGTCGGCCGCCCGCAGCGCGGCCTCCAGTTCGTCGGTCAGCCTGCGGCTCTCGCGCTGCTCCAGTGCGGCGACCATGTCGTCGCGGTTCACGAAGCACCGGTACAGCACGGTTTTCGCCACCCCGGCCTCGGCCGCGACGGCGTCGACGGACAGCGGTCCGTCCGTCCGCGACATCACCCGCAGCGCCGCGTCCAGGACGAGTTCCCGGCGCTGGGCGAGTGGGAGGTGCGGTGCGCGTGTCACGACCGCAAAGATTGTACTCATAAGTACAAAAGTCAACGAGACACGTGTCACCCAACAGGCTCACGATGGAGGCATGACAGCGACGACAACCGCCTCGCGGGACGGCACCCCCATCGCCTACTGGACCACCGGACGGGGCCCGGCGCTCGTGCTCGTGCACGGCGTGACGGGCGACCACACCCGCTGGCACGCGGTGCTCCCGTTACTGGAGCCGCACGCCACCGTCCACACCGTCGACCGGCGGGGACGCGGCGGCAGCGGCGACACCACCGACTACGCACTGGAACAGGAGGCCGCCGACATCGCGGCCGTGGTCGACGCCGTGGCCGGCGACACCGGCCGTCAGGTCGACCTGCTCGGCCACTCGTACGGCGCGATCTGCGCACTCGAAGCCTCGCTGCTCACCAACGGAGTCCGCAGGTTGGTGTTGTACGAACCTGGCATAGGTGTGCCGAAGCCCGGTGGATTCACCGATCGAATGGCGGAACTGCTCGCGCAGAACCGTCGCGACGAGATACTGACCGGTCTGTTCGAACTCATCGAAATGCCGTCGGAACAACAGGAGATCGCGCGTTCACTGCCGTCCTGGCCGGGCCGGGTCGCCGCCGCGCACACCGTCGTCCGCGAACTGCGCGCGAACGACCGGTACTCGTTCGACGCGGCGCGGTTCGCCGAGCTCACCACGCCGACCCTGCTGCTCGCGGGCGGCGACAGCCCGCCAGATGAGACGGTGTCCACGGAGGCGCTCGCGAAGGCGCTGCCGAACGCCCGTGTGACCACAATGGCTGGTCAGGGGCACGTCGCCATGCTCACCGCACCACGGCTCTTCGCCTCGGAGGTGCTGGGTTTTCTGCGTTCCTGAACGCGATTATCCAAAAGGTAGCGAAAACACAAGTTGTGCTGTGTCACGTTGACCGAGACGGTGTCCAGGTTCCTCTTGGCGGGGAGGTCGGCCGATGACCGCGTGCGAAAGCTGCGGCGACACAGTGGACAACGGTGCTGCACGCTATTGCTCCAACGCGTGCAGACAGCGCGCCTACCGGCAGCGCAGCCGTTGCGCACCAACGGAATCCGCGAACGACTTACCGCACCCGCTCGACGGGTTCATCGGGCGGGAGGACGAGCTGACGGGGATCACCCGGTTGCTGCGGCACAGCAGGCTCATCACGTTGCTCGGCCCGGCCGGCGCGGGGAAGACGCGGATCGCGGCCGAGCTGGCCGGCCGGGTGCGCCGCCGGTTCGCCCACGGCGTGCGGTTCGTGGACCTCGGCGAGCTGAACCGGCCGGAGCTCGTCGGCCAGGCCGTCGCGTCCGCGATCGGCGCGAGCGAGGAACCCGGCAGGCAGCTGGTGGACGGACTCGTCAGCGAGCTGCGCGACAAGGACCTCCTGCTGGTGCTGGACAACTGCGAGCACCTCGTCGAGGCGTGCGGCGAGCTGGTCGTCCGGCTGCTGCGCCGGTGCGGCGGGCTGCGGGTGCTCGCGACGAGCAGGGAGATGCTGCGCCTGCCCGGCGAGATGATCTTCCCGATCGGCGAGCTGCCCGCTGCCGACGCCGTGCAGCTCTTCGTCGAACGCGCCAAGGCCGTCGCGCCCGGTTTCGACGCGACCGACGACGAGACGGTCGGGCTCATCTGCACCCGGCTCGACCGGATGCCGCTCGCCGTCGAGCTGGCCGCGAAGCTGGTGCGCGTGCTGCCGTTGAAGGACATCGTCGACGGGCTCGACGACCGGTTCGCGATGCTCGCCTCCACCACGCGCGGCATCGACGCGCGGCACCGGGACCTGCTCGCCGCGATCGAGTGGAGCTACGAGCTGCTCGACCCGGCCGAGCAGGCGGTGTTCCGCGCGCTCTCCGTGCTGCCCGGCGGCTTCGGCTTCGACCTGGCCGCCGCGGTCGGCGGCGCCACCGTCCCGCTGATGTCCACTTTGGAGTCCAAGTCGGTCATCGCGCCGATCCCCGACCGGCCCGGCCGGTTCCGGCAGCTCGAGACCGTCCGCTACTTCGCGCGGCGCAAGCTCGACGAGTCCGGCGAACGCCCCGCCGCGATCGAACGGCTCGTCGACTGGCTCACCACGCTCGCCACCCCGCTCATCGAGACGTTCGCGACGAGCGGCGACGCTCTCGAACGACTCACCGTCGAGCTGCAGAACCTGCTGGCGGGCTTGGACTTCCTCAGCGACACCGACGACGAGCGCCAGCTGCTCCTGGTCAGCGCGCTCGTGCGGTGCAGGCAGCGGCTCGGCATCGCCGCCGACGGCTGCGAACGGCTCGCCACCGCCCTGCGCGTCCCCGGAGGCGTGCCCGCGTACCGCGCGTACGCGCTGGAGCAGGCGTCCTGGCTCGCCGCCTGGTACGACGACGAGCAGGCCGCGCTCGGACTCGCCCAGCAGGCCGTCGAGCTGGGCCCGTCGCACGGCAGCACCCCGTTGCACAGCCGCGCGCTGCAGGCGCTGGCGTTCGCCCGCCAGGTGTGCGGCGACCACCACGCCGCGCGGGAGAGCTTCGCCGAGTGCCTGCGGCACGTCCGCGCGCTCGGCGAGCCGCTGTGCGTCGCGCTGTGCCTCAACAACCTCGCGTGGTCGCAGCTGCTCGTCGGCGACCTCGGCGGCGCGCAGGAGTCGATCACCGAGGCGGGCCCGTTGTACCGGGCGCACGCCGAACCGGCCCGGCAGGCGGCACTGCTGCACACGACCGGCGTGCTGGCGCTGCTGCGCGACGAACCGGCCACCGAGCACTTCACGGAGTCGTTGCGGCTGCTGGAGAACAGCTCCTCGATGATCCAGCCGTACGCACTCGAGGGACTGGCCGTCAGCGCGTTGCGCGTCGGCGACTACGACCGCGGCCTGCGGCTCATGGGCTTCGCGTCGTCCGTCCGCACCGGCGCGGGCGACCCGTGGTGGCGCGACCTCGTGGTGGACGCACTGCGCGACGCGATGGACCGGCTGCCCGAGCGCAGAGCCGACGGGCTGCTCGCCGACGGCAGAGACGTCCCGGTGGACCAGGGACTGCGGTACGCGCTGGGCGGTGACTGGCCCACCGGGAACCGCGAGACCACCGACTGCGCGCTCACCGGACGGCAGCTGGGCGTGGCTGCGCTGCTCGTCGAGGGACTGACCAACCGGCAGATCGCGGGCAGGCTGCGCATCTCCGAACGCACCGTGGAGACGCACCTCGACCACATCCGCACCAAGCTCGACCTGCGGTCCCGCGCGCAGGTCGCGGCGTGGGCCGCAACGCACACCCCGTAACACCGCACGCCGTAACGCCTGCGGCTAACCCCGATGTCCGCACCCGATCACGGCGGGACGCTCGTCACACACGAGATCCCCGACCGGAAGCGAGGACATCATGCGCGCTGACGTCACGGACCAGCCGTGAAGGTCCAGTTCCTGCGGCACGGCCAGCGCACGGACGCCGGCCTGCGCCTCTTCTGCTTCCCGTGGTCCGGCGCGACGGACTCGGCATACACCCCGCTCGCCGACGCGCTGCCACCGGACATCGACGTCGTCACCGTGCGCCCACCGCGGGCGGCGTGCGTCGACACCGCGGCCGACGCGATCGCCGCCGGCCTGCCGCCCGGCCGGTTCGCGTTCTTCGGTCACAGCTACGGCGCGCTGCTCGCCTTCGCGGTGGCGCGACGGCTCACCGTCCCACCCGAGCTGCTGGTCCTGTCCGGCAGCCGCTCCCCCGCCACACCGCCACCCGTGCTCCTGCACCAGCTGCCCGACGACGACTTCGACACCATGCTCGGCCAGCTCGGCGGCATGCGGCCGTTCGCGCTGGCCGACAGGAACTTCATGTCCCGGTTCCGGCCGCGCGTCCGGGCCGACCTCGCGACCTGCGAGCCGTACCTGCTGCCCAAGGGCAGCACGGTCGACGCCCCGATCAGCGTCTGGGCGGGCAGGTCCGACTGGTACGCGTCGCCGTGGCTGACCCGCGGCTGGCGGCACTACGCGGGCCGGAGCGTGCGGTTCCACGTCTTCGACGGCGACCACTTCTTCGTGAACGACACGGTCCGCAGCGCCTCGGCGTTGCTCGCCGACCTCGCCTGGGCGTCCCCGCGCCTCACTCTCGCGGCCTAGCCCATTCCGCTGGCACAGCAAGGAGAAGACCATGTTCATGCTCACCGACCTCACCGCACGCGACCGCGCCGGACTGCTCGCGATGGTCGAGCGCTGCTCGCCGCGCAGCAGGCACGCCCGCTTCCACAGCACGTCCCCGACCGCCGCGACCGACCACGTCGCGACGCTGTTCACCGACCCCGACAGCCGCACCGTGGTGGCCCGAGAACGGGGTGTGGGCATCGTCGCTTTCGGCTCGCTGCTCCTGTACGGCAACGGACTCGCCGAGATAGCCCTGCTCGTCGAGGACTCGTTCCAGGGCAGGGGAATCGGCAGGCTGCTCACCAACGCGCTGCACGACCACGCCACCGCCGAAGGCGTCTCCGCACTGGAGCTCACCGCACTCGCCGGGAACACCCGGATCCTGCGGCTGTTCCGCACGGCCCGCTTCTCCCCTGCCGACGCGGGCACGGTCCACGGCCTGCTACCGATCGCCGCCTGACGACTCTGGAGTCATCATGAACACCTGGCTCGCCGCCACGCTGCACGCCTCACCGTCCCGCCACGACGCACTGCTCGTCGAACACCTGCCCCGGCTGCTGGAAACGCTGCCCGACGGCGTGGACCGCTGGTTCTTCTCCCGCGGCACCGACACGCTCGACCTGCGCTTCCGGCCGGTGTCCCGCTCGCTGCGGCTGCACCTGCTGTTGTGGGGCATGGACGTGCTCGACGACGGCTCGGCCCGGCGCATGACGCTCGAGGCGCACCGGGACGACTTCCGCGGTCTCGGCGGGCCGGCCACGGCGGAGGCGGCGACCGAGCTCTTCCACGCCGACAGCAACGCCGTGCTCACCCAGCTCCGGCTCGCCCACGCCGGGGTGCTGACCATCCCGCCCGCACGTCTGGCCGCGCTCGCCGCCGCGGATCTGACGCGCACCTGGTACGGCGGCCGTGCCGAGGCCGGGGCGGCCGGGCCGCCTCAGCAGATGGCGCTGCTCGCGCCGTGGTGGAAGCGGCGGGCCGAGGTGGCCCGCGTGTACAGCCGGGTGGTGGCGTGGCTCGACCCGGCGCTCGTGCCGCCGGTGCTGGCTCATGTGCTGCGGCAGCACCGGCTGCGCCTCGCGTCGGTCCAGCCTGCTCCCGAACGCGTCACGGCCCAGCAGGCGTGAACCCAGCAGGTCAGGGGTCGAGGTTTCTAAGGGCGTGCACAAGCGCCCCGATAACACCACCCC
>NZ_VOBR01000011.1:0-86671 GCF_007845675.1 Lentzea tibetensis | reverse complement strand
GCTTTCCCGTGGCGCCTCCGGCCCCCCGACTCCCCCCCCCCCCCCCACCCCCCCTGACCTCGCTGCCGGGACGCCCTTTCGTTCCTGGCCTCGTCTTGACACGTCAGGTGCCGCTTTCGGGACCACCGTTCGCGACTTGGTTCAGTCTTCACTGAAGTAATAGGGCTCGTTGCAGAGTCAGGGTTGCCTCCAGAGGCATCGGTCAGTGTGGCGGCGGTGTGGTGCCGACCCGATAGACCTGTGCTGTGCGGCGCTAGGGGTTGGGCGCCGGTGGAGGGGGATATGGCGGTCTTGGTGCTGGGCCGTCCGGTGGTCAGATCGGACGAGGCGATGCTGCGTCCGGCGCGCCGGATGGCGCGGGTGCTGCTCGGTGTGTTCGCGTTGCGGCCCAACCGGATGCTGTCGCTGGACTGGCTGATCGACGGCCTCTGGTCGGGTCATCCGCCCGCTTCGGCGGCGGCGAACCTGCGGTCGCACATCACCGAGCTGCGCAGGCTGCTGGGGCCGAACCCGAGCATCAGGACGGCGAGCGAGGGCTACGAGCTGGTCGCGTCCCCCGCGGACGTGGACGCGTTGCGGTTCAAGCACCTCGTCGAACAAGGGCGTGGGCACCGCGCCGCCGGAGCCGACGCGGAGGCGGCGCGGTGCCTGTCCACGGCGGTCGAACTGTGGCGTGGTGACGTGCTGGAGGGCGTCGCCGTGCCTGCCGTCGTGCAGGCCGAGGCCGTGGTGCTGGAGGACATGCGGATGTCCGCGATCGAGGAGCTGGTCGACGTCCGGCTGCTCCTCGGGCAGCACCACGACCTGGTGCCGCAGCTGAAGGGGCTGGTGGTCGAGTACCCGTTGCGCGAACGGCTGTGGCACCAGCTGCTGCTGGCGCTCTGGGCGGACGGCCGCCGCACCGAGGTCCTCGACGCCTACCGGCGGCTTTCCCTTGTGCTGGACACAGAACTGGGTGTCGGGCCGTGTGCCGCGACGACCGAGTTGCACGAGATGGTTCGGCGCAGTCAGACCAGTCGATAGTCGTATGCACCAGCGTGTGCGCGGCGTTCTTAGTGTTCGGATTCTCATTGAGGAAGGGAGCTTTTCAATGACCACTGCAACACTGCTCAAGGCCGAGGAGATCGTGGCTGGCTGGAGGTCCGGGCTGGACTTCGGCGACATGATGAACCCGGCCGGTCCGATGTTCGCCAGCGGCGAGTTCGCCGAGGGTGACATCGTGGCGTGCAACCCTCCGGGGAGCCGTTGTTCGGCGTGCACCGCGTCCCGCCCCGTCTACTGCTGCTGACGGCTCGGCGATGATCAGCGACGAGGTCGGGGAGCTCGACCGCACACTGGAATGGCTGATCGGTCCCGCGTTGGACCGGCTGGCCGCCCAACTGGCCGAGATCACCGATCTCGTCGCCCCCGAAGCAGCGGTGCTCGTCGGTGCCACCCGGCACGCCGTGCACGACGTGGTGCGCCGCAAGGTGAACCGCGTGCTCGTGCTGGAGCTCAACGCCGCCCGCATCACCGGGCAGCTGAAGGCACCGGACCCGGCGGGGCGCTGGGCCGAGTTCATCGGCATCGCCTCGTCACCTTCTTTCTGGGAAGGGCTTTCCCAGCACTACCCCACGCTCGTCGCGCGGCTGGAAACCGTGGTGGACAACCGGTGCGCGGCGGCGCTCACGCTCGCCCGCCGGTTCGCGTCCGACCGGACCGCGCTGACCGAGTTCGTCGGCAACCCGCTCGGCGAGCTGCGCGCGGTCGAGTTCGGCGCGGGTGACAGCCACCGCGGCGGCCACACCGTCACGATGCTGCGCTGCGCGGGCGGCGACGTCGTCTACAAGCCTCGGCCGATGCAGGTCGACGCTCAGCTCGCCCGGCTGCTCGCCGCGCTGGACACGAAGATCCGCGTGCCGCGGGCGCTGGTCATGGACTCCTACGGCTGGGCGGAGCACGTCGAGCACCGCTACTGCGCGAACGACGAGGAGCTGACCGCGTTCTACCGCCACCTCGGGCACTGGCTCGCGGTGATGCGCCTGGTCTCGGGAACGGACCTGCACGCGGAGAACATCATCGCCTGCGGCCCCGTCCCGGTCGTCGTCGACTGCGAAAGCGTCTTCACGCCCCGGCCACCGCACCCGCCGACGGGCGCCGGTGACGCGACGGACGTCGTCGCCGAGCAGCTCAACGGCACCGTCCTGCGCACCGGCCTGCTGCCGGGCCGCGGCGCGGGACTCGGCTGGCGCGGCGTCGACGGGTCCGCGATGGGCGGCCTGCCCGACCAGCAACCGGACATCGGACTGCCCGAGCTGGTCGGCGCGGGCACCGACGAGGCGCACATCGCCGTTGTCCCGCAACAGCTCCGGCCGACGCTGAACCTGCCGTCACCGCAGCCTCAGCTCGCGAAGCACTGGGGCCAGGTCGTCGCCGGGTTCGACGAGATGGCCTTGCAGATCAACGCTTTCGAAGGCCTCGACTCGCTGCTCGCCGGGTTCGCGGACTGCGTGGTGCGCGTCGTCGTGCGCGACTCCGAGGCCTACACCGAGCTCGCGCGCATGCTGTGGCACCCGGCCGGGCTGCACGACCAGGACGCGGCCGTGCGGAAGGCGCAGTCGTTGCTCGCCAGGCATTCCATGAACACCAGGGGCCCTGCCGAGTCGGCCGTGCACGCCGCCGAGGTGGCCGAGCTGCTGACCGGCGACATCCCCGTGTTCACCACGACCCCGGCCGAGGGCTGGCTCCACACGCCCGCGGGCACGGTGTGCGGGCCGCGTCAGGACCAGGTCGCGCTGTCGCTGGAACGCTGGCGCACCGCGGACCTCGACCTCGAACGCCGCGTCACGCACGCCGCACTCGTGAGCGCGTACCTCAACCAGGGCGCGGAACCCGACCTGCACCGGATGTCCACTCCGGACCTGAACACGTCCGATCTGGACGGTCGCCGCCGTTCTTTGGCCGCGGACCTCGTGCGCGAGGTGGTCGCCGAGGCGGTGCGGGGCGACGACGGCACGGCGACGTGGTTCGCCCCGATCCTCGACCGCTCCGGCTGGCAGACGACCCCGCTGACCCCCGACCTGTACGGCGGAACGCTCGGCGTCGCCGTGCTGCTGGCCGGCTACCAGCGCGAGGTGCTCGCCGGTCGCGCCGACCCGGTGCCCGGTGTCGACGAGGTGCTGGACGGCACGCTGCGCACGGCCCGGCTGACCCAGCGGTGGTGGGCGGAACAGGCGACGCACACCAAGCGCCGTCCCGACCCGACCGGCGGCTACATCGGCCTGGGCTCGCAGATCTGGTGCTGGCTGACGCTCGACCGGCTCGGTCACCCGGCGGTCGACGACGCGGTGTTCCTGGCCGAGCAGATGCCCGCGGCCATCGACGCGAGCGAGGGCCCCGACCTCGTGGTCGGTACAGCGGGCGCGATCGTGCCGCTGCTGATGCTGGCCTCCCGCACCGGTTCGCCGGAGTGGACGTCGCTCGCGCTGCAGGTGGGCGTGCAGCTCGCCGACACCGCGCTGTACCCGGCGAAGGGTCAGGTGTGCTGGGGCGTGCCGAACTGGCCAGCGGGCATCGGCGGCTTCGCGCACGGCTCGACCGGCATCGGCTGGGCGCTGGCCCGGCTGACGCTCGCGACCGGCGACCCGCGTTTCGCCCCGCTGGTCTCGGCCGCGTTCGCGTACGAGGAGACCTGGTACGACACGGATCGCGCCGGTTGGCGCGACCCGCGCGAACCCAGCTCGCTCGTCGCCGCGTGGTGTCACGGCGCGGTCGGCGTCGGTCTCGCGGCGGCAGACCTGCAGGCCCGCTCGCCCGAGGGCGGGTACGCGTCCCTGCTTGAGCGAGCTGCTGCTGCCGCTTCCCGCGACGGCTTCGGGTGGACGCACACGCTGTGCCACGGCGACGCGGGCACGTGGGAACTGCTCGCCGCCGCTGGGCACGACCGCACCTCGCTCGACGCGCGGCTGATCGGGAGCCTCGAGACGCACGGCACGACCACCGGGCTGGCGCGCGAGGTGTACTCGCCGAGCCTGATGTCCGGGTCCGGGGGCGTGGCCTACCAGCTGCTGCGCATGCACCCGGAGTGCGACCTGCCGTCCGCGCTGCTGCTCGGCGACCTCGGCGCACCTCTTGAACGGGGTCCCCGCCCGAAGGGGGTCCCCCTGTCTTCAAGTCTGCCAGGCGGCACCGACAAATCCGGGCCCGCGGAGGCAGTTGTCCACAGGTCTGACGCCACCAATCCGATTGGCCACAGCCCTGGCAACCTCGGCGCACCTCTGAACGACCTCAGCGCACCTCTCGAAAAGGGTCCCCGCCCGAAGGGGGTCCCCCTGATTTCAAGTCTGCCAGGCAGCACCGACAAATCCGGGCCCGCGGAGGCAGTTGTCCACAGGCCCAGCTCACCCAATCCGGTTGCCCACGACCCGGTTGCCCACAACGTCGGCTCGCGCGCGCCAGTCCCCGACAGCGCCGGGCCAGGCCGACCTTGATGGGCGGCCTTCCGCGGTAGCGCGCCGTCGTGGCCCCCCACCGTGCGCACGACGGCGCGCTACCACCCACCGACCGAAGGGCGACCCGGTGACCGGAGATCCCGACCCGCGCGACGACGCCCTCAACGTCCCGTACTGGCAGATCGACGAGGCGGCGGGCAAGAACGTCCCGCGCCGGGTGATCCGCACGCTGCCCAAGGTCACCAGCCCGGTCGTGAAGATGATCTGGCAGGCCGCACCCCGCTCCGCCGCGGCGGTCGCCGTGCTCCAGGTGACGTCCGGCCTGTGCGCGGCGTTCGGGCTGTTCGCGACAACGGGCGTGCTCACCGAACTGCTCGCGGGCGGCCCCACCGCGGACCGCGTGGTGGCGGCACTCCCCGCTTTGCTGCTGGTGGCGGCGGCGTACGGTCTCCGCGGCGCGATGGACATCGGGGTCGCGCACGCCCACGCCCGCATCACCCCGGCCGTCCGCAGGCTCGCCGAGGAACGCCTCTACACCGCCAGCCTCGAAGTCGAACTGTCGGCGTTCGACGACGCGGGCTTCTACGACAAGATGCACCGGGCCCGCGACCGCGGCCTCTTCTACCTGGAACGCTCGACCGACAACCTGGTGGAGCTGATCGGCTCGGTGCTCGGCATCCTCGCGGCCGCCAGCAGCCTGGCCGTGCTGCACCCGATCCTGCTGCCGGTGCTGCTGCTGGCCGTGCTCCCCGACGGCTGGGCGGTGCAACGCTCGGCGCTCCTCGCGTACGCCAGCATGGCCCGCGCGGTCACGCTGGACCGGCGCGTGCAGATGGTCGCCGAGCTGGCCACGGAACGCGAACCGGCCGCCGAGATCCGGGCCTGCCAGGCGGAGCCGTTCGTGCTGCGCGAGTACCGGATCGTCGCGGACCCGTTGCGGGACGAGGACATCCGGCGCGGCGTCGCGCAGGCGCGGGTGCGCGGCATCGGCCGCGCGCTGGCCGGCGGCGGGCTCGCGATCACCTACGTCGTCCTCGGCCTGCTCGTGCACGCCGGGTGGGTCGAGCTGGCCATCGCGGGCACCGCGGTCATCGCGATCCGCGCCACGACCACCGCGCTCAACCGGCTCGTGCTCGCCTCGAACCAGCTCGTGGAACAGGGCATGTACGTCGGCGACTACCTGGCGTTCCTCGACGCGGCAGGCGAACCGCGAGCCTCCACGACGACGTCAGCTGATCCGAAGAGGGTCCAGCTCCAGCACGTCGGCTTCACGTACCCGGAGAGCGCGCAGCCGGCGCTGCGCGACGTCACCCTCACCGTCGAACCCGGTCAGACGATCGCGCTGGTCGGCGAGAACGGCTCCGGCAAGACCACGCTCGCCAAGCTGATCGCCGGGCTCTACCGGCCGACGCACGGCAGCATCCGCTGGGGTGGCACCGACGACCCGGCCGCGATCCGCGACCGCGTGATGATGGTGCTGCAGGACCCGATCCGCTGGCCGCACACCGCGCGCGCCAACGTCCGCGTCGGCAGGCACGACCGGGTCGACCACGGCGACCTCGCGCTGAGCTCCGCCGCCGTCCAGTCGGGTGCGGACGAGGTCGTCGACCGGTTGCCGAAGAGCTGGGAAACGCTGCTGTCCAAGCAGTTCCGCGGTGGACTCGAGCTGTCCGGCGGGCAGTGGCAGCGGCTGGCCGTCGCCCGCGGCCTCTACCGGGACGCGCCGCTGCTGATCTGGGACGAGCCGACCGCGCCGCTCGACGCCAAGGCCGAGGCCGCGGTCTACGAGTCGCTGCGCACGCTCGCCGAGGACCGCACCGTCGTGCTGATCACCCACCGGCTCGCGAGCGTCCGGCACGCGGACCGCATCTACCTGCTGCACGAGGGCGAGCTCGCTGAGCAGGGCACCCACGACGAGCTCATCGCGCTCGGCGGCCGGTACGCGGAGCTGCACGACCTCCAGGCCCGGATGTACGCCGATGCCTGACCTCGTGTTCCCCGACGACGACCGGTACGCCCTGTCCCGCAGCCAGTTCATCGGACGCCCACAAGAGGTGCTGCCCCAGGCCATCGCGCGCTGCAAGAACGCCGACGACGTCAGGGAAGCACTCGAACTGGCGCGCCACGAAGGCTGGGAGTTCGCCATCCGAGGCGGCGGGCACAGCAACGCCTGCCACTCCAGCAGCAGCGGCCTGGTGCTCGACCTCTCCCCCGCCGACGAGATCACCTTCGACGGCACGCGCGTCACGGTCGGCGCCGGCGTCCGCGTCGGCCAGGTGGCCCAGCACCTGGCCCCGCACGAGCGACTCGTGCCGTCCGGCTCGTGCCCGTCCGTCGGGCTGGTCGGCGCGGCGCTCGGCGGCGGGTTCGGCAGCCACGGCAGGCAGCACGGCCTGACCTGCGACCACCTCGAGTCCGTCGAGATCGTCCTCGCCGACGGCCGGGTCATCACCGCGGACGCCGACCACGAGCCCGACCTGTTCTGGGCGTTGCGCGGCGCGGGTGGCGGCAACTTCGGCGTCGTCACGAAGGCGGTGTTCCGCACCGTCTCATCACCGGCGCGCACGCACGTCCGGCTCGCCTGGCCGATCGCCCACGCACCCGAGCTGATCCGCCGGTGGCAACGCTGGCCGCAGCCCGACGACGTGTCACTCGAGCTGATCCTGCTCAGCCCCGACCACCCGGACGACCCGCAGCAGGTCGTGATCATCGGCGCGGTCCAGGACGACGAGCACACCGGGTTCCTCGACATCCCGCCCGACCTCGTCGAGACCGCCCGCGTCTCCCGGGCAGGCGCCGCCCAGCTGCACCCGACGCCGTACTCGGCGGTCTCGCTGGACCCGATCGCCATCCCGCTCACCACGGACCGGCCCGGCATGTGCACGTCGAAGACCGAGTTCTTCGACGACCCGCTGCCGGACGACGCGATCGACGCGCTCCTGGCGCACTTCACCGCGGGCCGCGTCCACGGCGAGCTGCGCGAGGTGGCGTTCACGCCGTGGGGCGGCGCGTACGGCCGCGTTCCGTCCGGCGCGACGGCGTTCGCGCACCGCGACGCCGCGTACCTGGTCAAGCACACGGTGCTCGTCGGCCCGGTCGGTGCCGCCCGGCGCGGCCACGAGGCGCTGGACTGGCTCGCGCGCAGCTGGCAATTGACACACCCGCACGGGACGGGCCGCAGCTACGCCAACTTCCCCGACCCGGCGCTCGACAACGCGCTGACCAGCTACTACTCGACGAACCTCGATCGTCTCACCGCCGTGAAGGCCGCCTACGACCCGGAGAACTTCTTCAGGTTCGCACAATCTCTCGAACTCGGTTGAACGTATCTGCGCCCACATCCGTGCGTCTGTTGAGGTATGGCAGAGCGACGGGACGGGGAACGGCGAATGGCCAACGTGACGCGAGTCGGCATCGACACCGTCTTCGAGTTCATCGGACCGGACGGTCGTCCCGCCCCGGTCTCGGTCGAGCTCGGCTACCGGGCCGACGATCCCCACGCGGTCGCCATGACGTTCCGGATGGGCGACAACGCCACCACCTGGCTGATGAGCCGCGACCTGCTCGCCAACGGCATGGTGCACGGCAGCGGCGACGGCGACGTCCGGCTCCGCCCGTTCACCGCTCGGATGGCGATCCTCGAGCTGTACTCCGACGAGGACCACGCCGTGTTCCACGTCCCGGTCGGCGGGCTCCAGGCGTTCCTCAACAGCACCTACGACGTCGTGCCGCCCGGCCGCGAGTCCGACTTCCTCGACATCGACAGCGCGCTGAGGTCCCTCTTCGGCCAGTGACCGGACTACCGTGTGTCGCAAGGGGGATGCGACATGCGGATCTTGGTCGTCTCGGCACCACTGCTCGGGCACGTGTTCCCGCTGATGCCGCTGGCGCTCGCGCTGCGCAAGGCAGGTCACGACGTGGTTGTGGCGACCGGCGGTGACGCGCTGAAGGTCCACGAGTCCGGTGTCGACGTCGAGACCGTCATATCGGACACCCACATGGGCCGCCTCGCTCTGCGCACCATGCTCGCCCACCCGCTCGCCGCCAAGTCCGAAGTCGACGGCGCAGGCGACCTGCGCTTCGTGTCGCACCTCTTCGGCGCCGTCGGCAAGCGCATGATCAAAGGCCTGTCCCGCCTGGTCACCCGCTGGTCACCGGACATGATCGTGCACGAACCGCTGGCCGCGGCCGCCGCTGTGATCGCGGAGCGGCACGGGATTCCGGCCGTGGTGCACGACATCTCGCTCTTCGACGGCGTCGAGCTGACGTCCGCGGTGGCCGCGCGGATGCGCGAACCGATCGCGAAGCCGCACGCCGTCCTGCGCACGTCGCCGGCGAGCGTCGCGGACTTCAGCGGCGGCTCGCCGCTGCGGTTCGTCCCGTACAGCGGCGAAGGCCCGGTGCCGGACTGGCTGAGCACCCCGTCGCCGCGGCCGCGGATCCTGGTCAGCCGCAGCACCGTGTCCGGGCCGGGCGGCGCGAAGATGATGACCGCCGTCGCCGCGGCGGCGGGCCAGGTCGACGCCGAGTTCGTGGTCGTGCGCCCCAAGTCCGGGGAAGCGTTGCCGGACAACGTCCGCGCCGTCGACTGGGTGCCGCTCACCGCGGTCCTGCCGCGCTGCGCCGCGGTCGTGCACCACGGCGGAGCGGGCACGACGCTGAGCGCGCTCGCCGCGGGCATCCCGCAGCTGATCGAACCCGGCGTCGGCGACCGCACCCGGCACGCCTCGTTGGTCACCGCGCGCGGTGCGGGCCTGTCCGCGACGCCGTCGGAGATCACGCCCGAGCTGCTGACCCGGCTGATCCGCGACACCGGGCTCGCCAGGTCGGCGAAGGAGGTCAGCGCGGAGATCGCCGCGATGCCGTCGCCGACCAGGGTGGCCGCCCGGCTCACGGAATGAGGGGCCGGAGGAACCGCCGGTCGTGCTCGGCCACCTCGCCGAGCGGACCGGCCGAGCGCAGCACCACGTCCAGCACCCGGTCGAGGTCGGACGCGTAGGGCTGGCTGAACCACGCCATGTTCGCCTCGACCACGGCGAGCCACGCGCGCGGATCGTCCGGTGGTCCGGTGACGCCGACGTCCACGACGACGGCGCTCGGCAGACCCGGTAGCGCCTCCGCGAACTCCCGCACCCGCGGGTCGAGCGGTCCGGGATCGAGGCGGCCCCACGTCGCGTACCGCGAACCCGTGTGCACCGCGCCGTCGAGCAGGAAGAGCCGGTGCTCGGCCGCGAACTCCACGACCTCGCTCACCAGCACGGCCGTGTCGTCCGGCACCTCCAACGGCAGGTCGCCGTCGTAGACGCGGGCGGTGAAGCTCTTGCTGCTCGGCGGTTTCACGAACACCGGCCCGCGCAGCGACCGCGCGTCGCCCATCGTCATCGCCCGCACTTCACGACGGGTCAGCGACGACGGCAACGACGGCAGCCACGAGTCGGCCGGTTCCAGCAGGCCGATCCCCAGCCGAGCCGCGATGCGGTCGGCGTGCAGCGGCCCGCCGCAGTAGTGGACGAGCCCACCCGAGGCTTCGGCCACGACCTCGATGCCGCGCCACGCCGCGACCTGCGCCAGCCGTGTGGTGGCCTGCGCCGAGCGCGGGACGAGCAGCACCCTGTTCACGTTCAGTTCCTTGGCAGTCGATCCGGGACTTGAACCCGGTCCTCCGCATTAATAGTGCGACGGCCTCACCAGTCAGCCGCATCGACCACGTGCATGTCTGTTCTGTTCCACTCTGGAGTTGCCAAAGAGCGAACTAATTCTTTTTCGCGCGCGCAAAAAGAAAGCCGCCCTGGTCGGCAATCCCGACGGGCGGCTCCCTGACGTGACGAAACGCCTGTCACGGTGGGGAGCCTGCGATGGTCAGCGTGAAGTCGCGGTGCGCACACCGCGGCTCACGAGTCGAGATACCGGCCATGGCTGACCCCTTCGATTGACGTAGCGCTCATCATTCCGGACCACACGATCCGCGTCAATGAATTTGTTGAATTGCACGCGTAACTCAGATCGCGAGCACCTGAAGTCCTCGCTCGTGCGCGAGCAGGCCGCGCTTGCGTTCGATGCCGCCGCCGTACCCGGTGAGGTCGCCGGTCGAGCCGACGACCCGGTGGCACGGCACGATGATGCTGATCGGGTTCTTGCCGTTGGCGAGCCCCACCGCGCGCGAAGCAGTAGGCCTGCCGATCAACGCGGCGAGCTCGCCGTACGACACGGTCTCGCCGTACGGGATGTCCAGCAGCGCTTTCCACACGGTCTGCTGGAACGGCGTGCCGTTCAGCTCCAGCGGCAGGTCGAACGTCGTGCGCGTGCCCGCGAAGTACTCGCCCAGCTGCGCGGTGACGGCACCGAACGGCTCCTCGAAACTCTCCTCGGAGCGCGGGCCGAACGTCTCGTACGCCGGGAGGTGGCGCTGCTCGGTCATGTAGAGACCCACGAGGGCGCCGTCCTCGGCGACCAGGGTCAGCGGGCCCATCGGGCTGTCGATCTCGGTGTGCACTCGAACTGGCATGGAACCAGTCTGCCCAACCCGCGAAGGCCCTTCTCGCGGGAATCGGACATCACCGTTCCAGGTGCTCCCTGATCACCTTCTTGGGCACGCACATCATCCACGCGCCCGTGACCAGCTCTTCCATCTCGTCCCGGTCGATGGCGTCCATCCGCACGTGCACCCAGTGGAACCTCATGTCCGACGTGCTCGGCATGGCGAACTTGTGCGGCTCGCTCGCGACGAGCGCTTCCCGTTGCTCCTTGGGAAAACCGAAGCCCATGACCGTCTCGTCCTGGGACAGGGCCACGTAGACGATCTGGCCGACGCGGAACTTCACCCGATCCCTGATCAGGTGCTCGGAGGTGCGCGGCAACGACATCGCCACGCGGCGCACGTCTTCGGCGGTGACCACGTCCAGCACGATAGAACGCCTTCGCGGCTAGCGTTGCGGAATGGACGAACGCGCGTTCGACCCGTTCCGCGGTGAGCTGCTGGCGCACTGCTACCGGATGCTCGGCTCGTTCCACGACGCCGAGGACGCGCTCCAGGAGACGTTGATCAGGGCGTGGCGCAACCTCGAGCACTTCGAGGGCTCGCTGCGACCGTGGCTGTACAAGATCGCCACCAACCGGTGCCTCACCGCGCTCGGACGGCGCAGGGAGCTGCCGGTCGACGTCGACCCGGCCACGCCGCTCGCCGAAATCGTGTGGCTGGAACCGTTCCCGGACGATCCCGAGTCCGGCTACCTCGCGCGGGAACGGGTCGAGCTCGCGTTCGTCGCCGCACTGCAACACCTCCCGGCCCGGCAGCGCGCCGTGCTGATCCTGCGCGAGGTGCTGGAGTTCCCCGCGAGCGAGGTCGCCGTCCTGCTGGACACCACGGTCGCGTCGGTCAACAGCGCGCTGCAACGCGCCCGCGCCGCCGTTCCCGCACCGCAGCCCCAGAACGACGACGTCGGCGACCTCGCCGAGCGGTACGCCGCAGCGTGGGAACGCGGTGACGTCGACGCGATCGTCGGCATGCTCACCGAGGACGCGAAGTTCTCCATGCCGCCGCTGCCCGAGTGGTACGCGGGCCACGACGCGATCCGCGGCTTCCTCACCGGCGGCCCGCTCACCAGCCCATGGCGTTTCCTGCCCACCCGCGCGAACGGTCAGCTCGCGTTCGGCACCTACCTGTGGGACGGCTCCGCGTTCCTGCCCGGCGGGCTGGACGTCGTCACCACGCGCGACGGGCGGATCAGCGAGGTCGTCTCGTTCCTCGAAGCGGACCTCACCCTGTTCGGGCTGCCCGAAAAGATCTCTCGCCAGCAGCGATGAGTTCGGGCGCCGACGCGGGTTACAAGGTCACACCCGTTGGAGGCGCACATGTTGCTCGAGGACAGGAACGCGATCATCTACGGCGGCGGCGGTCAGATCGGCGGCGCCATCGCACGTGCTTTCGCGCGCGAAGGCGCACGCGTCCACCTCACCGGACGCACCCGGACCACGCTGGAGAAGGTCGCGGACGACATCCGCGCGCAAGGCGGCCGAGCCGAGACCGCCGAGGTCGACGCACTGGACGAAGCGGCGGTCGACGCGCACGCCGACGCGGTCGCGCGGGACGCGGGCGGCATCGACATCTCCCTCAGCGTGATCGCCGACGGCGACGTGCAGGGCACACCGGTGGCCGGCATGTCCCTGGACGACTACCTCCGTCCCGTGACGACCGCTGTGACGTCGAAGTTCCTCACCGCGCGGGCGGCCGCACGGCACATGATCCCGCGACGCTCCGGCGTGATCATGATGTTCGGCGGCACCGGCAACCTCAGCGCGATCCGCGACTACCACGTCGGCGGCTTCCTGACCGCACTGGACGCCGCGGAGTCCCTGCGCCGCCAGCTCGCCGTCGAGCTCGGCCGGTACGGCATCCGGGTCGTCACGCTGCGGACCAGCGGCGTGCCCGAGACCCTCGGCGCCGACTTCCTCGAACGCGAGGCGATCGAGCGGTTGATCGTCGACCCGACCCTGCTCGGTCGCGCCGCCACGCTGGAGGACGTCGGCAACGTCGCCGTCTTCGCCGCGTCGGACTGGGCTCGGACGCTCACCGGCACCGCCATCAACATGACCTGCGGCGCCGACCTGGACTGAGGGTTGCCGGGCTGCGCCCGGACCACGAGTGATGCCTCCTCCGTCGGCGTCACTCGTACCGGATTCTTGGGTGACTTGACACCGTGGTCCCGATCCGGCGGTCGGCTTTCGTTGTTTGGTTCCGCTGGCTCCGTGGTCGCCGGGCGGTGGCTCGCCTTTTCGTTCTTCTTTCCTTCCACCGCAACGATTATGCATGAGTACGTGACTCTAATGAGTGATGCCCGTTCGAACAATTGTGCGGTAATATTGTTGTTATGGACATCGAGGGGGCTCTCGACACAATCCAGCACTGCCAGAAACAGATCGACTACTGGCAGGCTCAGCAGGTTCGCGCATTGGGCGAATACGCCGAGTTGACGTGGCAGGACGAGTTCGCGTCCTCCGAGATCGCGGCGATGATGCACTGGACCCGGAACTGGACCGAGGACCGCATGATGGTCTCCCGGGATCTCGTGTCGCGGCTGCCCGCGACGGTCGACGCCCTGGAGAAGGGTGAGATCGACCTGTACAAGGCGCAGATCATCCACACGCAGACCCTTCCGCTGTCCGCCGAGCACGCGGCCGAGGTCGAGCAGCGGGTGCTGATCAAGGCGCCGGAGCAGACCAGTGTGCAGATGCGGCAGCGCGGGCGGCGGATCGTGATGAGCGTCGACCCCGACGGCACGCGTGAACGCGTCGCGGAGAAGAAAGCCGCCCGCGCCGCCGGGATACGGTCCCTCGAAGACGACATGGCGATGTTGTGGATCAATATGCCCGCCGACAAGGCCATGGTCAGCTGGCTGCGGGTGGACAAGCTGGCCGAGGAGGCGAAGTTCCCCGGTGACACCCGCACGCTCAACCAGCGTCGCGCGGACGTCATCGCTGACCTGCTTCTGGCGACCCCGGACAACGCGAGCCCGGTCCAGGTTCAGCTGATGGTCACCGTCTCGGCCACCACCCTGATGGGTCTCGACGAGCATCCCGGCGAGTTGGAGGGCTACGGGCCGATCAGCGCCGACCTGGCCCGCGAGTTGGCGGGGGATGCGACGTGGCGGCGGTTGCTCACCGACCCGGCCTCCGGCGCGCTGCTCGATGTGGGTACCAGCACCTACCGGCCCCCGGCTCATCTGCGGCGGTTCCTGTGGGCGCGGGACAAGACCTGCCGAATGATCGGCTGCACCGCGCGGGCCAGCCGCTGCGAGGTCGACCACACCATCCCCTACCCCGCGGGCCCGACCGCGGACCACAACAACGGCATGTTCTGCACCCACGACCACCGCCTCAAACACGAATCCGGCTGGCAAATCACGCAGCCAAGCCCAGGCACATTCAAATGTGTCAGCCCCACCGGCCGCGTCTACACCCGCGAACCCGAACCGGCCCTCCCCGGCTTCCACTAACAAACAAAGAAAAGAACGAAAAGGCGAGCCACCGCCCGGCGACCACGGAGCCAGCGGAACCAAACAACGAAAGCCGACCGCCGGATCGGGACCACGGTGCCACGCCACCCAAGAATCCGGTACGAGTGACGCCGACAGAGGAGGCATCACTCGTGGTCCGGGCGCAGCCCGGCAACCCCGCAAGCCACAGCGAGCAGGAAACGAGCCACAACGGCAGGCGGGACACAAGGATGACGAAGCCCGGTAACGAAGCCCGGCACCGCTCATCGAGGAAGGCCGGGACCATCCTCGATGAGCGGCATCGTGGCCGACAGCCCCTATCGTCCGCTGCCGACCGGCCTCACTTCAGGTGCCGGGCGAAGAACCGATTCCCGTCGTCCCCTTCGAATGCCGGAACGCCGGTGTGCCCACCCATGTTGGCGTGCAGCGTCTTCTCCTTGGAACCAAACGCGTCGAACAGGTCCAGCGCCATCTGCCGGTCGTTCCCCTCGTCGTCCCACTGCAGCAGGACCTGCAGCGGAATGGTGACCTGCCGGGCCTCCTCGAACATGCTGCGAGGCACGAAACTCCCGGCGAACAGAAGGGCGGCCGAGATGCGCGGCTCGACCACCGCCAGCCGGACGCCGATGGAGATCACCCCTCCCGAGTACCCGACCGGGCCGCCGATCTCGGGCAGCGAAAGAAGGGCGTCCAGGGCGGCCTGCCATTCCGGGACCGCCTGGTCGACCAGCGGGAGGACGAGCCGGTCGACGATCTCGTCGGCGACCGGCTCGCCGGCCTGCACTGCCCGGCGCAGGTCGGCGCGGGCCTCCTCGGCGGCGGAGGAACGGGGCCGGTCACCGCTCCCCGGGAGCTCGATGGTGGCCGCGGCGTAGCCCTCCGCCGCGGCGTGCCGGGCCCTGGCCGCCAGGCGGGGGTACATGTTGCGCAGTCCGCCGGGGTGGCCGACCAGGATCAGCGGCGCCGGTGCGGATGCGGATCCGGGCGTCCACAGGATGCCGGGGATCTCGCCGAGGGTGAATTCTCGTTCGAGGACGCCGTCGTCGAAGCGCTGTTCGGAAGTGAATTGCATGGTCGTGCCTTTCAGGAGTGCACTTGAACGGCGCTCCCGGACGACCTATCGCCCGACCATGACCCCTGAGGGGAGCACCCATGTCGATACGTTCACGGGTACCACCTCCTCGGTCTCTCGCACGGCCGCCGGAAAAGTAGCAGTGGTCGCCGTGGTCCGCCAAGGGGTTTCCAAGGTCAGGCGAACCCCAAGTTTTGCCTGACGATCTGGAACGCGGCGTGACGGCGGCCACACGATGTCGGTCATGACACCTGCCGTGCTCGCCGTCGCGCTCGCAGCCAGCATCCTCGCGCCAGTGGACGCGACCACCAGCCCGTGTCCGGCCGAACTCCCCGCCACGACCACCTGTTACGAGGGCCAGGACGCGAACGGGGCGTTCTACACGATCGCCGTCCCGCAGGCGTGGAACCGCTCCCTCGTCGTGCACGCGCACGGCGGGCCGGACCTCGGCGCACCGACACCGGAGCGCAGCAGGGACGACCTCGCGCGGTGGAACGTGATGGTCCGCGAGGGTTACGCGTGGATCGGCTCGTCGTACCGGCGCGGCGGCTACGGCACGCGGATGGCGGCCGAGGACACGGAGAACGTGCGCAAGCTGTTCACGCAGCGGTTCGGCAGGCCGCGCAAGACGATCCTGCACGGCCAGTCGTGGGGCGGGAACGTCGCGGCGAAGGCCGTCGAGATCTACCGCGGCTACGACGCCGCACTGCTGACCAGCGGTGTTCTCGCGGGCGGGTCGCGCGGCTACGACTACCGCGTCGACCTGAAGGCGGTTTACGAGTACTACTGCGGCAAGCACGACCCGCAGACGAGCGCCGAGCTGCGCAAGAAGCTCCAGGAGTGCACCGGTTACCAGACGCCGGTCCGCACCGAGGTGCAGCAGCGCAACCTGGACGACATCCTCGGTGTCACGAAGGTCCCGGAGAGCGCGCTCGCGTCGCATCTCAACTTCGCGACGTTCACGTTCCGCGACATCGTCCACACCAGACTCGGTGACCGGAACCCGTTCAGCAACAAGGGTGTGCGCTACTCCGGTTCGCACGACGACCTGAAACTCAACGCAACCATCGCGCGGTTCGACGCCGACCCGAAAGCCAGGCGGGACCTGTCCTACGACAGCGACATCACCGGCACCGCCCGGATCCCGATCCTCACCGTGCACGCGATCGGTGACCCCACGGCGTTCGTCGAGCACGAGGCCGCCTACCGGGCGAGCATGCGCGGCCGGGACAACCTCGTGCAGACGTTCACCACCGAGGCCGAGCACAGCGCGCTGAGCGACGCCGAGTACGCCAGCGCGATCCGGGCACTCGCGCAGTGGGAGCGCACCGGCCGCAAGCCCACGCCGCGGGGCATCGCCGCGGCCTGCCCGGCCGCCGACGCGAAGTACGGCACCGGCTGCTTCTTCGACCCGGCCTACTCCCCCGGGTCCTACGCGAGCCGGGTCAACCCGCGCCCCGGTGGCCTGCACTGGCCCGCGCTGACGGCCGCGCAGCAGCGGAAGTGGGAACGTCAAGGCGACGTCGGCATCGCGCCCTGAGGGTGGAAAGCGCTTACCCTGGGAGGCGGTGAGCACCTACGGACGTCTGGTCCGCCCGGTCCTGTTCCGGGCGGACCCCGAATGGATCCACGACCGGTCGATCCGGTTCGCGGAGCGCATCGGCACGTCCACGCACACCGTCAACGCGATCGCGCGCCGGTACGAGTCCGCGCACGACAGCCTCGAAACGACCGTGGCCGGCCTCGAGCTGCGCACTCCGCTCGGTCTGGCGGCGGGCTACGACAAGAGCGGCCGGGCGGTGAACACGCTGTCCGCACTGGGTTTCGGCCACGTCGAGATCGGCTCGGTCTCGGCCGACCCGTCGAGCGGAAACCCCAGGCCCAGGCTGTTCCGGCTCCCCGAGCACGAGGCGATCGTCGTGCACTACGGCCTGCCGAACGACGGCGCGGACGAGGTCACGGAACGGCTGGGGCGAGCAAGCAGGCGGGTCCCGGTCGGCGTCAACATCGTCAATACCAACCGCGGCACCGAGGATCCGGAGGACGCGATCATCGCGGACTACGTCCGGTCGGTGCGCAGGCTGCAGGAGCACGCCGACTACCTGTGCCTGAACCTGAGCTGCCCCAACACGAGCGACGGCCGCGGCTTCTTCCACGAGCCGCGCAGGCTGAAGCTGCTGCTGAGCGAGCTGACGATCACCCGCCCGCTGTTCCTGAAGGTCGCCCCGTTCGCCGACGACCGGGCGCTCGAGGTGTTCCTGGAGACCGTCGGGCAGTCCAACGAGGTCGACGGCTTCGCGATCAACCTCCCGGCGGGCAAGCCGCACGGCATCACCAGCGACCTGCCGGGCGCGGTGTCCGGCAAACCCGCCCAGCGCCGGGCGGACGAGACGATCAGGGCGCTGCACCGGAAGATGGACCGCGGCCGATACTCGATCATCGGGTCCGGCGGCGTGTTCACCGCGGAGGACGCCTACCGCAAGATCCGGCTCGGCGCCTCGCTCGTGCAGCTGTTCACGTCGCTCGTCTACCGCGGCCCCGGCGTGGCGAAAGACGTCAACGACGGACTCGCCGCGCTGCTGGAGCGCGACGGAGTCCGCCGCATCGGAGACGTCGTCGGCGTGGACGCTTAGCCTGCCAAGATCTCCTCGGAGACCTTCCACAGCCGCGCGGCCGACTCGGGGTCGATCGCGTACGGCGCGACGCCGGTCCGCTCACCGGGCACGTTGAGCCCGGCTTCCGCGCAGTCCTCGAAGTACTTCCCGCCGACGCCGTCCAGCGCGGGCGAGGTGGCCACGAGCACCGAGGTCGCCGCACCCTGCTCGACCGTCTTCCACACGATCGCGGTGGCGCGCTCGCGGATGCGCCGGTTCAGCTCCTCCTCGTCGATGTGGCGCGTCAGGTTCGTCCGGATCACGCCCGGCATCAACGAGTTGACCGTGATCCCGTCGGCCGCCCACCGCTGCGAGGCCTCGACCGCGAACAGGATGTTCGCCGTCTTGCTCTGGCCGTACGCCTCCCACGGGTTGTACGGGCGCGCCCGGTAGTGGATGTCGTCGAAGACGACGTCCGACCCGAGGTGCCCGGCCGAGCTGACCGACACGACGCGGGCGCCTTCCGACGCGAGCGCGCGGTGCAGGCCGTTGGTCAGTGCGAAGTGGCCGAGGTGGTTGGTCGCGAACTGCAGCTCCCAGCCCTCGGGCGTGTGGGTCAGCGGCGTGGCCATGACGCCGGCGTTGTTGACCAGGATGTGCAGCGGACCGTCCCAGTTCGCCGTGAACGCCGCGACGGACGCCTGGTCGGACAGGTCGAGCCGGGCCACGCCGACCGGCCTGCCGGTGGTGGCGGTGATGTCGACGGCGGTGCGCTGCCCCGCCGCGAGGTCGCGGACGGCCAGCGTCACGTCCGCACCGGCGCCCGCCAGTGCCCGCGCGGTCTCCACCCCGATCCCCGACGAGCCACCGGTGACGACGACCCGGCGACCGGTCAGGTCGATTCCCGCTACGACCTCGGCTGCCGTTGATTGTGCGTTGAACCCCGTGGTCATGATGTTCCCCGTCTGTACACTGAAGCGGAGGTTCCTCCGCTACGGTCCACACTAAGCGGAGGGTCCTCCGTTTTCATTGTGTCCTGTGTCACATCAAGGAGTCCTGTGCGTGCCGACGCCCAACGCAACCGCGACCGCCTGCTGGAGGTGGCGCTCGACGCGTTCACGCACGGGGACACCGACGTGACGCTCGACGCCGTCGCCAAGCGCGCCGGTGTCGGGATCGGCACGCTGTACCGCCACTTCCCCACCCGCGAGGCGCTGATCGAGGCGGTCTACCGCACCGAGCTGGCGAAGCTGTGCGACGCGGCCCCGGAGCTGCTCGCGTCGTTGCCCGCCGACGAGGCCGTCCGGGCGTGGATGGACCGGTTCTTCGACTACATGACGACCAAGCGCGGCATGGCCGACGCGCTCAAGGCCGTCATCGCGTCCGGCGTGAACCCCTACGCGCAGAGCAAGGCCCTGCTCATCGAAGCGCTCAGCCCGTTGCTGGAGAGCGCGGGCTCCGACTCGGACCCGGTCGACGTGCTGGCGTCGCTCAGCGGCATCGCGTTCGCCGCCGGGGAGCCCGAACAGCGTGAGCAGGCGGGCCGAATGCTGGATCTGCTGATGGACGGTTTGCGCTACCGCGCGTCCTGAACAGGCCAACACCGGCGAAAACCTGCGAATCCCGCGCCGCAAGGCGGTTTCCTTGAGCTGAGTCTCAGATTCGGGGGAATCACATGGGGAAACTACTGGCGCTGGTCGCCGCCGCATCGCTTCTCATGAGCGGGCAGGCCGTGGCCGACGAACGGGTTCCGCTCATCCAGGCGGACCCGCTGCTCACCTTTCCGAGCAATCCCAGGAACGTCGACTGGGCGCAGGTCGCGCGCAACCGCGCGGCGAAAGCCCAGGCGAGGGTGCAGAAGCAGGGCAAGCCACCGCTGACCCACGCCGAACGCGAGGCGGTCGGCACCAATGGCGGCAACGACACCCTCGCGAAAGCCGAACGCATCACCGGGTTCGGCACCCAGAAGAAGGTCACCGTCACCGGCAACCTCGCGCCGGACAAGACGATCCCGACGGTGCCCGCGTTCGCGGAGACCAACGACGCCATCCCGCTCGCGAGCGACACCGGGATCCCCGGCAGCAGGCCGTCGCTGCGCACCAGCGGCACGATCGGCGACGGGCCGCACGGCAGCGCAGGCGACCGCACCGGTGACTTCGACTTCTACCGGCTCACCGGCGCCGCCGGCACGTCGGTGACGTTCGAGACGAGCACACCGACCGGTGACCTCGACACGTTCCTGATCCTGTGGGACGACCAGGGGGCGATCTGGAGCATCGCCGACAACACGCCGGGCACCACCGACGCCAGGATGACCGTCCAGCTGATGCCGGGCAGGACGTTCTTCGTCCAGGTCGGTGCGGCGGGAGCGCACGCGTTCCGGCCGACCCGAAGAAGCCGGGCACCGGGTCGGGTGTCGGCACCGAAGGGCCGTACGACCTGCGGATCACCAGCGGCAAGAGCCACGGCGACCTCGACTACTACGCGGTCGACCTGCGCGCGGGCGACGTGCTCGGCGGTTCGCTCAGCGGTTCGGGCTCGCGGCTCGCGGTGTACGACCCGGCGGGCCGCGAGGTGATGGGGTCGTCGCAGGACATCACCGCCATCTACGCCATCGACTCGCCGTTGCCCGGCGGCGGCAACGCCGTCGTGGACTTCGTGGCACCCAAGGCCGGGCGCTACGTCGTCGGCGTCGAGGCCGGTGAGGGCGCGTACGAGGCGAGGATCGAGGCATTCCGCCCCGGCACCGAGACCACGCCGCGCGGGACCGTGCAGACGATCTTCCTCGACTTCGACGGCGCCCGCGTCAACACCCGGATCTACGACCCGTCCGGTGGCCTGCGCGACCTCTCGCCGCTGTCGAGGTTCCTCGCCAACTGGGGGCTCACGGCCCGCGACGAGAACGCCGTGATCGACGCGGTCGTGGCGACGGTGCGGGAGAACATCGAGAAGGACATGGCGGCCAAGGGCACCAACCCGCGGTTCGCGGTGCGCGTCCTCAACAGCCGCGACCACTCCGACCCGTGGGGCCAGCCGAACGTGAGCCGCGTGGTCGTCGGCGGCACGACGCTCGAGTCCGGCATCCAGACGATCGGCATCGCGGAGTCCATCGACGCGGGCAACTTCGGCAAGGAGGAGACCGCGCTCGTCCTGCTCGACGAGATCAGCTCGCCCGCGGGCGTGCCGTGGTCGTTGAACACCTATCTGAAGCCGCAGAGCGACCGGATCGGGTTCATCGGCCGCGCGGTCGGCAACATCGTCTCCCACGAGGCCGGGCACATGGCGGGCAACTGGCACCAGGACCCGCGCAGCGACGTGCACGGCATCATGGATCCGGGTGGCAACCCGGACCGGATGTTCGGCGTCGGACCGGACGGCGTCGGTGGCACGGCGGACGACCCGGACGTCGACTTCACCGAGGACGCGTTCAGCCCCGGTGAGGGTTTCAGCGGCGTCGAGGACACCGTCAACCGCACGGCGTGGGCGTACGTCCGCGGCACCGGCTAGCCAACAGTCCTCACCCACGTGGCCAGCTCGGCGCGGGCCGCCTCCACCGGTCCCGCCGAGTTGGTCACGAGCGCGAAGTGCAGTCCGGTGTCCTGTGTGGACAGCAGAAGCCGTTGCACGCCGGGCGTTCCCGGTTCCGGAGCGACCGTCGACGGCACGTCGCTCACGACCGTCGGCGAGCTGAACGACGCGGGCAGGTGCAGCTCGGTCGGCGCGGCCACACCGTTGGACCGCCACACCAGCACGCCGAACTGACCGGCACCGACGAGCGCTTTGACCGCGGGCATGGACGCCGGGATCTGGTTCCAGGACAACACGTTCTTGCCGTCCTGCGCCCGGTCCTCGTAGGTGAACGCGATCGTCTTCCCAGCGACCGCGCGCGGGAACATCCGGTCCACCACGCGTCCGTCGACGTTGAGCACCGGCCCGCCGTCCAACCGCACGGCCGAGAAGTGCTCGTCGTTCATCGCGTCGCCGTCGGTGAGCACCTTGTCCGGGTTGTTGTTCATCAGCTCCTTGTGCCGGCCGTAGTTGATGTCCCAGTGCCACTGGCTGCCGGAGAGCACCGGACCGGACGCGGCCGCCTCGCTCCACCACCGCGCGCCGGGCACGCGGGAGTCCAGCGCCTGGTACATCCCTTTCAGGACACTGGTGTTCTTGTCGGAGGTGAACCCGGAGACCGGGTGCCCGAACTCGGACACGATCCCGGTCGTCCCCATCGCGGCCGCGCGGTCGCGGATCCGGCTGAAGTCCACCGAGTACTCGCCGTCGCGCGCCTTGCCGGGTTTGAGGACACCGGACTGCGCCTTGCCGTCGTAGAAGTGCGAGTTGAACACGAACCGGTCGCCGAGCGGCGGCACCAGGTCGAACCCGCCCGGCTCGGCGAAGAAACCGACGTTCTGGTTCCAGAACACCAGCGGCTCGACGAACGCCGCCTTGTCCGCCCAGCCGACGTCGTCCATCCGCTGCCGGAAGTGCTGGTAGAACGGCCACAGCAGGTCGCGCTCCCAGGCGAGGCTGGTCTGGCCGTCGTCGTAGCGGCCCGCGTACGGCTCGTTGAGCGGGTTCGCACCGAGCACGAGCCGGAACGCCTCGGCGGACATCGCGGACTTCAGGTGCCCCAGCGCCTCGCCCGCGGCGTGCACGAACTCGTCGCGGATCCGGATCGGGCCGGCTGCCGTGGTGACCTCGCGGTTGTGCCAGAAGTCGTACGTGGCGTCGAGAACCGCCTTGTTCTTCTTCATGTTCTGGCCCCAGTGCACGCAGATCCCGCAGTACTCCTTGGGATAGCCACCGGCGCGCACCACCCACTCGGGCGCGCCGTCGCCGGTGTACCAGCTGCCGGGGTTGAACAGGTACCGCGAGTACAGGTCCTGGTGGAAGTCCACGTACACGCGGATGCCCTGGTCGGTGAACGCGCCGACCTGCTCGGCGACCCGGTCCAGGTACGCGTGGTCGATCTGCCGGGGTTGCGGCTCGATCCACGCCCACGTCACCAGGAACCGCACCGCGTTCGCGCCGGTCAGCTTCCGCATCGCGACCGCGGACGACCGGGCCTCCTCCAGGCTCGCGAAGGGAAGCCCCTTGTGCTCCGCCAGCTTCGACGTGCCCGACACGTTGAAGCCTCTGAGCACGACCTCACGGCCGTGCGCGTCCCGGAACACCCCGTCCGAGACCCGCACCTCCGCTCCGTCGAACCACTGCCCGTCCGGTGCGGCGGCGGCAGCGGCGGTCACGTGAGGAAGCAGCAGGGCCAGTGCCACGATCAGACGCGTCATTGCGCCGTCCCTTCGTTTGCGAACAAACGCGAAGGAGCTTCACATTCAGCGTACTGATCAGCGCAACCCCTGACTTGACCTCCAGAGCACTGGAGGTACGAGGCTGGTCGCATGAACGACATCGAAGCCATCAAGCGGGTCGTCGCCCAGGTGCTCTTCATCCGCCCGGACGTCGCCGCGGTCAAGTTGCGCCAGCGTTCGGTCACCCTCGACGGGAAGCCCGTCGAGGGTGAGCCGGAGGGGAGCCCTATGTACGTGATGGCGAAGGAAGACGGTCGGTGGCGACTGGTAGCTGCTCAGAACACGATCGTGCAGGCTTGATCGACAGCACCGCCCAGATCAGCAGGGCACCGCCGACGGCGTGCGCGACGCCGAACAACGCCAGGCCGCCGTGCTCCAGCAGCACGCCGACGACCTGCTCCCCCACCCCGAACACCAGGCCGAGGTAGAAGATCATGCTCGCCCTGATCTGACCCAGCTGCTCGACCGGCGCCCGTTCGAGCACCTGCGCGTTGGTGTAGTGGATCCAGTAGGCGTTGACGAACGTCAGCACCACGTACAGTCCCATGTGGACGGTGAACGCGGAGACGAGAGCACCCACCACACCGCACGCCACCAGCACACCGGCGAACACCAGCGCCCACGACCGGGCGCGCTTGAGCAGCGGAGCCGTCACCCAGAACGTCAGGCCGTAGAAGAACCACGCGGCGGGGAAGGCGATCCCGGTCGGCACGAGCTGCTGCCCCTGGGCGATCACGGCCGCGTAGACCATCATCCCGGACAGCGTGGCCAGGAACCCGATCTGCAGCAGGTTCCACGGCCACAGCTCGCGCATCCAGAACCCGCGCACGGCCGCGCCCATCCGCACCGGCACCCGCTGCCACTCGAACGCGAGCGAGCCGGTGTCGGCGGACCGCCTGCGCAGCAGCATCCAGATCACCGCAACGCTGCTCACGACGTCGAACAGCAGCGCGGCGACGAGGGTGTGCGACGTCCAGGCCGGGATCGCCACGCAGATCACCGCGGCGAACACCATGGCACCCTGCGGTGAGGTGACCATCTGCAGCACCGCGCCCTGCGAGCTGGACCCGGACACGTCCGCGAGCAGCCGGTACGCGAGCACCGAGCTGGCGCCCACCAGCGCGAACCGCAGCGCCGTCCACACCAGGACGAACTCGGGGCCCGCGTCCGGCACGAGCAGGAACACGACGGCCAGCACGAGCTGGAGTCCCTGCAGCAGCGCGAACTTGTGGCCGACCCGGCCGTGGTCGGCCCACACGCCGACCACGAGGGCGCCCAGCACGCCGAGCACCTGGCGTTCCATGCCGAGCAGGCCGACGAGCCCCTCGGACTGGGTGGCCGCACCGAAGTACGGCACCAGCAGCAGCCACAGGACGGTCGATCCCAGCGAGCTCAGCAGGATCGTCGAGAAGGTTGCGCGCATCACCGCTCCATCAGAATCGCTTGCAGCGGAACGGAAACACCGAACCGGGACCTCGCCTCGTGCATGACCCGCACCGCCGTCAGCGAGTCGACGACGCCGTCCGTGCTGAGCTCGTCGATCAACGACCTCAGCAGCGCGCGGTCGATTCGCGCCTGCCCGGCACCGATCCGGTCGTAGCCGTCCGGCTGACCGTCGGGTGCGGGCGGCAGCGCGGCCAGCAGGTCGTCGACGACGAGGTCGGACAGCACCGCCTCGTAGACGGACGCGACCGTGCGCACCGCGTCGGCGCCGAGCACGCGGGCCGCCGCGTTGAAGGTCACGTTCAGCTTCTGCGAGAACAGGTCGGCGTTGAACGTCACGAGCAGCGCGAAGTCCGAGTGCTCGAACCACTTGAGGCCGCTGATGACCTGCTCGCCGAGCTGGTCCGAGTAGGCGCTGAAGTTGACGAAGTTGAACGCCGTCTCGACGAGCCGTCCACCGCCCATCGCGCGCTGGATGGACGCGTGCGAGAACCGGCGGTGCGGGATGTGCTCGTGGTCGAGCCGCACGATCTCCGCGATCAGCTCCTCCCACCGGCCGGACACCCGCGCCCGCAGCGGCACGATGTTGAGGAACAGCCCCACCATCCGCTCGGCGTCCTCGTGCTCGGGGCGGCCGTGGCCGAACACACCGGACGTCACGTCGTCCATCCGGCTGATCAGCGACAACGCCCGGAAGTGCACGGCGAGGCACAGGTGCCGCACGGACGCCTTGTGCCGCCCGGCGATCTCCACGAGCCGCGCGTACTGCTCCTCGTCGAGCGTCAGCTCCGTCTCGGCCCACCGCGCGCCGGGCTCGGGCAGCCGCGGCAGCTTCGTGTACGGCGCGTCCGCGAGCAGCCCGGTCCAGTAGGCACGCGCCTCCTCGGACTCCTGCGCCTCGAGCTCGAGCTGCACGTAGTCCCGGTACGCCAGCGGCACTTCCGGTACCTCGGTGACAGGCAGGTCCCCGAGCAACCTGCGGTAGTCCTCCAGCAGCCGCGCCATCAGGCCGGAGAAGCTCCAGCCGTCGATGATCGAGTGGTGGAAGCTCACCGACAGCGCGAACGAGCCGGAACCGGTGCGGTGCACGAAGAACCGCATCTGGGTCGGCGCGCTCCACAGGAACCCGGTGCTCTTCTCCGCGTCGAACCAGTCGTCGAGCAACGCGGACTGGTGCGCTTCGTCCACATGGGACAGATCGTGCACGGACACGTTGACCTCGCCGCGTTCGTGCACCAGCTGCAACGGCCGCGAGTAGCCGGTCACCGCGAACGACGTGCGCAGCACCTCGTTGCGCTCGACCATCGTCTCGACCAGCCCGGTGAGCACCGCGCGGTCGAACGGCAGCGCGATCCGGTAGGTGATCAGGTCGTGGAACGCGGCCTGCGCCGGATCGAGGTCGGTGTGGAAGATCATGCCGAGCTGGAGCTGCGTCGCGGGGTACGCATCCACGACACCGGACGGCAGCGCCGCCCGGTCCGGCTCGGACAGCAGCGAGAACGGCTCGCTGGCATCGGCCGACTCCTCGGCCGTGCCGACGACGGCCACCAGCGCCCGGATCGTCTGCAACCGCAGCAGCTCGTGCAGCGGCACGTCGAACCCCGCCTTGCGCAGCGCGCCGACGAGCCGGATGCCCTGCAGCGAGTCGCCGCCCAGCTCGTAGTACGCGTCGTCGATGCCGACCTGCGGCACACCGAGCACGTCCTGCCAGATGGCCGCGATCGCCGTCTCGACCTCGTTGCGCGGCGCGGCATGCGTGCCCGAGACAGCCACCTGCTGCTCGGGATCCGGCAACGCCTTCCGGTCGATCTTGCCGTTGATCGTCAACGGCCACGCGTCCACCTCGACGAGGAAGCTCGGCACCATGTACGACGGCAGCCGCTCGCCGAGGTACTCGCGCAACGCGGTCTGGTCGACGTCCGCGGCCGGCACGTAGTACCCCGCGAGGGCTTTGCCGCCCGAACGCCGAGTGAACGCGATGACCAGCACGGACGCGATCGCCGGGTGCGAGCTCAGCGCGAACTCGATGTCGCCGATCTCGATCCGGTAGCCCTGGATCTTGACCTGCGCGTCGCCGCGGCCGAGGTACTCGACGTCGCCGCCGGGCAGCCGCCGCGCCAGGTCGCCGGACCGGTAGACGCGGGCGGGCCCGTCGCCGAGGTCGAGCGACACGAACCGCTTCGCCGTCTCCTCCGGCCGGTTCAGGTAGCCGAGCGCGACACCGCCACCGGCGACCGCGATCTCCCCGGTCGTGCCGAGCGGCACCGGGTTGCCGCGCTCGTCGATCAGGTACGTGCCGAGGTCCGGGATCGGCTCGCCGATCATGCTGCCGGGCGACGTCGTGTCCGCCGCGCACACCGGGCGGTACGTGACGTGCACGGTCGTCTCGGTGATGCCGTACATGTTGACCAGCCGCGGGCGGGCGTCGCCGAAGTGGCCGAACCAGTCGGTGAGGCTCGCGAAGTCCAGCGCCTCACCGCCGAACACCACGTACCGCAGGGCGACCTCGGCCGGACCGACCCGGTCCATGATCGCCTGCTTCACCTGACCGAACGCCGACGGCGTCTGGTTCAGCACGGTCACGCGTTGCGAGACCAGGAGATCCGCGAAGTCGTCGACCGAGCGGCTCACCCAGAACGGCACCACCACGAGGTGACCGCCGTAGAGCAGCGCACCCCACAGCTCCCACACCGAGAAGTCGAACGCGAACGAGTGGAACAGCGTCCACGTGTCCTGCTCGGTGAAGCCGTACCAGTCGTCGGTCTGGCCGAACAGGCGCAGCACGTTGCCGTGCGTCACCTGCACGCCCTTGGGCTTGCCGGTCGAACCGGACGTGTAGATCACGTACGCGGGCGCGTCCGGGCCGACCTCGCGGGCGGCGAGCTCCTCGCCGGCCTCGGGAATCCGATCCATGGTCCGACGTTCCGGGAACAACGCGCAGACCTCGGGCGTGCCGATGAGCAGTCGCACGTCCGCGTCCTCGACGGTCGTGCGGATCCGGTCCTCCGGGTAGCCGGGATCGATCGGCACGTACACCGCGCCGGCCTTGATGGTGGCGACGATGCACACGACCATCTCCAGGTCGCGCTCCAGCGCGAGGCCGACCAGGTCGCCGGGCTGAACACCCATCTGCGCGGCCAGCACACCCGCGCGGCGGTCCAGCTCGCGGTAGGTCAGGCTGCGGTCGCCGCACGACACCGCGACGCGGTCACCGTGCTTGCCCACCATCGCCGCGAAGCGCTCGCCGATGCTCAGGCACCCGTCGAGCTGCGGCGCGTCCGGCCGGGCGATGGCCGGCAGCAGCTGGGCCTTCTCGTCCGCGGACAACGGAACCGTGTCCACCCACGGCGCGTCTCCGGATGCGGCCAGCGCCTCGAAGCAACCCAGGTAGTAGCCGAGGTAGCGCTCGACCTGCTCCGCGGTGAACTTGGCAGGGTCGTGCCCGATCCGACATTGCCACACCGGTTCTTGGCACTTCCCGGTGAACGAGTTCGAGCCGACGTAGACGACGAGCGGCGCGTTGGTCTGCTCGAAGTACTCGACGGAGGTGACCGCGGAACCCTGGTGCACGTGGAAGTTCGTGAAGTTGAAGATCACCTCGAACGCCGGTGCGCCGTGCAGCTTCTGGATCGCGGGCAGCGGGAACCAGCGGTGCGGCAGCAGCTTCTGCTCCTGCGTGAAGCACCGCTGGGCGAGCTCGCGCCAGGTCAGCTCCGGGTCGAGGTCGAGCCGGAACGGCAGCGTGTTGAGGAACATGCCGAGCGCGTGCTCGGCGCCGTCGACCTCGGGGCGGCCGTTGGTGACGAACCCGGTGACGACATCGCGCTGGTTCGCGACCATGCCCAGCACCCGCAGGTGCGCGGCGACGAACACGCTCTTGAGCGGCACCGACCACTCGGCGGCCCGCTGCTTCAGCGTCTCCATCAGCCGCGCGGAGATGTCCCTGCCGCGCACCACGACCTCGGCGGAACCGCCGGACGCCAGCCGCGGGACCTCCGGTATCTGGCTGTCCGCCAGCTCGGCGCGCCAGAACTCGATCTGCCGCTCGTCGGCCTCCGCCGCGACCTCCAGCTCGGCGTACCGCTGCTGCAGCACCGCACCGGACCGCGGCGGGTCCAGCTCACGGCTGGCGAGCAGGTCCGCGTAGGCCCGGCACCACTCCTCGACGAGCGTCGCGACGCTCCAGCCGTCCAGGATCGCGTGGTGGAAGCTCAGCCCGAGCACCACCCTGTCCGGCCCGGTGACGAAGAACCGCACCCGGTACGCCGGTGCGATCGTGGGGTCGACCGGAAGTCGCTTCTCCTGCTCGGCCCACGTGGCCGGGTCGACGCCGTTGAGCACCTCGACCGGCAGCGCGGGCGCGTCCTCGACGACCATCCGGTCGACGTCGAACCTGCTGCGCAGCACCGGATGCCTGCGTGCCAGCCACTCCCACGACGCGACCAGCGCGGCGAGGTCGACCCGCTCGACGGCGATCTCGTAGCGGAAGATGTCGTGGTAGACGGGGACGTCCGTCTCCAGGCTGGAGTGGTAGATCATGCCGACCTGCAGCGCGGACGCGCGCCACTCCCAGCAGTCCTCTTCGGACACCACGACCGCGGCTGAGGCCTTGCGCACCACCGCGGCGAGGTCCGAGAGTCGCTGGTGGGCGAACACGTCGCCGACGGTCAGCTCGTAGCCCGCCTCGCGCAGCGCCGCGACGACGCGGATGCCGAGGATCGAGTCACCGCCGAGCGTGAAGAACCCGTCCCGCGCGCCGACCCGCTCGACACCGAGCACGTCCGACCAGACCCGCGCGAGCAGCTGCTCCACCTCGGTGGCGGGCTCGACGAAGTCCTCGTTCGCCTGCCGCGACGGACGCGGCAACGAAGACAGGTCGCGCTTCCCGTTGTGGTTGGCGGGAATCTCGGGCACGGTCAGCACGAACTGCGGCACCATGTACGACGGCAGCTCGGCCGACAGGGCGGCGCGCAGTGCGGACTCGTCGAAGCCGGGACCGGCCACGACGTAGGCGACCAGCGCCTTGTCGTCGCCTTCGGTGACGGCCGTGACCGCGCACTCCGCCACACCGGCGGCCTTCGACGCGACGTGTTCGATCTCGCCCAGCTCGATGCGGTAGCCGCGGATCTTGACCTGGGTGTCGAGCCTGCCCAGGTACTCGATCGTGCCGTCGGGCAGCCAGCGCGCGAGGTCGCCAGTGCGGTAGTTGCGCTCGCCGTCGAACGACACGAACCGCTCGGCGGTGAGCTCCGGTGCGTGCAGGTAGCCGCGCGCGAGGCCGACACCGGCGATGCACAGCTCACCGGGCACGCCGATCGGCGCCAGCGCGCCGTTGCGCGTGCGGACGGACAACCGGATGTTGTCGATGGGCTTGCCGATCGGCACCGACCGCGTCGCGTCCACGGTGTCGCAGTCGAAGAAGCTCACGTCAACTGCGGCCTCGGTCGGCCCGTACAGGTTGACGAGCTGCGCGTCGGGCAGGATCCGGGCGAAGTCCCCGGCGTGCCCGACGGCCAGCGCCTCACCGCTCGCGAACACGGTTCGCAGTGACGACAACAGGTCCGCGCCGGCGTTGTAGGTCAGAAAGGCGTGCAGCATCGTGGGCACGAAGTGCATCGTGGTCGCGCCGCACTCGGCGATCCGGGCCGCGATCTGCGCCGGGTCGCGCTCGGCGCCGTTGGGCAGCGTCGCGACCGTCGCACCGGCGATGGACCACCAGAAGATCTCCCACACCGACACGTCGAACGTGAACGGCGTCTTGTGCAGGATCACGTCGTCCGGCGTCAGCGGGTACGCGCGCTGCATCCACCACAGCCGGTTGACGATCGCGCGGTGCTCGACGACGACGCCCTTGGGGCGCCCCGTCGAACCCGAGGTGTAGATGACGTAGCAGGCGTCGTCGGGCCCGGTCACCGGCTCGAGGTCGGTGTCGTCGTGGTCCCAGTTCCCCATGTCCGACAGGTCGAGCACGTGCGCGCCTGCCAGCACGTCCGCGGTGGACGGCGTGGCGAGCACGAGCTCGGTGCCGCTGTGGTCGAGCAGGTACTCGATCCGGTTGCCAGGCAGCGTCGGGTCGACCGGGAGGTACGCGCCACCGGCCTTGAGCACGGCGTAGATCGCGGTCAGCATCATCCCGGACCGGGGCACGCAGACGCCGACGATGCTGCCCGCGCCGACGCCGCGGTCGCGCAGCGTGCGGGCGAGCCGGTTCGCGGCGGAGTTGAGCTGCGCGTACGTGGTGCCGTCGTCGGCGATCGCGACGTGGTCGGGGTGCTCGCGCGCCCGTTCCTCCAGGAACGAGTGCAGCAGCCTGCTCGCCGGGAACTCGGCTTCGGTGTCGTTGAACGCGCCGGTCAGCAGGGCGAGCTCGTGCTCGGTCGGGGCGAGCAGCTCGGCGGCCGTGACCGCGGGGCGCGTGGTGATCGTGTGCAGGACGGTCCGGTAGGCGTCGAGCAGCCTGCGCGCGGTGGCGTCGGTGAACAGCACCGGGTCGTAGCGCAGCGCCACCCGCAGCGCGGGCTCGGTGATCAGCGTGAACAGCAACGGGGTTCCGGCGCGGTCCGCGTCGTCGCCGTCGATCTCACCGTCCACAGCGGACATGAAGTCGGTCGGGCGGGAGCCCGCGCGGTCGAGCAGGACCCCGACCGGCACGTCGAGGTTCGGCTCGGTCTCCAGGAACGCGGCGCGCACGGCGCCGAGGAGCTGCCGCGCGCTCGCGTCCCGCGCGACCTGGATGCCCAGGGGGACGGTGCGGTTGGGCGTGCCGAACTTCTCCGCGAGCGCGGGCGCGAACGCCACCACGTCGTCGCGGTCGGTGGTGCGGGCGGCCACGACCGCGACGACCGCGGCGGCGACCACTCTGAGCAGCAGCGGATCGCCGTTGGTGAGCCGCATCAGCGCGGCCGCGTCACCGGCGTCGGCCGCGAGCGTGACGGGCTCTCCGGCGTCGCCTCTGAGGTGGTCGCGGACGGCCACCACCGGCTCGACCCACTCGCGGTGCCGGTTGGTCCAGTACTCCTCTTGTGCAGGATGGGCGCGGAACGCCTGCTGTGCCTGCAATGCGCTGGTCATGAAGTCCTTCTAGAAGGTGAAGTCGGCGTGGGCTGTCGATGTGGCGCCGATGGACGCCGGCTGGTCGAACACGGCGTGGTCCGGTGCGCTGTCCAGCTCGTCGAGCAGGTCGGTGACCCGGCTGAGCAGGTACTCGGCGGACGCCGTGGTGAACAGCGAGGTGTTGTGCTCGAGCTCGAGCACGATCCCCTCGGGACGCTGGTAGGCCTGGAGGTTCAGGTCGAACCGGCACGAGTGCGGGTGCAGCAGCTCGACCTCGACGCGCAGCTCGTCGCGTTCGAAGGTGTAGAAGTCGATGTTCTGCAACGCGAAGAACGCGTCCAGCAGCGGCAACCGGCTCGGGTCGCGCGGCAGCCCCAGCCCGGCGACGACGTCGTCGAACGGGAACGCCTGGTGCTCGAGGGCTTCGGCGTGCCGCTGCTTCGTCGCGTGCACGAGGTCGGTGAGGCTCGCCTGCTCGTCGATGCCGATCCGCAGCGCGGCGGTGTTGACGAACATGCCGACCACGCCGTCGAAGTCGGGGTGCACGCGGCCGCTCGTCGGGCTGCCGACAACGATGTCGCGTTGTCCTGACAACCGCATCAGGACGGCCGAGTACGCGCTGAGCAACGCCACGAAGTCCGTGGTGCCCGCCCGCTGCGCGATCCGGCGGACCTGCTCGTTCGAGCACTTGCGGCGAACGGTCGCGCCGGCCGTTCTGCGGACCTCGGGTCTCGGGTGGTCGGTCGGCAGGTCGAGTCGCGGCGGGTCGGCCAGCGTCTCCAGCCAGTACCGCCCGTCTGCGGCGAACGTGCCGTCCGCGATCCGGTCCGCGCACCACTGCGACGCATCCGCGTAGCGCCAGCGCGGCGTGCCGATCCGGACGCCGGCCAGCAGATCCGTCAGCTGCGACACGAGAATCCCCAGCGACACCCCGTCGAACACGACGTGGTGGACGTCCAGGTAGAGCCGGTGCCGGGCGTGGTCCACCCGCACCAGCAGCGCGCGCACGAGCGGCGCCTTGGTGAGGTCGAACGGCCGGACGAACGCGCGCACCACGTCCTCGTCGCGCATGTACTGCGACTCGACGAGCTGCACGGTGACGCCGGAGTCGGCGACCTGCCGCGTTCCGACGAACCTGGTGCGCAGCGCGTCGTGCCGGTCGACCAACTCGGCGAGTGCCTCGCGCACACCGCGCGGGGTGACCGGGCCGGTGATGTCGAGCCGGACGGGAACGTTGTACGCCAACGACTTCTCGTCGACTTGCCAGTGCGTGTGCAGGCCGCGCTGCTGCGGGTGCAGCTCCGAGGGCACGCCGTCGGGGACGGCGTGGATCGGTGCGAGCTCCCTGGTCGCGGCCTTCGACACGGCGTCGGCCATCGCGGCGAGCGTCCGGTTCGCGAAGACCTCTTTGAACGGCAGGTGCACGCCGTGCCGCGCGGCGAGCCTGCCGAGCAGCGCGCCGACGGCGAGCGAGTTGCCGCCCAGCTCGAAGAAGTCGTCGCTCGGCCGGATCCGGCCGGCCCGCAGCACCTCGGCCCACAGAGTGGCGAGCTGCCGCTGGCCTTCCGGGAGGTCCGAGTGGTCGTGCTGCTCGGTCCGCGGCCGGGGCAGCTTCGCCTTGTCCACCTTGCCGTTCGGGTTGAGCGGCAGGCGTTCCATGACGACGACGTGCTCGGGCCGCATGTACTCGGGCAGCTTGGTGGCCAGCTCGGCGGTGACGTCGAGCAGGCCGGTGTCCGGCGCCAGCACGACGTACGCGCTGAGGAACTTGCCCGTGTCGTCCGCGCTGACGATGACGCAGCCCTCCACCACACCGGCACACCGGAGCAGGACGGACTCGGTCTCCTTGACCTCGACCCGGTGCCCGCGGATCTTGACCTGGTCGTCGACGCGGCCGTGGAACCAGATCAGCCCGTCGGCGTCGACGGTGACCCGGTCGCCGGTGCGGTAGTAGCGCTCGCCGTCGATCACGACGAACTTCTCGGCGGTCAGCTCGGGGTTGTTCAGGTATCCCCTGGCCAGCCCGGCGCCGCCGGTGTACAGCTCGCCCTGGTCCGCCGGGTGCCGCCGCTCGTCCAGCACCTTGACGGTGGTCTGGTTGAGGGGCCTGCCGATCGGGATGTCGCCCTCGCCGCCGGGCGGGATCTCGTAGGTCGTGGTGAACGTGGTGTTCTCGGTCGGCCCGTAGCCGTTGATCACCCGCAGCTCGGGGAACCGCGCGTGCAGCTGCGCGACGTGCCTGCGGTGCACGACGTCACCGCCGACCAGCAGCGTGCGCAGTCCGGCGAACGTCCCCGCGTCGTGCTCGGCGAGCTGCCCGAACAGCGGCGCGGTCAGCCACATCACGGTGATCCCGTTGTCCCGCAACGCGTTCTTCAACGCGTCCGGCACCAGCAGCGTCTCCTTGCCCGCCACGTGCAGCGTCGCACCGTTGAGCAGGCAGCCCCAGATCTCGAACGTGGCCGCGTCGAACTCGAGCGCTCCGGTGAGCAGCAGCCGCTCGCCGGCGTCGAACCGGAAGAAGTCCGAGTCCTTGACCAGCCGGACGATGCCCGCCTGCTCGACCAGCACGCCCTTGGGCCTGCCGGTGCTGCCGGAGGTGTACATGACGTACGCGAGCGGCGAGCCGTCCCACTCCGCGGGCACCGGCGCCTGCGCGTCGGTGTCCAGCTCGGCCAGCGTCGTGTTCGGGACGCCGGCGAGTGCGATCCCCTGGCCGCAGATCGCGAGCTCGGTGCCGCTGTCCGCGATCATGTGCGCGAGCCGCTCGCCGGGGAAGCTCGGGTTGAGCGGCAGGTACGCGCCACCGGCCATGACGATCGCCAGCGTGGCCACGATCGCGTCGGCCGACCGTTCGAACGCCATCGCGACGATCGATTCTCTCCCGACACCGCGTGCGACCAGGCCGGCCGCGATTCGGCCCGCTCTCCGGTGCAGCTCGCGATAGGTGAGCCGCACTTCCCCCTCTACCAGCGCAATTGCTTCCGGGTACCGTTCCACTTGTTCCAGGAACAGTTCCTCAACGAGCGGATGATGCTCTCCCGACATTTCCGCCGTGTTCATTTGTCAGCCTTTCCACCCCTCGGCGGGCGCGCGGAATCACAGCGCGCAGCGCCCAGCCATACGCGAATCTCAGGTCAGCTCATCAGGCCAGAAGACCAGAACGTAGTGGTCAAACACCCCTCGGCCACGAACGTATAGCTCACCAATGATTGAAGACCGCGGTCGCGAGCAGAACTCAGCGACCCCTCCGAGCGGTCGGGGCCGAGGTTAGCGATCTTCCAGAGAATTCAGCAAGTCGGCGTGACTGTGGTCACATTAATGCGGAATCGCGTAACAGGGAGGGGGCGACAAAGTAATGACTACCTCCCATTATCAGAATGACACCACATTCTCACCACACGGAACCATTAGGCGGAACGCGGTCAGATCTGGTAAAGCTCGTCCACCATCGTCGTCCAGCGGGCGTCCGCACCGGACGTGCTGATCACGAGCCGGTTCGTCGTGTACCCGAACCCGATGCCCGTGTCGGGGTCGGCGAACGCCAGCGACCCGCCCGCGCCGGGATGCCCGAACGCACGCGGGTTGGGCGAGAACGGCCGCACCTCGTTGGGCAACATGAACCCCAGCCCGAACCGGGTGTTGCCGTTCATGACCTGATCATGCCCGTCGCTGCGCACCGGCACGTCGAGGCCCGTCAGTCCGCCGTACAACGAGGCCAGCGCACGGGCCGACGCGTGCCCGTTGGCGGCCGGGATCTGCGCCCTGCGCCAGGCGAGGGTGTTCGCGACGCCGGGCACGAGCAGGGACGGCGGGTTCGCGAGCGCCTTCACCGCGATCGGGAGCGGGATCGGCATGTCACCGGCGACGCCGCCGTTCACCAGCTCGGCGGCTCGGGAGTCCGCGTGCTCGGGCAGCCCGACGAACAGATCCGGCACGCCCAGCTCGGTCTCGACGAGCGTGCGCACGTCCTCGCCGGTCACCCGGCGCAGCACCTCGCCGACCAGCCAGCCGAACGTCACCACGTGGTAGCCGTGCCCGGTTCCCGGTTCCCACCAAGGGGTTTCGGCCGCCAGCGCGGACGTCATCGCGTCCCACGAGTACAGGCTCTCGGCGGGCAGGCCGGCGCGCAGCGCGGGCAGCCCGGCCTGGTGCGACAGCAGCTGGGCGACGGTCACCGGGGCCCGGAACTCCGGCCAGTAACGGGACACCGGCGCGTCGAGGTCGAGCGAACCGTTGTCCACCAGCCGATGTGCGAGCGCCGCCAGCCAGCCCTTGGTCACCGAGAAGACGTTCACGACGGTGTCCCGCTCCCAGTCGCCGTGCCACACGTCCACGACGGTCCGGCCGCCCGCGGTGATCGACAACGCCGCGCCGCCGTCGCCGACGCCCTCGCGGAAGGCCTCGACCACGGAACGGAAAGCGGGATCGCAGATCATCGGGAACCACATCCTCAACCGAAGTTGCTAAACCATGGTTGAAGATGTCACCATCCGGCGGTGCTGTCAACCGACCGGGATCTCACGCTGCTGTTCACCGCGCTGTCCGCCGCCTGCGACGCCGCGGTCCGCCAGCGCATGGCCGACGCCGGGCACAGCGAGGTCCGCACGGTCCACGGTTACGTGTTCCAGCACCTGCTCGCCGGTCCGGTCCGGGTGACCGACCTGGCCGACCTGCTGGGCATGACGGCGCAAGGCGCGTCCAAGGTCGTGGCGGAGATGGAACGCGTCGGCTACGCGGAACGCCACATCGACCCCAACGACAGCCGCGTCCGGCTCGTCGAGATCACCGCGCGCGGCCGGGAAGCCGTGGCGGAGGGCCGCCGGGCCCGTGCGGAGGTGACCGCCGAACTGCTGGACACGCTGGGCCCCAAGGCGGACGACCTGCTCGACTGCCTCAACCACCTCTCCGACCACACCAACGCGCTGCAGGAACTCCTGGCGCGCCGCCTGCGCCCGCACTAGTCGTCGGATCCTCCTGCTCCGAGCAGTGAGCGGATGTGCGCCGCCGTGGAGCTGAACTCCGGGCGTGCCATGGTCTCCGAGTACCTCCGCACCTCCGGCAGCGACACCTCGATGACCTCCTGCACCGCACCCGGCCGGGCGGTCATGACGACCACCCGGTTCGCCAGGTAGACGGACTCGGCGATCGAGTGCGTCACCAGCAGCACGGTCGTCCCGGTCTCCCGCCAGATCCGGTGCAGCTCCACGTTCATCTGCTCGCGGGTCAACGCGTCCAGAGCACCGAACGGCTCGTCCATCAGCAGCACCCGCGGCTCGTGCAGCAGCGCGCGGCACAACGCCACGCGCTGCTGCATGCCACCGGAAAGCTCGTGCGGCAGTGCGTCCTCGAACCCGGTGAGCCCGGTCATCTCGATCAGCTCGTCGGCCCGCTTGCCCGCGTCGACCGACGACATGCCGCGCATCTCGGCCTGCAGCAGGATGTTCTTGCGCGCCGACCGCCACTCCAGCAACGCGGCCCGCTGGAACACGTAGCCGATGTCGTGGCGTGGCCCGGTGACCGGGTCGCCGAGCAGCCGAACGGTTCCGCTCGACGGCTTCAGCAACCCGGACACGAGCTTGAGCAGCGTGGACTTGCCGCACCCGGACGGACCGACGATCGAGACGAACTCACCCGGCGCGACGTCCAGCGAGACCTCGCGGATGGCGGTCACGTCGATCTTCTTCGACCTGAAGTGCACGGCGACGGAGTCGATTTCGACCGCGGCCGTCCCGAGTGTCACGGTCATCCCTTCGGTGCCACGCTCTCTTCCCAGTACGCGCCCGGATCCTGCCCCTTGGGGATGATCCCGGTGCGCACGAACGTGTCAATCGTCTTCTTCCAGTCGTCCGCGGAGTTCACGCCCGGCCCCTGCCCCTTCGAGGCGTCGGTGTGCAGCAGGGTCAGCGTGGTCTTGAACTGCTCCAGCACGACCGTCGGTGACGGCAGCTGCTCGGACGCGCCCTTCATCGAGTCGGCCGCGGCCTGCGGGTCCTTCTCGGCGGCCGCCCACGCCTCCGCGGTCGCGGCGACCATCTTCTTCACCAGCTCCGGGTCCTTCTGCAGCATCGTCTTCGACGTGAGCAGGCCGTTGCTGAAGTAGTTCAGCCCGAACTCGGAGAACTTGAGGTACGACACCGGTTTCCCGGCCTTCTCCTGCATGGTCGGGCCCTGGTCGGACGCGAACCCGAGCAGCACGTCCGCGCGACCGGAGATCACCGCGGCCATCTTGCCCGCCGCGTCGGTGTTCTGGATCTGGACGTCGCTGTCCTGCATGCCGTTCTGCTTCAGGAACGCGGGGAACGTCTTGGTGAGCGCGTCACCGGCGGTCGTGGCGACCTTGAGCCCCTTGAGGTCCTCGGGCTTCTTGATGTTCTTCTCGGTGAAGAACTGCACGGACGCGGGCGTCGTCTGCAGGAACACGCCGACGCTCTTGACCGGGACGCCCTGCTCGACCGCGGCGGCCAGCGCGGACGTGTCCGCCCAGCCGAAGTCGGTCTGGCCGGCGCCGGTGGCCTGCACGGTCTTGCCGGAACCCTGCCCGGCCTGGATCTTCAGGTTGATCCCGTGCTTGGTGAAGATCCCCTGCTTGAGACCGTAGTAGAACGGCGCGTGCTCGCCGTACGGGTACCAGTTCAGCGTCAGGGTGGCGTCCTTGGCCTGCTGGTTGGCTGGCGGCGCGGCGCCGTCACCCCCTCCGCACGCCGTGGCGAGTAGCAGCACACCGGCGACGATGGCCATTTTCTTCATCGAATCGAAGGCCCTTCGCTAGATGGTGGTGGTCACGGCCGAGCCGCGGCGGCTGACGTGCCACGGCAACACGAACCGCTCCGCGAGCTCGAGCAGGACGAACAGGACGACGCCGACGACCGACATGACGATCAGGCCGGCGAACAGCATCGGTGTGTCGAGATTGCCGTTGGCCTGGAGGATCACGAAGCCGAGGCCTTCGTTCGCGCCGACGAACTCGCCGACGACCGCGCCGGTCACGGCCAGGGTCACCGCGACCTTGAGCCCCGAGAACAGGTGCGGCAGCGAGGCGGGGAACCGGATCTTGACGAACGTCTTGAGCGGCCCGCCGCCCATGGTCGACGCCAGTTCCAGCATCTCGGTGTCGACCGACTTCAGCCCGGTGACCATCGAGATCACCACCGGGAAGAACGCGATGAGCACCGCCACGAGCACCTTCGGCCCCAACCCGAAACCCAGCCACACCACGAACAGCGGCGCGATCGCGATCTTGGGGATGACCTGCGCGAACAGCAGGATCGGGTAGAGCGTCTTCTCGACCGTGCCGGAGTAGACCATCGCGACCGCGGCGAGCACGCCGACGACCGCCGCGATCACGAACCCGAGCACGGTCTCGTAGGTGGTGACCCACGTGTGCTGCCAGATGTACGGCCACTTGCCGACCAGCACGTCGAGCGTGTCGCCCGGCGACGGCACGAGGTACGGCGCGATCAACCCGGTCGCCGTCACCACCTGCCACAGCGCGAGGAACGCAACCAGCAGCAGGGCGGGACGCCAGGTCCGTTCCAGCCAGTCCATCGCACTCCCTGTCGTCATCCCTCTGTCGTCATCCCTGTCGTCACTGGTGACGGAAAGCGCTTTCGGAAAGCGCTTTCCGCTAACGTAGAACCGGCTCACAAACCGGTCAAGGGAGTCATATGGCCGAACAGGGGCAGGTGACGCTGGGCGACGTGGCCCGCGCGGCCGGCGTCTCGCTCGCAACGGCGTCCCGCGCGCTCAACGGCGCGACCCAGGTCCGCGCCGACCTGCGACAACGCGTCCGCGCGGCGGCGGAGCGCCTGGCCTACTCGCCGAACGCGCACGCGAGAGCACTGGCGAAGTCGTCGAACGCGGGTGTCGGCGTCATCTGCCACGACATCGGCGACCCGTACTTCGCGGGCATCGCGCGCGGCGTCATGCGCGCGGCCTCCCGGCACGACCTCCAGGTCATCCTGGGCAGCACGTTCCGCGACCCGCTGCGCGAGATCTCGTACGCGTCGATGATGCGCGGCCAGCGGGTGCGCGCGATGCTGCTGGTCGGCTCCGGTTTCGAGAACCGCGAGTGGCAGGAGTCCCTGCGCAGGGAGCTCGACCTGTACCGCGCGACTGGCGGCCGGGTCGCGGTCATCAGCAGGCATCGCGGTGTGCGCGCGGACGCGGTGCTGCCGGAGAACCGGGGTGGCGCGGCCGAACTCGCGCGGTCGTTGCTCGCACTGGGCCACCGCTCGTTCGCCGTGCTGTCCGGCCCCCTGTCGCTGACGACCGTCGTAGACCGGCTCGCCGGCTTCCGGTCGGCGCTCGCTTCGTGGGGCATCCACCTGCTGTCGACGCAGATCGTCGAGGGCGCGTTCACGCGTGACGGCGGCTACGAGGCCACTCAGGAACTGCTGCGCAGAGGCTTGCGCGCCACCTGCGTGTTCGCCTCGACGGACGTGATGGCGATCGGCGCGCTGGCCGCGTTCCGCGAGGCCGGGCTGCGCGTGCCGGACGACGTGTCGCTGGCCGGGTTCGACGACATCCCGATGATCCGCGACCTCACTCCCCCGCTCACCACCGTGGCGCTGCCGCTCGAAGACCTCGGCGAGCGGGCGATGGAGATGGCGCTGCTGCCCGAGCGTCCCGCTCGTGTTCGCGTCGAGCGCGTGCAGGGGCAGGTCGTGCTGCGGGCGAGCACCGGGCCGCCGCCGTGAGGCTGTGCCGCGGGACGGCACCAGACCGCGGCTGGGCTGGCGCGCTCCGGGCGAGTTCCGTGAGGCTGTGCCGCTGGCCAGTAACCGACCACCGCCGCGAGACCGTGCCGCGGGCGAGCCTGGAGCGACTGCCACGGGCCGGGCTGCGAGCCGATTGCGGGCCACGCCGTCCTGTAGGGATGCCCGTGGGCCGAGCCACCGGCCAGCGCCGGGCCACCACCGTGACTCCCGCGGCGGGAGCTTGCCCGCTGCCCCCGCGCTTCCTCCTTGCGCAACGATTCTCCGACCCCAAACGTTCCGCCCACAACCCAGAAGGCCGAGTCAACGGCCCGTTGACGAGAAACACCTGGTAACGGCCCCGGAGAGGAAGATCGAATGATCGGTCTGACAGTCGACCGCGTCGAGACGTTCGCCGTCGCGCTGCCGACGGTGCGCAGCTTCGGCGTGTCGGGCGGATCGGTCGCGGTGAAGGGAACGCCGAGCATCCGCGTGCTGGTCAAGGTGAGCGCGGACGGCGTGCACGGCTGGGGTGAGGCGACGCCGATTCCCGCGTGGACGTACGAGACGACCGAGTCGATCGTGTCGACGATCGAGAACTACCTGGCGCCCGCGATCATCGGGCGGCCGGTGTGGGATCTCGACGGGATCAGCCGGATCTTCGACCGCACCATCAACCGCGGGTTCTCGATCGGCGCCCCGCTGGCCAAGTCGGCGGTGGACGTGGCGTTGCACGACCTGCTCGGGCGCGCACTCAACGTCCCGATCGGCGTGCTGTGGGGGCAGCGGCGCACCGAGGACATCCAGCTGGCGTGGATCGTGTCCGGGCAGACACCCGACGAGGTCACGGACTGCGTCGACGAAGGACGAGCCCACGGCTACGAAGCGTTCAAGGTGAAGATCGGGCTCAACGACGAACGCACCGACCTCGCCGTGGTGACGGCCGTGCGCACCGCCGCGCCCGAGGCACCGCTGTGGGTGGACGCGAACCAGGCGTACACGTGCGACACGGCGATCCGGATGGCGCACCTGTTGCAGGACCTGGGCGTCACGGCGTTCGAGCAGCCGCTGCCCGCCAACGACGTCGCGGGGCAGAAGCGGCTGCGCGCGGCGTCGCCGCTGCCGGTCGCGCTGGACGAGAGTCTGCGGCACCCGACGGACCTGGCGACGTTCGTGAAGCTCGACGCGGTGGACGTGGCGATCGCGAAGGTCCAGCGCAGCGGGGGGCTCATGCTGTCGCGGCGGTTGTGCCAACTGGCTGAGGACTGCGGCGTGCGGCTCATGGGGTCCGGCCTCACCGACTCCGACATCGGGCTGGCCGCGAGTCTCCACCTGTTCGCCGCGTTCGGCATCGGCACGCCCGTCGACCTCAACGGGCGGCAGTTCATCGAATCTCCATACGCCACAACGACAGTCCACCTCGACGCCGGACGAGCGCTGGTGCCGACCGGGCCCGGTCTCGGCGTCGAGGTGGACGAAGCAACCGTCAGAGAACTAGCGGCGCTGTAGCGACTTCACGTTGTCGCCGAACGTCCAGTTGCGCGAGCCGTCCCAGTTGATCGACCACGTCATGAGGCCCTTGAGACCGCCTCCGTAGTTGTTCCACGCCTGGCCGACCAGGCCGGTGGACATGTAGCCGCCACCGGCACCGGGCTGCGCGGGCAGGCCGGGCACCTGCTTGTCGAGCGGCACCTTGATCGTGACGCCCTGCACGACGAGTCCCTTGTTGAGGCAGTTGGTCTGCGCGACGAAGCCCTGCACGGTGCCCGCCTGGTAGGAGTCACCGGAGCAGCCGTACATGGAACCGTTGTAGTACTGCATGTTCAGCCACCACAGCCGGCCGTTGTCCGCGTACTTCTTGACGATGGGCAGATACGCGCCCCAGATCGAGCCGTAGGTGATGCTGCCGCCGGTCACGTACGCGGTCTCCGGCGCCATGGTCAGGCCGAAGTTCGACGGCATCCGCGAGAGCACGCCATCGATGATGTGGATGAGGTTCGCCTGCGACGTCGACAGCGTCTTGATGTTGCCGCTGTTGGTCAGGCCGGTCTCGATGTCGATGTCGATGCCGTCGAAGTTGTACTTCTTCAACAGCGGCACGACGGTGGCGATGAACTTGTCCGCCACGGCCCGCGAGTTCAGGTCGATGCCCGCGGTCGCGCCGCCGATCGACATCAGGATCGTCAGACCCGCCGCCTTGGCCGCGCACATCTCGGCGGGTGTCGGGACCTTCACGGTCGCGTCCATGCCGTCTTCCCACAGGACCGTGCCGTCCGAGCGGATCACCGGGAACGCCGCGTTGATCACGTTGTAGCCGTGCTGGCGGATGCGCGGGTCGGTGATCGGCGTCCAGCCGAACGGCGGGTGCACGCCGTTCGATGCGCCGTCCCAGTTCTCCCAGTACCCGTGCAGGACCTTGCCCGACGGACGGGACTTCACCGCGCACACGTCAGCCGCGTTGGCGGCCGGTGCCGGTGTCACGACGGAGGCGATCAGGGCGCCTACCGCCAGCAGTGCTTTCCAGCCACTCATTCCCCGACTCCCTCAGGACGTGCCAATGCGGCGGGGGGCGGCCCACATCCGATCGTGGCGTGGATGAAAGGTCTAGACAACCCGGCATTCGGACCAACATGCAGAGGGCCATAAGGGTTGCCAAACCCTGTTCCCCCGGCCGACGGCGCGACGCACACCCGCATTCAAGACCTGAATATTTCTCTCGTCTTACCCGCAGGCCGCTGATACCAATTGCAGCGTTACGGCGGCTCCCGTGCACTCGTCTCTCCGGGGGCGAAATCCTTCACCGTTCATCCGGCCGCGGGCGAACGGGCGGGCGGCAGGTGGACGCTGCGGATGGGCGACAACAGCCCTGGTGACACGGGTGTGCGCGACACCTGGTCCATCACCGTCTGATGAAAGTGCGGACCGCCCCATCGGGTGGTCCGCACCGACCAATTGAGACGTTTGATGGCGCAACTCGCCCGTGGACTCGACAATGGCCAACACACCGCAACGACATACCCACCGACGGTCGATGCAACTACCGTAGCCCGGTAGGGTGAGCCGGATCACTCCACGGAGCCGAATAGGCAGTCGCGACTGTGCCGAATAGACCATGCAGCCGCCGGCGGTCTCGCGTGTGGCACAAGCTCGCGATGATCGGGCTGGCGTTCACCCTCCCGTTGGCGACCGCGACGTACCTGCTCATGGTCGAGAACGGGCGCCGCATCGAGTTCAGCGAGAACGAGCTGCGGGGCATGGACTACCTGCGGCCGCTCACCACGTTGCTCGTCGACCTCTCCGCCCACCGCACGCTGAGCAGGCAGTTCCTCGCGGGCGAACGGCCGGAGGCGGACCTGAAGGCCCGCAGCGAGAAGGTCGACGCGGACTTCGCCGCGCTGCTCGAGGCCGACGCCCGGCTCGGCTCGCAGCTGCGGACCACCAATGCCGACCTCAACATCAACGCCACGCCCGCCGCGCAGGCCGACAGGTGGAAGACCTGGCGGACGGGTCAGCCGGACGAGGCGGCCAGCGACGCCGCGCACACGATGATGATCGGCAACGTCCGCACGCTGATCAACTACGTCGGCGTGACGTCGAACCTCGTGCTCGACCCCGAGCTGCGCACCTACAACCTCGCCGACGCGCTGGTCACGCACGGGCCCGAGCTCGCCGACCGGATCAGCAGGCTCGGCGACACCGTCGACGGGCTGCTGGTCGACGCCCGGATCACGCTCCAGGACCGCACGGCCGTCGCGGCGACCGTCGCGACGCTCACCCAGCACGTCGACGGCCTCCAGGAGGACCTGTTCACGACGTTCCGCGAGGGTGACGACGGCCTGCAGCAGGCGCTCGGCCCATTGCTGCACGACACCTACCTCGCGGTGACCGACCTCGGGACGGCCACGACGCGCGGCTTCGTCGACGCGGGCACGGTCGAGCTGGACCGCGCCGAGTACCAGCAGGGCGTCACCAGGGCGGTCGACTCGCTCGCGAAGCTGACCGACCGGCTCTTCGAGCAGGAGCGGCAGCTCCTGAAGGCCAGGCTCGACGGGCACGCGCGCGACCGGGCGCTCGCGCTGGCGGCGGTGCTCGCGACGCTCGCGGTGACCGTGCTGCTCACCGTGTGGCAGTCGCGGCGGATCACCGGCGACGTCGGCACGGTGGCGCGCGGCGCGGCGGAGCTCGCCAAGGGCGACCTGACCGGCCGCGTCCAGGTGCGCAGCAAGGACGAGATCGGCGCGATGGCGGGCGCGTTCAACAGCATGGCCGAACGCCTGCAGGTCATGGTCGAGGAGCAGCGCGCGTCCGAGACCGAGCTGCGCGAGGCGAAGGAACGCTTCCAGCAGGCGTTCGACAACGCGTCCATCGGCATGTCGCTCGTCGACCTCGACACGAAGCTCACCCAGGTCAACCGGGCGCTGTGCGACATGCTGGGACGCACCGAGGCCGAGCTGATCGGCAGCTCGTTCGCCGACTTCACCCACCCCGACGACGTCGAGGCGTCGATGTCGGCGGCGACGGCCATGATCGCCGACCACCACGTCGGGCCGTTCCGCATGGAGAAGCGCTACCTGCACTCCGACGGGCGCACGGTGTGGACCGTGATGACGGCGTGCATGGTGGCCGCCGAGGACGGCGAGCCGCTGTACTTCGTCACCCAGGCCGAGGACATCACCGAGCGGCGGCAGGCCGAGGCGCAGCTGGTGCGCCAGGCGCTGCACGACCCGCTGACCGGCCTGCCGAACCGCATCCTGCTGCTGGACCGGCTGCGCCAGGTGCTGGCCCGGTCCGAGCGGCAGCACCAGCTGACCGCGGTGCTGTTCATCGACCTCGACGGGTTCAAGGACGTCAACGACAGCCTCGGCCACGACGTCGGCGACGAGGTGCTGCGCGAGGTGGGCCGCAGGTTGCAGCACCACGTGCGGCCGTTCGACACGGTCGCCCGGCTCGGCGGCGACGAGTTCGTCGTGCTCTGCCAGGACCTGCGCCAGGAGCAGAACGTCATCGAGATCTCCGAACGGCTGGCGCGCACGCTCGCGTCGCCCGTTGTCGTCGACTCGTTCGAGGTCGTCGTGACCGCGTCCGTGGGCATCGCGCTGGCCAACGGCGACGCACCGACACCGGAGGACCTGCTGCGCGACGCGGACGCCGCCATGTACGGCGCGAAGGCGCGCGGCAAGAACCGCTGCGAGATCTTCGACGAGGCGCTGCGCGAGCGGTCCATCGACCGCATCGCGATCACGGCCGCGCTGCGGCAGGGCCTGCGCGACGACCGGTTCGTGCTGCACTACCAGCCGGTCGTGGACGTGATCACCGGTGCGCCGGTGGCCGTGGAGTCGCTGGTGCGTCTGAACGACCCGAAGCGCGGCATGCTCGCGCCGGGCGAGTTCATCCAGGTCGCCGAGGACAGCGGACTGATCGTGCCGATCGGGACGTCCGTGCTCGGCCAGGCCTGCCGCCAGCTCGCGGCGTGGCGGGCGAGCGGCGAGGTGGAGCCCGGCATGCGGACCGCGGTGAACCTGTCGGCGCGGCAGGCGACCCGGCGTGACCTCGTGGACGTCGTGACCGCGGCGCTGGCCGAGTCCGGGCTGGAACCGTCAGCGCTGGCGCTGGAGCTCACCGAGACCGCGATCATGGAGGCCGACGCGGCCACGTTGCGGCAGCTCGAAGAGATCCGCGACATGGGCGTGCGGCTCGGCATCGACGACTTCGGCACCGGCTACTCGTCGCTGAGCTACCTGAAACGGCTGCCGGTGAGCTTCGTGAAGGTCGACCGCTCGTTCGTCGCGGGCCTGGTCAACGATCCGTCGGACCGCGAGATCGTCACCGCGGTCATCCGGCTCGGCCAGGCGCTCGGACTCACCACGATCGCCGAGGGAGTCGAGGAACCCGCTCAGTTCGCTCTGCTACGGGACCTTGGCTGCGACCAGGCGCAGGGATACCTTCTCGGACGGCCGCAGGCAGAGCCGCCCGCCCGCCTGCAGCCGACCGCCCGGTGAAGGGACCGCCGATGGTGTCGCGTCGAGACCTCCTGCGGACCACCGCCGGCCTGATCGTCGGCTCAGCGCTCGGCACCGGACTCGGGTCGTGCGGTGACGCCAACGACCGCCAGGTCAGCTCGGCCGCACTGGGCCCGCGCAAACGCGGTGGCGTGCTGCGGATCGGTGTGACCGGCGGCAGCACGGACGACACGCTCGACCCGCACAAGTCGGTGACCTACCCCGACCAGGCGCGCATGTCGAACCTCTACGAACCCCTGTTCCGGCGGGACGCTGCCTACCAGATCGAGCCGGTGCTGGCACAGTCGTTGGAAGCAGCGTCTCCCACGTTGGACGAGTGGACGCTGCGGTTGCGGCCCGGCGTGGTGTTCCACAACGGCAAGCCGCTCGACGCCGACGACGTCATCTTCTCGTTGCGCCGCATCATCGACCTGCCCGGCATGGGCGCGCCCGCGTTGCGCATCCTCGACCTGGGTGCTCTGCAGAAGATCGATCCGCTGACCGTGCGGATCAAGCTGACCCAGCCGCACGCGTCGTTCCAGGACGAGCTAGCCCAGTACTACCTCGGCATCGTGCCCGTCGACTTCGACCTCAAGGCTCCCGTCGGCACCGGGCCGTTCAGGTTCGGCACCTTCATCCCCGGCCAGCAGAGCACGTTCCCCCGGTTCGCGGGCTACTGGCACCAGCACGAGCCGTACGTCGACGAGCTGGTGATCGTCGACTACCCCAGCGAGCGCGCCAGACTCGACGCGCTGCTCGACGGGTCCGTGCACGCCATCGACAACCTGCCGCAGAACCAGGTGGCGGCGGTGAAGGCGTCCGGCGCGAACGTCCTGATCTCGGAGACCGGTATCTGGATGCCGTTCACCATGCGGGTCGACACACCCCCGTTCGACAACGTGCTGGTGCGCCAGGCGTTCCGGCTGATCGTCGACCGGGACCAGATGGTGTCGCAGGCGCTCGGCGGGCAGGGGCGCGTCGGCAACGACATGTACGCGCCCTTCGACCAGTGCTACTCCAAGGAGCTGCCGCAGCGGAAGCAGGACCTGGCGTTGGCGAAGTCGCTGCTCAACCGCGCCGGGCACACGGCGTTGAAGGTCGAGCTGGTGACTTCCGACGGCATCGGGGCCGGAGCTGTCGCCGCCGCGCGGTTGTTCGCGGCGCAGGCTCGTGGTGCCGGGGTCGAGGTCGCTGTCCGCGAGGTGGACAGCGGTGTCTTCTACGGCAAGGACTACCTGCACTGGCCGTTCGCGCAGGACTACTGGTTCACCCGCAGTTATCTGCCTCAGGTCACGCAGGGGTCGTTGCCCGACGCGCCTTTCAACGAGTGCGGGTGGAACGACGACTCGTTCAAGGCGCTCATCGGGAAGGCTCGCGAGGAGGTCAACCGGGAGAAGCGGTGTGCGGTGCTTCGGGAGGCGCAGAAGATCGAGTACGACCGTGGGGGGTACATCATCTGGAGCTTCAAGAACCAGGTGGACGCCTACTCCAGCAAGGTGACCGGGTTCGTGCCTGATCGGAACCTGCCGCTGTCGTCCTTCCAGTTCAGGTACGTGTCGTTCGTCTAACGGGTGAAGCGGCTGTCCTTCACGGCCGCCACGAACCCGGCGAACGCGGTGCGGCTGAAGTCGAGCACCGGCCCCGGATTCTTGGAGTCGCGCACGCGCCCCGGAGCGACCTCGAGGCAGTCGCTTTCCTGCCCCCCGCTGTAGCTGCTCTTACGCCACTCCGCCTCGGCCATCGTCGTCGGACTCCTCTCGCGGACCAGCAACGAGGCTGGCGATGTACTTCCGCGATTGTCCCTCGGACATAGCGAGACCGTCCAGTTCCTTGATCGTCTCCTGGTAGGCGGCGATGTGCACCTCGTTCTCCATGACCAGCGCGGTTGCTCGGGTGTCGATCCGCGCCACCAATATCCCGTCGCGCCGTTCGATGAAGGTGAACGAGCCCTGCCCCGCCGAGTGCACTCCCGCGGATGTCGGCAGGATGCGGATGCTGACCTTCTTCCAGTCCGCCATGAACATCAGATGCAGCAGCTGCTCCTCCCCGATCTCGGCATCGCTGGCGGTTCGCAGCAGGACACCCTCCTCGATGTAGAAGACGACCTTGGGCGCGCGTTCCCCGGGCAGTACCTCTTGGCGAGTCATCCGCTGCTCGACCGTCAACAGGATCGTCTTCTCGTCCTGGTGCCAATGACCGATCGTGGCCTGGGCATACGCGCGAGTCTGCAGCAGGCCGGGAATCAGGACGCACGCGTAGTGGGTGATGGTCTTGGCGGCTCGTTCCTCAGCGACGAGAGCCCGGCCCGAGGTCGGCGAGTGGGGCACCACCCAGGTGTCCCTTGTGGCCTCCCGGTTGTCGTTGACCAGTTGCCGCAGCTGCGGGTACTTCACGTCGCAACTCGTGAGCCAGCTGATCAAGTCGACCTCATCGACAGCCTGCTTGCCACCCTCGATCCGGGACACCTTGCTCTGATCCCACCCGAGCCGGTTGGCGAGCCCGATGCCGTCGTACCCAGCTTTCTCGCGAATGGCGAGCAGTTCCAGTCCGATGTCACGGCTGCGGGCCGTGGAGCGCCGTGGCGTCATGGGAACAAGGTATTGGCGCGCAACGTCACTGTGGACGTTGCGCGCCGGAAGTCCGCCCGAAAGTAGCAGGTCCGCAGATCAATTGTCCTTGGGACATACGGAGGTGCGGACGTGCAGGTGTGCCAAACCCCGCAACAACGGGTCGTCGCGGAACACCGGAGCCGGCATGGACGGATCCAACCGGAGGTGCGGGAACCGAGCCGTGAGCCGGGTGAAGTACTCCTGCGCCTCCATCCGAGCCAGCGCCGCACCGACGCAGAAGTGGATGCCGACACCGAAGCTCAACTGTCCGTTGGGCGGGCGCGTGACGTCGAGCTGGTCGGGCTCCGGGAACCGCACGGGATCACGGTTCGCGGCACCCACCATGGGGTAGATCAGCTGACCCTTCTTGATCAGTTGGCCGCCGATCGAGATGTCGGCGTCGGCCAGCTGCGGCGTGAGGATCGGGGTGGGACCGTCGTAGCGCAGCAACTCCTCGGCCGCCGACTCGGCGAGCTGAGGGTCGTTCCGCAGCAACGAGTACTGCGCGGGGTTGCGCAGCAGCGCCAGAGTGCCGTTACCGAGCAGGTTGGCGGTCGTCTCGAGACCCGCGTTGAGCAGCGCCATGCAGTTGAGGATCAGCTCTTCCTCGGTGAGCTCCCCGCCGATCAACGTCGACAACAGGTCCTCGCGAGGCGAACTACGACGCAAAGAAATGAGCGACGTCATGTAGGACACGAACTCGTTCATCGCCGCGTGCGCCTTGCGGGCGATCAGGGGTGCGTCCTTCGAGTACTGGGCGCCGAGCAGGGCCATCATCTCGGTGGCCAGGTAGGTCATCCGCGCGTGGTCTTCCTCCGGCACGCCGATGAACTCCATGATCACGGTCGACGGCAGCGGGTACGCGACCAGCTTCATCAGGTCGCCGCCGTCGCACACGTCCAGCACGTCGAGCAGTGAGTCGGTGATCTCGGCGATCCTGGCGCGCATCGCGCGGACGCGGCGCGGGGTGAAAGCCTTGCCCAGCAGGCTGCGCAGGCGGGTGTGGTACGGCGCGTTCGTGAACGGCAGTGAGCCGGCGAGCTGGCGTTCGAACGCGGCCATCTCGTCGCGCTGCGACTGCGGCACCGAGGCGAACAGGTAGTCGGTCACCGGCGGGCGGATCACCCGCGGGTCGCGCAGGAGCTGGGACACGTCCTCGTAGCGGGTCAGCATCCAGCCGCCGAGGGTGTCCTCGTAGTGGATCGGGTCGCTGTCGCGCAGGGCGCGGTAGAACGGGTACGGGTCGTTGAGGAACGCCGGGTCGTCCGGGTTGAACGCGATCGCCTTGGCGCCCACGGTGTTCGCCGAGCGGCGCTCCTCCTCCGCCAGGCACGTGTGGACAGCGCCGGCGATGATCTCGTCGTGCGGCTCGACGAACATGGTGAAGTGGTCGCCGGGAATGTCCACAACGGACAGCGTGCCCAAACTGACGTGCTCCCAGCCGTTCGCGGGGTCGTCGAGCGCCAGAGCGGTGTTGCGGTGCGGCTTCATGACCGGCGGGAAGCCGTCGGTGGCCTTCATCAGGGTGACGTTCAGGTCGGACGGGAGCGGCTGGTACTTGACGTTGGCCTCCAGGTTGGCCTGGTACACGCGCAGCATGTTGCTGATGTGGTCGTCGACCGGGAGTGAGCCGTTGGCGCCCAGGAAGCGGCCTAGACGTTCCTTCTGCTCCGAGATCGCGAGCGACGGGTCGATCTCCACGCCTGCCGGGCCGCCCGAGGAGAACGCCAGGCGGTTCATCGTCAGCAGTTCCTCGATCGCCGCCGCGTCGTCGACCGGCGGCAGATCCTGCCCAGCAACCGGAACATAAGCATCGAGCAGCACAACACGGGTGACCTCCTCGCCCGCCGCGCGCAGCTGCCTGCCCATCTCGTACGCGACGACGCCGCCGAACGAGTGGCCGCCCAGCAGGTACGGGCCGTACGGCTGGACCAGGCGGATCTCCTCGACGTACCGGGCGGCCAGCTCCTCCACGGTGTCGAGCGGCTCCTCCAACCCGTCGTAGCCCGGCGCGCGCAGCCCGTAGAACGGCCGCGACGAACCGACGTCACGCGCCAGCTTCAGCAGGTAGTACGCGGCACCGAGAGCGCCGCCGACGCAGAAGAACGGACGCGCCGACGTCAGGCCCAGCAGCAACGACCTGGTGGGCGCGACCGGCGGCGCGTCCTCCTCCACGGCCAGGTGCCGGGCCACCGCGTCGATCGTCGGCTGCTCCAGGAACAACGTGTGCGGGATCCGGTAGCCGAGCCAGTCCGAGAGACCCGACTGCAGAGCGGCTACCGACATGGACTCCAGCGCGAAACTGTCCAAACGCGACGAAGCGGAGACCGAGGTCGCGGGAAGGCGCAGCTCGTCGGCGATGTGCGACACCAGCCACGTGCGCAGCGCGTCCACCGTGGGCTCCGGGCGTTCCTCCGTGGTGATCACGGCCGCGTGGCCGAACACGTCGTCCTCGTCCGCACCGCCGAAGTGCTGCCGCACCAGCTGCCTGCTGTACGCGACGTTGCACTCGACCAGCTCGTAGGCCGGCAGGCTGCCCGCGTGGAACGTGTGGTTGCGGCCCTGCAGGTGCTCGATCCGGTCGTACACGCCGTCGCGGATGTCGGCGCTGCCGAAGTACGGCAGGAACTTCCACCGCCGCTGCGTGTGCACCTCCCCCATCGTGCCGCCCATGCGCTCCACGTCGGCGCGGAACCCGGCGATGATGTCGTCACCGTCCAGCTCCGGCGAGCCGTACGAGTACACGGCGTAGACGTCGCTCTCGGGGTACCGGTGGTGGAACGACACCGCGTGCCCGGGAACGTTGTCCACCAGGAAGAACGCCGACGACGGCAGGCCAGAGGCGGAGACGACGGTCGTGTAGTAGTCCATCGACCGCACCCGGCCCGCGACGTCCAGCTCGTCGGGCGTCGCGTCGAGCACGTCCACCAGCTCGGAGATCGGCACGGTCAGCACGAGGTCGTCGGCGACCACGTCACCCTGCTCGGTGCGCACCAGCACGCCGTTGCGCGGACGATCGGGATCCCGTGCGATGCAGGTGATGTTCACCCCGCACCGGACGTCGGACAGACTCGCGGCGACCTTCTCCCACAGGCCCTTGAAGCCGCCGACGATCGTGAAGCTGCCCGGATGTCCCAGCAGTTCGGGACGCGCGGACAGCAGGCCGGTCATCTCGGCGTACTTCACGAAGTACAGCGCGGGCAGGTCACCCGCCAGGTACCCGTAGCCGGCCGCGGTGTACCCGGTGCCCAGCGAAGCGGCCATGGACGTCAGGCCGTGCGAGGAGAGCCACGACGTCACCGGCTCGGCCAGCGCCCGTGCCGAGTGCGCGAGTCCGGCGGAGGCGATCAGCGGGAACTCCGCGTCGCGCAGCTCCTGGTAGCGGCTGAAGGTCGCGCGCTGGAAGAACTCGGTGCTCTGCGGCACGGACGAGCCGGACTCGATGTCGTGCACCCGGTGCGGCGTCGTGTCCTCGGTCGGTACGCCCAGCTCGACGGCCAGCCGCGCGACGTTCTCGTACTGCGTCGTGCAGACGTGGCCGCCCAGGTCGTACGCGCGGTCGTCGATGTCGATCGACTCGCACTTGCCGCCGACCTCGGGCAGCTTCTCCAGCACGATCGCCCGATGCCCGGCGCGCTCCAGTTCCCGCGCGAAGCTCAGCCCGGCCGGGCCGGCGCCGATGACCACCACGGAACGGCACTCGGGCACCGAGGTGTCGCCGATGCGCGCCGCCGCGGTCAGCCGGTAGACCAGCGCCCGCAGGTGGTTCAGCGAAGCGGGCTCCGACGGTGACGTGGCGAGCACGACACCCAGGTCGGCGGGCGTGTTGGCGTGGTTGAACCGCAGGCCCTCGATCGCGTCGTTGTCGAGCATCGAGTCGAGCTCCAGCGTGGCCAGGTCCCGCCACGGCAGGTTCCACGCCCGCGTGCAGTCCAGCGGGGCCTCGTTCTCGTCGTCCGACGAGCTCACCGGGTGCAGCTGCACCTGGAGCACCGCGGACACCGCGCCCGCGGACAACCGTTCCCGCAGTTCCTCGTGCAGGAACGTCCGCGGGCGCGGGTCGTCCGCGTCGAACCGGGTGAGCTCGCCGGGCGGCTCGGGCGGCAGGAACCGGTCGCCCGGATCCACGAACCCGGCGTCCGGCACGCCGACCGGCACCAGCCGGTAGCGGATCAGCCACCGCGAACCGTCGAGGCTGACGAACCCCGACGGCACCTGCGAGTAGTAGTGGTACGAGGCGTAGGAAGTCGCGTGCCGGTACAGGTTCCACGCCGTCTCGCGGAAACCGGGGATCTCCTCGACCAGCGCGGCGCCCTCACCGCGGAAGTAGCGCAGGAACACCTCGGCCGACCGCGCGAAGAACCGGTCACCGGTGTTCAGCGACAGGTCGAGCTCGCCGCCGTCGAGCCGGAGCGTCACGCCGCGGATGGCGGGCGCGATGTCGTCGTTCTCGATGCTGTTGCTGTACCGGGCGGTGACGTCGAACCGCCTGCCCGGCCGGAAGAACGAGTGCGGCGGCAGGTCGGGAGCGTCGACGACGCGCAGCACGCCGCGCGCGCCGGTCGCGTTGCGGTGGAACACCCGGCGCCTGGTCATCTTCGACGCGGCGACCAGCGGTCCCAGCGCCTCGATCACCGACTGGAACGACGGATCGACCTCGTCGAGCCTCGGATCGTCCGGTCCCGTCGCGAACCTCATGCCGCCTCCCCAGCCAGAAATGCCTGCTTGCACGCCGAGCGGCGGACTTTGCCGCTCGTCGTCTTGCGCACGATGCCCTGCTTGCCGACCACGACCGCGTGGCAGCCGAGCTGGTGCTCCTCGTAGACCCGGCGCCGCACCGACTCGACGATCGCGTCGCGCTCGTCGAGGCCGACCTTGTCCTTGGTCTCCACGAACAGCACCAGTTCCTCGCTCGCGTCGACCTCGACGGCGAACGCCGCCAGCCCGCCGGGCCGGATGAGCGGGTGGCAGTCGCGGACGCTGTCCTCGATGTCCGCCGGGTACAGGTTGCGGCCGCGCACGATGATCAGGTCCTTGTTGCGCCCGGTGATGAACAGCTCGCCGTCGTGGAAGAACCCGAGGTCGCCGGTGCGCAGGTACTCGACGTCGTCCGGCGAGCCGGCGATCCGGGCGTGGAACGCGGCCTCGGTCTCCTCCGGCATGCCCCAGTAGCCGAGTCCCTTGGTGGGCGAGTCGACCCAGATCTCACCGATCTCGTCGGGCCCGCACTCGCGCAGCGACACGGGGTCGACGATGCGCACCACCGCGTCCGGCTTGGTGATCCGGCCGCACCCGACGTACGGGACGCCGTCGGCGGCCGGCAGCACCTTGCCCGACTCGAGCGCTGTTTTGTCGATGTGCAAAGTGGAACGTCCACCCATCGACACGCTGACCGTGTGCTCGGCGAGCCCGTACGCGGGGAAGAACACGTCCCGGTCGATCCCGGTCTCCTCGAACGCGGCGAAGAAGTTGTCCATCGTGGAAGGACGGATCGGCTCGGCGGCGGACATGACGGCCCGCAGCGCGGAGAGGTCCCAGCCCGCCCGCTGCTGCGGCGTCGTCTTGCGCACCGCGAGCTCGAACGCGAAGTTCGGCGCGGCGGTGTGCGTGGCGCGGGTGCGGGACAGGACGTCGAACCACACGCTCGGCCGTTGCAGGAACGTCAGCGGCGACATGAGGGTGGTCCGGCCGTTGCCCGCGATGGTCGACAGGATGACGCTGATGAGGCCGAGATCGTGGTACTGCGGCACCCAGAACACGCCGCGCGCCTGCGGTCCGAGCCCGAGGTCGGCCGCGTTGGCGGTCACCTCGCAGGCGAGGTTGCCGTGGCTGATGATCACGCCCTTCGGCGCGGACGTCGAGCCGGAGGTGTACTGCAGGAAGGCGGGCGTCGCGGAATCTGGTTGGCACCAAACGACTTCCTTGCCGGACGCACGCAGCTTGTCCGTGCGGTACCAGGGCAGGCTCGGCCAGCGGGGTGTGTCCGAGCTGAAGAAGCTGGTCACGGAGCCGGCGGTGCGGGAACGGTCGTACGTGCCGTTGGTCAGGATGCCGCGCGCGCCGCAGTTGTCCGCGATGGCGTTGAACGTCGCGAGGTCCTTCTTGAGCTTGAACGGGTTCGGCGGGTACACCGGCACCGGGATGACGCCGGCCGCGAGGCAGCCGAGGAAGGCCTCGACGAAGTCCAGCGACGGCGGGTACACGAGGATCGCGCGGTCACCCGGAGTGAAACCCCGGTCGCGCAACGACTCCGCCACCCGGTCCGCGGCCGCGCCGAGCTGACGCGCGGTGAGCGTGGCCTCGTCGTTGCCCTTGTCGTCGACGAACGTGAACATCCGCCGGTCGGGGTCTTCGGCGCGAAGTCGTTGGAACGACGAGAGGATCGAGTCGGTCACGGCAGTGGCCTCCCAGGTCAGAGTCTTGCTGCGCGTCGAAAGTTACGGAGGCCGGGACACGCCGTTCACCCGTCGTGCCGCCAAACGGGACGATTGAGTTCAGCAGCTCAACGTGGTTGGCACGATCGCTTCATGAAGCACGCAATCGTCGTCGGCGCAGGGTTCGCCGGACTGCTCGCCGCACGTGTCCTGTCCGAACACTGCGGCCGCGTCACGCTCGTCGAGCGCGATCACATCGACGCTGACACCGCGCACCGCAGCGGCGTGCCTCAGGCACATCACCCGCACGCGTTGCTCGCCCGCGGCGCCCAGGTGCTCGAGGACCTGTTCCCCGGTCTGAGAGCAGAACTGTCCGAGCTCGGCGCGGTCGTCGCCGACGTCGGCAGCGAGTTCAAGAGCCGTGCGCCCGCGGGCTGGGCGCCGCGCGACGCGATCGGGATCGAGGTCCAGTCCGTCACCCGCGTGACGCTGGAACGCACCGTCCGGCGCCGGGTGCTCGAGATCCCGTCGGTGTCCGTCGTGGGCGGGGTGCGCGTCGACGGGCTGGTGCACGAGAACGGCCGCGTCGTCGGCATCCACGGGCGGCACCGCGACGCCGGCGCCGACTTCACCGAGCACGCGGACCTCGTCGTGGTGGCGTCCGGCCGCACGAGCAAGCTCGTCGACTGGCTCAAACCGCTCGGCGTGCACTGCCCGCCTCAGCAGGTCGTCGACGGCCACCTCGCCTACACCTCGCGGCTCTACCACGTCGACGAGGACCTGAAGTTCGACTGGCTCACCGCCTACGAGATCACCCACGCCCCGCACACGAAGCGCGGCGGCGCGGTGTCCACCGTGGACGGCAAGCGTTGGTTCGTGACGCTCTTCGGCGCGGGCGGCGACATCGCGCCGACCGACGAACACGGCTTCCTCGAGTACGCGGGCACGCTGGAGTGCCGCGACGTCGCGGACATCGTCAAGAACGCCGAGCCCGCCTCGTCGATCTACCGGTTCGCGAACCTGGGCAGCAAGTGGAACCGGTTCGACAAGGTGCGCGACTGGCCGCGCGGCCTGATCGCACTGGGCGACACGGTGTGCGCCATGAACCCGGTCTACGGCCACGGCCTGACGCTCGCCGCGCTCGGCGCCGAGATCCTCGGCAAGCTGCTGCCCAAGCAGAACATCGAGCGGCGGTTCCAGCGCAAGCTCGCCCGCGTGGTCGGCGTGCCGTGGCTGACCGCGACGACCACCGACCTCGGCTGGCACCAGGGACATCTGCCCTGGTACGTCCGCGCGCAGCGGTGGTACGGCGAGAAGCTGTTCGCCGTCATCCCCGGCAACCCGCACGTCTACCGCCGGTTCATCCGGACCTCCCAGATGGTCGACCACCCGGCGACCCTGTTCCACCCCGCACTCGTCGCCACCGTGATCCGCGGCCTCTTCCGCTAGCGAACGCCGTGAAGGGAGCTTCCAAGCGCTGGACGCTTGGAAGCTCCCTTCACGGCATTTCAGCCGCGGACGAAGACCACCGACTCGTGCTCGGTGACGAGCACGTCGTAGGTCTCGCCCGCGACCTGTGCGGTGTGCCCTTCCACCCGGACGGCAGACGGGTGGACGCGCAGCAACCTGGCGACGTGGTCCTGCACCGCGATGCGGGCCAGGTGGTCACGTCCCCTGGCTCCCGCCGGCAGTCCGTACGCGCTGGCGACGGTGCCGACGAGCCAGTCGCACTGCTCGACGTCCGCGAGGGACAGCCGGGTCGTGCCCACCTCGGTGGTGGAGAGCCCCAGACCGTCGGCGTAGACGCGGTCGCGCAGGAACGCCCGGCGCTGGGCGGACGACGCCGCGCCGAACACACCGGTCGGCATCAGCACCTCCACCAGCCGCATCGCGACGAGCACCTGCCCGTCGCTCAGGAGCTGCAGCTGCACGACCGGGAACCGCCGATCGCCGTTCTCGAACCCCGCGAACCGCGCCTCGACCTGAACCTCACCCGACGACGGCAGCGGCTCGTACTGCTCGAAGCTGGTGATCCGGTGCGGGTACGCGACCTGGTCGCGCGGGATCTCCTGGTACCAGCGCCACATGCTGTCGTGCGGGATCGCGTGCGTCGCCGCGTCCAGCAGTCCCTGGTGCAGGTTGCCGCGCGGCACCGAGCCGGCACCCGCGTCGAGCACACCGGAAGCGCCACCGGCACTGCGCCGCAACGACTTCAGGTAGTGGAACGCGGGCCCGTGGAACAGCGCGCCCGAGGTGTAGAAGTCCGTGACCGGCTCGGCGTTCGGCAGCTCGGCGAACGGAGCGGGCCGGGCGCCGCGCGGCACGACCTTCGCGGTCGCCACCGGTTCGAACCGGGACAGGACCGGGTTCTGCGCGTCCCGCCAGACGAGCAACGTCACCAGCGAGCCGTCACGTTCGACCTTCATCCGCGGCGGCTCGGCGGCCGGGATCCAGCGCCGCAGCGTCACGTCGCGCAACGCCGTCTCACCACCGGCCAGCTGGTCGACCACCGACATCATCGGCACGACCGGCACCGTCCACGTCGGACGGTGGTCGTGCAGCCAGTTCTCCTCCTGGGACGCACCGACCACCCGCACTCCGATCTCGGCGGTGCTGTAGATGCGCCTGCCGTCCACCCACAGCCACGCCTTGGCCTTCGCGCACCGGTTCTCCGCGTCGTACGAGGTGATCTCCAGCTCGGACGAGATCGTGGTGTGCGACGGCACGACCTGGCCGCGGTACTTCCACACCATCGGTGCGCTGTCCATCATCATCTCGAACCGCGGCTGCGCCAGCCCTTCGCCCGCACCGCGTTCCAGCAGGTAGAACTGGAGCAGCTGGTAGAGCGCCTCGATGCCGAGCGAGCCGGGCTGCACGGGATCCTGGAAGAAGTGCGCCTTGAAGAACCACTCCCCCGCGTCGACGTCCTTCTCCGCGGTGAGCCTGCCCAGCCCGGCCGCACCACCGGTGGGGTCGTAGCCGGTGACCCGGTCGAGCATCAGCAGCATCGGACCGGCCAGCCGCAGCTCGCCGTCGCAGTACTTCGCTGGACGCGCGGTGAGGTCGACGACCTGGCCGCTCGGGGCGAGCGCGGCGCGTTCGGCGTCCGTGCAGCCGAGTCCTGGCTGGTCGACGAACGACTCCGGCGGGAAGAACCCGAACACCGTGTCCAGCTCGTAGACCAGCGCGTCGTCGCCGTAGCAGCGCACGTCGAACGAGACGATGATCATCGGACCGTTGACCGAGATGTCGCGGAGCTTCGTGGTGGTGCGGACGACCTTCGTGTCCGGCGTGATCTCGCCGTGGATGGTGCCCTTGCCGTCGAGGTTGCGGAACAGCAGGTCCTTGTCGATCTCCACCGCGCACCCGACGTAGGACGCGAGCCAGCCGCACGGCTGGAGCACGACCTCCATCAGCACGGCCAGCGGCATCGTGGCCTGGCCGTTCTGCTCGAAGTACCAGGCATCCGCGGGCACGTCGTACTCGACGACGCACGAGCTGCCCGCCTCCATGCCGCCGATCGCGCCGTCGACCGACGCGATCCTGCTCATGAAGTGGTAGGGCGCTCCCGGCAGCCGGGCGACCTTGCGGTGGCTGTCGAACCGCGCGTACAGCTCGCCGAACGCGTCGGACGGCTTGCCCCAGGCGCACGCGAGCAGCGCCGCGTAGTCGAACCGGACGCCACCGGCCTCGGCGACCGCGCCGGTCTCGACGTGGTTCGCGAGCTCGCGGGTGCGCCACTGGTCGAGCGGCCAGGCAGGCACCAGCCGCAGGCCGACGCGCTTGGCGTGGAACGCCTTCACACCGTCCACAGTGCACAGCACGTCCGCGTGCAGCGTCGGGATCGGGCCCGCGACGAGCTCGGAGACGAACACCTCGTAGCTCAGGTTGCGGCTGTCGGGCGTGACCTGGCCGCGGCAGCGCATGTCGTAGCCCTCGCCGGGCACCGGCTCGAAGCGCCACGCGTCGTTGCCGATCGTGAAGCCGCAGCCCGCCAGGTAGAACGACATCGCCTGCAGGCAGCCCTGGAACATCAGGGTGCCCGGCATGCACGGGTCGTTCTTGAAGTGGCCGTCGAAGAACCACTCGTCGGGCTCGACCTTCGTCTCCGCCTTGAGGTAGCCGCGCTGCCACGGCCCGCCCTTGACGTCGAAGTCGGTGACCTCGTCGAGGAACAGCATCCGGCCGTCGTCGATGCGCGGCGTGCGGATGTGCGCCCGCGTCAGGTCCCACTGCGGCCCGAAGCAGTCGTACGGACGGCCATCGGCGAACGCGCGGACCTGCTCGGCGTCGAAGCTCCGCTGCCCGGTGACCACGACCGGTGCCTCGCACGGGCCTTCCGGCCGTTCGAGCTCGGGATCCCAGATGACGCCGGTGGTGGCCGCGAGCTCCTGGTCGGTGAAGAACCCGGCCTGTCCTTTTCGGACGGACAGGCGCAGCTCGTCGCCGACGTAGCAGTCGTAGTGGAAGAAGAACAACCGGATGCCGTTGAGCTCGGCGTGCCCGTCGATCTCGATCTGGTAGCGCAGCGTCTCGCCGGGCTCGGGCGGGCTGCCGTGGAAGGTCAGCTCGCAGCCGAGCAACCGGTAGACGCGCTCGCCCTTGTTGAGCAGGTCCGCGCCGAGCCAGCTGATCAGCAGCAGGTCGGCCTGGCCGGACTCGATCAGGATGCCCGGCGGCATGCGCCCGGTGCTGTCGAGGTACCAGGCGTCCGGCAGCACGTCGGTCTCGGTCCAGATCGTGCCGGTGCCCATGCTGCCCGGTTCGGCGTCGATGCCGGTGACCCGGTCGGCCAGCAGCATCGGCGGCTGCGGCATGCGGCACTGGCGTGCGTAACCGTCCTGCGCCTCGAACATGAAGCCGAACAGCTCGGAGATCTTGCCGCCGGCGAGGTGCTCGAGCTGCTCGCGGGTGAACTTCGGGCCGGGCTTCGAGTCGTCTCGGGGAAGGCCCGGTGCCGCGACCGCATCGGGGAGGGACGGTCGCGGCACCGGGGTCGTGACCGGAGGCAGGACGGGTGGACGAACCATGGTCGTCTTGGACAACCTGACCTCCGGTGGATGTGCGGGGAGCGTGAGCACGCTCCGTTGTGCAGCGGTGCCGGGCACCGCCGAGTCGAGCTGGTCGTGCAGTGCGGTGGTGTTGACGTCGACGCCGGCCGCGACGAGCTCGGCCGCGACCCTGCTGAGCTGGCGCACGCTGCGCCCGTCCTGCGCGTCGAGCGCGACCGCCAGATGCTCGCGGTCGCCGAGCGTGCGGCGGATCCAGTCGCTGCACAGCGACTTGGGGCCGTGCTCGACGAAGATCCGGACGCCGTCGCGCCAGGCCTGCTCGATCGCACCGGCGAAGTCCATCGTGCCTACGGCCTGCGCGGTGAGCGCGTCCGCGACGCGTTCCGCGGTGGGCAGGTAGGAGTCGTCCGTGGCGCAGCTGTAGAACCGGACGCCCGGCGGTGGCGTGGTGGGGCGGCAGTGCAGCCGCCACCACTCGTTGCGCACCTCGCCGAGTTCCGGCGTGTGCACGGCCAGCTCGTACGGGACGGGCAGCGTGTACGCGGCGTCCAATGTGGACAGCACGCGTTCGCACGCGGTGACCTCGCCGCCGATGATGCACGAGTCCGGTGAGTTGACCGCGATCAGGTGGACGGCCTGCTCGCCGTGCAGTCGTTTCCGCGCGTGGTCCGCGCTGACGCCGACCAGGTAGTTCTTCCAGCGCGTGCCCTCGACGCCCTGACGCGCCCACGCCCGCTTGATGGCCATGAACTCGCCTGCGACCTGGCGGCTGAACATGCCGGACGAGGTCATCTCGGCGCGCAGCTTGCGCATGTCCGTCCAGACGCCGAGCGCGACCAGCGCGTTCGACTCGCCCGCCGAGTAGCCGAGCGCGGCGTTCGGCGTGATGCCGAGCAGGTCGCGGGTGATCATGGCGTGGACCTGGCTGAGCAGTGCGGTGCCCCAGATCTGGTCGAGCACCTCGCGCGGCTCGCTGTCCGCTCCCTCGAACGCCCAGCCCACCACGTCGCGCACCGAGCCGGACCGGGCCTCGATCTGCTCGAGCAGGTGCGGGAACGCCAGCAGCAGCTCGCGGCCCATACCGGGGTACGCGGCGAGACCGCCGGTGAAGACGAAGCCGATCTCGCCCGCGAGCGGGGTGGCGCGGAAGGCCGCGCCCTCCGGCTTGAGCGCCCGGCCTTCGAGCCAGGCCTTCGCGGGGGCCTTGTCGTCGTCGAGCAGCACGAGCCGGGCCGGTCCCTCGCCGGACTCCCTGCCCGCGTCGAGTGCGTCGATGACCGCGGTCCTGTCGGCGCCGGAGTACACGCGGAGACGCGGCGGCCGTTCGGCGATCCACGGCTTCGTCCGGTGCTGGCGCAGGCGGACGGTCTTCTCGCCTGCCTCCAGCGGTTTCACGACGACCTTCGCCGTGTCGACGTCGAACGCGGGGTCGGCGGGCGCGCCGGTGCGCGGGGTGGCGCGGTGGCGCAGCGCGAGCGCCGCGGTGGCGACGGCGAGAAGTCCCTTGGCGGCGTGCGGGGTGCCGCAGACGATGCTCGGGTCGAAGCCCCTGTCCCCCACGATCAGGTCGGCCTCGGAGGTGGCGTCGTCGAGCAGCGCGATGATCTCGTCGTCCTGGGCGTCGCTGAACTTCTTGAGCACCAGCACGACGGCCGCGTCGCCGGACTCGCGCGTGATGCCGAGGTCCGCGAGCGCCTGCTCGTGCACGGGTTCGTGGGACAGGTCGACCGCGCCGACCACCGCGGCGTCCGCCTCGCCGTGGCGGATCGCGCGGGCGGCCAGCTCGAGCGCGACCACGCCCGAGGCCTCCTCCGCCGAGACGCTGAAGCTGGGGCCGGCCAGGTCGAGGACGGCGTTGATGCGGTTCGCGGTGATGTTGGGCATGGTGCCGACGACGGCCGCGCTGGTCAGGTTCGGCACGACGCCGTCGCGCTCCTCGGGTGCCGCGCGCCAGCGCGCACCGTACCGGGCGACCTCGGCGTCGCAGCCCATGCCGATGAGCACCATCGTGCGGTCGCGCGGCAGGTTCCTCGCTACCTCGCGCGCGGTTTCCAGCACGAGCAGCTGCTGGGCGTGCGTCTGCGCGAGGTCGAGCGGCGGCATGCGCAGGCCCTGCAGCGCGACGTCGACGGACTCGCGCTTGCCGGTCTTCTCGCCGGTGAACAGGGCGCGGGTCAGGTCGTGCGTGCTGTCGCCGGTGCCGACCTTGGCGCCGATCGCGACGATGGCCACGGGTTCCTTGAGCGGCAACGGTTCCACCGCGCCGTGGTGCTGGCCCGGTGCGTCGACGATCAGGTGCGCGTTGTTGCCGCCGAACCCGAACGCGCTCACCGCGGCCCGCTTAGGCTTGATCCACTCCTCGGCTTCGGTGAGCACCCGCAGCGGGGTGCCGTCGAGCGCGTCGATGGTGTCGTCGGCGTTGAGCGTGGCCGGGCGGACGCCGTTCCTCATGGCGCCCAGCACCTTGATCAGCCCGGCGACACCGGCCGCGGTGATCAGGTGGCCGACGTTCGACTTCGCCGAACCGATCGCCAAGCCCTTGTGGTTCTTGAAGATCTGGGCGGCGCTGGTGACCTCGACGACGTCGCCGACGGGCGTGCCGGTGGCGTGGCACTCCAGCAGCTCGACGGTTTCCGGTGCGACACCGGCCATCTGGTACGCCTGGCGCATCGCCCGGATCTGCCCCTCGGCGGAGGGGACGAGCATGCCGGAGCCGCGTCCGTCGTTGGACAGCCCGACGCCGCGGATCACGCCGAACACCTCTTCGTCCCGCACGTCCGCGAGCCGCATCAGCGACACGAACGCCGCACCCTCGGCCGGGACGAGCCCGTCCGCCTCGCGGTGGAACGGGCGGCTGCGGCCGGACTTGCTCAGCGCCGACAGCGCGGAGAAGCCGACGTGGATGAACAGGTCGTCCGCGCAGTTCACCGCACCCGCGACCATGACGTCGGCCGTGCGGTCGTGCAGCCGGTCGCAGGCGAGCTTGATCGCGTACAGGCTGGACGCGCAAGCGGCGTCCAGCGCGAACGCGTCGAGCCCGGTGAGGTGCGCGGGCAGCCCGGACATGAACCGGTTGCGCGGGTCGGTGCGCTCGTTGCCGCGCCACACCCGTTCCGCGTAGTCGGCCATGCCCACCGTGGGGAACGACAGGTTGCCGAGCACCAGGCCTGCCCGGCCGCGGTCGAGTCCCTCGAGCGCGGCCTCGACACCGTGGCGGACCCACTGGAACTGCGGGTCGAGCCCTTGTTCGGCGGCGAAGTGCCGCACGTAGCCGCCGACATCACCCCACGTGCCCTCCGGCACCCCGTGCGGCACCTTCCAGCGTCCCTCGGGGGCCGTGCTGATGCTCATCCGGCCGGCGATCACGTTGGCGCAGAAGGTGTCCGCGTCACGAGCGTCGGGCAGGACAGCTCCCCGCCCGACGATCGCGATGGGTTCGAAGCGCATCTCGTCGCCTTTCCTACGACCGGGCCACGAGCGAGACGCCGAACAGCTCGGAGATGACCGTGCCGTCCTCGCCGATGAACGCGATGTCGCACTCGACCGCGTCCTGCCACACGCCGACCTTCGTCAGCACGCACCGCGTCCGCCCGCGGTGCAGACCGCGCTGGTACGTCCGGCACTCGGCGACGCTCATCGGCAGGCTCGCCTTGCCGAGCACGTGCCGCGCCCACAGCACCGCCAGCTGCAACCCGCCGTCGACGGCCGCGGGGTCGGTGTTCCAGACCTTGCCGCACCACCCGGCCTGCCGGGCTCCGGTGACGGTCGCGACCGCGCCGCCGTCCGACACCCCGTGGACCTCCTCGATGACCTGGAACTTCGGTCCGTGGAAGAGGGTGTGGCCGTCGTAGACGTCCGATCCGACCGGCTGGAGATCGCCGGGCTCCTGCCACGTGCGCGGTTCCTGGCGGGTGCCGATCCTCGCGCGGTAGTGCCCGGTGATCTCCAGGCGGCCGTCAGCGCGACTGACCTTCACCCGGTCGCCGTCGGCGTGGAAGTTGTCCAGCCGGATCTTCCGCAGCACCTTGACGTCCTCGACCACCGTCGACACCGCGGTGAACCACTCGAGCGCCATCGCGATCGGCACGACCGGCGCGCCGGCGATGTCGTGGTCCTCGAGGTACGGGTGCGTCCTGGCGCTGAGCTGGATCTCGCCGTGGTGCGGCTTGTCCTCGTCGTCCTCGCCCGCGGCGATGACCACGTGCACGTCCCCGTCGCTGTTCACCTCGTCGACGAACTGCCGCGCGCCCTCGCTGATCGGGATGAGCGGCACGCCCTGGCTGTGGAAGTGCTGCGCGAGCGCCGGGTTGACCATGCCGCCCTCCCACGGTCCCCACGCGATCGACTTGACGACGCACCCCGGCCGCTTGTGCGCGTGAGCCACGTGGTTGAGCACCTCGTTGGCCATGGCGTAGTCGCACTGCCCTGGGTTACCGGCGAACGCCGAGATCGACGAGAAAAGGCACAGCGTCCTGATCGGGTCGTTCCTCGTGGCGTCGAGCAACGCCCTCAGCCCGCCGACCTTGGTGTCGAACACCCTGTCGAACTGCTCGTCGGTCTTCTCCGCGATCGCCTTGTCCGCGATCACCCCGGCGCCGTGGACGATGCCCGTGATCGGACCCAGCTGCCGCGCCTTGGCGAGCGCCTTGGCCAGCGCGGCCTCGTCACGGGTGTCGACCGCTTCGTAGACGACCTCGGACCCGGCTTCGCGGATGCGCCTGATGGTCTCCTCGACCTCGCGGGCCGCCTTGACGTTCGCCAGCTCGGCGTTGATCTGCCGCGGCGTGCGGCCCTGCTGGATGAGCTGCTTCTTCAGCTCGTCGGTGTTCCTGTCTTCCTGTCGTTCCTGTCGTTCCGTCCGTCCGAGCAGGACCAGCTTCGGCCGGCACTGCCTGGCCAGCTCGATGAGCGCCTCGGCCGTGACACCTCGCGCGCCGCCGGTCGCCACGATGACGTCGTTCTGGGTGATGTGCCTGGTCTTGGCCAGTTCCGCCGCGACCGCTTCGATCCTGGTCCGCTTGCCTTCCTTGCTCAGCCCGATGTCCGGCGTCGACCCACCGGTGAGCAGCTCCCTCGTGATCGCCTCGGCGATCGCGGCCGACGTCCGCCTGCCGCGTTCGCAGTCGATCGCCTTGACGCTGGCCTCCGGCCACTCGGCCGCCGCGGTGCGGGTGAGGCCGGCGATGCCGCCCACCCAGGCCCTCTCGGGGTTCTCGCCGCTGATGCCGAAGTCGCCGCCGGTGTCCTGCACGGTCACGAACACCTTGACGTGTCCGGCCACCGTCCGCGCCACCTCGAAGACGTCCCGCTGCACCTCTCGTGCTTCCTGCGGGGTGCGGACGTCCTTCAGCCCGCCGAGGTGGATCACGCCGTGCGTACCCGCCGCGACCTGGTCCACCTTCTCCGCGTCGATGCCCGCGGCCTTGAGCCTGGCCACGACGTGCGCCGCCACTCCCCTGCCGTCATCGGTGACCACGATCCTGCCGTCGCGCAGGCCCGTGAGGGTCAGGCCGCACGGGTCCGACTCCTTGGTGCGCACGGCCAGGCGGACCAGGGTGCTCGGTGCCTGCTCGGTGCTGATGTGCTCGGTGTTGACTTGCTCGGTGATGCTGGGCTGCGCGGTGGTGCTGCCGAGGCGTTCGGTGATCTCGCCCAGGGTGCGGAGCTTGCCGAGCTCGACCGGGTCCACCTCGGGGAGGCCGGGCACCGCACGCCGCACCGCGGAGAGGATCTCGACCCGCTTGATCGAGTCGATGCCGAGGTCGGCTTCCAGATCCATGTCGGAGGCCAGCATCTCCGCCGGGTAGCCCGTCTTGTCCGCCACCACGTCCAGAACCAGCTTCTCCAGGTCCGCCAGCGACTCCGCCACCTCGGAGGTCACCACCGGCGCGACAGGCGCGGCAACAACCGGGGCAGCGACTGCGGACTGCGCCGCGGGCTGGCTCGGGCCGCCCAGCCGCTCGGTGATCTCACCCAGCGTCCGCAACTTGCCCAACTCCACCGGATCAACCTCCGGCAGACCAGGCACCGCACGCCGCACCGCCGACAGAATCTCCACCCGCTTGATCGAGTCGATGCCGAGGTCGGCTTCCAGATCCATGTCGGAGGCCAGCATCTCCGCCGGGTAGCCCGTCTTGTCCGCCACCACGTCCAGAACCAGCTTCTCCAGTTCTGCCAACGACTCCGCGGCCACCACCGGCGCGACAGGCGCGGCAACAACCGGAGCCGCAACCGGAGGCGTCACCTGAGCAGGAACAACCGGAGCGGCGGGCTTGCTCGGGCCACCCAGCCGGTCAGTGATCTCACCCAGCGTCCGCAACTTGCCCAGTTCCACAGGGTCGACCTCCGGCAAGCCCGGCACAGCACGCCGAACCGCCGAGAGGATCTCGACCCGCTTGATCGAGTCAATGCCCAGATCGGCCTCGAGATCCATGTCCGCGGCCAGCATCTCCGCCGGGTAACCGGTCTTGTCGGCCACCACGTCCAGAACCAGCTTCTCCAGGCCCGCCAACGACTCCGCTATCTCAGCCACCACCACTGGCGCGGCAGCGACCGGAGCGGCGGCCGTCACGCGTTCCGGGTAGTCGCCGGAAGTCGACACCGCAGGCGGCGCGCCGTGGAGGCGCGAGATGATCTCACCCAGGGTCCGCAGCTTGCCCAGCTCGGTCGGCTCCAGCGTCGGCAGCCCCGGCACGGTCCGCCGCACGGTCGCGAGGATCTCGACCCGCTTGATCGAGTCGATGCCCAGGTCCGCCTCGAGATCCATGTCCGCAGCGAGCATCTCCGCCGGGTAACCGGTCTTGTCCGCCACGACGTCCAGGACCAGCTTCTCCAGATCCGCCACCGCGGCAACGGGTTCAGCGACGACGGCCAGAGGCGCGGCAGGTGTGGGCACCACGGGCACCCCGCCTCCCAGGCGGGAGATGATCTCGCCGAGCGTGCGCAGCTTGCCCAGGTCCGTCGGCTCGAGGTCGGGGAGACCGGGAACCGTCCGGCGCACGGTCGCGAGGATCTCGACCCGCTTGATCGAGTCAATGCCCAGGTCGGCCTCGAGGTCCATGTCGGCGGCCAGCATCTCGACCGGGTAGCCGGTCTTGTCCGCCACCACGTCCAGGACCAGCTTCTCCAGGTCCGGACCGGCCGCGGCCGGAGCAGCCACAACCGGAGCAGGCGCGACAACGGGCGAGTCGGGCATCCGAACCGAAGGCACGACAACCTCCGAAACAGCGACGGGAGCGGCGGGCGGGTAGGGCTTGCCGTAGTTGGCGCCGGACAGCTTCTTCACCATGCGCGGCTTGCTCTCGACGGGCTCGGCGGGCGGGGCGACGTGCGCCCACAGCGCGTCGAAGTCGGCGGCCACGCCGTTGACGGCCAGCTGCCCCAGAGCGGAGAACAGCGCGGTGACCCCGTGCTGCCCCTTGCGGTCCAGCGACACCGCGACGAACGGCCGGGACCCGAGGATCTTGCCGACCAGCCCGGTCAGCGTGGAACCCGCCCCGACCTCGACGAACGTCCGGACACCGGCCGCGTACATGGCCTCGATCTCGTCGACGAACCGGACGGGAGCGGCGAGGTGCCCGGCGATGCGCGACCGGATGGCAGCCGGGTCAGCGGGGTACACGGAAGCGTCGGTGTTGCCGTAGACCGAGATGCGCGGCGGAGAAACCGCAACGGAACCGAGGAACGAAGCCAACGCCGTGGTCGCGGACGCGACCAGGGGCGAGTGGAACGCGGTCGAGGTGTCCAGCCGCCGGCAGGTCACGTCCATGGCGGTGAAGTGCGACTCGACGGCCGCGATCCCTGCAGGCGTCCCCGACACGACCACCTGCGAGGGCGCGTTGTGGTTGGCGATCCACACACCATCCACATCGGACACGACGGCGAGCACGTCGGCGTGCGACGCGGACACGGCCATCATCGAGCCGGCGCGCCCGGCCGCCTGCATCGCCTCGCCGCGCTGCCGGGCCAGGCGAACCAGGGTGGCGCTGTCGAAGGAACCCGCGGTGTGCAACGCGACCAGCTCGCCGAAGCTGTGGCCCGCCACGGCGTCCGGCGACACCTTGAGCGAGTCGAGCAGAGCGAGCTGCGCCAGGCTGGCCGCGGCCAGCGCGGGCTGCGCCCACTCGGTCGCCGTCAGAGCGGTCTGCTGGGCCGAACGCTCGTCCGCGGAGAACACCGGAACCGGGAACACGTACTGGTGCACGGGCAGGACGTCGGCGACCGAGTCCCACACGGCGCGCGCGGCCGGGAACTCCATCGCCAGGTCGCCACCCATGCCGACGTACTGGCTGCCCTGACCGGAGAACAGGAAACCCACCTGGCCGGGGTCCGGGTCACCGCAGGCGTAGGTGACGCCGGGAACGGTGGTGCCGGACGCGATGGCGGAGACGGCGAGCGAGAGCTTGGTCGCCAGCTCGGCGGCGGACTTGGCGACGACCGCCAGCCGGGCCTCGTCGGTGGGCACGAAGGAGGTCTGCGACGAGCGGGCGATGTCGGCCAGTGGCGCGGCGAGGTCGACCTGACCGGCGCGCGTCACCAGCTCGGCCGGGGTGGCGGCGGAGAGGAGCACGAGCTCCGCCGGCGCGCTGTGCGTGCGCCACGGGGTGCGGCCGCCGTGTCCGGGCACGTACTCCTCCAGGGTCAGGTGGAAGTTGGAGCCGCCGAAGCCGAACGACGACACGGACGCGCGGCGCGGGTGCGCCGACGAGCGGATCCACGGGCGCGCCTCGGTGTTCAGGTACAGCGGAGACGACGCGAGGTCGAGCTTCGGGGACGGGGCGTCGACCTTGATCGTCGGCGGGAGGACCTTGTGGTGCAGGGAGAGCACGGCCTTGAGCATCCCGGCGGCACCGGCCGCGGACTTGGTGTGGCCGATCTGCGACTTCACCGAACCGAGCGCGCACCACTGGGAGTCCGCGCGGCCGCTCTCCGAGAACACCGTGCGCAGCGCGGTGAACTCCGCCAGGTCGCCCGCCGTCGTGCCGGTTCCGTGCGCCTCCACCAGTTCCACGGTCTCCGGGCCGTAGCCCGCCGAGGAGTACGCGCGGCGCAGCGCACGCGCCTGGCCCTCGGGCAGCGGGGCGTAGATCGCGGTGCTGCGGCCGTCGGACGAGGTGCCGACGCCCTTCAGCACGGCGTAGACGTGGTCGCCGTCGCGCTCGGCGTCCGCGAGGCGCTTCAGCGCGAACATGACCAGGCCCTCACCGAGGATGGTGCCGTCCGCGTCGGAGGAGAACGGCTTGCAGTCACCGGACGGCGACAGGGCCGGGGTCTTCGAGAAGCACATGTACATCGTGATGTCGTTGAGCGTGTCGACACCGCCGGTGATCACCATGTCGGACGTGCCGAGCATCAGCTCGTTGACACCGGCCTGCAGCGCGGCCAGCGACGAGGCGCACGCGGCGTCGGTGGTGCAGTTGGTGCCGTGGAGGTCGAACTTGTTGGCGATCCGGCCGGCGACGACGTTGGACAGCAGTCCGGGGAAGGACGCCTCCTGCCACGGCACGTAGTGCGAGGCGATGCTGTCGCACACGGCCTCGGCATCAGCGACGCCGTGCTCCCGCAACGCCTTCAGCCACACCGGGCGCTGCAACCGGGAGGCCATGGTCGCCAGCAGCTCCAGCGGAGCCGTCCCGAGGATCACCGAGACCTTGTCGCGGTCCAATGAGGACAGTGATCCGCCGGTGGCGTCGCGCAGCACCTGCTCGGCGACGATCAGCGACAGCAGCTGCGTGGTGTCGGTGGCGGGGATCTGGTTCGGCGGCATGCCGAACGCCAGCGGGTCGAAGTCGACCGGCGACAGGAACGCGCCGCGCTTGCCGTAGGTCTTGTCGGGCGCGGACGGGTCCGCGTCGTAGTAGTCGGAGATCAGCCAGTGCGACGACGGGACGTCGGTGATCTGGTCCTCGCCGCGCAGCACCGAACGCCAGAAGCCGTCCACGTCCGACGAACCGGGGAGCAGCGCGCTGACACCGACGACGGCAACAGGGATGCGCTTGGACATCTGCGACAACTCCTCAGATCAGGTTTCGAGGGGCGAAGGCGAAGGACTGAGCGGGCACCGGCACGCCGTACGTGCGCAGCTGGTGGGCACGAGTGATCACCGCGGCCCCTTCGAGCAGGTTCAGCGCGACCTGCACGACCGTCCGCGCGGACGGCGATGCGAGGAAGCTGTCGGCGGTCCACCGGTTGAACGCACCCATCGCGGGACCGCACCAGATCTGGAAGTCGACGCGCCGCGACGCGTCACCGTCGATGGCCCAGCGCGAGGCCTTGCCGAGGTACCAGCGGAACAGCAGCGCCATGCGGTGCTTGGGATCCGCCATGGCGCGGTCCAGCTCCGCGGGGTCGCGCTGCCGCCAGAACGCCGCCGTCCCCTCCCAGATCTCGGAGATCGGCGCGCGCAGGACGTCGCGCTCCAGCCGCTGCCGCACCGGGTCGGGCAACGACTCCAGCGACGGGTACGTCCGGTAGGCCTCGTAGAGCTGCCCGGCGCGCGCGGCGAACATCGTGCCGCGCCGCAGCACCTGCAGCTTCACGCCCTGCTCGAACATGTCGGCGGCGGGCGCCATGATCACGTCGGCGATGTCGGCGGAAGCCAGCATCTCCCGCGCTTCTGGAGAGATGCCGGCCTCGACGCACGCCTGGTTCACCGAACCGGTGACCACGTACGCCGCTCCGAGGGCGAACGCACCGGCGACACTCGCCGGTGTGCCCAGCCCGCCCGCCGCGCCGACGCGGATCGGGCAGCCGTGCGACGCGACCACGCTGTCGCGCAGCCCGAGTATCGCGGGCAGGAGCGACACCAGTGGCCGGTTGTCGGTGTGCCCGCCGCTGTCGGACTCGACGGTGATGTCCTCGGCGACCGGCACGCGCGCGGCGAGCGCGGCCTCCTCGGCGGTGATCTGCCCGCGGTCCAGCAGGACGCGCAGGATCTCGTCCGGCGCGGGCGACATGAACTGCGCGGCCACCTCGGGCCGCGACACCTTGGCGAACACGCGGGTCCGGCGCGTCACGACGCCGTCGACGAGCCGCAGCCCGGCCACCGCGCAGCGGACGACGGCCGGGGTGAGCGCCATGAACGCCGACGCGGACACGATCGGCACGCCGCGCGTGATCAGCAGCTCGGCGACCCGCTCCTCGACCGACGGCTCGTTCGGCGAGTGGATCAGGTTGACGCCCCAGTTCGGCAGCGACCCCAGCTCGCGGACCAGCTCCTCCACCGCTTCCTCGACCCGAGCGGGCGCGAGCCCACCGGCGCCGAAGAACCCGAGCATCTCGGCCCGCGCCATCTCGATGACCATGGTCGTGGTGGCGATGCCGTTCGCCATCTCGCCCGCGATGTAGGGGAACCGCACGCCGTGCGCCTCGCAGAACGACCGGTCGCCCAGCCACTCCGGGTACAGCGGGGGCAGCGTGCCGAGCAGCCGGTAGCCCGAGTCGGAGGCCAGCGCGTCGCCGCCGAGCGCGATGCCGACGCCGTTGCTGTGCCCGTGGCCGGCCAGCACGTGCACCGGCTCGCGGATCTCCGCCGCGATCTCCGCGATGCCCTGCGGGTCGAACGCGGGCTGCCGCGCGCCTGGAACCCAGGTGGCGACGGGCGCGTGCGACCGCCGAAAATCAATCACCTGCGCAGTGGTCGAGCCGTGGTCCGCCGACACGGTGTCCCCTTTGAATGATGGAAATGATGTAACGCACCCCCTGTTACGTCTCGATCCGTGTGCAGGGTCGGCCGCGAATCGAGATTTCTTCTACTGTCGTCTCACTTCGCTGATCTCCATGGAGGCGAACCTGAGCACCCGAGCGCGCACGACCGTCCCCGCCGTGGTGTGGCTGCTGCACATGGCGCTGCCACTGCTGGGGCTCTGGCTGCTCGGCGCGCAGCCGGTGTTCGACGTCCACTGGGAGGACCACCCGGCGCACTTCTGGCTGGTCGCGGGCGTGGCGGCGGTCAGCCTGGCGCTCGCCGCGCGGGTCAACGAGCAGGCGCGCGCACGTCAGGACGCACGCCTGTTCCTCGTGTCGCTGGCCTTCATGACGGCGTCCGGGTTCCTGGCTCTGCACGCGCTCGCGACGCCGACCGTGCTGGTGCACCACCCGAATCCGGGCTTCTCGATGGCTGCTCCGATCGGGTTGTTCCTGGCGAGCGTCGTGGCCGTGCTGTCGGCCGTCGAGTTCGGCGCGGGCGGTGCGCGGCACGTCGTGCGCTGGCAGCTGCCCGCGCGCATCGGTCTCGTGCTGATCCTGCTGGCGGGCGGCGCGCTGAGCTTCGCCCGCGTGTACGGCACGGAAGGTGAGGCGCACGGCCCGCTCGTGCCCGTCGCCGCCGTCGGCGCGCTCCTCTACGTGGTCGCCGCGGCGGGCTACTACCGCGTCCACCGCCGCAGGCCGGCCGCGATCCTGCTCAGCGTCATCACGGCGTACGTGTTGCTCGCCGAAGCACTGGTAGCGATGGTGTACGCCCGCAACTGGGCCGCGTCGTGGTGGGAGTGGCACCTGCTGATGCTGCTGGCGTTCGGGTTCGTCGCCTACAGCGCGCACGGCCACTACCAGCGCGAAGGCACGAGCTCAGGGCTGTTCAACAGCGTGGCGCTGGAGCAGACGCTCGACGAGGTGCGCCGCGAGCACGCCGCCGCGATCGAAGCGCTCGTCGAGTCCATGATGGACTCACCGGACGAGGCGAAGCTGGGCCGCGTCACGGCCAGGCTCGCCGCCGACTTCGGCCTGACCGAACGCCAGGCCGAGGTGCTCGAGCAGGGCGCGGCGGCCGTCGCCAGGGAACGCGACCAGGCGCAGAAGCTCGAAGCGCTCGTCGAGGTCGGTCTGCTGTCCCGCGTCAGCATGCCGGAGGGCAGGCTGCTCGACGCGGTCACGACGCTCGCGCAGGACGCGTTCGGCCAGGTCCGCCTGCAGCTCGTCCGCGCGGGGAAGCTCGACCACGACGACGAGCTGACCGCGGAGGTGATCGGCACGAGCGAACCGGCCGCGAACGCCGACCGGGTCGTGCTGCCGCTGACGGTGCGGAACCGGGCCGTGGGCGTGCTGGAGATCTGGGGCGCGAAACGCGGAGACCCGGTGCTGCGGTCGCTCGCGAGCCAGGTCTCCACCGCGTTGGAGAACGCGCGGCTCTACCAGCACCTCGACGGCCTGTTCCGCAGCTACCTCTCCCCCGACGTCGCGCAGGCGCTGATCGCCGACCCCGCGCAGACCGCGCTCGGCGGCGCGACGGCCGAGGTCACCGTGCTGATCGCAGACCTGGCCGGGTTCACGACGTACTCGGAGAGCACCGCGCCGGCCGAGGTCGTGCGCATGCTCAACACCTACTACGGCGAGATCGTCCCGCGCGTGCTGCACCACGGCGGCACCATCACGCAGTTCGTCGGCGACGCGGTGATCGCGCTGTTCAACGCCCCCGTGCCGCAACCGGACCACGCGGCACGCGCCGCACGAGCGGCGTTGGACCTGCAGGCAGCCTCGTCGCGCATCGCGAAGCCCGGCTGGCCGCTGTTCCGGGTCGGCATCAACACCGGGCCCGCGCTGGTCGGCAACATCGGCAGCGAGTCCATGCGGCACTTCACCGCGATCGGTGACACCGTGAACCTCGCGGCACGCCTCGAAGGCGCGGCACCCACGGGCGGCGTGGTGATCAGCGCGAGCACCCGCGCCCAGCTGCCGGACGCACCCGTGACGCCGCTGCCCCCGATCACGGTGAAGGGCAAGGCAGAGCCCGTCGAAGCGTTCCTACTCCGGGGAGATGGCGATGGATGACCTGCGGCGACTGCTCGACTCCGTGGTGGCCACCGCGCAGCACGTCACCAGCGCGCGGGCCGGTTCGGTCGCGCTCGTCGAGGGCGGCGAGCTCGTGTTCCGCTCCGCGACGGGCCCGCAGGGACACGCCCTGATCGGCGTCCGGCTCCCGATCGGCAGCGGCATCGCGGGCTACGCGGTCAGCTCGGGTCAGGCGATCGCGCTGGACGACGTGCGCGAAGACCCGCGCTTCGCCCGCGACCTCGCCGAGTCGCTCGGTTACGTGCCGCGCGGCATCGTCGCCGTGCCGCTGGACACCGATGACGAGGTCGTCGGCGTGCTGGAACTCCTCGACCCGGCGGGCGAGGTCGAACTGGACGTCCTGTCCCTGCTCGCGCGCCAGGCCGCGCTGTCGATCACGCTCGCCCGCGCCTTCGGCGCGCTGACCGGCGACACGGAGGCCGCCGAGCTGGCCAAGCGGCTGAGCAGACTCGGCGACCGGGAAAGACTGCTGGTGCGCGCGTTCCTGGACTACGTGGGATGAGGCCGGCGTGGTCGTGGCAGTTCGACAAGGAGACCTCGCGCGAGGTCACGCTCCCGGTCACCCGTGACTGGGCGTGGGGCGACGCAACCGGCGCGGACGTGAAGGTCGCGGTGATCGACAGCGGCGTCGACGCGACGCACCCGGCCGTCGGCCCGGTGGCGGGCGCGGTACTGGTCGACGGCAGGGAGCTGGTCGAGGGCCCGCACGACGACGCGTTCGGGCACGGCACCGCGTGCGCGGGCATCATCCGCCGCACCGCGCCGGACGCGGAGATCTACAGCGTCCGCGTGCTCGGCACCTCGTTGAGCGGCACGGGAAACGCACTGCTGACCGGGTTGCGCTGGGCGCTCGACCAGGGCGTGCACGTGATCAACCTCAGCCTGAGCACCAAACGGCGCGAGTACGCCGCCGCGTTGCACGAGCTGGCCGACCGGGCCTACTTCGGCAACACCGTGCTGGTCGCGGCGGTCAACAACGTGCCGGCGGTCAGCTATCCGGCCGAGTTCTCGTCGGTCATCTCGGTCGCCGCCTGTCCGGGTGACGACCCGTTCCTCGTGCGGTACAACCCTTCGCCGCCGGTCGAGTTCGGCGCACCGGGGATCGGTGTGCGCGTGCCCTGGCCCGGTGGAGGAACCGTGACGGCCACCGGCAACAGCTTCGCCGCCGCGCACATCTCGGGGCTGGTGGCGCGGATCCTCAGCAAGCACCCCGGCCTGACGCCGTTCCAGCTGAAGTCGATCCTGCACGCAGTCTCCGACACTCCTCCAAGGCACGCTTGACCCCGATGTCATCGACGTAGCGACTCCCGAAGACGATCAAGCAGTCTTCAGCGAGCTCACGCAACTTCACCTGAGCCTCATCCAGACAACCTGCCCGCATGAGAGCAGTTGCCTCCCAGTACCGTCGCCGGCAGTCCATCCCGAGCGCGTACTGCTGGTTTCTCTCCTCACGCAACTCCATCAGCAGCCGAACGGCTTCGCGCTCGTTGCCACACCGCCCAGTCCAATGTGCAATCGCTCGTCGGAGTATGAACACGTACAGGTCCTGTGGATCACCTGCCTGTTGGTACTCATCAAGCAGATCGTTGTAGCGCCTCAGCGCACGTTCGAATTGGCCGGACTCGCCAATGCAGTCAGCCAAGCTGAGCTCAACGCTCACCGCGTGAGAGCTGAACCGCCCTGCAGTCCGTCGCTGATAGGACACGAGGTCCTCGTACTCGGCGATGGCCCGGTCATACTCCCTCGCGCCTTCGAGTTGTCGAGCTCGCGTGTATCTCAACGTGAGGCGGGTGTCAGCGGGAGCTCGTCTCTCGACGAGCCAACCTTCGACCTCATCCAGCAGCTCAACGGCTCGTGCAGGTGTTGTGCACACGGCCACAGCGTCCACATATCCAAACATCATGGAGTAAGTGAGCCAGTCGTTGACGTCCAGGTTGTCAAGGCAATCCTCGATCAGCTGCAGATACATTCGTGCGGCCTCACGCGACTCACCCGCTTGACCGAGCCAGTGAGCGATTCCTCTCTGGATGAGCAACATGGTTCGGTGTCGCCTACCCAGGACAGGAGCAGCTTCTCCGTACAACGCTTGGAGCGCCCGCAGGGACTTGCGGACGTTGATGCCCTCGCCGCACTCCCAGGCGACGCCGAACCTCGCCTCGATCGTTTCCTCATGATCGCGCCCCAGCCTCGCCTCGAGCTCGTCGGCTGTTCGATGCAGGAACTCGAGGTGCGCGACCTGACCGTCTCGTTCACGGATCACGTATCCACGGTCGAAACGCGTGCCCGGATGAGACTCCGACGCGCGCTCGAACGCCAGCTCCGCTTGGTCGAGCCTGCCCCAGGTCCAAGCCAGCCGCCCGATGTCCTCGAGCTCGTCGACACGTGCCCCGGCGATGAACGCCTCGAAGGCGTCCGCCGGAATCGTCTTTCGCTCCACGGCGTCGATCAGGTAGTCGAAGGCCAGGTATCCGCCGTTGTCGTCCGGTAGCAGAAGACTGCTGGTGGCCCGAAGCGGCGAGGTGGCCCACGCAACAGCTTCATCGATCGACTCCGGACGCAAGCGCAGACCACCACGCCGCTGAAGATAGGACTCGTGGGCAGCCACCAACACATCCAGCGGCAGAGGTCGATGCATCCCCGCCCGTCGAGCGTCGACACTGGCAAGAACCAGCGCGGCTGCGCGGGGATGAGCGCCGGGTGCCCACGCGTCCCGCCAGGCAGCAAGAAGCTGGGGCCCGGCGGCGAGGTACTCCGCGACACCGAACTGATCAACGTGCTCGAGTGCTTCCTCTACTCGTGAGTCGCGCGACTTCAGCTCCTCGGCACGCCGAACCTCTTCTGTGCTCCACGATCGCGGCAGGTCGATGCGGGTGGCGAGCCTCAGCACCTCCCAGCCCTGGCGAATGGTCTCCCAGCTGCGAGTCGCGTCAGCCGCGGTCGTCGCGCCACCGCAGAAGTACGAGTACTCCTCCGATCGCATGGTCGCCACGATGCTGTGCCCCGCACCCAGCACACTCGATATTCCAGCCCCGGTGAACCCGTCTTCCCCGAGGAAGCGCTCGATGTCGTCCAGCCACAACACCGCACGGGATGTGGAGAGCATCGTCTCGACCGCGGCACTGGCACCGGCGCGTACACACGGCTCAACCAGCCGGTGGTCGGGGAACAACGAGCGCACACATTCGTAGGCGGCACGTGACTTCCCCGCCGTGGACTCCCCGACGAGAAGCACGAAGCCGTCACGAGTGATCAGCGAGGTCAACTCGTCCATCACGTCACGCCGCACGAAGGTCGGCACGCGTTCGAGAGACTCGACGAGTGCGGCCGGGTGGACGCCGAGCTGCACGGGGTCGCCCAGGTCACGCACCAACGGCAGGCGGCCGCGGTGGTCGAACCTCAACACAGCCCGATGGGTGTCCTGGCGATCATCGCGGGACTTCAACACCGCGGCGGCCCGCGTGGTGGATACACCGGCGACGATCGCACCCACGGCAACGACGACAGACGAGATCACAGCAGGTACCGGGAGTTTGGTGAGCGCAGCACCAACCGCCGCGACGAGCGAAGCCACCACGACAAGAACCCAGATGAACCGATGCCGCATCGCCCCTCCCAACGGAGGATTGTATGCGCCCAAACCGTCGATTACAGCGGGATGTTGCCGTGTGCGCCGCGGCCGGGCGGTGCGGCGGCCAGTGCCTCGGCGAGCCGGGACCGCGTCGACGACGGCGCGATCACCTCGTCGACCACCCCGAGCTCCAGCGCCCGCGCGACACCACCCGCGACGCGGACCTGCTCGGCCACCAGCGACGCGCGCAGCTCCTCACGCGAGTCATCCGGCGCGGCCGCGAGCTTCTTGCGGTGCAGGATGTTCACCGCTGCCGAGGCGCCCATCACCGCGACCTCGGCGCCGGGCCACGCGAACACCGCGGAGGCACCGAGAGCCCGCGAGTTCATGGCGAGGTACGCGCCGCCGTAGATCTTGCGCGTCACCAGGGTCGCGCGCGGGACGACCGACTCGGCGAAGGCGTGCAACAACTTCGCGCCGCGCCGCACGACACCGCTGGTCTCCTGGGTGAGCCCCGGCAGGTAGCCGGGCACGTCGACGACCACGACCAGCGGCACGCCGAATGCGTCGCACATCCGCACGAACCGCGCGGCCTTCTCCGCGGACGGCGAGTCGAGGCAGCCACCCTTGCGGATCGGGTTGTTCGCGATGACGCCGACCGCGTGCCCGCCGAGCCTGCCCAGCGCGATCACGATGTTGGGCGCCCACTTGGGTTGCAGCTCGACAGAAGCGCCGTCGAAGATCTCCCGCACCAGCGGCCGCACGTCGTAGGCGCGATTGGCCTGCGGAGGCAGGAAGCGGGACAGGTCAGCGGAATCGTTCACCGCCGAGAAGTGCCCGCGATGCCCCAGCAAGGAGGTCAGGAACCTGGCGTCCCGCAGGGCTTCCGAGTCCGACTCGGACGCCACGTGCACGACGCCGGAGCGGCTGTGCGTGTCCGGGCCACCGAGCATCTCCATGTCGACCTGCTCGCCGGTCACCGACCGCACGACGTCCGGCCCGGTCACGAACACCCGCCCGGCAGGTCCCATGACGACGACGTCGGTCAACGCCGGCCCGTACGCACCGCCACCGGCCGCGGGCCCCAGCACCACGGAGATCTGCGGCACCTTGCCGGAGGCGCGGACCATCGCGGTGAACACGTGCCCCACGGCGTCCAGCGCCTCGACGCCCTCCGCGAGCCGCGCGCCACCGGAGTGCCACAGCCCCAGCACCGGCATGCGGTCGGTGAGCGCGGCGTTGATGGCGTCGACGATCCGGCGGCAGCCCTCGGAGCCCATCGCGCCACCCATGATGGTGGCGTCGGTCGCGTAGGCGATGGCGGGACGTCCGTGCACGAGTCCCAGCCCGGTCAGCACACCCGACGCGTCGCGCGGGGTGATCAGGCGCATCGAGCCGACGTCGAACAACGACCGCAGTCGCAGTTCGGGGTCACGCAGGTCCAGCGGCGAAACGACCGCAGTGGTCACGGAAATGGCTCCTCGGACTAGGCGGCGACCAGCTGCGAGCGGAGCGCGCGCAGTGCGGAGTTGACGCGGGACTTGACGGTGCCGACAGGAATGCCGAGCACGGAAGCGGTCTCGTCCGGGCTACGACCGTGGAAGTACATGTGCACGACCACCGCGCGGCGGTTCGGGGTCAGCTTCGCGACGGCCTCGTTGACCGTCAGCGACGTGACGACGCGCTCGGCCTCGCAGTGCGGCGACGGGATGAACGGCAGCGCCGCGTCGCTCGCCTCCTGCGGGCGGCAACGCCGGTGCCGCAACCGGTCGACGACGATGTTGCGGGCCACCGTGACGAGCCACGGGCGGCAGGTGTCGAGCTGCGACGAGAGGTCCGCCTTGCGCCACGCGCGGAGGAACGTCTCCTGCATGATGTCCTCGGCCAGGTGCGCGTCGCCGAACGTCAGCGTCATCAGGTAGCGGAGGAGGAACCGGCCGTGCCGGTCGTACAGCTCGGCGAGCTGCGGTCCGTCCAAAGAGGATCGTTGAGTGGGGAGGTTCATGACCGCTCCTCAGGCCGAGACCGAGTCGGGACGACCGGAAGCCAGCGCCATGGACGCGGCGTGTGCTGCGCGGCGGACGCGGTCGGTCACCATCGCCGGGGTGAACCGCTCGGCCGGTCCGCTCACCGAGATCGCCGCGATCGCGCGGCCCTCGCGGTTCAGCACGGGTGCGGCGACGCAGTTGACGTCCGGGTGCGTCTCGCCGAGGTCGAACGCGACACCGGCGCGCCGGGTCCGGCGCAGCTCGGCCGACAGGACCAGCGGCTCGTCCAGGTAGGTGAGCACCGAGCGCTGGACGTTCAGCGAGGAGAACGCGAGCAGCGCCTTGCCGAGCGCGGTCGTGTGCGCGGGCAGCACACCGCCGACGCGTGATGCCAGCGGGCTGCGGCGGTGCCCGTAGATCTTCTCGACGCAGTGGACGTCCGCGCCGTCGAGCGCTCCCAGGTGGACGGTCTCGTGCGTCAGCTCGTAGAGGTCCTGCATGAACGGCAGGCCGACCTCGCGCAGGTCCGGGAACCCGGCGGCGACCATGCCGGAGATGCCGCGCAGCCGGTCGCCGAGGCGGTAGCTGCCGGACAGCCGCTCGACGACACCGGCGGCCTCCAGGATCCCCAGGAGCCGGTGGCTGGTCGACTTCGGCAGCCCGGTGCGGCGGGCCAGTTCGGACGCGCCGAGGCTCTCGCCGCGGTGGTCCCACGCTTCCAGCACTGCGAATGCCTTTTCCACGACGGCACGGTTGGCCTGTGCGACGGAGTCGAGACGGGTGATGGTCATCGCGATTCCCTCCTGCTCTTAGGCCACTGCGCTGAGGTGGCGGGGCTTCTTGCGGGCGAAGGAGATGCTGGCCCGGCACGCGGCCAGCAGGCGGGTCGTTGCGGCGCTTCTCCCGCCGCCGCAACGGGGACAGCTCATCAACACGGTCAGCGACAACTCGTCCACCACGACCGTCAGCGCCGTGTTGCACGAGCGGCACCACCGGTGCCGGGTGACCTGGTTGACGTGCGTCGAAGAGGAGACGCACTGGTGGATCCACCTGCCGTGGACGTGGCACGTGAGGCGCTCGTCCGGCGAGATCTGGCCGTTGTCCTCCGCGCGGTCCTCGGAGGCGAGGTGCCGCTCCAGCGGGCTCATGCCGCCAGCTCCGTGGAGACGCGGAGCTCGATGCGGCGGGCGTGCTCGTAGCTGGCGGCGGCGTACGCGAACTCCTGCGCCGCGTCCGGTCCGCCCTTGGCTGCCACCTGCTCGTGCATCCGGCCCTTGGCGCGGTACCAGGCGGCTACGGACTCATCCGACGCGCCGGCACCCGGACGGCCGTAGAAGAGCGCCGTCATCTCGATCATCGGGTTGAGAGGAGAAACGTTCATCTCGCTCGCCTCCGGCGTGTTAGGTGTCCGCTTTGACACTCCAAACTGTGCTCCGGATCACAGCGAGACTCATCGGTCGGCAGACCGAACCTGTGCAGGTAGTTGAGGAGCCAACGATCAGGACCGAAGTCCACCCGGATCTACGTCATCCGACGTAGCCCGCTGGTGGAAGGGGGTCAGCAACCCGACTTGCAGGCGTTGCGCAGCGCGCGGAGCAGCCGCTCCGAGGAGCCGTCCTTGGTCAGGAACTCGCACGCGCCGGCGGCGAGAGCACTGGGACCGAGGGTGCTGCGCAGACTGATGGCGACGACGGGGACGCTCAGCTCTCCGGTGAGCTCACGGAGCAGCTCGAGCCCGTCCTGGACGTTCGGCATCAGCACGTCGACGACGGCGACGCAGGGGTTGGCCGAGCGCGCGAGCTCCAGCGCTCGCGCCGTGGATCCCGCTTCGCCCACCACTTCGAAACCGTGGTGCGCGGCGAGGAACGTCCGCAGCGCGTTGCGCACACGGGCGTCGTCGTCCGCGATCAGCACCCTGATGGGTGAGGGCGGCACCTGCCCGTCGCGGACCATGGACAGGCCTCCTACCGAGGTCAGGCTCATCGGCTTCCAGTCAACATCGTCGAGCCTCGAAACTTGAGAGGCGGATGACGCGACCGGAGCGCGACGTTTGTCGCATGTCTCATTTCGCCCGGCGGGCCTCGAAGCGCTCGAGCAGGGCCGGGATCTCGCTGAGCATGAACGTGTAGAAGTCGCGCATGTGCTCCAGCCGCTGCCGCGCGGGCCCGTCGTCGACAGCGGCGATCCCCCGGTCTGTGGACTGGAGTATGAGGTCGATGACGGTGTTCTGCTTGCTGTAGAGGTCGGCCCACGGCTCGGCGCGCATCCGGAAGTGCTCGCTCCTGCTGCTCGGCACGGGTACGCGTTCGACCATGCCGAGTGCGTCGAGCAGCTTGATGGCGCCGGAGAGCGACCCGGCGCTGGCGTCGAGCTGTTTCGCCACGTCACCAGCGGTGAGGCTGGGTTCGTCGGTGAACAGGAACGCGGCCAGCACCCGCGCGGCCATGCGCTGCATCCCGCTCTGCGTCAGCGCCAGTGCCAGGTGTTCCGCCGCGTCGCGGCGACTCTTGTCGTCGGTCACGCGGATAGTCTTCAGAAAATTCCGAAACTTCGCTACTCTTGTCCTCGGTGTGCCGGGAAGTCTGGTCGGCGTGACGTAATCCTGCGGAAAAGGACAGGTCATGCCATCAGCACTCGTGGTCGGAGCGAGCGTCGCCGGACTGGTCACCGCCTACCGATTAGCGCGCAGCGGCTGGGACGTCGTGATCATCGACTCGTCCGTCGCACCGCCCGAGCACCACGTCGTCCCCACCGGGCCGGGACTCGAAGCCGCGCGCCGCATGCACATCCCACCGCTCGGCGAACTGCGCGACAAGCTCGCGATCCGCTGCGGCACGTCGGTCCGCGCGCAGGAGCCCGACCGGTTCGGCGTCACCGTCACGTTCTCCAGCGGCGACGACGAGTGGTTCGACCTCGTCGTCGACACCGCCGCCCGCTTCGGCCGTCTCGACGACTCACTCGCGATCTACGCGGCCGAACTGCTCGGCGACGCGTTCGACATCTTCCGCGACTTCGGCGAAGCGCTGAGCTGGTGGGATCAGGAACTGCACAAGGTCACCTGATGAGAGCAGTTTGAGACAATCGCAGAACAGTGATCTGGTGCTACTTTCGTCCGAGTGGAGAAACTCGCCGAGCGTGACATCGAATTGAGACGGCTGCACGACGAATTGGCCGGTTCGACGCTCGGCACAGGCCGCCTTGCCGTGGTCACCGGCCCACCGGGCAGCGGAAAGACCAGCTTGCTGAATGAATTCGCCACTCAGGCCGCTGAACGCGGGACGCTCGTGTCGAGCGCCGTCTGCTCGCGTGCCGAGCAGGACCGCCCGCTCGGAGTTCTCGCCCAGTTGTTTCCCGAGCTGAGTCCCTTCACAGGGGCAAGTGAAAATGCGCTCGCAATTCATGGCCAACAGATTTGTTCGTTGCTCGACGACCGTGGACCGCGGTGCGTCGTGATCGACGACGTCCAGTACGCGGACACCGCGTCGCTGCAGTGCCTCTCCCGCTTCGTGCTGGGGTCGGCACCGGTGCTGCTGGTGATCAGCACCTGCGCCACGCACTCTGAGTTCCAGCCCGAGCTGCACCTCCGGCTGCCGCTGCTGTCGGTGAACGGGGTCGCCGAGCTGCTGTCGTCACTCGTCGACGAGCCGGTGGCGCACCGGCTGGCGCCCGCGTGCCACATGGCGAGCGGCGGCAACCCCCGGCTCGCGCACGCGCTCGCCGAGGACTACCAGGCTTCCGCGCAGCACGTGCCCTGTGACCTGGTGACCGGTGACGCGTACCGCAAGGCCGTCGTCGCGTGCCTGCACCGGGGCGGCCCCGACCTGCTGCGCGTCGCGTCGGCGCTGGCGCTGCTCGGCGACACCGAGGTGCCGCTGGACGAGCTGCTGGGGATCGAGGACGTTTCCCTTGCCGTGTCGGCGTTGGCGGACATGGGTCTCGTGTCCTACGGCCGGTTCGCACACCCCGCCGCGCGGACCGCCGTGCTCGGCACCCTCGCGACCGACGTGCGTGCGTCGCTCAACCTGCGGGCGGTGCGGCTGCTGCACGAGCGAGGCGCACCCGCGCGCCTGGTCGCGGAGCACCTGATCGCGACCAACCACGTCGAGGACGACTGGGTGCTGCCGGTGCTGGAGGAGGCGGCCGAGCAGGCACTCGAGCACAACGAGCTGCACCTGGCCGAGCAGTGCCTGCGGCTCGCGGTGCGCGCGTGCCCGGACGAACGGCGCCGCACGTCGCTCCTGGTCGGCCTGCTGCGCGCCGAGTGGTACATCGACCCGGCGATCGGCGCGCGCCACGTACCGGACCTGGTGACCGCCGCGCGACGCGGCCTGCTCGCCGGGTGGGACCTGATGGTGCTGATCTACCAGTCGCTCTGGTTCGGCCACGTCGACAACGTGGTGGGACTGGCGGGCATCGTGCCGCGACCGGAGCTGGAGGTGCTCCGACTGTGGTCCAGGTGCTTCCTCCCGTCGCTGACCACCGTGCTCGGCCCGCCGGCCGACGTGCCACCGGACGACCTGCGCGCGCAGTCGTTGCTCGCGCTGAAGGAAGTCCTGTCGGGGCAGGCGGACCGCGCCACTATCGGCCGTCTCGACGGGCTGCTGGAGCGCTGCCTGCCGACCCCTCAACCGTTGCAGCCGGAGCTCATCGCGATCGCCGCACTCGTGTACGCGGGCGAACTCGGACGCGCGCGGTCGTGGATCGACCGGCTGCTCGACGGCGCACCCGGCCGCAACTCCCCTTCGTGGGAAGGCGGTTTCGCCGCTCAGCAGGCGGAGATCTCACTGCGGCTGGGCCGCCCCGAGGAGGCGGCGCGGTGGGCGAACGACTCGCTGACGTGCATGTCGCCCCAGGGCTGGGGCATCGCGATCGGCCGTCCACGCGCCGTGCTCGTGCTGGCGGCTCTCGAACTAGGCGACCTCGACGAGGCCGCCGACCAGCTGCACCACCCGGTGCCCCCCGCGACGTACCAGAGCCTGTGGGGCCTGCACTACGTCCACGCGCGCGGCCGCTACCACCTGGCGACCGGCAACCTGCACGCCGCGCTCGGCGACTTCCTGCGCTGCGGCGACCTGATGACCGAGTGGGCCGTCGACCACCCCGGCCTGGTGCCGTGGCGCGCGTCCGCCGCCGAGGCCTACCGGCTCCTCGGCCGCCCGGACCGCGCGGACGCCGTGCGCGCCCGCTTCCCGGCCTCCCCGTTGACCGACGCGGAACGCCGGGTCGCGGTGCTCGCCGCCTCGGGTCACCCCAACCGGTCGATCTCTCGGCAGTTGCACATCACCGTCAGCACGGTCGAGCAGCACTTGACGCGCACCTACCGCAAGTTGAACGTCACGTGCCGCGAGCAGCTCGCTGACCGGTTGCAGCTGAACTGACCGCGGCCGACGGCGGCACCGGCCACGCACAGCCCAGCCCCACAAGAAGCCAGAGCGCGTGCCAGAGCAGCGAATCACCGCGGTTGACCCCGACGGCAGAATCAATCGCCGGACGGCGCACTCGTTCACCCCTCCGAACCAACAGCCGCCCGGTCACGCCGTAGCAGTGCATCGGGTCAACGAGCCGGGCCACGAACACGAGCACCGTGCCCACAACCCGCCGGTCAGTCGCATGAAGGATCGGGCCGGCCTTCAGCCCACCTGCCAGCACAACTCGTCGCCGCACCGCCAGGCATCAGCGCCAACACCACCCGCGGTCCGCACCAGGATCGCCTGGTCCTCGCATGCCGCCGCACAGCGAGCGCTTCACCGTCCAGGTCGCCTCCCCAACGCGCCGCGCAGCGCAGACGGCGTCTCGCCGACGTGCTCTCGCACCGTCCGACTCAGGTGGGCCTGGTCAGCGAACCCGAGCTCGGCGGCGAGGTCGGTGAGCCGCTCCTCCCCCTGCTCGATCCGGTCGAGCGCCCGCCCCACCCGGACCCGGTTGCGGTACCGGGTGAGCGACACCCCGACCACGCGCGGGAACACCCGGCTCAGCCGGTACGGCGACACCCCGAGGTGCGCGGCGAGCGGCACCAGCCCACCCGCCGCGGGATGGCCGTCGTGGATGACCGACCGCGCCCTGCCGACGAGCGCGTATTCCCCCGGCACCGGGTGCACCGGGGCCGCGAGCGCGGAGCCGAGCAGTCGCACCAGCTGTTCGGCTAGAGCGAAGTCGTGGTCCTCCGCTCGGGCGGCCGCGAGCAACCGCCGGTGGGCGAGGTCGAGCCGCGCGTCCACGTACAGGGCCGGCGCCGCGACCGTGCCGAGCGACCGCCACAGCGCCCGGCTCACCGACACCGCGGTGCACACGTCGCCGCCCGCCGGATGGGCGAACACCTCTTCCTCGCCCGGCACGCCGAGGTACGCCGTCGTCGGGTCGACGTCCGCCACGCCGGACCGCGAACGACGCCGGAACCGCCCGCGCCGCACCAGCACCACCCGGTAGCTCCCCGCGGCCTCCGGTTCCGACCAGCGCGCGTGGTCGTCCCGGCAGGTCACCGAGGAGATGACGAAGCCGGGCCCGGCAGCGATGTCCACAGAGGAGCGCACGGGAAGGACGCTACGCCGGGGGTCTGACAGAAACAGGGCGCAAGAATCTTCAAGGACGCCGGACGGTCCGCGGGCAGGCTGACTGCCACACGAAAGACATCCCAGGAGCTTGAATGTCAAGCAGCAGCCTTCTCGACACGATGCGACCAGGCGGTCGCCTCGTCGTAGTGCGTGCGGGTTTTGAGGCAGCCATGCAGGATGCCGACGCACCGGTTGG
>NZ_VOBR01000109.1 GCF_007845675.1 Lentzea tibetensis | reverse complement strand
GTCATGACGATCCACACCGCGATGAACAGCGCGGACGCACGCGTGATGCACGCGATGCAGCACGGTCCCGCCGCCTACCACTGCCCGGCCGGGCACGGCCCGCTGCGGGTGTGGCCGGACGCGAACGCACCGGCGGACCTCAGTCTCGTGTGCACCAGGTGCGGGCACCGCATCATGGCTGACGCCACGCTGATCGAGTCAGCCGAGGAGGCCGCGTCCCACGTGGACCCCGAGCCGATCCCGATGGTGCGGCTGCCCGACGGCGCCGCGCCGCGCGGCCTCCGCCCGGACGGCACGGTGCGCACGACGGGGTGGGTGCAGTTCGGGAAGCTCCCGGTGAGCTCCGGGTTCTGGGCGGCGTCAGCGGCGTTCTTCGCCACCGTGCCGCTGCACCCGTGGCTGCCGGTCGTCGCGACCCCGCTGGGCTACCTGGTGTGGAAGTGGTGCACGACCAGGTGGCGGCCCTCGTCGCAGGCGGTGAACACCCGGCGGACTCCGGCCGAGGACCTCGAGCCAGGACAACACATCCGGCTGTACGGCACGGCAGGCCCCGTCGGCGAGGTGAGCGCGACGGGCGCGGACGCGCAGGGACGGATCCGGCTCCGCGTGGTCGGCGGTCTGGAGGTGCTGAGGCGCCCCGGACAACCCGTGTGGCAGGTCGACCTGCGGAACTGATG
>NZ_VOBR01000108.1 GCF_007845675.1 Lentzea tibetensis | reverse complement strand
CCAAACCCAGACGTCACAACAACCCCAATCCCACGCCGCCCAGCAGCCACAACACCACCCGGCAACACGACCACACCAACACAAACCCTGACACCAACAAGACGAAAACCCACCCACCCACAGTTCATCTCCAGTCACGCCAAAGCCGGGGGCGGGGATCTGCGACCGTGATCCCTTGTGTCTAACGCGGTGTGACTCGATAGGGCAGATCAAGCAGGTGGAGCAGCAGCCCTTCTTGGAACGCGCAGTGGAGTTGACCGCTGATGTCGCCGCCGCGGCGGCGCCGATCCACAAACTGGACAGCGCGCGTCGTCCGCTTGGTGTGCCCTGGGTTTCGCGGAGTCGCGTTTCTGGATCTCATGCCACGGTGAATGTGTTCTCGTATTCTATCGGGGTGAGCATGCCGAGCCTGCTGTGGCGGCGCTGCCGGTTGTGGAAGATCTCCAGGTAGTCGAAGATCGCGTTCGCCAGCTCGATCCGGGTGCGCCAGCGCTGACGGTCGAGCAACTCGACCTGCATGCGTGACCAGAACGACTCCATCATCGCGTTGTCGAAGCAGTCACCCACGCTGCCCATCGACGGAACGAGCCCGGAATCCTTGGCACGCTTGGTAAACGCCCATGAGCCGTACTGCTTGAGTTCAACCGGTCGTCGCAACACCAGTTCTACTGGAGAGATAGTAGCTGTTCGTTCAATGCTTCGGCTGGGGTCTTCCAGTCGAGTGTCCTACGTGGACGGTTATTGAGGGTCGCTGCTACGGCGT
>NZ_VOBR01000107.1 GCF_007845675.1 Lentzea tibetensis | reverse complement strand
GCGCGGCGGGGGCAGCTGCGGAGTTTGCGGAGGATGTGCCAGGTCTTGAGTTGGGCGTTGGCGCGGTTGGCGTCCTTCTGGGACTCGGGTTTGTTGCGGCCTTTGTACGGGGTGATCACATGTCGGCGGGTCTCGTCGTATCCGTGGTAGCCCTTGTCGCCCAGGGCGATCAGCCCGGTGTCGTGCAGGGCTGCGAGGATGTTGCGGATCCGGGCCGCGGCGGTGTCGTGGGTACTGCCGGGCAGGTCGCCGGAGGCCACAGGATCGTCCCGTCCGGTGTGGCGATCACCTGCAGGTTCACTCCGTGCATCTTGTGTTTGCCGGAGTAGAAGGGGCCGGTCGGCGGTGATCCGGTCGATCGGGATCAGTGTGCCGTCCGGAACCATGTACGCGTAGCCCCGGTGTTTCGCCGTGCGCAGCGCCTGCCGGAGCTTCGGTGACCGCGTGGCGAGGAGTTCGACGGTCTCGTGGACGTACCGCCAGCAGGTGGTGGCCGAGACCCCGAATCCGGCGCCGATCTCGGCGAACGGCTCGCCCTTGCGCAGGTGGACCAGCACCAGCAGGGCTTGCTGCCCGGCATCGAGCCCGCGCCACCTCGATCCCTGCTCCCGGCGGTGCGTGCGGACCAGGCCGGACACGAACCTCAGGGTCCGATGTGACAACGGCAGCGCGGCACGATGGAACAACACATGAAGCCCCTGGAGTAACGCGGAACGATCTTGGTCGATAGCTCTGCTACCAGGGGCTCCGTCATGCCTGGGGATCGACACGCCGAGGAGGCGTCAACCTGTCACAACCGCAAACCCTTACCCGCCAACACATCCA
>NZ_VOBR01000106.1 GCF_007845675.1 Lentzea tibetensis | reverse complement strand
TCCGACACCCCACGGCGGGAACCCGGCCGCGCTGGACAGAAACTGGATGTTGCCGCCGAAGGTGCGATGCCTGCCGGAATACCACCGGTGACGGCCCTCGTCGGTGCGTTCGGCGACGCGGTCGGAGGGAATGAGCATCCCGTCCAGGATCACGTGGGAATCGCCGGCGGCCAGGTGTTCCCGCAGGATGTCGGGGAGATCGGGGCCTGATCGGCCGGGACGTCGATTCCTTCGTGCAGGTAGCGGTACGCGGTGGAGATTCCGATCCCGGCGTCGCAGGCCATCCGGGCGACTGGTGTGCCGTCGCGGAATCAGCTCAGTATCACGACCGCGTGGGACTTGAATTCCGGCAGCAGGTGCGGGACTTTACCGGTGTGCTCGCCTGCGAAGTGGAGCAGCGACTCGACCGCGGCAGCAGTTGCCGCAGGTTGAATTCACGGGACAAGGCAGCACCTTCTTTGGATCTAAAAACAGGAACTCAGCGTGCAGCGGCACTGGAAAAGTCTTAAATTGATGTTCTTCGCGAGAAAGTCAGGGGCGACTTTCCCGGCTTCAACCCTGCGGCGTGGTGAGTGGGAAGTCCGTTGAGCGTCAGGCTTCTCTCTCGGTCTCTTGCCGAGGCCTGCCGGCCCAAGCCCGCCAGTGTGACGACGAAGCGTCCGAAGGTTGAGGGCGGCGTAACCGCCTCGATAGTGAGGGGCGGCGCCGGTATTGCGAGGGCTGCTAAATTGCCTTCTCCGGGGGACGGAGTGAAAGGCTGCGCCAACTACTCTCCAGGGCATGATCGATGATGACCGTGGGGCACGCCGATCTGGTGTCCTGCCCGGCGA
>NZ_VOBR01000105.1 GCF_007845675.1 Lentzea tibetensis | reverse complement strand
AACCTGCAGGTGCATGTCTCTGCTGCCATGCGCGTCCTGATAGCCGCCCGGCCCTGGCTGCGTGTCTACACCCTCCCGTCCTACGCGCCCGAACTCAACCCGGTCGAGACCGTCTGGTCTCACCTCAAACGCAGCCTGGCCAACCTCGCCGCCGGCAACATCACCCACCTGGCCGGTCTCGCCAAGAACCGCCTCAAGAAGATGCAGTACACCGACGGCCTCATCGACGGATTCCTCAAAGGAACCGGACTGCCGCCCCCGTGAATCACCCAGACCTCGATGCTTCAAGGTCTGAAGCGCCGGACCTGCACGACGCACTCCAGCGAGCCAAGGACGAGGGAACGCCGTACGTCATCGTGGACGGGAAGATCTTCTCCGCCGATCGCCTGAGCGAAAGACCACCAGCGTGAAGGGCAAGCAGATCGACCTGTGGTACTCCGGGAAAGCGCACGAGCACGGCGGCAACATCCAGGCCCTGCCGGCGCCCAATGGTTTCCCGTCGCGGGTCGGTGACGTCGAGCCCGGCTCGGTACACGACCTGACCGCGGCGCACGAGCACGTGCTCGTGCGCCCTGTACTGGGCCGACTCCAACTCCTGCCCACGCTGGCCGACAGCGGCTACCACGGGCGGGTATCGGCGTGTTCACGCCGGTCAAGCAGCCACCGACGGCCAGGCCCTCGACGTCGACAACCGCACCTACAACGCCCTGCTGCGCGGCCTGCGATGCTTCGGCGAACGCGGCTTCGTGATGCTGACCGGACGCTGGCGCGCCCTGCGACATCCCGCCGGTTGTGCGCGAGATCATTCGTTCGGCGGAGAAGGATCCCGCTCACCGTCCTCGAGTCCATGCTGGTTGAGCCGAACGGTGCACGTTGGGTTCTCGAACGGGGCTA
>NZ_VOBR01000104.1 GCF_007845675.1 Lentzea tibetensis | reverse complement strand
GCCGCTCCGCCGCTGTTCCGTCTCGTTTGAACGCAGCCCCCCCCGCCGCCGGCCATGCCGTTCAGCAGCACCCACAACAAACACAAGCTGAAGTTCTCAGCCGAGGAGGAATTCCCGGACCTCTCGAAGCACAACAACCACATGGCCAAAGTCCTCACCCCGGAGCTCTACAAACGCCTCCGGGATAAGGAGACCCCGAGCGGATTCACCCTCGACGACGTCATCCAAACCGGGGTCGATAACCCCGGTCACCCATTCATCATGACGGTGGGCTGCGTGGCGGGGGACGAGGAGTCCTACGAGGTGTTCAAGGATCTCTTCGACCCCGTCATCCAGGACCGCCACGGGGGGTACAAACCCACCGATAAGCACCGCACCGACCTCAACCACGAGAACCTCAAGGGGGGTGACGACCTGGACCCCAAATACGTGCTGAGCAGCCGCGTGCGCACGGGGAGAAGCATTAAGGGGTACTCCCTGCCCCCACACTGCAGCCGTGGGGAGCGGCGCGCCGTCGAGAAGCTGTCCGTGGAAGCCCTGAACAGCCTGGAGGGGGAGTTCAAGGGCCGCTATTACCCTCTGAAGGCCATGACGGAGCAGGAGCAGCAGCAGCTGATCGACGACCACTTCCTGTTCGATAAACCCGTCTCCCCACTGCTGCTCGCATCCGGGATGGCCCGAGATTGGCCCGACGCCAGGGGCATCTGGCACAACGACAACAAGACGTTCCTGGTGTGGGTGAATGAGGAGGACCACCTGAGGGTCATCTCCATGGAGAAGGGAGGAAATATGAAGGAGGTCTTCCGGCGCTTCTGCGTCGGCCTCAAGAAGATCGAGGAGATCTTCAAGAAGGCCGGGCACCCCTTCATGTGGACGGAGCACCTGGGTTACATCCTGACGTGCCCCTCCAATTTGGGCACGGGGCTGCGGGGGGGGGTCCACGTGAAGCTCC
>NZ_VOBR01000103.1 GCF_007845675.1 Lentzea tibetensis | reverse complement strand
GTGGGCGGTGTAGTGGTTGTGGGAGCGGTAGATGGTGATGGGGTTGGTGGCGGTGGGGTTGAGGGTGGTGGTGTCGCGGGTGTCGCGGGTGTTGGTGGTGCGGAGTTGGATGTCGAGGGTGTGGGCGAGTAGGGGGACGAGGGATTCTCCGTAGTCGGTGTTCCAGCTGTCTTCCCAGGTGAGGGTGGCGGTGTGGAGTGCGGTGTGTTCCTGGTGGGTGAGGGGGGCGTGGTAGTGGAGTTCGGCGAGCAGGGAGACGAGGGTGTCGTGGTCGGCGTGGTTGGCGAGTTCGGTGATCATGGTGTCGGGTTGGACGGAGTTGGTGTCGAGGTGCCAGCCGATGTGCTGGTAGGCCTGGCCGAGTTCCATTCCGCCGATGTTGGTGAGGGCGTGTAGGTAGGCCTGGCGTAATGCGACGTGGTCGGTGGGGTCGGTGGGTGGGGTGATGCCGTGGCCGGTGAGGTAGGCGCGGGCGGCGGGTTCGTCCTGGGGATCTAGTCGCCAGCGCACGGCCGTGGTGGCTTGGTCGCGGGTCTGGCCGGGGTTGAGGCGTTGACGCAGGCTGGTGTAGTGGTCGGCGAGGATGTTGAGTGGTAGGTGCTGGCCGTCGCCCTGGGCCCACAGGGTGGTCAGCCCGGTGACGAGTGTCTCGTTGTCCATGGCGTGCAGCCGGTTGTAGACGGTGGCCTGTTGCTGGCCGCGGTAGGCGCGGGCGATCTCGGGAGGCAGGCCTGCGGGATTGTTCTGGTAGGCGGCCAGCCGGTCGGCGACCACTTTGATGATGTCGTCTTGGAGGGCTTTGAGTTCTCTGCCTTGTGGGCGTGTGGTGTTGGGGTCGTCCAGGAACCGGGCCAGACGAGAAATCGGGTGGATCCGGCTGTGGGTTTGCAGGTGGAGATAGACGGCGGTGCGTGCCTGCGGGGTCATCGACCACAGCACCGAGGTGATCAGGCACAACCCATCGGCCGGGGTGTCGATGAACCCCGGCAAAACACCACTCTCCGTGGCCGGAGTAGTGACAGGTGCGA
>NZ_VOBR01000102.1 GCF_007845675.1 Lentzea tibetensis | reverse complement strand
TCCTGGACGCGTTGCTGGCGAAGGATCCGCGTTCGCGGGTGGCGGTCGAGACGCTGGTGACGACGGGCCAGGTCCACGTCGCGGGTGAGGTGACGACCGAGGCGTACGCGGACATCCCGTCGATCGTGCGGGACGTGATCCTGGGCATCGGCTACGACTCGTCGGCGAAGGGCTTCGACGGCCACTCGTGCGGCGTGAACGTGGCGATCGGGTCGCAGTCGCCGGACATCGCGCAGGGTGTGGACACGGCGTACGAGAACCGTGTGGACGGTGCCGAGGACGAGATCGACCGGCAGGGTGCGGGCGACCAGGGCCTCATGTTCGGCTACGCGTGCACCGACACGCCCGAGCTGATGCCGCTGCCGATCGCGCTCGCGCACCGGCTGTCCCGCCGCCTGACCGCCGTGCGCAAGGACGGCACCGTGCCGTACCTGCGTCCGGACGGCAAGACCCAGGTCACCATCGAGTACGCCGGTGACCAGCCCGTTCGTCTCGACACCGTCGTCGTGTCCACGCAGCACGCGGACGGCATCGACCTGGAGAAGCTGCTCGGCGTCGACATCCGCGAGCACGTGGTGGTGCCGGAGATCGCCGAGCTCGGTCTCGACACGTCCGACGTGCGGCTGCTGGTCAACCCGACCGGCCGCTTCGTCATCGGTGGCCCCATGGGTGACGCGGGCCTGACCGGCCGCAAGATCATCGTCGACACGTACGGCGGCATGGCACGGCACGGTGGTGGCGCGTTCTCGGGCAAGGACCCGTCGAAGGTGGACCGGTCGGCCGCGTACGCGATGCGCTGGGTGGCCAAGAACGCGGTCGCCGCGGGGCTGGCCACGCGGATCGAGGTGCAGGTCGCCTACGCGATCGGCAAGGCGGCGCCGGTCGGCCTGTTCGTCGAGACGTTCGGCACCGAGACCGTCGACCCGTCGAAGATCCAGCAGGCGATCACCGAGGTGTTCGATCTGCGTCCGGCTGCGATCATCCGCGACCTCGACCTGTTGCGTCCGATCTACGCGCCGACCGCCGCGTACGGCCACTTCGGCCGCACCGACGTCGC
>NZ_VOBR01000101.1 GCF_007845675.1 Lentzea tibetensis | reverse complement strand
CATCAGGTTGGTGACAGTCGGCTGATGGGCGGGCAGCCTCCGAGCGCGCTGTGGCGGCGTCGAGTGTTGTAGTACTCGAGCCAGGGAGCAAGGGCGGCAGTGCGCTCGGTGTTGCTGGTGAAGGCCTGTCGGTAGGCCCACTCGGTTTGCAGGGTGCGGTTGAGGCGCTCGACCTTGCCGTTCTGCCAGGGGCAGTGGGGCTTGATGAACTTCTGCCGGATGCCGTGCCGGGCGCAGACCTCGCGCAGGGACCAGCGGTAGGCCCAGGCGTTGTCGGTCATCAACCGCTCGATGCTTGTGATGCCCTGCTCGGCGAAGTAGGAGATCGCCCTGGTCAGGAATTCCGCGCAGGTCGGTCCTTTCTCGTCGGGCAGGATCTCGGAGTAGGCCAGCCTGCTGTGGTCGTCGACCAGCGAGTGGACGTAGTCGAACCCGATCCTGATCGACCGGTCGCGGGTGGCTTCCTGCAGGGCGCGGCCGTGGGCGCGCCAGCCACCACCGTCGGGGATGCGGCCGATCTTCTTGATGTCCATGTGGACGAGCTCGCCCGGCCGTTCTCGCTCGTAGCGGATCGCGGTGGCCTTGCTGGCGCGGAGTATCTGCCCGGTGATCGGGTCGAGCGCGGTCAGTCGCGGGACCTGGTGGCGGGCCAGCACCCGCGACACCGTCCGGGTGGGCACTGCCAGCTCGGCGCCGATCCAGTCCGGGCCACGCCGCTGGCCGTGCCGCAGCGCGAGGATCCGCTGCTCGACCTCGGCACTGGTGCGGCGCGGTGAACGATGCGGCCGCGAGGACCGATCGTGCAGGCCGGCCTCTCCCTCGGTGGCATACCGGCCAAGCCAGGTCCGCACGCATTTGCGCGAGATCCCCATCGCAGCCGCGATATGCGCCTGAGGCCACCCGGCCTGGTGCCGTTGAACGATCAGCAATCTGCCTGAGAACGTGGTCCGGGCATTACGGTGAGACACGAGAGCCTCCGGCTGGTGTGGGTCCTAGACAAGCCACACCCCAGCCGGAGGCTCTCCTTACGTCAACACCTGCCCGCCGCTACCAACGTCCTGGCCAGATACA
>NZ_VOBR01000100.1 GCF_007845675.1 Lentzea tibetensis | reverse complement strand
GCAGGCGGCGCGACTACTGGCCACGGCGCTGGGCCAGGACCTGGCCGAGGAGTCCGAGGGTGCGTTCCGGATCGCGCGCAAGGTCGCGCCGGACCGGGTCATCTCGACCGTGGACCCCGAGACCCGGCACGGGCACAAGACCAGCGCCCGCGGGTTCGACGGCTACAAAGGCCATGTCGCGCTCGACCCGGACTCCGAGATCATCACCGCCACCGGGGTCACTCCTGGCAACAGCGGTGACGCCGAGGCCGCCGAGTCCCTGCTCGCCGACATCCTGCCCTCCGAAGTCGAAGTCGAAGCCAGTGATGACGATGGGGCGGCGGTCTATGGCGATGCCGCCTACGGGGCCGGGGAACTGCTGGAGCGCCTGGACAACGCACACATCCACAATGGACTCAAGGTGCAGCCGCCCGCGGCGGTGAAAGGCCACTTTCCCAAGGACCGCTTCACCATCGACCTGGCCAGCCAGACAGTGACCTGCCCTGCCGGTGTCACCGTCGCCATCCGCGCTCGCGCCCACAGCAGCGGCAGCGGGCGGCACGCCGGACACGCCGGCTTCGGTCGTGGCTGTGCCATATGTCCATTGGCCGCACAGTGCACCACCGCCGTCGAGGGGCGCACCATCACCATCGGCCACCACGAAGCAACCCTGGCCGCCGCCCGCGACCGGCAGACCGACCCCGCCTGGAAGGCCGACTACCGCGCCACCCGCCCCAAGGTCGAACGCAAGATCGGCCACCTGATGCGCCGCCGCCACGGCGGACGCCGCGCTCGCGTCCGCGGTCGACTCAAAGTCGCCGCCGACTTCTCCCTGCTGGCTGCCGCGGTCAACCTCGCACGCCTTGCCGTGCTCGGAATCGCCCGCACCGCAAGCGGATGGACCACCGCCACCGCCTGACAGGCCGCCAGACGGCCGCTCAAGTCACACACTCGCCTCCTGCAGGCGTCACGTTGATCACCATCGCGCCCAGCCCCGCTGACCGCACACAACGAGAGCACCGCGAACACAAGGCCCGTCGGCACAACATCGACCAGGTCAACGCCCTCAAGACCCCGTTCGACACCAGCCACCTAG
>NZ_VOBR01000010.1:117529-288786 GCF_007845675.1 Lentzea tibetensis | reverse complement strand
CTCACGGTCGCCACAGCGAAAATGCCCTGTCAAGGCGGAAAAGCTGCCTTGACAGGGCATTTTCGATGTGGCAAGGCTGCGCCTGATCAGCGAGACCCTCCCCGCCCCTGCCCTCCGGGAAAGTTTGTTCTGATCATTTGGCCGCCGGTTTGTGCTCGGGGGCCGCGCCCGCTGGGCAGTGCGGGGGTTGGGAGTGCGGCGGGCGCTCTTTTCTTTTGGTCTCTGCCGGTTTCGCTGGGCTCTTGGTACCTGCCGGTTGGGCGGTGCTCCTTTGGTACCTGCCGGTTGGGTGGGTGCTCGCTTGGTTCGCGCCAGTCGGGCTGGTGTTCTCTTGGTTCCTGCCCGGTTATGCGCATTCCCTTGGTGCCTGCCTGGTGAGGCCGCGCTCTTGGGTGCCCGCCGGTTCGGCCGCGCTCCCTTGGTGCCTGCCCGGTGGAGCCGCGCTCCTTCGGGTACCCGCTGGTTAGCTGCGCTCCCTTGGGTACCCGCCGGTTTCGTCGAGTTGCGCTACTTGCCCATTCCCGTCGCGCAGTCAGCTGTTGCCCGGACCACATGCGGTCCAACAGGTCTAGAGCATCACAACGCCGTTGGTGAAAGTACTAACGGCTCCCGGGCGATCATGCGCCATGGCCTCTTTTCGTTCCCTGCGCGTGGTCCACAGCCGCTCGCCCGCTGTCACGCGGGCGGTTGGCATCCTCGAAGAGTTGGCGCGCAGCCCGGAACCGTTGTCGCTGACGGAGCTGGCGCGGCGGTTGGACCTGGCCAAGTCCACGGTGGCCAACCTCTGTGCGGCGCTGGAGGCGTGTCGGATGGTGCGTCGGCTCGGTGGGCGGTGGGCCCTCGACCACAAGGTCGTCGAGTTGGGGCAGGGGTTCTTGGCGGGTACGTCGGTGGTCGACGAGTTCTTGAGGCATGCGGCGTGCATGCCGGTCGCGTCGAAGGAAACTGTGCTGCTGTCGGTGTTGGACGAACTGGACGTGGTGTACCTGGCCCGGCACAACGGGAAGCAGGACGTGCACCTCGCGTCCGATGTGGGCAAGCGGGTCCCCGCTGTCATGAGTGCGGCCGGGAAGGCGATGCTGGCCGGGACGCCCGCCGAGCGGTTGAAGGTGGAGCTCGGGGACAGGGAAGAGATTCGGCGGCAGGGGTATGCGGTCGACAACGAGGAGAGCACGGTCGGGGTCACCGCGTACGGGGTTGCTCTGGGTGGAGAACGTGGAGTGTGCGCGGCGGTGAGCGTGGCCATTCTCAGTGCGCGGGCCACGCCCGAGTTGAGGGAGCAGCTGGTCGGTGATCTGCGCAGGTTGGCGGCGCACCTCACCGCTGTTTCCGCGCATTGAGGAAATGTGCGTACTAGCAGAAGTTCTACACGTCCCCGTGGGCGGAAGCTTTCTCAACAGGAAAAAGCTTATGCTGCAAGAAGAAGTATACATCCGTCCATTGTGGAATGGAGTAGGGAACGTGGAGAGCACCGATTGGGAAACCGTGCTGGACCAGGCGGCCAGCGCCGCGCGGGAGTGGGCTGCTACCAAGCCCGCCGACCGCGCCGCGGTGCTGGACCACATCGCCTACACGCTCGAGCGCGACGCCGACGAGCTCATCGCGCTCGCCGGGTGGGAGTGCCGGCTGCCGTTCGACGGGCTGCGGCTCGATCTGCGGCGGTGCACGTTTCAGCTCCGGGAGTACGCGCGGCATCTGAGGGCCGGGCGGTTCCTCGGGGCCATGGTGGACCACGCCGACCCGAACTGGCCCGCTGGGCCGCGGCCCGACCTGCGGCGCATGCTGGTGCCGGTGGGGCCGGTCGCGGTGTTCGGGGCGTCGGCGTTTCCGTTCGCGTTCTCCGTCGCTGGTAGTGACACGGCCGCAGCGCTGGCCGCGGGGTGTCCCGTCGTGTTGAAAGCGCACCACACGCACCCCGAGTTGTCGGATCGCACGGCTGAGCTGGTCGTGCGGGCATTGGCCGAGCGGGGTGCGCCGGAAGGGGTTTTCGCGCTGGTGCACGGGGAGCGCAGTGGGCGCGACCTGGTCTTGGACCCGCGGATCAAGGCCGTGACGTTCATCGGGTCGGCCAAGGTGGGGCGCGAGCTGTACGCGTTGGCTACCGGGCGCGAGGAGCCGATTCCGTTCTACGGCGGCTTCGGCAGTGTGAACCCGGTGTTCGTCACGCGCATCGCGGCCGCGCGGCGCGGGGTTGAGATCGCGCGGCAGTTCGTCGAGGCGTACACGCACTCCGGTGGGCAGATCTGCACCAAGCCCGGTGTGTTCGTGGTGCCGTCGACATCGGTGCTCGCCGAGGCCGCCGCGCAGCAGGCGCGGGACACCAGGGTCGAGCCGCTGTTCAACACCCTCGTCGCCGAGCGCTACGAGGAAGGGCTGTGGGAGCTGCGCGACAAGCTCAAGCCGCTCGTCGACGGTGACGCGACGGCCGACGGGCACACGCCGACGTTGTTGCTCACCACGGCGAAAGACGTTCTCGCGCAACCGGAGGACGCGTTGAGCGAGTGCTTCGGGCCGGTCGCGGTGGTCGTGCACTACGACACCGACGAGGAGCTGCTCGCGCTCGCCAGGGCGCTCCCCGGCCAGCTGACGGCGACCGTGCAGGGTGAGAACGGCGACGCCGTCGTGCCCGAGCTGCTCGCCGAGCTCGCCGGGCGCGCGGGGCGGGTCGTCTGGAACCAGTGGCCCAACGACGTGTCCGTCACGCCCGCCATGCACCACGGCGGCCCGTACCCCGCGACGACCGCGCCGCACCACACGACGGTCGGGGTCGGTGCCATCGCGCGGTTCCAGCGGCCCGTCGTGTTCCAGGGGCTGCCGCGGCACCTGCTGCCCGACGTGCTCCGCGAGGAGAACCCCTTGGGCGTGCCGAGGCTCGAAGACCAGTGACCTCACCCGGCGCAGCGCGCCAGCTGCGCCGGGTCGGTCAGGAAGATGGCTTTGCGCTCGATGCTGATCCACCCGCGCTGCGCGAACTCGGCCAGGGTCTTGTTCACCGTGTCGCGCCGGGAACCGATGTACTGGCCCAGTTCCTCCTGGGTGAGGTCCTCGATCACGAGCACCGCGCCGCCGAACCGGCCTGCCAGCCGCAGCAACGCCTTCGCGAGGCGCGCGGGTGCGTCGACCTGCACCACGTCCATGCGCATCTGGAAGCGCTCCCGCTGCCTGCGCGCGAGCGTGGCGAGCAGGTGCTCGGTGATCTCCGGGCACATCACGAGCCACTTGTGCAGGTCCCGCAAGGAGATCCGGCCCGTGCGCACGTCGGTGACCGCGATCGTCGTCGTCGTGGCGGGGCCCGCGTCGAACAGCGTCGGCTCGGCCAGCACGTCGCCTGCCCCGTGGAAGTCCAGCAGCAGCTCCCTGCCGTCGGCGGACGTGCAGGTCGTCTTCGCCTTGCCGGATCTGATGACGTGCAGCACGTCGGTCCGGGTGCCGAGGCGGAGGATCGTGTCGCCCTTCGCGAACTCGACGGGTTCCAGTGCGCGGGTGAACTGGCTCCACACGCCGGGCCACATCTCGCGCATCGTTGCCGTTGCCGGACGGGGTGCCAGAAGCTGTTGAACCACTACCGACTCCGGTTGTTTCGTCGGGGTGAAGCGGATTCAACGACGACGTTAGGCGGGTGCCCACTTGCATTGCGCTCGAAAGAACTGGTCGTTCTTCCATGCGCCTACCTGCTGAAATGGGGCATGAACTCCTCCACTCCTGACTGCGCGGTTGCGCCGGGCGACCTGGTCGCCCAGCTGCGCGAGGAGTTGCGCCCCGTGTACCGGGAGGCGGCGCAGAACGTCCCGGGGTGGGAGGAGCGGGCCGTCTCGATCGCCACGCGCATCGGTGACCAGCTGGCGTCGCTGCGGATCACGCGGTCGAGCCTCGTGTCCGCGCTGCGCACCGTCGACCGGCTGCTCACGCAGGCCGTCGCGGTCAGCGTCGGCACCGCGCTGCAGGTCGCCGCCGTCGGCACGATCGTGGCGATGGAGGTGCTCAGCGGATTTCACGAGGGGCAGGGCATGCGCGACGAACGCGCGCTCGCGGAGGCACTGCTCGCGGGCCGTTCCGTACCGGCGGACGCGGGCGTCGCCGGGTCGGTCTTCTCGGTGATCTCGGTGCGCGCCAACGGTTCCTCACCATCCGATGTGGAGAACGCGTTCCGCGCGCAGGCCGGTGAGGTGGTGCCGAGCCTGTTCGGCACGGTGTCGTCCGCGACCGGCCACCTGCTGGTGCCGCTGGAGGAGGACGTCGCGGTGGCGCTGTGCGAACGCGTCCGCCACGAGCTGTTCGGCTCGGTGTGGCTGTGCGTGTCCGAACGCCCGGTCGGCGAGATCCCGCTGGCCTGCAAGGAGGTCGACGACCTGCTGGAGCTGGTGACGTCGCTCGGCCGCGCGCCGGGTGTGTACCGGATCACCGACGTGCTGTTCGAGTACGCCGCGGTCGCGACGCCGGAGGTGAGCGCCGAGCTCAGCCGCGTCGTCGCGCCGCTGCTCGCCAACCCGGTGCTCGTGGAGACGCTGACCGCGCTCGTGGAGGCGGACGGCAACCGCGCACTGGCCGTCAAACGGCTGTTCATCCACCGCAGCACGATCGACTACCGGTTGTGGCAGGTGGAGCAGCTGACCGGGTTGTCACCGGTCAACCCGCGCGACCTGGCGGTGCTCAGCACCGCTCTCGCGGTGAGTGGTCGCGCTTCCACGAACTGAGACGTCACGACAGCCCAACGTTAAGACCTACCCAAATCGCCTACACCGTCTCGACAGGTGCTTTGTAGGGTGCCTGGTGAGTCGATCGTGGAGGCTGGCCCTGTGACTTGTACCGAGGACATGTCGATGTCCCGGCCCATCGGCATTTCCGCAGGTGCCAAACCCCCGTTACCCGAGACGACAGCGGCTCGCGCGCTGCTCACGGGTGCCGAGGTCGCATCGGCGCCCGACCTGCCGCCCGCCTACGCCGTCGCCGCGTTCCGCTCGGCGACACCGAGCGGTGCCGCCGAGGTCGCGTCGCTGCTCAGGACCCGTGCCGGTGCGCTCTCGCTGCTGTCACCGCGCGGCGGGTACGTGCTGCTCCCGTGCCCAGTCAGCCGTCACGCGGGTGACATCGTGCGCGACCTGCACTCGCGGATCGGCGACGGCACCTGGATGGGCGTCTCGTGGGGGCGGCGGGCCGACCTGCCGCACGTCCGCGCGACCGCGGCCGACGTGGTGACCGTCGTGCTCGCCAGCGCGCGGGACGACGGCGTCTACGAGCTGCGCGACGTGCTGACCGACGTGGCCGTGCTGCGCCAGCCGTCCGTGTCCGCGCGGCTGGTCAGGATGATCCAGCCGGTGGTCGACCGGCCTCAGCTGCTGGAGGCGCTGCGCGCATTCCTCGACGAGGACGGCAACCGGGCGGGCGCGGCCAGGCGGCTGCTGATCCACCGCAGCACGCTGGACTACCGGCTGCGCGCGATCGAACGCCTCACCGGTGCCCGCCCGACGTCCCCGCTCGGTGTGCTCACCCTGGACGCCGCGCTGACCGCGCACGCACTGGTCCTGGCGCACCCGTTCCTCCCGCCCCTGTAGCTCCGGCGCGTCACCGGCCGGTCAGTGCTGCCTTGCGGCGCAGCAGTTCCGCGCGCCTGCGGCGTCCGGTGACCAGCAGGGCCAGCGCCGCGGTGACGAGCACCAGGCCGGTCGCTGACGCGGTGAGCACGGCGGTGGTGCCACCGCGTGTGGCCGCCACGAGCACCAGGCCCACCGCGGTCGCGCCGGAGAACGTCAGCGCGAGCACTCCCGCGATCACCCGGTCGCGGGCGAACAGCGGCACCCGCCGGGTGAGCGTCCACCCGGCGAAACCGGCCCAGCCGAGCCCGGCCGCGACGATTCCGCCGAACGCCACGTGCGTGCGCAACGGCAGCGAAGGCTCAGTGGCCCACAACGCTCCGACCAGCAGCGCGACCGTCAACCCGGCCAGCCCGACCGCCGCGTACCGCACCCGTCCGGCCAGCGACAGCCCGGCCAGCACCGCGTCCGCGGACAGCGTCGGCTCTTCGAACTCCTTCACCGCCCGTACCCCCTCTCCACCATCGCGTCGCGCAACATCCGGCGCGCGCGGAACAGCCGTGACTTGACGGTGCCCGCGGGCACCCCGACGACCTCGGCGCACTCCTGCAACGACAGGTCGTGCACGTGGAACAGCACCAGCACCTCCCGCTCGAGCAGCGGCAGGTCCGCGAGCCCGGCCAGCAGCTCCACCCGGTCCAGCGGGTCGTCGTGCTCCCCAACCGGCTCCGCGACGGGTTCCGCTCGCGTCGCGTACTGGGCGCGCAAGCGGTTGGCCAGTGTGCGGCGGGCGATCGTGAACAGCCAGGGCGCGAACTTCTCCGGCGTGCGCAGCTTCGGCAGCCCACGCAGCACGGCGACCCACGTCTCCTGGGTGAGCTCGTCCGCGGTCTCGGCGTCGCCCGCCATCCGGCGCGCGTAGTTCCAGAGCTGCGTGTGCCAGGTGCGCACCAGCTCGGCGAGCGCCTCGCGTTCGCCCAGCTGACACCGGACCACGAGCAATGCGGTGGGATCCACGTCACCTCCTCCTCGACATGAGAACAGTCGCCGCACGAGCCCGCGAGGTTCATGCTGGAGGTATGGAGCCTTGGGGTGATCAGCCGACGATTCGCTGGATCCTGGAGAACTGCCACACCTGGGCGATCGTCGGTCTCGCCGACAACCCCAGCCGCGCCGCGCACGGCGTCGCGCGGTTCCTGCAACGGCACGGCAAGCGCATCGTGCCCGTGCACCCGTCCGCGGAGACGGTGTGGGGCGAGCCCGGATACGCGAGCCTGAAGGAGATCCCGTTCGACGTGGACTGCGTGGACGTGTTCCGCCGCTCGTCCGAGGCGGGGGAGTTCGCCGACCAGGCCGTCGACATCGGCGCGAAGGCGGTGTGGTTCCAGCTCGACGTGATCGACGAGGCGGCGTACGAGCGGGCCACGGCGGCCGGCCTGCGGATGGTCATGAACCGCTGCCCCGCGATCGAGTGGGCCTGAAGCCGCATTTCGGGCCTTTCGGAGGCTGACCGCCGGTCGTACCTCTCTGTAGCGTCCTGATCACGGGCCCGAACCCTCCTCCGGTTCGGGCATCCCTGCCGATCAGGAGGTTTGTTCATGCTGCGCTTCATAGCCGCGGTGTCCGCCGCGGCACTCGCGTTCAGCGTCGCCCCAGCGGTCGCCGCACCGGTGGAAGGCGCTTACCTGGTGCGGTTCGACGGAACCCTCACCGACGCGCAACGACTGCAGTTGCGCGCACTGGGGGCGAAGATCGGCACCTTCGTGCCCGACGAGGGCTACGTGGTCCGCACGAAGAACACCGCTCAGCTGACCAAGCTGAGCTACGTCGACCGGGTCACCCCGTACGAGGCGTCCGTCGACGGGCCGATCATGCTCAGCGGCACCGGCTCGTTCCTGGTCACGCTCGTCGAGCAGGACGAGGCGGCCCAGCGCGCGGTCGCCCGCAAGATCACCGCGATCGGCGGCCGCGTCGAGACCATCTCGGCCAGCCGCGAGCACATCGCGGCCGTGCTGGACGCCGGTCAGGCTGCCAAGGTGGCGAAGATGGCCGAGGTGCTGGCCGTCGGCGCGGTCGCGGCACCCGAGACCGACATGGCGATCGCCCGCGAGGCGGGCGGCGCCAACTACATCGAGACGGTCGGCGGCTACCGCGGCCAGGGCGTGCGCGGTGAGGTCATGGACAGCGGCCTGCGCACCACGCACCAGGAGTACCGCGCCCGCCCGGCGATCATCCACAACGGCAACGGCGCGAGCACGTCGCACGGCACGTCCACGTACGGCGAGATCTTCGCGTCCGGCGTGAGCGGCGCGCACCGCGGCCTGCTGCCCGAGGCGCAGGGCATCTTCGGCGTCTACTCGCAGCCCGACCGCTACGCGCACACCAAGCAGCTCGTCGACGCCGCAGGGCCGTACCGCGCGGTGTTCCAGAGCAACAGCTGGGGCAGCGGCCTGACCACGTCGTACACGTCGGTGTCCGCCGAACTGGACCGGATCGTGTTCGACCACGACCTGTTGATCTGCCAGTCGCAGAGCAACGACGGCACGCGCAACTCGCGTCCGCAGGCCTGGTCGAAGAACGTGCTGTCGGTCGGCGGCCAGTACCACTTCAACACGTTGTCCCGCACCGACGACAAGTGGAACGGCGGAGCCAGCATCGGTCCCGCCGCTGACGGCCGCATCAAGCCGGACGTGTCGAACTACTACGACCGCATCGACACCGTCTCGTCCACTTCGGACACCTCGTACACCACCGGGTTCGGCGGCACGTCCGGCGCGACGCCGATCACGTGCGGCAACGCGGGCCTGCTGTTCCAGATGTGGGCGGACGGCGTGTTCGACGGCGCACCGGGCAAGAAGCGCGACGTGTTCGCGTCCCGCCCGCACGCCGCGACCGCGAAGGCGCTGCTGATCAACACCGCCGAGCAGTTCGCGTTCACCGGCACCGGGCACGACATGACCCGCACCCACCAGGGCTGGGGCACCGTGTCCCTGCGCGGCGCGTACGACGTGGCGAAGGCAGGCGGCTTCAAGCTGCCGATCCTGGTGAACGAGACGGACCTGCTCACCAACGGCCAGACCCGCCGCTACACGCTGACCTCCAACGGCAGCAAGCCGTTGAAGGCGACGCTGGCCTACACCGACCCGGCCGGTTCACCGACCGCGCCCGTGGCACGGGTCAACGACCTGACGTTGAAGGTCACCGCTCCGAACGGGACCGTCTACTACGGCAACAACGGTCTCGCCGCGGGCAACTGGTCCACTCCGGGCGGTGCGCCGAACACGGTGGACAACGTGGAGAACGTCCTCATCCAGGCACCGGCGGCGGGCACCTGGACGGTCGAGGTCATCGGCTCGCAGATCAACGTCGACGGCCACCGCGAGACCGCGGCCACAGACGCCGACTACGCGCTCGTGGTGCAGTAAGGGTTACTCGAAGCGTGCGGTGTCACCCGCGCCGACCCGGATGATCTCCGGCTCGCCCTGCGAGAAGTCGATCACCGTGGTCGGCGTGGTGCCGCACTCACCCGAGTCGATGACCGCGTCGAGCACGTGGTCGAGGCGTTCCTTGATCTCCCAGCCCTGGATCAGCGGCTCCTCCTCGTTCGGGAGGAGGAGCGTGCTGGTGAGCAGCGGCTCACCCATGGCCTCGAGCAGCGCCTGCGTGACCACGTGGTCCGGGATGCGCGCGCCGACCGTCTTCTTCTTGGGGTGCATCATGCGGCGCGGCACCTCCTTCGTCGCGGGCAGGATGAACGTGTAGTTGCCCGGCGTGGACGCCTTGATCGCCCGGAACACGTCGTTGTCGACGTGGACGAACTGGCCGAGCTGCGCGAAGTCCTGGCACATCAGGGTGAAGTGGTGCTTGTCGTCCAGCTTGCGGATCTCCCTGATGCGGTCGATGCCGTTCTTGTTGCCGAGACGGCAACCCAGTGCGTAGCAGGAGTCCGTGGGGTACGCGATCAGGCCGTCGTCCTGGAGGATCTTGACGGCCTGGTCGATCGCACGGCGCTGCGGGTTCACCGGGTGCACGTCGAGGTACTTCGCCATGCGGGGCAGCTTAGGCTGGTCAGCGCGGGGCCAGCATGTTGGCCGTCCTGAGCGCGTGGCCGTCGTCAACTAAGGTGTCAACCTAGCAATCCCGAAGTGCTTGGAGACCCGTAGCGATGCTCGACCGTGCCGTTGTCGACGCCCTGTTCCCCTCGGGCCTGCCCGAGCCCGAGCACTGGGAGAAGCAGTACCCGCCGCGGCAGCTGCCGGACGGTGCGAAGGTCACCCGCCTCGGCCCGTCCCCGACCGGCTTCCTGCACATCGGCGGCCTGTACGTGGGCATGATCGACCGCGACATCTCCACCCACTCGGGTGGCGCCTACCTGCTGCGCGTCGAGGACACGGACCAGGCGCGCGAGGTCGAGGGCGCGGTCGAGCAGTTCGGCAGGGCGTTCGCGTACTTCGGCATCCAGCCGGACGAGGAGGGCGAGCGGGGCGACTACGGGCCGTACTTCCAGTCGCAGCGCGAGGCCGTCTACCTCACCTACGTGCGCGAGCTGCTGCGTCAGGACAAGGCGTACCTGTGCTTCGCGACGAAGGACGAGCTCGCGGACATCACGGCACGTCAGCAGGCCACGAAGCTGCCGACCGGGTACTACGGGCGCTGGGCGATCTGGCGTGACAAGTCCGCCGAGGAGGTCCAGGCCAAGCTCGACGCCGGTGAGCCGTACGTCGTGCGCTTCCGCTCGCCGGGCAAGGCGGGGGAGCGGGTCGGCTTCGTCGACGCCATCCGCGGGCAGCTGGAGCACGAGGCCAACCGCAACGACGTCGTCGTTCTCAAGGCGTCGGACTCCGAGCTGCGGCTGCCCACGTACCACTTCGCGCACGCGGTCGACGACCACCTGATGCGGGTCAACCTCGTCATCCGCGGCGAGGAGTGGATCTCGTCGGTGCCGACGCACCTGCAGCTGTTCGACGCGCTCGGTTTCGAGCGGGTCGAGTACGCGCACATCGCGCCGCTGATGAAGCAGCAGGGCGGCTCGCGCCGCAAGCTGTCGAAGCGCAAGGACCCCGAGGCGTCCGTCGACTTCTACATCGAGGCCGGCTTCCCGGCGCCCGCCGTGCAGTACTACCTGCGCGGGCTCGCGAACGGCAGGCTCGCCGAGCTGCCGCTCGACGAGGCGCTGGCCACGCCGCTCAGCCTCGGCGACTGCGGTGTCGCCGGGCCGCTCGTCGACCTGGTCAAGCTGGAGGACATCGCGGCGGACTACGTGGCGAACCTGTCCGGTGAGGACATCCTCGCGCTGGTGCAGGAGTGGGCGGCCACGCACGACGCGACGCTGGTGGACGTGCTGACGGCCGAGCGGGACCTCGCGTTGCGCGCGCTGACCGTCGAGCGCGGCCCCGAGGTCGCGAACCCGCGCAAGGACCTGCGCAAGTGGTCGGACTTCCGGCCCGCGTACGGGTTCTTCTTCGCGCAGCTCTTCGAGCTCGTGGACAACGGCGACGAGCGGCTCGGTGGCGTCGACCCGAAGGTCGTGTCGGCGTTCGCGGCCGACTTCGCGGACAACTACGCCGACCTCGAGGACGGCGGTGAGTGGTTCAACCAGATCCGCGGGCTGCTCGAGAAGCACGGGTTCGCGCCGAACCCCAAGGAGTACAAGAAGAACCCGGACGCGTTCCACGGTTCGGTGCGCGAGGCCGCGCAGCTGATCCGCGTCGCGCTCACCGGGTCGACCAAGAGCCCCGACCTGCACGCCGTCGCCCGCACGCTCGGCCAGGACGAGGTGCTGCGCCGGGTCCGCTCCCTGGTCTGAGAACGTCAGGAGGGGCGGAGCGATCCGGCCCCTCCTGCTTCACTCGTGCGGCAGGTTCGCCGTCTGGATCACCGTGCGGGTGGTGGGAGTGCTGAGCACGCCGCGGCCCGGCGGGTAGGGCGCGGGCTGCAGGCCGCTCAGCGGTTCGGTGCCGCCGCCCGTGCCGCTCAGCATCAGCACGGACGTCTCGTCCGCGCGGAACGCGTTGAGGAACCGGTCCGGCTCGTGCACGTGCCTGCTCGCGACGACGACGTGCAGCCCGATCTGCTTGGCCTGCCCAATCAGCTCGACCAGTTCGGCGAGCGGGTTGTCGTGCGCCGGGACCAGGTCGTAGTCGTCGATCACCAGCCACAGCTGGGGACCGCTCCACTCGCCGTTCAGCCGCACGCGCAACGACTTCAGCACGTCGACCATGAAGTCCTTGAGCTGCTGGGGTTGCACGCCGTACGCGAGCAGGTGATCACCCCAGTTCGCGGACGTGTTGGACTTGCGGTAGTCGATGAGCATGAACAGCGCGTCCTTCGCCTCGCGTGAGGCGATGAGCCCGCGCAGGTACGTGCGGAGGACGGTGCTGCGGCCGGACTCGTAGTCGCCGAACACGAAGAAGTGCTGCGTGTCGCCCGCGAACACGGTCTGAAGCTCGCCTTCACCGACACCCAGCGGGATGCGTTCGTCCGGCTCACCGAGCGACGCGTACGCCACCGAGATCGGCAGCGGCCGCAGTTTCGCGGGTGCCTCGTGCTCCCACGACTCGATGCGGTGCGGAGCGGGGACCACGAACTGCCTGCCCTGGCCGTCGATGCCGTGACCGGGGCCCGCGTGGCGCACGTTCGGGTCGACGTACGACGTCGACGGGTCGGTGAGCGTCAGCTCCAGCCGGGTGCCGAACGCGCCGTGGAACTCCGGCGCCAGCTCGGACCAGCGGTTCGCGGAGACCACGACGTGCACGCCGAAGTCCGGGCCGCGGTTGACGAAGTCGATGACCTGCCAGCGCAGCGTGTCGTACACCGCGGTGCCGGTCCAGCTGTCGATCACGACCACCACGTCACCGGGCTGGTCGTCGACCACGCCGTTCGCGCGGACGTGCTCGCGGTACCCGGCGGCCGACGACACGCCCGCCGCCCGGAACGCCTTCTGCCGCGCCGTCAGCAGCTCGCCGAGCTGGTGGATCAGGTGCCACAGCAGGGAGTTGTCCGCCGACGACACCATCGCGCGGCAGTTCGGCACGTCCGCCAGCGCGTTCAGGCCGCCGCTCGCGAAGTCGACGCCGTAGACCTGGAGCTCGGCGGGGGAGTGCTGCCGCGCGAGTGACATCACGATGGTCTGGAGCACCGTCGTCTTGCCCGAGCCGTGCGCGCCGATCACCACCACGTGACCGTCCAAAGCGGACAGGTCGATCGTCATCGGCTCGTAGCGCCCGTTGTACGGGTCGTCGATCAACCCGATCGGCACGACCAGCGGTGCGTCGCCCGCGGGCAGCTCCGGCACCGGTGGCGCCTCGCGCAGCGGTGGCTTGACGAACTCCAGCGCGGGCACGCCCTGGCCGATCATCCGGGACACCGCGAGGTCCAGCAGCGTCGTGCCCTCGTGCGGCTGCGACACGAACGCGGGCCCGAACTCGGTGCCGCCCAGCGTCGCGGTGCCCGGTCCGGTGAGCGCGACGACGCGTTCCGCCCACGGCGGGGCGTCCGTCGAGCCTGCCGCGATGACGTGGATGCCCAGCTTGCGGCCGTGCTCGGCGTACATCCACAGCGCGTCCAGCCAGTCCTGCGGCAGGTAGTCGAACCCGTCGACCACGATGACCAGGTCCGCGCGCTGCTCACCGGAGGCGCGGCGGTTCAGCTCGCCGCGCAGCGCCTGCTGCAGCCGCGCCGAGCTGAAGAGGTTGTCGCGATCGACGCTGGTCAGCACGTGCGGCGCTGACGTGAGGCCGGCGAACGAGTGGTTGACGGTCCCGTCGACCAGCACGATGTTCAGGCCGGCGGGCGAGTGCGTGAGCATCAGGCCCAGCGCGGCCGCCCGCAGCAGTTCCGTTCGGCCCGTCCCTCGCTGTCCGTGCAGGTACAGCTGCGTTCCGTCGAGGTCGTGCACCACCGGCACGCCGGCCTGCGTCGCCCCGATCGGCACCTTCGACCTGCGCGCAGCGGGCAGCGCCTCCCAGAACGGCGCGGCGTCGAACGCGCCGGGCGCCTCGACTCCCACCAGCGCGAACAGGTTCACCTTCGGCATGTTCGTCCCCCTATTCCGAACAGATCAACTTAGTGCAGCGAGCTTTCCCGGTCCAAACTCGTGAGAGCGTTCCCATTGACTCCGTGTTAACGGGAAGTGAGGATCTGCGGCATGGGATGGAGACCCGTTCTCGCCGCATTGCTCGCGCTGACCGTGGTCAGCGGAACCGCCGCCGCAGCACCGGAGACCGCAGGCAGGCAGCCCGTCATCGGGGAGCCTGAGAAGGACAACGGTTGCGCGCGGATCGAGAAGAACCTGAAGCCGTTGTCGGACTGGCCGAAGGTGCGCAGCCAGGTTGAGCGCAACCCGTCCGACGAGCGGCGGATCGAGAAGATCCTCAAGGACATGACGCTGGCCGAGAAGATCGGCCAGATGACCCAGCCGGAGATCGCCGCGATCACGCCGGCCGAGGTGAAGCAGTACTTCATCGGGTCGGTGCTGAACGGCGGCGGCTCGTGGCCGGGCAGCGACAAGCACGCGACACCGCAGGCGTGGCTGGCGCTCGCGGACGCCTATTGGGACGCGTCCGTCGCCACCCGCACGAAGGTCCCGGTGATCTGGGGCATCGACGCGGTGCACGGCAACAACAACGTGTTCGGCGCGACGCTGTTCCCGCACAACATCGGGCTCGGCGCGGCGCACGACCCGTGCCTGGTGCGCGACATCGGCGCGTCGACCGCCGAGCAGATCCGCGCCACCGGGCAGGACTGGGCGTTCGCGCCGACGCTGGCCGTCGCCCGCGACGACCGGTGGGGCCGCACCTACGAGGGGTTCTCCGAGGACCCGCGGATCACCCGCGCGTACGGCTACGAGGCCGTGAAGGGCTTGCAGGACAACGCGCGCAGGCGCATCAGCTCCGACGGCGTGATCGCGACCGCCAAGCACTTCATCGGTGACGGCGGCACGACGAACGGGCGCGACCAGGGCGTCAACCCGGCCACGCCCGCCGAGATGATCAACGTGCACGGACAGGGTTATTACGGCGCACTGGCCGCTGGTGCGCAGACCGTGATGATCTCGTTCAACAGCTGGACGAACGACCAGGTCAAGGAAGGCAAGCTGCACGGGAGCAAGCTCGCGCAGACCGAGATCCTCAAGGGCAAGATGGGCTTCGACGGCCTGCTCGTCTCGGACTGGAACGGCATCGGCCAGGTCGATGGCTGCTCGAACGCGAGCTGCGCGCAGGCGATCAACGCCGGTCTCGACGTGATCATGGTGCCTGCCGACTGGAAGGCGTTCATCGCCAACACGACCGCGCAGGTCGAGAGCGGCCAGATCCCGATGTCGCGGATCGACGACGCGGTGACCCGCATCCTGCGCGTCAAGCTGCGCGCCGGTGTGCTCGACGGCAAGAAGCCGTCGCAGCGCGAGCACGCGGGTTCGCAGAAGGCCTTGCAGGACAAAGAGCTCGGCCGCGAGGCTGTGCGCGAGTCACTGGTGCTGCTGAAGAACAACAAGCGCGTGCTGCCGCTCGCCAAGCGCAGCAAGGTGCTCGTCGTCGGCAAGAGCGCGGACAGCATGCAGAACCAGACCGGCGGCTGGACGCTCACCTGGCAGGGCACCGGCAACACCAACGCCGACTTCCCCAACGGCACCACGGTTCTCGGTGGCCTGAAGGCAGCGCTCGGCGACGCCAACGTGGTCTTCAGCGAGACCGGTGACGTCGACCCGGCGGGCTTCGACGCGGTGATCGCGGTGATCGGCGAGACCCCGTACGCGGAGGGCGTCGGCGACCTGCGCCGCACGCTCGAGGCGGCGCGGCTCTACCCGAACGACCTGGCCGTGCTGGACAAGGTGTCCGGCAAGGGCACCCCGGTCGTCACCGTGTACATGAGCGGACGCCCGTTGCACGTCAACAAGGAGCTCAACCGCTCCGACGCGTTCGTCGCCGCGTGGCTGCCCGGCACCGAGGGCGGCGGCGTCGCCGACCTGCTGGTCCGCGGCCGGCACAACGGCTTCAGCGGCAAGCTCTCGTACTCGTGGCCGCGCAGCGCGTGCCAGATGCCGCTCAACCCCGGCCAGGAGGGCTACGACCCGCTGTTCAAGCCCGGCTACGGCCTGCGCGACTGGCAGACCGGCAACGTCGGCCAGCTCGACGAGACCGCGCCGCCGAGGTGCGACGACGGTGGCGGCGGCACGGCGACCGAGGACCTGGAGATCTTCAACCGCCAGGACATCGCGCCGTACCGCGGGTACATCGGCTCCCCGGAGAACTGGGGCGGCACCGAGATCGGCCCCGACGGCGCCGCGGCGCACGCCTCGATCAACGTCGTGCAGTCCGATGTGAACGTGCAGCAGGACGGCCTCAAGGTGACGTGGACCGGTTCGGCACCCGGCCAGGCCTACCTCCAGGATCCCGCCGGTGGCACGGATCTGCGCGGCTACCTGAACGCCGACGCCGCGCTGGTGTTCGACGTGATCGTCCACTCCGCACCCGCGAACCGGACCGTGATCAGCACGCACTGCGTGTGGCCGTGCGGGTCGGAGGTCAACGCGACCGAGCTGTTCCGCGGGTTGCCCGCCGGGGCGAAGGTCAAGGTCAAGATTCCGGTGTCGTGCTTCGCGGACGCTGGGCTGGACCTCGAGTCCGTGAACACGCCGTTCCTCGTCTACACCGACGGTGCGTTCCAGGCTTCCTTCGCGGATGTCCGGTGGGTGCCCAAGGCGGCTAAGGATCCTGACGCCAGAACATGTGCGTCTTTGGGCTAGTCGCTGGGGTGAGGGGCCGTACGACCGAGTCGGTTGTGCGGCCCCGCTTCCTCGAGACCGCTAACAAGGCGGCGTGAACGGGATTCCCGGGAAGTGCTCCTTCCACTCGAGCTCGTTGATCCCCGGCCGGGCGAGCCGGCACACGCGCTCAGCCGCACGGGCGACGTCGGTCTCCCACAGCCGCACGGACCGGTCGTTGCTGGCGCTCACCAGGGTGGTGCCGTCGGGCGTGAAGGTCACCGACGGCACGTCCAGACCGTGCCCGGAGTAGGTGGCGACCAGCCGCTCGACGGCGGGGTCGCTGATGTCCCACAACCGCACCAGGCGGTCGCCGTGCGAGGTGGCGAGCCTCCGCCCGTCCGGGCTGAACGACACGGAGTACGGCGGGTCGACGGACTTGCCGACGGTGCCCAGCAGGCGGTAGCCGTTGCGCATGTCGAGGAGTTCGACGCCGTGGTCGCCGCGCATCGTCACGAGGACCGAGCTGTCGCGGCTGATGCCGCCCGCCGGGACGAAACCGTTGCCGGGGAACGCCAGTGGACGGGGCTGGCGCGGGTTCGAGATGTCCCACAGCCGTGCGGGCTGTTCGCCGACGCTCGTCGCGAGGGTCCGGCCGTCGGGGCTGATGACGCCCGCCCACACCATTTCGGTGTAGCCGGGGAGCTCGGCCAGCGGCTGCGGTTTGGAGCGCTCCGAGACGTTCCACAGCTGCGCGGTGCGCAGGCCGGTCAGCACCAGGGTCCTGCCGTCCGGTGTGAACGCCACGGACATCACCTCGCCGGCGACGGGCGGTAGTGCGGTGAGGAAGGACGGCTTGCTCGGGTCCGTCACGTCCCACAGGCGCACGACGGCGTCGTCGCCGCCCGCGGCGAGGGTGCGGCTGTCCGGGCTGAACGCCACGGAGCGCACGAAGTTCGTCGACTCGGTCAGCGTCGCCAGCGGTTCGCGCGTGCGGTCCGGGGTGTTGCGCCACAGGCGCACGGTGCGGTCCCAGCTGCCGCTCGCGATGAGGTTGCCGTCCGGGCTCACCGCGACCGACGCCACCACGTCGCCGTGCCCGACCAGCGGCATCTCGCGGAGGTCCTGCAGGCGCACGAACTTCGTGCCCTCCGAGATCACGAGGGTCCCGCCGTCCGGGGTGTACGCGACCGTGTAGTTGCCGCCGGGCACGGTCGAGACGAGCTTGGTGTGCCACGGGTCGGTGACGTCCCACAGGCGCACCTCCGCACCCCCGTTGGACGCGAGCGTCCTGCCGTCCGGGGAGAAGGCGACGGACCAGGTCAGGCCGCGGTGGCCGGTGAGCACGTCGATCTGCTTCGGTGACTCGATGTCGGAGGTGTCCCAGAGCCGGACGGTGTGGTCCCAGCTCGCGGTGGCGACCACCCGGCCGTCCGGGCTGAACGCCGCTTCCCCACACGACGTTCTTGTGCCCCACCAGCGATCCGGCCCGCCGCGGGTGGGCCGGGTCGGTCAGGTCCACGATCACCGCGGTCGTGCCGCCACCGGCGACCAGCCTGGTGCCGTCGGCGTTGAACGACGTGTTCGTCACGCCGTCGGACAGGTCCGTGATCACGGACAGCTCCTGCGGCCTGGCCGGGTCGTCGAGCTTCAGCAGCCGCACGGTGTTGTTGTCGTAGGTGATGGCGGCGGTGCGGCCGTCCCTGCTCACCGCGATCGCGTTCGGCACCTTCGACGGGAACGAGATCTGCGGCAGCTCGCGCGGGGAGCCGGGATCGGTGATGTCCCACAGCCGCACGGAGTTCGCGCCGGCGACCGCGAGGGTGCGGCCGCCGTTGGCGAACGCGGCGCTCTTCTGCTCGTCGGGCAGCGTCGTCCGCAGCAGCTCGCGCGGCCGGTGCACGTCCGTGATGTCCCACAGGCTGATGTCGTGGTCCTTGCCCGCGGTCGCCATGGTCTTGCCGTCCGGGCTGAGTGCGAGCGTGAAGTCGTTGCGGTGCACCTCGGTCCGCGTCGCGTACGGCTCGGGCAGCGCGCTGAGGAGGTTGTCGCGGGTCTCGCTGTTGTCGACGAACCGGTTGGCGGCCAGGCTCAGCTGCAGCGACAACGACGGGTTCTGGGTGCGCAGCGCCGCCGCGTCGGACACGACCTTGCGCGCGATCGCGATGTTGCGCTCCCTGGTCGTCTGCCGCTCGGCCCTGATCGCGTAACCGATCGCCGTCACGGCCAGGAGCAGCAGCACGGTCAGCAGCGCGACGAGCTGGCGCAGCTTGCGGGCGCGCCTGCGGGTCGCCTCGTGCTCGGCGGCCTCGGCGGTGATGCTCGCGGTGAGGAACTCCTGCTCCCGCGCCGTCAACGAGTCCGGGTCGGCCCACTCGCGGGCGAGCGCGAGCCGCGCGCCCCGGTACAGCCCGCCGTCGTCGCGGTCCAGCGCCTCCCACGCGGCCGTCGCCTCGGTCAGCTGGTGGTGCACGCGCAGACCGTCGCGGTTGTCGTCCAGCCACCGGCGCAGCCGCGGCCAGCTGCGGATCAACGCCTCGTGCGTGAGGTCGACCGCGTTGTCGTCCAACGTCACCAGCCGCGCGGCGGCCAGCTGTTCCAGCACCGTCGCCGTCTGCGGGTCGTCGTCGAGCGTGCTCCGCGCGACCCGGCGCTTGGTGTCCTCGGTGCCGTCGCCGAGCGCGGTGAGCCGCAGCATGATCTTGCGCGCGACGGCCTGCTGCGCGAGGACGAGCGACGTGTAGACGTTCTCGGCGCTCTGCGCGATCGCGTGCCGCACCCCGCCGGTCTCCTCGTAGCCCTCCAGCGTCAGCCGGGTGCCCCGGCGGCGGCGCCACGTCTCCAGCAGCACGTGCGAGACCAGCGGCAACGCGGCCGGTTCGGCGGCGAGCGCCGAGACGAGCGCGCTCTCGACGGTGTACCCGTGGCGGATCGCCGGCTGCGTGATCGCCTCGTACAGCTCGTCCGAGCTCATCGCGCCGACGATGACCTGCGCCTCGTTGAGCGCGTCGACCAGCTCGGGGAACTGCCCGCAGTGCCCGTGGAAGTCCGACCGCACCCCGACGACGACGCGCGCCTCGGTGTGCAGCAGTGCGTGGATGAACGCCGCGCGCTCGTCCGCGTCGCGGCACAGGGTGAAGACCTCCTCGAACTGGTCGACGACGACCAGGTCGGCGCCGTCGGCCGAGCGCCACTCGGCCAGCGGGTGCGCACCGGGCGTGATCAGCTTCGTGACCCCGGAGGCGCGCGCGACCAGCCCGGCGCGCAGCACCGACGACTTGCCGGAACCGGACGCGCCGAACACGCCGACGAACCGGTTCTCGGCGACCTTCGCCTGCAGCCTGCGGACGAGCTTGTCGCGCCCGAAGAAGCGGTCGGCGTCGTCCGGCTGGAACGCGCCGAGCCCGACGTACGGCGAGGACTGTTCGGTCTCCGGGATGGTGACCTCCGCGGCCGCCGCCTGCCATCTTCGGCGCCAGTCCTCCTCGTCACCTCCGCAGGCGCGCACGTACGCGAGCGTCACGGCGAGCGTGGGCAGCCTGCGCCCGCCCGCGGCCTCGGCGAGCACCGTCACCGAGTAGTGCGCGCCGCGGCTCAGCTCCCGGTAGGTCGGTCGGCCCGCGTGCTCGCGGAGCTCCCTCAGCCCCGCCGCGAACGCGGGCAGTGCGCCGTCCTCGTGGTCGAGCGGTCGTTCCGGTCGCGGCATGCGTGTTCTCCCCTGGTTGTGCGCGGGGATTGTCCCGAGGTTGTTTGTCCGGCGTCCAGCGGGCGGGACCGGACAACGCGATTGCCCTAGGAAGTGGGTGCTGACCTGCTGAGGAGGGGACGATGAACGGCGACATCCGCGATTACCTGGTCGACGTCGCGGGCGACAAGAAGCCCGCCAAGACGTGACGGCATCGGCGGCCGCCGAAACGCCCCCTGCTGGCGTTCCGGCAGCCGCCGACACCTCTTTAACGTGCGCGAGCCGGGGTGGGGTTCAGAACGATCCGTGAATCCTTCGTCCACCAGCCCCGGCGCAGGCGTCGTCGAGTCCACCGGATACTGAACCGATGACGACGCGACAGCCACGCCTCGAGATCGAGTACTGCACGCAGTGCCGGTGGCTGATGCGCGCCGGGTGGACGGCGCAGGAGCTGCTGACGACGTTCAGCACCGAGCTCGGCGAGGTCGCGCTGATCCCCGGCACCGGTGGCGTCTTCGACGTCCGGGTCGAGGGCGAGATCGTCTGGTCGCGCAAGGAGCAGGACGGCTTCCCGGACCTCGCCGTGCTGAAGCAGCTGGTGAGGGACCGGATCGCGCCCGATCGCGACCTCGGCCACGTCGACCGCCGCTTGTCGCGCTGACAGCTTCTCCCTACCGCGGAAGGGTGTCCGCCCCGGCCGCACGGTGCTTGTATGGACCGCGAATGCCCCGCCGCCCGCCGCCGACGTTCGAGTCGAGGAGGGCACGCATGAGAATCCGCTCAGGTCTGGTGATCGCGACCGCGGTCGTCGTGGGCCTGTCGGTCGCACCGGGAGTCGCCGTCGGCGTCGAGCGCGACGTGTCGACGAACCTGGTCGTACCCTGGGACATCGCGTTCCTGCCGGACCGCTCGGCGCTGGTCACCGAGCGCAACTCGGCCCGCGTCCTGTCCGTCGCGAACGGCGCGACGCGCGAGGTGGCCCGCATTCCGGGTGTGTCGGCGCAGGGTGAAGGCGGTCTGCTGGGCATCGCCGTCTCACCGGACTACGCCACCGACCGGTACGTGTTCGTCTACTACACGTCCACTGCGGACAACAGGATCGCCAGGTTCCGCATCGGTGAGGTACCGCAGCCGATCGTGACCGGCATCCCGCGCGGCGGGCAGATCCACAACGGCGGTGGCCTGTCGTTCGGCCCGGACGGCCTGCTGTACGCGGGCACCGGAGACGCGGGCAACAGCGCGAACGCGCAGAACCCGCGCTCGCTGGGCGGCAAGATCCTGCGCATGACCAAGGAAGGCAGGCCGGCACCGAACAACCCGACGTCGTCGCTGGTCTACAGCCTGGGCCACCGCAACGTGCAGGGCCTCGCCTGGGACACCCAGGGCCGGATGTTCGCGGCCGAGCTGGGCCAGAACCGGCTCGACGAGCTGAACCGCATCCAGCGCGGCGGCAACTACGGCTGGCCGAACTGCGAGGGCCCGTGTGGCGACCCGAGGTTCGTCGACCCGCTGCTGACCTGGTCCACGGCGCAGGCCTCACCCAGTGGCCTGGCGTTCCACCGGGGCAGCCTCTACATGGCGGCACTGCGCGGGCAGCGGCTGTGGAAGATCCCGGTCAACGCCGACGGTGGCGTCGGCAGGCCGCAGGCGTTGTTCTCCGGCACCTACGGCCGGTTGCGCGCGGCGGCGTCCGCGCCGGACGGCACGCTGTGGTTCTCGACGTCGAACCGCGACGGTCGCGGCACGCCCCAGGCCGGTGACGACCGCATCGTCAGCACGACGAGCTGACTCGTTCGCCGCGGGGCGTCCGGCGGGCGCCCCGCGGCTCGGGGACTCAGTCGGGCACGTCCACGTCGACGCCACCGGTGACGTCCGCGGTCACCGCGCCGCCGGTCTGCGCGGCCAGCCACTCCTGGAACCCGGCCGCGTCCGGCACGTGCACGGTGAACGTCACCGACCAGCCGTAGGCCGTGTCCGCGACGACGTGCCCGGCCGCGTGCAGCGAGTGCTCCAGCCGCCCGGCGAGCGCGTGCGACGCGACGACGGACAGCGAGGCGAACCGGGTGCGCCGCAGCGTGCCCACCTCGTCGACGGCCTCGGACACCGCCCGCCCGTAGGCGCGCACGAGCCCGCCCGCGCCGAGCTTGGTACCGCCGTAGTACCGGGTGACGACCGCGACGACGTCGACGAGGTCGCGCCGCACCAGCACCTCCAGCATCGGCACACCCGCCGTGCCGGCGGGCTCGCCGTCGTCGCTGGAACGCTGCACGTCCGCGACGCGGAACGCGGTGCAGTTGTGCGTGGCCTGCCAGTGCGCCTTGCGCACACCGGCGATGAACTCGAGCGCCTCGGCCTCCGACGACACCCGCGCCAGCGCGCACAGGAACCGTGAACGCTGGATCTCGATCTCGTGCACGCCGCCGCGCGCGATCACCCTCACCCGTCGATTGTCCGCTTGGCGCGGCTGGGGGCCACCCGCGGTGGCTCGCCCGGCATCTTCGGGTAGACCGGCGGCCACGGCGCGTCCATCAACCCGGAGGCCAGGTCGGCGCGGGAGCGTGCCAGCAGCGGTTCCAGCGACTGCGGCGTGCGCGCCGTCCACGGGTCGCCCAGTTCGGCGAGCCGCGCGGGCACCGTCGCGATCGTCAGCGAGTCGGGGTCGACGGACGCCAGCTCGTCCCACGAGATCGGCGTGGAGACCTGCGCGCCCACCCTCGGGCGGGCGCACCAGGCGCCGAACACGGTCTTGTGGGGAGCGTTTTGATTGAAGTCGACGAACACGCGCGCGCCGCGTTCCTCCTTCCACCACTGCGCGGTGATCAGCTCGGGGTGGCGTCGCTCCAGCTCGCGCGCCAGCGCCACGGCCGCCGCGCGCACGGCGTAGCTGTCCCACAACGGTTCCAGCGCCACGTAGACGTGCAGTCCGCGCGACCCGGTCGTCTTGATCCACGACGAGATGCCCTCACCGGCCAGGAACTCGCGCGTGCGTGCCGCCGCCTCGGCGACCTGCGCGAACGTCACGCCGGGCGACGGGTCGAGGTCGACCCGCAGCTCGTCGGTGATCTCCGGCGCCGCCGCGCGGATCGGCCACACGTGGAACCCGAGGCAGCCCTGGTTCACCGCCCACAGGACGTGCGCGAGGTCCGCGGCCACCAGCGCGTCGCTGGTCGTGCCGTTCGGCGTGGACACGACGGTCGTCGTCAGCCACGGCGGCGCGGACTTCGGCACCCGCTTCTGGAAGAACGACTTGCCGGACGCGCCGTCGGGATAGCGCTCCATCAGCAGCGGACGCCCGCCCAACGTGGACAGCAGCGGCTCCGCGACGGCCTGGTAGTAGCGCACGAGGTCGAGCTTGGTCAGACCCTCCCGCGAGAAGAACACCTTCTCCGGGTGCGTGATCTCGACGCCCTCGACGATCACCGTCGGGTCTCCTCGCCGAACAACGCCGCCAGCTCGGCCGGAGGCACTTCCTCCAGCTGCTCGAACGTGCACGACGACGCCACCCGGTCCGGCCGGAACCGCACCAGCCGCGCGGTGTGCCGGAACCGGCCCGCCATCAGGTGCTCGTAGCGCACCTCGGCGACCAGCTCGGGCCGCAACAGCTCCATCGACAGCTCGCGCGTCGGGTTCCACCTGCTCTGCGCACCGGGACCGGCGTAGTCGGCCCACCGGGCCCACGGGTGCACGTCCAGCGCGCCCTCCTTCAGCGGCGCCAGCTCGCCGACGAGCTCGCGCCGGCGTTCGGCGGTGAAGCTGCTCGCGACCCCGACGTGCCGCAGCTCGCCGTCCTCCCCGTACAGCCCGAGCACCAGCGACCCGACCGACTCGCCGTCCTTGTGCACCCGGTACCCGGCGACGACGCAGTCCGCGGTGCGCTCGTGCTTCACCTTCCACATCACCCGCTTGTCCGGCGTGTACGGCAGGTCCGGCTGCTTCGCCACCACGCCGTCGAACCCGGCGCCCTCGAAGCGGGTGAACCAGTCCTGCGCGGTGTCCGGGTCGTCCGTCGCCGGCGTCAGGTAGCAGCCGGGCACCTCGGTCACGACCTGCTCCAGCAACGTCCGCCGCTCGCTGAACGGCTCGTCGACGAGCGCACGGTCACCGAGCGCCAGCAGGTCGAACGCCACGAAGCTCGCCGGCGTCTCGACCGCCAGCTTGTTCACCCGCGACGCGGCCGGGTGCAGGCGCAGCTGCAGCTTGTCGAAGCTCAGCCCGTCCGGGGTGACGAGGACGATCTCGCCGTCCACCACGCACCTCGGCGGCAGCGCCTCGCGCAGCAGCGCCGCGACCTCGGGGAAGTACCGGGTCAGCGGCCGGTCGTTGCGCGAGCCCAGCTCCAGCTCGTCGCCGTCGCGGAAGACGATGCAGCGGAAGCCGTCCCACTTCGGCTCGTACACCAGGCCAGGGGTGCGCGGAACCTCGTGCACGGCCTTGGCCAGCATCGGTTTCACCGGTGGCATCACGGGAAGGTCCACATCGGCACTGTAAGCCGGTACCGGCCGACTGGCTGGCCCACTCGTGAATCAGGCCGTCCTCAGCGCGAAGGACAGCTCCTCCAGCTCCCGCACGTCGGCGTCCAGCCCGTCACCGTCCGGAATGGCGACCGGCACCGGCAGGTGCACGGCGGCACTCCCGGACGCCTGAGCCCGCAGCGCGTCCTTCAACCGGTCGGCGACGGGCCGTTCGTCCTCCTGCGAGAAGTACGGGCTGACCCGCACCAGCCCGTCCCGGCACTCGATGACCCGCCGGTAGTACCGCCGGTGGACCCCGCGCAGGCTCAGCACGTCGCGCAGCGGGTGCACCGGGACGCGGGACAGCGCGTCCTCGGGGAACTGCCTGTTCAATGCGGTCCACAGTGGAGCGAGGCGGCGGTAGGAGCGGAGGTGTCTCGTCCAGACGCGGATCGCCGCGACCCGCATGAGCCCGGCCGGGTAGGCCATGCCGATCACGAAGAGCACGAGGCCGACCACGACCCCGACGGTGCCGAGTTGCAGCACGATGCGCGGGAACGGGGTTCCGGTCAGCCGGGACAGGTTGCCGCCGACGAACGTCACGTCGCCGTACACCAGCAGGGCGAGGCCGATCGACGCGATCAGCAGGCCGCGCCGCAGCCTGGGCTCGGCGTCGCGGGCGTAGCGCCTGGTCCACACGAACATCGTGGCGAACGAGTAACCCAGGTAGGAGTTCGCGGCCGCGTAGAAGAACGTGATGCCGGGAACGCCGACCGGGCCGCCGCCGAACGACTTCGGCACCTGGGCCGCGGCCACCCGCAGCGAGTCCGGCAGCGACCAGACCGACACGGCCATCACCGCGATCGCGATCGCGAGCGGGATCGTCTGCAGCAGTGCGTGCCTGGTGGCCGCCTTGTCGTCCAGCGCGGAGAACACGAAGAAGAGGACCGCGCAGAACGTGCCGATCACCAGTGCGGAGTACTGGACCAGCTGGCACTGCATCGGATCCAGGCCGAGGAACCACACGCCGTCGCCCGCCGCGCGGCTGAACGGGTAGCCGAGCGTCCAGGCCGTGATCATGGCGGTGATGGCGCGCACGCGCGCGTCCTGGGGCCGCCGCACGGTGAGCCAGAGCATGAACGCCAGCACCGACATGAACAGGACGCCCGCCGACTCCAGGAAGTACGTCACAGCCAGCCCAGCCGATCCGCGAGTGCCGCCGCGATCCGCCTCGCGGGTCCGTCCGACGCCCTCGGCGCGACCTTGTCCAGCACCGACGCCCACTCCAGGATGATCGTCGCCACGGTCTCCGCCTCGCGTTCGTGGTCGTTGTCGTACGACGTGCGGCGCAACGCCCTGCGCACCGCGTCCGGTTCGAGATCCGGGTACAGCGAGGCGAGCAGCTGGTCGTCGTTCTCGTCGCTGGTGTGGCCCGCGATGATGTGGCCGAGCTCGTGCAGGATGATGTGGTTCTGGTGTGAGCGCGTGGTTTCCTGCTGGTACAGGATGTAGTCGGCGTTGCCGGTGCTGATCCACACGCCGAACGGGCCGGGCACCGGGATCGGGTGCGCCATCAGCCTGATCGGCTTGCCGCGCTGCTCACCGACCTTGCGGCACAGCTCCGCGACGTCCAGCGGTGGCTGGATGTCCAGCTCGTTCAGCAGGCGACGGCACTGCTTGCGCAGCTCACGTTCCTTCGCCACGTTCCGCCTTTTCCTGTCGGTAGACGACGTCGAGCAGCTCCATGACGAGCCTGCGGCGGTCGGGCGACAGCTCGCCCGCGCGCATCGCCATCAGCTGCGCCTCGCTGCCCTTGGTGAGCTCGTTGAGCCGAACCTGCTCGGAGCGCAGGCGTTCCAGCTGCTCGTTGACGCGGTCGGTGACGGTGTCGTCGAAGAAGTAGCTCACCGGCACGCCGAAGAACCCGGCCAGAGCCTGGAGGTGCTTGAACGTCGGGTTGTCCTTCTTCGCCTTGCGCAGCTGCCAGATGTAACTCTGCGAGATGGTCACGCCGGTGTCCGCGATGGCCACGGCGACCTGCTCGTTGCTGTACTCCTGACCCGATCTGGACGTGTGGAGGGCGAAGAGCTGGTTGAGCTTGTCGGCCAGGCTCCGTTCAGCCATCGCGCCTCCAGTCGCGTTCCGTGAGGTTTTCCACTCACGGAAAGGGCCATTCGGGTGACGGCATTTTCGCCAGTTGAAACCCCGTCAGGTGCCAATTTAGACTCCGAACGTGAACGGTTCAACTGTAGTCGGCTTCTCACCGAAGGACTGCAGACATGGCGTTGGCTGAGCGGCAGAGCGAGTTCCACAGGTCCGTGGTCGAGGTCGTCTACCGGACCATGGATCTGCTCGCGCGGTCCGCCTCACCGTCGGAGGCTTATGAGCTGCGCGAGGAACTGCGCGCGGCGCTCCCGTGGTGGCGCGGTCTGCTGCGAGTGCACGAGCCCAACGGCGCGCACAGATGCCGTTCCTGCCGAACCTGGTACGGGCGCAGCAGACCGTGGCCGTGCCCGGTGTGGCGGGACGCGACGCAGACGCTGAACAACCTCAACGACCTGTACGGGTTCCTGCCGAACGTCAGCGGCGGCGAGGGAACTGTGCCGCAGCAGCACGTCCGGCAGGAACGGGTCACCGTCCAGGTCCGGGATCAGGCCAGCCTGAAGGACTGAGCCGCACCACCGTCGCACGTGCGCTGCTCCAGCTGGACGCCGTCGGCGTTCCCCGGCGCGGTCAGGCACTTCCCGCTGTGCCTGCTCACGATCCGCTGGTACCCGCCTGCGACGGGTTCGAGCCGCCACTGCTGGTTGGCGCCACCGCCGTAGGTCCACAGGTGGATCACGGCACCGTCCGAAGTGGACACGTTGCTGACGTCGAGCACCTTCGTCAGGTCGTTGCGCGTCGCGACCTTGCTGTAGCCGTCGCTGGTCGGCGACACCTGGAACTGCTGCGCCGCGGTGCTGTTGCACGTGTACTGCTGCACCGCGGTGCCGTTGGCCGTGCCCGCCGCGCGCACGTCGACGCACTTGCCGCCCTGCGTGGTGATCGTCTTCGTCTCGATCGGACTGCCTCCGCCGCCGAGCCAGAGCAGCCCGTCGATCAGGAACCGGTTCTGGGTCTCGGACGCGAACGTGGACGACCGCGGCAGGTTGTTCGGGTAGTCCATCGCGTTGTGGCCGAAGTTGGCGTACAGCATCTTGTAGTTCTTGTTCGTCCACATGATCGGGTGGTAGCCGCCGCGCCACGTCTGGTTCGGGTCCGTGCCGAGCGGGTACGCGGCGACGCTCGCCAGCACCTGGATGTTCGGGTTCTGCCGCAGGTCGTTGCTCCAGCCGTACCACTCGCTGACCGACGACGTGTAGCGCTCCGGCAGCCGCACCGTCGACGGGTGCGTGCGGTTCTCCACCCGCAGCTCGGCGGTCGTGGGCTCCCAGGTGTTGTTGACGAAGTTCCCGGTACCGAGGAACTGGTTGTGGTACCACGGCCACTCGCCCGCGTTCTGGGTGAACGCGCTGACGTGGAACCCGAGCCACCCGCCGCCGTTGTTCATGTACTGCTGGAACCCGTTGCGCTGCGCGGTGTTCTGCGGGTGGTCGTCGAGGAAGATCAGCACCTGGTACTGGCTGATGTCAGCGGCGTTCGTCAGCCGGTTCCAGTTGGTCGTGGACTCGTAGGTGAAGCCGTTCTCGGAGGCGGCCCGCCCGAACCACGGGTTCGCCTCCTTGACGAAGCTGATGTGCGCGGGGTCCCAGGTTCCGTTGTAGAACGCCAGAACCTTGAACCCGGCCTGTGGTGAGACCAGTACCGACGCGAGCAAAGCCAGTGCTGCCAACAGTTTCACGGGCAGAACCCTTCTGTGCAGGGTGCGCCCGAGATCAGGTTATTGGAGGCCGCCGCGGAACTGGTACCGGGACGTTCACAGAATTCGGCGGCGGGACAGGTGAATCCCGATCAGCATGGCGGCGAACGCGAGCACCGCGACGCCGATGGACAGCGGCAGCCGGAGGCTGTTGGACGTGCCCGCGGTCTTGGCCGTCGCACCGATGATCACGTCCGTGCACGAGTAGTACGTGTCGACCGTGTCCGAGTTCTGCCACACCGTGTAGATGAGGTGCCGACCGCTCTTGTCCTGCGGCAGCTTCAGGTCGAACGTGTACGCCCCGTTCACCAGCTTGGGGTCCTTGACGACCTGGAACTCGTCGAGGCCCTCCCACTTCAGCGGCTTCGTCGGGTCGTAGCCGTCCTTCGTGACGAAGAACCGGAACGTGCCGCGGTGCGGGATCGTCGAGACGTACCGGAACTGGTTCTTGAGCTGCGTCGTCGGCCAGTCCTCGCGCGGCTGGTCGAGCCCCTGGTAGGCGGGGATGCCCGCGCTGCACAGCTTGCCGTCCGGGATCAGCTGCCGGTCGCGCCCGGCGATGTTGGGCCTGCGGATGTTGTCCCACTGCTTCGCGGGCAGTCCCCACGCGGCGGCCGCCTTGCAGGCGTCCGTCGCCGACGACGGCTGGTCGGGTGCGCACAGGTAGGCCCTGCTGGGCGGGTTGGACGGCGCTCCGTGCGCCTGCGCGGTGGCTGCCGTCGCAAGGATGATCAGAAAGCACGCGACGAACAGCCGCATTTCAGACACCTCCCAGGTCTCCTGTAGGGGTACGGCTGCGACGGTCCGCTCGTTCAGTGGAGAATCACTCCCCATGTTCGAAGATGAGGTGGCTGCCGCGGCCGCCCGGCTGGCCGGCGTGGCCCGAACGACCCCGCTCGAAGTGAACCAGCGCCTGTCCGAGGCGACCGGGGCCCGAGTGTGGCTCAAGCGCGAAGACCTGCAGGTCGGGCGCTCGTACAAGCTCCGAGGCGCCTACAACCTGCTCTCCCAGGTGGAGGCGTCGGCGGGCGCCGTGTGCGCCTCGGCCGGCAACCACGGTCAGGGCATGGCGTACGCGTGCCGCCGCCTCGGCGTCCACGGCCGCGTGCACGTGCCGTCCACGACGCCCCGGCAGAAGCGCGAGCGCATCGCCGCACTCGGCCGCGACATGGTCGAGCTCGTCGTCGACGGCGACACCTACGACGACGCGGCCGCACTCGCCGCCGAGCACGCCGCGTCGACCGGCGCCACCCTCGTGCCCGCGTTCGACGACCCGCGCACCATCGCTGGTCAGGGCACGGTCGGGCTGGAGATCGTGCACCAGCTCGGCGGCGCGCCGGACGTGGTGATCGTGCCCGTCGGCGGCGGTGGCCTGCTGGCCGGTGTCGGCACGTGGTTCGCGTCCCGCTTCCCGTCCGTGCGGCTGATCGGCGTCGAGCCCGCCGGTGCCGCCTCGATGATCGCGGCCGTCAACGCGGGCTCACCGGTGGTGCTGCCGGAGGTGGACACGTTCGTCGACGGCGCGGCCGTGCGCCGGGCCGGCGAGGTGACGTTCCCGATGGTGCGCGACTGCGGCGCCTCGCTGGTCACCGTGCCCGAGGGCCAGGTCTGCACCGAGATGCTCGACCTCTACCAGGTGGACGGCGTGATCGCCGAGCCCGCGGGCGCGCTGGCGTCCGCCGCGCTGCTGTCCGAGATCGTCGTCGCACCGGACTCGACCGTGGTGTGCCTGCTGTCCGGTGGCAACAACGACGTGTCGCGCTACGCGGAGGTCGTCGAGCGCTCGCTCGTGCACCGCGGATTGAAGCACTACTTCCTCGTGGAGTTCCCGCAGGAGCCCGGGGCGCTGCGGCGGTTCCTCGACGACGTGCTCGGCGCGGACGACGACATCGTGCTGTTCGAGTACATCAAGCGGGACAACCGGGAGACCGGCGCCGCGCTGGTCGGCATCGAGATCGGCAGGCGCGAGGACTACGACGCGCTGTGGGGCCGGATGAAGTCGTCGCCGCTGAAGATCCAGCTGGTCGCGCCCGGCACGACGGCGTACCGGTTCCTGATCTGACGCACGGGAAAGCCGCCCCGCGACCGCGGAGCGGCTTCCCTGCCCGAGCACCTGAAGGCGGACCCCCAGTGGTTCCTCAGTGAGCTGACTGCGCACGAGGGCGAGGTGCAGTCAGTCCACTGAGGACCGTGGAGGGATCAGGGCTGGGGAGGCGGAGGACACGTCTTCCACGCGAAGTGGTACGTGGTTTCGACGGACCCGTCGGTGGAGTCCATCGAGATGAAGCTGGTGGTCTTCTTGGGGTCCGAGGTCCCCGCGTTGACCCGCAGCTCCGCGTTGATGTTGAAGTTCCGCTTCTCCCCGCACGGGTGGTAGACGATGGAGGCGACCTCGACCGTGTCGGTCGCCTGCCAGTCGTCGCTCATCGAGCCCTTCCAGTTGTGTTGGGTGTACTCGGTCTGCGACATGCCCTGGAAGTAGTAGTTGGCCCTCTCGAGAGCCGTCGCACCCTTTTCCAGGTGGGCGAAGCCGCGGTAGTCGGTCGACGCGATGCCGTAGGTGAAGCCCGACGGAGCGTTGATCCGCAGGTTCAGCTGGCAGTTCTTGCGGAAGTCAGTGGGTTTCGCTCCCACGCCCACTTGGGCCATGAATTCGCTGTAGGTAACGGTGAACGCCTTGTTGTCCGGAGACACTGCGACGGCTGCGGTTCCTGCTCTGCAGCCCGTACCGTTGACCGTAACCACGTCGATGGTGAAGTGATCCGGCGGGGGAGTGGTGCCTGGAGCTCCGCCCGGAGGAATGATGATGGTCGACATGGCGAAAGCCGCAGCAGCCACGGTATTGAGCATGAGGCACCTTTCCGACTCGTTCTGAAATGGTCGGCGGCGGTATTAAGCGAGAAATTGTCGGGGCGTCAGCACCGCTTCCAGGAGAAGTGGTACTTGGTGCTCACGCTGCTGTCGGTCGAGTCCATCGTCATGAAGCTCGTGGCGTTCTTGGAACCACCGGTGTTGACCCGGAGCTCGGTGTTGATGTTCAGGTTCCTGCGCTCACCGCACGGTGCGTACACGATGGCGGAGACCTCGGACTTGTCCGTGGCCTGCCAGTTGTCGCTGTGCGGGCCGTAGAAGTTGTGCGTCCGGCTCGCTGTCTGCGACGAACCCGAGAAGTAGTAGTTGCCCTTCTCTGTTCCTGTCGCGCCGTGCTGCAGGTGGGCGAACCCTCTGTAGTCGGCCTGGGCGATGCCGTACGTGAAGCCCTGCGGGTAGCTCACTCTGATGTTGAGCTGGCAGTTCTTCCGGAAGTCGGTGGGGCTCGTCCCGGCGCCCGCTTGGGCGAGGTAGTCGCTGTAGGTCACCGTGAAGGCGGTGCGATCGTCGGCGGACGCAACAGCGGCCGTTCCGGCCGGGCAACCCGAGCCGTTCACGGTCACCACGTCGATCGTGATGTAGTCCGGAACGTCGTCGGAAGCCTCGACACTGTTCGAAGGAATGATTGACGCCAGGGCAAGGGCGGCAGCCGCCACCGTATTCAGCATGGCAAGCCTTTCTCTCCGTGTTGGTACACGGCGACGGGAATCAGACGATATCGTAAGGGGTCTTGACGAAGGGCCGCCAAATGGGTGACTTGCTATGTTTCGTAACTAATTCAAGAGGGCGCGACGAATTGGCCGAACGTTACAACAGTCACGGCTCAACCATGGTCGGTTATCACTCGGAGGATTGACCTGACGATTACCTGACGATCCGTTGCGCTAGGCCGTTCGAGTGAAGGGGGCCTGACAGGCAACAAAGTTTCCAGTAGGCAGGTGGGTGCGCCGCCGCCCAGACGCCGCCCTGACGACGAGGGGTTTCATGCAGAACTCGAGGCGCACGCTGTCCATCGCCGCGGCCATGCTGGTCGGGATCTCCGTGTTCACGCCGGGTGCTCAAGCCGAGGGGTGGAGCTTCACGAAGAAGATCGTGCTGGACACGTCGGCCGCCGGCGCGAACGTGGCCGGTGACGTGAAGGCGTTCCCGGTGCCGGTGCAGCTCGACGCGACGAACTTCGACTTCTCCCAGGCCAAGCCGGACGGCAGCGACATCCGCTTCACCGACGCGGCCGGTCAGCAGTTGCCGTACGAGATCGAGAAGTGGGACGCGAAGGCCAAGCAGGCGGCCATCTGGGTCAAAACGGACGTGAAGGGCAACAGCGCAGCTCAGTCCATCAACCTGTTGCACGGCAACCCGGACGCGAAGAGCGAGAGCGACGGCAGCAAGGTGTTCGCCAAGGCGGACGGCTGGGTCACCGCGCACCACCTCGCCGAGTCCGGTGGCGGTCAGTACAAGGACTCGACCGGCAACGGCGCGCACGGCAAGGGCGTCAACATCGCCGGACCGGCCACCGCGCCGGGCCGCGTCGGGCAGGCGCTGAGCCTCAACCGCGCCAAGTCCGAGTACGTCCTGCTGGACGGCAGCGACAAGTCTCCGCTGTTCAACCCGTTGCCCGCCAAGGGGACGTTCTCCATCTGGTCCAACGCGAAGACCCATCCGGCCGCGTACATCGCGATGTTCTCGAAGGGGGAGACGGGCTTCCGGATCCACTACTTCGGCGACGGCCCGCAGACCGAGCCGTGCATCGACGTCGCGAACTACGACTGGTGCCCGCTGCCGGACGGCGCGTTCACCAAGGTGGACAACAACAAGTGGTACCACTTCACTTTCGTGCTCGACAAGCCGAACGCGTACTACTACATCAACGGCAAGCTCGAGGTCACGAAGAAGGACACCAACGCCTGGAAGACCGCGGGCGCGGAGCCGGTGACGATCGGCAACAACGAGAAGACGCCGGGCAGCAACTCCCGCAAGCGTTCCTTCGACGGAATGCTCGACGAAGCGCGCATTCTGAACGCCCCGAAGGACAAGAACTGGGCCAAGCTCGACTTCGAGAGCCAGAAGCAGGGCGGCACTTTCGTGAAGGTGTCCAAGCGATAGTGATGTAGCACTCATCACGGCATGAGCGGGGTCGTCGGCGCGTTGAAGCCGATGACCCCGCTCGGACAAGGAGTGCACGATGGCCGCACCGGCGACCCTCACCGTTTACTCGACCGTGTGGTGCGGATACTGCCGCATCCTCAAGAACCAGCTCGACCGCGAGGGCATCTCCTACGTCGAGGTCGACGTCGACGAGATCCCGAACGCGGCCGACTTCGTGATGAGCGTGAACGGCGGGAACCGCACGGTGCCGACGGTGCACTTCCCGAACGGCGCGGCGCTGACGAACCCGTCGCTCGCTCAGGTCAAGGAGCAGCTGGCGGCCTAGCGGCGGCGATCTCCTCGACGATCGACTCACGGCCTGCCCACGGCCCCGACTCGCGGGGCCAGGGCACGGCGATGTCGGTGAACCCGAGCTCGCCCGCCCGGCCGACGAAGTCGAGGAAGCACTCCACGCTCGACAGCGAGTAGACCGGCGCCTGGTCGGACTGCAGGATCCGCCGCACGCCGGGTGCCTCGAAGCGCGAGCTGATCGCGGCCACCGAGTCCCACCACGCGTCGAGGTCCTCGATGCCCATCTCCCCGGTCGTGACCCACCCGGCGCCGTACCGCGCCGCGAGGTCCATCGCCCCCGGACCGTTCGCCGCGATCACGAACGGAAGCCGCGGCCGCTGCACGCACCCCGGCACGTTCCGCGCGCCGACGGCCTCGTAGTAGGAACCGCGCCACGTCACGTCGTTCTCGCGCAGCAGCAGATCGAGCAGCTCGACGAACTCGGCGAACCGCTTCCCGCGGTTCGCGACCTGTTCGCGTTCGCCGAACACGCGGTAGTCGTAGCCCCGGCTGCCCGATCCCAGACCCGCGGTGAACCGGCCGCCGGAGATGTCGTCCAGCGACGTCAGGTCGCGCATGAACGTGATCGGGTGCCGGAAGTTCGGTGTGGACACCAGGGTGCCGAGCCGGATCGCCGACGTCACCTCCGCGGCCACCGCCAGCGTCGGCACGGCCCCGTACCAGGGCGTGTCGAGCAGCGTGCCCACGCCGAGGTGGTCGAACGTCCAGGCGTCGTCGAACCCCAGCTCTTCCGCGGCCCGCCAGCGCGCACGCGCCTCAGGCCAGCGGTACTCGGGCAGAATGGTGATTCCAACACGCATGCGGTTCATTCGAACAGCATGCGTGTTGGAAGTCAACCGAGCATCAGCAGTACAGGTTGCCGCCCGGCGCGACGCCGAGGAGCGATGTGAACTGCTGGTACTTCGACACCCGGCTCTGGACTTGACCGGGGTTGCCGCCGTTGCACTCGAGCGACCCGTTGATCGACCGGATCGTCTCACCGAAGCCGCGCTGGCCGACCATCGCGTCGTGCGGCGTCATCGTGCCCGGACCGCGTTGCGTGTTCCAGTACCAAAGACCGGTCTTCCACGCGACCGCCGGGTCGTTCTGCACCAGCCACGGGTTCGTCAACAACGGCAGGCCGAGCGCGTCGCCCGCGGCCTTGTAGTTGAAGTTCCAGCTCAGCTGGATCGGACCGCGTCCGTAGTAGGCGGCCTGTCCCGCCGGGCACCCGTAGGACTGGCTCCAGTCGCAGTAGTGCGGGTAGTTGGCCTGGTTCTGCTCGACGACGTGCACGAGGCCGCCGGTCTCGTGGCTGACGTTCGCGAGGAACGCCGCCGCTTCCTGCTTCTTCACCGTGGCGCTGCCGGAGTTGGCGAAACCGGGGTACGCGCTCAGCGCGGCTGTGAGCCCGCTGTAGGTGTAGAAGCTGTTGCGGCCGGGGAACATCTGGTTGAACTGGGCCTCGCTCACCACGAAACCGCCGGGCGGGGTGGGGTCCCCGCCTCCGCCGCCGCAGTTGTACGGGTCCCAGAACCAGGTGCTGACCGTCGGGTCGTAACCGGGGTTGTCGTGCTCGGCGATGTAGTACGAGCCGTTGAAGCGCACGATGTTGCCGGTGTAGTACTGCTTTCCGGCGACCCAGTCGGTGTAGCTGCACGCGGGAGGCGGTGTGCCGCCGCCGCCGTCGCAGCTGGTCGGTTCCCAGAACCAGGTGCTGATCGTCGGGTCGTAGCCCGGGTTGTCGTGCTCGGCGATGTAGTAGAGCCCGTTGGTGTACTTCACGATGTTGCCCGTGTAGTACTGCGTGCCCGCTGTCCACGTGGTGTAGTTGCACGCCGCTGATGCCGGCGCCGCCGATACGACGATCACGAGCGCGCTCATGATCACTGATGCTGCGAGAGATGCGACGATGCGTCTCAATGACACGGGTGTTCACTCCTCTGACTCTGCGCGCCCAAGGATGTGAACACCGACCCAAACACTATTGGTCTGTACCAGTCAAGTGGTCTGGGCCAATTATGTCGGGAGGGGCGCCCCGCCGCCGGAACGCCCCTCCGCGATCAGCAGCTCAGGTTGGATCCGGCGGGGACACCGAGGATGCCGACGAACTGCTTGTACTTGTTCACCCGGCTCTGCACCTGGGCGGGGTTGCGGCCGTTGCACTCGAGCGACCCGTTGATCGACCGGATCGTCTCACCGAAGCCGCGCTGGTTGACCATCGCGTTGTGCGGGGTCATCGTGCCGGGGCCCTTCTGGGTGTTCCAGTACCAGAGCCCGGTCTTCCAGGAGACGGCCGCGTCGGTCTGCACCAGCTTCGGGTTCGTCAGCAGGGGCAGGCCGAGCGCGTCGCCCGCGGCCTTGTAGTTGAAGTTCCAGCTGAGCTGGATCGGTCCGCGACCGTAGTACGCGGCCTGCCCGGCCGGGCAGCCGTACGGCTGACTGCGGTCGCAGTAGTGCGGGTAGTTGGCCTGGTTCTGCTCCACGATGTGGACCAGCCCGCCGGTCTCGTGGTGGACGTTCGCGAGGAACGCCGCCGCTTCCTGCTTCTTCACCGTGGCGCTGCCGCTGTTGGTGAACGCGGGGTACGCGCTCAACGCGGCGGTCAGCCCCTTGTAGGTGTAGAAGCTGTTGCGGCTCGGGAACATCTTGTTGAACTGAGCCTCGGAAACGACGAACGGTGCCGCGTTCGCGGACGGGGTCACCACGGCCAGTGCGCTCATCAGTGCGGCGGCGAGTGTTGCGATCATGCGTGTTCTCGACAAGAGGAACACTCCTTCGTGCTGCGCGCCCGATGGACGTGACGAGATCACCAAAACACAAATGGTCTGGACCGGTCAACCATGTGGTCCAAACCATTAACCGTCAGTGCGGAACACCTTGTCGTCGTCCTTGCGGACGGTGCCCCCGTTGCCGTCGCGGTTGGTCGTGGTGATCCACAGCTTGCCGTCGGGGCCGGCCACCGCCGTGCGCAACCTGCCGTAGGTGCCCTTGAACACCGCGGTGGGCTTGCCGACCGAGCCGTTCGCGTTCAGCGGCACCTTCCACATCCGCTCACCGCGCAACGCCGCGACGTAGATGCTGTTCTTGTAGATCGCGACACCGCTCGGCGACGCCTGGTCGGTCGGCCAGGTCAGCAACGGCTTGGTGTACTTGGGGTTCGAGCACGGACCCTCGCACTCCGGCCAGCCGTAGTTCTTGCCGGACTCGATGCGGTTCAGCTCGTCCAGGTCCTGCTGGCCGAGCTCGGAGGCGTACATCCTCTTCTGCCCGTCCCACGCGAAGCCCTGCACGTTGCGGTGCCCGTAGCTGTAGACGAGGTTGCCGAACGGGTTGCCCGGCGCGGGTTTCCCGTCCTTCGTCATCCGCAGGATCTTGCCGCCCAGCGTCTTCGTGTCCTGTGCGTCGTCGCCGTTGGTCGCGTCACCGGTGCTCGCGTAGAGGAACCCGTCCGGCCCGAACGCGAGCCGACCGCCCACTTGAACCGATGCCAGCGGGATCCCGGTGACGAGCGGCTCAGGCGTGCCGCCGAGCTTCATCCGCGAGATCCGGTTGTCCTCGTCGGTCGAGTGGTAGACGTAGACGTACTTGTCGGTGTTGTAGTTCGGGGAAACCGCTATCCCGAGCAGGCCGCTCTCGCTGCCCGGTTCGACGGCCACCTTGCCGACCTGCGTGACCGTCGTGCCCTTGATGGACAGGATCCGGCCGGAGCGCTCGGTGACGAGTGCGGACTTGTCCGGCAGGAACGAGAGCCCCCACGGGACGTCGAGCTTCTTGGCGGCGGTCGCCACGGCCGCCCCCGCCGGTTGTGCGGCGGTCAGCACCAAAGCGGTGACCGTGACCGCGGCCCAGCACCAACGGACCTTCATGTGCCCTCCCATGTGCCGAAGAACGGCGGCGGGGCGGCAGAGGTCAGCCTAGGGGTGCTGGGCGGCGGCCGTCCACGGTCTAGGACCCGCTGCCGTACGGACGCGTGAGGATCTCCATTCCGTGGCCGCTGGGGTCGTCGAAGTACACACCCCTGCCGCCGTCGTTGCGGTTGATCTCCCCCGGCTGGTTGTGGAACGGGTCCGCCCAGTAGTCGAGCCCGCGCTCGGTGATGCGGCCGAAGATCTCGTCGAACTCCTGCTCGCTCACCAGGAACGCGTAGTGCTGCTGACCGAACTCGTGCGTGCCGGACAGGTAGTCGAGTGAGACGTCGTTCGACACCTGGACGACGTGGAACGGCCCGAACCGGGTCGGCTCGGGCAGCCCCAGAATCTCCACGATGAAGTTCGCGGCCTCTTCCTGATCCTTGGACCAGACGATGGTGTGGTTGAGTTCGATGGCCATGCGTCCAGCTTCACGCGCAGGTGAGAGGCCTGCAACCCTTTTGGCCGGCCCTAGTCCTTGATCGCGAAGATCGGCCACTTCGCGGTGTGGACGTCCTTGCGGGTCTCCTGGTGGATGGTGTTCGCGATGACGCTGATCCCGTTCCTGTTCTCCACGAAGTCCGCGTAGAACGTCGTGTCCGCGCCGGACGCGTAGGGCACCGTCAGGTCGAACTTCGTCGTGGCCGACCCGCCGGGCGTCCACAGCTTGGACACCAGCCGCTTCTTGTCCGCCGTCGCGTACACGAACTCCACGCCGTTGCCGACGACCGCGATGTCCTTGAACAGCGAGGTGGTCGAGTCGATCGTCGTGGACGTCCACGCGCCGTTCGAGAAGTGCGCGAGCACGATCTTGGCGCTGGTCTTGGTGTGCACGCCGTAGCCGAGCACGACGGAGCCGTCCGGCAGCTGCACCGTCACCGGGTTCTCCTCCGGCAGCGCCTTGCCCGACGGCAGGTCGGTCGGGTTCGTCGTGACGACGCGCGTCTGCGCCAGCTCGGCCGCGTCGACGCCCGCGCCGAGCGACGCGCCGCCGACCGTGCGCATGGTCGCGGTCGCGGTGTCGAAGTAGGCCGCGTAGATGTTCTTGCCGCCGCCGTTGTGGCCCTTCGGCCCGCCGTGCATCGACCACGTCAGGTGGACCTTGCCGGCCTTCTCCGTGACGCCGAACGCGTACACCTCGGAGTACTTGTCGCTCGTGCGGCCCGAGTCGATGATCGTCTTGGGCGCGGACCACGTCTTGCCCGAGTCCGTCGACTTGATGAACCGGTAGATCCGGTACGGGTGCGAGAGATCCGTGTTCTGGCTGTAGAACACGTGGATCGTGTTGCCGGTGACGATCGGCTCGGGATAGGTCGTCTTGTCCGAGCTGATCGTGCGCGCGCTCCACGTGCCGGTGATCGAGTGCGCGGTCGGCGCCTGGTACAGGTGCATCGACTTGCCGTGCGTGGCGCGGAAGACCACCAGCGTGCCGTCGGCGAGCTGGGTGAGCACCGGGTAGTCGTGGTAGGCGTTGCTGTGCGTCAGGTTCAGCGTCGCGACCTTCACCGCGGCGCTCCACGTGTTCGCGGTGTGGTCGAACGCCTTGACGTAGATGTCGTGCTTCGTGCCCGACCACGTCACGAACGTCTTCTTCGCGATCGCGTCGTACAGACCGGCGCCGTTGGTGCGCAGGCAGCCGTAGACAGATGTCGGGGTGACGGTGTCGACAGTCGCCGCGTTGGCGGGTGTGGCGCTGAAGACCAGTAGAAGCAACGCGGCAAGAAGTACGCGCATCGCCGACCTCCGGAGGTATCCGCGGCGGCGGCGTGCCCACAATACTGTGTCGATGCGGACACTGCTCGTAGCCGGACTGCTGACCGCCCTCGCCGTGCCCGCGCAGGCGGCGCAGCCGGAAGCTGATCCCATGGCGCTGGTGAACCCGTTCGTCGGGACGCAGAACTTCGGCAACACGTTTCCCGGCGCCGCCGTCCCGTTCGGAATGGTGCAGGTCAGCCCCGATACCGGCGGGCAGGGCGGCTACGACTACCTGCAGAACTCGATCTACGGCTTCAGCCAGACGCACCTGTCCGGCGTCGGCTGCGGCGTCATGGGCGAGCTGCCGATCATGCCGACAGCCGGGTCCGTTGACAACGTTGACATCAACGCCTACAAGTCGCCGTACTCGCACGACGACGAGGACGCCTCGCCCGGTTACTACCGCGTGGGCCTGCAGAAGTACGGGGTGAACGCCGAGCTCACGGCCACCAAGCGCACCAGCTGGCAGCGGTACGCGTTCCCGGCCGGTCAGGCGAACGTCCTGTTCAACACCGGGAAGTCCAACCAGACCGTGCTCGACTCGGAGATCCACGTCGTCGGCGACCGGACCGTCGAGGGACGGGTGCGCGCCGGCCGGTTCTGCGCCGGGCACGACGAGCACACCGTGTTCTTCAGCGCCACGTTCGACCGGCCGTTCAGCGCGTTCGGCTCGTGGCGGGGGAGCGTTCCCACACCCGGCTCGCGCGACGCGGCCGGCACCGGCGGCAACGGCGCGTGGGTGTCGTTCGACGCGGCGGTGGACAAAGACGTCGTGGTGAAACTGGGACTGTCCTACACCGGGGTCGAGGGCGCGCGGGCGAATCTGGCCGCTGAGGCACCGTCCTTCGACTTCGACGCCGTGGTGAAGCAGGCGCAGGACACGTGGCGCGCGCAGCTCGGCGCGATCAAGATCGCCGGTGGGGCGGCGGAGCGGCAGACCGCGTTCTACACCGCGCTGTACCACTCGGTGCTGCACCCGAACCTCGCCGGCGACGTCGACGGCAGGTACACCGGCTTCGACGGTGCCGTCCACCAGGCGGCGAGGTACACGCCGTACCAGAACTTCTCGCTGTGGGACACCTACCGCCCGCAGAACCAGCTGTTGCAGATGCTGGAACCGAAGGTGGCGCGCGACGTCGCGTTGTCGATCGTCGCGAGCGGACGGGACGGCGGCTGGCTGCCGCGCTGGGCGCTGGCGAACAGCGAGACCAACATCATGACCGGTGACCCGGTGACGCCGTTCCTCGTCGAAGCGTGGTCCAAGGGTCTGCTGCACGGCTACGAGCGCGAGACGTACGAGCTGCTGAAGAAGAACGCCACCGCCACGCCACCGGTGTCGTCGCCGTACAACGGGCGGTCGGGCGTGGCGTACTACTCCTCGCGCGGCTACCTCCCGTCCGGGCTGGAGCTGGGGAAGGACTGCGCGCACAAGGGCGGCGACAACGACTGCGTGCACCCGGCGTCCGCCACGCTGGAGTACGCGGCGGCGGACGCGTCGCTGGCGTTGATGGCGTCCCGGCTGGGTTTCCGGGACGACGCGCGCATGTTCGCTGACCGCGGCCAGTGGTACCGCAACCTGTGGGACACCTCGATCGGCCAGTTCCGGCCGCGCACCGCCGAGGGCACGTTCCTGTCGCCGTACAACCCGGTCGACGCGGCGCGGCAGTTCCACGAGGGCGGCGCGTACCAGTACCAGTGGCTGGTGCCGCAGGACCCGGCCGGGCTGGTGTCGCTGATGGGCGGGCGGCGCGCGGTCGAGCAGCGACTGGACTCGTTCTTCGTGCACGACAAGCTGCTGACCGATCCCGCGGGCACCGCGCGCAAGGACTGGATCACCGACCCGTACGACTACTACGGCAAGCCGACCTACAACCCGAACAACGAGCCCGACCTGCACGCGCCGTACCTGTACGCGTGGGCCGGTGCGCCGGCCAAGACGGCGACCGTCGTGCGTGCGGCGATGACGTTGTTCACCACCGGGCCGGACGGCATGACCGGCAACGACGACCTGGGCACGATGTCGGCCTGGTACGTGTTCTCGTCGCTCGGCCTGTACCCGACGACGGCCGGTTCGGACTTCTTCGTGCTGTCGTCGCCGCAGTTCTCGTCCGCGACCGTCCAGATCGGACGGTACGGCAAACAGGGCGGCACATTGACCGTGACTGCCTCCGGCGTCTCGGACTCCCGGCGGTACGTGCAGAAGGCCTGGTTCAACGGGCACGACGTGCGGAAGACGTGGCTGGACTGGTCGGCGTTCTCCCGAGGCGGGAAGCTGGCCTACTCGGTGGGTGACGCGCCGTCGTCGTGGGGGACCGGGCGCGGTGACGCGCCGCCGTCGGTCAACGACGGCCGCGAGGACCGCCGCAGGCACCTCGACGCGTCGCTGCGTCAGACCACGGCCGTGCTGCCGACCTCGGACGCAGCGCAGTCGGTGACGTTGCCGCTGGACGTGCTGGCGCAGACGCCGGGCGCGATGCCCGTGTCGGTCTCCGTGGCCGCACCGCCGTCGTGGACGGTCACCGGCGCGCAGCGGATGGTGATCACCTCGCGCACGCTGCCCACGCAGCGCACAGTTCCTTTGGTGGTCGGCGTTCCGGCCGGTGTCAAGCCGGGCAGGTATCCGATCGAGGTGACCGTGCGCGGCTCGGACGTGGTGACCCGCACGGCGACCGTCGAAGTGCGTCCGGCCGCGGTGTGCATCGCGTCCGCGTGCCCGGTCGACCTGACACCGGAACGCAACCACGACGGCACCGCCTCCGTGGACGCCCCGGCGTCCGGCGACTTCGACGGTGGCGGCTGGAGCTACGACGCGGCGTTGCTGCCACCGGCCGGATCCGTGGTGTGGGGCGGGGTCACGTACGCGACACCCGACCCCACCGGCACGACGCCGACCTTCGTCGAGGCGCGCGGGCAGGGAATGCTGTTGCCCGCCGGGAAGTTCGGCGCGCTGCACGTCGTCGGCTCGTCGCACAACGGGCCGGTCAGCACGGCGCTGACCATCTGGTACACCGACGGCACGTCGTTCGAGGTCCCGGTGACCGTCGCCGACTGGGCCGGTTCCGGCACCGGTGTGGTGCTGGAGATGCCGCACCGGATCAAGGCGGGCAAGGGCGTCGACGCGCCGCCCGTGCGGCTGTTCGGCGCGGCGATCCCGTTGGACAGCAGCAAGACCGTGCGCTCGATGACGTTGCCCAACGATCCCAGGGTGGAGCTCTACGCGATCACACTCGGGTGACCAGGTCTGTGACTACTTCTGCGATCACCTCGGCGCGTCGGATCTGCGGGCAGTGACCGCCGTCGATCTCGACCGGCTCGACGCCGAGCCGGTCGCTCAGCGCTGCCATCATGTTGCCCGCGCCCGAGTTGCCGACGATGACGGGTGCGGTGACGTCCACCTGCTGTGCGACGAAGCCCGAGCTTGCCGGGTGATCAGCTCGTCGCGGGTGCCTGTTCGCCGTCGGAGGACCACGCCGAGAGCGAACGGCTGCTCTCGAAACGCCGGTGTTCCCCCGAGATCGGGTCCACGAACTCGATCGTCTTCGCGAGCAGCTGGAGCGGTGCGCTGAAGTCGTCGAGCGGACGCTCGTGCAGCACCGGGTAGAAGTCGTCGTTGATGATCGGGATGTTCAGGCCGGCCATGTGCAGGCGGAGCTGGTGGGTGCGCCCGGTCAGCGGGTGCAGCCGGTAGCGGCCGAGCCCGTCGCGATGCTCCACGAGGGACACCTCGGTGACGGCGTTCGGTTCGCCCTCGACCTCCTGCGCCGTGATGACGCCTTTTTCCTTGATGATGCGGCTTTCGACCGTGCGGGGGAGCTCGAGGTCCGGGTCGTGCGGCGCGATCGCCTCGTACTCCTTGGAAACGACACGATCCTTGAACATAAGCTGGTACTTGCCGCGGATCTCCGGCCGGACCACGAAGATGATCAGCCCGGCGGTGACCCGGTCGAGCCGGTGCGCTGGCACGAGATCCGGGAGCTCCAGCTGCTTGCGGAGCCGGACCAGCGCGGTCTCGACGACGTGCTTGCCGCGCGGGATGGTCGCGAGGAAGTGCGGCTTGTCGACCACGAGCAGGTCGTCGTCGCGGTGCACGATCTCCACCTCGAACGGCACCGGCACCTCGTCCGGCAGGTCCCGGTGGAACCAGACGTACGACTCCGGCGCGTACGGCGCGTCGGGCTTGAGCGGCCCGTGCTGGTCGTAGATGCGCTCTTCGCGCATCAGCATCTCGATGCGTTCGGGCGCGACGCGCGGCAGCCGTTCGACGAGGTGATCCCTGATCGTGGCCCACGGCCCTTCGGGCAGCCGGAGCCGGGCGGGATCGAGCCCGTGCCGCTGCGGGAGGGGTGAGCTGGGACGACGTCGCACGGCCGGACGATACCGCCCGAAGTCTGGCGTGCCGCGCGTGCGGCTCCTCGCGCCGAACCTCTAGTGCGGGCCCCACCCGTGTTCGGGCCGTTTCCCACCTTCTGGCACAGCGGCTCCCACCATCCGGCTCATCTCGTGCTCAACCGTTCGGAAATCCTGACGACTAATGCTCGGAAACGTCCGCTTTACCGATGTGAAGGCGGAGGCGCACGCTGATCGCATGGCAGTCTTCCTGGTACTCGGCTCGGTCGTGTCCCTGCAGTTCGGGGCCGCTTTCGCAGCTCAGCTCTTCGGGCAGGTCGGCGCTCCCGGCGCCACCGCGCTGCGGCTCGGGCTGGCCGCGGTGCTGCTCGCGCTCGTGCAGCGGCCGAAGTTCAACCAGGGTTCGCTGGTGCTCGGCCTGACGCTGGCCGGCATGAACGGCACGTTCTACCTCGCGCTGGAACGCATCCCGCTGGGCGTCGCCGTGACGATCGAGTTCCTCGGCCCGCTGGGCGTCGCGATCGCGATGTCCCGCAGGCCGCGCGACTTCCTGTGGGCGTTGCTGGCGCTGGCCGGCGTGATCGTGCTGGGCGTCCGGGAGCAGGCGCAGCACCTCGACATGGTCGGCGTCGTGCTCGCGTTGATCGCGGCCGGGTTCTGGGCGTGCTACATCATCGCCGGCTCGCGGGTGGCGCACGAGGGCCAGGGCGGGCTCGTGGCGGCCAGCGCGGTCGCCGCCGCTCTGACGTTGCCCTACGGGTTGGCCAGTGGTGGCGTCGCCTTGTTCTCTCCCAACGTGTTGCTGCTGGGCGTGGTCGTGGCGCTGCTCGCCAGCGTCATCCCGTACAGCCTGGAGCTGCGGGCGCTGAAGACGTTGCCGCCCAAGACGTTCGGTGTGGCCTTGGCGTTGGAACCGGCCGCCGCGGCGTTGGCCGGTGCGTTGCTGCTGGGGCAGCACCTCAGCGGGGCTTCGCTGCTCGCGATCGGGCTGGTGATCACGGCGGGGATCGGGTCGGCGGTCACGGCGGCCCGGCCGACAGCGGTGGAGCCTGAGAGGCCCGTACCGCGGGACGCCGTCCCCGTTCTGCCCGTGCCGTAACGGGTCGCGGCGCCCGGCCGATGCCTCATCGAAGATCACGGATGAGGGGTGTCGATGAGTGAGCTCGAGCGGGAAATGCAGCGACAACGCGAAGAGGTCGCCGCTCGTGGCCGGCGCAACGAGGAGATGGAGCGAGAAGGTCGCGCGAACCTGCGGCAGTTCGCCGACCTGATGCGTACGAACCAGGTCGGCAGAACCACGTTGTACCAGTGCAAGACCGAGTTGGTGACGCCGCCGCCGGTGAAGCGCTTCCTGCGCAAGCCTGTTTCCCAGGAACGCGTCTTCGAAGACACCTTCACCCTGTTGGGTGCTGGCTGGACCGTCGTGTACGACGACTGGGAGAACCACGAGCTCTACCTCGTCATGGAGGATGGCGAGACCTACAGGTGCCGGCGCCCGAAGCCAGCGGTCCCCGGAAAGGCCTACAACGGCCCGTACGACCGTCCAGACCCGTCACACCTTCAGCTTCCCTACCTCGTGACCAACGGGCCGATGACAGGCACCACCGACTACTGGCGCTTCCTCGGTGACCTCGGCTTGGAACTGCTTGCGGGCGCCGCCCGCAAGCACATGGGCGAACGCAAGTGATCACGGTGTGGCCGAGAGCCGCAGCGCCTGACGGAACGCCCGCACCGCGGGATGCTGGCCCCGCCCGGCCCGTGCCGCGGTGAACAGTCTGCGCGACTGGGGTCCGCCGGGCGGGTCGTGCAGCGGCAGCGTGACGTCGCGGTCGTGCCAGATCAGCCGGGGGATCAGCGCGGCCGCCAGCCCGTGCTCGACGAACCGCAGCTTCACCAGCACGTCGGTCGACTCGAACCGGACGTCCGGCTCGAAGCCGTGGTTGCGGCACAGCGCGGTCGCCCACTTGCGCTGCGGGTAGCCCTCCGGCTCCATGATCCACGGCAGTTCGGCGATGGACGTGGTGTCCATTCCCGGTGGCACGGCAAGCTGAATCGGGTCGTGGAACAGCTCCGCGTATTCGAGTTGAGCGAATCTCGGTTCCGGTTGTCCCGGATACTCCTCGCTGAACACCAGGTCGAAGTCGCGCGCGATGAGAGCGGACAGCGCCACTTCCGGATCGGCGACCGTGAATTCGATGCGCAACGACGGGTGTTCGTCGCGCATGCGTGCGAGAGTCGCGGGGATGAGCGCCAGCGTCGCGGTCTGGAACGTCGCGACGCGCAACGTTCCGCTGATCTCGTGCAACGACGCGGCGATGTCCGCCTCGGCCTGCTCCAGCCTGGCCAGCACCGCCTCGGTGTGCGCGACGAGTATCTCGGCCTGCGGGGTCAGCTTCACCCTGCGCCCGACCGGTTCCAGCAGTCGGACGCCGACCTCCTGTTCCAGCTGGGACAGCTGCTGCGAGACCGACGACGGGCTGTACGACAACGCGGACGCGACAGCGGCGAGAGTGCCCCGGTGCTTGAGTTCCCGCAACAAACGCAGGCGATGAAGGTCGAACACCTGTCAAGTATCCGCTACGCTGTGAAAGCCGCCCCCTGAAAGCGCTTGCCAAAGCGCGTAGAGGAGGCTTTTTTCATGGCCAAACAACTCCGTGCTCTAACGGGGTTCGCGCTCGCCACCGGTCTGCTGCTCACGGCCCAACCCGCTCACGCACAGGTGGAAGCGGGCCCGTGGACCAGCGTCTCGCCGACGTTCAGCGTGCAGCAGCGCGGTTGCGGCAAGGTCAGCGACCTGACCTTCACGCTCACCTGCTCCACCGGCAGCGGTGACCAGCGCGCCGAGCGCCGTTACGCCACGTACACCGGTGGCACGCGGCAGTTCGAGGGCAGCTTCCGGATCACGAGTCTCGGCGGTTCCCGAGTCAGTCTCAAGCAGACGTTCAAGGACAACCCCGGTGCGGGCCCGTACTTCATGCTCGCCGTGGAGAAGGGCGGACGGCTCTACGCCGTGCACGGTGGCAACACCATCGCCACCGGCGCCACCGTCGGCACGACCGTGCGCGTGAACACCGTGCACGTCGTCGGCAGCACGCACCGCACGTACATCAACGGATCGCAGAAGCACAGCGTGTCGAGCTCCGGCGGCAGCTTCTACGACAAGTTCGGCGCGTACCGGACCGCCAGCGGCAAGGGACCGGCGACGGTCGAGTGGAGCAACATCCGGTTCTGGCGCAAGTGATCCGAGCACTACTGCTCGTGGTCCTGCTGTTCCTGACGGCCTGTGGGCAGGAACAGCAGGACCAAGCCGGAAACCAGCTCGAGTCCACTTTGACGTCCCCGACGGACGTCAAGCTGGAGTGGCGGCCTCAGGCGGGCGCCGCGGGCCAGATCGTCGAGTACTCGAACGAGAAGGACGGCCAGTACACGATCCTCGGTTTCGTCCCACCCGGACAGACGTCGTTCACGCACCCGGACCTGATCCCGGAGACGAACTTCTTCTACCGGGTCAGGCCGTACACAGGACCGGTGTCGGCGACGGTCGACGTCGCGCTGCCACCGGGCGACGAGGTGTCCGAAACGGACGGTCACGAGTGGGGTCCGCCCAAGGCGGACGGCAAGGGCACGCACTCGTCGTCCAGTCCGGACGCCGCACCGACCGGCCTGAAGGCCGAGGTCAAGCACGCGAACGGGATCCTGTTCACCTGGACGGACAACGCCTCCGACGAGCAGGGCTACCTGCTGGAGATCAAGCCGTCCGGTGCCACCGACTACCGGATCGCCGCGCAGCTCGACCCGAACGTCGTGTCGTTCGGGCTGATCACGCTGCCGGACGAGAAGCAGGCGACCTATCGGGTGCGGGCGTACCGGTTCGGAGATCCGTCGAACCTGGTGCACGAGACGACCGGGAAGTCGGTCTCGTAGCTCTTCGCCCGCACCACACGGCGGCGGCGAACAGTGATAACGACACGGCGTAGGACCACGCGGTGTTCTCGCTGACCCCGATGCTGGCGTTCACGACGGCGAGCAGCGCGAACACGCTGGTCAGCAGCCACCAGGGGCGGGCGGCCTGGTCAAGAGGCGAAGTCATGCCGCCGGGAGTACCCACTCCCGGCGGCATCTAATCGTCGTTGTTCTCGATTTCTTTCGTTTCACCCCTTCGGCGCATGAAGCCGAAGCCGGGGATGCCGAGGATGGCCTGCCGGACGTCGTTCGTGACCTCCAGCAGCTGGTGCACGTCCGGGCCGACCCGGTTGAGCGTCTCGAGTATCGGCAGGATGTCGGTGACCAGCCGGTCGGTGAGCGCGGGCAGCTCGTCGACCAGGCGGATGGCCGCCTCGATCTCGTGCGGCGACAGCTCCTCCACGAACCGCGTCGCGAGCGGGTGCGCGGTCTTCGCGACCGGCTCGTACAACGTGATCAGCTCGTTCGCGGTGCGGGCCGTCCCGTCCGCGATGTGCACGACGCGCGACGCGCCGTCCGCGACCTCACCCGCGGCGGCGGTGAGCGCGCGGACCTCGTCGACGGTCTTCTCCGCGTCGTCCACGATGTGCGCGGTGCGGTTGACCAGCTCGTCGGCGTTGGTGACGACCTTGTTCACGCGCTGCACGAGCGACTCGACCTCGTCCAGCAGCCCGGCGACGCGGCTGGGCACGGAGGCGACGGTGACGGCCGAATCGACGGCCCAGCTGACGGCGGACTTGGCCAGACCCAGCCCAGGGATCTCCATGCGTCCACTCTGCCCTATCTCAATACGCGTTTGTCGTAAGAGGCGATCCGGGAACCGTGCGGCGACCGAATTTGTCATAGGGCCGGGTTAGCATCCCCGCCGGGTGGAGGAGGTTCACGCATGCGGGTGCTCAGACGGTTGATCGGCAACGGGGGCAGGGAGTCGGCCAGCTTCGGCGCCGCTCTGCTCGGTGTCCTGCTGCTCGCGGGCGCCGCATTCGGCAACGGGATCGCGCGCACCTCGGTCGAGGTGTCCGACGGGCTCACCTGGCTCGGTGACGACCAGCGCGGCGAGGTCGTGCAGGTCAACCCCGCTTCGGGGAAGCCGCAGACCCGGTTGCAGATCAGCGGTGCCGACGCGCAGCTGGAGATCGCGCAGGAGGACGGCAGGCTGATCGTGCTCGACCGGCGCACCGGTCAGATCACGGTGATCGACCTGTCGACGCTGCTGGCGTCCGGCCGCCGTCAGGCGCCCGCCGGTCCGTCGTCGAAGGTGCTGGTCGCGAACGGCCACGTGTTCGTCGTCGACCGCGCCGCGGGCACCGTGCACACCGCCGACCCGGTGACGCTGGCAGACGTGGGCACCGCGTGGCAGGCCGGTCAGCCGCTCGCCGACGTCGTCGTGGACGACCGCGGCGTGGTGTGGCTCGTCGACCACGGCGGCACGCTGCGCGCACTCGAGTGGTCCGACGAGGAGGAGCGCTTCGTCGAGCGGTCGCACAAGCCCATCTCCGGGGCCGGTCCGCGCACGGTGCTCGTCCCGCACGACGCGGGCGTGACGCTGATCGGGCTGGACGCGGGTGTCGTGGTGCAGGACGGCACCGGTGCGGACCGCTCGGCCACCACGGTGTCGCTGTCGGGCGAGGTGATCGCAGCGCAGACGTCGCCGGACAACCTCGTGCCCGCGTCGGTGCCTTCCGCGGGAACCGTCGTGCTGGTCGTCGACGGCCAGGTCGTGCGCGTCGACGTGGATGCGCTGGGGTGCCCCAAGCCCGGCCGTCCGGCCGTGTTCAGGGACAAGGTGTACGTGCCGTGCCGCGGGTCAGGCAAGGTGATCGTGCTCGACCGCAGCGGCAAGCGCGGCGGTGACGACGTGCAGACGTCCGGCGGCGGCGACCCCGAGCTCGTGTTCGACGACGGCAGGCTGTTCGTGAACGTGCCCGGCTCGTCGACCGGCGTCCTGGTCGACGCGGACGGCAGCACCCGCACGCTGACCATCCGCAGCCCCGAGCTCCAGGTGACGAACCCGGACCGATCGCCGATCCCGTCGGTGCCCACGCCGCCGCCCCCGCGCCCGAACGAGCCGATCAAGCCGCCGCGCGGTGACACCCCGAGCTCCTCTGTTGGTGTGCCACCGCCTTCTTCGTCGGCTGCGCCTCCCGGTGCGCTGGCAGCACCTTCCGGCATCTCGATCAGGGAGAAGTCGCGGAACGCCTCGGCGTTGACGGTCACCGTCAGCTGGACGGCGCCCGCGGGAACCGTGGTGGGCTACGTCGTGACGGCGTCCGGCGCGTTCACCGGCGGGTCGGTGTCCTCCCAGGTGGCGGGGACGTCGACCGACCTGGCGTTGCCCTGCGGTGGCACCACGTTCTGCACCAACGGCCGGGTGGACGTTTCGGTCGCCGCGTCGTCGGGGTCGGCCACCGGACCGGCGGGTGTCGGGTCGTGGACCGTGACGGGTGGTGCGCCGGTCACGACGACGACCAAGCCGCCGGTCGTGCCGACCACGACCACTCCGCCTCCGGTCGTTCCCACCACCACGACGCCGCCTCCGGTGGTGCCGACGACGACCACACCGCCGCCGCCGCCTCCGCTGCCTCCGGCAGGCGCCGTGGTGATCACGTCGATCACCGGTGTGCAGACGTCGTACACGCGCAAGGTGAACATGGCGCCGCCAGCGGCGTGGGCGAACCACACCGGCCGGTGCGAGGTCGTGAACACCACGATGGGCACGTCGACGGCCATCGCGTGCAACGCGACGCTGGCGAACATCGACGTGGACTTCGGTTCGAACCGGATCGTGGTGCGCGCGTTCGGACCTTCGGGCCAGGTCGACTCGGCGGCCAAGACCGTCATGATGCGCGACCCGGACATGTGCGGCACCAAGCCGTGCCAGATCCCGCGCAGCATCGAGAGCAACACGGCACCGGCCGGCGTCGGCGGCCTCGGCCTGCTGGCGTGCGCGTACCTGTTGCGGATCCGTCGCAGAGAAGAGGAAGAGTGACGACCACGATGGGCGCCGCGATCGGCGAAGGCGACGTCGCGGCGTTCCGCGACCTGCACACGCGCCTGGGTGACGCGGTCGAGATCGCGGTGCGCGGCAAGCGCGACGTGATCGACCTGGTGCTGGTGGCGATGTTCGCGGGCGGCCACGTGCTGCTGGAAGACGTGCCGGGTACGGGAAAGACGACGTTGGCGCGTGCCGTGGCCGGTGCGCTGGGCGGTGTGTCGCGGCGTGTGCAGTTCACGCCGGACCTGCTGCCGTCCGACGTCACCGGCACCTCGGTGTACGACCCGCAGACCGGCCAGATCCGCTTCCGCCCCGGCCCGGTGTTCGCGAACATCGTGCTGGCGGACGAGATCAACCGCGCGGCGGCGAAGACCCAGTCCGCGATGCTCGAGGTGATGGAGGAGCGCACCGTCACCGTCGACGGCGTCGGCCACGCCGTCCCGGACCCGTTCCTGGTCGTGGCGACGCAGAACCCGATCGACCTGGACGGCACGTACCGCCTGCCCGAGGCGCAGCTCGACCGCTTCATGTTGCGCACGTCCATCGGCTATCCCTCGGTGGACGACGAGCTGGACGTCCTGCGTCCGGGTTCCGGCGCCGGGCGGATCAGCGCGGTGCAGACCGTGTCGTCGCCGCGCGAGGTGAGCGAGTACAGCCGCCGCCTGTCGCTGCTGCACGTGGCCGACCCGATCCTGCGCTACGTGAGCGCGCTGGGGGCGGCCACCCGCTCCGACTCGCGCCTGCGGCTCGGCGCGTCGACCCGAGGCCTGCGGACGCTGGTGCGCTGCGTGCAGGTGTACGCCGCCTCTCGCGGACGCCACTTCGCCGTGCCGGGTGACGTGCAGGACCTCGCTCTGCCCGTGCTGGCCCACCGCCTTGTGCTGACGCGCGAGGCCGTGCTGTCCGGCGTGACGACCGAGGAGGTCCTCGCGGACGTCGTGTCGGACGTAGCGGTCCCGAAGCCGGCATGAGACGCGCGCACTGCCCGGCCTCCGCTCGGCCGGTCGCGGCTGGGACAGGTGCTGCTCCGCGAGATCCTGCGGTGCGCGGGACTGCTCGGCGCGGGACTGATCTGTGCGGCGTCGTCCAGTCCGGCGCGGTTTTGTCAGGGGGCGCCGCTAGGCTCGGATTCGGGGGGTTCCCAGTCGTCGGCGTGAGTACGACGCAGTCCCGTTCCGAGCGTACCGACGACCCCCGACAGTTCCGGGGGCTGACGTGAGAGTCCGGCTGACTCTGCGCGGCACCGGATCGCTGGTGCTGGGCCTGGTCTTGGTCGCATTGGGCCTGTGGTGGCGCTATCCGGGCGTGGCGGGCCTCGGCCTCGGGCTGTGCGGCCTGGTGGTCGCGGCGCTGGTGTCGGTGCTGCGCGCCGCGCCGGTGGTCCCGACCCGCACGGTGCGTCCGCGCACCGTGCACCGCCTCGGCCGCTGCGCCGGACGTCTCGAGCTCGCGAGTTCGGGCACCCGCTGGCCGATCGCGCTGGACGCGACGGACCTGGTCGCCGGATCTCCGGTGGCGGTCGACGTTCCCGTGCTGGCGCCGGGGGAGCGGACGTCCGTCGAGTACCCGATCCCGACGGACGTGCGCGGTGTGCTGGACGTCGGCCCGCTCACGTTGCACCGCAAGGGTTTGGCCGGCCTCGCCGTGGCCCGCACCGTGCTGGGCGAGGTCGTGCGGGTGCGCGTCGTGCCGCGCGTCCTGCCGGTGCGCGGCCTCCCGTCCGGCGCCCGCCGGGGCCAGGTCGGCGCGGACGAACGCGTCGAACGCGGCGGCACGGACCTGGTCGGTCTGCGCGAGTACGTCCCCGGCGACGACCTGCGCCGCCTGCACTGGGCGACGTCGGCCCGCACCGGCACGCTGATGATCCGCGAGGACGCGGACCCGGCCCGCCCGCACCTCGCCGTGGTGCTGGACGACGCTTCCGCCCACTACCAGGACGCCGGCGCGTTCGAGCACGCCGTGGAGGTCGCCGCGTCGCTGGTGACGTCCGCGCTCGGCTCCGGCCACCCCGTCCGCCTGCTGACGACGTCGGGTTCGCTCGACCTGGAGAACACCGACTCGGACGTCGCACTGGCCGCGCTGGCCGACCTCAAGTCGGCCGATTCCTCCGCTGTCGCTTCGGTTCCCGTGCGCGACCTGGACGTGGTGTCGGTGGTGACGGGCGGTCGCGCCGAGCTGCCGCCGTTGCTGCTGGAGGCCTCGCGTGCCGCTGTCGGCGTGCTGCTGGCGATCGATGACGCGCGCTCGGTGTCGGCCGCCGGTTCCGTGCTGGTGCTGCGCGGCCCGCGCGCCGAGGACCTGCTCGACGAGTGGAACGCGGTGGTGGCCAGGTGAAACTTCTGTGGTCCGCACTCGTCCTGCTCGTCGCCGCACTGCACTTCGGCCGGGCGTGGGACGGCATGCTGGTCCTCTTCGGACTGTGCGTGCTGCTGGGGTTCGTCGCCGTGCTGTTGAAGCAGAAGATGCCCGCCGGTCTCGCGGTGCTGACGATGCTCATCCTCGGCTTCACCGGCGGCTTCTTCGCCGCGCGTGACGCCGTGCCCGGCCGGACCGATCCGACCCAGGTGCTGCTGGACACCGTGCCGCGCCTGCTCACCGCGGCCCGTCCGGCTCCGGCGACACCGGAGCTGCTGACACCGGGCCTGCTGCTGGTGTTCGGCGTGTCGGTGGTCGTGTCGGTTTCCGTTGCCCGCAAGGGAAACTCCCTCTTCGCTCCGGCCGTGGGCGCGGCGGTGCTGTACATGTCCGGCGCACTGCTGACCGCGGGCCGCATCGACCCGCACGGACTGGTCGCGTTGCTGCTGCTGGGTTTGCTCGCAGGAGGATGGCTTCTCCTGGAGCGGCGCGGCCCCGTCGCACCGCCCGTCGGTGTGGTTCTGGCGTGCCTCGCTCTGCTGGCGGTGGTGCTGCCTTCGGTGGACGCGTTCGAACCGCGCAAGCTGGTCCGCCCGCCGGTCACCGACGTGGAGATCGCGAACCCGTTGCCGCAGCTGGCTTCCTGGGCAGCCATGGGCGACACCGAACTGTTCCGCACCCGAGGCCCCGAGGTGCCGCTCCGCCTGGCGACCCTGTCGGACTACACGGGTGCGTCGTGGGAGGCCGCGTCGACCTACGGCCCGCTGGGCGTCGTCGCACCGCCGGACCTGCCGGTGGGCAACCGGCTCGACGAGACGTCGGTGGACGTCCAGATCGGTGCCCTGTCCGGCGAGTGGGTGCCCGCAGTGGGCAGGCCGCGGGCGGTGAGCCTGAGCGACGCCATGGTCGACCCGAACTCGGGCTCACTGGTGCTGGCGGACGGCGTCCGCACCGGCCTGCGCTACACCGTGCGCGGCGCACTCGAGACCCCGTCCGACGAGGAACTGGCCGTCGCTTCGGTGCCTGCCGACCCGTCGGTCCGCCGCTACCTGGCACTGCCGCGCCTGCCGTTCTCACTGGCCGAGTACGCGCGCCAGATCGTCGTGAACGCCCAGACCCCGTACGAGAAGGCCGTCGCGATCGAACAGGTGGTGCGCCTGGACCGCCGCCCCGACGCCGAAGCGCCTGTCGGCTCTTCCTACGCCCGCCTGGAGACCTTCCTGTTCGGCACCAACGGTGACGCGGGCGCCCAGGCGGGCACCGCGGAGCAGTTCGCCTCCGCCTATGCGGTGCTGGCCCGCGCGGTCGGCCTGCCGTCGCGCGTGGTGGTCGGCTTCCAGCCCGTGCCGGCCGACGCGTCCGGTGACCGCGTGGTCCGCGCCGCCGACGCGACCGCGTGGCCCGAGGTGTACTTCACCGGCTGGGGCTGGGTGCCGTTCGATCCGGTGTCGGGCAACGGAAGCGGCCCGAGCGCCGCCTCGAAGCGCGAGGTGCTGAACCGGCTCGCCTCCACCACCGCGAAGCCGCCGACCACCCAGGCTTCCCTGCCACCGCTCGCTTTGCCTTCCGTGGCCCCTCCGGTAGCCGCTCCTGTTGTCGCATCGGGTTTCAAGCCGTTGTGGTTCCTGGCTGTCCTGTTGGTGCCACTCCTGTTGTGGGGCTTGCGTTTCGGCCGTCGGCTGCGCCTGCGTTTCGGTGGTGCTCCTGGCGCGTGGTCGTACGTGCTCGACGTGCTTCTCTTGGCGGGGCGTTCGCCTTCGGTGCATCAGACAGCTCCGGACGTGGCGCGCGGGCTGGGCTCGGCCGCGGCGCGCCTGGCGGTGCTGGCCGACCGCGCAGCTTTCGCGCCGGATCCCGCACCCGTCGCCGACGCGTGGTCGTTGGCGCGGGAGACGCGCAAGGTCGTGCGGCGCACGGTTCCCTGGTACCGCAAGGTGTTCTGGTCGCTGGACCCGCGCCCACTGTGGCGCCGCTGATCAGTTCTTGACCGCGCACACCTTGGCGGACGAGCCGCGCTGCGTGGTCGGATCGTCGAGGCCGATGGCGAGGATCTGGAAGCACCGCTGCCGCTCACCGGCTTGCTCGATCGTGTGCTTGGTGCCGCCGGCGGCGACCGTCAGCAACGGGTCGGGCTTCGCGCCCGACACGTCCACGACCACGAACTGCGCCTTGCCGCCACTCGGGTCGGTCCACTCGAGCTCGATGGCGCCGCCGTCGAACTCGGCCCGCTTCAACACCGGCGCGAACCGCGGGTCGCTGCCCTGGGGCACGCTCGCGGTGGTCTCCGGTACCGCCAAAGTCGTGGTGGTGGTGGTCGTTGGTTGGGTCACCGGTGGCTGGTCTGGGCGGTTGAACGCCACACCCAGCACGATGCCGATCACCACGGTGGCCAGGGCCAGCAGGGTCAGCACCGGGCCGCGGCGCTTTCGGCGCGCTGGGACTCGGTCGGTTCGGGGCTCGGTGTCGACTGAGCTCACGCCTGACGTTGAGCTGAAACCCGAGGCCGCGCCTGGGCCTGCGGTTGGTGTTGGGCCGAAACTCGAACCCGCGCCTGGTGCTGGGCTGAAGCCTGACCCCGCGCCTGGTGTTGGGCCGAACCCGGACCCTGCGTCTGGCGCCGAGCCGAAACCCGAACCCGCGCTTGGCGCCGGGCCGAAACCCGAAGCAGGCGCGGACCCGGACAGACCCGAAGCCGGTGCGGAACCGGACGAACCCGGAACCGCTGGGGGAGGGGCAACCCCAGGCCCGATCGTCTCCACGACGACCGAGTTCTGCCGCCGAGTGAGGTCGTCGAGCTGCGCCAGCCAGGAGTCGTCCCGCTCCTCCTCCACCGCCTCGACGACGGCGGTGGGCTCCTCGGGCGTGGGCACGGGCCCGAACCCCGGCGCGGAAGTCGGCCCCTCAGGCACGACCTCGGCCCGCGAGCGGAACAGGAACGTGCTGTCCGGATCTACAGTGGACAAAGGACTGTTCAACGGCCCCGCCAAAGCCGAACGCACCGCGGCGCCATCCGCGAACCGGTCACCGCGGTCCTTCTGCAGGCACCGCGCGATCACGGCGGCCAAACCGGGCGGCACGTCGGCACGGGTCAGCGGCCGCGGCGATGACGAGCGGACCCGCCCGACGTACGACAGGAGGGTGTCCTCGTCGGGGTTGTCGGACGCGAACGGTGGCTTGCCCTCGAGCAGGGTGAACAGGGTCGAGCCGAGCGACCACAGGTCGTCGGACGCGGCAGGCCGGTCGCCGTCCAGCATCTGCGGGGCGGCGTGGCGGTAGCTGACCATCTCGAGTGACGCCGAGTGCTCGGCGTCGAAGCCGCGGGCGATGCCGAAGTCGGCCAGCACGTACGAGGTCGGCAGCAGCAGCACGTTCTGCGGCTTCACGTCGCGGTGCAGGATGCCCTGTGCGTGGGCGAAGGCCAGTGCGTCGGCCACGGCGGTGCCTGCGGCGACCACGTCGGCGACCGGCAGGGGACCGGTGGCCCGCAGGAGGTCGTGCAGCGAGCCGCGCTCGTAGTACTCCATGACGATGCACGGGCGGCCGTCGGGCAGGGTGCCGGTGTCCAGGACGGTGACGATGTGCGGGTGCTGGCGGCCCAGCTCCACGGTGATCGCCAGCTCGCGGCGGAAACGGGCGAGCGTGGCGGGATCGTCCCCGCAAGACAGCACCTTGACGGCCACGTCGCGGCCGAGGCCGTCCTGTCGTGCTCGGTAGATCGCCCCCTCTCCGCCGTGCGTGACCAACCGGAAGTCGCTGTAGCCCGGCAGGCGCACCGGTGCGGCCGGCTGGTCGCCGGGTTGCGGCGCCCAGGCCAGTAACTCGTCCTCCACATCCGGATATTAGCCGGGCCGGGAGATCCGGTTCGGGTTCGAGCGTGAACCTGTGGACAACTCGCCGGCCGCCTCCCCGCGCTTCCTTTTTGCGGGACGCACGAGGTTGCTTCCGGTGCCACGACAAGTCGCGTGAACGGGCCGTTGATCACACCAAAACGAAGCCGACCTGGGAAAACGTCCCGGCCATTCCCCTGAACCAGACGAAGCGGTACGTTCGGGACACCGCCGCAGGTAAAGAGTCTTTACAAACCTGCGCTAGGAGATCGAGATGCGTGTGATCCTCTCGGTGGTCCTCCTTCTCACGAGCCTGATCTGCACACCAGCCCAAGCCCAAGAGCCGGCAGGCCCCACGTGGGCGGGTGTGCGGTCGTCGCCGTACGGGCCCGGTGGCGGATTCCCGCAGCCGGGCACCTGGTCGGGCTACATGAACAAGATGAAGGGCTACTTCCCCGGTGCCACCGGCATCGGGCTGTGGAACGTCGGCGCGCTCAACGGGCGCGGCATGAAGGTCGAGTTCCCCAAGCCGGACAACCAGAGCTACCCGAACATCACCTTCCAGAGCTCGGACAAGCACGAGAAGTACCTGAAGCACTTCGACGACACCGGCATGAAGGTGTGGCTCAGCCTCGAACCCGGCTTCGCCAGCGTCGACCAGCTCGTCGACCTCGCGCTGAACCGCTACAAGCGCCACCCGAGCGTCCAGGGGATCCAGGTCGACGTCGAGTGGTACCAGGGCGTCTGCGAGGACTGCGGGCAGCCGGTACCGGATGACGTGGCCCAGCGGTGGGAGCAGAAGATCAAGGGGCACGACCAGAGGCTGAGCCTGATGCTCAAGCACTACGACCCCAAGTGGATGCCGCCCACCTACCGCGGTGACATCAGGTTCACCAACGACAGCCAGTTCTTCGAGACGCTGGAGGGGTTCGTCGCCGAGTTCAAGATCTGGGCGGACACGTTCTACCCGAGCCCGGTGCTCTACCAGTACGGCTACCAGTCGGACAAGAAGTGGTGGGGCAAGCTCGCCAAGCCCTACGCCAAGACCATCGGCGACGCCATGGCGCAGGTGACGCGGCAGACCACCTGGGGCACGGTCTGGGTCGACTTCTCACTCAAAGATCTCTAGAGCAGGCCGTTCTTGTAGTCCAGCAACGCGACCACCCGCGAGGGATCAGCCAGCAGGTCCGGCCACGAGTACACGAGCACACCGTCGGCTTCCGCGCTGCCTCGCAGAGCGGCGCGGAAGTCCTCGTCGGTGATCGAACGCTTCCGCCCGCCAGAAGCGTACGAAGGCTCCAGGTACTCGGCACCACCCTGCAAACAGGCCAGCAGGGTGCGTGAGGTCGAAGCCCGCGCCTCGGCGATCCGGTCGGCGACGTACGAGTACGGCGAGCGCCGCTGGATCTGGAAGTAGAACATCAGCTCGTAGTGGTCGATGTACGGGTCCAGGTCGGCGAACCGCTGGCCCAGCACCTCCTCGACGGCGTTCCCGAAGTCGCCGGAACCCAGGCCGAAACCGTTGAGCACCACCGTGATCGTCGGATCCACCTCGAGAGCGGCCGAACGCAACACCCCGGCAGCGGAAGCGATCAGCGAGCACTTCCACGAGGTCCAAGCATCCCGCAGCTCGTGGAGAATCGTGCGCACGTCACGGGTGTCGTGCCCCGTCTCCACCGCGAACCGGTCCAGGCAGCGAGCGCAGAAGCAGTACTCCGCAACCGACGAACGCGGGGTGTCGGGCATCCACAGCTCCCAGAACCCCGGAAACCTGATGAACGACAGGAAGATCCCGTCCGGCCGCAACGACGACACCACGGACGCGATGAGATCGGCCTTGCGCGCCAGGTAGGACTGGTCCGACGGGCACACGCCGACGTACCACCCGAACGGCTCGAACACCCGCCCGTGCTGGTCCACGGGCCGCAGGTCAGGACGTGAGGCGAACCCGGCGGGGTCGAAGAACACCGACGTCGACTGGAAGACGCGCACACCGCGCGACCCGAGCGCGTCGCGGAAAGCGCTGTCCGTGTACGAACCGGCGGGCGGCAACTGGGAGACGGCGCTACCGGGCAGCGGGTCGATCTGGTTCTGCACCAACGCCCAGTCGATGCCCTGGCGCACCATGGTGTCCGCGGCTTCGGCAACGCTCATCGAGGAACACCAGTCGTAGCCGTACGCCTTGACCCCCAGGAGTTTGCTCACCGGATCAGTCTTCAGTCTTGATCGTCACTTGGAAACCCAGCGCCTGGAGCATTCCGGTGAGCATCGACCGCGTGTTGTCCCGCGCGCGGTCGGTGAGCCCGGACTCGGTGGCCGCCCGCGCGATCCGTTCCTCGGCCGCCACGTAGAACCGGCCCTGGTCCGGTGTCTCGACGACCGCGTTGAGCCGGTCGACCAGACCGCGCTCCTGGCTGAACACGTAGCTGCGCTCGTGGTCGATGTTCGGCTTGTCCAGCCGCGCCGGAGGCAGCCGCACCTCGACGGACTTGCGGTCCGGCGACATCACCAGCCCGTCCTCGGCCAGCGACCCGAAGTCGACGTAGGCGTTGACCGACCCGGCGGCGACGAACAGCGTGCGCGAGCCTGCCAGCGCGGCGGGCACCCACTTCACGTCCTGCTCGATGTCCAGCACGACCTGGTAGTCACCCGCCGCCGCGTGGAACTGGCTGAGGTCGCGCAGCGCCTTCAGCACGGCTGGCTGGCTGCGGTCGACGGTCTCGGTGCCGAACTGGGGAAGTCCGACGGTCAGCTGCAAGGTCCCTGCGAGCAGAACCAGCACAGCGGTGAACACCAACGCGAGCTTGACCCAGCGCCGACTCATGTCGGCGGAATACCCTCGAACCTGAGTTCCGACACCCCGCTCGGAAGGAATCCGGCCCTCATCTGGTTGGCTTGGTACGAAGGCGAACGAAGTAGGAGGCATGGTGCACGATCCGGAGAACCTGTACGAGGTCGACTCCGAGGTCCCTGACCTGACCGGATCGGTGCTGCTGCATCACTTCGACGGGTTCATGGACGCCGGGGCGGCCGGGCGGCTGCTCGCCGAGCACCTGCTCGCGACGCACGAGCACCGGGTGATCGCCCGGTTCGACGTCGACGACCTCATCGACTACCGGTCCCGCAGGCCGCTGATGACCTACGCGACGGACCACTGGGAGGACTACGCGACGCCGCAGCTGGTGGTCCACCTGCTGCACGACACCGCGGGCACCCCGTTCCTGCTGATGACCGGCCCCGAGCCGGACCGGCAGTGGGAGCGGTTCGTGCTGGCGGTCCGGTCGCTGGTCGAACGGTGGGGCGTGCGCCTCACCGTCGGGTTCCACGGCGTGCCGATGGGCGTGCCGCACACGCGGCCGCTCAGCGTCATCGGGCACGCCACGCGCACCGAGCTGGTGGCCGAGTACCAGCCGTTCTTCAACCGGGTGCAGGTGCCGGGCAACATCGCCGGGCTGCTGGAGATGCGGCTCGGCGAGGCCGGCCAGGACGCGATGGGCTTCGCCGCGCAGGTGCCGCACTACCTGGCGCAGTCGAACTACCCGACGGCCGCGGTGACGCTGCTGGACGCGGTGTCGCGGGCGTCCGGGCTGTCGCTCACCGCGGACCCGCTGCTCACCGCCGCGCAGCGCACCGACGCCGAGATCCACCGGCAGGTCGCGGAGTCGGAGGAGGTCGCCCAGGTCGTCGAGGCGCTGGAGCGGCAGTACGACGCGTTCATCCAGACCGTCGGGACGGACATCCCGAGCGCCGACGAGCTGGGCGCCGAGTTCGAGCGGTTCCTCGCCGAGCAGCAGCGCCCGCCGGACCACCTCTGAAAGGTGCCCCATGGCCACCTGGGACGACGTGAGCCGCATCGCGACCGGCCTGCCGGACGTGACGGAGCAGGACGGCAAGTGGGCGGTCAGGAAGAAGTCGCTCGCCTGGGAACGCCCGCTGCGCAAGTCCGACCTGAAGGCGCTCGGGCTGACCGAGCAGGGCGGGCCGGTGCTCGGCCTCTGGGTGCCCGACCTGGGCGCCAAGGAGGCCGCGCTCGCCGAGATCACGGGCTGCTTCACCACGCCGCACTTCGACGGCTACCCGGCGGTGCTGGTGTGGCTGGACGAGATCGCGGTCGGTGACCTGGAGGAGCTGATCATCGAGGCCTGGCTGCACCGCGCGCCGAAGCGGCTGGCTCAGGAGTACCTGACGAACCGGTAGTGCAGGCCGGTCTTCGACTCCAGCCACTCGGACTCGGACTCGACCGGCCGTGAGACAGCGGGCGCGAAGGTGTCGCCCTCGAAGGACTCCTTCAGCTCGGTGACGACGACGGTGTCCGCGAACGGCAGTGCCGCCTCGTACACGGCCGCGCCGCCGATCACCCAGACGTCGCCGGTCACCGACGCCAGCGCCTCGTCCAGCGACGAGAACGCGTCAGCGCCCTCGAACAGGCGCTTCTGCCGGGTCAGCACGATGTTGCGGCGGTCAGGCAGCGGGCGGAAACGAGAAGGCAGCGAGTCCCACGTGCGGCGGCCCATGATCACCGTCGTGCCGCTCGTCAGCGCGCGGAAGTGCTTCATGTCCTCCGGCAGGTGCCACGGCATCGCGCCGTCGCGGCCGATGACGCCGTTCGCGGACTGCGCCCAAATCAGGCCGATCACACCGCCACCGGAGCCTTGATCGCCGGGTGGTGCCGGTAGCCCTCGACCGAGAAGTCCTCGTAGGAGTAGTCGAACAGCGTGGCGGCCTGACGCAGCCTCAGCTGGGGGAACTCGTACGCCGAGCGGCTCAGCTGCTCGCGCACCTGCTCCTGGTGGTTGTCGTAGACGTGGCAGTCGCCGCCGGTCCAGATGAAGTCGCCGACCTCGAGCCCGACCTGCTGGGCGATCATGTGCGTCAGCAGCGCGTACGACGCGATGTTGAACGGCACGCCGAGGAACAGGTCCGCGCTGCGCTGGTACAGCTGGCACGACAGCCGCCCGTCGGCGACGTAGAACTGGAAGAACGCGTGGCACGGCGGCAGCGCCATCTGCGCGATCTCGCCGACGTTCCACGCGGACACGATGATCCGCCGCGAGTCCGGGTTGGTGCGCAACGCGTGCAGCACCTCGCTGATCTGGTCGACGTGCCCGCCGTCGGGGGTGGGCCACGACCGCCACTGCACCCCGTACACCGGGCCGAGCTCACCGGACGGCGACGCCCACTCGTCCCAGATCGTCACGCCCTGGTCCCGCAGCCACTTCACGTTGCTCTCGCCGCGCAGGAACCACAGCAGCTCGTACGCGATCGACTTGAAGTGCACCTTCTTGGTCGTGATCAGCGGAAAACCGTCGGACAACCGGTAGCGCAGCTGGTGGCCGAAGATCGACCGCGTCCCGGTCCCGGTGCGGTCCTCCTTGCGCGTACCCGTGTCCAGCACGTGGCGGAGCAGGTCTTCGTACTGCGTGTCCGGCATGCCCGCGAGCCTAGCTCCACTGGTTCCAACGGGTGACATCCGCGACGTCGCGTCGCTTCGCCACGCCGAAACTGCCGGTCGGATGACCGAGCGGCACCATCGCCGCGACCTCGTAGCCGTCCGGTACGCCGAGCAGTTCGAGCACCTCCGCGTGGTGCGCCCGGATCACCGTGGTCAGCGTCGTCCCGAGGCCCAGCGTCCTGGCGGCCAGGCAGAAGTTCTGCACCGCCGGGTACACCGACGCGGTCAGCGGGCCGATGTCGACGGCGTTGCCCGGCCGGTCGGCGGGCATGAGGAAGAACACCAGCACCGGCACGTCCGCCAGGTGGTCCGCGAGGTGCCGCGCTGACGCCTTGATCCGCGTCCACGTCGCGTCCGTGCTCGTGTCGACGCGCGAGCCCGTGTACGTGTCGTAGGACTTGCGGTAGTACTCGCCGATCTCGCGGCGCAGGTCCGGATCGGTGACGACCAGGTACCTCGTCACCTGGCGGTTGCCACCCGACGGCGCCTGCTGGGCCGCGCGCAGGCACGTCCAGATGTCCTCGTCGGAGACGGGGACGGTGGTGAACCTGCGGATCGCCCGCGTCGTCATGATCGCGTCGAGTGCGTCCATCAGAACCTTCCCAGGATCAGGATCAGAATCGGGCCGTGTCGGGTCCGAAGCCGAACCGGACCTTGGCATAGGTCTCGAACAGCCGGCGCGACACGATGGTGTGCTGCGCCGCGACGGCCGCGTCGCGCAGGCAGCGCTGCAGCCCGGACGACGCGAACACCGCGCTGCCGCCGCCGAGCGCGAACGCCGTTCTGGTGACCTCGGTGGCCTCCGCCGCCGCGTGCGAGCATGCCAGCCGCAGCCTGCCGCGGGGCTCGGCCGGCACTTGCTGTCCCGAAACCGCGAGCTCCCAGCAGCGTTCCAGCTCCTCGCGCAGGAACGCCCGCGCCGACGACAGCCTGGCCTCGGCCAGCGCGACGTCGATCTGCGCGCCGGTTTGTTCGGCGAGGCGGGTGGTCGTGTGCTGAGGGGTCTTCGCGAGCGCGAGCGCCTCGATCTCGTCGACGGCACGGCGGGCGATGCCGAGTCCGACCGACGCGACGCCGACGGCGAGGAAACCGAAGTACGGGAAGGCGGGGATGGGGCCGTCGATGCCCGGCGCGTCGGTGGCGGGCCAGACGGCGCGATGACCGGGGACGAACACGTCGGAGACGGAGAACTCGTGCGAACCCGTCGCGCACAGCCCCGCCGCGTCCCACGTGTCGTGTATCTCGACCTCCGAGCGCCGGTAGACCGCCATCCGGGGGCCGTCGGGGGTGAGCGCGCTGCCGATGATCCACTGGCTGTGCGGCGTCGCGCTGCCCCAGCCCCAGCGGCCGCTGATCACGTAGCCGTCGGGCGCGACCTCGCCGCGGCCGACCGGCGCCGCCGTGCCCGCGATGACCGCACGGGGGTCGGCGAACACCTCGTCCGCGCCCTCCGCGCGCAGGTACCACGCGAGCGCCGCGGAGATGCAGGTCGTCATGACGGTCCACCCGGTGGAACCGTCCGCACGGGACAGTTCCTGGATCGTCCGGCTCCACTCCGGCAGGCCCATCTCCGCGCCGCCGTAGCGCTTCGGGCTGACCAGCCGGTGCAGCCCGCCGTCCACGATCGCGGCGACGACCGGCTCGGTGAGCGCGCGGCGTGCTTCGGCCTCGGGGGCTTCGGCGCGGATGAGGGCGATGAGGTCGGTCACGCGCTGATCATGCTCGGAAGTTCACCGCCCTGAAAGCACCCTCACGAGTGGTGCGAGCTCCGGCAGCGCCGCCGCCTCGTCCAGCGCCTCGCCGAGCACGGCGTCGTGCGTCGGACGCGCCCGCGCGAGCAGGTCGTCGCCCTTGTCGGTGACCTCGGTGTAGATGCCGCGCCGGTCGGTCGGGCACAGGTAGCGCTGCAGCAGTCCCCGGTCTTCCAGTCGCGTGACCAGGCGCGTCGTCGCCGACTGGCTCAGCACCACGGCGGCCGCGAGCTGGTTCATCCGAAGGTGGAAGCCGTCCTGGCGGTTGAGCACGTCGAGAACGGTGTACTCGCTGACGGACAGCTCGTGCTCCCGCTGCAGCGCCTTCTCCAGGCGGTCCTCGATGCGGGCGTGCAGCGCGGCGAGCGTCCGCCACCCCTGGGCACGTGCCTGCACGGCGTCGTCGTCCAGTGACATGGCCAACTCCTAATAGACAGCGTCTGCAACTATTGCATACGCTGGTTATCGTCTTAGGCAAGTCTAGCGGGGAGAGAGATGAACAGCGGACCTGAACGCCGCCTCAGGGGGGTCACGTACTTCGCCGGGCTGTCCGGCCGCACAGCCCTCGTCACCGGGTCCACGTCCGGCATCGGCTTCGCCACCGCGCAGGCACTCGCCGAGGCGGGCGCGACGGTCATCGTGAACGGCCGCTCGCAGGACCGCGTCGACGAGGCCGTCGCCAAGATCGCCGGCGACGTCCGCGGTGTCGCCGCCGACGTGTCCACCGCCGAAGGAGTGGCGGCACTGGTCGCCGCCGAGCCCGACGTCGACGTGCTGGTCAACAACCTGGGGATCTTCGAGGCCGCACCGGTCTTCGAGATCCCCGACACCGAGTGGCTGCGGTTCTTCGAGACCAACGTGATGTCCGGCGTGCGGTTGTCCACGCACCACGCGCCGCGGATGGTCGAGCGCGGCTGGGGCCGGGTGATCTTCGTGTCCAGCGAGTCCGCGGTGTTCGTGCCGACCGAGATGGTGCACTACGGCATGACGAAGACCGCGCAGCTGTCCGTCGCGCGCGGCATGGCCCAGGCGGTCGCGGGCACCGGCGTCACGGTCAACTCCGTGCTGCCCGGCTCGACCTTGACGCCCGGCGTCGAGGAGTTCATCCGCGACCGCGTCGGCGACGGCGGCGAGGCCGAGTTCGTCCGCACCGAACGCCCGACCCTGTTGCTGGGCAGGCTGATCCGCCCGCAGGAGGTCGCGAACCTCATCACCTACGTGTCGTCCGACCTCGCGTCCGCGACCACCGGCGCGGCGCTGCGCGTCGACGGCGGCACCGCACCCACGCTCATCCCCTGAGAGGTATTTCCCTTGAACAGCATCACCCTGAACAACGGCGTCACCATGCCCCAGCTCGGCTTCGGCGTCTGGCAGGTGCCGGACGACGAGTCGGCGAAGGCGGTCGCGACGGCCATCGAGTACGGCTACCGCAGCATCGACACCGCCGCGATCTACGGCAACGAGCGCGGCGTCGGCGAGGCGATCGCGGCGTCCGGCGCCGACGACCTGTTCGTCACCACCAAGCTGTGGAACGCCGACCAGGGCTACGACTCGACGCTCCGCGCGTTCGACGAGTCGCTCAACAAGCTCAAGCTCGACGTGCTCGACCTGTACCTGATCCACTGGCCGACGCCCGCGCGCGACCTCTACGTCGACACCTGGCGCGCGTTCGCGAAGCTGCTCGAAGACGGCCGGGTGCGCGCGATCGGCGTGTCCAACTTCCAGCCCGCGCACCTGGAGCGGGTCATCGACCTCGGCGTCACCCCCGCGATCAACCTCGGGTCTTGTGATGGCTGCACCCGTACCTGCAGCAGGCCGAGCTCCGCGCGTTCCACGAGCGGCACGGCATCCGCACCGAGGCGTGGAGCCCGCTCGGCCAGGGCGGCGAGCTGCTCAGCGACCCCGTGGTCACCGAGCTCGCCGCGCGCCACGGCCGCACGCCCGCGCAGATCGTGCTGCGCTGGCACCTGCAGCTCGGCAACGTCGTGATCCCGAAGTCCGTGACGCCGTCCCGCATCAGGGAGAACATCGCGGTCTTCGACTTCACCCTCACCGACGCCGACGTAGCCGCACTGTCCACCCTGGACCGCAACGGCCGCATCGGCCCCGACCCGGACGAGTTCAACCAGGCCTGACCGGGGTCAGGCGCGCATCACGGTCGCGATCGGGATGCGCGCCGCCCGGACGGCCGGGATCAGGCCACCCAGGATGCCGGCGACGAGACCCGCGATCACCCCTGCCACGCCTGCCTGCCAGGGGAACTCGATGCCCTGCAGCGACGGGTACTTGCCTCCGATGATCTGCGAGCCGACCTTCAGGCCGACCACGCCGACGCCGATCGCGGCACCGGCCGTCAGCAGGCCGGTCAGCAACGTCTCGGACAGCACGATGCCCGCCAGCAGCATCCGCGACGTGCCGACCGCACGCCGCAGCGCGAACTCCTCGACCCGTTCACCGACGGTCGCCAGACCGACGTTGAGGATGCCCGCGACACCGATCAGCAGCACCAGCGCGGCCATCCCGAGGAAGATCCACCGCATGATCGCGAGCTCCTCCAGCATGCGAGCCCGCGAGTTGATCACGTTCGACTGGAGTTGTTCCGCCTTCAGGCCGGTGCCTGCGAGCTTGGCCTTCAGCGTCTGCTCGAGGTCGTCGGTGCCGGGGGACATCATCAGCTGCAGGCCGCCGCCACCGCGGTACGGGTCGGCGGCCTGGGCGGTGCCGCTGGGCAACCACGACCGCAGCTCGTCGATCCGGATGTACGCGGTGGGCTCGTAGCCGCCGTCGTCGATCACGCCGACGATCTGCGGCGTCATGTGCGCGGTGGCGCCCTGGACCGACATCTCGGCGGGCACCTGGTACATCCGGAAACCCTTGGCCGCCTCGCGGTTCAGCACGATCCTCGGCGCGAGCGACGGCGCGGAGCCGAAGTCCAGCCACTGACCGGTCACCGGCCGGAACGGGCGGAACGACCGCACGTCACCGGTCAGCGCCTGCATCCGCACCTCGATCGCCTGGCCCGCCGGCTTCTCCGGCCCCTTCTGCTCCATCGGGTAGCAGCCGCGCTCGTCGCACCACATGTCGCCACCACGCGGCCCGCGGCCGGCGTTCTCGAACGACATCCCGCCCTCGTTCACCGGGCGCACACCGGGTTCGCCGATGATCGCGTTCATGCCCAGTGACGCCACCGCGTCGGTGCGGCCGCGCATCGCGTCCTCGATGATCGACGCGCCGGTGTCCGGCACGTACATCACGCGCGTGCCGTCCTTGCCCTGCTGCAGCTCGACGTCGCTGAGCATCGCGCGCTGGGCGATCTCCGCGCCCGCCTGCACGGTGACGACCGCGAGCACACCCATGAACAGGCTGATCATGGACAGGAACGTGCGCAGCTTGCGGGCCCTGATGCCCTGGCCGCCGATGATCACGGCGGAGCGCAGCCTGCCTGACAGTATTGAATTTCTTGGCGCCATCATCCGAGCCGCCCGTCGTGCAGGGACAGCACGCTGCCCATCTTGGCCGCGTGGTCGTGGTCGTGCGTCACCAGCACGAGCCCGCAGCCGCGGTGGGTCGCCTTCAGCAGCACGTCCACCACGAGGTTGCCGGTCTCGGTGTCGAGCGCACCGGTCGGCTCGTCGGCCAGCAGCACGCGCGGCTGCCGCACCAGTGCGCGGGCGATGGCGACGCGTTGCTGCTCACCGCCGGACAGCCGTGGTGGCTTGTGCTTCGCCAGGTGCGCGATGCCGACCTGGTCCAGCGCCTCCATCACCTGCGTCTTGCGCTTGCGTCGCGGCAGCCAGCCCTGGCCGTTGACCAGCGCCATGGCCACGTTCTGCGCGGCCGAGAGGTGCTTGAGCAGGAAGAACCGCTGGAACACGAACCCGAACTCGGCGCTGCGCAACGCGGCCGCCTTGCGCTCGGGCAGCTTCGTGATGTCCCGCTCGCCGAGCAGGTACTGGCCGCCGTCCGCGCGGTCGAACAGCCCGATGAGCGACAGCAGCGTGCTCTTGCCGGAACCCGAACGGCCGAGGATCGCGATGCTCTGTCCGCTGTGGACGGTCAGGTTCACGCCGTCGAGGATCGTGCGCGGCTCGTCCTGCCCCTTCAACGTCTTCGTGATGCCGGACAAGCGGATGAGCGGTGTCTGGATCGGTGGTGCGGCAATCGGTGCGGCAGACATGGGGATCGTCATCACGGTCCCGTCGGCTTCACGCCGTCCTGGTTCTGCTGCGGGCCGTCCGGCAGGTTCGGGCCGGGGACGGCCAGCTCCTCGTCGCCGTTGAGCCCCGACTTCACCTCGACGACCTTGCCGTCGGTGAGGCCGAGCACGACGTCGGTGGTCGTGCGCGTGCCGTTCTTCAGCACGTCGACCTTGCCCTTGCCCTGCGTGCCGGCGACGGCCTCGACCGGCACGACCAGTGCGTTCGCGGCCTTGCCCGTCACCAGCTCCAGCGTCGCGGCCGCACCGTTGATCAGCTTCACGTCGGCGGGCGCCGTGCACACGACGCGCAGGCCGGTCGGCTCGGTCGGCTTCGGCTGCTCCTGCTGCTGCGTCGGCGGACCGGGCTGCTTCGGCTGGTCCGTGCCGGGCTTGGGCTCGGTCGGCGTCGGCACCTCGGGAACGGTGCCCGCGGGCAGCGCGGCGATCGTGCCGAGCACGGCGCACGGGAACGGGCCGGGCCCGTTCTTGATCTGCGCCTGCACCTCGGCCAGCGCGTCGGTGATCTTGTACGCCTGGTCGCCCGCGACGTCCGCGACGATGCCGTAGGCACCGTGCTTCGCGGAATAGATCGGCATGCCCGCCGACACCGTCGCCTTGTCGTCGACGAGCCGCGCGCCGGGCACCGCGCCCGCGGGCACCTCGACGTACGTCGGCGTGCCGTTCGCCCAGATCGTCGCGACGCGCGTCGGCTTGGTCGGTGTGCCGGAAGGCGCTTTCACGTCGAAGAACCGCACCTGGCCCGCGATCGGCGCGACCAGCCCGAACATCGGGTTCATCGTCACCTTGCCGGTGAGGCTCATCTTGTTCGTGAGGTCCTGCCGCGAGGGCTTCACCGTGGTCATGGTCGTGCCGCGCGGCGCGAGGTCGGGATTGGTCTCCCCAGGCCCCGACGCGCTGCACGCCGTCGCGGCCATCGCCGCGAGCGCGCACAGCAGCGCGAGATGTTTGCTGCTCACCGGGAAAACCCCCAATGTCTTTTCAACCGGTCCGGTCAACCTACAGGTAATGACTCCTGTGGGTGGATCAAGGTTGCTTCGGGTAGCCCCCGAGGATGACCAGGTACGGCATTCACGCTTCACACGAGCAGATCCATCCGTCGGTATTGCTCGCGACCGTGCGCCGCGCCGAGGAAGCCGGGTTCCGGTGCGCCATGTCCTCGGACCACTTCTCGCCGTGGAGCTCCCGGCAGGGCCAGTCCGGCTACGCGTGGTCGTGGCTCGGCGCCGCGCTGGAGGCGACCTCGCTGCCGTTCGGCGTGGTCACCGCACCGGGGCAGCGCTACCACCCGGCGATCACCGCGCAGGCCATCGGCACCCTCGCCGCGATGTACCCAGGCCGGTTCTGGGCCGCGCTCGGCACCGGCGAGGCGAGCAACGAGCACATCACCGGGGGAGGCTGGCCGCGCAAGGACGTCCGGGCGCGCAGGCTGCGCGAGTGCGTCGACGTCATCAAGGCGTTGCTGCGCGGCGAGGAGGTCAGCCACGACGGGCTGGTGACGGTCGACCGGGCCCGGCTGTGGACGTTGCCCGACGAGCCGCCACCGCTGGTGGGCGCCGCGGTGAGCCCCGAGACCGCGGGCTGGTGCGCGGAGTGGGCCGACGGTCTCGTCACCGTCAACGCGCCGCCCGCCCAGCTGCGCCGGGTGACCGACGCGTACCGCGACGCCGGCGGCCGCGGGCCGCTGCACCTGCAGGTGCACCTGAGCTGGGCGCACGACGACGAGACGGCCGGGCGGATCGCGCACGAGCAGTGGCGCGGCAACGTGTTCCCGCCACCGGTGTGCTGGGACCTCGAGCTGCCGCAGCACTTCGACGTCATCGCCGAGCAGGTGTCGCCGGAGCAGGTCGTGAAGGTCGTCAACGTGTCGTCGGACCTGGGGCAGCACACGGCGTGGCTGCACGAGTTCGCCGAGCTCGGCTTCGACGAGATCAACCTGCACCACGTCGGTCAGGAACAGGACGAGTTCGTCGACGCGTTCGGCGAACACGTGCTGCCGCAGCTGAAGGGCGCATCGTGAAACGGACCCGCACCTCCGACCTGTGGTGGAAGACCGCCCTCATCTACTGCCTCGACGTGGAGACGTTCTGCGCCAACGGGTTCGCCGGTCTGGCGCAGAAGGTCGACTACCTCTCCTCGCTCGGCGTCACGTGCGTCTGGCTGATGCCGTACTACCCGTCGCCGGACCGCGACGACGGCTACGACATCACCGACTTCCAGGCCGTCGACCACCGGCTGGGCACGCTCGGCGACTTCGTCGAGTTCGTGCGCACCGCACGCGAGCGGGGCATCCGCGTCATCGCCGACCTCGTCGTCAACCACACGTCGGACCAGCACCCGTGGTTCGTCGAAGCGCGTTCCAGCAGGGACAACCCGTACCGGGACTGGTACGTGTGGCGCGACGAGCCGCCTGCCGACGCCGCCGAGGGCGTGGTGTTCCCCGACAAGGAGAAGTCGGTGTGGGAGCACGACGCCAAGACCGACCAGTACTACCAGCACGTGTTCTACAAGCACCAGCCGGACCTGAACGTCGCCAACCCGGCGGTGCGCGACGAGATCGCCCGCACCATGGGCCTGTGGCTCGAGCTCGGCCTGTCCGGGTACCGCGTGGACGCCGTGCCCTTCCTGCTGGAGACCGAGTCGGCGGCGTTGCCCGACCCGCACGACTTCCTCGCGGACCTGCGCGCGTTCCTCTCCCGCCGGGCCGGATCGGCGGTGCTGCTGGGCGAGGTGAACCTGCCGTACGACCAGACGACGAGGTTCTTCGGCGATCCGGGGGACACCGGCGACGAGCTGACGATGTGCTTCGACTTCATCGGCATGCAGAAGATGTACCTCTCGCTGGCCCGTGAGGACGCCGGACCGCTGGCGGAGGCGTTGCGCGAACGCCCGTACCCGCCGAGGGACGCGCACTGGGCGACGTTCGTGCGCAACCACGACGAGCTGACGCTGGACAAGCTGAGCGAGCCGGAGCGCCAGGAGGTGTTCGCCGCGTTCGGGCCGTCGAAGGACATGCAGCTCTACGGACGCGGGCTGCGGCGGAGGCTGCCCGGGATGCTCGGCCACGACCTGCGGCGCATCAAGATGGTCTACAGCCTGCTGTTCTCGTTGCCCGGTACGCCTGTTCTCTTCTACGGCGAGGAGATCGGCATGGAGGAGGACCTCAGCCGCGAGGGCAGGCTGGCCGTGCGCACGCCGATGGAGTGGGACCGCGTCTCGGACGACAACGAGCTGCTGACCTGGATCAGGTTGCTGGCGCGCCGCTACCGCGAATGCCCCGAGTTCGCGTGGGGCACCTACGAGGTGCTGGACACCGGGGAGCCCGCGGTGCTCGCGCACCGCAGCACGGCCGACGGCGGGTGCGTCGTCGCCGTGCACAACCTCGGTTCCGGGGAGGTGGAGCTGCGGCTCGACGGGATGCGGGAGCCGCGCGACGTGCTGACAGGCGAGACCGAGCCGGTGTCGGCGGACGGTGTGGTGAGCCTGCGGCTGGGGCCTTACGAGTGCCGCTGGCTGCGGGTCGTCGGTGACGACTAGCGGCACGACTCCAACCACGCGAGGACGTCGGTGTCGCCGGTCTCCTCCAGCGCGCCGGTGACGTGCTCGACGAGCTCGCGGAGCAGTTTGGTCGCGGTGACCTGCTGTTCCCGCACGATGTGCACGGCCGCTCCGCCGAGTCCGTGCCGCGCGGCCGACCACAGCGCGGCCGCGCACACGTCGTCGCGGACCTGCGGTGCCTCCAGGCCGTCGGCCAGATCGGTGAGGGCGGTGCGGACGAGTGCCCGCGACAGCGCGGCCTGCACGACCGCGTCCTCGACCGCGGGCACGGCGTCCGCCGCGTGGATCTCGACCACGGGACCGTGCGAGGCCAGCCTGGCGAGCCAGAACGGCGCCTCGTCGACGAGCGTGCCGCACTCGGCCATCCGCTCGACGTGCTCGTCGTAGTCGGCCGCCGACGAGAACCACGGCGGCACACCCGAGCCGGGGAAGCGGGACCGCTGCACGGTGCGCCAGCTCGCGTAGCCGGTGTCGCGGCCCTCGTGGCACGGCGAGTTCGCGGACAGCGCCAGCAGCGTCGGCAGCCACGGCCGCAGGTGGTTGAGGACGGCGACCCCGGTCTCGCGGTCCGGCACGGCGACGTGCACCTGGCAGACGCACGCCTCGTGATCGGCCATCGCGCCCGCGTACGTGCGCAGCAGCTGCTGGAACCGTTCGCCGCGCCCCAGCAGCGGGTGCTCGGAGCTCCAGTAGGGCACGCCGAGCGACAGCACCCCGACCCCGACCGCCCGCGCGGCGTCCCGGACCCGGTGGCGCGCCGCGTCCATGGTCGCGCGCAGATCGCCGAGGCTCGTGCACGGCCCGGTCGTCGCGGTCACCTGCGTGGTGGCCAGCTCACCGCGGAACGAGGTCAGCCCGGTGTCGCGCAGCCGGGCCAGCACGGCACCGGCGCGCCCCGACGGCCGGCCGCTCGTGGGGTCCACGAGCAGGAACTCCTCGGCGACGCTGACGGGTTCAGGGGGTCGCACACCGACCAAGGTGCTCACCTCGCCCTCGAGTCGGGAGCGTCGAGGGGTACCCACCGCCGTCACCCTTCAAACCACCGAAGGCGGGAACGCGTGATCGCGTTCCCGCCTTCGGCCACCGGGTCGGTCAGAAAGCGGCCGTGAGGCACGCCAGCCGGTCGCCAGCGGTGCCGGCCTTGCCGTGCTCGGTGCTGGTGTGCGCGGCGTGCACGATGATCGCGTTCGCGTCGCCCTTGCGGAACTCCCACTTCACCGTCGCGGTGCCGGTCGCGGCACCCTTGTCGTCGGTGGTGAAGTCCAGCCAGATCTCGTTCTCCGTGTTCGCGAACTTCGGGTCGACCGACGGCGACACCGGGTCCTTGGTGTTCTGGTAGTGCGGACCCGCGTCCGCCGGCTTGGCACCGCACGGCTTGGTGTGCACGTGCGAGCCGTACTTGGTGTTCGGCAGCAGGCCGCTGACCGTCAGGTCCACCTTGGTCTGACCGCCATCGGACTTCGACGCCACCGCGAGCTTGGCACCGACCGGGATGCGCTTGGCGTCGTAGGTGATGCCCTTCGGCTGGTCGCCGGACGCGGCGGGCTCGGCGACCGCGGTCTCGGCGATCGGCACGACGGCGGCCGAGGTCGGCGCGGGCGCCGCCTGCTGCTCACCGGACGAGCAGGCGGCCAGTCCACCAGCGAGCAGGACGGTTCCCACGAGGACCGACACAGTCGTACGCATGCTTCTCCTTGGTCACGTGCCACTGGGCACTTCGGCGTTCCAGGTTCCCAGACACGGCACGTGCACGATCGGGCGATGGTTCACCCATGATCACTCCAAATGAGACGCGAGCGCCTCCCGGTAGGCCGATGTGGTCTGGTAGTCCGAATGCCGTTCGATGCGTCCCGAGCCGTTCGACTCGGGCGCCGGGCGGTCGCACGCGTTCGCCGCGTAGCCGTGCACGGGGAAGCCCAGGAAGTCCGTGCGCCGCCACAGGTTCGTCCAGGGGACCATTGTGGACAGACCGCCCTGCGAAGGTTCGGTGGCCGGCCAGCGCCACGGATCGGTCGACCACAGCCTGCCGCCGCGGGTGGGCGGTGTGCCGAGCACCCCGCCGCCCAGCAGCTCGGGGAAGATCCGCCCGAAGTACGGCCGCAGCTGGCTGCCGTAGGTGATCAGCCGCAGCCTCGGCAGGTCCCGCTCGGGCAGCGCGTAGATCGTCGCCGTCGCGAGCACCGAGCCGAGGCTGTGCGCGGAGAGCACCACGCGCCGGTCGGCGCCGCCGTCGAGCCACTCCCGCGTGCGCTGCACCAGCTCCGGCACGGCGCGCTCGGCGTAGCACGGCGGCGCGAACGGGTGGGCGGTGCGCGGCAGGAAGCAGATCAGGTCCCACACCAGGCCGAGCGGGCGGGTCGCCCGGCCGCCCGCGAACGCGGCGACGACCGCGCCGCCGGTGAGGACGGTGAACCACAGGCCGCGGTCGACGACCCACTCGGGCAGGTCGCGTCGTGCGGACAGCGCCGCGTCCACGGCCAGCGCGACCGCGAGGACGCTGAGGATCGACAGCAGCCCTACGGCCTTCTCGGCCCGGTGCGCCAGTGCGGCCAGGTGGCGTGCGCGCACGTTCTTCGACGGTCCCGGTTCGTCGTCCGCGCCGAGCAGCAGGGAGGGCTTGACCAACCGGGTGCCCACGAGCCCACCGAGCACGAGTGCGACGGCGACGAACGCGGCCAGCGCGACCGTGAACGAGCCGCTGAACCACGCGTACACCGGCGGAACGGTGGTGAGACCCAGCAACCAGTTGCCGGTCGCCACGACCGCGATGGTCGACAGCGTCATCGACGACGCCAGCGAGATCCCCAGCAGCACACCGGGTCCCATGCCGGACCACGCCTCCCACTCGCGCGTGTCGTCCTTGCGCGCGTGCCACATCAGCGTCGCCGTGGCGAGCACCGCGACCACCGGACCGGCCCAGTGCGAGTACCCCGCGACGAGCCCCGCCGCGACGAGGAGCCCGAGCAGCAGCGGGATCCGCCTCGGGTTGGCTCGCCACGCGTACGCCGACGCCACGATGCCGAGCAGGCACGCGAGCAGCACCGGCGGCAGCCACGTCGCGACGAGCAACCGGCCGGTGAACGCGGGCCGCACGACGAGCAGGGACACCGTCTCGGCGGCGAACACGGCCATCGCGAACCCCAGGAGGAGCCACGAGTCGCGCGGCCCGTGCGCCTCGGTCGCCACGTCCGGCGCGTCGCCGACCCGCCGCGACGCCAGCGCGCACGCCGCGAGCACCAGCGCCGCCGACACCACGGCGATCACCCGGAACTCCGGCGCGGCGGCCCAGGCGTCCACAGAGGACACCAGCGCGACGACGGCGAAACCGGCGGCGAGGTGCACGCGGGTGAGCTCGCGCAGCATCACGTCACCGCGCCACAGCCCGGGGTCGGCGAGCATCACGGGGCCGCGGTCGGTGCGCCCGGCCTCGGTGGTCTTCTGCTCGTACCGGACGCGCGAGCGGCGGGCGAGCAACCACAGCCCCAGCAACAACAACACGGGCCCGGCCGAGGAGATCGCCATGCGCGTCGCCACGTCCTGACCGCTGAACCAGCCGAACGCGCTCGGCAGCCGCGGGCACGCGTTCGCGGGCGCGCACTGGATCGCGAACAGGTCCAGCGTGATCTCGCACGCCGCCAGCACCAGCAGCACCGTCAGCCCCAACCCGAACAGCCGGGTCGTCGCCGCGCCGCTGCCGCAGCGCCAGTCGGGGCGTTTCGCGCCGGTGGGCAGTTTCCGGCTCCAGTAGGCGACGTTCGCCAGCCCGAACGGCAGCAGCAACGCCCACCCGATGCGGCACAACGCGTTCACGACCGGGTTGCCGCCGGGCAGGCTGACCGACGAGCGCGCCATGCCGCCCCACGAGTAGGCCTCCGTGAGCAGCTCCTCGTTCGGGGCCGTACCGGACCAGAAGCCGCCGAGGTCGTCACCGCGCGTCCGCTGGGTCTCCTCCTTCGGCAGGGCCAGCATCGCGTGCGGTGGTGTGTTGTTGACGCCGTGGATGCGCAATTCCAAGGCCCGTGGACTCATCGCGTTCCCCCTTGGTCTTACCAGGTAGTCGCGCATACGGAGCCACCAGTTAGCGGCCATTCGGGTGAAGTTTGTTGTATCCAGCGGTGTTCTGAGGCCTCTACTGGGAAAGGAGGCCCCGCGATGACCGCAACCATCAACCCCGTCCTGGCCGACTCCGTCGGACTCGCCGAGTTCCGCGCGACCGAGGGCACGCTGACGCTCGCCCAGCGCAAGCTCATCGTCGAGCAGGCGCTCGTGCTGATCGAGCAGAACTACGCGCACCTGCCGCTGAAGATCGCCATGCACGCGGTGAACCCGGTGCAGCGGCTGAGAGTTCTGCGCACCCGGCTGGAGCGCCTCACCGACGAGACCATGGAAGACGAGTGGCTCTTCCACCGCGAGATGTCGACCACCTTCCACTCGGTTCGCGACCTGCACACCAACTACCTGCTGCCCGCGCCGTTCGCGGGCAAGAGCGCGTTCCTGCCGTTCCAGTTCGAGAAGTGCCTCGTCGGCGGCAAGGAGAAGTACCTCGTGGCCCGCCTGGTCGACGGCTTCAAGGCGCCGGGGTTCGAGCCGGGCGCCGAGGTCACGCACTGGAACGGCACGCCCATCGACCGCGCCGTCGCGGTGAACGGCGCGCGGTTCGCGGGCAGCAACAGCGCGGCGAACCTGGCGCGCGGCCTCGAGTCGCTGACGTTGCGGCCGCTGGTCATCCAGCTGCCGCCGGACGAGGACTGGGTGACCGTCACCTACCGCGGTCTGGACGGCAAGAAGCACACGTTGCAGGAGGAGTGGAAGGTCGCGGCGAACCCGCCGCCGCTCACCGACCCGAACGAGCTCACGATGTCGTCGGCCGCGCAGGGCGTGGACATCGACTCGGACGAGAAGGGCCGCGCCAAGATCCTGCTGTACACACCGGTCGTGGCGGAGATGGAGGAAGGCGCCGAGCCGGTGGCCGTCGCCGACGCGGACGTGCCGACGACCATGCCGCGGGTGTTCCGGGCCCGCCCGGTGATCACGCCGCACGGCACGTTCGGGCACCTGCGGATCTTCACGTTCAGCGTCAACGACCCGGACGCGTTCCGCGACGAGTTCGTGCGCCTGGCGGCGTTGCTGCCCCAGAACGGTTTGATCGTCGACGTGCGCGGCAACGGCGGTGGGCACATCTTCGCGAGCGAGATGACGCTGCAGACCATGACACCGCGCCGGATCCAGCCCGAGCCCGTGCAGTTCCTCAGCACACCCCTGAACCTGAAGGTGTGCCAGCGGCACGCGAAGAACCCGACCAAGCAGCTCGACCTCGGCCCGTGGTTCCCGTCGCTCGACGAGTCGACCGAGACCGGCGCGACGTTCTCCTGCGCCCACTCGATCACGCCCGAGGAGGACGCGAACTCGGTGGGGCAGACCTACCACGGCCCGGTCGTCCTGGTCACCGACGCGCGCTGCTACTCGGCGACGGACATCTTCGCGGCGGGCTGGGCGGACCACGAGATCGGTCCGATCCTCGGCGTCGACGACAACACCGGAGCGGGCGGCGCGAACGTGTGGACGCACGGGCTGCTCGCCACGCTGATGAAGATCCCGGCGCCGGATCCGTTGTCCCCGTACAAGGAACTGCCCGCGAAGGCGAACATGCGGGTGTCGATCCGGCGCACGCTGCGCGTCGGCAAGCTGGCGGGCACACCGGTCGAGGACCTCGGCGTCCGGCCGACCGACGTGCACGAGATGACCGGCGACGACGTGCTGCACGGCAACGTCGACCTGCTGAACAAGGCGGGTGAGCTGCTCAAGGCGCTTCCCGTGCGGCGGCTGGGCGTCGCGTGGTCGGGCACCACGGCGTCGCTGGACACCGTGAACCTGGACCGGGTCGACCTGTACGTCGACGGCAGGCCAGTCGCGACCCAGGACGTGACCGACGGCGCGCACACCGTCGAGGTCCGGACCGGTCAAGAACTCCGCGTCGAGGGTTTCTCGAGCGGAAAGCTGGTGGCCGCGCGCAAGGTCACCGGCTGAGGTGGAGGGGAGCCCCCGCGCCGGGCTCCCCTTCGCTGCTGTTGGTCACAACCAGCCGCGGCGCATGGCTTGGACGCCTGCCTGGAAACGCGTCTGCGCGCCGCAGCGGTCCATCAGCTGCCGGACGCGGCGCTGCACGGTGCGCGGCGCGAGCCGGAGCTGACGCGCGATCGCCTCGTCGGTGAGCCCGGCCGCGAGCAGCGCCAGCAGGTGCGGGTCCACGTCTTCGACGGTCGCGTAGATGCCGCCGGGGCTGAACGGGATTCCCTTGTCCCAGTACAGCTCGAACGTCGACAGCAGCACGTCCAGCAGCGGCGACGGCCGGATCAGCAGCACTTTGTCGATCTTGCCGTCGGCCGCGATCGGCAGCACCGCCACGCGCGCGTCGATGACCGCGAGCTTGAACGGCAGGGTCGGCGTGACGCGGGCCCGTTCGCCGGACGCGACGAGCTCGACGATCTCCGCGACCCGGCCGGGCAGGTCGACCGATGACCGGTCGTACACGACCCGCCACTCCACGTCGCGGCTGCGCGTCTCGTCCTCCAGCGCCACGTGCTGCTCCTGCGGCGACAGGTACGGCGGCTGGTCGAGCACGCAGACCTCGCTGCGCGCGCCGGACAGCAGCGTGCGCCACAGGTCCAGCACCGCGTCGACCCCGGTGACGACCTCGACGACGCCGCTCTCCTCCCGGTCCTCGTCGCGGTTGCGCAGGTACAGCTCCATGAGCGGACCGGCCGCGGCGCGGGCCTTCTGGTGCTGCTCCTCGCGCGCCGCGATGAGCATCTCGACGGCGAGGTCCGGTGCGACCGCCTGCCACACGTCGCCCGCGCGCTGCTGCACGAGTCCGCGGTCGTGCAGCGCGGCCAGCGTCTCGGGCGCGAAACCGGACAACTCGTCGGTGGTGCGGCTGCCTCCCGTTACCAGGAGCTCGTAAACGGCGGACTGCTCGGCGGTGACGCCCAGGTGCTCGAACACCGCAACATTCTGGGCCATTCGGCTCAGCGGGCGTGGCGGGAACACGCAACTGTCGCGAAACTGCCGCGTTCAGCTCTGTTAATCACCGTTCACACCTGCCTACTTTCTGCGCACTTCCGCAGCCGGATCAGATCCCTGACGCCCTTGACGGCACCGCGGAGGCCCTGCGTGGAAGGACTGCTCCAGTGAACGCATTGCGACGCACGTGCCTGTGCGCCGCGGCTGTTTCCGCCGCCGTGCTCAGCGTGGTGTTACCCGCCACCGCTACGCCTTCTGGACAACCGGACGCGACCACCTCCGCGGCCCAGTCCGGTACCGCTCGCCCGTTCGAGCGGCTCATCGTCGGCTACAAGCCGGGGACCGCCGAGGCTTCGTCCGATTCCGCTGCCGCGGACGACGCCCGCGCGAAGGGCAAGACCCTGAACCGCCGCATGTCCACCGGCGCTGCGGTCGTCGACCTGGGTGGCAAGACCACCTCGGCCGACTCGGTGATCCAGGCGTTCAAGAACGACCCGGACGTCGCCTACGTCGAGCCGGACCTGCTGATGCAGCCGTTCGCCGACCCGAACGACACCGAGTACTCGCGCCAGTGGGACCTCTTCGAGGCCACCGCCGGCATGAACGTCCCTGGCGCGTGGAGCTCGTCGACCGGCACCGGCGTGACCGTCGCCGTCATCGACACCGGCTACGTCGCGCACTCCGACGTCGCGCCCAACGTGGTGGCGGGCTACGACTTCGTGTCCGACGCCGCGCGGGCTCGTGACGGCGGCGGCCGGGACGACAACCCGGCCGACGCGGGCGACTGGATGAAGCGCGGCGACTGCGGCACCGACCTGCTCGGCAACCCGATCCCGGCGCAGGACCAGGACTCGTCCTGGCACGGCACGCACGTCGCGGGCACGATCGCCGCGGCGACGAACAACTCCAAGGGCATCGCGGGCATCGCGTACAACGCGAAGATCCAGCCGCTGCGCGTGCTCGCGCAGTGCGGTGGCGCGACGTCCGACATCGCCGACGCCATCAACTGGGCGTCCGGCGGCACCGTGTCCGGTGTCCCGGCCAACGCCACCCCGGCGCGCGTGATCAACATGTCGCTGGGCGGTCAGGCGGCCTGCTCGTCCACCTACCAGAACGCCATCAACGCGGCCGTTTCGCGGGGTACGACCGTCGTCGTGGCAGCGGGCAACTCGAACGCGGACGTCGCGAACTTCACGCCTGCCAACTGCAACAACGTGATCACCGTCGCGGCGCTCGGCCGCGAGGGCAACAAGGCGTTCTACTCCAACTACGGCGCCAAGATCGACGTGGCGGCTCCCGGCGGCGAGACCCGCCGCGGCACCGACACGCCCGGCACCATCACGACGCCGCAGAACGGCATCTGGTCCACGCTGAACAACGGCGCGACCACGCCCGGTGCCGAGAACTACGAGCCCTACCAGGGCACCTCGATGGCCGCGCCGCACATCGCCGGTCTCGCCGCACTGGTCAAGGCCAAGGACGCGTCGCTCACGCCGGCCCAGATCGAGACGCTGATCAAGAACAACACGCGCCCGATCCCCGGCACCTGCAACAGCTGCGGCACCGGCCTGGCTGACGCCGCCAAGACCGTCGCGGCCGTGGGCACCACGCCGCCCGGTGGCGCGCTGGAGAACACCGCGGACGTGACGATCGTCGACCGCGGCACGGTGTCGTCGACCATCGCGGTCACCGCGTCCGGCAACGCCTCCGCCGCGCTGAAGGTCGGTGTGGACATCAAGCACACCTACCGCGGCGACCTGGTGATCGACCTCGTGGCGCCGGACGGCACCGCGTACCGGGTGAAGAACTCGTCCACTTCGGACTCGGCGGACGACGTGCTCGCCACGTACACCGTGAACGCCTCCTCGGAGGTCGCCGCGGGCACGTGGACCCTGCGGGTGCAGGACGTCTACTCCGGTGACACCGGGTACATCGACTCCTGGAACCTCACCCTCTAGGAACCTCACGCTGCCGAGCGTGATGTGAGGGGGCTGCCGCCGGCCTGCGACAGCGGCAGCTCCCTCGCTCCCACCACTTCGGCCCCGGCGAGTTCGCGCCCCAGCCCCGACGGGCGCGGACCCGCCGGGGCCGATTTTCTGTCGGTGCTCGGGCGTAACGTCGAACGCATGGCAACTTTGGTCACGTTTCACGCCCACCCGGACGACGAGTGCATCAACACCGGTGGCGTGATGCGCAAGGCGTACGAGGAGGGGCACCGGGTGGTGCTGGTGGTCGCCACGCGGGGTGAGGTCGGCGAGGTGCCGGACGGGTTCCTCGACGAGGGCGAAGAGCTGTGGGAACGCCGGGTCGTGGAGACCCAGAAGGCCGCTGACCTGCTCGGAGTCGCCCGCGTGGAGTACCTGGACTACCTCGACTCGGGGATGATGGGGGAGCCGACGAACTCGCGGGAGGGCTCGTTCTGGACCGCGCCCGTCGACGAGGCGGCCGAGAAGCTGGCCGCGATCCTGCGCGAGGAGAACGCGGCGGCGCTGACCGTCTACGACGACAACGGCGGATACGGGCACCCGGACCACATCCAGGTGCACCGGGTCGGCGTGCGCGCGGCCGAGCTGGCCGGGACGCCCGCCGTGTACCAGGCGACGATGGACCGCGACCGCATGCGCGAGGGCATCCTGCGCTACGCCGAGGAACACGGCGAGGAGGTGCCGGACGACGTCACGGAGTTCGGCAAGCCCGGCGCGGAGATCACGACGGCCGTGGACGTGACGGGGTTCCTCGGCCCGAAGCGCGCGGCGATGCGCGCACACGCCAGCCAGATCGGCGAGGAGTCGATGTTCCTCTCGATGCCCGACGAGGCGTTCACCTTCGCGTTCGGCACCGAATGCTTCATCCGCGTGGGGGCGGTGCCCACCGGCACGAGGGAGACCGAACTGCAGTTGTGAGCTCGTGCCGTGCGTTCCGGACACCCCGGCTCGTGCGCCCAACTGTCGCTGTGACACGCCGGAGGGGGCGTTCCGTTGGCTGGGAACGCCCCCTCCGGGTGCTGCTTCAGTTCAACTGCTGCAGTTCAACTGCGTCCTGCCGCAGATCGACTGCTGCAGATCAACTGCGTCAGGCGCGCTTGCGGCGCACGAGGATCAGCGCCGCAGCACCTGCGCCGACGAGGCCGAGTCCGGCCAGCAGCGTCCACGTGGTGGACGCGCCGGTCGCGGCGAGCGGGGGCTCGGCGCCGGCGGGGGGAGCGGGAACGGTCGTGCTCGGAGCAGTGGTCTCGGACGAGGGCACCGGGACACTGCTGCTGGTCTGCGACGGCGGAGTCGAGACCGTCTGAGGCGGCGTCTTGACGCACTTCTCGGTCTTGACCGTGTTCTTGTAGTCGTACTTGCTGCTGTCGTACGCCTTCACCACGATGGTGAACGTGTGCTCGACGTCGCCCGGCTTCTTGAAGGTCTTGGAGAACTTCTCGCCGAACTTCGCCTCCTCGAGCACCGTCTCCCCGTCCTTGACGAGGATCGTGTTCTGCTCCTTCGGGGCGTAGGCCTTGAAATTGACTGTCAGCACAGCCTCGTCCTTGACGCAGCTGGCCTTCACGTCCGGTGTGTGCGCACTCGCCGGGATGGCGAGCGCCAGGACGGTCAGGCCCGCGGTCGCCGCGACCGCGATGGCGCCGAGAACTCTGCCTGGCATAGGTGATCTCCTGCTCTGGTTGTCGCATGGCGGATCGAGCACAAAGAAACCGAATCACCCGTAAGGGTGAATCGGATCACGGCACGCTAGCAACGCTCAGGTTCCGGAAGGTCACCGTCTGGCAACACTCAGGTCGCGTTCTATGTATGTTGATCAGCGAGGTTCGTCCACTTGCGAACGTCATGATCGAATGCAAACAAACTTGAACCGCACGCTCGGAACAAACGTATGCGAGTAGCGGAACTCAGAACGGCCACGGTCGCATGTGGTCGATCAGGCCTATGGTTCCGGCCACCAGACGCATCTGGTCGACTCCGCGGATGTCGGCGTCCAGCAGTCGCGGTGAGCAGATCATCACCGCGACCGACTGCGCCCGTGAGATCGCGACGTTGAGGCGGTTCCGCGACAGCAGGAAGTCCAGCCCGCGCGGCAGGTCGACGGCGGACGACGAGGTCATGGTCATGATCACGACCGGTGCCTCCTGGCCCTGGAACCGGTCGACGGTGCCGACGCGCACGTCGCCGTACCCGGCCTTCTGCAGCCGTCGCCTGGTCACCCGCACCTGGAGGTTGTAGGGCGCCACGACGAGCACGTCGGCGTCGGTCAGTTCGCGAGTGACCGAACCGTCCGTCCACTCGCGACCCATCAGGGCGCGGACCGTGTCGACCACGGCGTCGGCCTCCTCGGCCGACGACGTGATGTTGTGCTCGTGGTCGACCTCGCGCAGGTAGATCCCCGAGTCGATGCCGGAGACGCCGCGCGTGGACGCGACGGGGTGCGAGTGCAGCAGGCCCTGGTACGACAGCTCGGACACCGGCCCGCACACGGCAGGGTGCATGCGTCTGGTCTCGTCCAGGAAGTAGCCGAGGTGCGGCGGGATGACGTCCGCGTCACCGAGCAGGTGCCCGAGCGCGGACGCGTCCGCACCGGCCGGGTGGGTGCCCTGCACGACCTGCGGCAGCTGCTGCGGATCACCCAGCAGGACCAGGTTGTGCGCGCAGGTCGACACGGCGACGGCGTCCGCCAGCGCGAACTGGCCGGCCTCGTCGATGATCAGCACGTCGAACGGCTCGGCGCGCAGGGTCGCGTTCGCGAACGTCCACGCGGTGCCGCCGACCAGGTGCCCGCCGGGGTGCTCGGCGCGCCAGCGGACCAGCGCGCCGTTGTCCTTCGGCTGTTCCCAGGCGCAGTCCTCGACGGCCTTTCCCTTGGGACGCTTGGCGATCGGGATGCCGGGGTCGACGCTGCCCAGCACGTTCTCGATGGCTTTGTGGCTGTTCGACGTGACGCCGACCGTCTTGCCCCGCGCGACCAGGTGCGTGATCAGCCTGCCCGCGAGGTAGGTCTTGCCCGCGCCGGGCGGTCCCTGCACGGCGAGCGTGCCGCCGTCGAGCTGGTCGACCGCCTTGATCACCGCCTGCACCAGGTCGTCGTCCTGAGGGAGCGCGCGCCTCGGCGGGGTGCGCAGCAGCAGGTCGATGCCGGGGTTCTGGGGGAGCAGCGGCAGCAGCGCGACCGCCTGTTCCGCCAGCTCCGCCACCGCCTCGTCCTTCGGCTGGGGGCGCACCGGCGGACCGGGCAGGACCGCGATCGGCAGTTCGGTGGTGGTCTCACCGGGCTTGACGCTCTCGGTCAGCACGAGCTCGCTCGGGCCGTCGTCGCTGACCTTCGCGGACCTGGTGACGTGACCGGGGTAGAGGAGGCGGATCTCCTCGCCGCTCGTGAACGGGTGCGGGCGGTCCGGGTCGCAGCGCAACGTCAGCGCGCGCTTGGTGGTCCTCGCCCGCCCGGTCGGCTCGACCCACTCGTCGGCCCGCACGGACAGCGGCACCGCGCACGCGCTGTCGGTCTCGAGATCGGACAGCGGCGCGTTGGCCTGTCGGAAGAAGTCCCACCACGCCGGGCTCGTCTCGCGGCGGTGGTAGCCGACGGACGCGGCGAGCAGGTCGTGGCCCGCGTCCATCAGCGGTTCGACCAGCGCGGCGATCTGCTCGGCGCGTTCCAGCGCCTTCTGCTTCGCCACCTCGTCCACCGCGACGTCGGGCACGACGACCACGGGCTCGATGCCTTGCTCGTCCCTGACCCGCAGCAGGAACCGGTACAGCTCCAGGGTGGACACGCAGTCGTACTCGTTGTAGTCCGCGATCTCGTCCAGCACGGCGGGATCGCGCGTCGTGAGGTAGTTCTCGTACGCCTCGATGCTCGACACGGCCGTCTTCACGTCACCCTCGCGCTGGGACGGCATGTACAGCGGTTCGAGGTACTTGATCGAGTACGACCGCTGCGACACGCGCAACGCCTTGCGCACCACCGCGTACAGGTCCACCAGCGCTCCCGCGCGCAGCAGGTCGTCCACTTCGGACTCACGCGTGCCGTGCACGGCCGCGAGGCGCTTCAACGCGCTCAGCTCGTACGGCGCGTAGTGGTAGATGTGCGCGCCGGGGTGCTCGGCGAGCCTGCCGACCGCGAGGTCGACGAACGACTCGAAAGCCTTCTTCTCCTCGGCGTGGTCGTGCGCCCAGAACGGCGTGAACACCCGGTCCGGCGTCAGCGCGCCGAACAGGTACTCCAGCCCGACGTACGGGTCGCCCTCCATGTCGAAGAAGACGTCGCCCTCGCTCGGCGCGGGCAGTTCGGCCAGCGCGTCCGGGCCGATGACCTCGTAGCTGATCTTGTTCGTGCGGTCCTGCTGGACCTGGAGCTTCGCCTGCGCGCGCAACGACTCGAAGCTGCTGGGGGAGAGGTTCTGCGGCCGCGTCTCGGCGACGGCCAGGTCGTCGATCGTCGCGATGCCCGCGGACACCAGCTTGCGCCGCTGGTCGGACCGCATGCCCGCGACCAGGGACAGATCGCGGCCGGTGTCGCGGCCGGTCGCGCAGTGCTGGGCGAACCGGCACGTCGCGCACGCCGGGCGCTCGTCGTCCCACAGCCGGTCCGGCAACCGGGCGGGCTTGGCCAGCCGCTCGTCGAGCCTGCGCCGCAGCCTGGTCAGCAGCGGGCGGAAGTCGTTGACCCGGTAGGTGTGCTGGGTGCCGTCGCCGAGCAGCAGGTGCATGTCCGGGCCCGCGTACTCGCCGAGCGCGCTCGCGTACGCGGTCAGCTGGAGCACGGCCGACGGGCTCGCCCGCCGCGCCAGCTTCGTGTCGTACGGCTCGAACCGGCCGTCGGCGCCCGCGATGAGGAAGTCCGCCCGGCCGTAGAAGCTGCCGTCGAAGAAGACGGCCTGGTAGACGGCCTGTGCGCCGCTGTTCAACGCGTCGAGCGTCTGCTTCGCGGCCGCCCGCAGCGCGTCGGGGTGCGGGGCGGGCTGCCCGATCTCGACGACGTCGTAGGTGGCCTTGAGCTGCTCGAGGACGTTCTGCTCGTGCTGGACGCCGTGCTTGGTCACCACCGCGTCCGGCCTGGAGCCCGGCCGGGGCGCGTCGGGAACGTTGCAGGCCAGCGCATGCGTGAGCGCGCTGCGGTGCTCGCACTCGAGCAGGTCGACGAGGTCCGTCGGGGAGACCACGAGGCCGTCGGAGCTCATGAGCATGCTCAGGTGCTTACACGATGAGCCCCGGCCGGCCGCGCATTGGGCCCGCACCGGGATGTCGCCGGGGGCGCACGACCTATTGTGTCGGGGTGCGGGGTGTGGGGGTGCTCGGTTCGGTCGAGGTGTGGCTCGACGGAGAGCGCCTGCCCATCGGGCCGCCGGTGCGGCGAGGTCTGCTGGCGATGCTCGCGCTCGACGCGGGTGAGGCCGTTCCGGTGGAGCGCCTGGCCGGCGCGCTGCGGGGCGACGCTGGGCCGGATGACGTGCACGAGCACGTCTCGCGGCTGCGCGAGGTGCTGGGGCCGGCCGGGTTCCCGATCAGCCGTCGCTCCGCGGGCTACGCGCTGGACGTCGACCCGTCCGTCGTGGACCTGCACGAGTTCCGCGCGCTGGTGCGCGCCGCGACCGCTCCCGAGGAACTGCGTGACGCGCTCCGGCTGTGGCGCGGGTCCGCTTTGTCCGGTGTCGGCGACTCGGAGGTGCTGTTGCGCATCGGCACCGATGTCGACGCGGAACGGCTGACCGTCGCGGAGAAGTGGGCGGCCGAGTCGCTGGACCTCGGTCGCCACCACGAGGTGCCCGACGAGCTGTCCGCCGTGGTCGCGGAGCACCCGTTGCGGGAGGAACTGGTCGCGCTGGAGGTGCTCGCGCTCCACCGCTGCGGGCGCCAGGCCGACGCGGTGCGCCGCTACGAGGAGACCCGCGCGCTGCTCGCGGACGAGCTGGGCATCGGCCCCGGTCCGCGGCTGCGGGCGCTGCACGAGCGCATCCTGCGCACCGATACTCCTTCGCCGGCAACGACTCCCGCCGAGCGGCCGGTGCGGCCGCGGGTGGCGCTGCCGTTCGACGTGCCGGACTTCACCGGCCGGACCGGCGAGCTGGCGCGGCTGGGTGCGGAGGCCGTCGTCGTCGTGGTCGACGGCATGGCGGGTGTCGGCAAGACCGCGCTGGCCGTGCACGCCGTGCACCGGCTGGGCGATCGCTACCCGGACGCGCGTGTGTTCGTCGACCTGCACGGGTTCACTCCCGGCCGTGGACCGGTGTCGCCGTTCGCCGCGCTGGACACGTTGCTGCGCGCGATCGGCGTGCCGCCCGCCGACGTGCCCGGCGAGCTCGACCAGCGGATCACCGCCTGGCGCGCCGAGATGGCCGCGCGCAGGGCGGTCGTGGTGCTCGACAACGCGGTGGACGCCGAGCAGGTCGTCCCCCTGCTGACCGGCGCGCCCGGCTGCCTGACCGTGGTCACGAGCAGGCGCAGGCTCGTCATCGACGGCGCCGCGCAGCTGTCGCTGGACGTGCTGACCGAGTCCGAGGCGCGCGACCTGGTCGCGGAGATCCTCGGCGCGCGGGCCGCGGAGGAGCCGGACGAGGTGGCGTCGCTCGTCGAGCTGTGCGGACGGCTGCCGCTCGCGCTGCGCATCGCAGCCGCCCGGCTCGCCCACCGTCCACGATGGACGGTCGGTGACCTGGTGGAGCGGCTCGGTGCCCAGCTGCGCAGGCTCGTGGAGCTCAAGGCGGGCGACCGGGACGTGCTGGCCGCGTTCGCGGTGTCGTACGACCACCTGACATCCGAGCAGCAGTCGATGTTCCGGCTGCTCGGGCAGCACCCCGGCGTCGACTTCGACCTCTACGCCGCGGCGGCGCTCGCCGGGACCGCGTTCCACGACGCGCGCGAAGTGCTGGAGGACCTGCTCGACCACCACCTGCTGGTGCGGCGCGTGCGCGACCGCTACTCGTTCCACGACCTGGTGCGCGAGTACGCCCGCTCGCTCGGGCCGGAGCCGGGTGTGCACCGGCTGCTCGACTACTACCTGCACGTCGCGCACCTCGCCGCCGACCTCGTGCAACCGGGCAGGGAGTCCATTCCGCCGGACGTCGACGACGTGCCGGGCGACGTGCCGCCGTTGCCCGACGACGTCACCGCGATGGCGTGGTTCACCGCCGAGCGGGAGAACCTGGTCGCGGCGTCCAGGTACGCCGCCGAGTCGGGGTCGGACCGGCACACCTGCGGGCTCCTGCGCGACATCGGGCACAGCCTGATCATCGGTGAGCACCTCGACGACCTCGTCGAGCTGCAGGAACCCGCGCTCGCGGCGGCCCGCAGGCTCGGCGACCGGGTGGCCGAGATGGCGTGCCTGCACAACATGACGGTGATCGGCTACAGCCGCTGCCGGTACCGGGAGGCGCAGGCGAACGCCCGGCTGGTGCTCGACGTCGCACGGGAGTTGGGTGACGTGCTGCGGGAGAGCACGACGCTCGCCGTGCTGGGCATGGTGGCGCACCGGCTCGGCCGGTTCGGCGACGCGCTGGAGCACTACCGCACAGCGCTGGCGATCCAGCAGCGCATCCACTCCCACCGGTTCGTCGCCATCGGCATCGCCAACGTCGGCAGGGTGCACCTGGCACTCGGCGATCCGGAGGCCGCGCGAGTCGAGCTGGAGACGGCGCTCGTGCGCAGCAGGGAGATCAACGAGCGCGGCGAGGAAGCATCCGTCCTCTGTGGACTGGGAGCGGCGTTCAGCAGGCTCGGTGACCACGACCGGGCGCTGGCGTTGCTGCACGAGGGCGTCGCGCTGGCCGAGTCGATCGGCAACACGCACTACGCGATGCGGGGGCTGATCAAGACCGCCGACGCCTTGCGCAGGGCCGGTGACCTGCCGCGTGCGCGTGACTTCGCGGGCCGTGCGTTCGCCGCGCTCGGCCACGGTGCGAGCCGCGATCACCTGAGCACCGCGCACAACGTGCTCGGTGCGATCGAACGCGCCGACGGCCGCCTCGACGAGGCCGTGGTGCAGCACCGGCGGGCGCTGGAGATCGCGTCCCGCATCGAGTACCGGATCGAGCAGGCGTGGGCGCTGGACAGCCTCGCCGACCTGCTCGACGGCGCCGTCGCACGCCGCCACCGGCGCCAGGCCGACGAGCTGTGCGCCGAGATGGGCGTCCTGCGCCTGCCGGGCTGACGTCCACGCCGTTTCTGTCTATGGTGGGCACGTGCCGCCGCCACGGACCACAGTGGAGGCAACATGTTCGCGCTCTCACTTGCGCTGGTGGCTGCTTTGGCGCCCGCGCCACCCGGCGTGTACTTCGAGAACGACGGCAAGCTCGCCGGCTGGGACTACCACTACACGCAGAAGCAGGGCACGATCCGCGACGTCACCTCGGTGAAGTACAAGGGCACCACGTCCATCGAGTCGAAGCAGACCTACATCGGCGAGACAGGTGGCTACCACTCGGAGACCATCGACCGCGGCGCCCAGTCCGTCGGCCAGGACCGCTACTACGGTCAGGCGGTCTTCCTGCCCGCGAACTGGCAGTTCCACAACCAGAACGTCACGTTCCAGCAGTGGTCGCCCGAGGACCCCGAAGGCCCGTGGCTGCTGATGTTCGTGCAGAACGACGAGATCCGCTACGGCGGCTCCGGCGGCATCTCCGGCACCGTCGGCAAGATCAAGCGCGGCGAGTGGATCCGCGTCGTCACCCGGTTCAAGCTGGAGAAGGACACCGGCAAGTTCGAGGTGTGGATCAACGGCGAGCGCAAGGTCTCGCGCACGCAGACCGTGCTCCCCAAGACGTCGAAGACGATGCGCTGGTCGTCCGGCATCTACGCCACCGCGTGGCGCAACGGCAAGCCCGCCGGGCAGAGCACGCTGTCGATCTTCCACGACCAGCACCGCATCGCGTCGAGCTACGCACTGGCGGAGCCCGCCAACTGGTGACCTACTTCGGGTCGGGGACCAGGTCGGGCGAGCGGGTCGACTGGGTGGGGATCGGCAGGTCGGCCGTCCTGGCCTCGATGGTGCGCAGCAGAGCGTCGCGGTAGTCGTCGGTGTGCTCGGCGGGCTCGAACGGCCTGGTCATCGACTCCACCAGCGCCGCGGCGGAGGCCAGGTCGGCGGTCCGCAGCTCGACGTCCCGTGCGACGAACGGGAACTCGGGCGGGCGGACCTCGTCCGGCCACAGCATCGTCTGCAGCACCAGCAGGTCGCCGCGGGCGCGCACCACGGCCAGCGTCGAGCGGGACCGCAGCACGATGTTCGCCACCGCGACCTTGCCGGACCTGGCGAGCGTCTCGCGCAGCACGATGTAGGGGCGCACGGCCGCGCCGTCCGGTTCGAGGTAGTAGCTGCGGCGCAGCAGGATCGGATCGACCTCGTCGTCCGGCACGAACTGCCGCACCTCGATCGCGTGGTCGGCGGCGGGTGGCAGTCCGGCGAAGTCCGCGTCCTCCATGACGACCATCCGGCCGTCGTCGAGCGGGTAGCCGCGTCCGATGTCCGGCGCGCTCAGCCGCTCACCGCACACCTCGCACACCTGGTGGTGCCGCACCCGGCCGCCGTCATCGCGGTGCACCAGGTGGAAGTGGACCCGGTGGTCCTCCGTCGCCGTGACCATCCGGACAGCGATTCTCGCGACGCCCAGCCACAGCGCCCCCCGCCACACAGTCTTCATGACATTGTTCGTACGCCGTGCAGGTCAGTGTCGCACCCATGTGTGACGAAACAACTCAGACGGGTGCGGCCGTGTGAGTGTTCGACACACGTGTGTCACCAGGGGGCGGGTGCGTAGTCCTTCAGGAAGCAGCCGAACACGTCCTCGCCCAGCTCGCCGCGCACGATCGGGTCGTAGACGCGGGCGGCGCCGTCGACCAGGTCCAGCGGCGCGTGGAAGCCCTCGTCGGCGAGCCGCATCTTGAGCGGGTGCGGGCGTTCGTCGGTGATCCAGCCGGTGTCGACGGCGGTCATCAGGATGCCGTCGGTCGTCAGCATCTCCTCGGCGCTGGTGCGGGTCAGCATGTTCAGCGCGGCCTTCGCCATGTTCGTGTGCGGGTGCCCCGAGCCCTTGTAGACGCGACTGAACTGGCCTTCCATCGCGGACACGTTCACCACGTACTTGCGGCGCGCCTTCGCCGCCGCCATGGCCGGTCGCAGCTTCGAGACCAGCAGGAACGGCGTCGTCATGTTGCACAGCTGCACCTCGAGCAGCTCGACCGGGTCGACCTCGTCCACCCGCTGCGTCCAGCTGTTCACGTCGTGCAGGTCCGGCACCAGACCGCCCGCGTCGATCTCCTTCGAGCCCGCCATCAACGCCAGCGTCGTCACCGCGTGCGCCTCGGGAACCGCCGTGCCGGGCAGCGCGAGCTGGCCGAGGCCGCCGAACGAGATCATCTCCGGCATCGGCCCGGACGGCAGCGGCGTCGACTCGGCCGCCGCGAGCGGGGCGTACGCGCCGGGGGAGCGGCGCACTGTCTGCGCCGCGTTGTTGATGAGGATGTCGAGCGGGCCCTGCTCGGCGACCGAGTCCGACAGCGCCAGCACCTGCGCCGGGTCGCGCAGGTCGATGCCGACGATCCGCAGCCGGTCGAGCCACTCCGGCGCGTCCGGCATCGACGCGAACCGGCGCGCGGCGTCCTTCGGGAAGCGGGTCGTGATGGTGGTGTGGGCACCGTCACGCAGCAGCCGCAGCGCGATGTACATGCCGATCTTCGCGCGGCCACCGGTGAGCAGCGCCCGCCGTCCGGAGAGGTCGGTGCGCGCGTCTCGTTTGGCGTGGTTGAACTTCGCGCACGCCGGGCACAGCTGGTGGTAGAACGCGTCGACCTCGACGTACCTCTTGCGGCACGTGTAACAGGAACGCGCACGCAGCAGCGTGCCCGCGGAGGCGCCGGGTGAGTTCGACACCAGTGGCAGGCCCTGGGTCTCGTCGTCGATGCGCTCCGGCGAGCCGGTGGCGGTGAGCGCGGTCACAGCGCGGTCGGCCTCGGTGACCGCCGCACGCCGTTCGGACTTGCGGAACTTCTTCGCGGCCTTGAAGATCCGCGCCGTCGCGAGGCGCACGCGGACCGCGTCCGGGTGTTCGGCAGGCAGCTCCTCGACCTCCGCCAGCACGCGCAGGCAGATGTCCAACTGTCCGGGGTCGATCGAGGTCATGGACCGATTTTACGTGCAGTGACGTGCTGGTTTTGACCGCGGGCCCCTTTGTCTCAGTTGATGTAGGAACCAGAGGACTGAACGGCTCTGGTTTCCCAGCATGATGGCCGTTATGGTGCGCCCCATGCCCAAAGCAGGCGGCCCAACGGTCAAACGGCTTGCCCAGCCGGACGCCGACATCCGGCCCCGCTCCCTCGGACTTCCCCGAGGCCGCACGGTGGTCGCGTTGTTCGGCACCACAGAGGACATTGGGACGGATCTCGCCGCGAACCTACTTCCAGTGCTGAGATCCGTCGTCGTCAGCGCGTCCCGGCACGACGCGGCGTTCGTCACGGAGGGCGCCGACCGCGGCGTCGTGCACCTCTTCGGCATGGCGCTCGAAGCGTGCGAGCTGCGCTGGCCGTTCAGCGTCGGCGTCGTGCCGTCGAGCAAGGTGGCGACGGAGGACGCGCCACCCGCGAACGGCGAGGTGAAACTCGAGTCCAATCACGACGTCGCCATCGTCGTGCCCGGTTCCGAGTGGACGGACGCGACACCGGTCTACTTCCGCACCGTGGACGCCATCCGCCGCAAGCGTCCCGTGGTCGCGGTACTGGTCGGCGGTGAGTCGATCGCCGAGACCTGCGTCGTCGACCACCTCGGCGGCGACAACCCGCTGCTCGTCATCGCGGGCACCACGGGACTCGCCGACCGCATCGCGACCGGCAACATCACCGGCGACCTCGCCGTGCTGGTCCGCAGCGGCAAGGTCCACGTCGTGCACGTCGACGAGGGCGCCGAGAAGATCGTCGGCGAGCTGGAACGGTTGCTGGGCAAGGACTCCCCGCGCACGCCCCCGCCACCCGTGTGGCCGCGGCTGCGCTTCAGGACCCCCGAGCAGCGCCCGCTCGTCGACCCCGGCTTCGTCGTCGCGTACCCGGCGCTGGCCGACGCGATCCACGACGCCAACCAGGTCGTCGCACCGGTGTTCCACGAGCTCGACGCCGAGGCCGAGCGCGAGCAGAACCGGTACCGGCTGCTCACCGTTCTCGCCATCGCGGGCGGGTTGGCGACCACCACGTTCGGCGCACTGCAGACGTGGCTGCGCGACACACCGTGGCCTGGCGTGCTCGTCGTCGCAGGCGGCGCTTTCGCCGCCGTCATCACGATCGTGGCTCGCAAACGCGAGTCACTCGACCGGTACCTCACCGCCCGCGCGCGTGCGGAGCGGTTGCGTGCCCTGTACTTCGCGCACCTCGCCGCTCCCGCTCCCGCTGATGACGAGGAGCGGCAGGACAACGTGCGCGACCTGGAGACTGCCGTGTCCGACCGCAGGCACGAGGTGGTGCGACCGTGAGCGAGCGCAAGGGGACCTCGGCGGAGGCCGCGCAGGACGCGGACGCCGCCGCTGGTGCGGAGGAGACGAGCGCGCCCAAGACTCGTGCCTCCGCTGCTAAGAGGGCTGTGGCCAAGGCGTTCGGCGCGAAGCCGGCGAGCAAGGAGGCCGCGGACCCCAAGGCCGCGGAGACCGAAGCGACTGAGGCTTCCGGCACCGAGACCTCGGATGCCGAGGTCTCGGACAGCAAGGCCGACGGCGCCGACAAGGCCGACGACGTCGAGGCCGAGTCCACGACTGCCGCGAGTGCTGCCGACACCAAGCCGGCGGCCAAGGCTGCCGAGAGCAAGTCCGCAAACAAGGCTGCCGACACCAAGCCCGCGGCCGCCGAAAGCAAGCCCGCGCAGACCAAGGCTGCTGACACCAAGTCCCCGGCCACCAGGGCCACCGCGGCCGCGACCAGTGCGGCTGAGGCCAAGACCGTCATCACCCGGCCGGTGTCCGGTGTTCGACGAGCCGGTGACACCTCGGCGACCAGCTCGGCTGCAGCCGAGTCCCGCGGGCCCGGCGCTGCTGAGACCGGCTCCCGCGGATCTGGCCCTGCTGGCGCTGGTTCTCGTGGATCTGGTGCCGCTGAGGCAGGCTCACGTGGGCCTGGCGCTGCTGAGGCCGGTTCCCGCGGAGCTGCTCCTGCCGAGGCCGGCTCACGTGCCTCTGAGGCTGGGACCAGTGGTCCTGGCGCCTCCGAGGCCGGCTCCCGCGGATCTGGCGCTGCTGAGGCCAGCTCTCGCGGAGTTGCTGCTGAGACCGGCTCCCGCGGAGCTGCTCCTGCCGAGCCAGCCTCCACTGGGGCGGGTCCGTCCGGCGCTGGCTCTCGCGGACCTGGCGCCCCCGGTACCCGCGCTCCCGCCGGCACCCCGGGATCCGCTCCCGTCGGGGCGGAGCTCCGCGGCCCAGGCCCGCACACCACCGGCGGCCACGCACCAGGCCCGAGGGCGACCGACCTCCGGACGCCCCCGCGCGGCATCCCCGCACCTGGTCAGCCCACCGCCCCGTACACGCCGCAGCACGCGGCCGGTCAGTCCCCCGGCCAGCACACGCCTCAGCACGCGGCCGGTCAGCACGCCGCAGGCCCGCACACGGGCGGCTTCCACGTGGCACCTCCGCACACCACCGCCCCGCCGGCACCCAGCAGGCAGGCACCGAGGCCCGCGGGAGGCACCAAGCAGCGGCAGGCCCAGTTCGTCCAGGCCTACCTGAGGCACCGCTTCCACGACCGTCTCGAGCACTTCGAGCGGGGCAGGTCGCGGTACGCGGCGGCGCGCACGTGGACGGTCGCGATGACGGCCACGCTGTTCATCAGCGCGGCCGCGTTCGGGGCGATCGGCATGGCCGACGGGCCGCGGCGTCCACTGTGGGCGTTCCTCGCCACGGCTTTCGCCGCGCTGGCAACGGCTGTGGCCGCCTACGAGTCGACGTTCGGGTTCCGCAGGCTCGCCCGCGAGTACTCGGCGACGGTCACCTCGTTGCAGAAGCTCGCGGCCGACGGCCCGACCCCGGAGGACGTGGACGACGAGCAGCTCGTCACGTTCGTCACCGAGGTCGAGACCGTCTTCCGCTACGGGCGCTAGTACCCGATGTTGCGCAACGCCGAGGGGCCCGACCTGTCCTGCAGCTGCTGCAGGTAGAGGCTCCTCGGCGTCACCGGGGTGTTGTGCGAGTCGAAGTCGCCGTTGCCCTCGCGGGACTTCGACTTCGTGCCGATGGACCAGTTCCGCGCGTGCGGCGGGCTGGCCAGCTTGTGCTTGTCGCCCGTGCAGTTGTAGAAGAGCTGGTAGGCGCCTGACCAGCCGTGGCCGCTGCCGTAGTTGCCGCGGTTGTAGGCGCCGAGGATCTGGTTGCCGTTGACGCTGCTGTGCACGACGTTGTCGAACAGGCCGCCGGTCGCCCACCGGTGGTGCGGCCCGAGCTCGGAGTGCGACTGCTCACCGCGGCTGTCGAGGAACACGTTCGGGCCGGGGGTGTTCGAGCCGGTCACGAAGTCGTGCCTGCCGGTGCTGGCGAGCGAGCGCATCACCAGCACGTGAGTGGCGTCACCCAGGTGGAACGGGTAGCGCAGGCCGCCGGTGATCCGCGACTTGTGGTCCAGCGACTTCGAGTCCTGCACCGTCACGTGCTTCGACTTGCCGGACGCGTAGAACGTGCCCTGGCTGAAGTACTGGGAGCTGACGTCGCGCACCCACGCGTTCGCCACGGCGGACAGCGAGATCATCTTGTCCGCGTGCTTCTCGTCGGTGGCCGACGAGAACGCCGACTCGGCCGCGATCTTCTCGACGCCGACGTTCTGGATGCGGCCCGCGAAGGTGTACCGGTAGACCGCGCCGCCGCCGAACTCGGACTGGATCGCCTCGACGACAGGGGAGTCGACGCTGATCTCGTTGCCGGACACGGCGGTCACGCGGCGCTCGTAGTGGATGGTGCGCGCGGCAGGCGTCCACGCCGTGCCGGACAGGCAAGTGACACCATCCACATCGGACGTGTCGTACGACGTACCCTTGGTGGAGCAGGAGTCCGTGCCCGTCGCGTCCACCCACTGCTGGTTCGGGGTGCGCACGACCACGACGTCGTCACCCGGCTTGAACCCGGACGCGTCGGACACCTTGATCCGGTGCGTGCCGACGGGCACGTAGCTCGCCGTGATGGCCTTGCGCGTCCCCGCCACCTCCTTGCGGTTGTCCACGCCGCTGAGGTTGATCAGGCTGCGCACCTTCGTGCCGGTCGCCTTGATCACCGTGCCGGTCTCGCCGCGCAGGACGACACCGCTCGTCCTGATCGTGACGGCGTCCGCCACCTCGTACACGCCCGTTTTCAGCAGCACCGCGCCGCGCAGTCCGGACGAGTCCGGCTGCAGCGCGCTCACCGCGTTGATCGCCTGCTGGATGCGGGCGCCGTCGTCGCCGCTCGCCGGGGTGACCGTCTGCCTGACAGGCGCCTCCGGCAGCGCGACGCCTCCGCCGCCGTATCCGGCGCGGGAGAAGTCGGGGATTCGGTCCCCGTTGGAATAGGGGACGTAGACGAGTTTGCCGTCCGGACCGAGATGTATGTACTTGCTCTCCGCGCTGACCGCGGTTCCGGTGGTCATCAGGAGTGTCGCCACCGCCAGCACAACCGCACGTTTCATGTCGCTCTCCAGCGAATGCCGTTGCGGCGGCTGGGGGTGAGGCTATCAGCCGGTCGGCGGAAGCGGGCGATGGAGTCCACTGTGGACGGCCGTCACGGGTTCGCTGAACCACGAAACAGGGGGTGCACTGCGCGTAGACGCGCGACTACCTAGTGCACTCAAGCTGGTGTTTCCCGTTTGCGCTTGTAATGATGACCGCATCCCCCGAGCGGAAGCAGGTAGGACATGACCTGGGCACGACCCGCTTTCTCCCCCGAAGCGGAAACCGGCAGGTTCGCCGAGGCACGCGCTCTCGAGAAGGTTCACACCGACATCCAGAACGGCAAGGCGGCCCGAACCGTCGCATGCCACTCATGGGACGCGCAGGACTGCGCTGACCTGCTGGAGATGCTCGGTCTGACGGCCGAGGAAGGCAAGACGGTCGAGCGAGTCTGACCAAGGCGGCGGTAGCGCCGGACGTAGCACTCCGGCGCCGCCGCGCCCCCAGTTCGAACCAGTTCTCCCAGCTCAGGCCGCTTTCAGGCCGCGTCGCTGGATCCACCACTCCGCCACGAGCAGGTTGACGACGAACGACAGCCAGTTCGCCGTGGCGAAGACGAGTTCACCCCCGATCGTGACCGCCAGCGTGAGCCCCCAGAGCCGTCCGGTGATGGCGGCGGCGGTCAGCGCGAAGTTGCGGATCATCCAGACCCGGTGTGCGCGGTAGTCGCGCGCACGGGCGGCCCGGAAGCCCTGCACGGCCGTGACGAACCACAGCACGCTCAGCAGCGACAACGGCGCGGACGCCGCGAGCCCGTTGAGCGAGAGGTTCGCCACCACGACGCCGAACACGGCCGAGGGCAGCACACCCGCGAACAGGTACAGCCTGCCGACCAGTCGGTGCACCCGCGGGTGGTTGTTGCGCAGCCACGGCCAGAACTGCGCCAGGCCGATCGCCACCGCGATCGTGGCGGTGAGGATGTGCGCCACGAGCAGGACGTGGTGCACCAGGCCCCGCGCGATCCCCTCGGTGCTGTCGAGGTCCGGCGGTAGGTACCTGACGGCGACGTAGGCCGTCATGGCGGCGCACAGCAGCCCCGCGACGGTCAGCCAGACGAAGTAGCCCCTCGATGTTCTTCGCGGTGTGCGCGTGCCCGCAGAGGGCTTGACGGCGGTGGTTGTCATGGGTGAGGACGTTGCCAGCCTGATCTCCGCTGATCGCTGGTGTCGTCCCCCGAACCGGCGGTGGGGTCAGCCCTACCCGCGAACGGCACCCACGCCCGCTGTCAAGAGGCCGATGCTGGAAGATGGACGCATGCGCGCCGTGGAGATCTCGGAGGAGCCGATCAGGCTCGGGCAGTTCCTGAAGCTCGCCGGCCTCGTCGAGGACGGCGTGCACGCCAAGGAGCTCATCGAGGACGGCGAGGTCCACGTGAACGGCCGCGTCGAGAACCGCAGGGGCGCTCAGCTGCGCGTCGGCGACGTCATCGTGGTCGGCGACCAGGAGGTCTCGGTGTCGATCCGCGGCTGAAAGTCGCGTGTGGACATTAGTCCGAACGGCGGTACGCGGATGCGTATTAGCTGATTGTTCGCTAGGGCCATAAGCCTCTGTTTGGTCCATTATGGTGGACCGCGCTGAGACAAACGGATGCGCTGTGTAACGGAGTCGTTCGTTTTTTCGATGCTAGTGGCATCGTGATTACCGTCCCAATTGGACGAACCCAAATCGTCTTGCCCGCACGGGTTTCCCTCCCAGTGGTCCACGTCGGCAGGACTTTTTTCCTTACCGCCTAACGGGCCGTGTAACGCCTGCGGGGAGTTCGGCGAATCCCTGGATGCAAGCCTCGGCCGGAGCGCGCGATCACCGGTCAAAGTCGTACCGAAAAAGGTCCCTCGGGGGCGACCTGCGTAGCAACACGTCCTGAATCTGCCGCTGGAACCGGGGAGATCACACGATGAGTGAGCAGGCGCGTTCCGTCCGCGCTACGAGCGTGATGCACACCACGCTCGACTTGTCAGAAGACAGACAGACCCATCCGCCGGTAGCGCGATGGGAAGTGCGCTACCGCCATGCCGTTATCGCCAGTGACGTTCTGTCCACTCTCTGTGTCGTACTCGCTGTCGGTGCGTTGATGAACCACCGGCACGCGTCGTTCGCTCCGTTCTCGATCGCCGTTCTCGATCTCGTCACCATCGCCGTTGTACTCGGTGCGCTCGCCATGGGCCGCGTGTGGAATCCCGTCGTCCTCGGTCAGGGCGCGGAGGAGTTTCGAAGACTCGGGCGGGGATTGTTCGCAGCCGTCGTCGCGCTCGGTCTGGGCGCGCTGGCAGTCGGCATCCCCGGCGCCCGTCTCTGGGTGTTCGTCGTCGTTCCCGTGATCGCTCTGGTCGCCTTTCCGTCGCGCTACCTGCTCCGCCGCCCGCTGCACCGCGCCCGCAACGAGGGCCGCTGCCTCCTCTCCGTACTCGCCGCAGGCAACCTCGACACCGTCCAAGACCTGATCAAACGCACGCGCCGCGCCCCGCACCTCGGGTGGCGGGTGGACGCGGTGTGCACCATCGACGGTCGAGGTACCGCGGGACCCGAAGTAGACGGAGTACCGGTCGTCGGCAGGCTGCGCGGACTGGCCGAACAGGTCAGGCGCGGTGGATACCGCGTCGTCGCGATCACCCCGGACGCCTACTGGACGCCCAGGCGCCTGCAGGAGCTCGCCTGGCACCTCGAGGGCACCGGGACCGAGATGGTCGTCTCTCCGGGCCTCATGGAGGTCGCTGGACCCCGCCTGCACGTCAGCGCCGTGCTCGGCATGCCGCTGCTGCGCGTCAGCGAACCCGCGTTCACCGGCTTCCGCCGCGTCATCAAGGGCGCGGTCGACCGGGTCGGCGCCGCGTTCCTGCTGATCGTGCTCGCACCGTTCATGCTCGGCGTCGCCGCGTTCGTCATGATCGACAGCCGCGGGCCGGTGTTCTACCGCCAGCGCAGGGTCGGCAAGGACGGCGCGCCGTTCACGATCATCAAGTTCCGCACCATGGTCACCAACGCCGACCGGCTGCGCTCCCAGCTCGCGAACCTGAACGAGGGCGCCGGCCTGCTGTTCAAGATGCGCAGGGACCCGCGCATCACCAAGGTCGGCGCGTTCCTGCGGCGCTACTCGGTCGACGAGCTGCCCCAGCTGTTCAACGTGCTCGGCGGCTCCATGTCGCTCGTCGGCCCGCGGCCACCGCTGCCCGAGGAGAGCGCGAAGTACGGACCGGATGTCCGGCGCAGGCTGCTCGTCAAGCCGGGCCTCACCGGCCTGTGGCAGGTCAGCGGCCGCAGCGACCTCCCGTGGGAGGAAGCCGTCCGGCTCGACCTGCGCTACGTCGAGGACTGGTCGCTCGCGCTCGACGCAGTGATCTTGTGGAAGACCTTCCGCGCCGTGTTCGGCGGTCAGGGGGCCTACTGATGGAGAACCAAGTGGTGGGAATCGCGGTTGTCGGCGCCGGTTACTGGGGCCCCAACCTGGTCCGCAACGCCCAGGCGACGCCGGGACTGCACCTCAAGTACCTGTGCGACCTCGACGTGGACCGCGCCGAGCGCGTGCTCGGTGAGTACTCGACCGTCCGCGCCACGCCGTCGCTCGACGACGTGCTCGCCGACCCCGAGGTGCAGGCCGTCGCCATCGCCACCCCGGCGGCGACGCACCTGACGGTCGCGATGGCCGCGCTGGAGGCGGGCAAGCACGTGCTGGTGGAGAAGCCGCTCGCGGCGAACTTCACCGACGGCCGCAAGCTCGTCGACGCCGCGGACAGCCGCGGCCTGACGCTGATGCTCGACCACACGTTCTGCTACACGCCCGCCGTGCAGCACCTGCGGTCGCTGGTGCGCGGCGGCGAGATCGGCGAGGTCCAGTTCATCGACTCGGTGCGCATCAACCTCGGCTTGGTGCAGCCGGACGTCGACGTGCTGTGGGACCTGGCCCCGCACGACCTGTCGATCTTCGAGGCGATCCTGCCGGACCACGTGGTGCCGGTGGAGGTCGCCGCGCACGGCTCCGACCCGATCGGCGCCGGGCAGGCGTGCGTCGCGCACCTGACCGTGCGGCTGTCCAACGACGCCATCTCGCACGTGCACGTGAACTGGCTGTCGCCCACCAAGATCCGCACGATGGTGATCGGCGGCTCGGCGCGGACGGTCGTGTGGGACGACCTGAACCCGTCGCAGCGCCTGTCGGTCTACGACCGCGGCGTCGACCTCGGTCGCGAGCAGAAGATCATCTCCTACCGCAGCGGCGACATGGTCGCGCCTGCATTGCCCGAGCGCGAGGCGCTGCGCGGTGTCATGGCCGAGTTCGCCGCGTCGATCACCGAGGGCCGCCCGCCGCTCACCGACGGCCGCGCCGGACTGCGCGTGCTCGCCGTGCTGGAGGCGGCCTCGGAGAGCCTGGCCAACGGCGGTGCGTTCGTTCCCGTTCAACGAGTGGAAAGCAGGGTTTCATGACGATCGCCGGTCAGCGCGCGTTGGTCACCGGAGGAGCAGGCACGATCGGCTCCGCCGTGGTGGACCAGCTGGTCGACGCCGGAGCGGCCGAGGTGGTCGTGCTGGACAACTTCGTCCGCGGCCGCCGGGAGAACCTCGCGGACGCGGTGGCACGCGGTAACGTCACGATCGTCGACGGCGACATCAACGACCGCTCGCTGGTCGCGTCGCTGACCGAGGGCCAGGACCTCGTCTTCCACCTCGCGGCCATCCGCATCACGCAGTGCGCCGAGGAACCCCGGCTCGCGCTGGAGTGCTTGGTGGACGGCACGTTCACCGTGCTGGAGGCGGCGGCGCAGGCCGGCGTCAAGAAGGTCATCGCGTCGTCGTCGGCGTCGGTGTACGGCCTCGCGGAGTCGTTCCCCACCAACGAACGGCACCACCCGTACAACAACGACACCTTCTACGGCGCCGCGAAGGCGTTCAACGAGGGCGTGCTGCGCAGCTTCAAGGCGATGTACGACCTGGACTACGTGGCGCTGCGGTACTTCAACGTCTACGGCCCGCGGATGGACGTCCACGGCCTGTACACCGAGGTGCTCATCCGCTGGATGGAGCGCATCGCGAAGGGCGAGTCGCCGCTGATCTTCGGTGACGGTGCGCAGACGATGGACTTCGTGCACGTGCACGACATCGCGCGCGCCAACATCCTGGCGGCCAAGGCGAACGTCACGGACACCGTCTACAACATCGCCTCCGCGCAGGAGACGTCGCTGAAGGACCTCGCGCTGGCGCTGCTCGGCGCGATGGACTCGGACCTGCCGCTGGAGCACGGGCCGGACCGCAAGGTCAACGGCGTCACCCGGCGCTTGGCCGACATCAGCCTGGCCGCGCGTGATCTGGGCTGGAAGCCGGAGATCGGCCTGTCGGAAGGACTCCGCGGCCTCGTCGCGTGGTGGCGCGGACAGGTGGCCGGATGATCCCCGTCATGCGGCCTCTCCTCGGTGAGGAGGAGGCTTCCGCCGCCGCAGAAGCCGTCCGGTCCGGCTGGGTCGCCCAGGGACCGCGCGTCGCTTCGTTCGAAGAGGCGTTCGCCGTGCGAGTGGGAGCCTCGCACGGCGTCGCCGTGTCGTCCTGCACGACCGCGCTGCACCTGGCCGTGCACCTGCTCGACATCGGTCCCGGCGACGAGGTCGTCGTGCCGTCGCTGTCGTTCATCGCGACCGCCAACGCCGTGCGGTACACCGGCGCCACGCCGGTGTTCGCGGACGTCGACGCCACCGGCAACCTGACGGCCGCCACCGTCGAGCGGGTGCTCACCGCGCGCACGCGTGCCGTGATGGTGGTGCACCAGGCCGGTGTGCCCGCCGACGTGGCCGAGCTGCGGGCGTTGTGCGAGCCGCGCGGCATCCCGGTGATCGAGGACGCGGCGTGCGCCGCCGGTTCGACCTACCGCGGTGCGCCGGTCGGCTCGGGCGCGCTGATGGCCGCCTGGTCGTTCCACCCGCGCAAGCTGCTCACCACCGGCGAGGGCGGCATGCTCACCACCGATGATCCCGAGTGGACGGTGCGTGCCAAGCGCTTGCGGGAGCACGGGATGAGCGTCAGCGCCGCTGATCGGCACAGCGGTGGAAGCGCGGTCGTCGAGCAGTACCTGGAGACCGCGTTCAACTACCGGATGACCGACATCCAGGCCGCCGTCGGACTCGTCCAACTGTCCAAACTGGACCTGATCGTGGCGCGCCGCCGCGAGCTGGCCGCCCGGTACCACGAGCTGCTGCCGGACGTCACGACCGTGCGCGACCCCGCGCACGGGACGACGAACTACCAGTCGTTCTGGGTGTGGCTGCCCGAGGGCGCGCCGGACCGCACCGACGTGCTCGCCGGTCTCGCCGCCCGCGGCGTGTCCGCGCGGCGCGGGATCATGGCGTCGCACCTGGAACCCGCGTACGCCGGGCACCCCCACGGGCCGCTGCCGATGACGGAGGCCTTCACGCAACGCACCCTGATCCTCCCGCTGTTCCACGACATGACGAACGCGGAGCAGGAGCAGGTCGCCTCGTCGCTGAACGAGGTGCTGGCCGGGGTGGGGGTGACATCGCCGTGACGCGGGCGCCACTGCTGCTCGTCGGCGCCGGTGGCCTCGCCCGTGAAGTGCTCGCGGCGATCAGGCTCGGCGACCGCTGGGACCCCGTCGGACTGCTCGACGACCGCCCGTCGCTGGCGGGTTCGGTGATCGACCGCGTTCCGGTGCTCGGTGGCACGGACCTCGTGCACGAGCACCCGAACGCGAAGGTCGTCGTGTGCGTCGCGAACGCGCACCGGCCCACCGGCAGGCGCGAGGTCGTGCGCAAGCTCGGTCTGCCCGCCTCGCGGTACGGCACGGTCGTGCACCCGCACGCCTCGGTGGCGCACGGCGTCGTGCTCGGCGAGGGCACTGTGCTGCTGGCCGGCGTGGTGATCACCGCGCCGCAGGAGGTCGGCGCGCACGTGCTCGCCATGCCGCACGTGCTGCTCACGCACGACGACTCGGTCGGTGACTTCGTGACCCTGGCCGGTCGCGCCACGCTCGCCGGAGCGGTCCGCGTGGAGGACTCCGCGTATCTGGGGTCGGCCTGCGCAGTCCGAGAAGGTGTGACGATCGGTGCGGAAGCCGTGATCGGCATGGGAGCCGTCGTGCTCGACGACGTCCCCGCCGGAGAAACCTGGGTCGGCCTGCCGGCCCGCAAGCTCGTCTCAGCCGCGGTTCCGCGGCTGGAGGCTCTGTGACGGAGCCGAGGAACCCCGCCGCGTCTGGAGGCTTTGTGAACATCCCCATCCCGCTCGTCGACCTCGCCGCGCAGCACGCGCAGGTGGCCGGTGAGGTCGCCGAGGGCTGGGCAGCCGTGCTGGAGCGGACCGCCTTCGTCGGCGGCCCGCAGGTCGCCGCGTTCGAGTCGGAGTTCGCTGAGTACGTCGGTGTGCCGCACTGCGTCGGCGTCGGCAACGGCACCGACGCGATCGAGCTCGCGCTGCGGGCGCTCGGCATCGGCCCCGGCGACGAGTGCGTCCTGCCGGCCAACACCTTCATCGCCACGGCCGAGGCCGTGGTGCGGGCGGGTGCGACGCCGGTGCTCGTGGACTGCGTCGAGGACACCGGGCTCATCGACGTGGCGGCGCTGGAAGGCGTCGTCACCGAGCGGACCGCCGCGATCATCCCCGTGCACCTGTACGGGCAGGCCGCGCAGGTCGAGCTGATCCGCCCGATCGCCGACCGGGCTCGCGCGATGATCGTCGAGGACGCCGCGCAGTCGCAGGGCGCGCGCCGCAACGGACGCACCACCGGATCGCTCGGTGACATCGCGGCAACGAGCTTCTACCCCGGCAAGAACCTCGGCGCGTACGGCGACGGCGGCGCGGTCATGACGGCCGACGCGCACCTCGCCGAGCGGGTGCGGCTGCTGGGCCAGCACGGCTCGCCGAGCAAGTACGTGCACACCGAGATCGGGTTCAACAGCAGGCTCGACACGCTGCAGGCCGTGGTGCTGTCGGCGAAGCTGCGCAGGCTCGAGGCGTGGAACGACGCGCGCCGCCTGGCCGCCCAGCGCTACGGCAAGCTGCTCCACGAGGTTCCCGGCGTCACGCTGCCGGTGGTCGCCGACGGCAACGAACCGGTGTGGCACCTCTACGTCGTGCGGGTGTCCGATCGGGACGCGGTGCTCGAGCGGTTGCACGAGAAGAAGATCGGCGCGGGTGTGCACTACCCGTTCCCGCTCCACCTGACCAAGGCGTTCGAGCACCTGGGTGCGTGCGGTGACTTCCCGGTCGCCGAGCGGACGGCGGGCGAGATCCTGTCGCTGCCGCTGTTCCCGGAGATCACGCCGGACCAGCAGGAGCGGGTTGTCGAAGCACTCGTCGAGGCGGTGAACGCATGAGCGTCTTCGTGCACCCGAAGGGTCTGTGCGAGAGCGACCAGGTCGGCGACGGCACGCGGGTGTGGGCGTTCGCGCACGTGCTGCCCGGCGCGCGGATCGGCCGCGACTGCAACATCTGCGACGGCGCGTTCGTCGAGGACGGCGCGGTGCTCGGCGACCGGGTCACCGTGAAGAACGGCACGCTGGTCTTCTCCGGAGTGACGTGCGAGGACGAGGTGTTCCTCGGCCCGAACATGCTCTTCACGAACGACCTACGCCCCCGTGCGGCGATTCGCAAGGGGCCGGAAGCCCTTTTGTCCACAACGGTTCGGCGTGGCGCCACGCTGGGTGCCGGAGCGGTTGTGGTGTGTGGTGTCGAGATCGGTGAGCACGCCTTCGTGGCGGCGGGAGCGGTGGTCACCAAGGACGTTCCCGCACACTCCTTTGTGGCCGGAAACCCGGCCCGTCACAAGGGCTGGGCGTGCGTCTGCGGCGAGAAGCTGACCGACGAGCTGTCCTGTCCGGATTGTGCCGCGGAATACGAACCGTCACCTGACGGTCGCGGTCTGCGCGCGTCGGCGAAGGAATCGGTTGCACAGCGCTGAACCGACCACCACCTGCAGTGAAAACCCTTGGGATACACCAAATCGAGTAACGATGCGAGGTGTATGGCCGAAAATAGAACAACCTACTTTATGGCCCCCGTGGAGGCTCGTGATGGACAGACCGCTGCACAACTTTCGTGTAGCCAGAAGGGTCTGGACCGCCGCACTCGTGAGTGCGCTGGTCGCGACGTTCGTCGTGGTGATGGCAGGCAGTGCCAGCGCCGGTCCGTGCGATCCACCGAACAACATCATCGTCTGCGAGAACTCGCAGGTGGGTACGCCCAAGGATGAGTGGTGGGTCGAGTCGCCCTACGGCGACATCGAGGGTTTCGCGACGGCGACGAGCGTGCAGCCGGGGGAGCAGCTCAACTTCAAGATCAAGACGCCGAGCAACGCCTACCACGTCGAGATCCTGCGGCTCGGGTACTACGCGAACGGCGAGGGTGCTCGCCGCATCACGTCGCTGAACCCGATCGTGTCGCTGCCGCAGACCCAGCCGATGTGCGACCAGCAGCTGACCGGTTCGACCGCGACCGGTCTCGTCGACTGCGGCAAGTGGGCCGTCTCGGCGCGCTGGAACGTGCCGTCGACCGCGGTTCCCGGCTTCTACATCGCGAACTTCATCCGCGACGACAACGAGGCGGGCGCGAGCCAGTACCCGTTCGTCGTGCGCAATGACGCGTCCCACTCGGACATCGTCGTGCAGACCTCGGACCAGACCTGGCAGGCCTACAACAAGTACGGCGACCGGCCGAACGTCAACGAGTTCAACCTCTACGAGGGTGGGTTCGCGGGCTCGTCCGACGGCCGCGCGTACAAGGTGAGCTACAACCGCCCGTACCGCAACGGTGGCACCGCGAACTTCCTCAACGCGGAGTACCCGCTCGTGCGCTGGCTGGAGAAGAACGGCTACGACGTCAGCTACCTGTCCGGTGTGGACGTCACCCGCAACCCGGCTCTGGTGCGCAACCACAAGGTCTACGTCTCGTCCGGTCACGACGAGTACGTCAACGCGGCGCAGCGCACCGGCATCGAGCAGGCGCGTGCCGTCGGCGTCAACATGATGTTCATGTCGGGCAACGAGTGGTTCTGGAAGACCCGCTTCGAGCCCAGCATCGACGGGTCGAACACCGCGTACCGGACCATGGCCTGCTACAAGGAGACAAAGGCCAACGCGAAGATCGACCCGAGTCCGGAGTGGACCGGCACGTGGCGCGACCCGCGCTTCTCGCCGCCGAGCGACGCCGGTCGCCCGGAGAACGCCATCACCGGCACCCTGTTCATGGTCAACGGCTACCGCGCGGACGCGATGCAGGTGCCGCCGTCCTACGGGCGCATGAGGTTCTGGCGCAACACGCCGCTCGCGACCGCGTCGACCACGACGACGCTGCCGACCGGCACGCTGGGGTACGAGTGGAACAGCGATCCGGACAACAACTTCCGGCCCGCGGGCGCGGTCCCGCTGTCGGACACGACGGTGACGGTCGACGACGGGCAGCTGCTGCTCGACAACGGCCACTTCTACGGCGGTGGCCCGGCCAACCACAAGATGGTGCTCTACCGCGACCAGACCAGCCGCGCGCTGGTGTGGGGCGCGGGAACCGTGCAGTGGTCGTGGGGCCTCGACGGTGACCACCTCTACCCGTACGGCGCGCCGACGACCACGCCGACGAGCCAGCCGATGCAGCAGGCGACCGTGAACCTGCTGGCGGACATGAGCGTGCAACCGCAGAACCTGCGCGCACCGCTCACGCTCGCCACCAAGAGCACGGACATCATCGGTCCCAACGTCGTGGTGACGTCGCCCGCCGCGAACTCCACGGTTCCGGCCGGAACCCAGCACACGATCTCCGGTACGGCGACCGACGTCGGCGGTGGCCGCATCGGCGCGGTCGAGGTGTCGGTGGACGGTGGCACGACCTGGCGTCGCGCGACCGGCACGGACACGTGGAACTACGCCTGGACGCCCACGAACCTCGGTCCCGCCTCCATCAAGGTTCGTGCGTCCGACGACAACGCCAACCTGAGCTCGACGGTCACGGTGAACGTCACCGTCGGCGCGCAGCAGTGCCCGTGCACCGTGTTCGGCAGCCAGACGCCGACCACTGTGGACTCCGGCGACACGTCGGCCATCGAGCTCGGCATGAAGTTCAAGACCTCGGTGAACGCCAACGTGACCGGCGTGCGGTTCTACAAGTCGGCCGCCAACACCGGTACCCACACGGGTTCGCTGTGGAACTCGGCCGGGCAGCGGATCGCCACCGGCACGTTCGGCAGCGGCACCGCGTCGGGCTGGCAGACGCTGACGTTCTCGCAGCCGGTCGGGATCAGGGCCGGGCAGACCTACATCGCGTCGTACACCACGACGACGGGTCATTACGCCTTCACGGCCGCCTACTTCAACGGCAAGGGCGCGGGTGTCGTGCCGATCACGGCGCCGTCGGCCGAGTCGTCCAGTGGCAACGGTGTGTTCCGCTACGGATCCGGGTTCCCGGACTCGACGTTCAACGGCGGCAACTACTGGGTCGACGCGGTGATCACCACGGAAGGCGCGGACAACTCGCCGCCGACGGTCAGCTCGACGAACCCGCCGACGGGCGGCACTGGTGCCTACACCGACCAGGACGTCACGACGACGTTCTCGGAGCCGATCGACCCGTCGAGCGTGACGTTCACGCTCACCTCGGGCTCGACCTCGGTGCCCGGCACGACCAGCACCAACGACAACGTCGTGCGGTTCACGCCCACGAACCTGCTGCTGCCCAACACGAGCTACACCGCCACGGTCAACGCGACCGACGGCTACGGCAACGTGCTGGCGCAGCCCAGGGTGTGGAGCTTCACGACCGGTGCCGGTCCGGCGCCGTGCCCGTGCACGATCTTCGGGCAGGCGACGCCGAACAGCTCGGACACCAACGACCCCAGTGACGTCGAGCTGGGCGTGAAGTTCACCAGCTCCACCAACGCCGTGGTGACCGGCGTCCGCTACTACAAGTCGGCGGCCAACTCCGGCACCCACACGGGTTCGCTGTGGTCGACCAACGGAACGCGGCTCGCGTACGGCACGTTCGTCAACGAGACGGCGACGGGCTGGCAGACGCTGACGTTCAGCGAAGGCGTCCAGATCCAGGCCGGCAAGACGTACGTCGTGTCCTACCGGACGCCGACCGGCCACTACGCGGCCGACGGCGGGTACTTCGCGACCAAGGGCGCGGGCCGCGGTGTCGTGACGGCACCGAGCTCGATCGCCGCGAACGGCCAGGGCGTCTACCAGTACGGCGGCGGTTACCCCGCCAGCTCGTACAACGACACCAACTACTGGGTCGACGCGGTCGTCGCGACCGACGGTGCCGACGTGACGCCGCCGAGCGTCACCAACCGCACCCCGGCCGCCAACGCCACCGGCGTCCCGACCGGGACCGGCATCACCGCGACGTTCAGCGAACCCGTTGACGCCGAGTCGGTCAGCATCACGGTCAACGGTGGCGGCACCGTCGCCGGCGCCAGCCAGGTCGCGCCGGACGGCAGGTCGGTGAGCTTCGCGCCGAACGCGGACCTCGCGGGCAACACGACCTACTCGGTCACCGTCAACGCGACGGACCTGCAGGGCAACACGATGTTCACGCCGCACACCTGGTCGTTCACCACCGGAGCATCGGGCGCCTGCCCGTGCACGCTCTTCCGGGCCGTGGACACGCCTGCCGTGACGGCGACGGACTCGCCGGTGGAGCTCGGCATGCGGATCACGCCGTCGCAGAACGGTTCGATCACGGGTGTCCGGTTCTACAAGACCGCGAACGACCCCGGCACCCACACGGGCTCGCTGTGGTCGGCGACCGGTCAGCTGCTGGCGACCGGGACGTTCACCAACGAGACGTCGAGCGGGTGGCAGACGCTGACGTTCAGCTCGCCCGTCGCGGTGACCGCGGCGACGTCCTACGTGGTGTCGTTCCACACCGCGGCAGGCCGGTACGGCTACACGTCGCAGTACTTCAGCACCAGCAAGACCAGAGGGCCGCTCACCGCGCCCGCCACCACCGAGAGCGCGCCGAACGGCGTCTACCGGTACGGCGGAGGCGGAACCATGCCGAGCGACAACGGCGGAGGAACCAACTACTGGGTCGACGCCGTGTTCACGAACTAGGGGAGGGTGTAGGCAGTGTCTTCAGTTGACGTGGTGATCCCGTGCTACAGATACGGCGCGGTGTTGCCAACGGCGGTGCGCAGTGTTCTCGACCAGCCGGGCGTGAACGTCCGGGTGCTGGTGATCGACGACGCCTCCGGTGACGGAAGTGCCGACGTCGCCAGGGAGCTCGCCGCGGCGGACAGCCGCGTCGAGGTCTGGGAGCACGACACCAACAAAGGTCACATCGCCACGTACAACGAAGGCCTGCTCGGCTGGGCGTCCGCGGACTACTGCGCGTTGCTGTCCGCGGACGACGCCCTCACGCCCGGTGCGCTGAAGCGGGCGGCTGACGTGATGGACGCCCACCCCTCGGTGGGGTTCGTCTACGGTCGCCCGCTGCACTGGGACGGCAGCGACCCGCTGCCCGCGGCCCGCACCGAGTCGCAGGGCTCGATCGTCTACAAGGGACGGTCCTGGCTGCGGCGCCGGTTCGAGCTCGGTGACGGCTGCATCACCTCGCCCGAGGTGCTCGTGCGCACGTCGTTGCAGCAGAAGATCGGTGGCTACGACCCGGCGTTGCCGCACACCGGGGACATCGAGATGTGGATGCGGTTCGCGCTGCACGCCGACGTGGGCTACCTGCGCGGCGTCGACCAGGCGTACTACCGCGTGCACGGCAACAACATGTCGGTGAACTACTACTCGGCTTCCGGTGTCCGCGACCTCCAGCAGCGCCTCGCCGCCTACGAGGCGCTGCTGGACAGGGCCAACGGCCAGCTGCCGGAGAAAGCCGCTCTGGAGAAGGAGGTGCGGCGCGTCCTCGCGAAGGACGCGTTGCGCCGGGCCGGTCGCGCCTACGACCGGGGCCGTTCGTCGGACGAGCCGATCGACGAGCTGGTCACCTTCGCCGAGAAGGCCTACGCCGAGGCTGACCGGCTGCCCGAATGGCACACACTTCGTCTCAGACAACGCCTCGGGGTGCGCGCTTCCAGAGCGCTCAGCCCACTGGTCCTCACCGCGCCGGCTCGCCGGCTGCGGCAGATGTACCGGTTGAGGCAGTGGAAGCGTGCGGGGGTCTGACCGTCGCCTGCCGTCGCTGACCGGACTGCGCTTCGCCGCCGCACTGGCAGTGTTCGGCTTCCACCTCAACGCACTCGGTCTGTTCTCCGGAGGTCCCGCCGAACCCGTGATGGGCCTGCTGTTCGGTCCGGGTGCCATCGGCGTGAGCTTCTTCTTCGTGCTGTCCGGATTCGTGCTCACCTGGTCCGCCCGGCCGGGTGAGTCCTCGCGCGCGATCTGGCGGCGACGAGCGGCGAAGATCTACCCGAACCACGTCGTCGCGTGGTTCGTCGCGCTGCTGGGCCTCGCCCTGCTCGGCACGCATTCCATGTCAACGTTGACAGTCGTGCTCGGCGCGCTGTTGTTGCAGGCGTGGGTTCCCGTGCAGGACGTCTACTTCGGCGTCAACACACCGGCGTGGTCGTTGTCCTGCGAGGCGGCGTTCTACCTGGCGTTCCCGTTGCTGTTGTTGCTCATCAACCGGATCAGGCCCGCGCGGTTGTGGTGGGCGGCAGGCGCGCTGGTGCTCGGCGTGCTGCTGGTGCCTCTCGTCGCCATGCCGTTCTCCGCGCCCGTGGAGTACTGGCTCGTGTACATCTGCCCGGCCGCGCGGGTGCTCGAGTTCGCGCTGGGCATGGTGCTGGCGCGGATCGTGATCGAGGAGCGCTGGATCGGCGTGCGGCTGCTGCCCGCGTGCGGGCTGTTCCTGGTGGCGTACTTCGCTTCCGCGTACCTGCCCGGCACGTTCGGGTACGTCGCGGCGACGATCGTGCCGCTGGCGCTGCTGATCCCGGCAGCGGCCGTCGCGGACGTGACGGGCACGCGCTCGCCGTGGCGCTCGCGGCTGTGGGTGTGGCTCGGTGAGGTGTCGTTCGCGTTCTACCTCGTGCACCACTTCGTGATCCGGACGATCGCGGAGGCGCTGGAGGAGCTGAACGCGCCCGAGTTCCCCGCCGTCGCGGGGGCGGTGGTGATGTTCGCGGTGTCGCTCGGGGCGGCGTGGCTGCTGTTCCGGTTCGTGGAGAAGCCGTGCTACCGCCTGTTGACGCGGAGGCGTCAGGTCCAGGCGGTGTAGTAGCTGTCCTCGTTGACGAGGTAGCGGACGGTGGGCTGCGGCACGTGCTCGGTCACGTGCCGCTTGGCCAGCCGGTGCACGAACTCCCAGTCCTCCTTGGGCAGCGTGCTCCTGGTGCGCGGCAACCTGCTGAAGAGCACGTCGGGGGAGCGGCGCACGACGAGCGAGTTCGCGTCGACGTACGGGGTGCCGTCGCGGAAGGTGATCCGGTCGAAGTCCTCGGTCAGCACGTCGAGGACCGAGCCGTCGGCGCGGCGGCGTTCCACCGCGGTGTAGACGACGTCCGCGCCGCGGGCGAGGCCGGCCAGCGCCAGCTCGAGGTGGTCCGCGCGCCACGTGTTGTCGTCGTCGAGGAACGCGATGAAGCGCGAGCTGGTGAGCCGGATGCCGACGTTGCGCACCAGGCCGAGCACGGCGGTGTTGCGCGACAGGCTGACCGCGTCCAGGCGCGGGTCGTCCGGCAGGGACGGCAGTCCGGCGCCGTCGTCCACCACGACCACGACCTGGTCGGTGACCGTCTGCGCGAGCGCGGACTCGACGGAGTCGACGAGCAGCCGCGGCCGCTTGTAGGTCGGGATGACGGTGGCCACGAGAGCGTCGGGACGGGTGGGGCCGAGCCGTGCCACCTCGTCGTCCTCGAAGCGGCGCAACGCACCCACGTGCCTGCCGAGCTGAACCGTGTTCTTGGCCTCGTGCATCGGCCACAGCCCGAACGAGTCCCGCAGCGCCTTGCGCGCCGTCGCCGAGAGCTTGTTGCGGTTCATGAGGATCTCCCGGGGAGCAGGGTGCGCATCGGGTACACGACGGGCAGGTAGACGGCCACGGCGACGAGGCCGCCGACGGCCAGCCGGGCGAAGGAGCCTTCGACGAGCTGGAAGACGAGGATCGAGGACAGCGCGACCAGCACGCCGCCGATCGCGGGACGGCGACAGGCGAGCATCGTCGACCACAACCGGATGCCCTTGCGGCTCAAGACGATGACGAACGCGGGCAGCACGACCAGCGCGGCCACGGCCAGCAAGGCGATCGACGCGCCGCGGATGCCGTCCACCTTGGTGCCGATGTACAACGTGGGCAGCATCGCGCCGAGCCACAGCGCCTGGAGTCCCAGCAGGACGCGGTTGCCGTCCAGCGCGACCAGCAGGTCGTAGCCGATGAACAGCACGACCCGCAGCAGGCCGAGCAGGGCCAGGATCTGCAACGCCTGGGCGGCGGGCGTCCACTTCTCGCCGTAGACGAACGAGAGCATCGGTTCCGCGTAGCAGGCGAGCAGGGCGCACACCGGGATCGTGGCGGCCATCAGCAACCCGACGCCGCGCGCGAGCGACTCCTCGAGCTGCCTGCGGTCGTGCAGCAGCCGGGAGAAGCCCGCCAGGGACACCCGGCGCGCCGCCTCGGAGAACACCTGCAGCGGCAGGCTGGACTGGTTGAACGCCATCAGGTACAGGCCGAGCGTGACCTCGTCGGTCAGCGCGCCGACGGCGATCTTGTCCAGGTTGGTCACCGACAGCACGAGCAGGCTGGACCCGGCCAGCGGCAGCCCGAACTTCACCAGGTCGCGCGCGATCACCGGATCCCAGCCCGGCCGGACGCGCACCGGGCACAGCAGCAGGTAGATCGTCACCGACACGACGTTGCCGGCGATCTGGCCGACCGCGAAGCTCATCGCTCCCCAGCCCTGCGTGGCCAGCGTGATCGTGATCGTCGTGCTGACCGCGAACGAGCTCAGGTCCGTGAAGAACCGGCGCAGCTGCAGGAACTCGCGGTTCAGGATCGTCGCGGGCACGACGGCGAGTCCGTCGAGCACGACGGCGAGGCACAGCACCCGCAGCACGCCGACGGCCGACGGGCTGCCCATCGCCTCGCAGAACGCGGGCGCCGCGAACCACACCACGGTGTACATCGCGGTGCTGGTGCCGAGCGCGATGGTCATGGCGGTCGGCGCGAACTCGCGCACGTCGCGTTCCCACCGCACCAGCGCGAGGCTGACGCCGAGCTCGTTGAACGCCTGGAGCAGCGTCATCGCGACCAGCGCGACGGCGAACACGCCGTAGTCGGCGGGGGAGAGGATCCGGGCGAGGACGATGCCGGAGACCAGCACTCCCAGGCGCAGCACGACGTTGTTCAGCAGGCTCCACAAGGCGCCTCTGCCGACCTTGCTGCCGATGGAGCCGGCCGTCATGCGAGCACCCCTCTGATCTGGTTCTCCTCGCGCACGGCGCGCAGGAGCGCACCGGCGCAACCCATGAGGAGGAAGGCGAACCCGGTCGCCACCGAGAAGGCGAGCAGGTCGAACGTCGCGGCGGAGATCGCCGGGACGGAGAGGCAGGCGGCCAGCGTGATGCCGAGGTCGCGCGTCTGCGGGTCGTTCGACGTCAGCCGGGCGCGCATCGCCGCGTACCCGGCCGCGAGGAACAGGAAGACGAGCGTGGCGAGACCGACCAGGCCGGCCATGACGATCGTGCCGAGGTACTGGTTGTCCAGGTAGCCGTACTTGGTCGGCAGGTACGTGCCCATGCCTCTGCCGAGCCACAGGTGCTGCGCGATCTCCGCTCCCGCCCGGTCGATCGCCCTGGTGCGGCTGCCGATCGACGGGTCGACGGAGATGTTGGTGAACAGCGCGATGAGCGTGCCGACGAGACCGGGCACGAGGAACCGCAGCGCCACCACGAACACGCCGCACGCCACGACGGCGCGCCAGCGGCGGCCCCTCGGCATGTGCGGGATGAGGATCAGCGCGGCGATCGTCAGCCCCAGCACGGCTGAGCGGGACAGCGACTGCATCGCGGCGACCGAGAGGATGCCCAGGCAGAACCACCAGCGCCACTGCGGGCCGCCGTAGTCCTTGGCGCGGAACGCGTAGTGCAGCGCCAGCGGCACGGCCATCGAGCACACGACACCGAACTCGATGGGGTGCTCCGCGGTGCCGGCCGGGCGGCGGAAGTTCGAGCGGTCCAGCACGAACGAGATGTCACCCGCGAGCCGCAGTCCGGGGAGCATCAGGTACTTGGTCAGGTCGAAGCCGATCGCGAACTGGAAGATGCCGACGATCGCCATGAACGTGGCGCCGCCGACGAGCACCTTCAGCACCCGGTCGATCCGCTTCAGCCCGCGCACGCCGTCGCACACGGCGATGCCGACGCAGACGAACGCCATCAGCGTGATGAACGTGCGGTCGGTCGCCTTCAGCTCGTCCTGCGGCAGGTAGCTGTACGTGGAGTAGCCGTACGTCGCCACCTGTGACAGCGCGAAGAGGAACATGGACGTGCGCACCGCGCTGCGTCCTTTGGCGACACCGAGGTTGTCGACCATCTGCGCGCAGAACCACAGCACGCCCAGCACGAGGCCGACGAGCATCGCCGGGGTCAGCGCGAGCGGCAGCTTGGCGAAGATCAGCCTGGCCGGGATCAATGTCATCGACAGCGCGAAGAAGCAGGCCAGTGTGGCGCCGTCGACGCGGGACGTGGGGCGGGCGCCGAGCATGTTCGTCGGGGGCGGGAGCACACCCCGCGAGGAGGTCGGCTGCACGGCGGTGCTCACCCCGGATGCTTGGACCCGGTCGCGGCGGGCTTCATCCGCATCGTCGGCTCAGCCCAGTTCGCCGCTTCTCCGTTGGTGGCGGGTTCGGAGTCCTTGTCCTTGTTCTTCTTCGCCTCGGCGTCCTGCTTGCGCCTGCGGGCGATCGACCAGCTCTCCAGGCCGTACGCGGCGGTGAGCATCGCGGCGAACCCGAGCACGAACGCGGCGCCCGCGGCGCGCAGCTTGCCGCCGCGCTGCGGTTCGGCCTCCGTCGGCTGCACGACCGTCTCCACCTTGATGAACGTGCCCGGCGGCGCCTGGAGCGCTGTCTGCCGGTCCGAGAGGTCCTTCTGCACGCGTTCCAGCACGCGCTGCACGGTGCCCCGTGCGCTCTCCTCGGACGTGCTCTCCGCGACCACGTTGATGAACGGACCGCCGATCTCGGCACCGCTGATGACGTACGTGGTGTCCTCGCCGTCCGCACCCAGCTCCTTCTCGACACCGGGGGTGCTGAGGCTCTGGATGATGATCGCGGCGGACACGCCGAGGCTCATGTCGAACGCGAGAAAGGGGTTCGTGAGCCCGCGCTGCTTGGTCGCCTCGCTGGTCGCGCCCTGCGCGGGCGAGGTGAGCACGACTGTTCCGGTGGACTCCCAGCGCATCGGCACAGCGGCGTACGCGCCGACCGCCAGACCCAGTGTCACAACGAAGACCGGCACCGCCACGTACCAACGCCGCAGCAGGACCAGAATCGTCTTCCACAAATCCATCCGCGTCCCAACCGTGACGGCTCAACGAGCGAGGTGTGACCTACTGCCTTGGGGATCGGCATCCCCGGCGCGCTCGTTACGCGATGTGATCCTTGCGGATCAAGGGTTCTGCCATTTGGTCCACCGAAGATGCACTCAGCGGACACGTGACTTGCGGAAGTTGCGGAGGGTATCCTCACGGCCTCTTCGCGTGAGTGAGACGAAGTCGTCACGCTCGGTTTATGAGTGACCTTCAATTATTCGTGATCCTAATTCCACATTTCCGTGACCGCATTGTGATCTTCGGATCAATGTGCATATGGTGATCGCCGCTGTGGGGCTGCCGCTTGCCCCGCGGTCGCCTCGGGGGGCGAAATGTACCCGGCTCGGAAGGATCTCATGTCCGCACGACCTCGCACGTCCGCGTCAGACTCGGCCAGCAGGAAGCCGAAGCTCGCGCTCGTGACGCTGCTGGGGGCAGCCGCCGCTTTCACCGCGGCGTGCGTCCCCGGTGCGGGAAACGCGCTGGTGCCGTCCTCGGCCACCAGCACGCCAAGCAGTACCGTCCCGGCCAGCAGCAGTTCCGCCACCAGCAGTTCCGCCGCAAGCACGACCACCACCGCGCCGACGTCCAAGGTCACGCAGCCCGTGAAGCCGCCCGCACCGGCTCCCGGCGGTTCCGTGGGTCCTGGCGTCGTCCCGAACGCGGGTCAGGTCGGTTTTCTCGGTGACCAGGGATCACTGAAGGTCATCGACGGTGCGGGAAATGCACCTGCCGGTTCCAAGTGGAACGCCGGCGTTCTCCAGGTGACCGCCAACGACCTGGTGCTCGACCGCGTTTTCGTGCGCGGCGGGATCACTTTCCAGGGGGGCGGCACGCTCACCATCAAGAATTCCATCGTCGAGGGAAACCGCAGCGCTCAGTCCGCGGTGCTCGGCCTGAAGGGCCACCTGGACATTTCGGACTCCACGATCCGCTGGAAGGCCGGTGACGGCGGTCCGCAGGCCCAGTGGGGCAACGGCGCCATCCACGGTGACTCGACGATGACGCTGCGTCGCAACGACATCTCGGGCACGCCGGACGGCATCCAGAACGGTCCCGGCCGGTCGACGATCGAGCAGAACTACATCCACGACCTGGCGCGGATCGGTGCGTACCCGAACAACACGCACAACGACGGCATCCAGAGCTACGGCGGCCCCGACCTGTTCATCCGGTACAACCGGATCGACATCGAGGGACCGGACGGCGTCGCGTACGACGGCACGCACCAGAACGGTGCCGTGTTCGTGCAGCCCGGTGGCGGCGGTGCGTCGAACCTCCAGGTGGTCGGCAACTTCCTCGCCGGCGGCGGTTACATCATGCGTCTCGAGGGCCCGATCACCGGTGCCGTCGTGACCGACAACAAGTTCGGCCCGACCACCGGCGGATGGGGTGAGGTGCTCTCCGAGAAGGGCGTCGCCATCGCCAAGTGGGCCAACAACGTCACGTCCTCCGGCAAGGCCATCGGCCAGCCGTAGTCCTCGATGAGGGGAGCTTTCACCAACCTGGAGTTGAGGAAAGCTCCCCTCATCAACGTGGCGAGGGCGATGAGGCGGAGGACACGAGCAGGCGGGGTTCGCCGCTGCCGTCCGCCGCGGACGCGTAGATCGCCGGTGCCTGGCCCTGCGGGACCTTCGCGTAGGCGAGGGTGGATCCGTCCAGCCACGCCGCCTGGTCGTCGAGGCCGTTGCTGCCCGGCAGCGGGGTCTCCTCGCCGCTCTCCAGGTCCAGCACGAACAGCTGCCACGCACCGAGCGTGCCCGCGCGCTTCTTGTACGCCACGCGCTTGCCGTCCGGCGACAGCGACGGGCACTCGGCGTTGGCGCGCAGGGTGCGCACCTCGCCGCGGGTGATGTCGCCCTTCACGAGCCAGGTCTGCGTGCCGGACCCGAGGGTGGCGTAGAACGTCTGGTCGTCGTCGGCGAACGTCATGCCCCAGAAGTTGAAGTTGTCGCGTTTGGTCGGTGTGCCGTCGATGTACGCGGTGTAGTGCTCCAGTGACTCGACGACGGTGCCGGTCCGCAGGTCCAGGTAGCCGGTGCGGGTGGAGAAACCGCCGGGCACGGCGTAGGAGTCACCGACCACGAAGACGGTCCACGACACGATCTTGCCGGACGCCGACACGCGCGCCCGGCTGGGCACACCGGGCAGGCCGACGGTCTTGAGCACCTCACCGGAGCCGCCGAGCACGGCCACCTCGTAGGACGGGCCGAGCCCCGCGAGCCGCAGGCACACGGTCGTGCCCGCCGCCGCGTACACGCGCTGGCAGCGCAGCGAACCCGCGGTGCGCGTGCCGTCCGGTGCCAGCTCGTCGACGCGGTTGCGGCCGTCGCTCTGGTCGACGAAGCGCAGCCCGGTCCCGCTGGCGCCGCCGGAGGACGCGGTCGCGGTGGGACGGTTGATCGTCCACACGACGTAGCCCGCTCCGAAGAGGACGACCGCCACGAGCGCGGCCACGCCGACCGCCACCCGGTTCACGCCTTCACCGCCGGGCGCATCAGCAGGTAGACCGCGACGAGCGCGGCGGCCAGCACCGTCACACCGAGCGCGACGGCAGTGCCGAAACCGAGGTACTGCAGCATGAAACCGAATCCGATCGACGACACCAGGCGTGCCATCGCCTGTCCGGTCTGGATGATCGACAGACCGGACGCGCGCAGCTCGGGCGAGATCAGCGTCGCCCCGTGCGCCATCAGGACACCGTCGGTGGCCGCGTAGAACAGGCCGTGCAGTGCCAGTGTGACCGCGACGAGCAGCCATCCGGTGACCGGGCCCAGCAGCAGGACGTACGCGAGCAGCAGCACCACGTGGCCCGCGAAGAACATCGCCCACCGGCCGAAGCGGTCCGCGAGCTTGCCGAGCGGGGTCGCGGCGAGCAGGAACACCGCCGCGGTGCCGACGGGCATCAGCGCCAGCCAGGTCGGGCCGATGCCGGACACCCGTTGCAGCACCACGAACACGAACGCGTCTGACATGGTCGCGAGGCCCAGCACGCCCGCCGCGATCGTGGTGCGGCGCACGCCGGTCACCCGCAGCAGGCCGGCGGACCGGCGCAGCGACACGCGTCGCGTCGGCGCCGAAGGCGGTGGCTGGCGCACGAAGAACGCCAGCACGATCACGCCCAGCAGCGCGAAGCAGAAGCTGATGACGAACACCGGCTCGGGCGAGGTGGTCATCCACGCCAGCACGGCGAACGTCGCGAGTGGACCGAGCAGCGCGCCGATCGTGTCCATCGTGCGGTGCACGCCGAACGCCGCGCCCAGCGCGTCCTCGGGCGTGGCGAGGGAGATCATCGCGTCACGGGGTGCCGTGCGCACGCCCTTGCCCGCGCGGTCGGCCGCCAGCACGCCGCCGATGCCGAACGCGGACGCGCCGACGAGCGGGAACGCCAGCTTGGTCACCGCCGACAGCCCGTAGCCGAACAGCGCCACGGTCTTGTGCCGGTTCGCCTTGTCCGCGACGTACCCGCCGACGAGCCGCAGCACGGCCGTGGCGCCGGTGTAGATGCCGTCCAGCACACCGAACTGGAGGTAGCTCATCTGCAGCCCGAACAGCAGGTACACCGGCAGGAACGCGGTCACCATCTCGGCCGAGATGTCGGTCAGCAGGCTGACCGTGCCGAGCGCGAAGACCGTGCCGGGCAACCGGGTCCGGAACTCGGTCTTGGCTGGACGGGACGAGGCGACGTACATGGGCTACTGCCTCGCCAGCTCGCGGTGCCACACCTCGAGCGACAGCAACGTCCACAGGCGCGGCTGCTCGTTGCGGGTGCCGGACGAGTGGTCGTCGAGCAGCGCGCGCACAGCCGGGCCGTCGAAAACGGAGCCCACGAAGGAGGACGGGCCGGTCAGCAGGTCGAACGCCATGTCGCGCAGCCCGTCGCGGAACCACGCGTCGAGCGGCACCTTGAAGCCGGACTTGGGGCGGTCGACGACGTCGGCGGGCAGGTGCTGGCGCGCGACCTCCTTCACCACCCACTTCGTGACGCCGCGGCGCACCTTCACGTCGCTGGGCAGGCGGAACGCGAGCTCGGCGACGCGGTGGTCGAGGAACGGCGGGCGCAGCTCCAGCGACGCGGCCATCGACATGCGGTCGCCGCGTTCGAGCAGGTTGTCCGCGAGCCAGGTGTGCGAGTCCGCGTACAGCATGCGGCGCAACGGGTCCCCGCCGCCGTTGACGTACGGGTCGAGCACCGACCGGGTCGCGGGACCAGCGAGCAGCGCGGCCCGCTCGGCCACGGTGAACGGCGCGAACCAGCCGCGCATCCGTTCCGCGTAGCCGGGTTCGGCCATCGCCCGCATCGCGATGCCCAGCCGTGCCTTGGACGCCGGCAGCATCTTCTCCGCCTTGCGCAGCAAGGAGCTCGGCAGCACGCCACCCCAGCGCGTGGGCAGTGCGAAGCGGTACTTGGGGTAACCGCCGAACAGCTCGTCGCTGCCCTCGCCCGACAGCACGACCTTCACGTCGCGGCGGGCCAGCTCGGCGAGCCGGAACACGGCCACGTCGGCCGGTTCGGACAGCGGTGCGTCGCGGTGCCAGCTGAGCTTCGCCCAGCTGTCGCGGAAGTCGTCGGCGGTGACGATCACGTCGTGGTGCTCGCTGCCGACGAGCGACGCGACCTTGCGCGCCCACGGCAGCTCGTCCACGCGCTCGTCGCCGAAGCCCGCGGAGAACGTGTGCAGGAGAGCGCCGTCGCGTTCCTTCGCCACGAGCGCGGTGATCAGCGACGAGTCGACGCCGCCGGAGAGGTACGCGCCGACCGGCACGTCCGCGACCAGCGCGTCGCGCACGGACGCCGTCAGCGCCTCGTCGACGAGTCGCACGGCCTCCTGCGGCGTGACGGACTGGATCTCGGGCTCGCGCGGCAGCTCCCAGTAGGCGCTGATGGCGATCGAGCCGTCCGGCCGCACCACGAGGTGGTGGCCCTGCGGGACCTTCCGCACGCCGCGCAGCAGCGTGTACGGCGCCGGAACCGACCGGTGCGCCAGGTAGTCGTGCAGGCTCTCGGCGTCCACCTCGGGGGAGCCGATCACCGGCAGCAGCGCCTTGATCTCGGACGCGAACGCGAACACGTCGCCGTCGCTGTAGTAGTACAGCGGCAGGATGCCGAGCCGGTCGCGGACCAGGTGCGTCTCACCGGTCGTCGAGTCGTGCAGCGCGTAGGCGAACTGCCCGCGCGGCTTGGAGATCCCGGCCGTGCCGTGCTGTTCGTACAGCGCCAGCAGCACCTCGGTGTCGCCGTTGGTGCGGAACGGGTACGCCAGCTGCTCGCGCAGCTGCCGGTAGTTCAGGATCTCGCCGTTGAACGCGATGTGCGTGTGCCCGCTCGCGCCGACCATCGGCTGCGGCGACCCGGCGAGGTCGATGATGGACAACCTGGTGTGCGCGAAGCCGACCGGCCCCTGCGCCCAGATGCCGCTGTCGTCCGGGCCGCGGTGGTGCAGCCGCTTCGCCATCTCCGCCAGCAGTTCCGGGTCGACGGCCCTGCCGTCGAACCGTCTGACTCCCGCGATTCCGCACATGACTAGTTCTCCTCGGCGAGCTTCATCAGCTCGCGAGCTCGGGAATCCCAGGACGCGGCCAGCACGGCGGTGCGCCGCTCTTCGGGGGTCTTGAGGCCGCCGTCGGCGAGCGTGCGGCGGATCTGGTCGACGAACGCGGTGTGGTCACCGGCGACCCTGATCACGTCGGAGTACCGCTCCACCTCGGGGAAGTCCGTGCTCACCACGGCGAGGCCGAGCGCGAGGTACTCCTTCATCTTGATCGGGTTCGCGTGCTTGATCCAGTCGTTGTCGAGCCACGGCATGAGCGCGACGTCGAAACCCGAGCCGTAGCCGGGGATCTCCTCGTAGGACTTGAAGTCGAGCCAGTGCACGTTCGAGAACTTGTCGTAGCGCTCCATCGAGCACGTCGCGTCGCCGATCAGCACGAGCGAGGCGTCGGGGAACTCGGCCGCGACCCGTTCCAGCAGGTCGAAGTCGACGAGGTAGTCGTCGAGGCTGCCGAAGAAACCGATGCGGGGACCGGGAATGCTCGCGAGGTCGGCGGGCAGCGCCGTCCTCATGGTGAAGTGCTCGAGGTCGACGCCGTGGTCGATGAAGCAGGCCCGCTCACCGGTCAGGCGCTGTTCTTCCTCTTGCAACGCACGGCTCACGTAGAGGACGTGGTCCGAGTTGGACAGCAGCGAGTCCTCCAGCGCCCTGATCGCGGACTGGTCCGCCTCGGGGAACGCCGAGTGCCGGTCCGAGCGGTTGAACAGCAGACCCTTGCGCTTCATGGGTTCCACGACGTCCCACGCGGTGGGAATCGTGGCGACCACGACGGGCGTGCCCATGCGGAGGAAGAAGCACACCGCGCGGACCTGGGCGCGCACGAGCACCGAGTTCAGCTTGCGCAGCCACGGTTTTCCGTAGAACGGCAGCGGAAGCGGCGTCATCACGTGGAATCCGGGCGTGTCCGGCAGCGGGCGGCGCACCAGCATCGCGACGCTGCGCAGCTTGCGCAGGATGCGGCGCAGGAACTGGGTGCTCTTGCCCGGCGTCGGCATGCGCAGGCCGATGCTGTTGACCAGCAACACCTTCCGGTGCTTCGCGACCCGGCGCAGCAGCTGGAAGTCCGAGTGCGCCCGGTTGTGGTACCACCAGTCCTGCGCCGAGAAGCACAGGTACGACGGCCCTTCGCCGGAGGTCTCCGCCGGCCACTTCGCCATCCCGAACAACTCGCGCAACGCCTTCCGGTGCTTGGGATCACGGGCCCGCAGCGCCTCGTTCAGCACCACCGCCAGCCACATGAAGAACGCCGCGAACCGGCCGTGCCGCTCGCGGTGCAGGCGGACCCGGTTCGTGGTGAGCAGCGACCACAGCCGCGGTGACGTGGACACCTCGCCGCCGATGTGCGTCGCCACCGCGCGGGGCTCGTACCAGACGCCGCCTGCCCGCAGCATGAACTCGGTTTCCTCGGAGTACAGGAAGTAGCGATCGTCCAAAAGGCCCAATCGCTCGATGCACGCACGTGAGATGAGCCACGCCGCACCGGTCGCCCATTCGGCCTGGTGCGCGTGCTCGTAGCTCTTCGGGTCCACAACGGTCTCACCGAGACCGATCCGGCCCGCCCGGCCACCGCCGAGCACGGCCTCGCCGAGCGAACGGAGGATGGTCGGCGTGCGCCGCAGGGAGTGGTGAAGCTCGCCCTCCGGCGAGACGAGACGGGGCGCGACGATGTCCTTTTCGTTAGCTCGCAGTGCTTCCACGGCTCCGGGGTGCAACCGGATGTCGGCGTTGAGCACGAGCACGTCGTGCCCCGCTGCCGCCTCGATGCCCAAGTTGACGCCACCGGCGAAGCCGGAGTTGACCGGGTTGCGGATGATCTCGGCACGGGGGAGTGCACGCTGAGCGACCGCCACGGTGCTGTCCGTGGACGCGTTGTCCACGACGATGACGCGGACGTCGTCAGGTAGCGAGCACAGGCATTCCGCGATCACCTGTTCGCTCTGGTAGCTGACGATGACCACCGCGACAGGTGACCGCTCCACCGCTTCTCCTCGCTGTGACGGCGCTTGTGCCCGCTACATCGAGAGGAGCGGAACCTCCGTTACGGATGTAACCGTTTTGCCCTCTGGAGCGAGAACACAGGCGTGACGCATTCCCCGCACGTGTTGATCGTCGTGCAGAACCTCCCGGTGCCGTTGGACCGCAGGGTGTGGCTGGAGTGCCGCGCTCTGATCGCGGCCGGCTACGAGGTGTCGGTCATCTGTCCGAAGGGGCCGGGAGATCCGGCCTACCAGCACCTCGACGGAGTGCACATCTACAAGTACGCTCCGCCGCCGCAGGCGGAAGGGGCGCTCGGGTACGCGTGGGAGTTCCTGTACTGCTGGGTGCGCACCGCGTTGCTGAGCGTGAAGGTCCGCCGCCGCAGCCGGTTCGACGTGCTCCAGGCGTGCAACCCGCCGGACACCTACTGGGCGCTCGCGCTGCTGTGGCGCCTGGGTGGCGTGCGGTTCGTCTTCGACCACCACGACCTCAACCCCGAGGTGTTCCTGTCCCGCTTCGGCGAGCCCACCGGGTTCGCGGGCAAGCTCCAGCTGCGGATCCTGCGCTGGCTGGAACGCCGCACCTTCCGCACGGCGCACCGGGTCATCTCCACGAACACCTCGTACCAGCGCATCGCGTGGGAACGCGGGGGAGTGCCGGTCGAGCACACGAGCGTCGTGCGCTCGGGCCCGGACACGTCGGTGATGCGTCCCGTCGAGCGGGTGGACGACCTGCGACGCGGTGGCAAACACCTGGTGGCCTACTTGGGAATCATGGGCCCGCAGGACGGCGTCGACGGAGTGCTGGAGGTGGCCCGCCGGATCGTGTTCGACCGCGGCCGCACCGACGTCCGGTTCGCGCTGCTCGGGTTCGGCGACTGCCTCGAGGACCTGAAGAAGCAGTCCACCTCGTGGGGACTGGACGAGTACGTGGAGTTCACCGGACGCGTCGGGCCGGAGCAGATCACCCGTTACCTGTCGACGGCGTCGGCCGGTCTCGGGCCGGATCCGTTGAGCCCGTTGAACGACGTCTCCACGATGAACAAGACCATGGAGTACATGGCGTACGCGCTGCCGGTGGTGTCGTACCGCCTCACCGAGACGGTCGTGTCCGCCGGTGACTGCGCGGTGTACGTGGAGCCGGGTGACGTCGAGGGGTTCACCACGGCTCTGCTCGACCTGCTGGACGACGCGGAGCGCCGGGCGCGGCTCGGCTCCGCCGGCCGCCGCCGCTGTGAGGCCGAGCTGGACTGGCGTCCGCAGGCGGCCAACTACCTCTCCGTCTTCGACGGGCTGACCGGGTTCGTGTCCAACGAGCCCGCGCCTCGGCCGGACCTCTCCGGCGGCGAGGACCAGTGGGGCAACAAGGTGATCGACATCGGCGACGACGCGGTGCTCCGCGCGTTCGCGGCCGATCGAACGGGAGAGTGACGCTGGTGTTCGTCAGACGGATCGCAGTGATCGGGACCGGCTACGTCGGTCTCACCACGGGCGCGTGCCTCGCGTCGCTCGGGCACCGCGTGGTGTGCGCCGACGTCGACGAGGCGAAGGTGCGGCGGTTGACCGCCGGTGAGGTCGACATCCTGGAGCCCGGCCTCGCGGAGCTGGTCGCCGAGGGCATCGCCTCCGGCAGGCTCTCGTTCGTGCTCGGTGCTTCGTCGGCGGTGACCGATGCGGAGGTCGTCTTCCTCTGCGTGCCAACGCCGATGGGCGTCGGCGGCATCGCGGACCTCTCGGCAGTCGAGTCCGTTGTGGACGAATGCCGGGACTTGCTGCCCGCCGGTTGCGTGATCGTGAACAAGTCCACCGTGCCGGTCGGCACGTCCGTGCGGACGTCCGAGCTGCTGAACCGCTCCGACGTCGCGGTGGTCTCGAACCCCGAGTTCCTGCGCGAGGGCACCGCGGTGTCGGACTTCCTCAACCCGGACCGCATCGTCGTCGGCTGCGACCAGCAGGACGCCGCCGAGCGCGTGGCGGCGTTGTACGCCCGGCTCGGCGCGCCGACCGTGCTCACCGACGCGGCATCGGCCGAGATGGTGAAGTACGCGGCGAACTGCTTCCTCGCGATGAAGCTGTCGTACGTCAACGCGGTCGCCGAGCTGTGCGAACGCCTGGGCGCCAACATCTCCGACGTCACCGAGGGCATGGGCTACGACCGCCGCATCGGGCAGGCGTTCCTCACGCCGGGGCCCGGCTGGGGCGGGTCGTGCCTGCCGAAGGACACCCACGCCATGCTCCAGGTCGCGGACGCCGCGGACTTCGAGTTCCGGCTGTTGCGTGCCACGATCGACACCAACGAGCGGCAGCGGCAGCGGATGGTCGAGAAGGTTCGCATGGCTGTCACCGGTAAGCGTGGTGGGTCGTTGTCGCATGTGCGGCTCGGGTTGCTCGGGCTGACGTTCAAGGCCGGTACCGACGATCTGCGTGACTCGCCTGCGTTGGCCGTGGCGACGCTGTTGCATCAGGCCGGTGCCGAGCTCGTGGGGTACGACCCTGCGTTGTCCGACGGGCACGATGTGGGCAAGGTGTCGTTGTCCGACGATCCGTATGTCGCTGCCAAGGACGTTGACGCGCTCGTTGTGCTCACCGAGTGGCCTGAGTTCCGGACGCTCGACTGGGCGCGGCTTGCTTCCGTGGTGCGCAAGCCCGTCGTCGTCGACTTGCGCAATCTGCTCGACCCCGACGTGGTGCGGCGGGCTGGGTTCACCGTCAGTGCGCTGGGGCGTAGTCACTGAGCCCTGCTTGGGTTCTTTCGGTGGGGGAGTGGGGAGGGGCTCGCTGATCACCTCACGGTCGCCACATCGACAATGCCTTGTCAAGGCGGAAAAGCTGCCTTGACAAGGCATTGTCGATGTGGCAAGGCTGCGCCTGATCAGCGAGACCCTCCCCACCCCCTGCCCTCCGGGAAAGTTTGTCCTGTTCATTTGGCTGCCGGTTTTGTTGTGGGGCCGCGCCCGTTTGGCAGTGCGGGGGTCGCTAGTGCGGCGGGCGCTCTCTTCTTTTGGCACCTGCCGGTTTTCGCTGGGCTCTCTTGGTACCTGCCGGTTGGGTCGGTGCTCTCTTGGTGCCTGCCTGTGCCGTCGTGCCCGCCACGCGCGTGCCGGGTGCCGCGTGCCGCGTGCCGCGTGCGAACTCTGTGCTCCCCTGGAGCCCCTCGTTCAGGCGCAGCCTGCGAACAGGTCTGTCTCGGGCAGCGGGGCGCCGGTGGTGTCCCGTGCCCGGACGTAGTCCTCGACGCCGAACGCCACAGCGAACTCGGCAGGCGGCAGCTTGCCCGCGAGCGACGACGCGAGCTGTGACGCGTGCGAGTGCAGAGCGGCGTACTTGCGCTCCACGACGTGCCGCGCGTCGATCGTCGTGGTGATGCGGCGGTCGACCTCGTCCAGCACGGCGCCGGACGGCTTGTCGCGGTGGATGCCTACCGACGCGGCTACAGCGATCAGGCGGTCCCAGTACGTCGTGCCGTGTGCTTTCAGGTACAGCTTCTGCGCGACCCCGGCCTGGTCGAACGCCGCTGCGGCGACCTGTGCGGCGTGCACGTGGTCGCGGTGCTGCAGTGGGTTCTCGTAGTCGTAGGTGACGACGACCTGCGGTTCGTAGTGCTCGATCAGCGCGGCCACCCGGTCCGCGACCACGGAGACGGGTACGTCGATGAACGCGTCCGCCGGCTTCTCCCAGGCCGGGATGCCCGAGTCGTGGTAGCCGAGGCGCTCGACGTCGGTGATCCCCAGCACCCGGCAGGCCGCCTGCAGTTCGCCGAGGCGGTGTCGCGCGACGGCCTGCGGGTCGTGGCCCGGAGTGAACGGCTTCGCGCCGGACGGAGCGTCGCCCAGCTCGCCGTTCGTGCAGGTCACGAGCACGATTCGGGCGCCTAGGGAGGCGTAGTGCGCGAGGATGCCGCCGGTCGACGTGGACTCGTCGTCGGGGTGGGCGTGTACCGCCAACAGCGTGAGAGGCATGGTCCTGTCCAGTACAGTGGATGGCTGATGGACGTCACTCGGGGGTGGCACGTGGCCAAGACGGACGATCATCCCGGTGCGTGGCTCGGTGCCACTATCCGGGGTTTCCTGAACGAGAGGTACGGGGGCAAGGTCCCCGGCGTGCGGCGGATCTCCGCCGACATCAAGGCAGCTTGCGACGGCGAGACGATCTCGCACGGGCACATCCACAACATCCTCGCCGGGGAGGCGGACAACCTCACCGACCGCACGAGAACGCTGCTGGCCAGGTTCTTCGGCAAGCCGATCACCGCGTTCCTGCCGGAAGAGGAGTCGGACGACACCGTCAGGGCGCTCGCCGCGCGGTTCGCCACGTTGGACGACAAACAGGTCGCCGCGATCAAGCAGGCGATCGAGATCGTCACGCGCGGTCAGTGAGATCGCTACGCTGGGGGGCCTGGAATGACTCGACGCTGCCCTGACTCGGGCGGACTGGAGCGGGCCGTGGGCTGGCGTGATGCGGACGGCGTGATCGAGGAACTGGTTGCGCTGCTGCCCGCGCTGCCCGACCCGTGGGACGTGGGCGTGCTGTGCGAACGGCTCTCCGAGCAGCGCGGACGGCCGTTGCTGCTGCACCCGATCGACCTGCCCGCGCTGCCGTTCGGGCTCTGGTACGACGACGGCGACCGCGACCACGTGCTGCACCGCTCCGGGGTCACCGGCTACCACCGCGACCACGTGGTGCTGCACGAGATCTGCCACATGCTGGCGCGGCACAACACCGTGCGGGCGTTCACCTTCGAGGATCTCGTGGAGAACGCGGCGCGCAACCGGTTCGACACCCGGCAGGAGGAGGTGGCCGAGCTGTTCGCCTCCAGGGTGCTCAGGACCGTCGGCCTGCGACGGCCCATGGACGAGGTCGAACGCAGGGCCAGCGAGGTGTTCGGCGCCGTCTGATGTTCGAGGAGATCTCCCGGACGGTCATCCTGACCGTCGTCTGGACCGTGCTGGTGCTGCGCACGCCCGCGATGCTGCGCGACCGCAGGCAGCGCAGGCTGTGGCTGGTGCTCGCGGTGTTCGCGCTGGGCTCGATCACGATCCAGTCGTGGTTCGGCAGGTTCGTCAACGAGGCCACCGGGATCCCGCAGTTCAACAACCTCGTGCAGGGCCTGTCCGGCATCCTCAACGCCGCGGTGGTGCTGGAGTTCGTCGCGTACCTGGTCGGTGTGCGCCGCTGGAGGCTCCGCATCGGCGCGGCCGTCGCGACCGCCGCCGGCATGTGCGTGACGTTCGCGCTGACGCCGGCCGCCGAACGCTTCAAGCCGCCGGTCGGCTTCACCGCCTTCACCGTCTACGCGCTGCTCGCGCTGGTGTACATGGTGGTCGCGGCCGGCGCCGCGTCCTACCTGCTGTTCCGGCAGCTGCCGCGGATCACCGGCAGGACGTTGTACGCGGGCCTGCTCATGGTCGCCGTCGGCCACGCCACACAGGTGCCGTTCATGCTCATCCGCACGTGGCAGCGGCTCGTGCCCGGCATCCCGCAGTGGCTGCTGGACGTGGCGTTCCAGCTCGGCACGGCCCGGTTCATCCTGGTGCCGCTGGGGTGCTCGATCGCCGCGCTGGAACCGGTCCGGCAGGCAGCGCTCTACTACTACCGCCGCGTCCGCCTGTACGGCCTGTGGCGGCGCCTGCGGGACGCGACGGGGGAGCTGGCGCTGGAGCCGCCGCCGTCGCGGCGGCGGGACCTGCTGACGTTCGGCCGCTCGTGGGAACGGCTGCACCGGCGCGTCGTGGAGATCCGCGACAGCGCGTTCTACCTGCACGACACGTGGGCGTGGCCCGAGCTGCTGCAGCAGGCGCGCGACACCCCGCACCCGGTCGCGCACTGGCTGGAGGTCACCCGCCGCGACGCGCTGGACGGGGCACCGCAGCGGCACAGCGGCGTCGGCCACGACCTGCTGCCGGAGCTGAAGGCGTCGCAGTCGACCATGCACGCCGAGATGCGCTACTTGATCGAGTTGGACAGGGCCATGCGCGTCCACTGAGAATCGTCCACTCAGCGTCCATCGTGCTTGACGCTGAGTGTTAACGTTGTCCCCATGCGAACGTCTACTGGAGTGGACACCCGCGAGTGGCAGGGCGCGGCGAGCTGAGGTCTCTCGACCCGGCGGACGCCGCCGTGGTCGCGAGCTGGCCCAGCTCAGCCGAGGAGACCCGGCTGTGGTGTTCGGCCTCCTCGGTCTCGGCCGAGGAGATCACCGGGTGGGCGGGTTTCGGGCTCTACGCGGACGAGCTCGTCGGCTACGGCGAGGTCTGGGTCGACGACGACGAGGTGGAGCTGGCCCGGCTGATCGTCGCTCCGCATGCACGCGGCCGCGGTGTCGGCCGCGAGCTGGTCGCCAGGCTCGTCGAGCAGGCGCTGGCGCATCACCCGAGCATCTTCATGCGAGTGCACCCGGACAACGCACGCGCGTTGCGGTGCTACGCCGGAGCGGGGTTCGTCCGGGTGTCCCAAGCTGACGCGGATGAGTGGAATCGGCTCCAGCCGACCCTCTACGTGTGGCTAACCTACGCCGCGTGAGCGATCTTCCGACCGGCCTGACCCCGTTGGAACTGGCGAAGCTGGTGCTGACCCGCATCGAGGACGCCAACGGCTACGCGAAGGTGCGCAAGCAGCGCTTTCGCTGGAAGTCCGTGGCCGTGCGGGTGTCGGTGCTCGTGATGACCGCGGCGTCCACGATCATCCTCGGCCTGCAGAACCTGAACCCGTGGACCGGCACGGCGTTCTCGCTCGTCGCCATCGCGACCGTGGTGGGCGCGCTGGAGCCGTTCTTCGCGTGGCGCTCGCTGTGGGTGTTGATGGAGGAGGCCGCCTACCGCTTCTACCGCCTGCACGACGAGCTCGAGTACTACCTCGCGTCGGTGCCGCCGGACGAGCTGGACGCCCGGCGGATCCGCGAGGTGTTCGACGAGTACCAGGGCATCTGGGACCGGCTCAGCAACCGGTGGTTGCAGTACCGCGAGATCAGCGACCGCTGAACCTCGCCTTGCCCGGTCCGTCGGCCAGGAACGACCGGACGGCGTTGGGCAGGTCCTCGGTGTCGTAGAGGTCGGCCGCGATGGACGTGACGTGCTCGTCGGCCGCCGCGACGCCACCGGACTCGAAGTGCGCCAGCACCTTCTTCGTCGCGGCGTGCGCCCGCGTCGGCCCGGAGGCCAGCTCCTGGGCGAACGAGCGGGCCGCGTCGTCGAAGCCCTCGTCGGGCAGGACGCGGTTGACGACGTTCCACCGCTCCAGCGTCTCGGCGTCGTAGCGGCCGCCGGTCATCACGAACTCCTTGGCCCGGCCGACGCCGGCGCGAGCGGCCAGGCGCTGGGTGCCGCCCATGGTCGGGGTCAGGCCGACGACCTTCTCCACGAGCCCGAACGACGCGCGCCGCGCGGCGAGCAGGATGTCGCACGCGACCGCGATCTCGAACGCCCAGGTCAGGCACAGCGCGTGCGCGGCGAAGACGGTCGGGATCTCCAGCGCGGCGATCCGCTGCGGCAGCAGCAGCATCCGGTCGAACAGCGCCTTGGCCTCGGTGCGCGAGGACTGGGCCGCGAAGACCGACACGTCGACACCGCCGCTGACGACCTTGCCGTCGGCGCGGATCAGCAGCGCCCGCGCGTCGCCCAGCTGCGACAGCGCGGCGTGGAACTGGGCGTCCAGCTCCGGGGTGTACAGGTTCAGCGGCGGGGCCGAGATGGTGATGACCGCGAGACCGTTCGAGACGTGGATCATGTTCACAGCCAATCACGCCTTTTGAACATCGCGTAGAGGTAAACGGACAGAACCACGATGCCGACCGTCGACATCCAGACCCCCCACGGCTGTTCGAAGCCGGGGTACGGGACGTTCATGCCGTAGTAGCCGCTCACCGCGGTCGGCACGGCGATGATCGCCGCCCAGCTCGTCACCTTCTTCATGATCAGGTTGAGCCGGTTGCCCTGCACGTTGAGCTGCGCCTCGCGCAGGTTCGTGACCAGCTCGCGCATCGACTCGGTCAGCTCGAACGTGAACAGCGCGTGGTCCTTGACGTCGTGGTAGTACGGCATCAGCTCGTCGCTGACCAGTCCGTTCCCCGTGGTCATGAGCGAGCCGAGCACCTCGCGCATCGGCAGCGCGACCTTTCGCAGCTCGGCCAGCGCCCGGCGCAGCCGCAACGCCTTGCGGCCCAGGTTCGGGCGCTCGTCGAAGATCTCGTCCTCGAGCGCCTCGATCTCGTCGTCGAGCTGCTGCGCCGTCGCGTAGTGCCCGTCCACGACCGCGTCGAGCAGGCCGTGCAGCAGGAAGCCGACGCCGTTGTTCACCAGATCGGACGCACGGTCCCAGCGGGCCGTCAGCGTGCTGACGTCGAAGGAGTCGCTCTGGCGCACGGTCAGAAGCACCTGATCGGTGATGAACGCGTCGATCTCCGTCGTGACCATCGTCTCGTCGTACTCGACCGCGTAGGCGGTCAGGAAGAGGTGCGACGGGTACCGGTCGAGCTTGGGCCGCTGGTGCTCCTGGAAGGCGTCCTCGATGGCGAGCTCGTGCAGCCCCAGCTCGTCGCGCACCAGCTCGATCTCGTGTTTCTCCGGTGCGCAGAGGTCGAACCAGATGATGTTCTCGGGTGACTTCACCAGCTCCGCGAGGCGTGTGATCGGGAAGTCGGATTCGACGAGCGCGCCGTCGCGGTAGAGCCGGGAACGAACCATGACTGTCAAAGATACGTAGAACTACGCAGACACTCGCCCGCTACCCTCGAACTGGTGAAGGTGGAGCAGCCCCAGCACGTCGGCGACTACCTGCTCGTCAGCAGGCTCGGTCGTGGTGCCATGGGGACGGTCTACCTCGGACAGGGCCGGGACGGGCGTCAGGTCGCCGTCAAGGTGGCTCGGGCCGAGCTGGCTGACGACCCCCGGTTCCGCGAGCGCTTCCGCCGCGAGGTGGAGATGGCGCGGGCTGTCGGTGGCGGCGCGACCGCCGCCGTCGTCGACTTCGACACGCGGGCCGCCCGGCCGTGGATGGCCACCCAGTACGTGCCCGGCCCGAACCTGCAGGAGGCCGTCGAGTCGCACGGCCCGCTGCCCGAGCACCACGTGCGCAGGCTCGCCGAGGGCCTCGCGGAGGCGCTGTCGGCGATCCACCGCGCCGGGCTCGTGCACCGCGACCTCAAGCCGTCCAACGTCCTGCTCGCGCCGGACGGGCCGCGGGTGATCGACTTCGGCATCTCGCGCGCGCTGGAGCACACCGCGCTCACCGAGACCGGCATGGTGTTCGGCACGCCCGGATTCCTGTCACCGGAGCAGATCACCGGCCAGGAGGTCGGCCCGGCCTCCGACGTGTTCTCGCTCGGCGCGGTGCTCGTCTACGCGGCCAGCGGCAACGGGCCGTTCGGCGAGGGCCCGACCTCGACGCTGCTGTACCGCGCGGTGCACAGCGCGCCTGAGCTCGGCGAGGTGCCCGCGTCGCTGCGCCCGCTGGTGACCCGCTGCCTGCACCGCGACCCGGTGCGCCGTCCCGATCCGGCCGAGATCACGCAGCTGCTGACGGTCAAGGCGCCGGCGACGGCGCCCGCGGTGAAGCCGCCGACCAAGGCACTCGTGAAGCCGCCGACCAAGTCGCTGGTGAAGGTGCCGTCGGTCAAGGCGCCCGAGGCGTCCACGCCACCGGGTGCGAAGTTCGCGACGTCGCGGATCGTGCCCGCGACGTGGGGCGCGCTCAACATGGCCGTCGCGCTGCTCGCCGCCGCCATCGCGGACCCGGCGGCCGGCGCCAACGGCGCGACGCAGCTGCTCGCGATCGCCGCGTTCGTCGTGCTGATGATCAGGGCGGCGCGGTTCTTCAGCATCGCGGTGCGCCGCAAGATGACGCTCGAGGTGAGCCGCGAGGGCATCGCGGTCACGCGGGCTGGCGTGTTCAAGCAGTACTGGTGGTACGAGCTGGCGCGCGTCCGCGTCGTGCCGCACCGGCGCCGCCCGTGGCTCGTGGTGTGGCTGAAGGAACCGGTGCGCCGCCGGTTCTTCCGCTCGCACCACGGCGGTGTGCGCCTCTACCCCGTGGCGCACGAACGGTCCCGGCGGCGGCGTGACCGCGACACGCACGAGCTGCGCGCCGCGCTCGCCTGGTACCTGCCGCGCGCCTACGACCCGCGTTAGGAGCTCGGCACGCAACGTTGGCCGGGCAACTGGCGTGCCATGAGGGGAGCTTTGCAAGCGCTGACCGCCATGAAAGCTCCCCTCATGGCATCAGCCGGATGGCATCTTGTCGGCCGCCTCGACGGTGATCTCGACCGAGTCCAGCACGGTGTCCGACGGCAGCCGGGACGGGGTCGGCACGAGTCGTTCGTAGCCGAGGAACCGGCCGCTCACCGGATCCACCTTCAGCCTCAGCCTGCCGCCGTCCAGCACCGAGTCCAGCTCGATCCACTCACCGGTGTAGCGCGCCGCGGGCACGAGCGCGAGCAGGCGGTAGACCTTGGCCTGCTCCTTGTTGGTCGTGAACGGGTAGTCGAGCCGGCTCCACGCGCCGTCGAAGACCTCGTGCGGCCTGGCGGGGTTGTTCCGCGCGTTCTCGAGCTCTTCCGCGGTCACGGCGGGCATCTCGCAGGGCGTGAGCGGGCAGTACCCGCGCAGGTCCGGTGGCAGCTCGGGAGCCGGGCGGTTCGCCAGCACGGACTCCGGCTCGGTGCCGCCGATCCAGCGGACTCCGCCCGTCGCCCGGTTGCTGAACCCGACCTGCTGGCCGGCCGCGGCGGGCACCCAGTACTCGACCAGGAACTCCTCGGCGTAGGTGTACCAGCGGTTGGCACCCAGCTCCACGGTGCGCCCCGTCCAGACCCGCCTGGTCACGTGGCGGTAGGGGCCGGACGGTTCCGGGATCGCGTCCAGCCGGTCCGCCGCCTCGGTGAGCGACGGCGCGGGGGCCAGCGGCAGCACGTGGTCCGGCAGGCGGAAGAAGACCGCGATGCCGGTGATGAGCACGACGACGGCCGCGGCCGCGACGGCGCCCGTCCAGTCGCGGCGGCGCTTCCGCGGGGCGAACAGCTTCTCGCGCAGTGCCGCCAGCGCGGCGTCGTCGCCGGGGCGCTGCGGGTAGAGCTCGGCGATCTCGATGTCGAGGTCGTCACGCATCGACCTGTGCTCCCTTCAGCTTCTGGCGCAGGCGGTGCAGTCGTGACCGCGCGGTGGCCGGGTTCATGCCGATCGCGATGGCGGCGTCGTGCGTGCTGAGGCCCGCGAGTGCGGTCAGCAGCAACAGGTCGCGGTCGTCCGCGCTGAGCCGCGCCAGCTCGCCGGCCAGCCTCCGCAGGTGCGACTGGGCGTCGATCCGCGCCACGACGACGGTCTCCAGCGCCTCCGCGGTGACCATGTCGATGCCGTAGCGCTCGGCGGCCCGCAACAGGCGCAGCTCGCGTTTCACGTGTCCGCGCAACAGGTTCGTGGCGATGCCGTACAACCAGCCGACGACGCTGCCGCGTTCGGCGTCGTAGCTCTCGTGCACGCGCATCGCGGTCAGGAACGTCTCGCTGACGAGGTCGTCGGCGACGTGCGCGCCGACCCGCCGCGCGAGGTAGCCGCGCAGCTGGCCCGCGTGGTCGTCGAACAGCTCGGCGAACATCACGCACCTCATTGGCTCGCCGTGGCGACCGTGTTGCACTTGTGTGATCCAGGTCACTTCTAGTGCGGTCGTCCCGCGCTCGTCAACCTACTGCGGTTACGCGGAGACAGAGCCGTATCACCGCGGGTTGTGCGCAGGCCGCTTATTCGGGAATCGGCTAACGGAACCGGCTGCGGTCGCGATGCCCTGACTAGGTCGGGATCCCGCGCGCCCAGGAGGCAAGCACATGCGGTTGCGTCCACTTGTGACGGTTGCGGCCGTCACAGCGGCAATGGTGGTGGCTCCGGCCTCCGCCGCTCCCGCTGGACGAGTACTCGGCTACGTCGCGAACAACGGTGGCGGCGTGTCCGTCATCGACACCGCGACCAACACGGTGACCGAGACCGTCACGGACAGCGGAGGCAGTTCTCCGTACATGGTGGACGTGGCGTTCGACGGCCGCCGCGGCTACGTCACGAACATCCGTGACAACACGCTCACAGTCATCGACACGCCGACCAACTCGGTGCAGACCTCGATCCCCGTCGGGCCCCGTCCCGCTGGTGTCGCGGTCGCTCCGGACGGCGGGCACGTCTACGTCACCAACTACGACGGCGGCTCGGTGTCCGTGGTGGACGTCGCGACCATGGCGGTCACGGCGACGATCCCGGTCGGTCCGAACCCGGACGGCGTGACCCTCACGCCCAACGGGCTGTTCGCCTACATCGCGCACGACCAGTCGTCGCCGTCCGGCACGGTGACCGTGCTCGACACGACGACGAACACGGTCGCCACGACCATCGCGGTCGGCAACACGCCGACGGCCGTCGACGTCACACCGGACGGCTCGAAGCTGCTGGTCGTGAACAAGCTGTCGAACAACGTGTCGATCGTCAGCACGGCGACGAACGCGGTGGTCGGCACGGTCGGCGTCGGCATCACGCCGCACGGCGTCGCGGTGTCGCCGAACGGCGCGCGCGCCTACGTGACCAACAGCAACTCGGGCAACGTCAGCGTGATCGACCTGGCGTCCGCCTCGGTGGCGGGCACGGTCGGTGTCGGCGACCGTCCGATCAGCGTGGCCTTCACCCCGGACGGCGCGAAGGCCTACGTCACGAACTTCAACAGCGGCACCGCTTCCGTGATCGACACGGCCGCGCTCGCGGTCACCGCCACGGTTCCGGTCGGTGTGAACCCGGTGGGTGTGGCGATCCAGTTCGTCCCGCCCGCGCCGACGAAGCTCGTCGCCGGGAACGCGGTGCTCACCATCCGCCTGCTCGGGTTCACCGTTCGCGGCCTGAACGCCAAGCTGACCGAGACCAAGACCGGTGCGCCGGTCGCCGGCCAGAAGGTCACGTTCACCACGGTCAAGGGCGGCAAGCTGTGCAGCGCCAACACGGATGCGACCGGTGTCGCCAAGTGCGACGCGGACGTGCCGCTGCTGGTCGGGCTCGGCACGCTGTTGCAGGGTTACACCGCGAGCTTCGCGGGCAACAACCAGCACGCCTCGTCCACCGGCCACGGCTCGATCGCCCTGCTCGCGGGCGGCGCGTCGTCGGTGAGGGTGGTCGTCGGCAGGCGCTGAGCGTTCAGGGTTGTTTCATCCCTTGACTCGGTCGAAAGCCCCGGCATACGGTCCGATTCATTGGATGTCTCCGGTGACCGCCGCCCCGGATCACGAGGGGAGTGTCCGTGGCGGTGAGAACCGTGACCCTGTGCGCACTGGTGGCAGGGCTGATAGTCGTGCCACCAGCATCGGCGCAGTTCAACGGGCCTAAAGCGGTAGTCACGAACGACAGCGCCACGGGCACCGTGGCGCTGTCGGTGACGGTCGGCGGGAAAACGGTGCTGGACCCGTCGCCCGTCGGAATCATCACCGAACGATCGGACCTTTCGAAGAACCTGAAGCCGGTCGGACGCAGTCAGCGCAAGGTGCTCGAGCGCTACGAGACGACGGTCGGCAAGAAGCGGAACAGGTTCGTAGACGCGACCGAGACGACCTACGAGTACGTGGGTGCCGGGGGAGCGCGGCTCGACCTCGTCGTGCGCACGTCCCGCGACGGTGTCGCGTACCGGTACGAGCTGCCGCAGGACACCGGCGCGGTGCTCGGCGAGGCGTCGGCGTTCCACGTCCCCGCGACCGCGACCGCGTGGCTCGCCAAGTTCCGGCGCGACTACGAGAACCCGTTCATCCAGATGACCGCGGGCACCGCGGAGCAGGCCGAGTACATGCACCCGGCGCTGTTCGACGTCGGCGGGACGTACCTGTTCGTCAGCGAGTCCGATGTGGACGGCCGCTACTCCGGCGGGCACCTGGTGCACACCGGCGCCGGCAAGTTCCAGATGAAGCTGTGGGACGAGAAGGTGCTCGTCAGCGGTGCGCTCAAGACGCCGTGGCGCACGATGATCGTCGGCAGCCTCGCGACCGTCACCGAGTCGACGCTGGTCGACGACCTGGCGCCGCCGTCGCGCATCCGCGACACGTCGTGGATCAAGCCCGGCCCGGCCGTGTGGACGTGGATCGCCGGTGGCCGCGGCGCGCAGCAGGACCTCGTGCGGCAGAAGGAGTTCGTCGACTACGCGGCGGCGCGCGGCTGGCCGTACGTGGTGGTCGACGCCGGGTGGTACGACGACCCGAACTGGCGGCAGACCAGCTGGATCCCCGAGCTGGTGCAGTACGCCGCCGCACGCGGGGTCGGCATCCACACGTGGGTGCGGTTCAGCAGCGTCGACACGCCGGACAAGCGCAAGGACTACCTGCCGTACCTGGAGAAGTGGGGCGTGCAGGGCCTGAAGATCGACTTCATGGACTCCGACGGCCAGGAGCGCTACCGCTGGTACGACGAGATCCTGCCCGAGACCGCGAAGATGCACTTCCTGATCAACTTCCACGGCGCGACGCTGCCGCACGGCATCCACCGCACGTGGCCGCACGTCATGACCACTGAGGCCGTGCACGGCGCGGAGAAGTCGACCGGCGTCACGACGTCGCACCTGACCGCGCTGCCGTTCACCCGCAACGTGGTCGGCGGCATGGACTACACGCCCGGCGCGTTCCACCGCACCAACCGCAGCAACACCGACGGCGGCGAGCTGGCGCTGTCCGTGCTGTTCGAGTCCGGCATCCAGAACCTCGCCGGACGGCCCGACTCCTACGACGCGCGTCCGCTGGTGCGCTGGTTCCTGGAGCAGACGCCGACCGCGTGGGACGAGACGCGGCTGCTCTCCGGTCGCCCGACCGAGAGCATCGTCATGGCGCGGCGCAGCGGCGACCGCTGGTTCGTCGGCGGCGCGGTGTCCGGTGACGCGCGCACGCTCGACCTGCCCGCGCTCGGCAACGGCAAGTGGCTCGTCGAGGTCGTCCGCGACGGCACCGGCGCGCTCGTCAAGGAAGACCACGTGACGTCGGAGAAGCTGTCGATCCCGGTCGCCAAGGACGGCGGGTTCGCGGCGCTCGCGTGCCGGTGGCGGCCCGGCCGCACGACGTGCGCGGAGCCGACCTACGGCGTGCCGCCGACCACCGTGGTCACCACGCCCGCGCAGGTGTCCGTGCAGCCCGGCCAGTCCTTCGAGATCGGCAGCACGTTCACCAACACCTCCACCCAGCCGCTCTACGAGGTGACGTTCGCGCCGCGCCTCCCGGACGGCTGGAACCTGCGGTCCGCACCGGTGCGCGCCTTCCGCGTCGCACCCGGTGAGTCGATCAGTGGCAAGTGGACGGTCACCGTCGGCGCGAACCCGGTCGTCGGGCTGACGGACGTGCCCGCGGTCGCGAAGTACAAGCCGTTCCTGCACGGGCGCGGCACGTTCGAGGCGGAGAAGGCGACCCGCACGCACGTGTGGAAGCCGTTGCCCGCCGGGCAGTCCTACGTCGCGGGCAACGACCGCTCGGTCGAGGGCCGGACGCTCACCACCGGTGGCGTGCGGTTCGGCAAGGGCATCGGCACCACGCCCGCCGAGGTGACCGTGGCCTTGGGCACCTGCAAGGCGTTCAACGCCACGGTCGGCGTGGACGACGAGGTCGACGGCCGCGTGGACCGCGCGTTCGCCGGTGGAACCGTGGTCTTCTCGGTCATCGGCGACGGCCGGGTGCTCTACCAGAGCGCGGTGCTGAAGTCGACCGACCAGGCGCTGCCGATCACCGCGGACGTCACCGGCGTGAAGTCGTTGACGCTCAAGGTGTCCGACGGCGGTGACGGCACGAGCCTCGACAACGCGGTGTGGGGTGACGCCCGGCTAACCTGCGAATAGCAGGGCCAGCCCGCCCGCTGTGTAGCCGACCATCAACAGCAGCAGCGGCACCTGACCCGTCAGGTGCCGCTGCTTCGGCAGCAACGCGAGCGTCCGGTCGTGCGCGGACACCACCGCCACGAGGTGCCCGGTGAGCACCGCGACCACCTGCACGGTCGCCACGATCACCGGCGCGGCAAGGGTTTCGTCAGCGCGAACGCTCTGGTCGAACACCCGCTGCCCCTCGATCACGAGCAACGAGTAGTAGTGCGCGACCACGTACCCCGCGATGATCGGGATCAACGAGTGCGCCAGCGGCCCGCCGAGCAACCGCGTGCACAGCAGGTAACTTCCCGCCACCACGGCGATCGCGACCACCAGGCCCAGCGCGTCCGGCAGCCCCCAGCGCGCCCACGTCGGCGTCGAGCCGATGCTGTCGAACGCCGTCGACCCGAGGCACACCGCGATCACCGCGACCAGACCGGGCCGCACGGGCGTGCTCATCAACCGCCGGAACGGGTTGCCGTGCAAGGGGGACAGGCGACCGAGCAGGGTCGAGTACACCTCGAACCCGTCCGCACGCGCGAACCACGTCGGCCCGAACACGACACCACCGGCGACGTTGACCACCGCGTACGCCACGAGGAACCACGGCAGCGCGTGCGGCGACACCAGCTCGACCCAGGTGAAAGCGAGGAGAGACAAGGCGGCCGGCCAGTGCCCGAGCCGCGGCGGGTAGGCGTGCCCGAGTGAGAAGCGGGCCGCGAAGCGCAACGGGTTCAGCACCCGCCACACCGGCCCGAGCAGCATCGACGCGAACGCCACGCCCACCCACAGCAGGACGAAGACCAGGTGCGGCCACGAGGGCACGAACAGCAGTCCCACCAGCACGAGCAGCCGCACCGGCCACCAGTCGCGGCCCTCCTCGTCCGGCGACGGCGTGAAGCGCGGCCTCGTCCACAGCAGACCGAGCCCGAGGAACGACGCGAGCAACGCGATCGCGGCGCCCTGCAGCACCAGGTCGAGCGGCAGCGGCAGGTCGTGCCGCTCACCCACGCCGTGGGCGAGGATCACCGCACCACCAGCTGCGCCAGCAGGGTGTCCGGGTGCGCCTCGACCTCGAACGTGCCCGTGCGGTCCGCCACGAACTTCAGCGACGCCGGCTTGCCGGCCGATGCCGTGGCCAGCACGTCGAACCCGTGCACGTGCACCTCGGCGTCCTTGGTGCTGGTCACCGTGATCTCCACCTGCTGGCCGCGACTCACGGAGGTGCGCTGCGGCGACGAGTTGTCCACGGAGAGGTTCAGCACCACCGGACCGGTCTCTGCGGTGGGTGCGGCGGAACACCCGGCCAGCATCAGCACGAGCAGCAGCCACCGGATCATGCCGCGGTTTCCCTTCTCATCCACGAAAATCCCCCCACCGCCAGCGCGAGCCCGCCGCCCAGCGTGATCGCGACCAGCGCCCGGTCGAGGTCCGCGCTGCCCGCGAACGGCAGCTGCGCGAACCGGAAGCTGTCGAAGTCCGGGATGCTCGCCACGACGAGCATCGCCCCCACGGTCGCCGCGACGAACGCCGTCGCGGGTTTGCGCGCGACCGCCGCGCCCGCGCACAGCACGGCGAGCGGCCAGCACACCAGCCCGACGCCGCTGGCGCCGACGAACAGCGGCAGGAACGATCCGCCGGTCACCACCATCGTGGAACCGAGCGCGTGCGCCACGTTCGCGGCCGTCACCAGCACCGTGGCCACGGCCAGCCAGGCGAGTCCGCGGCCGAGGAACACGCCGAGAGCGGCCACCGCCACGGTGATCAGCAACCACATCAGCGCGTTCGGGGCGTCATACCTGGTGGTGGTGCCCCGGACCACCGACTCGCCCAGCGGGATCTGCCAGGTGTCGGCGGTGGTGCGGTCGTCGCGAAACCGCGCCGTCTCGCCGGGGCGCACCGTGCGGCCGGCGATCACCAGCGGTGCCGAGCCGTCGTTGCGGACCTCGAGCTGCGTGCCGTGGTTGATCATCCGCACCTGGACGCCCGAGAGCGGTGGGTCGACGGACGTCACCGCGCTGAGGTGGTTCTGCGGCGTCAGCCCGCCCGCGTGCGCGTGCGCGACCGGCGTGCCGACGAGCAGGAGACCCAGCACCAGCAGCAGCACCCTCACAGCCGGACCGGCACCGGCTTCGGCACGAACAGCACCGCGAGCAGCAGGCCGCTGAGCGCCGCGACGAGCGGCACGCCGGTCCACGTCTCGGTGACGGTCGGGAACCTGCCCGTCAGCACGATCGCGCCGCCGAAGTAGAACAGCCACGTGATCAGCGGCATGAGGAACCCGAACAGCCGGTACTGCACGACCCGCTGCTCGGACGGCCGCAGCTTGACCAGCAGCAGGTCGGTCGCGACACCGGACAGGACCAGCGCGGCGGCGATCCCCAGGTTGGAGAACGCGGTGATCGACGCGCTCAGCCCGGCCACGATGACCTGCACCGTCGTCGCGGTGCCGAACGGCAGCGTCCAGCGGCGCGCGGCGAACAGCAGCGGCGCCAGCATGACCAGGTTCGTGACGAAGATCGACGCGGTGAGCTTGCCGACGATGCCCGTCGACTTGCCCTGCTCGTACGAGAACCGCTCGACGATCGCCTCGGCCGGGTAGACCGTCGCGTCCGCGTACTGGAGGAACAACAGCACCAGCGACGCGCAGAAACCCAGTGACAGCAAGGCGGGGAACGACGGCTTGTCGCGCGAGGTGTCCAGCCACGCGGTGCGCAGCGGCGTCGCCATGATGACGATCATCGCCGCGGCGAGCCCGAGGTGCGTGGGGCTGAACAGGATCTCGATGTCGGTCTCGATGCCCAGGATCGAGTGCCACGTGTAGTCCAGCACGCCCATCACCGCGAACACCGGCAGTGCCAGCACGGCGGGCCCGTACCCGACCGGCACGGCGTTCAGCCCGCGTCTGCCCTGCTGGTAGTTGCGGTAGACGAGCCAGCAGATCCACGCGGCGGTCGCCGAGAAGCCCGAGTAGAAGACCGCGTGCCACGGCGTGAAGAACGACTCCAGCTCGGTCAGGTTTGAGTGCGCCCAGGCGTCGAGGAACAGCCCCACCGAGAACCAGGTCCCCAGCACCACCGTGATCACGTCCGCTTTGGTACCGGCCCTCGTCCGGCCCTGTTGCAGCATGATCCCAGCGTGACGATCACCGGCCGCGTCACACCAGCGTGCTGGCCTCATGAAGGAGGTGCGGTTAACCGCACCATCTTTAGTTACCCGTTGAGATACCGGAGGACCGCGAGCACCCGCCGGTGGTCGTGCGGGCTCGCGGACAGGTCGAGCTTCGTGAAGATGTTCGTGCAGTGCTTCTCGACCGTGCGCTCGGCGATCGTCAGCCGCTGCGCGATGGCCTGGTTCGTGCGGCCCTCGGCCATCAGCGCGAGCACCGCGCGTTCCCGTTCGGTCAGCTGGTCGTCGTTCTGCCGCTGCCGCACCAGCAGCTGGCTGATCACCGTCGGGTCGAACGCGGACCCGCCCGCCCCGACCCGCCGGATGGCCGCCGCGAACTCCACCAGGTCCGACACCCGGTCCTTGAGCAGGTAACCGACGCCGTCCGCGCCCGTGTCGAGCAGCTCGGCGACGTAGCTGACCCGGACGTACTGCGACAGCACCAGCACCCCGGTGTTCGGGTGGTCCGTGCGCAGCTCGATCGCCGCGCGCAGGCCCTCGTCCGTGTGCGTCGGCGGCAGCCGGATGTCGACCAGCGCCACGTCCGGCGCGGTCTGCTCCACGGCGTCGAGCAGCCCGTCCGCGTCCTCCACCGCCGCCTCGACCTCGAAGCCCGCCTCGGCGAGCAGCCTGGTGAGGCCCTCGCGCAGCAACGTCGAGTCCTCCGCGATGACTACCCGCACGGCAGCTCCGCGCGCAGGCTCGTGCCGCGGCCCGGTTCGCTCGTGACGTGCAAAGTTCCCCCGCTCGCCTCCACGCGGTCGGTGAGACCGCGCAGCCCTGACCCCCGTGCGGCGTCCGCGCCGCCGCGCCCGTCGTCGTCGACGCGCACCACCAGGGTGCCAGCTCGGCTGGCGATCGCGATCTCGGTGCGCGTCGCGGCGGCGTGTTTGACCACGTTGGCCAGCGCTTCGGCGACGACGTAGTACGCGGTCGTCTCCACCTGGGGCGGCAGCGGATCGGTCAGCGCGATCGTCAGGTCGACCCCCGTGGTGACGGCGGTCAGCTCGCGCACCGCGCCGTGCAGGCCGCGCTCGGTCAGCACCGGCGGGTGGATGCCGTGGCACAGCGCGCGGAGCTCGTCGATGGTCGCCAGCACCGTGGTCTTGGCCTCGGACGTCAGCCGCTGCGACTTGTCGGGCGGCGTCGCCTCGGCGAGGCCCAGCGTCATGGCGACGGACAGGAGTCGTTGCTGCACGCCGTCGTGCAGGTCGCGCTCGATGCGCCGCCGCTCGGTCTCCGCGGCGCGCAGCACCCGGTCGCGCGACTCGGCGAGCTGCCGCAGCTGAGCGCGCAGCTCGGCGGTGAGGCGCTCGTTGTCCAGCGTGAGCGCGACGGTCGCGCAGGCCGCGTCGACCAGCTCCGGGTTGTCGAGCAGCACGGGGTCGTGCGCGAGCAGGGCGACCCGCTTGTCGCCGCGGTTGACCTGCGTCAGCACGGAGTCCGGGTCGTGCGTCATGGGGTTGCCGTCGGCCTCGACGTACCGCTGCTGCTCGGCCAGCCAGTAGCCGACCCGCAGGCCGGGGTCGTGCAACGCCGTGGCCAGCGCGTCGCGCACGCTCGCCCGGTGGTGTGCCGCGCTGAGCCGCACGACCAGGTCGGCGACGGCACCGCGGTCCATCCGCCTGCGCACCAGACCGGCGAGGTGGGCGATCGGGATGCCGCTCATCGACAGCACCAGCGCGAAGTACGGCGGCTCCATCCCCGCGCGGTACGCAGGCTCCCACGCCGTGAACACCAGCACCGCCACCACGGACGCGACGCCCATCGCGGTGAGCGTGCGGCGCTGCGCCGGGCTGCTGCACGTCCACTGCCGCACCAGCAGCACGAGCATGCACGCGCCCACAACGGCCGTCATCAGCGGTTCGGCGTCGACCACCGGCCGGCCCCACGAGGTCTGGTGCGCGACGACCAGCACGAGCATCTCGGCGTAGGCCGTGGCGACCACCACGCGCCGCGCCGGGGTGCGCAGCTTGCCCGTCGGGAACGCGACGACCAGGTGCCCGAGCATCGGCGCCCAGGCCTTCTGCGGGAGGGTCAGCAGGAACCCGTTGTCGTCCAGCCAGAAGTTCAGCATCCAGCTCACGCCTGCCAGCGCCATCAGCACGCCGGTCGGGTTGCCCGGCTGCGCGCGCCTGCTGACCACGCCGGTGCCGACGAACAGCAGACCGCTCACCACGTTCAGCACGTGCCCCAGCACCATGCCGACAACGTACCGAGACCGGCCGATTGGGCGTCGGATCAGCGCGGTGGGTACGTTCGGCTGATGACTGTGGAGCAGGTCGTCCTGTTGGCCGAGAACGGCACCGCGATCGGTGTCGAGGACAAGGCCGTGGTGCACCACGCCGACACGCCGCTGCACCTGGCGTTCTCCAGCTACGTCTTCGACGCGTCCGCGCGGGTCATGCTGTCGCGCCGCGCGCTGCACAAGAAGACGTGGCCAGGCATCTGGACGAACACCTGCTGCGGCCACCCGCTGCCCGGCGAGGACGTCACGTCCGCCGTGGTGCGGCGGCTCGACGACGAGCTCGGCATCACCGGCGTGACGCCCGAGCTCGTGCTGCCGAAGTTCCGCTACCGGGCCGTCATGGCCGACGGCATCGTCGAGAACGAGATGTGCCCGGTGTTCCGGGTCGTCTCCGACGTCGTCGCGGCACCCAACCCGGATGAAGTCGACTCGGTCGAGTGGGTGCCGTGGGACGAGTTCGTCCCGTCGGTGCTCGACGGCACCCGCGACATCTCGCCGTGGTGCCGCCTCCAGGTCGCCGAGCTGGTCGAGCTCGGCCCGGACCCGCTGAAGTGGGAGACCGGCGACGCCGCCGACCTCCCGCCCGCCGCCCGTCCCTAGGTCCTGGTGGGCAGCGCCGACAGGGTGCGCTGAACGACCGGGTCGTGCGCGGGCAGGCCATAACGGTGCAGGTAGACGCCGCGCACGAGGTCCGGCACGTCGATTGGATCCATTCCGGCTGGATCCGTTGCGGCGCCGAGGTTCGCGGCCATCAGCAGCATCGGGTGGGTGTCGTCGCCGTGCGGCGGCAGGTAGTCGCGCACTGGCAGGAGCTGCGCGCCCAGCCGTTCGTAGAACGCGATGCGGCGCTCGCGGATGACGACCTCGGCCGGCGCGGTGTCGTGCTCGGCCGGGTCCTCGACGTCGTAGACGATCCGGCTGTAGCGGGCGGCGAGGTGCGCGGTGATCGCGTGCCACAGCCGGGTGCCCGCGCCGTTGCCCCGCGAGGCGGCGACGAAGTAGCGCAGGAACACCCACCCGGTCGGGCCGAGCGGCCGCAGCACGGCCAGGCCCTGCGGATGGGAGTCCATCAGCACCAGCGCCTCGTCGGCCAGCAGGTCGGCGAACGGCGCGCGCAGGCGTGCCCCGAAGCCGTCCTCGTAGATGTCCCGCACTTCGCGCAACGTCGCCTCGTCGAGTGCGGAAGCGTTGATCAGCATCGGAACTTTCCACCCACCATGGTCCTGAGCACCGAGATGTCCTTGATGCGGTCGGTTGTCGTCGGGTCGCCGTCGAGCACGACGAGGTCGGCGAGCTTGCCGGTCGACAAGGTGCCCTTCACGTGCTCCTGGTGCGACGCGTAGGCGGACCCGATCGTGAAGGCGCGCAACGCGTCCAGCCCGCTCACCGCCTCGTCGGCGTTGAACACCGCACCGGACGACGTGCGCTGGTTGACCAGGTCGTGCATGCCGAGCAACGGCGCTCCTTGCACGACCGGACGGTCGGAGCTGCCCGGCACGACGAGTCCGGCGTCGAGCAGCGTCCGGTGCCGGTACGCCCACTTCGACCGCTCGGCACCGAGCGCGCGCAGCATGCCGTCGCCGATCTCGTTGACGAAACGCCCCTGCGGGACGGGAACCACGCCGAGCTCGGCCGCGCGCACCACCTGGTCCGGGCGGGCGACGCCGAAGTGCTCGATGCGGTGGCGCGGGTCGTCGCGCGGGAACTCCTGTTGCGCCAACGCGTACGCGTCCAGCACGAGGTCGATGGCCGCGTCGCCGATCGCGTGCGTGGCCACCCGCCAGCCGGACCGGTGCGCGTCGACGATCTTCCGCGTCAACGCGTCGGCCGACGACTGGAGGTAGCCGCGTTCACCGGGCGTGTCGGCGAAGTCGTGGCACATCGCGGCGGTGTGCCCGATGAGCGAGCCGTCGGAGAACACCTTGACCGGCCCGATGCTCAGCCAGTCGTCGCCGAACCCGCTGCGGATGCCCAGGTCCAGTCCGAACGACGAGCCGACCGGGTGCAGCACGTCGGACGCCACCATCAGCTCGACGCGGACGTGCAGCTTCCCCCGCTCGCGCGCGAGCTGGTACGCCTCGAGCTCGACCGGGCTCTTGCCGATCCACCCGCCGCCGATGCCCGCCTCGACGCAGCTCGTGATGCCGTCGGCCAGGTACTGCCGCCCGGCGCGGTCGATCGCGTCGACCAGCACGTCCGTCGGGTACGGCAGCACCAGCGCGTTGACCAGCGACTGCGCCTGCTCCTCCAGCAGCCCGGTGTCCCAGTGCACGACCCCGCCGTCGACCTCGCCGCGCGGCAGCAGGTCCAGCACGGCCGAGCTGACCACGCACATGTGCCCGCTGGTGTGCTTGAGCCACACCTTGCGGCCGGGTGCGATGCGGTCGAGCACCTCGCGGACCGGGTGCCCGCCGGTCTTGTTCTGGTCGTACCCGGACCCGATCAGCCAGTCGCCCGCGGGCGCCGCGGCCACCCGTGCGTAGAGCTCGTCCAGGCTGTCCGCTCGAAGGTCCACTTCGGACAGTGAGAGTCCGTACCAGGCCATGTGGTTGTGCGCGTCGTGGAAACCGGGCACCACGACGGCGCCGTCGAGGTCGATGGTCTCGTGCGCGGGCACGTCCTCCAGCGCCACGATCCGGTCGCCGAGGATCGCGATCGCGTCGGCCGGGCCGTCGAGCGTCACGAACTTCGCGTTGCGCAGCAACAGATCCGCTGTGATCACAGTGACGCGAACCTCTCCCGGTACCAGTCCGTCCACGGCGCGGGCCGTCCCGTCTCCGGGTCGACCTTCACGATCACCCGGTACCCGGACGCGTAGTCGCCGCAGCGGAACCCGTACCGCGCGCTGGTCGTGCCGATCTTGTCTGCGGTGATCTCCACCCGCAGCACGCCGGGCGCGGTGAACGCCCGGTGGAACTCGATGTGGAACTCGCGCACCACGTAGTGCAGATCGGGATCGCGCTCCGCGAACGACGCCCACTCCTTGCCGAGCGACTCGAACAGCGCCGACTGCGCCCGCTCCACGTGCAGCGCGAACCGCGCGTTGTGCAGCGTGCCGTTGAGGTCGAGCTCGTCGAAGTAGACCGGGCTGTCCCAGACGAAGCTCATGACTCCGCCAGCAGGTGCTTGGCGACCCGCTCGGACGCGGTGCGCGGCAGGTCGTCGCGGAACTCCCAGAACCGGGGGACCTTGAACGACGCCAGCCGGTCCGCGCAGTACGCGGTGAGCTCGTCTTCGGTGGCCGTCGAGACGACGAACGCCTTGACCTCCTCGCCGCGGATCTCGTCCGGCACGCCGACGACGGCAGCCAGCGTGACCAGCGGGTGGCTGAGCAGGACCTCTTCGACCTCGTGCGCCGCGACGTTCTCGCCGCCGCGCCGGATCATGTCCTTGCGCCGCCCCAGGTGGTAGACGCGCCCGTCGTCGTCGATCCGCGCCAGGTCGCCGGTGGCGAACCAGCCGTCGACCGGCTCGTGCCCGAGGTAGCCGTCCATCATGCCGGGACCGCGCAGCTGCAGCTCGCCGTCGACGACGCGCGCCTCGCGGTGCGCGGCCGGCCTGCCGAGGCAGCCGGTGCCGACCAGCTCGTCGTGGTCGTCGGCGCCGACCCGGATGTCCGCGCCCGTCTCGGTCATGCCGAACGCCTCGTACCAGCCGACACCCCACCGGTCTTCCAGCATCTCGTGCAGCTGCGGCGGGATCGCCGAGCACTGCACCGCACGCACCCTGTGTTCCCGGTCCAGTGGGCCTTCCGGCATGCGCAGCAACAACGTCGGCATCGCGCCGAGGCAGTAGAAGTAGGTGACCCCGTGGGAGCGGACGGAGTCCCAGAACGTCGACGGGTGGAAGCCGTCCAGCACCACCAGATGCGCGCCTGCCATCAGCGCGGCGATGACGTTCCACTGCGGGTCGATGTAGTGGAACGGTTGCGCCGTCAGCATCACGTCGTCGGACGTCAGGTGCGGGAACTCGGTCAGCAGGCTGCCGCCGAGCGTCGTCCAGTAGGTGTGCGAGAGCACGCACCCCTTGGGGCTGCCGGTGGTGCCGGACGTGAACTGGATGTTCGCCGTCGCCTCGGCGGGCACCGGCTCCTGCGCGAAGCCGTCGGCGGGCGCGAGGTCGTAGAACACCGGTGGCGTCGAGGGAACCTGCTCCAGCAGCGGGCGGAACTCCTCGGTCGTCACGATCGCCTTGGCACCGGACGTGCGCAGCAGGTGCTCGGTGTCGTGGGTGCGGTACTTGACGTTCACCGGCACCATCGCCGCACCCAGCCTGGCCAGCGCGAGCCAGGTCAGCGGGAACTCGGGCACGTTGCACAGCAGCACCGCGACCCGGTCACCGGCCTGGATCCCCTTGAGCCGCAACGCCTGCGCGTACCCGGCGGTGAGCCGGTCGACGTCGGCGAACGTGAAGGTCCGGTCGAACGTCCACGCGGGACGGTCCGGCCACCGCGCGGCGGCCCGCTGGACGACGGTCGCGAGGTCAGCCACGGTTGAACTCCTCCCGTGGCGCGTCCCCCTCGCCGGAGAGACTGGTGATGATCGCGTGCTCGACCTCGGTCGCGAGCGCGGCCTCGACCGACGAGTCCAGCCCCAGGTCGAGCACCTTCTTGGCGAGACTGACGGCGGTGCGCGGCCGCGCGGCGACGCGTTCGGCGATCTCGATCGCCTGCTTCTCGTGCTCGCCGGGCGGCGTGACGCGGCTGATCAGGCCGATCTTCGCGGCTTCGGCGGCGGGCACGCGGTCGCCGAGCAGCAGCAGTTCCTTGGCCTTGGCGAGCCCGACGAGGTGGGGGAGCAGCCGCGAGATGCCGCCGGTGACGCTCAGCCCGACGCTGACCTCGGGGAACCCGAACTGCGCGTCCTCGGACGCCACGACCAGGTCGCACGCGAGCGCGAACTCGCAGCCCGCGCCCAGCGCGTACCCGTGCACGGCGGCGACCACGACGCCGGGGAAGCGGCGGATCAGCCTGGTCACGTCCTGGATCTGCTCCAGCCGGGCCCTGGTCTCGGTGACGGTCTCGACCGGCTCCGGCTCCTTGAGGTCGTGCCCGGCGCAGAACGCGCGCCCGTTGCCGGAGAGGACGACCGCGGCGGCGCCGTCCCGCGCGGCGCGTTCCAGCGCGTCGATCAACCCGCTGGTCAGCGCTGGGACGACGGCGTTGAGGCGCTCGGGCCGGTTGAGGTGGATGTGCGCGACACCGTCGCGGCACACGTATTCGACGACCACTCGACACCCTCCTCGCGTTCCCGATCGATCGATCGATCGGGCATGATGATGGTGCGGGTTTCGGGACCGACGGGTCAAGAGGTGTGTCGATGGGAACAACCGAGCAGCGGGTGCGGCGCGCGGCGATCGAGCTGTTCGCGGAACGGGGCTTCCACGGCACCGGCATCCGCGACCTGGCCGAACGCGCAGGCCTGTCGTCCGCGACGCTCTACCACTACATGGGCACCAAGGAGGACCTGCTCGTCTCGATCATGCGGGAGAGCCTGACCAGGCTCGTCACCGCGGGCGAGCGGCTGCCGGGCGCGTCACCGCAGGAGCGCGTCGCGGGGCTCGTGCAGCTGCACGTGCTGACGCACGCCGTCCAGCAGGAGGAGACCCGCGTCGTCGACGACGAGATGCGCTCGCTCACCCCGGCGCGGCGGGCGGAGGTCGTGGCGCTGCGCGACCGGTACGAGGCGCTCTGGCAGAGCGCGATCGACGACGGGTGCTCGGTGGGCGCGTTCACCGTGAGCGCGCCGCGCGTGGCCCGGCTGGCGCTGCTGGAGATGTGCAGCGGTGTCGCCAGGTGGTACGCGCCGGACGGTCCGATCCCGCTGCCGGAACTGGCCGTCCGCTACACCGAGATGGCGCTCGGCCTGCTCGGCGGTGCCGAGGTGCCACCCGCTGACGTGGCCGGGATTCGGGTACTGGTGGACACCGTGTGGGCGTCTCAAAACTAGCTTTCGTCTACGGTCCGGCCCGCATCGTTGACGCGTCGGAGTCGAATAACTTCCACTCCTGACATGACGAGGGCGCACGTCTCACCGCCGGTCGCGGCGACGATCAGGGACCTGACGAAGCTGGTCGAGGACGGCATGTCGGCGTTCCTCGCCAGGGAGCAGGCCCGGCGCGCGGTGCCCGACCCGCGCGGTGCGATGCCGGTGATGGAGATCGCGTCGCTCGCACGGGCAGGTGGCAAGCGGCTGCGCCCGGTGTTCTGCCTGAGCGGGTACCTCGCCGCGGGTGGCTCGTCCACCGAGGAACCGGTGCGGGCGGCGATGGCGCTGGAGCTGCTGCACATCGGCGCGCTGATCCACGACGACGTGATGGACGACTCCGACCTGCGGCGCGGCGTGCCGACCACGCACGTCAAGCACGCCCAGGCGCACGAAACCCAGTGCTGGCAAGGCGAGTCGCGCCGCTACGGCGACGCGATCGCGATCATGGCGGGCCTGCTGGCGTGGACGTACGCGGACAAGCTCATGGCCGACCTCTCGCCCGCTGTCACGCGCGAGTGGTTCGAACTGCGCGCCGAGCTCGTCGCGGGCCAGACGCTCGACGTCGTCGCGGCGGCCGAGTTCGCCGCGGACCCCTTGCTGGCGCGGCACATCGCGGTCGTGAAGTCCGGCCGCTACACCATCCACCGCCCGCTGGTCATCGGCGCGACCCTGGCCGGCCGCCCCGAGCTGGCGCCCGCGTTCGAGGTCTACGGCGAGGCGCTCGGCGAGGCGTTCCAGCTGCGCGACGACCTGATCGACGCGTTCGGGTCGGCCTCGGCCAGCGGCAAGCCCGCCGGGCTGGACTTCGAGCAGCACAAGATGACGCTGCTGCTCGCGCTGGCGATGCGCGAGGACGTGGCGGTCCGCGAGCTCGTCGAACGGGGCGCGTTCGACGAGCTGCGCGGCCACCTGATCGGGGTGCGCGACACCGTTGAGGACCACATCGCCGACCTGGTGCGCAAGGCGCGCACCGCGATCGGCGACGCGCCGATCAGTCCGGAGTGGATCGGCGAGCTGTCCGCGATGGCGGGGAAGGTGGCTTACCGGGATCGCTGACCGGGTTCGGCCGAGTCCGCTACGGTTCGTACCGTGGCACGGCTCGCATCCGGGACCCGAGGAGCGCAACGGTGATCGACAAGGTCGCGTGGATCCACCTCGTCGACGGCGAGGTCCTCGGCACCCGGTCGCACGGCAAGGACACCTACTACCTGCCCGGCGGCAAACGCGAACCGGGAGAGTCCGATGTGGACACGCTCGTTCGCGAGATCCGGGAGGAGCTGTCGGTCCGGATCGACCCGGCGACCGCCGAGCACCTCGGCACGTTCGAGGCGCAGGCGCACGGCCGCGCCGACGGGACGATCGTGCGGATGACGTGCTACACCGCGCGGCACAGCGGGGAACTGGCGCCCGCCAACGAGATCGCCGAGCTGGCGTGGCTGACGCTGGCCGACCTCGACCGCGTGTCCCCCGTCGACCGGATCATCTTCGCCCATCTGCACGAGCAGGGTGTGCTGACATGACCGAGCTGATCTTCGAGGACAGGTTCGACGCGCTCGGGGAACACTGGTTCCCGCACTACCTGCCGCACTGGAGCTCGAGGGCGGCGACCGCGGCCAGGTACGAGGTGGGCGGCGGCCTGCGGCTGCGGATCGACGAGGGCCAGCCGCCGTGGTGCCCGGAGTTCGACGACGAGAACAAGGTTTCCGGCTTCCAGACCGGGGTCTTCTCCGGACCCGTCGGCGGCGCGATCGGCCAGTCGCGGTTCCGGCCCGAGCTGCGGGTGCGCGAGGAGCAGGAGAACGTCCAGCTGTTCACGCCGACGTACGGGCGGTTCGAGCTGCGCGCCAAGGCGCTCGACGACCCGAGGTTCATGGTGGCGCTGTGGATGATCGGCTACGAGGACGTGCCGGAGCGTTCCGCCGAGATCTGCATCGCCGAGATCTTCGGCAAGAACGTGCGCGACGGCAGCGCGGGCGTCGGCATGGGCCTGCACCCCTTCGGGGATCCGGGGATCACCGACGAGTTCGAGGTCGTCGACGTGCCGATCGATGCGCGTGAGTTCCACGTGTACGCGGCGGAGTGGCGGCCGGAAGGCGTGCGGTTCTTCGTGGACGACCAGCTGGTCAAGGAGTCCGACCAGTCACCGGACTACCCGATGCAGTTCCAGCTCGCGATCTTCGAGTTCCCCGGTGAGAGCGGTGCGACCTACCCGCAGGTGTTCGAGGTCGACTACTTCCGCGCGTACCGCTGAAGGAACTCGAGCACCTCGGCCTTCATCCGCTCCTGGTACGCGACGCGGTCGAAGCCGGGCGGGTCCTGCGACGCGTGCCACGACGTGGTGTGCTCGTCCTTCTCGCCGCTCAGCATCAGGATCGGGACGCGGACGTCGTCCAGCGCGCCGTCGAGCATGAACCACGGTGTCGCGGGGGCGAGCAGCACCAGCGCCTGCACCCGGTCGTCGTGCTCGACCGCGAGTGGTTCGGGTTCGCCGCCGGTCTCGTGCGGCGACGCGGTCGGCTTGCCGCCCACCAGCGCCAGCCCGGTGTAGCCGCCGAGCGAGTGCCCGACGACCGCGACCGACGAGATCCGCCACTCCGCGCAGGCGAAGTCGATCACGGCGCGCAGGTGCCGGGGCCGGTTCGTCAGGTTCTCCACCGTGCCGGTGAGCGACCTGTCGTCGCGGTGGTTGCCGGGGTGCTCGGGCAGGGCGACGACGAAACCGTTGCGCGCCAGGTGGAGCGCGAGATCGCGGTACAGCCGTCCAGCTCGAGCGACCGGTAGCCCGCGCTCACGAGTCGGTGCCTGCGAACTCGTGCGCCTCGGGGACGGACGGGTCGGCCAGCTGCCGCGCGATCTCCGCCTGCGCGCGTTCCAGCGTGACGCCGCGCGAGACGAGCGGCGGGTAGCCCTGCCGCAGTACGGCCATCAGCAGCTGCGGCGTGCCGATCCTGGTGGTGTGCTCGTCCATCATCCGCGGCATGAGGTCGCTGGCCTCCTGCGACATCCGCAGCTCGCCCGGTGTCGCGGCGGCGGGTCGCTGCAGCTCGGTGCGCAACGCCGCCACGTCGACGCCCAGCGCGGTCAGCACGTGGACCGCGACGCCTTCCTGGCAGTCCAGCAGGCCCAGCACCAGGTGGTCGATGCCGACCGGCGCGTCCTGCTCCTGTGCGATGTCGAACGCCCTGCGGTTGGCCGAGGCGAACCACGTGGTCGATGCGAGGTACATCAGGATCCCTCCCCAGAGAACCCGCAGTACATCACGTGCAGACCCACGTGGCCCAGCGTCGGATGGGCGAACGCGCCGGGAACCGTGCCGACGATCTCGAAGCCCAGCCGCTCGTACACCTTCACCGCGGAGGTGTTCGACGCGGCGACCGCGTTGAACTGCATGCCGGCGAAACCCCGGTCGCGCGCCCAGTCCAGCGCGAACCGGCACATCGCCGTGCCAACACCCCGTCCGCGTGCCTCCGCGGCGACCATGAAGCTGGCCGTGGCCACGTGCGCGCCAGGTCCAGCCTTGTTGGGCCCCATCTTGGCCGTGCCGAGCGCACCGCCGTCGGCCGCGACGACCGTCAAGCCGGGCGGCCGCTCTACCCAGATGGCGCGCGCGTCGGACTCGGTCATGTCCGGTTCGTAGGTGAAGGTGTCCGCCGCGCGCACGACCTCGCGCACGATCGGCCACACCAGCGGCCAGTCCCCGTCGGCGAACTCCCTGATCTCCACCCGGCGGACGCTACTGAGGCCCTACAGGCCGGACAACGCATTTGGGCCGTGTCCTGCAAGTCTCGTCCGCGATAGTCGCGGCCGAGGGGCCCGTGACTCTCATCGAACGGACTTACAGGACACGGCCCAGGTGCGCGGTGGCGATGCGGCCGGTCGTGTGCTGGTAGCGCCGGACGATGTCGTTGTGCCGCACCGACCTGCCGATCCGCCGCTCGGCGCGCAGGAACGCGTTGCGCCGCGGCGGCGGGAACTGGGCGACCAGCTCGGCGAGCATCGCCTCCCGGTCGAGGCCCGCGGTGGCGAGCACCCACGCGACGCCGGGGTCGAGCGCCAGCAACGCCATCGCGAGGTGGTGCGGGCGGTGCACGCGTTCACGCCGGGCCAGCGCGAGCCGCAGGGACGCCTCGTAGACCGCCTGCGCGTCCAGCCCCAGCGGCGGGTCCAGCCGGGCGCAGCGCTGCCGCGCCTTCGCGACTCCCAGCGGCAGCAACGGTTCCCTGCGCGGCGGGCGGTCCACCGACGTCAGGTCGACGAGGTGCGCGACACCCAGCGGAGCCAGCACCTCGCGGTCGGCCGCGGCGCCGGCGCCGAGTGGTGCGGCGGCATGCACGGCGGCCCTGATCGCGGGGTTGTCCGGGTGCAGCGCGAGGAGCAGGTGCTCGCTGCCCGTGCGCGGGTGCCCGAGGTCGCGTGCCGCCTTGATCGCCCTGCCGACGAGCCGGTCCAGTGCGGGGTCGCTGCGGAACATCAGTCCTCCCGGTGCTTGCGGTGCACGGTCTGCTTCGTGACGCCGAGGCGCAGCGCGATGTCCCGCCACGACCAGCCCGCCCGGCGCGCCGCCGCGACCTGGTCGGCCTCCAGCTGCTCCACCAGGCGACGCAGCCGCGCCACGGCCCGCAGCCCGGCGTCCGGGTCGGTGCTGTCCGCGGCCTCGTCGAGATCGGTCACATCGTCAGCATATGCTGACGCCCGCCTCGGTGACCAGGTCGCGTCGCGTGAACCGGACCTCCTCGTCCAGCGACCACGTGCCGCCGACGTCCTCGGTCGCCGTTCTCGCTTCGGCCAGGAACGCGGTGAGCCGGGGCGTGTGCCGCTCGGCGAGCGGGCGGTTGTCGTGGCTCGGCGTCACCTCGAACGTCTCGGCGAGGAAGCCGAGCACCCACGGGAACCAGATGTCGCTGCGCAGCCGGAAGTGCACGCGCGCCCGGCCGGGACCGGCGAGCAACGGGCCGTACAGGTCGATCGGCGGGCAGTCGACCATCAGTCCGGCGGAGACGTCGACGTCGGCGGGACGCAGCTCGCGCAGCAGTGCCCCCAGGTTCTCGACCCGGCGCTCGACGACCTCACCGGACTCCGCGTACGCCATCAGCGCCGCGACCCGCAGCGTGACGCCGTCGCGCGGCGCCATCCCGGACGACGCGAAGTGGCACAGGTCGAGCACCCCGTCCTCGGCGAACCGGCGTTCGATCCCCATCAGAAGATCGCCCTGGTAGCCGGGTGCCTCGACCACCTCGTACACCTGGTGCCGCACACCGGCGTCGAGCACGCGGCGCAGCCAGCCGAGCAGCGCGGCGGGCTCGGCGTCGCTCAGATCGGCCGTCCACTCGACGAGGTGGTCGCCGTTGGTGATCCAGAGGTTGTCCACGGCTGTGTTGTCAGATTCCGGCGATGAGCGTTACGCCGAGCGCGACCATGGTCGCGGCGACGAGCCCGTCGAGCACCCGCCACGACGCTGGCCGCGCGAAGAACCCGCTGAGCAGCCGCGCGCCGAACCCGAGCGCGGAGAACCAGGTGATGCTGGCGAGCACCGCGCCGAGTGCGAACGACCAGCTGCCCGCCGCGATGGAACCCAGCAGCAGGATGTCCAGGTACACGTGCGGGTTGAGCCACGTCAGCGCGAGGCACGTCACCACCGTCGAACCGCCTGCCGCGGGCACCAGCGCGTGCGGCCGCACCGCCCGCCGAGCGGCCAGGAACCCGTAGCACAGCAGGAAACCGCCGCCGACGACACCGATGACCTTCAGCGCGTCGGGGAACTTCGCCACCACCGCACCGACTCCGCCCACGCCGAGCGCGATGAGCACCGCGTCCGACAGCGCGCAGATGGCCACCACCGCGAGCACCGAGTGGCGGCGGATGCCTTGGCGCAGCACGAAAGCGTTCTGCGCGCCGATCGCGACGATGAGCGAGAGTCCGGTCCCGTAGCCGAGCAGCAGGTTCCCCATGGCACTGACGCTAGGAACCGCCTCGTCATCAGTACAGCTAAAGTTCTTTACGTATCATTAGCGCTCGTGATGGAACTCGCGCGCACCCTGCTGGCCGTCGTCGACGAGGGCACGTTCGACGCGGCGGCCGCGGTGCTGCACGTGACGCCGTCCGCGGTGAGCCAGCGGATCAAGGCGCTCGAACAGCGCACCGGCCGCGTGCTGCTGACCCGGTCGAAGCCGGTGCGGGTGACCGAGTCCGGCGAGGTCGTGGTGCGGTTCGCGCGCCAGCTCGTGCGCCTGGAACACGACACGTGGTCCGAGCTGGGCATGACCGACGACGGCGAGCCCGTGCGGCTGCCGATCGCGGTGAACTCGGACTCGCTGTCGACGTGGTTCCTGCCCGCGCTCACCCGCGTGCCGCTGCGCATCTGCTTCGAGCTGCACCGCGAGGACCAGGACCACACCGTCGCACTGCTGCGCGAGGGCAGGGTGATGGCGGCCGTGACGTCCTCGCCCGAGCCGGTCGCGGGCTGCTCGGTGCGCAGGCTCGGCAGCCTGCGCTACGTGCCGGTGGCGAGCCCCGCGTTCGTCGCCCGCTGGCTGCCTGCCGGCACGCCTTTGCGGCAGTCGCTGCCCGACGCGCCCGTCGTGGTGTTCGACCGCAACGACGACCTGCAGGACGAGTTCGTCCGGTCACTCACCGGAGGCCGCGGCGCCGGCCGGTGGCGCCACCACCTGCCCGCGCTGGACGCGTTCCTCGAGGCCGTCGTGGCCGGGATGGGGTGGGGGATGCTCGGCATCCAGGCCGCTGAGCCGCTGGAACGCTCGGGTGCGCTGGTCAACCTCGCTCCTGGGCGTCCGATCGACTCTCCGCTGTACTGGCAGCAGTGGAAGCTCGACTCGCCCGCGCTGGCGGCCGTGGCCGAAGCGGTGGCGGCTACGGCCGCCGAGCAGTTGGCGTAGCTGTCGACTTCCTCAAGCCAGGAACCGGACGATTCGCCCAGCCGTTGGGCAGGCGTGATACCCCGACTCACCGCCATCGGCGGATCCCTGGCCGTACTCGCCACCGTGCTCATGATCGGCACCCTCGACCTGACCGTGGGCGCGATGCGGCGCACCATCAGCGTGTACGCGCTGGGCCCGTACCGCTGGGTGTTCGACAGCGCGGTGCTGCTGCTCGCGGCCGGGTCGCTCGCGATCCTCGCGGTGCTGGTCCACCGGGGGCTCGCGCGGTGGCGGTCGGGTGGCGCGGTCGCGCTGGTGCTGTGGTCGGTGGGGCTGGCGCTGGTCGTGGCGTTCCCCAAGCACGACTGGTCGGTCGGGCCGAGCGCCAGCGGCAGCATCCACCGGTTCGCCAGCATGATGGCGTTCATCAGCCTGCCGATCGCGATGATGCTGCTCGCGCGGCCGTGGCTGCGGCACCGCGAGTGGGCGGGCCACGCGCGCTGGACGTTCGGGTTCGGCGTGCTGTCGGTGCTCGCGTTCACGCCGATCCTGTACGCGATCGTCATGAACGTGGTCGCGGGCACCGCGTGGTGGCGGGTGTTCCCGCTCGGCTACACCGAACGGCTGCTGGTGGTCACCGAGGTGGCCGCGCTGCTCGTCGTCGCGGTGTGGGCGCTGGCTAGTACAGGCCGTCGAGCACTTCCGCGTAGCGCTTCTCGATCTCCCGTCGCCGCGGCTTGAGGCTCGCGGTCAGCAGGCCGTCCTCGACGCTGAAGTCGTGCTGCAGCACGGCGAACTTCTTGATCGTCTCGTGCCGGGCCAGCGTGGCGTTGACGGTGTCGACGGCGTGGCGCACCTCGGCCTGGGTATCCACTTCGGACGACACGGTGTCCGGGTCGAGCGTCACCAGCGCGACGCAGTACTGGCGGCGATCGCCGTGCACCAGCACGTTGCTGATGTAGGGCGACGCGGCCTTGACGCGCGACTCGATCGGCGTCGGCGCGACGTACTTGCCGCCCGAGGTCTTGATCAGCTCCTTCTTGCGGTCGGTGATCCGCAGCCTGCCCGCGGAGTCCAGTTCGCCGATGTCGCCGGTGTGCAGCCAGCCGTCGACGATCGAGGTCGCGGTCTCGTCCGGCCGGTTGTGGTAGCCGCGCATGACGCCGGGGCCGTGGATCAGGACCTCGCCGTCGTCGGCGATGCGCACGTCCATGCCGGGGATGGGCGGGCCGACCGTGCCGAACGCGTGCTGGCCAGGCCGGTTGAGGAACGTCGCCGCGGACGACTCGGTCAGGCCGTAGCCCTCCAGGATCGTGATGCCCGCGCGTTCGAAGAAGCGGCCGATCTCCGGTGACAACGGCGCCGAGCCGGACACGAAGTACCGGATCCGCCCGCCGACCCGGTCACGCAACTTGCTGTACACCAACCGGTCCGCGAGCCAGTGCGTCCACTTCGGGTGGTCGCGGTCGGCCCACTCGAACATCTTCTGCGCGACCGCGCCCTTGGCCCGCGCACCGGCGACGATCCGGCCGTGGATCTTCTCGAAGATCCGCGGCGCGGCGGCGACGATCGTGGGACGAAGCTCGCCCAGGTTGTCGACGATCCGCTCCACCGAGCCGTCGACGGCGGTCGGCACGCCGGCCGCGATCATCGCCATGGTGAGCACCTTGCCGAACGCGTGCGACAGCGGCAGCCACAGGAAGTGCAGGTCGTCGGGGCGCAGGATGCCCAGCGACGCCACGGCCTCCGACGTGCGCAGCCAGTTCTCGTGGGTCAGCTCGACGCCCTTCGGCGTCCCGGTCGTGCCGGACGTGTAGATCAGCGTGGCGAGGTCGTGCGCACCGCGCGCGTCGACCAGCGCGTCGTAGTCGCCGTCGGCCTCGGGGACCTGTCCGAACCGCAGCACGTGCGGCACGTCGAGCATCGCGGCCTGCGCGTCGGTGTCGACGACCGCGATGGCGCTGCCCGAGTCGCTGATGATGTGCGCGCACTCGCCCGCGGTGCTGTTCGGGTAGATCGTCGTGGTGGCGCCACCGGCCGCGAGCACGGCGAGGTCGGTGATGATCCAGTCGATCGTCGTGCCGCCCATGAGCGCGACCCGGTCACCCGGCCGCAGCCCCAGCTCCACGAGCCCGAACGCCTGGCGCCGGACGCGTTCCTGCAGCTCGGCCCATGTGAGCCGAGCCCAGCCGTCGCCTGCTCGGTAGCGCATCGCCTCGGCGTCGGGGGTCTGTCCGACGCGGGCGCGCAGCAGGTCCGGGATCGAGTGCGCCATTGCCATCTCCTCTGGAGCGTTGCTCTAGAGCGGTACTCTAGCGTCTATGACCGATGCGAGACAGTCTGTGCTGGACGCCGCGCTCGCGCTGGTCGACGCGGGCGGCCTGGACGCCGTCACGATCACCGCGCTGACCGACCGCTCCGGCGTGTCGAACGGCAGCATCTACCACCACTTCGGCAGCAGGGCGGGCGTCTTCGCGGCCCTGTACGTCGACAGCTTCGCCCGCTGCGTCGCGGCGATGCGCCCAGCGCTCGACGACCGCCCCGCGTCCGTCGTGGTCCGCGAGGTCGCCGAGCGCTACCTGCACTGGGTCGAGTCGAACCCGTCGCGCGCCCGTTTCCTCTACACCGCACCGGCGACGGCCGACGTGTCCGCGAAGCTCGAGCTGTTCGAACCGGTGCTCGCGTGGTTCGGCGCCCGGATGGAGGCGGGGGAGATCCGCGCTTTGCCGCAGTGGGCGTTGGACCCGGTGGTGATGGGCCCCGCGCACGAGTCGGTGCGCCGTTTCCTGATGGGCGCGTTCTCCCTTGCCGATGCTCGTTCCCTGGTGGCTGACGCCGTGTGGGCGGTCGTTCGCCCGTAGGGTTGTTGTCATGGCAACGTGGGCAGATCTCGCGGAGTACGTCCGCCGCTCTTACGAAGTGATCAGCGACGAGCCCGAGGAGCTGCGCATCCTCGTCGGCTTCGGCGACGAGGACGAGGACGACGACCCGCGCACCCAGGTCGTCATCATCTGCCGCGAGGTGCTCGACCGGCGGCACGAGTGGGTGCAGATCGCCTCGCCGTGCGGCCTGGTCGCCACGGTCGACCTCAAGGCACTGCTGGAAGAGGTCGGCAAGTCCACCGTCGCGTGCGGTGTCGCGATCATGGGCGACCACGTCGTCGTCCGCCACGCGCTGCCGCTCGCGAACCTGGACATCGAGGAGTTCACCGAGCCTCTCGCGTTGCTCGCCGGCACGGCGGACACGCTGGAGGAGCAGTTCTGGGGAGGAGACGGATACTGATGCACGATCTGGGGCCGGCGGCACGGTGCATGGCCGCCTTGTTGGCTGACATCAAGGACGACCAGCTCTCGCTGGCAACGCCTTGTCCCGACTACGTGCTGGGCGACCTCGTCGAGCACGTGGGCGGCCTGGCGCTGGCGTTCCACGGTGCCGCGATCAAGAAACCGTTGCAGAGCGCGCCTTCCGGCGACGCGTCGCGCCTCGAGGACGGCTGGCGCGAGACGTTCGCCGAGCGCCTGGACGCGCTGGCGGAGGCGTGGCGCGCACCCGACGCGTGGGAGGGCATGACGCAGGCCGGTGGCGTCGACCTGCCGGGCGACGTGGCCGGTTGCGTGGCGCTGAACGAGCTCGTCGTGCACGGCTGGGACATCTCCCGTGCGCTGGGCCAGGACTACGAGCCGTCCGCCGAGTCGGTGGCCGGTGCGCTGGAGTTCGTGGCGGAGTTCCCGCCTTCCGGGCCGGAGCGCGGCGGTGCGTTCGCCGACGCACTCCCGGTGCCCGGCGACGCGTCCCAGTTGGACAGGTTGATCCTGCTCACGGGGCGGGGTCTGGCACCGCCAGCATCTTGATCAACGGCAGCACCCTCGGGTGGACCGCGCCGAGCTCGGCCAGCCGAGTGATCCACGCGGTCCGCTCGTCGGGTGCGAGTTCACAGGCGTCGCGAAGGTGGCCTCCGCAGTCGTCGTCCCCGTCGATCGCGCTCGCGACCTCGAAGTAGAACAGCGCGTTCATCGCCTCGACGTTCTCCTCGGACGTCAGGAACGCGACCATCGCGATGTGCGCCAGGGCCGGTGCGTCGGGGCGGCGGGCGGTCTCGTCCAGCAGCGCGGCCAGCCGGTCGCGCTGCTCCAGCGCGTCCAATGTCGCGGTGAGCTGCTCGTCGTGGCCCGCCTGGGCGAAGTCGATCAACGCCAGTGCGATCCTCGCCCGGTTGCCGACGTTCTGGTCCAGGTCGTCTTCCGTGGCCATCCGCTTCAGCGGTTCGACGAACTCCTCGTCGAACAGCTCGGCGCGGCGTTCGGTGAGCAGCAGGCGCCGGGTGGCCGGATCCGCCCACAGGAAGTCCGCCGCGAGGCTCACCCTGACCAGCTTCCGGTACGAGGCGTCGACCCCGGCTGAGCGCGCTTCGTCCCGATGAGCCGAGTAGGCCTTCGCGACCTCCCGGCTCTCCCCGGCCAGAGCTTCGCGCACCGCCAGGTCGAAGGACGCGTCGAGCAACTCCGGGTGCGCCCGCAGAACCTCTCTCTGGCCCTCGACCGAGCCCGCGCTGATCCATTCCTTCGCCAGCGCCAACTCGTCCTCGTCGACGGTCAGCCAACTGGGCAGCGTGTCGGTGTTCGTCGTGACCGCCCACGCGGTCGCCCACGCGTCAGAACTGGCACGCCAGTGCCCGCGCGCCCGATCGCGCGCGGCCGCGACGACTCGGCGATCGCCATCCCGCTCGGCCACCTGCAACCAGGCGGCTGTCCGCGGATCGCCCCGTTCTGCCGCGTCCGAGCGGGACACCAGCAACCTGGTCGCGTCGCCGGTGGGCACGGCGTCGAGCGCGTGCTGCCAGGCCGCCTCGACCCGTTCGTCGTCGGAGTCCTCCAGCAGACGGGTCAGATCGGTGAGTGCGGAGGCGAGTTCGGGCAGGAGCGTCGGGTTGCCGGCCGCTGCCGTCGTGAGCAGCTCGATGGACTCCTCGAGTGGTTCGACGGCCTCGGCGAGCTGCGCGAGCTCGACGTGCCACGAGCCGATGTTCTTGAGCGCCTTGGCCAGGTCCGGGACGTGTGCGGGATTGTGCGTCGCCAAGGGACGACGCAGCTCGACGGCCTCGCGGGTGGTGGCGATCGCTTCGGCGTGGTGGTTCGTCCTGCTCTTCCAGACGCCGACGCTGTGGAGTGCCAGAGCGAGGTCGGGCAGATGGGCGGAGCTGGTGGCGGCCGCCTCGCGCAGCAACGTCACGGCTTCCTCGGCGCAGGCGATCGCTTCGGTGTGGCGCTCGACCTCTCCGTGGCACCGGGCGAGGTTGATGAGCATCCCGGCGAGACCGGGCCGGTGCGCGGGGTTGCCGGTCGCCGCGTCCCGGTACAGCGCGACGGCTTCCTCCAGTGCGGCGATCGCCGCGGTGGTGTGCGCGTTGTTCTTGCAGTTGACTCCCAGGTTGCTGAGTGCCGAGGCGAGTGCGGGTACGTGCATGGGATTGACGGCCACCGCTGCGCGGAAGAGGTCGACCGCTTCCGCGGCCAGCTCGAGGGTTTCGGAACCGCGCCCGAGTCTGTGCCGCACGTTCACGAGGTTGTGCAGGGCTCCGCCGAGGTCGGCGATGTGGGCGGGGTTGGTCGCTGCCGCCTCACGCAGGAGCGTGATGGCTTCTTCGATCGGGGCGAGCGCCTCGGCGTGGCGACCGACGCTGCAGTAGGAGCTGCAAAGGCCGTTCAACGCACTGGCGAGGTCGGTCCGATGCGCTGGATGCCGGACCACCAGCGCACGCCGCAGGGCGACCGCCTCTTCGGCGGGTGCGATGGCGTCGGAGTCGCGCCCCACCGCGCGGTACCGCATGCCCAGGTGGATGAGCGCCTTGGCGAGGTCGCCCGCGCAGCCGGGGTTGTGCTCCGCGAGAACGCGCGCGTTGGCCACGGCTTCCTCCGCTGGAGCGAGGGCCTCGGCCCAGCGGCCGACCTTGTCGTACGAGGAGCCGAGGTTGATGAGAGCCCTGACGAGCCTGGGCAACTCCTCCGGATTTCCCGCCGCGGCCAAGCGGGCGAGGACGACCGAGTTCTCGATGCACTCGATCGCTTCGGCGTGGCGGCCGAGATGGTTGTAGAGGTTGCTGAGATTGGTGAGCAGGCCGGCGAAGTCCGCCGCTCGGACGGGTTTCCCCGTCGACCGGTAGAGCGCGACGGCTTCCTCGGCGGGCGCGAGCGCGTCGGCGTACCTGCCCACGTCGCCGTACATGACGCCGAGGTTGCTGAGCGCGGTGGCGAGGGTCGGCCAGAGGTCCGGGCTGGTGGTCATCGCGGCGCGCACGAGCGAGACCGCTTCCTCGGTCGCGGCGATCGCGTCCGCCTGGCGGCCGACCCCGCTGTACCAGTTGCCGAGGTTGATGAGCGTGCCCGCGAAGCCGGGCACGAACACGGGGTGGTGCGCGGCCAGCTCGCGCACGAGCGCGGAGGCCTGCTCCGTCGGTGCGATGGCGTCGGAGGTCCGGCCCACCTCGTCGTAGCAGATGCCGAGCTGCATCTGCGCGCGGATGAGATCGGACGTGTACACGGGGTCGTCCTCGGCGAGGGCCGTGTACAGGAGAACCGCGTCCTCGATGGGCGCGATCGCCTCGGTGTGGCGGCCGCGGGTCCGGGCGTCGTTGCTGAGGTACATCGACGCGTCGGCGACGTCCGCGCGCAGGCCGGTGGTCCTGGTGGCCAGCTCGCGCAGCGCGACCAGCCCGTCGTTGCCCGCTTTCGCCGCGTGCAGCCACGCGTAGTCGCGCAGGTAGGCGGGTTCCCAGGACTTCTGCCCATCAGCGAGCAGCTGTTCGTACCGTGCGAGCAACGCACCGAGCACGCGGAGCGCGCCGGGATCGGCGGTGGAGTCGCGGGCTGGGCGCAGGTGGTCCGACAGGCTCTGGTGGGCGAGCCGGTAGACCGCGACTCCTCCCGCACCGTCCTGCACGACGTACCGGCCGAGCTGGTCCACCGCCCAGCTCACGTGGTCGCGGTCGAGCGGCGTGTCCGCCAGGGCCGAGGCGACCGCGAGCCACTCCGCCTCGGGGAATCCGGCGCCCATGCCCCAGGTCAGTGCGGTCAGCATCGTTCGCGCCAGCTGCTGGGGAGTCAGCCCGGACGTCGAGTCCGGAGGCGGCGGCTCGGCGCGGCCCAGGTCGTGGTCGAAGGCTTCTTCGATCGAACCGGCGACGCGCTGCCGCCAGTCCGGTCGCGAGGTGTCCACCGGGGTGGCGCGGAGCTGATCGGTGATCACCCGCGCCAACAGGAACGGGCGCTTCGTCACCGAAGACGACTCGAGGTGTCGCGCGACCTCCTCGGCGTCCATCGTGACGTCCACATCGGACAGCCGGTGGCGGACGTAGTCGTTGATCGCGGCTCGGCCGGACTCCTGGTGGCGCGGCAGGTCGAGGTCGAGCACTTCGGTCGCGGACAGGACGTCCCGCGGGCCGTCGCCACCGATGACGGTCAACGGGCGGGTGGAGACCACGACCGACGCGAACGGTGCGAGGCGCGAGATCACGTCGGAGGCGATCGCGAGCGAGTCACCCCTGGCCTCGTCCAGGCCGTCGATCACGATCACCGGAACCGTCGAGCTCTCGGTGACCGCGCGCTGGACCGCGCCGACCAGCTCAGCGGCGTTCCGGCGGCCCGCGGGTTCCGGTGGCAGCAGTCCGGCGCGCACCAGCTGGCCGTCCAGCACGTCGGCCACGAGGTCGGCGGTCAGGCCGCGGGCGTGGACGTGCGCGGTGACCGAACCCCGGCCGGGATCGGCGTGGGTCCACCGCAGCCCGGCGCGTTCCTCCGCGTTCGACATCGACACGACCCGGCCGACGATGGCGGACTTGCCCGTACCCGCTGAGCCCGTCACCACCCGCACGCCGGGTTCCGCGGCGACCACCCACGAGACGACCTGGTCGACCTCCGCCGCACGGCCGGTGAACCAGGAGCGGCGGTCCTCGGACGCACCACCTCGTGCGGCCAGGAGGAGATGTTCCACGACCTCCTCGGGGGCGTCTTCGGTCCACAGCGGATTCGGCAGCATGTACCAGCCGCGGCCACGCCGCAGGAAGTCCGGTCGCTGCTCGCCCCGCCACTCCTCGAGCAGCGCTTGGCCGAGGTCCTCACCGAGGATGAACCTGTTGTGCCTCGACCAGCGGCGCTTCTGGTCCGGGGAGTCGGGTCCGTGCTTCAGCAGCTTGACCAGCAGCGCGCCGAACGCGCCGTCACGGGCCCCGTAGTCGGCGGTCGAGCAGGACACCAGGAAGCCGAACCACACGTGCTCGTGCGGCGCCTCCAGGTTGGTGATCCACTCGGCCGCCTGGTGCGCGGCGTGCAACACGGCTTCGGCCTGGCAGGTGTCGATGATGAACAGCAGCTGGTTCGCGCGCGACCGCACGCACCGGCGGATGACCTCGGCCGCGGCCAGGTCGTCGACGTCGTTCCGCGTCGCCAGGCGCAGACCCGCGTCGTTGCTCCCGTGGCCGCTCCACAACAACACCAGCGCACGGCCGTCGGCCTTGCCCTCGAACGACTTCAGGTGCCGGGTGACGTCGTCGGTGGTTCCGTTGAGCAGCGGTTCACCTTCGTACGACGTGGAAAGGCACTCCGCGACGGCACTCACGTCGGCGACGGCGTGGTCGAGCCGGCGCAGTCCGACGTCGTAGGTGTCGATGCCGACGCCGATGAACACGCCGCGCTTCCCCATGTGCGTCCCCTCGTTGGATCCCTGTACATCGGCGCGTCCGCGCGTCGACTTGAACAGCCGGAACCGGCGGACCGTCGAGGCTCGCCGGAGTACGTTTGGGCCCGATGGACGAGAACCCGCGCAACGAGGTCTCCGGGACCGTGCACGGCCCGAGCGTGCAGGCGCACCTGATCAGCGGTGTCGTGCACGTGCACGCGGGCGGCGAGAAGCTGCTCGCCGTTCACGAGGAGCTCAACCGGGTGCGGGCGCAGCTCGTCGAGAGCATGCGCGCCGAACGCGACATCACGCAGGTCGTGTGGGTGCTGCAGACCGTGCTCATGCAGTTGCAGGCCACGATCGCCAGGCTGACCTGGGAACGGGACGGCCACCGCGAGGAGCTGCACCGCACCCGCGACTCGCACGCCAGGACCGAGCAACGCCTGGTGCGCGCGGAGTCGGAACGCGAGCAGGCGTTGCGGCTGGTGGAGATCGCGCGCGCCAGGGTGCTGGCGCTGGAGTCGCGGCTGGGCAGCTCGCCACCCGCACCGGTGTTGCCGAGCTTGGCGGCCGACCAGGTCGACATCGGGCTGGACATGGTCGACCGGTACCTCGACGAGCAGGGCGAGCGGTTGCGAGACCTGTCCGCCGCGCTCGACAAGTCCCAGCTGCCGGGGCTCACGCGGGACAAGCTGACCGGGCTGCTGACCAAACGGTCGGCCGTGCAGCTGCTGGACCACCTGCTCGCCGCGGGCGACCAACCGGCGGTGCTGGTCGCCGACCTGGACAGGTTCAAGCTCGTCAACGACGCGATCGGCCACCGCGCCGGTGACGAGGTGCTCGTCGCACTCGCGAAGATCCTCGAGGAACGGTTGCCCGCCAACTGCTCCGCGGCGCGGTACTCCGGCGACGAGTTCATGGTCGTCTGCACGGACACCGGGGTGCACGGCGGGATCGACGCACTCGCGGTGAACGTCTCCGTCCTGTTCCGGGCGGACGTTCCGGTGCGCGGCAGGCAGGTCGCGGTCACGGCGTCGCTCGGCGCCGCCGAGCCGGGAGGGCGGCCGGCGACCGGTGAGGACCTGGTCAGGTTCGCGAGCACCGCGATGGCCCACGCCAAGCTGCGCGGTCCCGGACTGGTGTCCGTCGCGAGCCGGAACCAGATGGTGATGATCGAAAATGCCGTGGACCTGGATGGCCAGCTGCGCGACTGCCTGCTGCACGGCTTGCTGCGGCTGGACTTCCAGCCGATCGTTCACCAGGACGGCCGGGTGGACATGGTCGAGGCGCTCGTGCGCTGGCCGCACCCCTACCGCGGGCTGCTGCTGCCGGACCAGATCCTGAGGGTGGCCGAGTACTCCGGCAAGCTGCGGGACCTGGACATCTGGGTGCTGGGCGCGGCGTTGCGCGAGGCCGTGAACTGGCCGGGGGACGTCGCCGTGACGGTGAACCTGTCCGGGCTGACACCGGACGACCCCGAGTTCGTCGACGTCGTCGAGAGCGCCGTCGACGAGGCGGGCATCGCCTGGAACCGCGTGGTGCTGGAGCTGACTGAGACGGTGGTGCTCGCGAGCCTGTCGCGCGCCGACTCGTCGATGCGGCACCTGGTGGATCGGGGCGTCCGCTTCGCTCTCGACGGGTTCGGCACCGGGTACTCCTCGCTGGCGAGGTTGCGCGACCTGCCGGTGCAGATCATCAAGGTCGACCGCACGTTGGTCGCGCAGGTGGGTCACGACGGGGCGGGGTCCGCCGTTGCGCTGGCGGCCGTGAGCGTGGCGAGGGCCATGGAGTTCCGTTGCGTCGCCGTCGGCGTGGAGACGCCCGCCCAGTTCCACGTCCTGCGTGGCCTCGGCGTGGACTCCTACCAGGGATGGCTGTTCGCCCGGCCGGTGCCGGGCGAACAGCTGCGGGATCTCCTCGCTCGCGGGCCGCTGCCGGTGCCGTTGACTTAGTGCTGGGCGCCCAGGCCCCCGACGATCGTCGTCTCCTGGCCGCTGAACTCACCGGTGAGCATCGGCATCGCTTTCGCGATGGCCTCTTTGGTCTCCGGCAGCTGGAGCGAAGCCGCGTGCGCGTCCTTGGACCGCCACGACTCGAACACCCAGATGGTGTCCGGTTCGGTGTCCGACACCGAAACGACGTACAGATCACACCCGTGTTCGCGGAGGCCGTCCACGCCGCTGAGCAGGATCGACACCACGTCGTCGCGGTGACCGGGCTTCGTCTTCATCGAACCTAGGTAGCCGTAAGACACAACCGAGAGCGTAGTGGGTTAGGGTTGCCTAACCAGGTGAACGGTGAGGCTGCGTTGAGAACCATGACGGTCCAGGTGCGTGCCGGGTTGGGCGAGGGGCGGCTCGTGACCGCCGTGGAGTCGGTGCTCTGCCGACACCCCGAACTGCGCGGCGACGCGGCACGATGTTTCCACCGCGTCGAGGTCGGCGACCCGGTCGCGGCCACGCCGGCGCGGCTCGCCGAGGCAGGGGACCGGCTCGAGTCCGAAGAGGGACTGCTTCAAGCCGTGTGGCTCGACGCCGGGCCTGAGCGGTCCGGGCGGCTGCTGCTCGTGCTGCACGAGCAGGCCGGCGTGTCGTGGCAGACGTTGTTGCCCGAGCTGGTCAGCGGCTGGACGTCCTCGGCCTGAGCTCAGCTCGGATCCCACACGAGTGTTTGAGCGGTGACTCAGGACGTCGGCCAGTGGCGCGAAGTTCGTAGCCGCCGGGCGGCAGATCCTCGAACGTCGCGCGTGCCAGCACGTCGACGATCCGCGGTTCGCGGGCGATCGGCCTGCCCTGTTCTGGCACAACGGTGATCAGCAGTGCCTTCCGCGCCTCCGGGTCCATCTGCGCGGTGACCGGAAGTGGTTCGCCCGCAACGATGAGCTCGGGCACCGCGACGCCCACCGGCACGGTGCCCTGCGCACGCCTGCGCACCGGCTCAGCGGTGATGATCTCTTCGAGCTGGTCCAGCGCGAACGGGTTGGCCTGCAGACTGCCGTGCTGGTCGACGACCCGGCTGCTGTCCATCGTTAGCCGTGGCCCACTCCGCCGGTGAGCGGAACTGTGCCGTCGCCGGAGTCGTTGTCCCCGCCGATCGTGTCCAGCGGCACCGTTGTCTCACCTTCGATGCGCACCGTCGTGCAGGTGGGCTGCCGCGCGCCAACGATCGTGTGCGTCAACCTGGTGCAGCGACGGCATGCTGCGCGCGAACTCGGTGAGGGCGACTGTCAGCGGCCCGATCTTTCTGCGCACCCCGTTGACCAACCGCGCCACGGCCGTCGCGGCTCCGCGGTACGGCGTGCCGAACGTGATCAGCTTGCGCGTTCTCTCTGCGCCACCGCACTTCTCGACGTACCATCGCGCCACCAGGCCGCCCATCGAGTGGTACAGCTTCTTGTCCTGTTGTTGCTCCAGGATCTTGACCAGTGGCTCCCCGTGGTACCGATTGGACAGTCGCCAGCCGTGCGGCACGGTGCAGGTCCGACAATAGTTTGGTCGGGACCACCCCATCCTCGGGATGGTTGTCGCCGATGCCTTCCGGCAGCTTCAACGCGCCGATGTTGCGGCCGAGGTGCCTGATGCCGCTGATGATTGCTTTGCCGACACGTCCCACACCGGTCTGCCGTGCTGTTCGAGCGCGCTTCCCATGATGCCGGGCAACACGACGACCAGGTCGTCACTCGCCATCGTCGGTCTCCGTCAACACGTCGATCAGCGCCAGCACCTCTGGGTGCACTCTGCCGATCCTGGCCAGCTGGCTGATCCACTTGTTTCGCTGGTCGGGGTTGTATTCGATTGCCGCACGCAAGCGTTCGTCAGCTTCGTCGTTGGTTGTGATGGCGCCGGCGACGGCGCCGTAGAAGAGGGCGTTCGCCGCTTCAGGCTCTGTGCTGGCCGTGTAGAACGCCACCAACGCGATGTCTTCTAGCGCCGGGGTATTGGATTTCAAAGCGGTTGACTCCAGGAGAGCCGCGAACAGTTCAGGGTCGTTGAGCGCGTCGAACGTCGCGGACAATGGCTCGTTCTGGCCGGTGCGGGCGAGATCGAGTAGTGACATCGCGACCTCCAACCTACCGTCCGACTCGTCGCCCTCCACGTGTTGTTGCATGTACTCCATGACCAGGTCATCTTGCAGTTCGTCGCGGCGCTCCTCCAAGAGTTGTTGCTGTCGCACAGGATCAGCGTTGGTGAACGTCGCGACAAGACTTCCGAGCACTAGTGGTTGGTAGGCGGCAACCGCACCGACGGATTGTGCTGTTGCTCGTAGTTCCAGGTAGCGACGGGCCTCAGCTTCGTCGCATGCAAGAAGTACCTCCTGCACGGCTACATCGAAGACCTCGTCAAGGAGTTCTGGGTGCGTCGCGAGGTGGTCACGCTCTGCTTCATACGTCGGCGTGGCCAGCCACGCCTCCACCAACTCGAGTTTGTTCGGATCGACCGTCAGCCAGGCAGGCAGCGTCGACTCGTGTGCCGCTTCAGTCCATGCCTTGGCCCACGCGTCAGGGTTGGCGCGCCAGTGCTTCCGTCCAAGCTCATGCGCAAAACCGAGAAGGTCACGTTGCCCGGTCGTTTCGATTGCACGCAGCCACTTGGCACTGTCTGGTGATCCGATCGGCGAGGCGTCAGTTCGGTACAACAACAGCATTGCCGCTGCATCGCTTCCAACTGAGTCGAGCGCGTCCCGCCAGATCTCCTCGACACGACCGCCGCCATCGAAAAGTACGAGAAGTTGGGTCAGGTTGTTGAGTGCGCTGGCCAGGTTGGGCAGGTAGCTGGGGTTGGTGGCGGCGAGTGCGCGGTAGTGGGTGACTGCTTCTTCGGTGGGGCTGACGGCGTCGTTGTGGCGTCCGATGTTGCTGTAGCGGTTGCCGAGGTTGTTGAGGGCCATGGCGAGGTCGGGTAGGTAGGCGGGGTTGTCGGCGGATTGAACACGGCGCAGGGTGACTGCTTCTTCAGTTGGGCTGACGGCGTCGTTGTGGCGTCCGATGTTGCCGTACCGAGTGCCGAGGTTGTTGAGTGCGCTGGCGAGGTCGGGTAGGTAGCTGGGGTTGGTGGCGGCGAGTGCGCGGTAGTGGGTGGTGGCTTCTTCGGTGGGGCTGACGGCGTCGTTGTGGCGTCTGAGGTCGGTGTAGCAGCCGCCGAGGTTGTTG
>NZ_VOBR01000010.1:0-117519 GCF_007845675.1 Lentzea tibetensis | reverse complement strand
TGAGTGCGCCGGCGAGGTCGGGTAGGTAGCTGGGGTTGGTGGCGGCGAGTGCGCGGTAGTGGGTGGTGGCTTCTTCGGTGGGGCTGACGGCGTCGTTGTGGCGTCTGAGGTCGGTGTAGCAGCCGCCGAGGTTGTTGAGGGCCATGGCGAGGTCGGGTAGGTAGGCGGGGTTGTCGGCTGTTTGTGCACGGCGGAGTGTGACTGCTTCATCGGTGTGTGTGAGGGCGTCGTTGTGGCGTCCGATGTTGCCGTAGCAGTTGCCGAGGTTGTTGAGTGCGCCGGCGAGGTCGGGTAGGTAGCTGGGGTTGGTGGCGGCGAGTGCGCGGTAGTGGGTGGTGGCTTCTTCGGTGGGGCTGACGGCGTCGTTGTGGCGTCTGAGGTCGGTGTAGCAGCCGCCGAGGTTGTTGAGGGCCATGGCGAGGTCGGGTAGGTAGGCGGGGTTGTCGGCTGTTTGTGCACGGCGGAGTGTGACTGCTTCATCGGTGTGTGTGAGGGCGTCGTTGTAGCGTCCGATGTTGCCGTAGCAGCTGCCGAGGTTGTTGAGTGCGCTGGCGAGGTCGGGTTGGTAGCCGGGGTTGTCGGCGGCGAGTGCGCGGTAGTGGGCCGTGGCTTCTTCGGTGTGCGCGACTGCGTCGTTGTGGCGTCCGATTTCGCTGTAGCGGATGCCGAGGTTGTTGAGGGCCATGGCAAGGTCGGGTAGGTAGGCGGGGTTGTCGGCGGATTGAACACGGCGCAGGGTTAGAGCTTCTTCGGTGGGCGCGAGGGCGTCGTTGTAGCGTCCGATGTTGCTGTAGCGGATGCCGAGGTTGTTGAGTGCGCTGGCGAGGTCGGGTTGGTAGGCGGGGTTGTCGGCGGCGAGTGCGCGGTAGTGGGTCGTGGCTTCTTCGGTGGGTGCGAGGGCGTCGTTGTGGCGTCCGGTGTTGCTGTAGCGGATGCCGAGGTTGTTGAGGGCCATGGCGAGGTCGGGTAGGTAGGCGGGGTTGTCGGCTGTTTGTGCACGGCGGAGTGTGACTGCTTCTTCGCTGTGTGTGAGGGCGTCGTTGTGGCGTCCGATGTTGCCGTAGCGGTTGCCGAGGTTGGTGAGGGCCATGGCGAGGTCGGGTAGGTAGCCGGGGTTGTCGGCGGCGAGTGCGCGGTAGTGAGTGATGGCTTCTTCGGTGGGTGCGACGGCGTCGTTGTGGCGCCCGATTTCGCTGTAGCGGATGCCGAGGTTGTTGAGTGCGCTGGCGAGGTTGGGTAGGTAGGCGGGGTTGTCGGTGGTGAGTGCGCGGTAGTGGGTGGTGGCTTCTTCGGTAGGTGCTGCGGCTTCGGTCCGTCGTCCCCAAGCTGCGGACCAGTCCGCTACCTGTAGATCTGCCATTGCTACGTCGGGCACCAATGACGTGTCTGACCGCGCGAGTTGGCGGAGTTTGGACAGTCCGTCGAGCCCTGCGTTCGCGGCGTGTACCCACGCGTAATACCACAGGTAGGTAGCTGCCCTGGCGGGCAATCCACTGGCGAGCAGGTCGGCGTAGCGTTTGAGAAGTGCGGTGGTCACGACGGTTGCGGCAGGGTCGAATGGGAAGTCACCAGACGGCTGGTAGGGCGGTCGAAGGTGGTCGGCGAGGCTTTGGTGTGCCAAGCGGTACACCGCCATTCCGGCTTCACCGTCCTGCACGACGTAGCGGCCGAGTTGATCGACTCCCCAGCTCACGTGGTCGCGTTCCAACTGGGTGTTGGCGAGGGTGGAAGCAACCGTCAGCCACTCCTCCTCTGGGAAACCGGCGCCCAGGCCCCACGTCAAAGCGGTGAGCATGGTTCGAGCCAGCTGTTGGGCGGTCAGGCCAATGGGCAGGTTCACAGGCGGTGGTTCGACCCGGCCGAGGTCTACATCGAATGCTTCCTCGATCGAGTGGGCGATGTGGGTCCGCCAGTCCGGTTGCGTTGTGTTCACGTGATTCGCACGCAGCTGGTCCGTAATCACGCGGGCCAGAAGGAATGGTCGCTTCTCAACTGCGGACGACTCGTCCACGAGGTGCGCGGCGATCATCGAAGGATCCATGGCGTCATCCACATAGGACAAACGTTCCCGGACGTAGTCTCGGATTGCGGCACGACCGGATTCACGATGTGCAGGATGGTCGAGGTCGAGCACTTCGTCGGGCGACAGCGCGTCCAGAAGTTCGGTGTCATCGTTGTCGGTCAAAGGACGAGTGGAGACGACTACCGAGGCGTAGGCCGCCAGGCGGGTGATCAGATCATCAGTGATGGCGAAGGACTGGCCACGAGCTTCATCCAGGCCATCAATCACGATCACTGGTGGAGTTTTGCCCTCCTCGACCACCTGCTGGAGCGCGCCAACGAGCAGAGATGCGTTGCGCTTGCCGTTTTCCTCGGGCGTGAGGACGCCAGCGCGCACGAGTTGGCTGTCCAGTTCGTCGGCCATGCGGTCAGCCGTCAGGCCGCGGGCGTGGACGTGTGCGGCGATGGAGCGTTCGCCGGGGTCGGCGTGCCCCCACGGTCGTTCGGCTTGCTGAAGGTTGGCCCGCTCGGTCGGGTTCGACAGGGACACCACGCGGCCAACGATGGCAGACTTGCCGGTGCCGGCAGAGCCGGTCACGACACGCACGCCGGGGGATGCGGTCACCCACGAGGCGATCTTGTTCACCTCGTCGGTGCGGCCGGTGAACCAAGAGTGGTGGGCGTCGGACTTGCCGCCTCGTGCGGCGAGCAGCAGGTGCTCGACGACCTCTTCTGGTGCTCCTGGGGTCCAAAGCGGGTTGGGCACGATGTACCAGGGGTTGCCTTCGCGCCTGAAGTGCGGACGTTGGTCGGAGCTGATCCATTCCTCTAGCAGGGCGTTGCCGAGGTCTTCGCCGTGGATGTACTCGTTGTGCTTGGACCAGCGGCGCTTCTGGTCGGCGGAGTCGGGGCCCTCCAGCAGTAGTTTGCGCAGCAGGTTGCCGAATGCGCCGTCGCGAGCGCCGTAGTCCGCGGTCGAGCAGGACACGAGGATGCCCAGCCAGACGCGGCCTTCGGACGCCTTCGTGTCGGCGAGCCAGCCGGATGCCTGCTGGGACAGGTCGAGCGCGGCCTCGGACTGGCAGGTGTCGATGATGAGCAGCAGCTGGTTCGCGCGCGACCGCACGCAGTGGCGGATGACCGTGGCCGCGGCGAGCTCGTCGGCCTCGTCCTTCGTCGCGAGCATCAGGCCTTCGTCGTTGCTGCCGTGGCCGCTCCACAGCAGGACCAGCGGGCGTCCACCTGCTTGGTTCTTGAAGGATTTCAGGTACTCGTTCGCTTCGGCGGTCGTGGCGTTGAACAGGGGCTCGCCGTCGAAGCCTTCGGAGAGGAGTGACGCGACGGCTTTGACGTCGGCTACGGCGTGGGTGAGGTTGGCCAGGTCGCAGTCGTACTCGTCTATTCCAACTCCGATGAAAACACCGCGATCCGGCATGAAACCCCTCCCCGTGCCCTATCCGATAGTCGGGTATCGGGGTGTCTGCCGGAGGCGTTATCGCGGTGCGCCGATCGGGTGAATCAGCTGGGCGAACCCGATCGGGTCCCACACCGAAGACCTGTCCACGTAAGGCTTCAGCAGTGCGATGAGCTCTTCGTCGCCGCGGCCGTTCAGGAAGTCGGACGCGATGCGGCGGGCGACGCCCGCGAGGAAATCGGCCAGCTGCACCCGTGCGTCGGAGCGGGAGTCGACGAGCGTCAGGTCTGCCAGCCGTGGTGACAGGCTCTTCAGCTGTGAGATGCGGTCGTCGGTGAGTGAGCGGTACTGGTCGTGGACGATCGACACCTGGCCGGGCCACAGCTCGACGGCCCTGAGAATGGCCGGGTACAAGGGATCCGAGACGCCACGGCTGGCCAGGAAGAGTGCCTTGTCGACCAGGTGCACATGGGCGTGGCCGAAAACGGGGCTCGTCGGGCCGAGGAACCATTCGAGTACCGCGCGGTTCTTGGAGCGCAGCAGGTGGTTCGCCTTGTACTCCACCGCGGGCGAGCGGATCCAGTCGCGGATCTCCTGCACGCACTCGGCCGCCGCCGCGACGGACAACCCGACGCCGGCGTGCGCGAAGACGTCGGTGACGCCGCCGACGAGCTTGGTGCCCTCGGAACCCGACTCGTCGCACGCGATCTCGACCATCAGCTCATCCTGAACACGGGGCCGCGCGGGTGGAAGGGCAGCTTCGCGCCCACGGGGATCAGAAATGCGTGCTCCCGGCGCACGCGCAGGACGTCGCACCAGCCGTCGGTGATCACCAGGATCGGGCCGGTGGCGGGGAAGTCGGCCGCGCGTTCGATCAGATCAACGCCCGGCTGGAGCACCGTGCCGCCGCGGCCGCGCACGCGGCCGCGTGACGCGATCTCCTCAACGGGCAGGTAGCCGGCGTCGTAGGCGACGGCGTCGCAGAACACCACGCGTGCCGCTGGGACGTCGCGGGCCGCGGCGTACGACGCGATCGCGCCGAGTGCCTTGCCCAGCAGCTTGGTGTCCATGGAGCCCGAGGTGTCCAGCACGACGCCGAACGTGCTGCGCGCGACCGCTTCCTCTGGACGGACCCAGCCCGGCCGTGGAATGTCCGGAGTGGACGCCTGGCGGCGGGACGCGCGGGCGTAGGAGCGGCGCTTCTCCAGCAACGGCACGAACTCCTCGAACCAGCGCGCCAGCTGGGCGTCCCACGACAGCGGTGGCTGCTCCAGTGCGCGGATCTCCTGGACCAGGCCGGCCGGCAGCAGGCCGCGGTGCTCGGGCGAGTGGTACGACAGTCCGGTCAGCAGCGCGCGGCGGTAGAAGTCGTCCAGGTCCGCGAAGTCGGCCGGGCCGCGCAGCGGTGCGCCGAGCAGGTCGCCTTCCTTGCCGCGCAACGTCATCAGCTTCCGGTAGCGGCGCAGGTCGGTTGTAATCCGGTCGTATGCGGACTCCACCGACAGGCCGCGCAGCTCCTGGTCGTAGAGGACGCCGGACGGCATCTCGCCGACGCCCATCTCCACCAGCCAGCCGTTGACGACGAAGTCCGCCGCGACGTTCCACAGGTGGTGGTCGCGGCCGCCGACGCGGTCGCAGTGGCGGAGTGCGGCGTGCAGCATCTCGTGCGCCAGCACGAACCTCCACTCCGCGGCCGAGAGTGACGCGAGCGGGTTGATGTAGATCTCCGCGCTGGCTGTGCTGACCGCCGCTATCGAGATGTCCCAGCCGCGCGCGAGTTCCGCGTCCGCGACGACCTTCATGGACGACGCCAGCGCGCCGAGCAGCGGGTAGGACGAGACGAACCAGCTCAGCGCCAGGTCCCACTTGTCCCGCACCGGCCGTGCGTCGGACATCGAGGAACGCGCACCGCCCGCCACGTCCACCGCGGCGACGGCGGCGTTGGACAGCCCGGCCGCGAACAGGTCGGTCCAGTTCGGCGGGACGGGACCGTACCTCCGCGGCGGCTCGGTGATCAGGCACGAGCCCGGCTGCCACGACGCCGGCCGTCCGGGCATCTTCAGCGCGTCCTGGAACTCGATCACCTCGGTGCACTCCGGTGTGCCGAAACCCAGGTGCAGGAAGCAGTGTGAGAGCACCCAGCGCCACTCGGCCTCGTCGGCGACCCGCTTGGGGTGGGCGTCCAGCGACCCGTTCGTCGTGATCGACGCCCAGGGGTGCTCAGACCTCCGGGACACATGAGTACGACCGGACATCGGGGCGAACAGCGGGTGCTGTTGCACCGCGAGAGCGGCCTTGGTGAAGGCTTCCTCGGCGGGATCGACCCGCTTGCGGCTCATGCGCGTGCGGCGACGAGGCGGGGCAGGTCGCGGGTGACCTCGACCAGGAACCACGCCGGCAGCACCGGGCGGCCGTCGTCGTCCGCGGCGATCACCATCTGCGCGATCTCCAGCGACAGCTCGGCCAGCTCCAGCAGCAGCGCCTTGCCCCGGTGCGCGAGCTGCTTGCCCGCGCCGGACGCGTACGCCTTGTCGTGCGGCAGTTCCTTGACCAGTCGCGCGCGGAACGCCTCGGCCAGGAAGTACAGCAGGTCCCGGTCGTCGGGGGCGTGCGGCCAGCGGGCGTCGCCGCGCAGCACGGCCTCCAGCCCGTACTGGTGCCGGACGGTCTTCACGTAGGCCTTGAACATCGACGCGTGGCCGGAGGTGAGCGTGCCGAACGCGAGCACACCCAGCATCTCCTCGCTGATGTCGTCGCCGAACGAGTGCAGCGTGTCGGACAGCATGTGCCAGCCGCGTGGCGTGGAGAACGGTTCCTCTACCTTCGGCGCTGGGCTCCACAGATGGTCGGGGCGCTGGGTGACGTAGTCGGTGACCCACGGGTGGATGCCCGCTTCGCCCGCCCACGCGAGCCAGTCCTTCGCCGACGCGTTGAGGTGCACGTGGACGAGCCGGTTCACCAGCGCGGACGCCATCGGGCGCGCCAGCGCGTTGTCGACGCTCCGGTTGCCCGCGCCGATGACGACGGAACCCTCCGGCAGCTCGTAAGCACCGATGCGGCGGTCGAGGATCAGCGAGTAGAACGCCTTCTGCACCTCGGGCGCGGACGCGTTGAGCTCGTCGAGGAACAGGCAGTACGGCTCGTCGCGTGCGATCGACTCCGGGGGAGCGAACCGCGACCGGCCGTCGACCAGCTCGGGCACGCCGATCAGGTCCTCTGGTGCCAGCTGGGTGCCGAGCAGCGTCACGCACTCCAGCCCGAGCGACTCGGCGAACGTGCGCACCAGCGACGACTTCCCGATGCCGGGCGCACCCCAGAGGAACACGGGCCGGACGACGGCGACGTGCAGGAGCACCTCGGGAAGCTGAGCGGGCGTGACCGCTACTGCTGATCTCATCGCAGGTGAGAATGCCTCACCGGGCGAGACGGGGCCTCCGAATTAACGCGCCGATCCCGAACGCCAGCGGTGCCAGGTACAGCAGGATCGGCGGAACGTTGTTGGTGGCGGCCAGCAATCCGAGCACCAGCACGCCGAAACCGATGCCGAGCCAACCGGTCCAACTCGGCAGCGTCACGCCGTCCAGCACCGTCACGCCGTAGCAGAGCAACGCGAGCCCCGCGGTGACGGCGGCCGCGGCCAGCAGGCCGCCGGTCCAGGCGTTGATCGGCTCGTACCACTCGGGCACCGGGCCACCCGCGCGCACCGCTTCGGCCACCCGCACGGTGACCGTCAGCCGGAACGCGAGGTTCGCCATCCACAGCGCGGTCGCCAGGGTCATCAGCGCCAGCCCGGCGTTCGACCACGTCGTGCGCTCGAGCACCCCGTTCAACGCGCCGAAACCGGCCAGCGTGAGCGCGGCGCCGACCGCGAACAGCCAGCTCGACAGCTGCCAGGCGCCGACGTGCTGCCCGATGATCGCGACGGCATCGACGCCGCGCGCCCGCCACACCGGGAGCAGGGACGGGAGTGACGCGGCGGCCACCACGGCCACGCCGCCGAGTGTCAGGAGAGCACCGATGAGGCGTCGCATGGTGCTAGGATTCGCTTCAATCATTTAATAGTCAAGTGAGTTGGATATTAACTTGGTGGAGGACTCCGGGCAGGCGCTCACGCACGAGCTGATGGACCTGAGCGCCGCCGTCGACCTGATCGCCCAGGCCGCCGCGGTCAGGCTCGGTGTGCACCAGACCGACCTGATCTGCCTGCACCTGCTCGTCCGGCACGGCCCGCTGAGCGCGGGGGAGGTCGCGGCGACGCTGGGGGTCACCGCCGCGGCCATCAGCCCGATGGCGGGCCGGCTGGAGGCGGGCGGATTCGCCTATCGGGAAATGGATCCGAACGACCGGCGCCGGGTGCTGCTGCACGCCTCACCGGCCGGAGCCCAGCAGGCCTACGAGCTCTTCGCGGGGCTCTACGCCGATGTCGGCGAGGCGTTCTCCCGGTACTCCGACCGGGATGTCGCCATGCTGATCGAGCTGCTCCGCACCTACCGGCAGCTCGTCACCGAACACACCGTCGCAATGCGACGTGAGTGATTGACAGACCCCGGTCCCAGGTGCTGTGATCCATCGCACAGATAGGAAACTTTCTTTACCGAATAGTCGGCCGCCGCCGCATTGCTCGTCCTCTGACTGATTGATGTGGGAGGCACCCTGTGGCCAGATTCCTACTCGCCGCGGTTCCTGCGGCCGCACTAGTCCTCACCGTTCCCGCCGCGGCCGTCGCCGCGCCGACCGAGTACCAGGCTGAAACCGGCACCGTCATCACCCAGGGCGTCGTCGAGTCCAACCACGCGGGCTTCACCGGTAGCGGTTTCGTCAACTACAACAACGCGGTCGGCAGCGCGGTGGAGTTCACCGTCACCTCGCCGTCGTCCGGCAATGCCACGCTCACCTTCCGGTACGCCAACGGCACCACGGCGAACCGGCCGATGGACGTGCTGGTCGGCAGCTCGCTGGCGGCGGACGAGCTGTCGTTCCCCGGCACCGGCGCGTGGACGACCTGGCAGACGCGCACCGTCACCGTCCCGGTGACCGCGGGCACCAACAAGATCAAGGCGATCGCGACGACCGCCAACGGCGGTCCGAACCTCGACCGCCTCGACGTCGAACCGCCGTCCGGGCCGCCGGACACCGAAGCGCCGTCGCAGCCGCAGAACCTGCGTTCGACCGGCAAGACCTCGAACTCCGTGACCCTGGAGTGGGACGCGTCGACCGACAACGTCGGCGTCAGCGGGTACGTGCTCTCCGGCGGGCAGACCGCCACCGGCACGACCGCGACCGTCGGCGGCCTGCAGCCGAACACGGCCTACACGTTCACCGTCCAGGCGCGTGACGCGGCGGGCAACCTGTCGCCCGCGTCCGCACCGGTCAGCGTGACGACGTCGCCGCCGTCCAGCGGTGGCCGCCCGGCCGACGTCAACGGCCAGCTGCACGTGTGCGGCGTGAAGTTGTGCAACCAGTACAACAAGCCCATCCAGCTGCGCGGCATGAGCACGCACGGCATCCAGTGGTACAGCCAGTGCATCAAGACCGCCTCGCTGGACGCGCTGGTGAGCGACTGGGGCGGCGACGTCCTGCGCGTCGCGATGTACATCCAGGAAGGCGGGTACGAGACCAACCCGCGCAAGTTCACCGACATGATGCACGGCTACATCGAGGAAGCCACCAAGCGCGGCATCTACGTCCTCGTCGACTGGCACCAGCTCACGCCGGGCGACCCGAACGCCAACCTGGCGCGCGCCAAGACGTTCTTCACCGAGATCGCCCAGCGGCACAAGGACAAGACGAACATCATCTACGACATCGCCAACGAGCCGAACAACGTCTCGTGGGCGAAGGTCAAGTCCTACGCCGAGCAGATGATCCCGGTGATCCGGGCGCAGGACGCGGACAGCCTGATCGTCTCCGGCACGCACGGCTGGTCGACGTTCGGCATCTCCGACGGCCAGGACGTGACCTCGGTGCTCAACAACAAGGTCAACGCGACGAACTTCATGTACTCGTTCCACTTCTACGCGAACTCGCACAAGCAGGAGTACATCAACGCGCTGTCGCGGGTGGCGGACGAGGTTCCCGTGTTCGTGACGGAGTTCGGCACGCAGACCGCGTCCGGTGACGGCGGCAACGACTTCGCCACGTCGCAGAAGTACATCGACCTGATGGCCCAGAAGAAGATCTCCTGGACCAACTGGAACTTCTCCGACGACAACCGGTCCGGTGCCGTGTTCAAGGGCGGCACGTGCGCGGGCAACTCGTTCACCGGCACGGGCGTGCTGAAGCCCGCCGGCGTCTGGGTGCGCGACCGCATGCGCACCCCGGACGACTTCCCGACGAGCTGACGGTCGGGGTCGTGAGTGTTTGGCGGACTGTGCGCCTCCAAGCACTCACGACCACCCGTTTGCGCCTGTACCGCGTGGAGCCTTGCCTCTGACTCCTCGGGGCTTGAGTTTTCGCGGTGTGGGATGGGGAGGGGCTCGCTGATCACCTCACGGTCGCCACATCGACAATGCCTTGTCAAGGCGGAAAAGCTGCCTTGACAAGGCATTGTCGATGTGGCAAGGCTGCGCCTGATCAGCGAGACCCTCCCCACCCCCTGCCCTCCGGGAAAGTTTGTCCTGATCATTTGGCTGCCGGTTTGTGCTCGGGGGCCGCGCCCGTTGGGCAGTGCGGGGGTCGCTGGTGCGGCGGGCGCTCTTTTCTTTTGGTATGCGCCGGTTTCGTCGGGCTCTCTTGGTACCTGCGGGTCGGGTGTGGCCCACCTTCGTTGCTGCCGGTTTCGTGGCGGGTTGCTTGGTGTGCTGGGGGACGCCCGCGCGAGCCTGGGACGCGGCCGCGAGCGGCGGCCCGCAGGGCCAGGGGTGTGTCGCATCGGGCGAAAGGCGGGCCCAGCGGCAGGCGGGTCGAGCTGGCGGGCCCGGTGGCAGGTGGGTCGGCGCATCTACGGAAGGCGAGTCCGACGGCAGGCGGGCAGGTGCGACTGCGGAAGGCGAGCCCGTCGGCAGGTGGTCGGTGCATCTACGGGAAGGCGGGCCCGACGGCAGGCGGGTCGGTGTGATCAGGCAAGGAGTGTGCGCTTCGGCAGTCAGCGGGGTGGTGGGCACCGCGCGATTGGGCCTTGACTTGGGGTGCGGCGTGGTACCCCTATCGGGCCGGCAGGTGCTCTTCCTGCCGGCGGAGCCGGCCCCACCACGCCGCGAGGGGCCCCAAGTCAAGGCCCAATCGCTGCGCCGAAGGCGCGACGCAACCACCGACACCGAAACACCGAAACACCGTAAGCATCAGACCCCAGCCCACACGAAACCGGCAGCCAGGCAAAGAACCCGGCCCCGACGAGAACCGGCAGCCAAGCAGAGAGCCCAACTCCGCCGAGAACTGGGCAGCCGAGCAAAAGGACCGGCCCGACGGCACCGGCAGTCAAGCCCAGCCCCAATGGGCAGCAGGGCAGCAGCCCGCCCCCGACGAGAACCTGCCGAGCGGTGACGGCGCAGGCCTCGGTCAGCCGGACGGCCAGGTGTGGACGGGCTCGTTGTTGTGCATGAGCTCGACGTAGGTGCGGAGCATGGTGCGCAGCGCGTCGGCCCGGTCGAGGTGGGTGTGGTCGTACAGGCGGTGGAACTCGCGGGCCTGCCACGTCGCGCCGTTCACGCCCGCCAGGCACCGCTGCTCGATGACGCCGAGCAGCCGGTCGCGTTCCGCCGAGTCGACGCCCCAGCGGATCAGGCCCTCGTGGGCGAGGGGGAGCAGGCGGCGCAGCACCAGCTCGACCACCGGCACCGTGCCGACGCCCGGCCAGTACATCTGGGCCTCCATGCCGTTGCGCGCGGCCGCGTAGAAGTTCTCCTCGGCGGCCTGGAACGACATCTGCGACCACAGTGGACGCTCGTCCTCGGCGAGCGCGCGCACGAGTCCGAAGTAGAGCGCCCCGTTCGCGAGCGTATCGACGATCGTGGGCCCGGCGGGCAGCGTCCGGTTCTCGACCCGCAGGTGCGGCTTGTCGCGCACCACGTCGTACACCGGCCGGTTCCACCGGTAGATCGTGCCGTTGTGCAGCCGCAGCTCGGACAGGCCGGGCGTGTCACCGCGGTCGAGCACCTCCAGCGGGTCCTCGTCGTCGCAGATCGGCAGCAGCGCGGGGAAGTAGCGGACGTTCTCCTCGAACAGGTCGAAGATCGAGTTGATCCACTTCTCGCCGAACCAGACGCGCGGTCGCACGCCCTGCGCCTTCAGCTCGTCGCCCCGCGTGTCCGTGGCCTGCTGGAACAACGCGATCCGCGTCTCGCGCCACAGCTCCTTGCCGAGGAAGAACGGCGAGTTCGCGCCGATCGCCACCTGCACGCCCGCGATGGCCTGCGCCGCGTTCCAGTATGCGGGGAACTGCTCCGGGCTGACCTGGAGGTGCAGCTGCGTCGACGTGCACGCGGCCTCCGGCACGATCGAGTTGGCCGTGAGGTGCAGCCGCTCGACGCCGTCGATCGCGATCTGCAGGTCCTCGCCGCGCGCCGCCAGCACCTGCTCGTTGAGCAGCGCGTACCGCGGGTTGTGCGACAGCAGCTCCGGGTTGACGTCCCGCGCGCGCAGCGTGGGCAGGATGCCCGTGATGACCATGTGCGCGCCGATCTCGCGCGCCTTGCTCTCGGCGTCGTTCAGACTGCGCCGGACGGTCTCCTCGAACGCCGTGATCCCGCCGCCCGCGAGCCTGCGCGGCGCGACGTTGATCTCCAGGTTCCACTGGCCCAGCTCCGTGACGAAGTCCGGGTCGTCGATCACCTGCAACGCCTCGGCGTTCTTCATCGCCGGGTCGCCCTGCTCGTCGATCAGGTTGAGCTCGATCTCCAACCCTGTCATGGGCCGTTCGAAGTCGAACCTGGAATCTCGCAGCATCCGGGCGAACACGTCCAGGCAGCGGCGCACCTTCGTCCGGTACCGAGTCCTGTCCTCGCGGCTGAACTCGTGCTTCGCGACGTCTTCACCCATGGCAGGTCTCCTCGCGGTCGAGGCTTCACCCCACCACTGTGCACCTCGGTTGATCAATCCGACACCCGTGTAGCGATGTCACTTTTCTGGTAACCGTCGCGGCCTCAGGCGGGCACGGCGATCGCGGTCAGCAGGATCCCGTCGCGCACCAGCCACTGCCCGGAGTACCCGGACACGGGCGCGTCCGCCAGCAGGATCCGCGCCTCGAACGTGCCCGACGGGTCCAGCGTGATGTCCGCGTCCTCGAACCCGAGCCACCTCTGCGCGACCGGGAACCACGCCTTGTAGACGGACTCCTTGGCGCTGAACAGCAACCGGTCCCAGCAGACGGCCGGGTCGGTCGCGGCGAGGTCCGCCATCCGGTCCTGCTCGGCCTGGATCGCGATCGCCTTCAGCACCCCGTCCGGCGCGGGCGCGTGCGGCTCGGCGTCGATGCCGATCGTGGAGAAGTCCGACGCGTGCGCCAGCGCCACGGCCCGGTACCCGGTGCAGTGCGTGATGGCGCCGACGACACCGGGCGGCCACAGCGGCTCGCGCTTCGGGCCCGGCAGGATCGGGGCGGGCGGCAGGCCGAGCACCTTCAGCGCCTCGCGCGCGCACCAGCGGGCGGTGCTGAACTCGCGGCGCCGCTTGTCGACGGCGTTGCCGAGCACCGCCGCCTCCTCTGGGTACAGGTCGACCTCGGGGTCGTCATTCCGCTCCACCACGGCGATCGGTGGTGGCAGCAACTTCTCGAGCACCTATGACTCCCGGAGCACGTCGTGCAGCAGCTTCTGCCGGGTGCCGCGCGGTTTCCACTCGCGCGGGTAGCCGAGTGACACCTCGTCGAACCGGACGCCGTCGTGGTGCGTCGTTCGCGGAACGTGCAGGTGCCCGTACACCATCTCCTTCACGCGGAACCGGACGTGCCAGTCCGCGGTGAGGTCGGTTCCGCACCACAGTGCGAACTCCGGGTAGTGCAGGATGAACGTGGGGTCGCGCACGAGCGGGTAGTGGTTGATCAGCACGGTCGGGATGTCGGGGCGCACCTCGGACAGCCTGCGTTCGGTCTCCGCGGCCCGTGCGGCGCACCACGCGGCGCGCGACGGGTACGGGTCCGGGTGCAGGAAGTACTCGTCGGTGCACACCACGCCCGCCTCGTGGGCCGCCTTCAGCGCGGACTCCTCGTCGTGCGTGCCCTCCGGACGCCACGTGTAGTCGTAGCCGACGAACAGCGGGCACACGGTGACCGGGCCGCCGTCACCGGTGAACACGCGGTACGGGTCCTCGGGCGTCACCACGTCGATGCTGCGGCACAGTTCGACCAGCTGCTTGTAGCGGACCTCGCCGCGCGACTGGTTCGCGTCGTCCTTCGTCGTCCACAGCTCGTGGTTGCCCGGCGACCAGACGACCGTGTCGAAACGGGGGCGCAGCGTCTCGAGCGTCCACTCGATGTCGGTGAACTTCTCGCCGATGTCCCCGGCGATGATCAACCAGTCGCCGGTCGACGACGACCGCATCTCCTCGACAACATGACGGTTGTCCTGGTAAGAGACGTGGAGGTCGCTGGTGGCCCAAAGCTTCACGCTGCGGACCCTATCCGGCACCCCGTGTCACGAACCAGTGGCGTTTGACGGGAAACGACCGCCCATCCGTTCGTCGCAGATGGCGGTCCACTCGTCTCAGTTCGCCCGACCACGTGCCGCGATACCCAATCCGCTCGTCGCCTGAGTTGGCCTACGTACTTACCTATTTCCTCGCGCCGTTCCTACTGTGATCGCAGTCACCTGATGGTAGATGTCCTGGCGGAGGACCCCAATGACCGAGTCACAGTTCGCAGCACGCACGCCCGACCCGCGCCTCGCGAGGCAGGTGCCACCGCGCCAAGCCCCGCAGCGCCCGCTTCCCCCGCGGCACGTGCCCTCGGCCCAGGTCCCGCAGCGCTACGGCGCCCCTGTCGACCCGCGCCTCGCGGGTTCCCCCTCGTTCCGCCGGACCGTCGGCGCCGAGATCGCCCGCCACGCGCAGCAGCAGTCCGCGTACGCCGGTGTCCCGCAGCGCCGCACCACGGCCGAGGACACCGCGCTGGCCACCCTGCTGCGTTCGCGTCAGCGTGCCGAGTCCGCCCGCCAGGACACACGGAACGCCGACTGCTCCGCGCACGGTGCCCCCGCGCAGCGCCAGGACTCCTGGATGCGGCCCGGTGCGTGGCCCGAGCACAGCTGCGACGGTGGCCGTGGTGACGTGATCGAGCAGCTGTCGTCGCGCCTGGTGCCGCCGTCGCTGTGGGCGGTCGTCGAGCCGCTCATCCCGCCGGCCAAGGTCCGTCGTCAGGGTGGTGGCCGCGGCCGCGTCTGCAACCGCGCCGTCTTCACCGCGATCGTGTTCGTCCTGTCCTCGGGCTGCGCGTGGCGTCACCTGCCCGCGTCGTTCGGCGTGACCGTGCCGACCGTGCACCGCCGCTTCCAGGAGTGGACCGACCTGGGCCTGTGGGTCCGCCTGCGCCGTGCCGCCATGGAAGGTGCCGCGGGCACCGACGAGGTCGACTGGATCCGCGCCGTCCTCGACGCCGCCGACCGTCGCGCTGCGAAGGCTGCCAGCTAGTCCCTTTGTTCTTCGGCCCGGTCGGTGGAGCGTTGACGCCGGCCGGGCCGTTTTCACGCGCTGGGCGGTCTACCGTGCGGGCATGCGGTCTACCGTGCGGGCATGGTGAGAGACGACTTCGTTGCCACGGCTCGTGTGGCCGCATCCCTGTTGCGCGACCCCGCTGTCGAGGCCGGGTGGGAGTCGCCCAGCGCGTTGCCCGAGTTCCGGGTCAGTGGTCTCGCCGGCCATCTCGCGTTCCAGGTGCTGATGATTCCCAAGCTGCTGAGCGCGCCTGTTCCGGGCGAGGAGACCGTTTCTGTTCTCGAGCACTACCGGCGCGTCGACTGGATCGGGTCGCCGGTTGACTCGGACTTCAACGTGGGTATCCGTGATGGTGGCGAGAAGTTGGCTGTCTCGGGCCCTCTTGCTTTGGCCGAACAGGTGGACGCGGCGTTGGCTGCGGTGGATCTCTCCTCGGTTCCCAACCGGGCGGTGCGGCTGGCCTTGTGGGGGGCGTGGTCGCTCACGCTTGACGACATGCTGGTCACTCGGATGATGGAGTTGGCCGTTCACGTGGATGACCTGGCTTGCAGTGTGGGGGTTGAGACGCCCGAGTTGCCGGAGAGTGCTGTTCAGACTGTCGTCGATCTGTTGTCGCGGTTGGCTGTTCGGCGGCATGGTGCGGTTCCCGTGCTCCGGGCGTTGAGTCGTGCTGAGCGGGCGCCTGGGTCGATCGCTGCTATTTGACCGGGGTTGGCCTCCGGCGGCCGGGGCTCCGCCCCGGACCCCGGCACCACCGGAGGTCCATGGTTGGGTTTCATAGTGGGTCGCCCCCACCTGTGGTTCTTGCGCCTTCGGCGCTTTGGGTGCTCGCCTTCGGCTTCGTGCCTTGGTCGGCTCGCCTTCGGCATCGCGGGCTTTGGGGTGCTCGCCTTCGGCTTCGTGGTTCACATGCCGTTGATTCCCGCGTGGTACTTGGGTACCCGCACGGTGATCTTCGTGCCCAGGCCGCACGCGGTCTCGACCACGAGGCCGTACTCGTCGCCGTACACGCGTCGCAGCCGCTCGTCGATGTTGCCCAGCCCGATGCCCGCGGACTCGTCGACCTGGCCTGCCAGCGTCCGGCGCAGTTTCTCCGGGTCCATGCCGATGCCGTCGTCCTCGATGGTGATCTCGGCCTCGGCGCCGCTGTCGGCCGCGTGGATCTGGATGTGGCCGGGCTCGACCTTTCCCTCCATGCCGTGCCGTACCGCGTTCTCCACCAACGGTTGCAGGCACAGGAAGGGAACTGTCACGGGCAGCACCTCGGGTGCCACCTGCAGGGTGACCTTCAGGCGCTCACCGAACCGGGCCCGCTCTAGCGCGAGGTACTGGTCGATCGACTTCAGTTCCTCGGCCAGCGTGGTGAAGTCGCCGTGCCTGCGGAACGAGTAGCGCGTGAAGTCGGCGAAGTCCAGCAGCAGGGTGCGGGCGCGTTCCGGGTTGGTGCGGACGTAGGACGCGATGGCGGACAACGAGTTGTAGATGAAGTGCGGTGAGATCTGGGCGCGCAGGGCGCGGACCTCGGCCTCGACCAAGCGGGTTCGGGAGCGGTCCAGTTCGGCCAGTTCCAGTTGGCCGGCCGCCCAGCGCGCTACCTGGTTGGTGGCGCGCACCAGACCGGCCGAGGCCTCGCGTGAGTACGCGGCCAGTGTGCCGACCACCCGGCCCTCGACTGTCAGCGGTGCCACGACCGCGCAGTTGATCGGGCAGTTCGGTTCGGCGCAGCCGATGTCGAACGCCTGGGTGCGGCCGGTCAGGAAGACGTCTTCGGCCTGGGACATGGCGTCGGCCGAGTGGTGGTCGGACACGCCTTCCCAGGCGACCACCTCGGTTTCGTCCGTCAGTGCCAGTGCGGGTGTGTCGAGCAGGGTGCGGAGGTGGCGGGCGGACTTCTTCGCCGCGTCGGGCACCAGGCCCGCGCGCAGCGGGGGTGCGGCGGACCACGCGGTGTGCAGTGTCTCGTACGTGACGCGCTGCGCCTCGGTCGACAGCGACTGCTTGTTGCGCGTGCCGCGCCACAGAACCAGCACGGCGGCGCCACCGACGATCAGGATCGCCCCGGCGGTCAGGAAGTCCTGCATGGCTGACACCTCAAGTTCGTTCCTCGCCCGCCTCGAGACCGAGGTTTTCCGGCGCGTGGAGCTTGACCATCGCACGGTTCACGCCTGCGGGCACCCTGCGCGGGGTCAGCAGCGAGACGACGTACATGACGGAGAAGCCGAGCGGTACCGTCCACGCCGCCGGGCGCGACAGCAGGACCTCGTACCAAGCGTCGCCCGTGTCGGTGAACATGGTCACCAGACCGGCCGTCAGCGCGGGTAAACCACCGGCGAGCATGCCGGCCACAGCGCCGACCGTGGTGATGCGCGACGACCAGATTCCCAGCAGCAGCAACGGACACAGCGACGACGCGGCCACCGCGAACGCGAGCCCGACCATGTCCGCGACCGGCATTCCGGTCGACACGAACGTCATCGACAGCGGCACGATCCCGGCGAGCACGGTCGACATGCGGAACCCGCGCACCCCGCCGAGGCGCAGCACGTCCTGCGACAGCACACCCGCGAGCGACACCATCAGCCCCGACGACGTCGACAGGAACGCGGCGAAAGCCCCACCGGCGACCAAAGCGCCGAGCAGCTCACCACCGACACCGGCGATCATCTTGCTGGGCAAGACCAGCACCACCGCGTCGGTCTGGCCGGTCATCAGCAGCTCGGGGACGTAGAGCCTGCCGAGCGCGCCGTACATCGGTGGCATCAGGTAGAAGACGCTCAGCAGCCCCAGCACGATCAGCGTCGTGCGCCGCGCCGCGTGGCCGTTCGGGTTGGTGTAGAAGCGGACGATCACGTGCGGCAGCCCCATGGTGCCGAGGAACGTCGCGATGATCAGCGAGTACGCCGCGTACAGCGGGAACGGCGAGTTGCTCGACAGCGGCAGCGACCACGACTCGTTGGTGTTGTGCGCGGTCTCGTGCACGTGCGGAACGGTGGCGCCCTTGGGGAACACGAACTGCGAGTTCGCGCCGATCCGGTGGTCGCCCGAGGTGAGGAAGTGGCCCGCGTTCTCGATGGTGAGCCGGTCGACTACGCCCGAGCCGTTGATGAAGATCGGCTTGTCCGCGTGGATCGCCGTGTCCTTCTGGAACGTGACGGTCGTGTCCTCGCGGAACGTCGGGAACTCCGGCTTGGTCAGGCTTTCCGCGCCCTGCGACTGCCACGCCACGATCAGGAAGATGATCGGCACGGTGATCGCGGTCAGCTTGAGCCAGTACTGGAACGCCTGCACGAAGGTGATGCTGCGCATGCCGCCGGACATGACGTTCACCGTCACGACGACCGCGACGATCAGCGCGCCCACCCAGTCCGGCGCGCCGGTGACCGTGTGGAGGGTGAGCCCGGCGCCCTCGAACTGCGGCAGCAGGTACAGCCAGCCGATCATCAGCGCCAGCATCGACGCGACCGCGCGCACGACGCGCGAGCGGAACCGGGCCTCGGCGAAGTCCGGCAGCGTGTAGGCGCCGGAACGGCGCAGCGGTGCGGCGACCATCGTCAGCAGCACCAGGTACCCGGCGGTGTAGCCGACCGGGAACCACAGCATGTCCGGCCCGTACGCGAAGATCAGCCCGGCGATGCCGACGAACGACGCGGCGGACAGGTACTCGCCGCCTATCGCGGACGCGTTCCACCACGGCGACACCGTGCGCGACGCGACGTAGAAGTCCGACGTGGTGCGGGAGACGCGCAACCCGTAGGTGCCGACCAGGATCGTGCCCAGTGCCACACCCAGCACGGCGACGACCGCGTACGTACTCGTCATGGACGTTCGACCAGCTCCGCGAACTCACGCTCGCTGCGTTCGGCCTGGCGCACGTAGAACCAGCCTGCCAGCAGGAGCATGGGGAACACGACGACGCACAGCAGGAACCACGGCAGGCCGAGCCCGAGCACGCGGACCCGGCCGACGTCGGTGATCGTGAACAGCAGCGGCAGCGTCGCGAGGCTGCCGCACACGATCAGGCACACGAGCAGGCCGAGCCTGCGCTGCGCGCGGATGAGCGTGCGCATGTAGACGGCGCCGAGCTCGCTCTGCTCGTTGATCTCCCGCGTGCCCGAGTACGGGCGGCGCGCACGGGGTGCGCGGGTGCGGGGGCTGGTGACCACCACGCGCTGGGTCGGCCGCGGTGGTGGTGGGTTCGTCACGAACCGATTCCGTTCCTGGGTTGCGGTGCGGCGGGCACGCCACCCTGGTTCTGGATCATCGGCCGCGCCCTGCGCACCAGCAGCTGCCGCAGGTGCCGGGCGTGCCTGCGGGACACCGGCAGCACTGCACCGCCGATCGTGACGCTCAGGTGGCCGTCTTCGAGCCGCAGCTCGTCGATGTGGCCGAGCGACACCAGGTGGCTGCGGTGGATGCGCACGAAACCCGCCGAGCGCCACCGTTCCTCGAGTCCGTTGAGCGCGGCGCGGACGAGCCCGCTGCCGGTCGCGGTGTGCAGGCGGGCGTAGTCGCCGTGCGCCTCGACGTAGCGGATGTCGGCGAGCCGGATGAACCGGGTGACGCCGCCGAGCTCGACCGGGATGACCTCGTCGCCGACCTCGGGCGGCGCGGTCTGCTGCGCGGCTGAGGTCTGCGTCGGTTCGGCGGGGGTCTTGCTGTCCCACACCTCGTGCACGATGCGGTGCACCGACTCGGCGAGCCGTTCCGCGCGCACGGGCTTGAGCAGGTAGTCGAGCGCCTTCAGCTCGAACGCCTCGACGGCGGGCTGCTGGTGCGCGGTGACGAAGACGACGGGCGGCGGCTGCGCGAAGCGCGAGAGCACGCGGGCCAGGTCGAGTCCGTCCAGTCCGGGCATGCGGATGTCGAGGAAGACCGCGTCGAGCGGCTGGCCGGCGTCCATGGCGCGGTGCAGCACGCGCAGCGCCTTCGTCGCGTCGGTGACGGCTTCCACGTGGGCGATGCGCGGGTCTGAGCGCAGCAGGTACACGAGGTCTTCCAACGCGGGCGCCTCGTCGTCAACTGCGAGCACCCGCAGGGAGCGCTCGAGGCTGCCACGTCGATCTGGCCCCTCGCACACGGGGCAGGGCAGACCTGAGGTCATTCGAGATCGAGTCCAAACGTTTTACGGCCGATCCTCACGTGGCGGCGATTAGACCACGAGAGGTCCGGTCGTGCGCGGCGAGAGGATTCTCGGGAGCCGACGATGATCGGGTACGAGATCATCCACCCTCACGGAGGGTGACTGGGAGCTGGGGTGCGCCCACGCACGGTTGCGACCTCCCGCCCGTCTCAACGACCTTGATCGGGCGCATCATCCGCCAGCCGGAGGATGTCCGGGAACCTCCGATCGGGTGTGTCTCAGCACGGGATCGATCGGGTACGGCTCACCCAGAGTGCAGGGGGCTGATCAGTGCCGGAAAAGAGCTAGGGCTGCCGGATCACGCGCGGCTGTGCGGCCAACGCGTCACCGAGAGTGATCTCCAGCTCGATGAACGACTCCTCGGCACGGCGCGCGGCCACGCTCACGGACGCGGCGGCAGCGGGGCCGACCAGGCGTCTCGTGGGGGCGCGCAGCGCCTGGATCGCCTCGGACCACTGGTTGGAGAGCTTGGCGAGGCCAGCGAGGGTTTCCACCAGGTCTTCGGAGTTCTCAGGCGGGGACGCCACGATCTCCGCCAGGCGGTCACGCAGGGCGTCCAGTGCCTGGTCCACGGTTGCCTCCCGATCGTGCTGCACCAGGTGGACCGCTGCGGCTGGTGAGGACAAAGGCGGACATTCTCTCCACTACGTGAAACGCACCATTGTCGGCGGATCGGGCAGCGGTCGGCCGCATCGGTCCAGCGCAATGATGTTGCCTGACACCAGGCTGGCCGGTCAATCGCCCGAGCAATTCGTCTCAATAGGTCCTTGTCTCAACTGGCCGCCCGATATGCCGACGTGCGGGAAATGCTCAGAACCGACGAAGCGTCGGTTTTGCCCGACGTCTTGTCGGTTTGTGCCAGCACTGGACCGCCTGGTGGAACGTGTGATCGGCTCGATTGGGCCGATTCGGTGTGTCCGAGATCGCATGGTGAGTGCATTGAATCAGGAGTAACCGAAAGAACTGTCGTCTTCCCTCTTTTGAACCGTCAGGTCTTCGCGTACGTAGTCACTCTCGCGCTGTTCACGTTCGAACATCAGTCGTTCGGGTTCATACAGGATTTCGCTAGGGTGAACCCTCGTCACTCGCGCCGGATGATCGCGCGCGATGATCTCTTTCACCCGGTCGGCCCAGCCGTCGCGCCGGGGACGCGGTCGGTGGCGGCGAGTGGGCCGAACGAGTTATTTGGGACCATTCGACGTCCGGTGCGGACAAATGCATCCACACCGTGAATCGGAAGGCATCTCGCCGACATTGACAAGCGACTAGTTTTCTGCGCAATCACACCCAGAGGTCGGCTGCCCGTCTCGGCATGTATCCATCGGCCACTCGTCGTCTCAATTGGAAGGCGTGCAGCGACGAGCGGTTGAACGGACATTGGATGTCTCATTTCGGCGCATTCCAATATGCCCGCAAGGCCGCATCGAACTGATGCTTTGTAATCAAACGAATCCGCTGAATGGGCCGTTCGGAGTACGGCGACCTGTATATCTGCAGTTCAGAGCGTTGACAGCGAATCGACAGGGTGTTGATTCCTTTCGACGCCACAACCGAGTTGAGGATTGAGCACCGGTGCAGAAGTCAAGATTCCTGTCTGGCATCGGCCAGTGCTTTCCGGTGCGCCGAGCGGTCGAACGGTAACAGTGCGGGAGCGTTCTGGAAGCGGAGGCTTTGACTGCTCAGAACCGGTTGCTACCGTCGCCGTGCCAAAAGCTCCAGACGTTGCTTTCGTCTGTGTCTCGTTGTTCTACGGTCTGACGGATCGGGCTTCAGATGAAAACAAGCAATTCGCTGCTCTCCTCATTCCGGGTGTTGTGCGACCGCGAGCCCGCCCGTCCGATGTTCACGTTCGTGGACGACCGGGGCAGGGACGAGGAAACGATCACCGTCGCCGGGTTGGCGGACTCGGCGGCCACGATCGCGGCGTCCCTGCGGGCGTGGGGCTTCCAGCCCGGCGACCGGGCGGTGCTCGTCTACCCGCCCGGCCCGGACTTCGTGCGCGCACTCGTCGGCTGCCTGCTCGCCGGCGTCGTGCCCGTGCCCGTGTACCCGCCGAACCCGGTGCGCCTCAAGCAGGACCTGGTGGGGTTCAACGGGATCGTCGAGAGCAGCGAGCCGCACGCGGTGCTCACCAACTCGGCCTACGACCGCGCGCGCACGGTCGGTGCCGTGACCGGCCTGTTCGACCGGAGCAAGCCCTCGTGGCCGCGGTTGCGCTGGCACCGCACGGACAGGTGCAGGCCGGCCGGTGCGCCGTTCGAGTGGCACGAGCCCAGCAGCGCCGACGAACCCGCGCTCCTGCAGTACACCTCCGGCTCCACCTCGGCGCCCAAGGGCGTGGTGATCACCCATGGGAACCTCAGCCAGGAGGTCCGCACCAACGCCACCGACCTGGGCCTCGGCGACGGCACGCGCGGTGTCTTCTGGGTGCCGCAGTACCACGACCTCGGCCTGATCAGCGTCATCCTCAGCACGCTCGCCGGCAACGGCCACACCTACGTCCTGTCACCGTTGACGTTCCTGCAGCACCCGTCCGTCTGGTTCGACGTGATGTCACGGGTGAAAGCCACGCACACCGCGGCGCCGAACTTCGCGTTCGACCTGGCCGTCCGCAAGACGACGCCCGCGCAGCGCGCCGAGTGGGACCTCAGCGCACTCCGCGTCGTCATGTCGGCCGCGGAACCGATCCGCGCGGCCACGGTGGACGCCTTCTACACCGCGTTCGGCCCGACCGGCCTGCGCCGGGACAGCTTCTACCCCGCGTACGGACTGGCCGAGCACACGGTGAGCGTCTCCATGGGCGGCAAGCTCGTGCTGTCACTGGACCCCGTCGCACTGCGCGCGGGCAACGTGAAGATCACCGAGAACGGCACGCGCCTCGTCGGCTGCGGCCGGATGACCAAGCCGGACGGCCGCATCCGCATCGTCGACCCGGAGAGCCTGCTGCCGTGCGGGCCGGACCAGGTCGGCGAGGTGTGGGTCAGCTCGGGCACCAAGGCGCTCGGCTACCACGGGCTCGACGAGGAGACGCGGCGCGCGTTCCACGCCCGAGTCGACGGCGACGACACCCCGTACCTGCGCACCGGTGACCTCGGCTTCCTGCACGAAGGCGAGCTGTTCATCACCGGGCGGCACAAGGACGTGATCATCGTCAACGGCCGCAACTTCTACCCCGAGGACATCGAGGACGCCGTCCGCGACAGCCACCCCGGCATCCGGCCCGGTGGTCTCGCGTCGTTCAGCGTGTCCGGCGACGACGGCGAACGGCTCGTCATCTTCGTGGAGTGCAACGAGAAGAAGGCGGACGACGAGCTGCGCGCGGAGATCGCCGACGCGGTCCGCAGGCGGCTCTACACCACGCACCAGCTCGCCTGCGACGACGTGCTCGTCGGCAGACAGGGACTCGTGCTCAAGACCACCAGCGGCAAGGTTCGCCGTCGCGCGTGCCGCCAAGCGTACGTCGAGGGGGTGTCGGTGTGAGGACGATCTGCGTGATCGGTGCCGGCGTCAGCGGCCTGATGACCGCCCGCGAGCTCGAGAACGCGGGGCACCGCGTCATCGTGCTGGAGCAGGCGAAGACCATCGCGGGCAAGTGCGCGTCGGTCGAGATCGACGGCCACGCCTACGACCTCGGCGGCCACGTCTGCACGACGAAGTACGAGCGGCTCGCCGAGCTCGTCACCGAGCTGGGCATGGAGACCGAACCCACGACGCCGCACCGGGTGTTCGACGGCACGCGGTCGCGCCCGCAGAGCTCGGCGTTCTTCACCCGCGAGGTCTTCCAGCGCTACACCAAGCTGCGCGCCGCGGAGTTCCCGCACATCGGTGAACCCGGACTGGCGCACTCGGCGAAGGCGCTCAGCAGGCCGGTCGGGGAGTGGCTGCGCGAGCACCGGCTGGAGGAGATGGCCGAGTCGCTCGGCACCGGCTACACCGCCGCGGGTTACGGCTACCTCGACCGCGACATCCCCGCGCTGTACTTCGTGAAGTACGCCGAGATGACCGGCCTGCTCTCCAGCACGCGCGACCTGCTCGGCCACGCGGGCAGCTTCACGATCAAGGGCGGCTTCGGCTCGCTGTGGCACCGCGTCGCCGCGCAGCTGCGGGACGTCCGGTGCGGGGTGCGCGTCGAGCACGTCGAACGCCACGAGCACGGCGTGCGGATCCGCGTGGACCACGAGGTGATCGAGGCGGACGCGCTCGTGCTGACCGTGCCGATCGACCAGGTGCTGCCCGCGCTGGACGCGACCGAGGAGGAACGCGACCTCGCGCGCCAGGTCCGCTACCTCGACTACTACACCACGATGTGCTCGGCCGACGGCCTGCCGCGTTCGGCGTTCTCGTTGCTGGAGAAGCACACCGCGTCGTCGGAGCACGCCGGGCACTGCGTGTCGTTCCACCACCGCTACGAAGACAGCGACGTCTACGCCTGCTACTCCTACGGCGCCGACGAGCTGGACGGCGTCGACGGCTACGAGGGCCTCGACGTGTCCGAGCAGCTGCGCGACGACGTGGCGGCCATGGGTGGCGAGGTGCGGTCGCCGCACGTGCAGCGCGGGTGGAGGTTCATGCCGCACTTCACGGGGGAGCAGCTGGCCGACGGCGTGCTCGACCGGATCGAGCTGCTGCAGGGCCAGCGGCACACCTACCACGTGGGCAGCCTCCCGGCGTTCGAGCTCGTCGAGTGCGCCATGGCGTACGCGCGTGACGTGGTGGACCGCTTCTTCCGCGACGGCACGCCGCGGCGCGCGCAGATCGACGCGACGACGATCCGCGAGTGGCTGCTGGAGCACGTCGCGCTGGAGCTGCGGGTGCCGCCGCGGTCGATCCGCGCGGACGCGCAGCTGAGCTCGCTCGGCCTGGAGTCGTTGTCGATCGCCACCCTGCAGTCGGCGCTGTCGGACTGGCTGGGTTTCCGCGTGCCGCACACGCTGTTCCTCGAACTGCCCACAGTGGACGCGATGGCCGAGTACCTGGCCGCGCAACGGGTTTCCGCCGAGGAACCCGAGGTCGTCGTGCAGCGGCAGCCGAAGCTCGCGCTGTCGCTCACGCCGCAGCGCCCGTTCTTCTGCATCGGCGGCGCGGTCGGCGCGGCGTACTACCTGCTGCCGCTGGCCCGCGCGATGGGACAGGGTCAGCCGTTCATCGGCCTGCAGGGACCGGGTTTCGACGGCACCGAGGAACCGGTCGACGAGGTGGAGCTCCTGGCGGCGCGGTACATCGACGAGATCAAGCTGATCCAGCCGTACGGCCCGTACGTCATCGGCGGACACTCGTTCGGCGGCATCGTCGCGTACGAGGTGGGCAGGCAGCTGCGGGCGCGCGGCGAGCAGGTGGCGCGCGTGATCATGATCGACTCCTACCCCGCGGTGCCCGGCCAGTACGAGCCGCCGTGGGACGAGATGGCGATCATCGACGAGCTGTGGACGATCCGGCAGCACGCGTTCCGCGACGAGGACGCCCCGCGCCGCCGCGTCGACCAGTCGCTGTCTCCCGCCGAGCGACGCGAGCAGCTCGGCCGGTTCCTCGGTGCGAGCGGCACCCTGCCGGTGGAGGAGCACATCGCGAACATCATGCGCGTCTACCAGGCGCAGGTGGAGGCGATCGTGCGGTACGAGCCGCCGCCGTCCGACCTCAAGATCACGCTCGTCAAGGCCGACGGCGGTTTCCCGCAGGTGCTCAAGGACGACCGGCACATCGAGCTGCACCTCGACGACCCGGCGAACGGCTGGGAGCGCGTCAGGACCGGCGAGCTCGAGGTCGTGCACGTGCCGGGCGACCACTTCAACGCGCTGGTGCCGCCGTCGCTCACGGCACTGGCGAACGCGGTGCTGGGCGCGATCGCGAAGATCCCCGCGCCACCGCCGCCGAGGCAGCTCAACGTCGAGGCGTCCATCCACATCAACCCGATGAACCCGGACTTCCTCGCCGACCCGTACCCCTTCTACGACCTGCTCAGGGACCTCGCCCCGGTCTACCGCGACGAGGCGCTGGACGGCTGGGTGCTCACCCGGTACGCCGAGGTGACCGACGTGCTGCGCAGGCCGACCGTGGTGCGCCCGTCGACCGAGACGTTGCTGACCCGGCTGCCGGAGGACGTTCTCGCGTCGATGAACCCGTTCATCCGGCGGATGGACGCCAGCCTGCCGTTCAGCAACCGGCCGTCGCACACGCGGCTGCGCAAGCTGATGAACCGCAGCTTCACGCCGCGCGCCATGCGGCAGCGGCACGACGTCGTCGAGCGGACGTGCGCGGAACTGCTCGACGACTTCCGCGGTGGCGACTTCATGACGCAGGTCGCCTACCCGTTCCCGTCGCGGGTCGTGATGGACCTCGTCGGCGTGCCGCGCGCGGACCACGCCGAGCTGATGCGGTGGGGCGTCGACGTCATGAAGACGCTCGGCGAGGCGCAGTTCGGCGACGACCCGATCGCGGTCGCCGCGTTGTCCAGCGCCGCCATGGACTCGCTCGTCGAGTACCTGCACGGGCTGATCGCGGTCAAGCGGGCGAACCCCGGCGACGACCTGATGTCCGAGCAGCTGGCCGCCGCGGACGACACGGGTGACCTGTTCGGCGAGCGCGGGCGGTGGGAGAGCGACGAGGAGCTGATCGTCAACGTCATCGCGTTGATCAACGCGGGGCTGGAGACGACGGCGAACTGGATCGGCAACGGCACCCTCGCCCTGCTGCGCCACCCCGACCAGTTCGCGCTGCTGCGCGAGGATCCGTCGATCGCGGTCACCGCCGCGGAGGAACTGCTGCGGTACGACAGCCCGGCGCCGATCATCACGCCGCAGCTGGCGACCGAGGACATCGAGGTCGCCGGACGGCTCATCCGCGCCGGCGAGCTGATCTTCCCGGTGCTCGGTGCCGCCAACCGCGACCCGGCGCAGTACGAGGAGCCGGACCGGCTGGACCTGAGGCGGGCCTCCGCTGTCACGCACCTGACGTTCGGGTCCGGCATCCACTTCTGCATCGGCGCCGCGCTGGGCCGCATGGAGGGGCAGATCCTGTTCCCCATGCTGGCGCGGAGGTTCCCGCACCTGCGGCTGGACCCGGACGCGCCGGCGCCGGTGTTCCGGCCGGACCCTGCGCTGCGCGGGCTGGAGTCGCTACACCTGCGCTGGTGACCCGTGCTCGGCCCTGGTGATCCGGACCGAGTCGGGGGAGAACAGGCCGCGCACGATCAGGCCCAGGTTCTCCAGCAGGACGCGACCGGCGACCGGGTCGATGATGCTCGCCATGCTGGGCACGCCGAAGTCGAACTTGGCGCGGAACGTCAGCGCGACGCCTTCGGGTGCCGCGGTGATCTCCCAGCCCCCTTCGAACACGTCGAAGTCGCCGTCGGTCTGGGTGAACGTGATCACCCCGTTCTCCCGGTCCAGCAGGTCTTCCTCCGACCAGCGCAGAACTCCCTTGCGGAACAGCACTTCCCAGTGCGACGGGATCGCGCCGTCCTCCTGCGGCGGCAGGACCTCGACGGACACCACCGCGTCCACCAGGTCGGGGTAGCGGGCGAAGTCCGCCACGGTGTCGAACACCTCGTCGGTGCTGCGTCCGGTGACGATCGCCGAGAACTCGGTCGCGTGCATCAGACCCTCCTCGCCAGCTGTGCGAAAGCCGCGTCGAACGCGGCACCGATCCGTGAGGCCTGCGCGTCGGTGAGCACTGCCGGCGGGGTCAGCCGCAGCACCGCCGAGTTGTTGAGCGAGTGGTTGACCAGCACCTGCTCGTCGAGCAACGCGAGCAGCAACTCGCCGGTGAACCCCGCGTCGACCAGCTCGACGCCGATCAGCAGGCCCTCGCCGCGCACGTCGCGCACGACGTCCGGGCAGTGCCGGTTCGCGCTGTCCCGCAACGACTTGAGCAGGAACGAGCCGATGGCCGCGGCGCGCGGGACCAGGTCGTCCACGATGATCGCCTCGACGGCGGCCCGCGCGGCGGCGACCGCGATCGGCGCGGCGGCGAACGTCGAGGTGTGCAGGAACGGGTCCTTGTCGAACGGCAGGTACGCCTCGGGCGTGCACACGGCCGCGGACACCGGCACGATGCCGCCGCTCAACGCCTTGCCCACCAGCAGGACGTCCGGCGTCACGTCGCCGCAGCCCCACCAGCGGCCCAGCCTGCCGAGCCCGGTGAGGATCTCGTCGACCACGAGGAACGCGCCGTGCTCGCGGCACAACCGTTCGACGTCGCTGAGGTAGCTGGACGGCGGGACGATCACGCCGCCCTCGCCCTGCACGGGTTCGACGATGAAGCACGACGGCACGCCGTCGGACAGCACGTCCGCGAGCGCGACCACGTCACCGAACGGCACGGTGACCACGTCCGGCAGCAGGGGGCGGAACGGTGCTTGGTAGACGTCCCTCGCGGTGACGCTCAAGGCGCCCAGCGTCTTGCCGTGGTACCCGTTGGTGCAGCTGACCAGGCGCCGGATGCCGTGCGCCCTCGCTAGTTTGATCGCGGCCTCGGTGGCTTCGGCGCCGGAGCCCGCGAAGTGCACTTTGGACAGTCCGGGCGGGCAGACGTCCGCGAGGACCGACGCGGCGTGCGCGCTGGTGGGCTCCAGCAGGATGCGGGTGGAGAGCGGGTGCCTGACCACCTGGTCGATCACCGCCTGCGCGACGCGCGGGTGGCGGGCGCCGAGCAGGAACACGCCGTACCCCGCGCAGTTCAGGAACTCCGTGCCGTCCGCGGCCCACACGAGCGCGCCCTCCGAGCGCACCTCCTCGTGGTCGTCGAACATCCGCGACATCGCGGCGCGCGCGGAGCTCAGGTGCCGCTCGAACAACGTTAACCCAGACACAGTGCCTCCCGCGCGTACGCGACCTCGGGTGAGCCGTTGAAGGTCGTGCCGTCCAACACTGTCAGCCCAGACACAGCGCGCCCCCTGCGAAGTACGTGTCGAACGCCCCGGCGAGCGACGTCCGCGACGGCGGGTGGAACGCGACCGCGTGCGTGGCCGCGGCGAGGTAGGCGACCTCGGGGGAGCCGATGAAGGCCATGCCGCCCAACGCTTCCACCGCGGTCGGCGTCACCCGGCTGATCACCTGCTGCGTGCCGTACCGCGCGGAGAGCGCGGACGCCAGGTCGTGCTCGCCCCGGTCCAGTTGCGCGGCCACGCGTTCCAGCGCGAACATCGCGGTGTCGAGCGACCAGCACACCTCGGCCCTCGTGTCCGGACTGCCGCGACGTTCCTCGATCATCCGCGCGGCCAGTGCGGACGCGGCGCCGAGGTAGGACGCGCCGACCAGCAGGCTGAACCAGATCATGCCGATGACCTGGAGCTCGTCGTCGGCGCCGTCCGGGCGGACCATCAGCTCGTCGGGCACCTCGACGTCGGTGAGCACGACCTCGTCGCTCTCCGCGCCGGTCAGCACGAGCCCGTTCCAGAACGGCCGCACCGCGATCCCCGGCTGCTTCGCGGGGATCACGGCGATGCCGAGGGCGTCGCCGTCGAGCGCGACGCTCATGGTGAGCAGGTCCATCGAGCGGGAGAGGCTGCACGGCTTCTTGCTGCCGGACACCAGCCAGGCGTCGCCGCGACGATCGGCGCGCATGGCCGGGCGCAGGATGTTCTGGCCCGACCGGCCCTCGGCGAACGCGCTCGACATGAGCAGCCGGTCGTTCGCGACGGCGTCGATCAGCATCCACTCGCAGCCGTCGGACCTCTCGGCCAGCGCGACCAGGCTCGCGACCGAGAAGTTGTGCATGGTCGCGGCGATCGCGAGTGACGGCGAGCGCGCGCCGATGGCCCTGGTGCAGCGCACCGCGTCGACCGCCGACGCGCCGGTGCCGCCGTGCTCGGCGGGCACCAGCAGACCCGGTCCGCCCGCGTCGGAGAACAGACCGAGTCCGGGGTTGACCGGCTGCTCCAGCGCCGTCAGTCCGCAGTGGACGAGCTTGTCGTCGAGTCCGGGGAGTGCGGTCGCGAGTGCCTCGCGTTCGCGGTCGAGGAACCCCATCACGTGGCCTTCGCGCTGTCGAAGATGCTCTCGCGCGGGGTGACGCCGGTCGCGATGCTGATGCCCTGCAACCGGCTCGTGCGCAGCGCCGGGAAGTTGACCTCGCCGTGCGGTCCGCCGGTCAGTCCGGTGCCGCCGTGCGTCGGCAGGGTCGGCGCGAAGCCCAGGTGCGAGTCGTTGATCTTGAGCAGGCCGCCGTTGTGCACCGAGCGGCAGAACTCGTCGATCACCTCGGGGTCCTGCGCCCACAGCGAGTTCCGCAGGCCGTACGGGTTGGCGTCGATGAAGTCGATCATCGCCTGGAGATCGCCGGTGTCGGCGACGACGATCGGCAGCAGCGGGAAGAACGTCTCCTCGCGCACGACCCGCAGCTCGTCGGCGCGGGCCAGGCCGTCGACCCTGAGCACGGTCGGCTGGAGGAACACACCGGTCTCGTCGAGCTCACCGGTGTGGTCGGTGCGCTGCCCGCCCGCGACGAGCGTGGCGCCCGCCGCGGTGGACTCCTCGATGAGCTTGAAGAAGTCACCGGACCGCAGCACCGGTGTGAGCAGGGCTTCCGGGTCGTCCGGCAGTCCCGGCCGCACGTCGTCGAGCATCTTCACGACCCGCGCGATCAGGTCGTCCGCGATGTCCGGGTGCACGACCGCGTACTTGGGCACCATGCAGATCTGGCTGGAGCCGTAGAAGCACTCGGTCAGCGCCCGCGCGGCGAGGTCCAGCTCGGCGTCGGCCCACACGACGAGCCCGTCGTTGCCCGCCAGCTCCAGCAGGGACTTCTTGCCGACGACGGCGCAGCGCCTGCCGATCTCCATGCCGCGCCTGCTGTCGCCGAAGTAGAAGACGGTGTCCACGTCGGGGCTGTCCAGCCAGTGGTCCATGATCGGCGCCGGGTCGCCGCAGAGGACGTTGACCAGACCGGGCGGCGCGTTCACCTCGGCGCACGCGGCGCCGACCAGCTCGCGCCACGCCCACGCGACGCCGAGCGGGCAGCTGCGCGGCGCCTTCACGACGATCGCGTTGCCCGCGAACAACGTGCTGACGCCGAGCATCGAGTTGGATGCGGCCGCGTTCTGCGGCGGGCTCAAGCAGACGACGCCGTCCGGCTTGCGCACCAGCCGCAGCTCGCGGCCGCCGACGTGCTCGACGCGTTCCAGCAGCGCGGCGAGCGTGGTCATGGTCTCGGGCTGAAGTCCTTGCAGGACGCCGGCGACCTCCCACTCGGCGAGGCGGCGCGGGTGGCCCTCGGCGATGAGGACGTCGACGAACTCGTCGAGCCGGTCGTGGACGATCTCGCGGAGCGCCGCGCCCAGGTCGAGCCGGTCCGCCAGCGGACGGCGGGCCCACTCGCGCTGCGCGGCACGGGCCGCCGCGGTGGCCCGCGCCCACTGCTCCGGCGTCGACCTGGCGACGCGTCCCGCGACCGCACCCGTGTCCTCGGTGGAGAGCCCGCGGTCCAGGGTGCGTTTGAGACGCAGCCCGGCGAGCGGGTTCTCCATCAGGTCCGTAGCGGCGATGACGTGAATCCAGTTCTCGGCGGGTAGGTCTTCACCACCGATGAAGGTCTGATAGCTGCGCACCGTTCGAAGGTAGATTCCGCGCGCATTCGTCGGCTATCCCGAAACTGTTGGGGTTGACTTCGCCGACCGGGTAGCAGCACTGTCCGAGAATGATCAGAGAACGGATGCGGGATCTCAAGCTGGCCGGATCGTTGTGGGGCACCCGAATGGTCGCGCGAACCGCTGCGGCATTCGGCGATCTGGTCGCGGAACTGGATCGTCCGTCACGGCAGCGGGATCCTTACCCGCTGTACGACGAGATTCGTGAACGCGGGCCCTTTTACCACAGCAGGCTCGGTTTCTACGCCACAGCTTCGCACGAGGTGGTGTCCGCGCTGGTGCGTCACCCGGATGCCAGCAGCGCGGTGCTCGGCGCGGCGGGCGGTGGCGCGACGTCGATCGCGGCGTTCCCGGACCACGTGCTGCACCCGATCCGCGACTCCATCATCGGTATGGACGCGCCTGATCACACGCGGCTGCGGCGGTTGGTGTCCGGTGCCTTCACCCCGCGAGCGCTTGCGGCGCGCCGGGAGGCGACGACCCGGATCGCCCGCGACCTGGTGAGACGGCTTCCCATTGGTGAGGAATTCGATCTCGTCGAGAATTTCGCTGTTCCTTTCCCGACGCTGGTGATGGCGGACCTCCTCGGTGTTCCGGATCCGGACGTCCCGAAGCTCGCGAAATGGGGTGCGATTCTCGGTGAGGCGGCCGATGGTGTGCGCAGCGTGGGACAGGCCGCCGATGTGACCGAGGTTCTGGAGGAGGTCGAGGATTTCTTCGGTCATCTCCTAGATTTCCGCTGCCACACTCCAGGGAGAGGTTTGGTCGGCTGGTTGGTCGGGGAGGGAGCGGCGGGTGACGTGGTCAAGTCGCGCCGAGAGCTTCTCGGCCTCGTGGAATTGTTGTTGTTCGCCGGATTCGAAACCCTCAAGAACTTCATCGGCACGTCTGTTCTCGCGTTCGTGCGCAATCCCGGCCAACTCGCTCTGCTGCGCGCTGATCCTTCACTCGCTGCCGCGGCCGTCGACGAGGCGTTGCGCTACGACGCGCCCGCGCAGAGCACTTTGCGGACCGTGCGCACGGACGTTTCGATGTTCGGTCATCGCATCAAGGCGGGCACGCCGATCCTCGTGCTCTTCGGTGGCGCCAACCGCGACCCGGCGGTGTTCGCGTCGCCCGGCCGGTTCGACATCACCCGGCGCAACAGCGGTGATCACGTCGCTTTCGCCGCGGGGCCCCATTTCTGCCTCGGTGCCGCGCTCGCCAGGATGGAGGGCGAGATCATGCTCCGGTCCGTGTTCTCGCACTTCGGTTCGCTGGAGCTGGCAGGCGACGTCGAGTGGTACAACTCGTTCGTGCTGCGAGGGGCGCGGCGGATGCCCGTCATCGGTCGCTGAGCATCATGTACTCCAGGCGTTCCTCCTGGATCTGCCGCACCCACCGGCTCGCCATCGCGGTGCGTTCCTCGGGGGTCGTGTCGATCATCCGGCGACCCGGCCAGATCTCGTGGCCGCCGACGAGGTCCCGGTGCAGTTCCATGCCCTGCTGGAACACCTGCTCCATCATGAGCTGCAGGCCTTCCATCGGGACGCTGTCCCACAGTTCGCGGCCGGCGTGCACGACGTCCAGCAGGCCTTCGCGCTTGTCGGGATTGTCCTTGAGGTACCGGTGGATGATCGTGCCGCCGACCGCGAGGTGCCGCGTCTCGTCGCGGTTGGCGACCCGCTGGATCCGCCCGGCCTCGGGGTCGAGCGGCCGCCACTTCCGCTCGCTGAGCTCGGTGATCGGCGCGACGACGCCCTCGACGAGCACGGTCACGACGAGGACGCCGCGGTAGAAGTCCTGGTGCTGGGCCATCATCTCCAGCCCGTACCGCTCGATCGGCGCGAGCACCAGCTCGGCGGTCGCCTCCGCGTACTGGTTGATCACCTGGTCCAGCTGCTCGGCTGGCACGCCGAGATCACGGATGTGCTCGCGGTACATGCGGCGGTGGCGTGCCTCGTCGACGAGCTGGCTCGCGTAGAACTCGAGCGTCTCGCTGTCCGGCGCCTCGGCGACCAGCGCGGTGATCGCGCGCGTCGCCTTGTCCTCCGCGATGGCCTGGAACGCGAACTCGGCGAGCAGCGCGTGCCGCAACGGGTCCTCGCCCAGCAGGTACTCCGGTGTCGGGAGCTTCGTCTCGATGCCCGCGAGCGCGCTCGTCCACCGGTCGAGGTCGTGCTCCTCGGGGCCCGCCTCGGCGATGTGGTCCTGTCCACCGACCGTGTAGTGCTGCATGCTACGAAGCTATTTCCCTTGGGGTACAACGAACAATCCCAACAATGCTGGGACGGTGCGGCATGACCGCGCTGGCCGAGCCGGTGGTGCTCGGGTCGGTCGTGTCCTCCTTGCCGGTCGAGTGCGACGGCGCCTTCCTGGGTACGACCGATCCGTTCAGCGGGTTGGTCGACGGCGGCTGGTCGTCCGGCCTGCCGTGCCCGTGGGAGACGCTGGCTCTCGGAGACTCGTTGCGGCCCTTCGGTTTCCCGCACGAACTGGGCATGCTGCTGACGGCTCAGGGTGTGTGCTGGGGGCGGATGGCCCTGTACCGGCGCGCGGTGTCGTTCTCCCGTTCCGAGGAGACCGCGTTCCGGCGGATGGCCGGGGACCTCACGGCCGAGCTGATGCGCCGCGCCCTGCGCATCCCGGTCGGCCGGGTGCCGTCCGACCACCTGGGCGTGATCAACCTCGGCTTCGACGGCTCGGTCGACTCGATCAACGACCAGGGCCGCGAACTGCTGGACTTCGGTGGCGCGCAACGGTGTCCGGACAACCCGCTGCTGCCGATCGCACTGCGCCCGTTGTGCGCGGGCCTGCTGCGCGGCAGCAGGCGCGGCGTGATGCTGCTGCCGGACGAGAACCTCGGCTGGCTGCAGGTGCACGGAACCGTGCAGCACGGCGTCGGCAGGCGGTGCGTGACCGTGTCCCTGCAGGCCGCGCGCCCGTTGCAGGTGGCACCGATCCTGCTGGCCGCCCGCGGCGCGACACCCCGCGCGGTGCAGGTGACCCTGCGAGTGTTGCGCGGCATGACGTCCGCCGAGATCGCGGCCGAGCTGAAGATCTCGCCGCACACCGTGCAGGACCACCTGAAGCCCGTCTTCACCGCGCTGTCGGTGAACAGCCGCCGCCAGCTGATCAGTTCCCTGTTCCCCACCTTGAAGCCCTACGACCTCTGCTGAGGGAGCCCGCTGTGCTGGATCCGATGCCCGGCCAAGCCGTCTACACGCCCACGATCCTGGCCGTCTACGACACGGCCGTGCTCCGACTCTCCCAGCCGCTCGCGTGGCGCTGCCCGTCGTCACGGATCTTGTCGCTGTACTCGTCGATGATGTCCGCGGACCACCTCGACGTCGGCGTCGGTACCGGGTACTTCCTGCGGCGGGTGCCGGTGTCGCGGCTGACGTTGTTCGACATGAACCCCAACTCGCTGCGAGTGGCCGGGCGGCGGTTGCGTTCGTTTTCACCGACCTTGGTGCAGGGCAACGTGTTGTCGCTCGCCGACCTGCCTGCCGGGCCGTTCGGGTCGATCGGGCTCAACTGCCTGCTGCACTGCCTGCCGGGGTCGTTCGCCGACAAGGGTGTCGTGTTCGCCAACCTGCGTGCGGTGATGCGGCCTGGGGCCTGGTTGTTCGGGTCCACCGTGCCCGGTGCTTCGCCGGATCAGAACTTGTTGGGGCGGGCGATTTTGCGCAGCTACAACCGGCGGGGGATCTGGAGCAACCTGTCCGACACGGTGTCCGGGTTGCGGGAGGCGCTTGGGCAGCACTTCAGCACGTTCGAGGTGGAGATGGTGGGGCGGTCGGCGTTGTTCCGGGCTCGCTGCGACTAGGTTGCGCGTGGGGTTGACGGGCTTCGCCCGACACGACGGGTTTTCGAAGACTCCGTCATCGAAAACCCGTCGTACTGAGTAATCTGCCGCGGTTTGGGTGGTGGGTTCCGTTCCCTGCTCTTGTTTCGCGGTCTTGGTTGCTCGGGATGTGTGGTAGTTGGTTTGTGGTCTCGCTTGATCATTTTCTATTTTTCACTGAGTCGAGTTAATTTGGCAGGTCCGTGCTGCGGTAATATTGGCGGCATGGGTGAGGTGGGGGCGCTGGACTCCATTCGGGAGTGTCAGCGGGGGATCGATTATTGGCAGGCTCGTATGGTGCGGGCGTTGGCTGAGTTTGCTCAGTCGCGGCGGCGGGATGAGTTCGCGGCTGATGAGGTTGCGGCGTGGATGAAGTGGACGTCGGGGTGGGCGGCGAGTCAGTTGGCGCTCGCCGAGGATTTGGTGACCAGGTTGCCGGAGACGGTCGATGCGTTGCAGCGCGGTGAGATCGACCTGTACAAGGCTCGTACCTTGAATGATCTGACCAAGCCGCTCTCGGATGAGCAGGTCCGTGAGGTGGAGGAGCGGGTGTTGGGTAAGGCTGCGGGGCAGACGGGTCAGCAGATGAGGGCGCGGGCTCGGCGGCTCGTGATGAAGGTCGACCCACAGGGCTGGGAAGAGCGCAGGGCGGAGAAGCGGGCGCAACGCGTGGCGTGGTTCGAGCCGCTCGAGGATGAGATGGCCCAGTTGTCCGCGATGCTGCCCGCGGAGCAGGGCACCGCGATCGCGCATCGGGTGGATGTGCTGGCCAGGCGGGCAAAGACACCGGGTGACACCCGCACGTTGAACCAGCGACGCGCGGACGTGGTGGCGGATCTGCTGTTGGCGACGCCGGACGGGTCGAGCAGCGTCAAGGTCAACCTCTATGTGACGGTGTCGGCCACAACCCTCATGGGGCTGGACGAGGAGGCCGCCGAGCTCGCCGGGTACGGGCCGATCAGCGCGTCACTCGCCCGCGAACTCGCGGGTGATGCGACGTGGAGCCGGTTGTTGACCGATCCGGTGGACGGGAAGTTGCTGGACTTCGGGCGGATCACCTACAAGCCTCCGGCCGCGCTGCGGAAGTCGATCTGGGCGCGTGACAAGACGTGTCGATTCCCGGGGTGTATGCGGCAGGCGCAGCGCTGCGAAATCGACCACACGACCCCATTCCCCGAGGGTGCGACGTCCGTGGACAACTGCGGTGCGTATTGCAAACGCCACCACCGGTTGAAGCACGAATCGGACTGGGTGGTCACACAGCCATCACCAGGCAGGTTCGTCCACCGAAGCCCAGCGGGAAAGACATATGTCACCGAACCAGAGCCGGTATTGGCAGGCTTTGCCGACATTCCACCCTTCTGAAAAAAGGACGAAGAGGTGAGCGCCGGCCAGCAGCCACGGATCCGGTGCAACCAGAACCGCGAAAGGCGAGTGGCGGATCGGACCACCGCATCGCCGCGGCAGATTCCTCGGTACGACGCGGCCCGGAGGGACGCCTCGTGTCGGGCGAAGCCCGAACACGGCACAGCGCGTCAGGGCAGTATTGCGGTGTGCACGAACTGTTCTCGGTCGAGCTGCTCGGCGAAGGACTCGACAACGTCGCCTACGAGGTCAACGGGATGCTCGTCGTCCGGTGCAGCAAGCGAGGCATGGGCAACGAAGTCGAACTGCTCAAACTGCTCAAGGACATCTCGCCGCTGCCCGTACCCGAACCGATCTACGCCGACGAGCGGTGCATGGCGTACCCGAAGCTGCCCGGCACACCGCTCAACGGCGACACGCGACTCCTGGACACGCTCGCAGACTTCCTCGCCACCCTGCACGCGATGAACACCGAGGACGTCGAAGACCTCGTCGAGATCGACCACCAGCCGCTCACCGAGTGGCGCGACGAGGCAGTGACGTACGCCGAGCAGCTGGGATACCACGAGCTCGCCGAGCAGCTGAAGAACCAGGCGCTCCCCGAACCGGCCACCGAGCTGGTGTTCTCGCACAACGACCTCGGCGCCGAGCACGTGCTCACGCAGGACGGCGAGATCACCGGCATCATCGACTGGACCGACGCGGCCATCTGCGATCCCGCGTACGACTACGGCCTGCTGTACCGGGACCTCGGGCCCGCCGCGCTCGACGCATGTCCGGGCGTCCTCGTCGAGCGGGTCGAGTTCTACGCGCGGTGCACGATCTTCGAAGACCTGGTGCACGGGCGTGACGCTACTGCTCTCGGCTGGCTGTTCCCGGAATCCGGATGAAGTAGCCGTGCCGCGCGGCCAGCGTCCACGCGCCCGACAGATCACCCAGGCCCAGGCGGGCGCGCATCTCGTCGTAGGGGGACGACGCGGCCACCGCCAGCTCCAGTGCCAGCGAGTAGGCCGCACGGGATTCCAGGCCCAGTGCGTCGAGCACCACGCCGTGCGCGTGGTGCACCATCGACTCGATGCGCGTCGCGCCGCCCAGTGACGGCAAGGCGTCCAGCGCTTCGGTCACCGTCGAGCGGGCCTCGTCGACATGACCGGCCTGGCTCAGCACCACGGCCAGGTACGTCAGCACACCTGTGCGCAGGTGGGGTGTGCCGCGCTCGCCGCGCAGCTCCAACGCCCTGCGCAGCAGGGAGATCGCGTGTGCGTGTTCAGCCCACTCGGCGTGGCAGAGGGCCAGGAAGGTCAGGCACGTCGCCTCCAGGTTCGCCAGGTCGTGCGCGCGTGCCAGCGAGACGCCGGAACGCAGCATCTCGGCGGCACCGGTGAAGTCACCTGCCAGCACCGCCAGGGTGCTGAGGCCGTACAGGCCGCTGATTCGCACCTGGGGCAGATCGCCCAGTGCCAGCACGGCGTTGAACGACTCGCGCGCCGCCGCCAGATCACCCAGCTCCAGCTGCAGGGTGCCGCGCATGCTCGGCACCCACGGGTCGCCGCAGTCCAGCGGCACGCCGTCGAACATGTCCAGTGCGCGGCGCAGCTCGCCGCGGTTGCGGTAGGCGGACGCTATGCGCACCACCATGAGCGCCTCGGCCGCGCGGTCACCGACGGACCTGGCCGCGGCCAACGCGAGAGACGCCGCCGACAGGTACTCGACGCCGTTCGCCTGCGCGCCGAAGAAGCCGCCGACCGCGTCCACCAGTTGCCACGACCACGCCGCCGGGCCGTTGCGGGCGCAGTCCTCGGCCGCCGCCAGCACGTTCGACCGTTCGGCGTTGATCCACGTCAGCGCGGCGTCCACCGACGGCAGGCCGGTGGGCGGCAGCACGGCCGCTTCGGGGTACAGGGCCGCGCTGACGGTCTGGGCGTGCGTCAGGTACCACGAGAACAAGCGTTGCCGCGCAACGGACACGTCGCCGGCGCGCTCCAGCGCGTACTCGCGCAGCAGGTCGTGCATCGAGTACCGGGCACCGGCCTGCTGCACCAGGTTCGCCGACACCAGCCGGTCGAGCGACACCGGACCACCGGCCAGCGCCGCCGCGCCGTCGAGACTGAAGTCCTGACCGGGCACCGCACCCAGCAGCCCGAAGAGCGATGCGTCAGCGGGGGACAGGGCCGCGAACGACAGGTCGAACGTGCGGCGCACCTCGGCGTCGTCATCGACGGCGAGCGCCATCCGGTCGGACGCCAGCAGGTCGTCCACCGAAGCGGCCACGTCCGGACGGTCGACCAGGTTGCCCGCCGCGATCCGCAAGGCCAGCGGGTAGTACCCGCACCACTCGGCGAGCCGCTGGATCGGCGCACCGGACCCGAGTGAGCCGAGCAGCGACTCGGCCTCGTCCGGATGCAACGTGCCGAGCCTGACCTCGGCGGCGTCGAGCGCCAGCGACGACCGGCTGGTGATCAGCACACCGCACGTCGGGTCCAGCGGCAGCAGCGGCGTGACCTGCTCGACCGACGCGGCGTTGTCCAGCACGACCAGGATCCGACTGTCCCGCAGCAGCTTGCGGAACTCACCGGCCAGGTCGTCCGGCACCCGCTCGACACCCAGCGACCGCAGGAACCGGGACAGCACGACGGAAGGCGACAGCGGTGGCTCTGGCGAGTAGCCGCGGAGGTTCACGTAGAGCTGGCCGCCGGGGAACCGCGAGCGCACCTCGTGTCCGACGGACGTGGCCAGCGCCGTCTTGCCGATACCGGGTGGACCGCTGATCAGCACCGTCCCCGGCAGACCCGCCGACAGCCAGGAGATCTCGTCGGCCCGGCCGACGAAACCACCGACGGGCGCGGGCAGCTGGAACACCGGCGCCGGACGTGGCGGCAGCTCCAGCCGGTAGCCGGTGAACGTCGTGTGCACGAGTCCCGGCTCACCCAGCGCCTTGCGCAGCCGCAGGACGTAGGTCGCGACGTACTGCGTGTCGAGCAGCTCGCCGAGCTCCGCCATCGACTTGGGACCCTCGAGCAACGCGTCCAGCAGGATGCGCGACTTGCCCGTCACGGAAGGGAACGTGTTCATGCGACCGCGAACCCGTGTTGCTGCGCCAACGCCGTCGCGGCGTCCGCGTCACCGAGCCCGAGCTGGGCCCGCATCGCGTCGTGCGGTGACTCGGCGGTCAGCGCCATGTCCAGTGCCAGCGTGAACGCCGCCTCCGCCTCGTCGGACGAGCCCAGCGCCGCCAGCACCACGCCGTGCGCGTAGTGGACGCCGGACTCGACCCGCGTGGTGCTGCCCAGTGCGGTCACGTCGTCGAGCGCCAGCGTCACGCTCTCCCGCGCCGCCGCGACGTCACCCGCGCCGCACTGGGCGATCGCGAGCGCGGACAGCGCGTCGGCGTGCAGCCTCGTCACGCCGAGGCGTCCGGCCGTCTCCACGGCCTCGCGCAGGAACGGGATCGCCTCGGCCGGAGCGAGACAGCGGCCGAGCTCGATCAGCACGGCCGCGCGCAGGCTGCTGAGCCCGTGCGACTCCGCCAGGCGGAGTGCTGCTCGCTGGTGGGTGACCGCGGCGTCGAGGTCGCCGGTCAGCCGCGCCAGCGCGCCCCGCGCGAACGTCGAGTGCACCACGGGGAACGGGATGTCCGGCGGAGCCGCCACAGCTCCGCACTCGATCGTCGCGCGCGCCGCGTCGAGCTCACCGAGCCCGAGCTCGAGCACGCAGCAGAACCCCAGCACCCACGGGTTGCGCGCGGTGGCACCGAGGCGGTCGGCCTCGCGGAACAGCTCCAGCGCACGGCGCAGTTCGCCCCGGTTGTAGTGCGCGCCGGCGAGCAGGATCAGCATCGCGCCCTCCGCCTCGGAGTGTCCCGTGGCGCGGGCGGCCCCGAGCGCGGCCTCCGCGGTCGCCACGAACTCGGCGGTGTGGCCGTACGCGCCGAAGAACCCGCCGACCGTGTCGATCAGCTGCCAGGTCAGCTCGACGGGCCCGTTGGTCGCGCAGTGGTGTACGGCCGCGATGACGTTCAACCGCTCGGCGCCCAGCCAGGCCACCGCCGCGGCCGTGTCCGGCAGCTCCGGCACGGCGGCGGAAAGCGGAACCTCGCCAGGGCCGGTGAGCTCGGGGTAGACGATCCCGGCCGCGGCGTGCGTGGTGGCCACGTACCACCGCAGCAGGCGCAGCCGCGCGTCGTCGGCGCCGCCGACCTTCTCAGCGGCGTAGTCGCGCAGCAGGTCGTGCAACCCGTACCGCCCAGGCTCCTGCGGCTGCACCAGGTTCACCGACACCAGCCGATCGAGCAACGTGCGCGTCGTCGCGCGATCAGCCTCCAGCAGCGCGACCGCGGCGTGCACGTCGAAGTCCGGACCGGGCACGACGCCCAGCAGGCCGAACAGCCGGGCCTCGTCGGGTGACAACGCCGCGTACGAGAGGTCGAACGCGCGTCGCACCTCGGTGTCACCGTCCACCGCGAGCGCGGCGAGCCGATCGTCGCGCAGCTCGTCCACATAGGACTCGGTGTCGGCGCGGCCGACCAGGTTGCCCAGCGCGATCCGCAACGCGAGCGGGTAGTAACCGCACCACCGGGCGAGCTCGTCGTCGCCACCGAGCAGCTCCGCGGCCTCGGCCGGACGCAGGACGCCCAGCCGCACGCCGTCGAACGGCGACAGGTCCGCGCGGCTGGTGATCAGCACGCCGCAGCCCGGATCGTCCGGCAGCAGCGGCTTCACCTGCGCGACCGAGGCCGCGTTGTCCAGCAGCACGAGCAGCCGGGTACCGCGGACCAGCTCCCGGAACGTCCGGCCGAGCGCTCCGGGATCGACCGGGATCCGGTCCGGCCGCACACCGAGCGCCCGCAGGAACCGGGACAGCACCGCGGCGGTGGTCAGCGGCGGCTCCGGCGAGTGACCGCGCAGGTTCACGTACAACTGGCCACCGGGATGCAGGTCGGCGAGTGCGTGCCCGGCCACGGTGGCCAGCGCCGTCTTCCCGATGCCCGGCGGCCCGCTGATCACCACCGGTCCGGACGGCACCAGTTCGTGCACCCGGCGCAGCTCGTCCGCGCGGCCGACGAACCCGGCGACCGGCGCGGGCAGCTGGAACACCGGCGCCGGGCGGTGCGGCAGCTCGAGCTCGTACCCGGTGAACGTCGTGCGCACCAGTTCCGGCGACCCGAGCGCCTTGCGCAGCCGCAGGACGTACGTCGCGACGTGCCGGGTGCCCAGCAACGCCGACAGCTCGGCCGTCGACTTGGGACCCTCGATCAACGCGTCCAGCAGCACGCGCGACTGACCGGTGACCGAGGGGAACAGCATCTACAGCTGTCCGACGTCCGTGATCGTCACCGCGGCCGCGCCGAGCTCGTCGGAGTCCGCGAGCGAGATCTCCGCGTTGATGCCCCAGTCGTGGTCGCCTGCCGGGTCGTCGAAGATCTGCCGCACCACCCAGCGGTCCTTCTCCTCGTTGATGATCAGCAGGGCCGGGCCGCGCGCATTGGCGGCGGTGCCGATGTCCGAGTGCTCCTCGAAGTACGGCTCCAGCGCGTCCATCCACTCCTTGGCCGTCCAGCCGGACTCGTGGTCCAGCTCGCCCAGCGAGTACCAGTCGCGCCGCGCCGCCAGCTCCACCCGGCGGAACAGCGCGTTGCGCACCAGGACGCGGAACGCGCGGACGTTGCGCGTGACGGCGGGCGGGCGGTCGTCGACCCGCACCTCCGCGACCGGCGCGTCCGGGTTCGTGAGCTTCTCCCACTCGTCGATGAGCGACGAGTCGACCTGCCGCACCAGCTCGCCGAGCCAGGCGATGAGGTCGTTCAGCTCCTCGGTCTTCGCCTCTTCCGGCACCGTCTGCGACAGCGCCTTGTAGGTGTCCGCGAGGTAGCGCAGCACCAGGCCCTCCGAGCGCGCCAGCCCGTAGAAGCTGACGTACTCGCTGAACGTCATCGCGCGCTCGTACATGTCGCGCACGACCGCCTTCGGCGACAGGTGGTGGTCCGCCACCCACGGGTGGCCGCGCCGGTAGGTCTCGAACGCCGCGAACAGCAGCTCTTCCAACGGCTTCGGGTACGTGACGTCGTCCAGCAGCTCCATCCGCTGGTCGTACTCGATGCCCTCGGCCTTCATCGCGCCGATCGCCTCGCCGCGCGCCTTGTGCTCCTGCGCGCCGAGGATCTGGCGAGGGTCGTCCAAAGTGGACTCGATGACGGACAGCACGTCCAGCTCGTAGCCCGGCGCCTCGCGGTCGAGCAGTTCGATCGCGGCCAGCGCGAACGGCGACAGCGGCTGGTTCAGCGCGAAGTTGACCTGCAGGTCGACGGTCAGCCGCACGTCGTCACCCGCGCGCTCGACGACCCCGGCCGCCAGCAGCGCGCGGTAGATCGCCAGCGCCCGCCGGATGTGCCTGATCTGCTTCGGACGTTCCTCGTGGTTGTCCTCGAGGAGGTGCCGCATCGCCGCGAACGCGTTGCCCTGGCGGCCGATCACGTTCAGCAGCATCGCGTGCGAGACGGCGAACGACGAGGTCAGCGGCTCGGGCTCGGCGCCGACCAGCCGCTCGAAGGTCGCCTCGCCCCACGACACGAACCCGTCCGGCGCTTTCTTGCGGACGACCTTGCGCCGCTTCTTCGGGTCGTCACCGGCCTTCGCGAGCGCCTTCTCGTTCTCCACGACGTGCTCGGGCGCCTGCACGACGACCGTGCCGATCGTGTCGTAGCCCGCCCGGCCCGCCCGGCCGGCGATCTGGTGGAACTCGCGGGCCTTGAGGATCCGGGTGCGCACACCGTCGTACTTCGACAACGCGGTGAACACGACGGTGCGGATCGGCACGTTGATGCCGACGCCGAGCGTGTCCGTCCCGCAGATGACCTTGAGCAGGCCGGCCTGCGCGAGCGTCTCGACGAGCCTGCGGTACTTCGGCAGCATGCCCGCGTGGTGCACGCCGATGCCGTGCCGCACCAGCCGCGACAGCGTCTTGCCGAACCCGGTGCTGAACCGGAAGTTGCCGATCTCGGCCGCGATCGCGTCCTTCTCGGCCTTCGTGCAGACGTTCACGCTCATCAGCGACTGCGCGCGCTCCAGCGCGGACGCCTGGGTGAAGTGCACGACGTAGATCGGCGCCTCGCGGCCGTGCAGCAGGTCCTCGATCGTCTCGTGCAACGGCGTCAGCACGTACTGGAAGTTCAGCGGCACCGGCCGCTGCGCGGACCGCACGACCGCGGTCGGGCGTCCGGTGCGCCGGGTCAGGTCCTTCTCGAAGAACGTGACGTCGCCTAGCGTCGCGGACATCAGCAGGAACTGCGCGTGCGGCAGCTCGACGATCGGCACCTGCCACGCCCAGCCGCGGTCCGGCTCGGCGTAGAAGTGGAACTCGTCCATGACGACCTGGCCGACGTCGGCGTCCGCGCCGTCGCGCAGCGCGATGTTCGCCAGGATCTCGGCGGTGCAGCAGATGATCGGGGCGCCCTCGTTGACCGACGCGTCGCCGGTCATCATGCCGACGTTCGCGGCGCCGAACACCTCGCACAGCGCGAAGAACTTCTCCGACACCAGCGCCTTGATCGGCGCGGTGTAGAAGGTGCGCTGGTTGGCCGCGAGCGCGGCCAGGTGGGCGCCCATCGCGACGAGGCTCTTGCCCGAGCCCGTCGGTGTGCTCAGGATGACGTTCGACCCGGAGACGAGCTCGATCAGCGCCTCCTGCTGCGCCGGGTACAGCTCCAGTCCCCGCTCGGCGGCCCAGCCGGCGAAGGCCTCGTACAGTTCGTCTGGGTCGGCAATGGTGGGCAGCCGGTCGGTGAGAGTCGTCATCGCACGCGCATCATATGTGGTACGCGTATTCGGTGAACTCCCAGTCGGTCACGAACCGCTGGAAGCGGGCCACCTCCTCCCACTTGAAGTCCACATAGGACCGCACGAAGTCCTTGCCGAGCACCTCGACCAGCTCGGTGTCCTCCTCGAGGAACGCCAGCGCGTCCGGCAGCGTGGCGGGCAGCGTCGGCGCCTTCGCCGGGTCGTAGCCGTAGCCCGCGGACGGGCGCGGCGGGTCGATCTTGTCGCGCAGCCCGAGGTGGACGGCCGCGAGCAGGCCGGCGATGCCGAGGTACGGGTTCGCGCTCGCGTCGCCGAGCCGCAGCTCCAACCGGGTCGTCTCGCCGCGCTCGGCCGGGACGCGCAGCATCGCGCTGCGGTTGTCCAGGCCCCAGTCGATCAGCCACGGCGCGAGCGAGTCCGGCCCGAACCGCTTGTAGGAGTTCACCGTGGGGTTGAGCAGCGCCGCGAGCGCGGACGCGTGGCTGAGGATGCCGCCGATCGCCCAGCGGGCCTCGTCCGACAGGCCGTGCGGCGTGCCGGGCGCCTGGAACGCGTTGCGCCCGTCCGGCTCGTGGCACGACAGGTGCAGGTGGAAGCCCGAGCCGCCGCCGTCGTTGAACGGCTTCGCCATGAACGTGGCGAGCCTGCCCTCGCGCCGCGCCAGCTCCTTCACCGACGTCTTGAACCGGAACGCCCGGTCCGCCGCGTCGAGTGCGGGGGAGTGGATGAGGTTGATCTCGAACTGGCCGCCGCAGTACTCGTGGTTGCCGCCGGTGGTCTGCAGACCGGCGGAGCTGAGCGTCCGCAACGTCCGCAGTAGATGCCCGTCACCGTCGCCGCGACGACCGGTCGCGTAGACGTTCCCGGGCTCGTCGCAGTAGGGACGCCACCCGTTCGGGCGATCTTCGTCCTTGACGCACAGGTAGTACTCGAGCTCCGGACCCACGACCGGCGTTAGGCCATTGGTGTCGAATATTTCCAGGACGCGGCGCAGCACCTGTCGCGGCGCCTCGTCCACGGGTCTCTCGTCGGCAGGGCTCACCGCGTCGCCGATGCACCAGGCGACCCCCGGTTCCCACGGTATGGGAAGCATGGTGCTCAGATCGGGTATGACGATGATGTCCGGCAGGCCCGCGTCGAGCACCCCGCCGGTTTCCGTCGTCTTGCCCGTCGCGGTCGCGTTGTAGACGGCCCGGCAGAACGACAGACCGCGCTCGGTCACCGTGGGCAGGTGCTCTACCAGCACGTCACGGCCCCGGTCGGTGCCGAGGAGGTCCGGGAAGACCACCCGCACCACGTCGATCCCGTCCTCGCCGAGCTTCGCCGCGAGTTCTCGTGTCACGTGCTCCTGGACCACGCCGAACTACCTTTCCGGCAACGTGTATTGCTGGCTCGGAGGGGATAACGTAAGGACACGAACGCTATCTACCCGGCCGTGGAGCTAAAGACCATGATCGGTCTCAGTGGGTACTCCACACTCATCGTCCAGCATGGTGCAACCGTCCGTAACTGGACGGGTGACCACTGTCACGAGATCATGTGCAATGTGGGATCGTGATCAAACTGCGAGGAGACTCGCAACATCTCCAAGACATAGTTTGTTAGCGCAAGTATTGTGCCGGGAACTACCACGTCCGAGCACGGGAGAACGTCAGTTGTCTGGTCACCACACGATTGCCGAGACCGAGAAGGCCGTCCAGGCGAAGCTCGGTGCGGTACCGCTGCATCGTGAGCAGATGGCGGCGGTGTCCAACATCCACCGGGCCGCGACCGCGATACGGCAGCACCTCGAGAACTCGGTGCTCCGCAGCAGCGATCTGACCTGGACCGGTTTCGTCGTGCTCTGGGTCGTGTGGATCTGGGGCGAGATGGAGACCCGGTACGTCGCGGAAGAGGCGGGCATCTCGAAGGGCACGCTGACCGGCGTCGCGAAGACGCTGCAGTCACGTGGCCTGCTGGAACGCCTCGGCCACCCGACGGACGGACGCCTCGCGGTCCTGCGCCTCACGCCCGAGGGTGAAGAGTTGATGGGCGACCTCTTCCCCCGGTTCAACGAGGAAGAGGTCTTCGTCTCCGACCCGCTGGAGCGGGAGGAGGCGCAGTCGCTCGCCGACATGCTCCGCCGCATGGTCACCCATCTGGAGGCCAACGGCGAGCAGCGGCGGATGGACCTGCGCGGCGACACCCCGCTGCCGCCGCGCCGATCCGGACGTCGCGCCAAGCAGGTCTAGTCGCGCCGGAAGTACTCGGCGACGGTGGCGAAAGCCGCCTTGGGGGTCCAACTGCGGTCGTCGTGCACCGTCACGATGCCGCAGCTGGCCAGGTCGAGGTCTTCGCGCGCCCCTGCTCCTGGCCGGTGCGGCAGTGCGTAGCAGGCGAACGTGAAGACGAACGCCGCGTCCACGCCCGCCCTGGTGAAGACGTCGAGCAGTTCACGCAGGCAGGTGGCCTGCTCCTGCTCGTCGCGGACGTACTCGCGGTCCAGCCGCACGGGCTTGTGCCCGTCGTACTCGATGACCGCGACGATCCGCGCACCCAGGTCGGCAGCGCCCTTGAAGGTGGCGCACCCGAACTCGGTGATCGCGACCGGTTTTCCCTGGTCGACGAGCTTTCGCACGCTCTCCTCGAAGATGTGCGCCGTCTCGGCCGTGCGGTAGAGGTCGACCCCGACGACGTCGAACGGCGTCCAGTCGACGCCTTCGAACGGGATCGACGCGTAGCTGACCTTCCCGCCGAAGTGCTGCCGGATGGCGGCCACCACCTCGCCCAGGAACGCGTTGATGCGCGGGGGCAGTTCGCGCACCTGCTCGCGGCGCGCCATGATCCCGTCGATCCGGTCCGCGATCGTGTCGCCGTCGAGGAAACCCCTGGTCAGCAGGCTGAGCTCCGCCCCGGTGAGCAGGACGACCTCCGCCCCGGTCAGCCGCAGCCGCTCGGCGCGTACGGCCAGGTCGACGAGCAGGTCGTGCAGCTCGGCCCGGGTGAAGTCGGACGTCCAGGGGCAGATCCACACCTCCATGCCGAGGCCGGCCGCGATGCGGGCCGCGGCCTCCAGCCGGTCCGGTGAGCTGCCGATCAGGCGCACCGCGGTGCAGTGCAGCTCGTCGCTGATGACCCGCAGCTCGCGTGCCACCACCGCCAGGTCGAACGGTTCGTGGCTGCTCTCGCCGTGGTCGAAGAAGCCGGTGTCGTAGCTGATGCCGTGAGCTCTCATGACAAATAAGGTACACACAGTACCTTAGGTAGGATCAAGTCATGGCGCAGACGAGGCGGCGCGGGGCGGAGCTCGAAGAGGCGATCCTGCGGGCGGCCGCCGGCGAGCTGGCCGAGTCCGGATATCCGGGCGTGACGATGGACCGGGTCGCCCAGCGCGCGGGCACCAACAAGAACGCGATCTACCGGCGGTGGCCCAACCGCGCGGCGCTCGGCATCGCCGCCTACCAACTGCTGGTCAAGGACAACACGCGCGTCCCGGACACCGGCGAGCTGCGCGGTGACGTGCTGGCCACGTTGCGGCACGCGAACGAGCAGCTGTCCTCGCCCAACGGCGACATCCTGCGCGGGCTGCTGGCGAGCATGCAGGAGGAGCCGGAGCTGCTCGCCGCGCTGCACGAGCGCATGGCGGACGGCGGCGCCGAGCTGTGGCTGACGATCCTGAGGCGCGCGGTGGGCCGTGGTGAAGTCGCGGAGACGGCACTGAGGCCCCGCATCGCCACGGTCGCGATCGTGCTGCTGCGCAACGAGTACGTGACGCGCGGCATCACCAGCGTTTCCGACGAGGTGATCGTCGAGATCGTCGACGACGTCTACCTGCCGCTGGTCAGAGCAAGCTGAGCACGCGGGCGTGGAGGGTGTCGAGGTGGTCCTCGGACTCCGGCTTCATCAGGACGCTGCGCAGCACGCGCGCGCCGTCGGCGTCCCGGTCGACCTGCGGGTGGCGCTGCGCGAACGCCTCGGACGACGCGCGGGCCACGCTGAGGAAGACCGGATCGGCGGCGGCGTTCATGCCGTCGTGCATCACCCGGTTGGACGCCTCGTCGATCGCGGACAGCGCGAGCGGTGACGTGCGCGGGAAGTACGTGACGATGTCGAGCTCCGGCTCCTGGTAGAGCACCAGCTCGTCGGACGCCGAGATCATGTCCGCCCAGCGGACCGCCGCGCGGCGCCCGGCCGCGAGCACCTCGCCCAGGCCCTCACGGGTCGGCGGGAGGAGCTGGAACGTCAGCCAGAGCCCAGCCGCCGCGGCACCCGCCCGTGAGCACTCCAGGCTGATCTCGCCGAGGTGCAGCTCGTCGGACGTGAAGTACGTGTACGGCGAGTCGTGCAGGTAGTAGCGGCCGACGGACGGGTCGCGGAACAGCACCGCGCCGCAGCCGTACGGCTGGAGCCCGTGCTTGTGCGGGTCGACGACGATCGAGTCGCACTGCGCGATGGCGCGCCACGGCTCCGGAGCCAGCTCCGTGCCCGCCAGGAGCGTGAAGAAGCCCCCGTAGGCGCCGTCCACGTGGATCCGCACCCCGTAGCGCTCGCGCAGCGCCAGCGCCTCGTGGACGGGCTCGACGGCGCCCAGCGCGGTCGTGCCGGGCGTGAGGACGACCGTGCCGATCTCGCCGGTGCGCAGGAGAGCCTCCAGCGCGTCCAGATCCATCCGGCCGCGCCCGTCGACCGGGACCTTGTGGCCGCGCATGCCGAGCACGCCGCACATGCGCGAGTGCGTGTAGTGCGCCTCGGCGCTGAACGCGACGCCCTTGCCGGGGTGCAGCTCGCGCGCGACGAACAGCGCCTCCAGGTTCGCGATCGTGCCGCTGGACGTGAGGTGGCCGAGGTGCTCCTCGCCGTAGCCGAACATCGTGGCCAGCTGCGCGACGACCTCGCGTTCCATCTGCGCGGTCGCCGGGCCGCCGTCGAGCGCGTGGTTGTTCGGGTTGATCAGCATCGCGGACAGGTAGCCGACGACCGCGGCCGGATGCGGCGGCTTGAGCATCTGCCCCGCGTAGCGCGGGTGGAAGAACGGGTAGTTGTCACGGAGCCGCTCCTGCAGCTGCTCCAGCGCGTCGCCGAACGCGGTGTCGTCGACCCGCACCGACGAGTGAGGCGTGAAGGTGCCGAACTCCGCGGTCCACTTCTCGTGGTTGACCAGCGCCTTCTCGATCCAGAACTGAAGATCCACTTTCAGCCTCACTCGTCGCGCGGGAACGTTCGAATTCGTACGGTAACCCGCACGAACTGAGAATCCGACTACGGAAGTCCCCAACGCGGTGCGGTGCCGTTGGCGGGTACGTCACGGGCGCACAGGTCAGGCCTGCTGCCCTTGCGGCTGACGATCGCCGTCTGGCCCCTGCGCAGCTTGATCGCCGTGCCGCCCGCCTGCTGGCGGTGCTCGAGCCTGCGGCCGAACTGGTCGCGCACGTCGATCTCACCCGCGATGCCGTGCTGCAGGACCAGCGGCTCGCCCGCCTCGCTGTGCACGCGCACCCAGTCCGTCGCGCCGTTGCTGCGGGACGCGTCGACGAGGAACGCGCCCTGAGTGCGCAGCGACTCGACGGAGGCGTCGCGCCACGTGCTCGACACGGACGGGAACACCCGCACGACGCCGTTGTGGCTCTGGATCAGCATCTCCAGCACCGCCTGCGCGGACACGAGCGGACTCTCGATGGCCAGGTTGCCGCCCTCGCGGTAGAAGGTGTTCTCGGTGAGCGTCGCGTTCGTGCCGACCTGGTTGCGGTCCAGGAAGTAGCGCAGGAACTGCAGCGCCTCCTCCGGCCGGTTCATCGCGGACGCCATCGACGACGCCGCGCCGTAGCTGTAGCCGGCCCACAGGTTGCGGCGGCTCACCCAGTGGTCGAACGTGCGGGTGATCAGGTCGCGGTTGGCCGGGTCGTCCCAGGTCAGCTCGCGCAGCGGGTAGAACCACAGCATGTGCGAGAAGTGCCGGTGCGAGTCGTTCAGCGGCACGTTCGCGCCGATCAGCACGCCCTGGTCGCCGCGGTGGTAGGGGACCAGCCGGTTGCGGATGTCCGTCCACTGCGGAGCACGCGGGTCGCTCGGCGCGTACTGGAGCAACGTGGTGACGCCCCAGCGGATCAGCGACAGGTCGTAGGTCGTGTCCGTGGCGTTGGCGTACTCGGGGGAGCGGGTCTCGGGCAGGTGCAGCTTCCCGTCCGGGCCCTCGACGAGGAACCGGGCGTAGTAGTTGACCGCCTTGCCCAGGATCGGCAGCAGCACCTCGTCGCGGACCTTGCGGTCCATCGTGTGCCGGTAGCCGAGCCACACGTTGTGCATGGCCCACAACAGGTTGCCGGTGTGGTCGTTCGGCGCGACGCCGGGCACGCCGCAGTAGCGGGGACCCGGTCGCAGCGTGCGGTCGCCGGGGTGGCAGATCGCGTAGGACTTGCCGTCGCGGAACTCCGGGCGGATGTTGGACTCTAGGTTGCTCTCGAACTTCTTGAGCGTCGCGGTGACCGCGTCGAGCTCGTGGTGGTTCGAGCCGTTGATCACCGGGTAGGAGACCTGGACGTTGAGGTTCCACCAGACCGCGGTCCAGCTGTTGCCCTGCTCGGGGAACCACGGGCCCCACTCGGAGATCACCGGCGCGTCGGCGCGCGTCGCGGACGCCATCTTGTACAGCTGGAGCCAGTAGTACCGCTGCACCAGCTTGTCCGGGACCGAGACGAGGCTGCGCGTGTAGTAGTTGTGCCACCAGCGGCGGTGCTGCTCGACCTTCGGGTTCGCGAGCGCGTGGCGCACCTCGCGGATCGCGTCGGACGTGTGCGTGTCCTGCGGGAAGCTGTAGCCGACGTGCGCGGCGAACCGGCCGTCGCGCGCCTGCCACGCGGTCGTGTAGCCGCCGCCCGCGTGCATCGTCTGCTTCGCGTAGCTGACGCCGTTCGCGGCGCCGAGCGTCCACGGCGGGTTCGCGGTGTACTCCGGTGGTTTGCGGATCGTGCGGGTCGTCGCGGACTCGAGCGGCTGGAAGTTCCAGGTGACCTCGCCCCTGGTGTCCGCGATCAGCGTGCTGGTGCTGTTGTGGACGAACATCCGGAACTCGGCGCCGCCCTGCGCGGTGGTGACCGTGCCGCGCAGCTCGGCGTTCCACAGGTCGAGCGTCCAGTCGACCGCCGTGATCGCGCCGGCGAACGTCATCGTCAGGTAGCCGATCGGCAGTCTGGAGAGACCGACCGCCGCCTCCCACTGCACCCGCTGGTCCTGCACCTCGGAGTGGCTGAGCATGAGCTTCAGCTCGTTGGGCGTGCGGCCCGCGTAGATCTGGACGCCGAGGAAGCCGTTGGCGAGGAACGGGCTGTCGCCCCAGTTCTTCGGCAGCGTGCGCCATTCCATGCGGGCGTCGTTCAGGATGCTTTCGTGCAGCCGGTGACCCGATGTTTGGGGTTGGGCGAGTGCTGGTGTGGTGCCCAGCGCTGACATGGTGGCTGCCGCGCCGGTCCCGTACAGGAAGGTCCTTCTCGACAACTCTGTCATGCGTGTCCCTCCGTGTAGGACGGCGGCGAACCGGATCATAGCCAACATTCATCCGATGACTAGACCGTTGTCGTGTCCGTTCGGCCGCAGAAGTCCGGTGAACCGGGACGGCGGGTGTCACGTACGTCTCGTAAAGCCAGACAGTTGTTATTGCATGGATCTGGCCATAACCGGGAGGTGGCAACTAGCGTTGGCGACCATGTCCTCCGTAGCCATGCACATGAGCGACGGCCTGTTGAACGCACCGACCTCGGTCGCGTTCCTGGTGGTCGCGGCGCTGGGTGTCGGGTTCGCCCTCACGAGGGCGCGAACCGACCTCGACGACAAGACGGCACCGATGGCGGGCCTCGTCGCCGCGTTCATCTTCGCCGTCCAGATGATCAACTTTCCGATCCTGCCCGGCGTGAGCGGTCACCTGCTCGGCGGCGCGCTCGCCGCGATCCTGGTCGGGCCGTGGGTCGGCGCGCTGTGCGTGACGATCGTGCTCGTCGTGCAGTCGCTGCTGTTCGCGGACGGCGGGCTCACCGCGCTCGGCGCGAACGTCACGAACATGGCGCTGCTCGGCACCGCGGTCGGCTTCTTCGTCGCGCTGGCTCTGCGCAAGTTCGCCGCGCGCGGCAGGGCGGGGCTCGCGGTCGTCGGGTTCGCGTCGGCGATGGTCAACACCGTCATCGCGTCCACCGGCTTCATCGTCGAGTACGGCATCGGTGGCGTCGGCGGTGTCGGTCTCGGCACGGTCGCGGCGGCCATCCTCGGGTTCCACGTGCTCATCGGCATCGGCGAGGGCCTGATCACGGCCGCGACCGTCACGTCGGTGGCGTCCGTGCGACCCGACCTCGTGTACCTGCTGCGGGGCACGGAGACCAAGCTGGAGGTGCGGGCGTGAAGCGGTTCTTCATCGGGTTCGGGGTCGTCTCACTGCTGATCGCCGGGGTGCTGTCGTACTTCGCGTCGTCCGCTCCGGACGGTCTGGACAAGGCCACCGAGGACACCGGCATCGCGCAGCACGCGCAGGAGCACCCGCTGGGCGGCGGGCTGTTCGCCGACTACGCGGTCGGCGGCGACGACAAGTTCACCGGCCTCGCGGGCATGCTCGGCGTGCTGGTCACCCTCGTGATCGCGGTCGGGCTGTTCTGGTTGCTGCGCAAGAAGCCCGTGCGATGAGCGCCGGCCACGGGGCACTGCACCTGCCGGGGGACTCGCCGGTCCACCGGCTGCCCGCGCACGCCAAGATCCTCACGGCGTTCGCGGTGGTGCTGTGCGTCGTGGCCACGCCGCGCACGCAGTTCTGGGCGTTCGGGGTCTACCTCGTGCTCATCGTGGCGGTGTGGGGGATCGCGCGGGTGCCACCGCGCTGGTTCCTCGCCCGGTCGCTGATCGAGCTGCCGTTCGTGGTGCTCGCGGTCCTGCTGCCGTTCGTCGGCGTCGGGCCGCGCACGGACTTCTACGGCATCGCGGTGTCCGTCGAGGGCGCGCTGGCCGGGTGGAACATCTTCGCCAAGGGCACGCTCGGCGTGCTCGTGTCGTTGACGCTCGCCGCGACCACCTCGCCGAACGACCTGCTGGGCGGCCTGCAACGGCTGCGCGTGCCCGCTCCGCTGATCACCATCGCCACGCTGATGACCCGCTACGTCGAGGTGATCGCGGGGGAGGCGAAGCGGATGAGCGTCGCGCGCATCTCACGCGGCCACAACCCGCGGTTCCTGTGGCAGGTCGGCGCCACCGCGCGCGGTGTCGGCACGTTGTTCATCCGCGCCTACGAACGCGGTGAACGCGTCCACCTCGCGATGGTCTCGCGCGGGTGGAGCGGTTCCGCGGCAACGGGTTCGGCTACCTTCACGCCCGTGCGCCACGCCGCTCCGGCACTGACCGTCTCGAAGCTCGCCTTCGCTTACCCGAACGGTCACCAGGCGCTGTTCGGCGTCGACCTCACCGTCGAACCCGGCGAACGCGTCGCGCTGCTCGGTCCCAACGGCGCGGGCAAGACCACGCTCGCGCTGCACCTCAACGGCGTGCTGTCGGGCGGTTCGGGCTCGGTCGCGGTCGCGGGCCTGCCGGTGGACAAGGAGCACCTGCGGGAGATCCGCCGCCGCGTCGGACTGGTCTTCCAGGACCCGGACGACCAGCTGTTCATGTCGAGCGTCCGCGAGGACGTCGCGTTCGGACCGGCGAACTTCGGCATGTCCGATGTGGACGAACGGGTGCTGCGGGCGTTGAGCGCGGTCGGCATGGAGTCCTTCCTGGACCGCTCGCCCATGCACCTGTCCGGCGGGCAGCGCAGGCGCGTGGCGCTGGCGTCCGTGCTGGCGTGCGACCCGGAGATCCTGGTGCTGGACGAGCCGTCGGCGAACCTGGAGCCGGTCGCCCGCCGCGAACTGGCCGAGGTGTTGCTCGGGCTGGACAAGACGATGCTCATGGTCACCCACGACCTGCCGTACGCGCTCCAGCTGTGCCCGCGCAGCGTGCTGATCGACGACGGTGTGGTCGTCGCGGACGGTCCGACGCGCGAGATCTTGCGCGACAGCGAGTTGCTGGCCCGGCATCGGCTCGAGCTGCCGTACGGGTTCCGGCTGGACTAGAGCGCGACTGTCGCCCACACGAGCTTGCCGCCGTTGAGCGTGGTGTTGTGCCCCCACGCGCCGGCCAGCCGGTCGAACAGCGCCGCCCCGCGGGCCGGCGGCCCGTCGCGCCACGGTTCGCCGTCGCGCACCGCCACCGCGAGGTGCCGCGGGAACCGCTCGATCCGCAGCGTGGGCGCGGACCGGGTGTGCTTCATGACGTTCTCGACCAGCTCACCGGCGATCAGCACGGCGCGCACCGCGGCCGGCTGCACGCTCCAGTTGTCGCACGCCCGCAGCACGAACTGCCGCGCCATCCCGGCGGCGGTGTGGTCGCGGGGCAGTTGGATCTCGTCGCGGCACCGCTCCCGCGGCGACGAGAGTGCGTCGGCGACCGAGCGGTAGGTCGGCACGAACCGGGCGACGCCGGTGCGGGCGAGCATCCGCTGGTGCCGCACCGTCGCGGGCACGAGCGCCAGGCGCACCCCGGACCACGGCGCGATGCGCAGCCACACCGTCGCGAACACGCTGGCCAGCGTGTCGCTGCCGATCTCGAAGGCCGCGGTCAGCTCCACGACGACGGCAGGCGGCTGCTCGGCCACCTGCTTGAGCAGCCCGTCCCGCAGTGCGACGTAGGTCGACAGGTCCAGCCGTCCCACCGGGGAGACCAGGACGACGTCGTCCTCGCACCTGGTCGCGAGGTCCATGACTCCACTCGTACCGGTTGGCGGCCACGCGTGCCAGTGGCCTACTCCGTACGCGGTGGTGCGAACGGGTTGTCCGGGCCTCTCAGCGCGCGGTTGCGGCGCTCGGCCAGCACCGCAGACAGGTAGGCGTGCACGTGCACACCGGGCGGCGGTGGCGCGGCGATCCACCCGGCCACCTCGCCCGCGAGCCGCCCGCCCAGTGACGCACGCGCGTCCGGGCTGAGCTGGCCGAACCGCCCCAGGTACTGCCGGACGGCCAGCGCCAGGTCGTCCGGCAGCCGCGACAGGTCGAGCGTCGCGGCCCACGCGGCGAGCTCGGGAGGCATGGCGATCTGCGGTGGCTCGGTCTGCGGCACGCGCACCCGGATCACCACCGTGCCCGCCAGGTAGTCACCGACGCGCTTGCCCTGCGGCGACACGAGCGACACGAACAACGCGACCGCACCGCCGAGCCCGAGCGCCCAGAAGTCCACGAAGAACCCGGCGAGCCCGCGCACCAGCGCGTGCCGGAACCGGATCGGCCCGCCGTCGTCGCGCACCACGCGCAGCCCGCACGCGACCTTGCCCAGCGTGCGGCCGCGGGTCAGCGTCTCGCACAGCACCGGATATCCGACGAGCACCGCCACGGTCAGCACGAGCGTCGTGGCGCTGAGCAGCGCCTCGTCGTCCGCCGATGGCCGTGCCAGGTAGACGACGAAGAGCACGATCGCTTGCAGCACCACGTCGAGCGCGAACGCGAGCGCCCGGCTCGCCAGCCGCGCGGTGCGGAGCGAGACGACGACGGCTTCACCGGTGACCAGGTCCCCCACAGCCGTACACCGTAGTGTCTCCCGCGTGGACTTGGACGTGTTCATCGCCGCGCACCGCCCGGAATGGGACCGGCTCGCGGAGTTGGTGCGCAGGCAGAACTCGCTCAGCGGCGCCGAGGCCGACGAACTGATCACGCTCTACCAGCGGGTCGCCACGCACCTGTCCGTCGTCCGCAGCAAGGCGCCGGACCCCGTGGTCGTCGAACGGCTGTCCGCGCTCACCGCGCAGGCCCGCAGCGCCGTCACCGGCACGCACGCGCCCGCGTGGCGCGAGTTCGGCCTGTTCTTCACCCGCGGACTGCCCGCCGCGATGTACCGGACGTGGCGCTGGTGGGTGCCGACGAGCGCGGTGTTCCTGCTCCTCACCGGACTGCTCGCGGCGTGGGTCGCGCGCGACCCGCAGGTGCAGGCGACGATCGCCGCGCCGGACGAGGTCCGCGAGCTCACCCGGTCCGGTGGTGACTTCGAGTCCTACTACTCCAGCTCGCCCGCCAGTTCGTTCGCCGCACGCGTGTGGACGAACAACGCGTGGGTCGCCGCGGGCTGCCTGCTCCTCGGTGTGCTGCTGGGCATCCCGGTCGTGATCATGCTCGGCGTCAACGCCATCAACGTCGGCATCAGCGGCGGCCTGATGTTCGCCGCCGGGCGCGGCGACGTGTTCCTGGGTCTCATCGCGCCGCACGGACTCCTCGAGCTCACCGCGTTGTTCGTCGCCGCGGGCACCGGGTTGAAGCTCGGCTGGACCGTGATCGACCCCGGCGGCCTGCCGCGCGGGCAGGCACTCGCCCGGCAGGGCCGCACCGTCGTGCTGATGGCGCTCGGGCTCACCTGCGTGCTGTTCGTGTCCGGTGTCATCGAGGCGTTCGTGACGCCGTCCGGACTGCCCACCTGGGCGCGCATCGCGATCGGTGTCGCGGCCGAGATCGCTTTCCTGGCCTACGTCTTCGTCGTCGGACGCCGGGCCGCGCGCGAGGGCGAGACCGGTGACCTGGACCAGCAGTACGCGGGCGACGAGGCTCCGGTCGCCGCCTAGAGCTTGCCCGCTGCTTTGAGGGTCAGGTAGCGGTCGGCGAGTGCGGGTGGGAGGGCGTCGGGTTCGGCGTCGACGACCTCGACGCCGTGGCGGGTCAGCAAAGCCTTGGCGTGCCGGCGTTCTGACAGCGTGCGTTCCGCGGCCGCCGCGCCGAACACGGCTTCGGCGTCACCACGTCCGCGCGCCATCGCCGTGACCGCGGGGTCCGTCACGGACGCGACGAGCAGCCGGTGCCGGGACGTCAGCGCGGGCAGCACCGGCACCAGGCCCTCCTCCAGCGCGGCGGAGTCCAGTCCGGTCAGCAGCACCACGAGCGAGCGCTGCCGGGATCGGCGCAGCACCTCGGCGACCATGCCGCGCGCGTCGAACTCGACCAGCTCGGCCTCCAGCGGCGCCATCGCGGACACCAGCGACGGCAGGTCGGCCCGCGGCACCGACGCGCGCACGACGTGGCTGTAGGCGATGAGATCCACCCGGTCACCCGCGTGCAACGCCAGTGCGGACAGCAGCAGCGCTGAGTCGAGCGCGGTGTCCAGCCGGGGGAGTCCGCCCAGCTCACCCGCGACCCGGCCGGCCGCCGTACGAGCGGTGTCGAGCACGATCAGCACGTGCCGGTCCCGTTCGGGGCGCCACGTCCGCACCATCACGTCCGACGAGCGAGCCGTTGCCCGCCAGTCGATCGAGCGCACGTCGTCACCGATCACGTACTCGCGCAACGAGTCGAACTCGGTGCCCTGGCCGCGCACCAGCGCCGCGCGCCTGCCGTCCAGCTCGCGCAGCCGGTCCAGCAGCGGCGGCAGGTGCTTGCGGCTGTGGAACGGAGGCAGCGCGCGCACCGTCCACGGCACGTCGTGCGCACCCTGCCGCGCCGCCACACCGAGCGGGCCGAGCGAGCGCACGGTCACCCGGTACGCCCGCCGGTCACCGCGGCGAACCGGTTGCAGCGCAACGGAGATCTTGCGCGACGCCCCGGCGGGCACGTCGACGGAGAACCGGTCGGACACGACACCGGCCGACGGGGACCAGGCGTCGCGCAGCACGCCGCGCACCCAGCGCGGACCGGGGTTGCGGACGGTCAGCTCGACCCCGACCGACTCGCCGAGCCGCACCTTCACCGCGCCGGAACGGGACAGCTCGAGCCCGCGCACCCCACCGGCCAGCGCGAGGTCGATCAGCACGCACAGCACCACGAGAGCACCGACGCCCAGCACGCCCGTCCACGACGGCAGCACGGTCCCGACGACCAGGACGCCGAGCAGCGCCAGCAGGCCCGCCCGGCCGGTCAGCGCCACGTCAGCGCGGGACCTGGACCGCGGCGAGCACGCCGTCCAGGATCCCGTCCGCGGTCGCACCCTCCAGCGCGGCCTCCGGACGCAGGTCCAGCCGGTGCCGCAACGCGGGGCGCGCCAACGCCTTCACGTCGTCCGGTGTCACGTACGCGCGGCCGGACAGCCACGCCCACGCCCGTGCCGCCGCGAGCAACGCCGTCGCGCCGCGCGGTGAGACGCCGAGCCGCACCGACGGCGACTGGCGGGTCGCGCGGCACACGTCCACGACGTACCCGACGACCTCCGGGGCGACGGTCACCGACCGCACCGCCAGCGCGCCGGCGTCGAGGTGCTCGGCACCCGCGACCGGCCGCAGCGACGACAGGTCGCGCGGGTCGAAGCCGGACGCGTGCCGCGTCAGGATGTCGATCTCCTGGTCGCGCGGCGGGATCGGCATCGTCAGCTTGAACAGGAACCGGTCCAGCTGCGCCTCGGGCAGCGGGTAGGTGCCCTCGTACTCGACGGGGTTCTGCGTCGCCACCACGATGAACGGCGACGGCACCGGACGCGCCCGCCCGTCGACCGAGACCTGCCGTTCCTCCATCGCCTCCAGCAGCGCGGACTGCGTCTTCGGCGGCGTCCGGTTGATCTCGTCGGCGAGCAGCAGGTGCGTGAACACCGGGCCCTCGCGGAACGAGAACTCCGCCGAGTGCGCGTCGTACACCAGCGACCCGGTCAGGTCGCCCGGCATCAGGTCCGGCGTGAACTGCACCCGTTTGTACGTCAGATCCAGCGCCGTCGCGAGCGCCCGCACCAGCAGCGTCTTCGCGACGCCCGGCACGCCTTCGAGCAGCACGTGGCCCCGGCACAGCAGCGCGAGGATCAGGCTGGTCACCGCGGCGTCGTTGCCGACGACGGCCTTGCCGATCTCGGCGCGCAGCGCGAGCAATGCGGAACGCGCCTCTTCGGTAGTCGCAGTCATCTCCTGCGTCATCCCCCGCACACCTCGTTCTCCAGTACGTCCAGTTCGTCGGCGAGCCGGACCAGCGCGCGGTCGTCCGCGGGCTGGGGTCCGTAGAGCAGTGAGAGCACCTGGTCGGCGGAACGCGACCCGCGCGCCGCGACCTCCGTCGCCACCGCGGCGGGTGGCGCGTCGTGCGGCAGTCCTAGTGCTGGTGTCATCCGGTCCAGCGCCGCGCGCCGCAACGTGGCCGCCGCGTGCCCGGTGGCCCGCGTCCGCCGGTAGAGCCGCGCCCGTCCCTCGACGGTCTCGGCCGCGCGCACCACGACCGGAAGGCGTTCGGTGACAACGGGTCCGAGCCGTCGCGCGCGCCACAGCGCGAACAGCGCGACCGCGACGACGAGCTGAACTCCGCCGAACTTCCAGCCGTCCGGCAGCAGGTCGAACACCGACTGCTCGCGGCCGGGGTCGGCGACCGCGGGCACCCACCACACGAGCCGGTCGTTGCGGCCGAGCAGGGTCATCATCAACGCGGCGTTGCCGACCTCGTCCAGCTTGTCGTTGGTCATCGGCGCGCCGGTGCCGAGCACGATCACGTTTCCCTTGTGCACCAACGACGACTCGTAGCACGACTCGCCGTCGGCCGCGGCGTACGTGGCGCCGCCCATGGTGGCGCGGCCGAACCGCGCGGCCAGCACGCAGCCGGGCGGCAGGTCGTCCACCCTGGCGCGGTCGGCGACGCCGATCCCGTCGGGGAGCCAGCGCTGCGGCTGCACGAGCACCGCGTCCCGCGCGCTCGCGATCAGCGGTGACAGCCGGGCCGGGTCGATGAGGTCGGGGCGGGTCACGAGCAGCGTCGCGCCGTCCACCGAGGACGGTGCGGTCTCGGTGTACTCGACCGTGACGCCTTGGCCCTCCAGCAGTTTCGCCAGCGCGCGGCTGCCCGGTTGGGTCACCGAGCGCGGGTCGAGCGAGCCGCCCTCGCTGGGCGAGCTGACGAGCACCAGGATGATGCTGGACACCAGGATCACGAGCCCGACGAGCACGGGTCCCTTGGCGGCGGCCCAGATCCGCCGCGCGTCCGGCGAGGTCGGCGCGCTCATCCGCGCACCCGGTCGTCGAGCGACGCGATGGAGCGGTAGGCCTCTTCGGTCGCGGTGCGGCCGCCGTACCAGATGTCGTCGAACAGCACGGCCGCCACGCGGAGGTCCCGCGCGTGCGCGGGCAGCTCGCGCCCGGCATCGGCCGCGACCTCGTCGACCGTGCGCCCCGCCCGTTCGTCGAGCACGCCGCGCTGTTCCAGTTCCCGCACCAGCGCGCGGAACCGCTCGCGCACCGCCTCGGCGAACTCACCGCGCGCGAACGCCTCCTGCGCGGCGGCGCGGTGGTCCTTCGCCGACCTGGTCGCGTCGCCGAACACCGCACCCGTCCGCGCCGCCCGAGTCACGCGCCCGGTGAACAGCCGGATGACGACGGCCAGTGCGATCACGACGACCAGCAGCAGCAACGCGACGCCGCCCGCACCGCTGCCCGCGCCGAACAGCTCGTCCAGCCGGTCGAGCACCCAGTCGAGCGCCTTCTCCAGCACACCGGGCCGCGCCTGCGCGTACGCCGGGTCCGACAGCTCGCGGACGGCGGCGTCGCGCGCCTCGTCGGGCCCGACGTCGACCGGGACGTCCACGCCTACTGTCCGCCGGTGAGCCCGGCCGCGCGGGCGAGTTCGATGTCCATGCCCTCACGGCGGATGCGGCGGTCGACGTACAGCAGCACGGTCACCGCCGAGCTGAACGGGTAGGTGATGGTGCCCGCGATCGTGCCGCCGACGGCGGTCAGCAGCAGCGCGCCGAACGACGTCGTCGCCGGCTTGCCCGCCATGATCGCGCTGAAGTCCGTGCCGAGCAGGCTGAACGGCAGGCCGATGATGTTGTTGATCATCGAGCCGATCAGCAGCGCCAGCAGCAGGATGCCGAACGTGCGCCACCACGCGTCCTGCACCAGCAGGCGCGACCGGCGGAACGACTCGACGATCGGGCCGCGCTCCAGCACCAGCGCCGGGGTGACCAGGCTGAACATCACCATCAGCCAGATGATCAGCGCGACACCCAGCAGCGCCGACAGGATGAACAGCGGGATGCTCAGCGGGACGAACAGCACGCCGAGCAGGACGCAGAGCGCCACGCCGGTGAGGAGCATCAGGGTGATGAGCGCGGTCGCGCCGAGCAGCGACAGCAGCCGCGGGCGGAACTCGTCCCACGCCTCGCGGAACGAGATGGGCTGGCCGAGCACCGCGCGCCCGACGACGACCGTGACGTACCCGGACAGGAACGTCTGCGCCACCAGCTGCACCAGCAGCGAGACGCCGCCGCCGACGAGCCCGCTGTAGATGACGTCGATCGCCATCTCCCGCGCCTGCGACGGCGTGAGGTCGTTCGGGTCGACGGACGCGAGGTTGTTGATGTCGTTGATCAGCGGCCACACCACCAGAACCGTGATCAGCTGGGTGATCGCGACGACCACCGCCGACACGCCGAGCACGGCCTTCGGGTAGCGCCGCATGGTGGTGATCGCGCCGTCCAGCACCTCGCCGACGCCGAGCGGGCGCAGCGGGATGATGCCGGGCTTCGGCGCCTGCGGCGGCTGGTGGTACGGCTGGCCGTACTGCTGCTGGCCGTACTGCGGGGGAGGAGGCGGTGCCGGGTTGTTCTCCTGCTGCGGTCGCTGGTCAGGAGAGGACCACTCCGGTGTCTCGCTCATCGCGCGCCCCCGCTCGTCGGAATGACCGGCATCCTGCCAGACGAGGCGATCACACCCGACTGGCCACGCCCTGCGCGGTGCGGAGGGCATACAGTGAACTGGTCGAAGCAGTGAGGGACGTGGTGGACGCAGTCGAACCGCCGGACGACCAGGTGTCGCTGACCGCCGATGAGTCTCGCGGGGCGACGGTCGTCCACGTCGCGGGTGAGCTCGACATGGTGACCGCGCCCCAGCTCGAGGAGTACGTGCGCGCCCGGATCGGCGGCGGGGCGGTGGTGCTCGACCTGGCCGGCGTCACCTTCTTCGGCTCGGCCGGTGTCATCGCGCTGATCACGTTGAACAGCGAGTGCGCCCGGCAGCGCGTGGCGTTCCGGCTGAGCGAGTGCTCGGCCGCCGTGCGCCGGACGCTGGAGCTGACCGGCCTGGACACCTACTTCCGCTGCGCCGGGGACGCCGAGACCGGTTAGGGCAGCTGCACCGTCACGGTGTCGGCTGCCGACGAGACCGGCCAGTGCGGCTGTGCTGTCGCGGGAGTCGGGCTGTCGGAGTGACCGGTCAGGGCAGCTGCTCCATCACGAGTATCGCGCCGCTGGGGCTGCCGTCGTTGGCGCGCAACGAGCTGCACACCGCCCGGATCGTCACCGCGCGGCCACGCCGGTTCACCGCCGGTAGCCGCACGTCGGTCATGAACGCCGGGTCGCTGAGCGCCTGCCGCACCACCGGGCGCAGCTCGGCCAGCGGCAGTCCGGCATCGATGTTGAGCAGGTGCTCGCCCTCGGCCTCGTCGCGCCGCACGCCCCACAGCTCCTCGGCGCCGCGGTTCCACGCCAGCACCCGCATCTCCAGGTCCAGCACGATGACGCCGGCGCGCAGGGACGTCAGTATCGACTCGAGGAACTCGTTGACCTGGTCCAGTTCCGAGCTGCGGTCGCGCAGCGCGTCGTTGATCGTCTGGAGCTCGTCGTTGGTGGACTGGAGCTCCTCGTTCATCGTCTCCAGTTCCTCGTTGGTCGACTGGAGCTCCTCGTTCGTGGTCTCCAGTTCCTCCACGGTGGACTGGAGCTCCTCGTTGGTGGTCTCGAGCTCCTCGTTCGTCGACTGCAGTTCCTCGTAGGCCGACTCGAGCTGCCGGTTGGCGTACTCCAGGTCGTCGAGCAGCCTGCGCGCGGACGTGACGTCGCGGAACACGATCGACACGCCGAGTATGCCGTTGTCGTGGTCGATCAGCGGGTTCACGTGGATCTCGAACCACAGCGACTCACCGGGGCTGCGCTGCCACTCGACCTCCTTGATGCGCAACGACTTGCGCTCGACCCGCGCCTGCTCGACGTAGCCGCGCAGCTCGACCGGCCGGTAGGACAGGTCGAGGTCGCGCAGCGGGCGGCCGACGTCCTTCGCCGACAGGCCGAACACGGTCTCCGCCTGCTTGTTGACCAGCGCGATGATGTCCTCGGCCGACACGACGACCTGTGCGACCGGGCTCGCCGAGAACGCGTGCTCGCGCAGCTGGTCCAGCGGGCCGACCTCGACCCGGCGGTCGTGCGCGAACGCCTGCGTGACGAAGTGCGTCGTGGTGCCGGGACCGCTGGGCGCCTTGCGGAAGATGCGCCGCTTCAGGTCGATCGGGTCGAAGATCCGGCTGTGGCTGAGCAGCATCTCGGCCTTGCCGAGGAACAGCACGCCCTGCGGCACCAGCGCGAAGTGGAACCGGCCGAGGATCTTGGCCTGGGTCTCCTGGTTGAAGTACATCAGGGTGTTGCGGCACAGGAGCAGGTCGATGCGCGAGATCGGCGCGTCCTGCACCAGGTCGTTGCGGCCGAAGATGACCGACCGGCGCAGGTCCTTGCGGAAGACGTAGCGGCCGTTCTGCTGCTCGAAGTACTTCGTCTGCAGCTCCGGCGGCACGGACTGCAGGTCGCGTTCGACGTAGCTCGCGTGCCGCGCGTGCGCCAGCGCCTCGTCGTCGACGTCCGTCGCGTAGATCTTCACCTGCTGGCGGAAGCGGTCGGTGCCCAGCGCCTCGGCCAGCACCATCGCGAGGGTGTAGGCCTCCTCGCCGGACGCGCAACCCGCGCTCCACACCCGCACCGGGTCCTCCAGCCCGTGCCCGTCGAGCAGTTGCGGCACCACGTGCTCGCGCAGGTGCTCCCACGCCTCGGGGTCGCGGAAGAAGCCCGTGACGTTGATGAGGATGGTGTTGAACAGCGCGTCGAACTCGTCGGCGTTGACCTGGAGGTGGTCGATGTAGTCCGGGTACGCCTCGATGCCGACCTGCGCCATCCGGTGCCGCACGCGGCGCATGAGGCTCGTGCGCTTGTACCCGGTGAAGTCGAAGCCGCGCGACTCCTTGAGGTGCTGCAGCACGTCCTCGAACTCGTCGTCGGGTGCGGGGAGGTGGTCGGTCACGGGCAGGAAATTACTCGGTTCGCGGAACGGCGAGTACCGCCCACACGACCTTGCCCCCATCGAATGACGGCGACCAGCCCCAGGTGCGGCTCACCCGGTCCACGATGTCGACGCCGTGCCCCGGCACCGGCCGCTCCGGCGGGCGCGGATCCAGGTCGCGCAGCGCGATGGCGAGCGCGAACGGCCGCAGCTCCAGCCGCAGCACCGACGGCGACCCGGCGTGCCGGACCGCGTTCTCGGTGAGCTCGCTCGCGACGAGCACCGCGTCACCGGTGATCAACGGCACGTCCCAGCGCCGGCACGTCGCCCGCACGAACCGGCGTGCGAGCCGCGGTGCCGTCGGGTCCAGCGGCAGCTCGACCGTGTCCCGCCGGTGTGCGGGTGGCCTGCGGACCGACTCCACGGCGACCCGCATGCTCGCGTACGCCGGGACGAACTGGGTGATGCCGCTGCGCCGCATGTCCGCGTGGTGCTGGACGGTCTCCGGCACGAGCACCACCGGCACGCCCGGCCACTCCGACACGCGCATCCACACCGTCGTGAAGACGGCCAGCATCGTGTGCGTCGCGACGTTCAGCTCGCTGCTGAGGCACACGATGATCGCGGCGGGTTCCTCGGCGGCGAGCTTGAGCAGGCCGTCGCGGAACGCGGCGTAGCTGGACAGGTCGAGCCTGCCTCGCGGGCGGACGACAGCGAGGCCGCCGAGGCGGTGGACGCCGAACTGCATCTCGCTGGTGATCACGGTGCTGCCCCCGCTTCGGTGGAGCGGGCGCGGTGGTTGCCGGTGATCACTGTGCCGCTCCCGCTCTGGTCGAGCGTGCGCGGAGTGCCGTGCGGTCGTTCGCGGGTGTCCGGTCGGGTCTGCCGTTGCCGGTGATCACTGTTCCAGCCCCCTCCGCGTCAGGTGGGCGCGCAGGACGTCGGCGGCCTCGGCCGCCTCCTGGTGCGCCCGTGCGTACCGCTCCGCCAGATAGGAGTGCGCGCGCGCCAGCGGGCTGGCCCGCATCCGCCGGGACAGCTCGGCCTTCTCGTCGAGCGTGTGCAGCGCGGTCCACAACGCCCGCTCCATGCTCAACTCGTCGCGCACCGGCCCGTCCGCGTCCACCTGCTGTCCCACGAGGTGCGCGAGCTGGTGGCCGATCTCGCCGACCGGCAGCACGTGGTCGACCCGCACGTGCCGGATCACGCTGAGCGGCATGCCGGAGCACCGCGCCTCCACCGGGTCCTGGACCAGGGCGACGCCACCGCGCGACTTGATCGCGACCATGCCCGCGGTGCCGTCGGCGAGCGCGCCGGACAGCACCACACCGATCGTGCGGGCGCCCCGCGTGCGGGCGGCGGAGGAGAAGAGCACGTCGACCGACGGCCGGTGGCCGAGCGCGGGCGGCTCGTCGGACAGGCGCAGCTGCTCACCGGACACGACCAGGTGCCGGTCCGGCGGCGCGACGTACACGCGGCCCGGCCGCACCGGCTGGCCGTCGGACACCGGGACGCAGCGCAGCGGACCGCTGCGGGACAGGATGAAGTGCAGCGCGCTCGGGCCGCGAGAAGGCATGTGCAGTACAACGGCGACGGCGGCGGGCAGATTCGCGGGCAGGCTCGCGACGAACTTCGTCAGCGCCTCGACGCCTCCGGCCGAGGCACCGACGACCACCAGGTCTCTGCGGGCAGGTGCCACGGCGACCACCTCTCGTGCCCACGGTTACCCCCACGGCCGCCGTGCTACACGGGCGCGTTGTCCGCGGTGTGCACGGACTTCGCGAGTTCCTCGCGTGCCCGCGCGGGGGTGAGCCGCCGCATGCCCGCCGCCTCGCAGCGCCGGACGACGCCCGGTTGCTCGCGCATCAGCCGCCAGCCCCTGCTGAGCAGCACCGGCACGGGCTTGCGGGCCTCGGACACGTCGCGGAAGAACCGCCGCAGGAACGTCACGGGCGCGCTCGGCGCGAGCACGATCGCGTCCTTCAGCACGCCCGTCTCGCGGGCCCGGCCGACCAGCAGGTCCGCGAACAAGCCCTCGGCGATGAACGCGGGCGCGTCGCCCAGGCTGACGGTCTGCGCGCCGACCCTGCGGTCCTCGCCGAGCGCGTACACCGGGGCATCGACCGAGCCCGTGCGGGCGAGGGTGACGACCGCCTCCAGCGCGTCGTCGTCGTTCCAGGAGCCCTCGGCGTCCCAGTCGGCCCTGCCGTGCGCGTCGCGGGGCAACAGCGGGTCGTCGCCTTCGCGGTAGAAGTCGTCCAGCCGCAGCACCGGCCAGCCGAGGCGGGCGGCGAGGGTGGACTTGCCGGAACCGGATGGGCCGGCGAGGAGTACGGCGCGGGGAGGAACAGCCACGAGCGTGCATTTTCGCACAGGTTAGGCTCGAACGCATGAGCGAAGGTCTGTTCGACGAGGGCCTGTTCGGCGCCACCGACGAGGAGAAAGCCGAGCGTCTGGCCGCGAACGCGCCGCTGGCCGTCCGGATGCGGCCCGCGGTGCTGGACGAGGTCGTCGGGCAGGATCACCTGCTCGGCCCAGGAGCGCCGCTGCGCAGGCTGGTGGAGGGCGCCACCCCGGCGTCGGTGATGCTCTACGGCCCGCCGGGCACCGGCAAGACGACGCTGGCCACGCTGGTGTCCAGGGCGACCGGCCGCCGGTTCGTGGCGCTGTCGGCGTTGTCGGCGGGCGTGAAGGAGGTGCGCGCGGTCATCGACGAGGCGCGTCGCCGCCTCGTGCGCTCCGGCGAGTCGACCGTCCTGTTCATCGACGAGGTGCACCGGTTCTCGAAGACCCAGCAGGACGCGCTGCTCGGCGCCGTCGAGGACCGCATCGTGCTGCTGGTCGCCGCCACCACGGAGAACCCGTTCTTCTCGGTCGTGTCACCGCTGCTGTCGCGCTCGCTGGTGCTCCAGCTGCGGCCGTTGACCGACGAGGGCGTGCTGGCGGTCGTCTCGCGCGCCGTGTCCGATCCGCGTGGACTCGGTGGTTCCGTGACGGTCGACGCCGACGCGCTCGACCACCTGGTCCGGCTGGCCGGTGGCGACGCCCGGCGCGCGCTGACCGCGCTGGAGGCCGCGGCCGACTCGGCGGTCGCCTCGAACGACGGTGTCGTGTCGCTCGCCGTGCTGGAGTCCACTGTGGACAAGGCGGCGGTCAGGTACGACCGGCAGGGCGACCAGCACTACGACGTGACGTCGGCGTTCATCAAGTCCATCCGCGGCTCGGACGTCGACGCCGCGCTGCACTACCTGGCGCGCATGATCGAGGCGGGCGAGGACCCCCGCTTCATCGCGCGGCGCCTGGTGATCCACGCGTCCGAGGACGTCGGCATGGCCGACCCGACGGCGTTGCAGGTGTGCGTCGCCGCGGCACAGGCCGTGCAGCTGATCGGGCTGCCGGAGTGCGCGCTGAACCTCGCGCAGGCCACCATCCACCTGGCGACCGCGCCGAAGTCCAACGCCGTCACCACCGCCATCTACGGCGCCATCGAGGACGTGCGGAAGGGCTTCGTCGGCACGGTCCCGCCGCATTTGCGCGATGGGCACTACGCGGGCGCCGCGAAGCTCGGCAACGCGCAGGGCTACCACTACCCGCACGACGTGCCGGAAGGCGTGCTCACGCAGCAGTACCCGCCGGACGACCTCGTGGGCCGCGACTACTACTCGCCCACGCCGCGCGGTGCCGAGCGGGCGCTGTCCGAGCGGCTTCCCAAGCTGCGCAAGGTGATCCGCGGCGAGTAGCCCGTTCGGCTGCGTTACTCTCCGGCCGTGTGGAGCAAACAGAACTGGGGGAGCTGAAGCGCAGGGTGCTTCGGCTGGTGTTCGCGGTCCTGGTCATGCCGCTGCTCGGCTGGCTGCTGGGCGCGACGATCATCAACGCGTTCACCGACAGGTACGGTCCCGATCCCGCGCCGCGGCCGGGGCAGACGTTCGCCATCGCGCGGGAGTGCGACCGGCACGGTCCGGTCAGCACGCACGGGTTCGGCTTCTGGCACCAGTGCATGGCGGACCTGGGGCAGCACGACGGGCCGTTCGCGCGCAGGCCGGTGAACTTCCTGACGCCCGCCGACATCGGTCAGCACGTGCCGGTCGTCAAGGAGGGGACCGGGCGGCGGTCGCACCACGTCCGCGCCGCCGACCAGCCGCTCGCGTGGTGGGGCTGGCTCGCGCTGCCGTTCGCCCTCGGGTGGCTGTACCTGACCTACCTCACGGCACGCCCGGTGCTGCGGAAGATCAAGGCCGAGGTCGACGCCGACGACGCGGCCGGCTACCAGCGGCCCACCGAAGAACCGAGCAGGGACGTCGTCGTCAGCGGTGGGCGGAAGATGTGGCTCGGCTTCAAAGGGCACCTGATCGTGCTGGTGCTCGCCGTCGTCCCGGCCGTCCGGTCGACGCCGTGGGCGTTCGGGGACTACCCGAACCACACCGCGCTGGCCGTCGGCGGATGGGCGGTGGTGCTGCTGGTCGTCGGCAACTGGGTGCGGCGCGCGGTGTTCATGCCGTCGGTCACGATCTCGCCCGAGGGCATGGCGTGGGGCAGAACGAAGCTCGGCTGGGCCGAGATCGGACGGGTGCACCTGACCAGGGCCAACACCCTGGTCATCGAGCCCCGGACGGGGGAGACCACGCGGATCAGGCGGTTCGGGGACGAGCAGGCCACCCGCATCCACGTGGCAATGGGGCACTTCGCGACGGTGCCCTACACGCGGGAAGGGCAGGCCGCACCACCCGAAGCGCTGTCCGAGCCGGAACCCGTGGCGGACGAGCTGCCGAGCGGTGAGGTGTCGGTCATCTCGGGCGGGCGCAAGCCGTGGCTGCGCGGCGGATGGCTCGTGATGGTGCTCGTGATCGCCGGTTCTGGTGCCACCCTCTACACGACCGAGATCGTCGGCGGCAGCCCGAAGGCCAGCTCGTACGGCCTGGTGTGCTGGGCGGTGCTGCTCGTCATCGCGGGCGACCGGGTGCGCAGGTGGAAGTTCGCGCCGGAGATCACCGCGTCGCCGGAGGGACTGGCGTGGCGGCGCGGAATGCTGTCGTGGCAGGAGATCTCACGGGTCCACCTGTCGCGGGGCAACGTCGTGTCGATCCAGCCGGTCGGCGGCGAGCTCGCGCAGATCGGGCCGTTCGGCGACGAGCAGGCCGACCAGGTGCACGGTGCGCTGCTGCGGTTCGCACGCGCCGAGTACACCCGCGAGGGCTCACCAGCCGTCCACGGGAGCGATCGCTGACACGGAGTGCATCGGGTTCGGGACCTCGCCCGCCGACGGGATCGGCGGACGCTGGGCGAGGTCCCGGTACCCGAGCGTGAGCCGGTAGCCGTTCAACGGGAACCGCGTGAAACTGGGCCCCAGCAACGTTCCCGCGTCCATCCGCGACGCGAGGTCGGGGTGGCGGTTGCGGTAGGACTCGACCTCGCCGCGCACCATGCCCCAGAACTGGGCCTCGGTCAGCGGCAGGAGCAGCTGCAACGGGCGGAAGACACCGACCAGCAGCGCGTCGACCAGGTACTGCCGCAGCACGTTCCAGTGCTTGCGCGGCAGCACCCGGTCGTGCGAGTCGGGTTCGAGCCCGCGCTCGGGCACCGGCTCCACGGACACGTTCACGTCGTCGACCAGGTCGTGGATCACCGCGCGGACCGGCACACCGCCGGAGCAGATGATCGCCACGTTCTCGCCGTGCGGGTTCACCGTGATGCCGTACGTGTAGAGCACGTGCAGCAACGGCCGCAGCAGCACGCGCAGCAGCGCGGCGAACCAGTCCGCGGCGGAAAGTCCGGACAGGCGAACGAACTCACCGACCAGCGGCGTGCCCCACGGGTCGACGTGCAGCGCCGCCGCGAGTGACCACGCGGTCTCGCCGGGACCGACGTGCGGGGTGAGCGGCTCGCGCCAGATGCACCCCAGCGTCTCCAGCCACTGGTACGGCACGTCGCCCGCGCGCGTCAGGTGCGGGTGCCGCACGGTCACCGACGCGAACTCGCCCAGCAGCACCGTGCCCCACTCGGACAGCAGCTTGTCGCGCGACCACAGACCCTGCAGCCACTGGGTGGTCATCGGCGCGGCGGCCGTGCAGTGCGGCGGGATGCCGCGGTACACGGCGGTGTTGAGGATTCGCAGCGGCAGCTTCACCTGCGCGCGGCCCGGACTGTCCACGTTGCACATCGTGCGCACGGACTGCGTCGGCAGGTACCAGTCGGGCGCCTCGCCGAGCTCGACCAGGCGGCCGGTCGCCAGCTCGGGTGCCCACATCGTGCGCACCACGTGGTCCAGCTGCCACGGGTGGACCGGCAGCCACACGTACGCGGCCGGGTCGAGGCCCAGGTCGTTCAACGCCTCGGTGAACCGCTCGCGCGTCGCCGCGTCCAGCTCGTCGGCGAACAGCGACGACTCGGACACCGTCGAGGTGGCCCGGAACTCGGCGAGACCGCGGTGCGCGGCGAGCCAGGCCAGCCGCACCGGGGTGCGCGACTCGGGTGCGTAGCGCTCGCGGTCGGACTCGGCGAACCCGACGCGGCCCTTGTTCGCGAACAGCCACGGGTGGCCGGTGAGGTGACCGTCCAGCTCGATGTGCGGCAACGAGGTCAGCTCGGCGACCGGGCGCGCGGTCGACGCGAGCGCCACGTCCGCCGCCAGCGTCGAGGTCGTCTCGGACAGCAGGCCCGCGGTCGTCGAGCCGTCGACCCCCATGTGGCGGCACGCGTCGACGAGGAACTGCTGCACGTCCTCGCACGGCTCGACCACGTCGTCGCCGAGGATGCCGGACGCGGCCCGGCGCACCGAGCCGGGCGTGACGACCCAGCCGTCGAACGCCGTCCGCTCGGCTTCGAACGTGTAGACGGACTCGGCGAAATGCAATACGCAGCCCTGCTCGGGGGTGAGCCGCTGCTCGAAGCACAACTCGCCGATGATCTTCGCGAGCAGCCTTCGCGAGCACTCACGCCACAGGTCGGTCAACAGAGTCTCCCGGTGCGGTGAAGCTGGTGAACGCGGTCCGCTTGGGCAGCGGGTACACCTCGCGGCCGGTGACCGCGTTGATGATCGTCGCGTTGCGGACGGCGCCGATCCCGAGGTCGGGCGCGGCGACGCCGTGGCTGTGCAGGTCCGCGTTGGCCACGAACACCCGGCCCGCCACCACGGGCGCCAGCTCGACGGAGTGGTCGAGCCCGACGACGAACCGGCCGTGCGAGTCGCGCTTGACCAGCGGCTCGAGCGGTTGCAGGAACACGGGCCTGCGCTGCCGGTACCCGGTCGCGGCGATCACCAGGTCGGTGGTGTGCTCGAACGCCCGGCCGGTGTCGCGGTGCGTGCACGTCAGCACCGCCTGCCCGGAGTACGACACGCGCGACTCGCGGATCGCCGTGCCCGGCCGCAGCTCCACCTCGCGCAGCCCGTGCAGCAGCTCCCGCCGGTACAGCAGGTCGTGCAGCTCGTCGATCGTGCCCTCGGAGATCGCCTTGTAGTGCCGCCACTGCTCGGCCACCAGCGAGTCGCGCTTGTCCTGCGGCAGCGAGTGGAAGTGCCGCACGTACCCCGGCGTCGTCATCTCCAGCACGAGCTTCGTGTAGTCCAGCGGCGCGAACACCGGCGTGCGGGTCAGCCAGCTCACCGCTGGTCCGCCGGACATGTTGCGCCGCAACAGGTCCAGCACCACCTCCGCGCCCGACTGGCCGGAGCCGACGACCGTCACGTGCTCGACGTCGACGTCCCGGTTGAGGTAGTCGGCGCTGTGCATCAGCCGCTCGGACGGCAGGTTCGCCAGCGCGTCGGGCACGTACGGCTCCGTGCCCACCCCGAGCACCAGGTCGTCGCCGTGCACGGTGATCCGCTTGCCGTCGCCGCGGGTCGCCTGCACGGCGAACCGCTCGCCGTCCCACCGCACCGACTCGACGCGGTGGGAGAACCGCACGGACGGCAGCCGCGACGCGGCCCAGCGCAGGTAGTCCTCGTACTCGCGGCGCGTCGGGTGGAACCGCTCGCGCACGTAGAACGGGTACAGCCGGTCCACGTCGTGCAGGTAGGCGAGGAACGACAGCGGGTGCGTCGGCGCCACCATGCTCACCAGGTCTGCCAGGAAGCTGACCTGCAGCACCGCGTCGTCGAACATGACGCCCGGATGCCAGCGCAGCTCGCGCTCCGCTTCCAGCACCACCACGTCGAGGTCGTCCACAGTGGACGCCAGTGCCGCCAGCCCCAGGTTGAACGGCCCGCAGCCGATGGCCACGACCTTCTTGGGAGTCATCGCGGGCACACCATCAGCGCGGCCACCTTGTCCGGCAGCAGGATCTCGTCCGCGAGCTGGAAACCACCGGCCTGGAACGACTTGATGGCGCGCGTGTTGCGCACGTCCGGCTCCAGGATCACCCGCGTGCACTGCGGGTCCGCGTCGAACAGCGCCCGCGTCAGCACCGGCAGCAGCGTCCGGACCAGCCCGCGATCGGTCATCGCCAGCTCACCGACGGCGATGTGCAGCCCGATGTCGTGCGGCCGGGCGTGGTAGCACTTCGCGACGCGGTCGCGCGCCGCCCGGTACACCTCCAGGTAGATCACCGGCCTGCCCTCCAGCGCCACCAGCACCGGCCGGATGTCGTTGCCGGCCAGGTGGTCGCGCAGCTCCAGCTCCCACCGGTCGCGCGGCCACGCCTGCCGCCAGAACGCCGCCACGTGCGGCGACTGCATCCACCGGTGGATCAGGTCGAGGTGGAACCCGTCCGGGTCGGCCAGCCGCGCGTCCCACGGCTGCGGCAGCACCGGTAACGGTGGCGCTGGTGCCTCCACGTGCCCGGCCGTCCGGTACGAGTCGAGGTGGCTCACGGGCCTCACTTGGCCTCCAGCAACGGGTTCGGCGTGTCCAGGTACACAGATTGCGCGTCGAGTGGTGCCAGGACCTCGTCGATCCCCTGCAACCGCGTCAGCAGATTTCCCTTGCACGGCAACGTGGGTGCGGTCAGCCAGCGGCGCGCCAGCCGGTCGCCGTCCGGACCGGCCTTGGCCAGCGCGGGCAGTGCTTCCTCGAGTCTTCCGGCGAGCACGCCCAGCAGCTCCCGCTCGTCGGCGACGCCGTGCGCGCCGAAGCAGCCGATCGGCGCGAGCGCCTGGTTGCGCAGCAGGTAGTAGGTGAGCCGGTCGTCGACGATCGCGTCGTCCACCACGGCCAGCCGCGAGTGCTCGGCACCCAGGTGGTCGAGCAGCTTCGGCAGGTACGACGACGCCAGGTAATAGCCCTGGTTGTCCCGGTACGCACCACCGGACGCGTCCTCGCGCACCAGCGTGTTCTGCTGGTGCCCCTCCAGCCCGATCCCGGTCTCCGCGTACAGCTTCAGCATCGGCACCAGCACGTGGTCGGTGTACGACGCGACCCACGCGGCCGGATCGGGCACGACCGAGATCAGCTTGCTGGGCCCGATCCCCGGTCGCGGCGCCACCAGACCGGCGAGGCAGCGCAGGTCGGTGAGTCCGGGCGGCACGTCCCGCACCGCCACGTCGAGCCCGGTCACGTCACCGTGCTCGTCGACCGCGATCCACGACGGGTCCCGCACGACCGTGAACTCGGGGTGCGCCAGCACCGTCTCGGCCGCGTACCCGGTGTCCAGCAGCTGCTTGATCTCCATGCCGCGGCGCAGCTCGGTCGCCGTCGACTCGCGCCGCGAGTTCGTGATCCGCAGGCCCAGCGACAGCTTCAGCATCACCGGCGCGCCCGGCCGGTACACGGTGCGCAGCGACGACGTCGGGAACCACTCGGGCCCGAACTCGCCGAGCGACTCGAGCAGACCGTGTTCCAGCAACGACCTGATCCGCGGCCGCTGCACCAGGTCGTGCGCCTGCCACGGGTGCGCGGGGATCAGCAGCTTCCCGTCGACGTGCCGCCCGGCGAGCTCCTGCATCAGCACGTCCGCACCGCCGGCGTGCGACACCACCGACGGGTCCGCCGCGAACCAGTGCAGCGGGAACGACCCGCGCAGCTCCGGTGCGAACCGCGCGTTGTCCCGGTCGGAGATCCCGTCGCGCGACTTCGGCGCCGGGTGGTGCAGGTGCCCGAGCAGGAGCGACTGCTCGGCGTCCAGGAACCCGTCCGCGGGGGTGGGGGAGTGGCCGCGGTGCTCCAGGAACCCGGCGACCCTGCGCACCGACTCGGCAGTGCGCTCGACGAGGTCAGCCGTCTCGCCGCCCAACTCCTGCGCCACCAAGGCGACTGCCAGCACCGGGTCGGCCGGAAGCGTTCCGATCGTCACCGGCCCGAACGTGTGCCAGCCCGTCGCCGACGCGTGCCGCACCTCGGTGTGCAGCGCGAGCCCGGTCGACGGCAGCGGAACCGTCAGCGGGCCGGGCGAAACCGCTGTGTTGGTCTCTCGCACCCAAGCCCGCAACAGGGCCTCCAGGTGCGCGTGCTCGGCGTCCGTGCGTGTGCTCATGCGACGCCCTCCTGTCGCAGCATCTCCTCGGTCACGGCACCGGCGTGGCGCACCAGGCCCAGCAGCCGGACGAGGTCGTCGGGTGTGGTCTTCGGGTTGAGCAGCGTGAACTTCAGGCATGTCGCCTTGCCGACCTCGGTGCGCCCGACCAGCGCGACGCCGGTGCGCATCAGGTGCCGCCGCAGCTCGGCGTTCACCGCGTCGGTCAGCTCGGGATCCGATGCGGTGTAACGGAACACGACCGTCGTCAGGGTCACCCCGCCGATCAGCTCGAACGCCGGGTCCTCGGCCAGCAACGCGGCGGCGTGCTGCGCGAGCGAGTGGCAGTGGTCGACGAGCTGCCCCAGCCCCTCCCTGCCGAACGCGAGCAGCGTGGCGGCCACCTTCACCGCGTCCGGCCGCCGGGTCGTCTGCAGCGAGCGGCCGAGCAGGCCGTCGTACCCGGCCGTCCGGTCGTCCTCCGGGTTCAGGTAGGCCACCGAGCGGTTCAGCGGCTCGAACGCCGCCGCCGACCGCACCAGCAACGCCGACGCGGCCGCGGGCTGCCAGCCGATCTTGTGCAGGTCCGCGGTGATCGAGTCGGCCAGCTCCAGCCCGTCGAGCAACGGCGCCAGCCGCGTGGAGAACAACGCGCCGAAGCCGTACGCGGCGTCGACGTGGAACCACGCGCCGTGCGCCGCGGCGATCTCCGCGACCTCGCGGAGCGGGTCGATCGAGCCGAAGTCGGTCGTGCCCGCGGTCGCGACGACCGCGACCGGCGTCGACGCGTGCCGCAGCGCGCGGGCCAGCGACGACGGCTCCATCCGGAACGACGAGTCGACCTCGATCGGGCGCACCGCGTTCTCGCCGATCCCGAGCGTCGCGCACGCCCGCTGCACAGAGAAGTGCGCCAGCTCCGAGCAGTACACGGTCGGCTCGACCAACTCGGCGACCCCGTCGAGCCGCACGTCGACGCCGTGCCGCGCGGCGGCCGCGTCGCGGGCCAGCAGCAGCGCGGTGAGGTTCGAGATCGTGCCGCCGGGCGTGAACACCCCGTCGCCCGACGGATACCCGGCCAGCGTGGCGAGCCGCGCGACGACCCAGCGTTCGACGGCGATCGCGGCCGGACCGGAGTCGTAGGTGTCGAGCGAGGCGTTCGACGCGCTCGCCAGCGCGTCCGCGAGCACCGCGACGGCCAGCGGTGGCGGTTGCAGGTGGGCTGCCGAGTACGGGGACCGCAGGCCGACGCCGTACGTCTCGAGCACGTCGGCGAGCCTGCGCAGTGCCTGCTCCTGGCCGATCCCGTGTTCCGGCAGTTGGTCGCCCAGCGACCCGGCCGCGGCCGCCAGCACGTGCGCGGGCCGTCCGGGGGGCAGGGACCTGGGGTGCACGACACCTCCGCATGAATTCAACTAAGGGTAGGCTTACCTCATCTACTCCGAGTCGCGTGTGTCAAGCCCCGTGTGATCACCGTTTCACGGTCGGTGACCACGCTAGTCGCTGAAACACGTGGTTTCGGTGGGCCGATTGGGGGACGTGTGACTGGACGTGCAGCTACCTGCAAGCGAACTGAAAGCCGCGATTCCTAACGTCCCGCGCCATGGGAACTCTCAGGAAACTCACCGCGATGATGGTGATGGCGATGGCTGTGACGCTCGCGCCCTCCGCGCCGGCGACTGCCGCCGCCGGTGACTGGATGTCCGTCACGTGGCAGAAGCAGCAGACCGGCTACTGGTGCGGTCCCGCGGCCATCCGCATGGCGATCTCCGCGCGGACGTCCTCGCTGCCGACCCAGGCCGCCATCGCCGCCAGGGTCGGCACCACACCGGACGCGGGTACGAACCGCTACCAGGTGCGCGACGGGATCAACAGCTACCTCAACAGCCGCTACCAGGTGTTCAACGTGAACAACCCGATGACACCCGCGCAGCTCGACGCGATGTGGGGGATGTTCAAGCGCAACGTCGGGATCAACTGGGCCACGCCGGTCAACATCGTCACCAGGCCGGGAGGGGTGCGGCCGCCGGGGTACGCGGCGAGCACCAACGTCGACCACTGGGTCGTGGTGACGGGGTGGTCGTTCGACGGGACCAACAACTACGTCCACGTGCACGACCCGGCGTCGGGGAGTCCGGGCTTCAACAGCTCGCCGACCTGGAGCATGACCCTGTGGTCGTTCCGGCAGCTCGTCACGAAGACCTACGTGGCCTGAGGCCGCCGAATCGCCGTGGAGGCCGCCGTCGCGACGCGACGGCGGCCTCCACGGCAAAGGGAGACCTGATCAGGGTCGTGAGCTGGCGCACGGTAATCTGACCGGCACTTCCGCCAGTCGCTCCCACCAGGAGGATCCGTGTCGCCAGGGCAGATCGCCGCACTGGTCGCCGCCGGTGCGTTCGTGCTGCTTGTGCTCCTGCTGGCGATCCCGTTGATCAAGCTGGGACGCACGCTCGACGAAGCCACCGTCGCGATCCGCAAGGCGCACCAGAACAGCGACCCGCTGTTCGACGAGGCCAACACGACGCTGACGCACGTCAACACGCAGCTCGAGCGGGTCGACGGCATCACGGCCAACGCCAAGGCCGTCACCGGCAACGTCTCCGCGCTCACGAGCCTGTTCACCGCCACGCTCGGCAGCCCGCTGGTCAAGGTCGCCGCGCTGTCCTACGGCGTCAGCAAGGCCGTCAAGGCCCGCAGGAAGGCCGCGCAGGAGCCGAACAAGCACGCCCGCCGCCGTCCTCGCAAGGGAGGCAAGCGATGAGCCGCCTCTTCTGGTTCGGGCTCGGCGCCGCCGCGGGCATCATCGCCGCGCGCAAGGCCGCCGAGGTCACAAAGCAGGCGACCCCCGCGGGCATCGGCGCTAACGTGGGTGAAGGCCTGCGTGAACTCGCGGGCGCGCTCGGTTCCTTCGGGGCCGAGGTGCGCGCCGGGATGGCCGAACGGGAGCAGGAGTTGCAGGAGACCGTGGAACGTCAGACGGGCCAGACGCCGGGGCGCCGAGCGCCCAGGGCGAACGACAGGTAGTCGTTCGCCTCTTCCGCGCGCCCTGACAACTTTTCTGAACCCGAGGAACTTCCGTGCAGACCCACGAGATCATCAAGCGTTTCCGCGAGCACTTCGAGAACGCCGGGCACAAGTACATCCCGAGCGCCTCCCTGTTGCTCGACGACCCGAACCTGCTGTTCGTCAACGCCGGCATGGTGCCGTTCAAGCCGTACTTCCTCGGCGAGGCCCCGCCGCCCGCCCCGCGGATGACGAGCATCCAGAAGTGCGTGCGCACGCCGGACATCGACGAGGTCGGCAAGACGACGCGCCACCTCACGTTCTTCCAGATGGCCGGCAACTTCTCGCTCGGCGACTACTTCAAGGAAGACGCCATCCGGCTCGCCTGGGAGCTGATCACCAAGTCCCAGGACGACGGCGGCTACGGCTTCGACCCCGAGCGCATCTGGGTCACCGTCTACCTGGACGACGACGAGGCCATCGAGCTCTGGCAGAAGATCGCCGGCCTGCCGCTGGAGCGCATCCAGCGCCGCGGCGTCGAGGACAACTTCTGGTCGATGGGCGTGCCCGGCCCGTGCGGCCCGTGCTCGGAGATCTACTACGACCGCGGCCCCGCCTACGGCAAGGAGGGCGGGCCCATCGTCGACGAGGACAGGTACCTGGAGATCTGGAACCTCGTCTTCATGCAGAACATCCGCGGTGAGGGTGGCGCCAAGAAGGACTACCCGATCCTCGGCGAGCTGCCGTCGAAGAACATCGACACCGGCATGGGCGTCGAGCGCGTCGCCTACCTGCTGCAGGGCGTCGACAACGTCTACGAGACGGACCTGGTCCGCGCCGTGATCAGCAAGGCCGAGGAGCTGTCCGGCCGCAAGTACGGCGACAACGAGACCGACGACATCCGGTTCCGCGTCATCGCCGACCACGCCCGCAGCGGCGTGCTGCTCGTCGGCGACGGCGTCACGCCCGGCAACGAGGCCCGCGGCTACGTGCTGCGCCGCCTGCTGCGCCGCATCGTGCGCTCCAGCCGCCTGCTCGGCGTGAACGAGCCGGTGCTCAACCAGTTCGCCGAGGTCGTCCGCGACTCGATGGGCCCGGCCTACCCCGAGCTGGTCAGCGGGTTCGCCCGCATCCAGCAGGTGCTCAAGGCCGAGGAGGACACGTTCCTCCGCACGCTCGACGCCGGTTCGCGGATCTTCGAGAACGCCGCCGCCGAGGTGAAGGCCGACGGCCGCGCCACGCTGCCCGGTGACCAGGCCTTCCAGCTGCACGACACCTACGGCTTCCCGATCGACCTCACCCTGGAGATGGCCTCCGAGGCCGGGCTGAGCGTCGACGAGGACGGCTTCCGCAAGCTGATGGCCGAGCAGCGCGCCCGCGCCAAGGCCGACGCCGCCGGCAAGAAGACCGGCCACGGCGACCAGACCGTGTACCGCGAGCTGCTCGAGCTGGGTGCCACCGAGTTCACCGGGTACCAGGAGCTGGCCTCCGAGGCCACGCTGCGCGGCATCATCAACGAGGGCAAGCGGGTCAAGTCGGCTCGCGAAGGCGAGATCGTCGAGGTCGTGCTCGACCGCACGCCGCTCTACGCCGAGTCCGGTGGCCAGGAGAGCGACGCCGGCACCATCGTGACCGGCAACGCCGAGCTCGAGGTCATCGACGTCCAGAAGGTCTCCCGCAAGCTGTTCGTGCACCAGGTGCGCGTGCTCAGCGGTGAGATCGCCGAGGGCGAGCACGTCGAGGCCCGCGTCGACCCGGAGTGGCGCGTCGGCGCCCGCCAGGGCCACTCGGGCACGCACGTCGTGCACGCCGCCCTGCGTCAGGTGCTCGGCCCGTCCGCCCTGCAGAGCGGCTCGTACAACAAGCCCGGCTACCTGCGCCTGGACTTCGCCTGGACCGGTGGTCTCTCGGACGAGGCCAAGTCCGAGATCGAAGAGGTCTCGAACCTCGCCGTGCGCAAGGACCTGCCGGTGCAGGCCATCTACACGGACATGTCCGGTGCCCAGGAGCTCGGCGCCGTCGCCCTGTTCGGCGAGACCTACGACGAGACCGTTCGCGTCATCGAGATCGGCGGCCCCTGGTCGCGCGAGCTCTGCGGTGGCACGCACGTCGAGCACTCGTCGCAGATCGGCGCCATCACGCTGCTCGGCGAGTCGTCCGTCGGCTCCGGCGTGCGCCGCTTGGAGGCCTACGTGGGCATCGAGGCCATGCGCTACCTGGCCAAGGAGCGGGCCATCGTGCAGAACCTGAGCGACATGCTCAAGGTGACCGGCGAGAACCTGCCCGGCCGCATCGAGGCCCTGCTCGACCGGCTCAAGTCGGCCGAGAAGGAGCTGGAGAAGGTCCGCGCCGCCGAGCTGCTCGCTTCCGCCGGTGAGCTGGCCGCCAAGGCCCTCGACATCCGCGGCCTGTCGTTCGTGGCCCACGTGGCCGAGGGCGTGTCGGGCAACGACCTGCGCACGCTCGGCGGCGAGATCCGCAACCGGCTGGGCAACCGGCCGGGCGTGGTGGCCCTGTTCGCTCCGGACGGCGACAAGGTCAGCTTCGTGGTCGCCACCACGGCCGCGGCCCGCGACCTGGGCATCGCCGCCGGCAAGCTGGTGCCCGTGTTCGGCCCGGCCATCGCCGCCCGCGGCGGTGGCAAGCCGGATCTGGCCCAGGGCGGCGGCACGAATCCGTCTGGGATCCAGGACGCCGTCGCGGTGCTGACCAACGAACTGGACAAGGTGCTTGAGCAGCGCTGATTCGCCCTTCGTCGACGATCCGGGCCCCGGAAAGCGGCTCGGCGTCGACGTCGGTTCCGTGCGGGTGGGAATATCTCTCAGCGATCCGACAGCATTTCTGGCCACGCCGCTGGTTACCCTGCAGCGAGACGAGAAGGGTGGTTCGGACCTTTCCGAGCTCACCGCTCTCGTGGCCGAGCACGACGTTGTCGAGATCGTGGTCGGTTTGCCCAAGACCCTGGCCGGGCGACACGGACCAGCGGCTGAGGTGGCGACGGCGTACGCTGCCGCCTTGGCCGATCGGGTCGCCCCCGTGCCGGTTCGGCTCAGTGACGAGCGCCTGACGACCGTCGTCGTGAGCCGGGTGCTGGCGCAGCGGGGCGTGAAGGGCAAGAAACAGCGCGCCGTGGTCGACCAGGCCGCTGCAGTGGAGATCCTGCAGTCCTGGTTGGATGCGCGAGCGCGAGCGGTTGCCCGAAAGGAATGAGCCTTGAGCGACGATCTCGGGTTGTTCGACCCCGACGTTGATGTTGAGCGTGAGCGTCGCCCCAGCACCAAGAGCAAGGCACGTGCGGCGGCGGCCCGCAAGAAGCGCAAGCAGAAGAAGACGGTCCTGTGGATCGTCGTGGCGATGGTGCTGGCACTGGGTGCCGGCGGCGCCTACTACGGCTACCGCGAGCTGCGCGGCATCGGTTCGTGGGACGACTACTCCGGCACCGGTGAGAGCGACGTCATCATCGAGGTCAAGGACGGCGACCCGGTGAGCGAGATCGCGTCGACGCTGCAGAAGAACGGCGTGGTGGCGAGTCCCCGCGCGTTCACCGAGGCCAGCAAGACCGACCAGCGGGTCACCGCGATCCAGCCCGGCTTCTACGTCATGAAGACGCGCATGTCCGGTGCGTCGGCGGTCGCGCGCATGATCGACCCGAAGACGAAGGTCGGCGCGCTGCAGGTCGTGGGCGGCGTGATCCTGCGCGACCTGACCGGTGGCGACGGCAAGGTCGTGAAGGGCATCTACACCCAGCTGTCCGAGGCGAGCTGCACGGAACGCGGCGGCCAGAAGGTCTGCGTGCCGGTCGAGGAGATCAAGGCCGCGGCCGAGACGGCGGACCCCGGCGCGCTGGGCGTGCCGGACTGGGCGATCGCGGACGTGAAGGCCGCGCCGCCGGAGTTCCGGCTCGAAGGCCTGATCATGCGCGGCGTGTACCAGGTCAACCCCGGTGTCTCGGCGGTGGAGATGCTCCGCGGTGTGATCACGGCGTCCGCGCAGAAGCTGCAGGGCTACGGCATCCCGAGCAACACCGGTGACACGGGCTTCCGGCCGTACGAGGTGCTGGTCATGGCTTCCCTGATCGAGAAGGAAGGCATCGAGAAGGACTTCGGCAGCGTCTCGCGGGTCATCTACAACCGGTTGAAGCTGCCGATGAAGCTGCAGTTCGACTCCACGGTCAACTACAAGCTGAACCAGCCGCACATCCGCACGTCCGACGCGAACCGCCAGGCCGCCGGTGCGTACAACACCTACAGCACGGGTGGTCTGCCGCCGACGCCGATCGGCTCGCCGAGCATCAAGGCCATCGAGGCCGCGCTGAAGCCGGCGGACGGCAACATGATCTACTTCGTGAAGTGTCAGAAGGACGGCACGTCCTGCTTCTCGGACAACCAGGAACAGCACGACATCTACGACGCGAAGGCACGGGCGGAGGGCGTTTTCTAGTGAGGGCAGCGGTGATCGGTTCGCCGGTCGCTCACTCGCTTTCCCCGGTGCTGCACAACGCCGCGTACGCGGCGCTCGGGCTGTCCGGCTGGACGTACGAGCGCATCGAGTGCGTGGCTGAGGAAGTGCCCGCGTTGCTGGCGGGACTCGGCCCCGAGTGGGTCGGCCTGTCGTGCACGATGCCGAACAAGCGCGCGGCGCTGGCGGTCGCCACCGAGGTGACCGCCCGCGCCGCTGCCGTCGGTGCCGCGAACACCTTGGTGCGCACGGAGAACGGCTGGCGCGCTGACTGCACCGATGTGGACGGTGTCGTGGGTGCGTTGCGCTCGGTCGGCTTCTCCGGTGGTGGCCGCGGCGTGCTGCTCGGCGCGGGCGGCACCGCGACGGCGACGCTGGCCGGGTTCGCCGAGCTGGGCGTGAAGGACGTTTCCCTCGTGGTGCGCGAACCTTCGCGTGCCGAGGAGGCCGTCGAGTGCGCCGCGCGCGTCGGCGTCGAGGTCTCCGTGCTGCGGCTGTCCGATGTGGACCTGGGTGAGCTCGCGTCCACTTCGGACGTTCTCGTGAGCACCGTTCCTGCGGAGGCGACCGCGACGGTCGCGGACGCGCTGGCGCGGGCCCCGTTCGTGCTGGACGTGATCTACCACCCGTGGCCGACGCCGGTCGCGACCGCGGTCGAGCGCACCGGGAGCAAGCTCGCGACCGGGCTGGACATGTTGCTGCACCAGGCTTTCGGCCAGGTGGAGCAGTTCACCGGCCATTCGGCCCCGCGCGACGTGATGCGGGTGGCCCTGCGCGAAGCCCTCGGCTGAAACTTTCGGCCACACCGGGGGCTGTTTCGCTTCCCACCGATCGTCTCACGTGGTTACTCTGCGCCCGAACAAAGTCGTTTGGGTCCGGACGAGCCCGCTGGACCCATCATGCCGGCGCTGCGGCTGCGCCGGTGGGCGGGGCCGTGCGGGTCGATGCGGTGGGCCGGGACTCCGCGTGGGCGCGGGGGTTTCCGGTGAGGGACCGTCCGCCCGCACGGCCCGCCTCTTTCGGTGCGCCCGGCTGAGACGTCGGGCATCCTTCGGCCAGAACGGGGTGCGGAGGCGATGCGATTCGCGTGCGCTGTGGTTGCCTGCCGCCGTGCCGTCACTTCACGTTGGTTCCGATGATCTGACTGTCACGGCCACCGCCGTTGTGGCCCGTGAACCCGGCGTACTGGACGTCGCCGTGGACCCGAGCGCTGAGCTGCGCATGAACGAGTCCGTCAAGCTCATGCGCGACCTGATCGCGACCGGGCAGCCGATGTACGGCATCACCACCGGCTTCGGTGACAGCTGCACGAGGCAGATCAGCCCGGACAAGGTCGTGGCGCTGCAGCGCAACCTGATCCGCTACCACCTCAACGGCAGCGGCCCCGGTGCCGCGCGGGACGTGGTGCGCGCGACGATGCTCGTGCGCGCGAACTGCCTGGCGCGCGGGTACTCCGGCGTGCGCCCCGAGGTCGTGCGGCAGCTGCTGGACTTCCTCCGCCACGACATCGTGCCGGTCATCCCGGAACGCGGCTCCGTCGGCGCGAGCGGTGACCTGGTTCCCCTGTGCTACCTGGCGTCCGCGCTGACCGGCGAGGGCGACGTGTGGTTCCGCGGCTCGGTCGTCGACGCGGCGGACGCGCTGCGCGAGTGCGGGCTGGACCCGCTGGTGCTGGGGCCCAAGGAAGGCCTCGCGCTCATCAACGGCACGTCGTTCATGTCCGGCTTCGCCACGCTGGCGTGCGCCGACGCGGCCGAGATCGCGCACGTGGCGGACGTGTGCACCGCGCTGGGCATGGAGGCGCTGCTCGGCAACCGCGGCCATTTCGACCCGTTCATCCACGCGCAGAAGGCGCACGCGGGTCAGGTGCGCAGCGCGGGGACGATCCGGTCGCTGCTGGAGGGATCCACGCTCACCCGCGACGACCACCACGTGCTGCGGGCGAACACGGCCTTGGGGGACAACAGGTTCCTCAAGCTGGAGCACCCGATCCAGAACCGCTACTCGCTGCGCTGCGCGCCGCACGTCGTCGGAGTCCTGCACGACACCCTGGACTGGGCGCGCGGCATGGTCGAGGTGGAGATCAACTCGACGAACGACAACCCGCTGTTCGACGTGGACGCGGGCGCGGTGCGCAACGGCGGCAACTTCTACGGCGGTCACATCGGTCAGGCGATGGACTCGCTGAAGACGGCGGTGGCGAGCGTCGGCGACCTGCTCGACCGTCAGCTGGCACTGGTGGTGGACGAGAAGTTCAACAACGGGCTGACGCCGAACCTCATCCCGTTCCTCGCCGACGACGACGAGACCGGCCTGCACCACGGCTTCAAGGGCACCCAGCTGGCCGCCTCCGCGTACACCGCCGAGGCGCTGAAGCTCACCATGCCCGCGACGTCGTTCTCCCGCTCGACCGAGGCGCACAACCAGGACAAGGTCAGCATGGGCACGATCGCGGCCCGCGACGCCAGGACGGTCGTGGAGCTGGTCCGCGAGGTCGCGGCGATCGTGCTGATGGCGCACTGCCAGGCGATCGACCTGCGCGGCGCGGAGGGCCTGGCCGACGGCACCCGCGCGGTGCACTCGCTGGTGCGCTCGAAGGTCACGTTCCTCGACCGGGACCGCAGGCTGGACGGCGACATCGCCGAGGTCGTCGAGCTCATCCGCTCCGGCGCGGTCCGGGCGGCGACCGCGTGACGCCGCCGCGGTTCGGCGAGGTCAAGCACCTGCCGGTCACCCAGGCGCTGCGGGACTACATGGTGCGCCACTCGTCGCCGCTGGACCCGGTGACGGCGAGCCTGCTCGACCGCACGGCCGAGCTCGGTCACCCGGCGCTCATGCAGGTCCCGGCCGAGCAGGCCACCCTGCTGACCCTGCTCACGTCGCTGACCGGCGCCACCGTCGCGATCGACGTCGGCACGTTCACCGGTCTCTCCGCGCTCTCGATGGCCCGCGGCCTCGCGCCGGGCGGCCGGGTGATCACCTGCGACGTCACCGACGACTGGGGGATCGCGCGGGAGCACTGGGAGAAGGCAGGCCTCACCGACGTCATCGACTTCCGCGTCGGCCCGGCGCTGGAGACGTTGCGGTCGCTGCCTGCCGACCTCGTGGTCGACATCGCGTTCCTCGACGCGGACAAGGACAACTACGAGAACTACTACCGGCTGCTGCACCCCAGGCTGCGCTCCGGTGGCCTGCTGCTCGTGGACAACGTCCTGTTCAACGGCTACGTCATGGCACCGGACTACGCGGACCCCGGCGTGATGCGGGACAGCGCGCACGCGCTCGCGGCGTTCAACAGCGTGCTCGCCGCCGACGAGTCGATGGACGTCGTGATCCTCCCGATCTCCGATGGGCTCACTGTCGCCAGGAAGAAATGAGAACTCCCTTGTCCCACCCGCTCAACTACCGCGTCGACTACGGCGACTGGGCCTTCGACTACGACCTCAGCGTGCCGGGGAAGCTGAGCTACACCGGCGCCACCGAGGCCGTCCGTCACGTCGACGAGACGGTGGACGTGTCGGTGGTCCCGGTGGCGTCCGAGGTGTTCGTGGTGAGCTTCACCGAGCCGAGCGCGTCGATCGTGTCGGTGCAGGACTTCGGACGGCGAGTGGTCAACACGTGGTTGACCCTCGTCGCCGACAACTCGTTGGTGCACATGACGGGTGAGCTGATTCCCGCTTAGTCCCTGCTGAGCTTGACCGGGAGGGTGTCCAGGCGGCGCATGAACATGCCTGGACGCCACCGGACGTCCTCCGCCGCGACGGCGAGCTCGATGCTGGGGAAGGTGTCCAGCAGCACGTCGAGCGCGACGGTCGTCTGCATCCGGCCGAGCTCGGCGCCGAGGCAGCGGTGGTTGCCGTGGCTGAAACCCAGGTGTCCCTTGGGACAGCGGGCCACGTCGAACCGGTCCGGCTCGGCGTACTTGGCGGGATCGCGGTTCGCCGCGCCGGTGGACACCAGGATCAGTTCGCCCGCGGGGATCGTGACGTCCGCGAGCTCGAGCGGGTGGTCGAGGTAGCGCGGGGTCAGCATGCGGAACGGCGTCTCGTAGCGCAGGACCTCGTCGATGGTGCCCGGCAGCAGTGACCGGTCGGCGCGCAGGCGAGCCAGCTGCTCCGGGTGCTGCACCAGCGTCAGCACGCCGCTGCCGATGACGCTGGTCGGTTCGAGTCCGGCGATCAGCAGCAGGGTGATCATCGAGATCACCTCCATCTCGGCGAGCACACCCTCGTCGCCCGCCCGCACCAGCGTGGTGAACAGGTCGTCGGCGGGCTCGGCGCGCTTGAGCTCGATGATCTCCCTGGCGAACGCGTGCAGCTGGCGGCCCGCGTCCTCGACCTCCTCCTTGGTCGGCGCGGTGAGAATCGCGGTCTCCCACAACGGAAAGCGGTCCTGGGCGTCCACGGGCACGCCGAGCAGCTCCGACTGGAGGATCACCGGGAGCGGCCGTGCGTAGGCCTCGATCAGGTCGACCTCGCCGGACGGGATGGCGTCGAGCAGCCCGCGCGCCACCTCCTCGACGCGGGGCCGTGCCGCTTTCAGCCTGCTGGGGCTGAAGAACCCGCTCACCAGTCCGCGCAACCGGCGGTGGTCCTCACCGTCCTGGTCGAGCATGCTGCGCCGCAGTTCCCTCGGCAGCTTGGGTTTGCGCTCGCCGTTGACGAGGTTCTGCTTCACCACCTCGTGCCGGTGCTTCACCAGGTCCCGGTGCAGCGACGGGTCGGCGAGCACCGCCCGTGCGTCCTCGTAGCGGGTGAGCACCCACATGCGGAAGCCGCCGTTCTCGACCGGCACCGCCGCGCACGACTCCCGCATCTCCGCGAGCGACGGGTACGGGTCGTGCATGAACGCGCGGTTGAGCAGTTTCATGAGAGCTCCACGGGAAGTGTTGTCAGCACGTTGACGAGCGGGGTCTGGCGCCAGGACACGTCTTCCGCGCGCAGAAGGGCGTGCGGGAACCGTTCCGCGAAGACGGCGATGCCCACCTGCGCCTGCAGCTCGGCCAGGTTCGCGCCGAGACAGCGGTGGATGCCGTGGCTGAACGCCAGGTGCTGGTTGTCGCGGCGCCGGACGTCGAACCGCTCCGGCTCGGGAAAGCGCTCCGCGTCGTGGTTCGCGGCCAGCAGCGAGCACAGCACGATGTCGCCGCGCGGGATCGTGATGCCGTCGACCTCGACGGGCTCGGTCGCCATCCGGAACGCCGACATCTGCAGCGACGGGTCGATCCGCAGCGTCTCCTGCACCGCGGACGGCACCAGGTCCGGCTTTTCGCGCAGCGCGGTCAGCTGGTCCGGGTTGGTCAGCAGCAGGTGCAGACCCTTGGCCAGCAGCTGCGCGGTGGCCGTCTGGCCGGCGATCATCAGGATGAACACCATCGAGCTGAGCTCGTCGTCGCTGAGCCGGTCCCCGCTGTCGCGCAACGAGATCAGTCGCGTGACCATGTCGTCGCGCGGCTCGTCGCGGCGCCGCCGCACCAGGTCCGCCGCGTACTCGGACAGGCTCGCGGTGGCCGCCATGACCTCCTCGCTGAGCGTGAGCAGCTCCATGACGAACATGTCGGACCACCGCCGCACGTCCGGCGCGTCCTCGGGATCCATGCCGATCAGCTCACCGAGCACCCGCGTGGCGAGCGGTCCCGCGAAGTCCTCGACGAGGTCCGCCTCGGCGCCGCACGCGTCCAGCAGCTCGTGGGCGATGCGCTCGATCCGCGGCCGGTGCTCGGCGATGCGCCGCACGGTGAACGTCGGCGCGACCAGCCTGCGCAGCCTGGTGTGCGCGGGCGGGTCGCAGTTGAGCATGTCGCTCGCCACCGCGGCCTGCACCGACTCCGGCAGTGCCGCGAGCGGCGCCTGGTCGCCCATCTTCCTCGTGTCGTTGGACAGCCGCGGATCGGTGAGCACCTGCCTGGCCTCGTCGTAGCGGGAGACCAGCCACACCTTGCGACCGTCGGGCAGTGCGATCGGATCGACGGAGCTCATCTGTTGATGCTAGGGACGACAAGCTCGACTAAAGTCCACATCTCTCGCAGTTAGCGTGCGCTGGTGGACCGCAGGAAGCTCGCACCGGACGTCGAAGTGCACCCGCTCGGACTCGGGACCGCGACGTGGACGGACGTCGCCGACGCGACGAAACAGGCGCACGCCTTCATCGAGGCGGGCGGCTCGCTGATCGACACCGCCGACATCTACCTCGGCGGCCGCTGCGAGACCGTCGTAGGACAGTTGTGGGACAACGGGATCGCGCGCTCGGACGTGGTGCTCGCCACCAAGGCCGCCGGCGTGCGGCCGGGCGAGGCGAACGCCACCCGCGCACACTTGCTGTCCTCTTTGGACACCTCACTGAGCAGGTTGCGCACCGACCACGTCGACCTGTGGCAGCTGCACGTGTGGGACCACAAGACGCCCGTCGAGGAGACGCTGAGCGCTCTCGAGACGGCCGTCTCAAGTGGTCGCGTGCGCAACGTGGGCGTGTGCAACTACGCGGGCTGGCAGACCGTCCGCGCCGCGCTCGGCCCGGTGCCGCTGGTGACGACGCAGGTCGAGTACTCGTTGCTGGAACGCGGCATCGAGCGCGAGGTCGTGCCCGCGGTCACCGAGCTCGGCATGGGCGTGCTCCCGTGGGCGCCGCTCGGGCGCGGCGTGCTCACCGGCAAGTACCGCAAGGGCGTGCCCGCGGCCAGGGAGAACAGCGACTTCTTCCGCTGGTACGTCGGCCACCACCTGCGCGCCGACCGCACCGCGCTGATCGTCGAGGCCGTGTCGGCCGCGGCGGAGCTGCTCGAGACGACCGCGCTCGGCGTGTCGCTGGCGTGGGTGCGCGACCGGCCGGGTGTGGTGGCGCCGATCGTCGGCGCGCGCAACGTCGACCAGCTGCTCGAGACGCTGTCCGTGCTCGACGTCGTGCTGACGCCCGAGATCCGCGGGCGGCTGGACCACGTGTCCGCGCCGTACATCGGCTACCCCGAGTCGGGCGTCTAGAACACCACTAGCCGTCGCAGGCGAAGCCCGGCTTCGTGCCCGCGACGCGCAGTCCCGCGCTCGTCGCGGTGCAGCTGAGCTGGGCGTAGCCGGAACCGGTGAGCGAGCCGACCTCGATCGGCACGACGACCACGGTGTCGCGGAACTCCACCGGGGCGGTCGTGATCGGCAGGTCGGTCGTCAGCCCGTCGGCCCGCTCCTGCTCGTTCGGCCCGGTCAGCAGCGCCTGCAGCGGTGAGGCGACGGTGAACTCGCCGGTGATCACGCGGGTGCGCCGCACCAGCGCGCCGTCGGCGGACAGGAAGTAGAGCGTCACCTCGTTCGACCTGACGGTCGGCGCGGGGCCACCGGTCAGCACGCCGGTCGGACGCACGCCGCACGCGGTGACGAGAAGGGCTACCAGGGCAAGCGCAACACGAACAGCGCGCCTCCCTCCGGTCGGTTGGCCGCTTCGATCGTGCCGCCGTGCAGGCGCGCGTTCTCCCATGCGATCGCCAATCCCAGCCCGCTGCCCTCTGATCGGGTGCGGGCCGTGTCCGCCTTGTAGAACCTGTCGAAGACGTGGGGGAGCACCTCGGGCGAGATGCCGGGCCCGCGGTCGCTCACCTCCAGCCGGTCGGGGCGCAGCACCACGCGGACCGGCGGCCCGCCGTGGCGCAGCGCGTTGCCGACGAGGTTCGCCACGATCACGTCCAGCCTGCGCCGGTCGACCCGGCCCGTGACGCCCGTCGGCAGGTGGGTCTCGACGACGCCGGTCCAGCCGCGCGCGGCGAGGCTGTCCGCGACCGCGGTGCCGATGTCCCACTCGTCGAGCACCAGCTCGTTGCGCGCCTCGTCGAAGCGCGAGATCTCGATGAGATCCTGCACGAGCCGGGTGAGCTTGCGGGTCTCCTCGGACACCAGCCGTGCCGCGACGGCCGTGTCCGGCGGCAGGTGCTGCGCGTCCTCGTCGAGCACCGCGGTGACGGCGTTCATCGCGGTGAGCGGGGTGCGCAGCTCGTGCGACACGTCCGCGACGAACCTCCGTGACGCGGCCTGGCTCGCCTCCAGCGCCTCGGCCGCGCTGTTGAACGTCCGCGCGAGCTCGGCCAGCTCGTCCGAGCCGATCGGTTCGATGCGGGTGTGCAGCTTGCCGTCACCCAGTGCGCGGGCGGCGGTGCCGAGCCTGCGCACCGGCCGCAGCACGCCGCGTGCCGCGAGCAGGGCCAGCGCCAGCGCGAGCGGCAGCACGAGCGCCACGGCGATCCACGCCCACTGCGCGAGGTTCGTGATGGCGCGTTCCGGGCCGACCAGCGGGGAGATCGTGTACACCTCGACACCGCTGGGGCTCGCCGCGCCGTTCTCGCCGGGCTTGAGCACCGGGATGCCGACGACGAGCGAGGGCTGGCCGTCGGCGACGACGCGCTGGAACAACACGGTGCTGCTGGTGCGCATCTCGGTGCGCAGCTCCGCCGGGATGCTCGCCAGGTCGGGGCCGGTCTGCGAGCGCTCGTCCTGGTAGACGACCACGACGTAGGACTGCAGCGAGGTGGCGAAGTCGTTGAGCGTCTGCTGGGTCGGCGGCAGTTCCAGCCGGTTCGCGTACGCGGTGACCTCGTCCTTGAGCGGGTTCATCACCTCGTTCTGCGCGTCGTCGAGCAGCGTGTTGCGGGCGGTGGCGTAGCTGGCGCCGCTCGCCGCGACCGCGCCGAGCAGCGTGACGACGGTGAACGCGGCCATGAGCCTCGGCCGCAGGCCGCGCCAGAACGCCAGGCGGTGGATCATCTCGGGCCGAACCGGTACCCGAACCCGCGGACGGTGTGCACGTACTTCGGGTCGGCGGGGACGTCCTCGATCTTGGCGCGCAGCCGTTGCACGCACGCGTCGACGAGCCGCGAGTCGCCGAGGTAGTCGTGCTCCCACACCGCCTCGAGTATCTGCTGGCGGCTCAGCACGCGGCCGGGCGTGCGGGACAGCTCCAGCAGCAGCTTCAGCTCGGTCGGCGTGAGGCCGACCTTCTCGTCGTTCTTGGTGACCTCGAAGCCCGCGCGGTCGATCACCAGCTCGCCGTGCCGCTCGCTGTTCGACGGCTCGGTCGTCGACGTGCGGCGCAGCACCGCGCGGATGCGCGCGTCCAGCACCCGCGGCTCGGTCGGCTTGATCACGTAGTCGTCCGCGCCCGCCTCCAGCCCGGCGACGACGTCGAAGTCGTCCCCGCGCGCGGTGAGCATGATGATCGGCACCTCGGCGATCGTCCGCATGCGGCGGCACGTCTCGAAGCCGTCGATGCCGGGCAGCATCAGGTCCAGCACCACGATGTCCGGTCGTCTCGTGCGCAGCTGCTCGACGCCCTCTTCGCCGGAACCCGCCGCCTGCACGTCGTGACCCTGGCGGCGCAGTGCGAGCTGCAGTCCTTCGCGCACCGCCGGGTCGTCCTCGACCAGTAGAACCATCACCACCCGGCCCATTATTCGCACGGCCGGGTGATCTCGCCCGGTCTGTAGCAGAACCATGACATCGCGCGGACCAGGCCGGGAAGTCCGGTGCGGACAGTCGGAGACATGATCGGTTGTGTCGCCGCGTTCCTGTTCGCCTACTACGCGCTCGTGCTGACGTCGTTCGGTCAGCGCGTCGAGAACACCGCACTGCAGGAGATCTCGCTGGTCAGCTCACTGGGCTGGCTGGAGACCGCCGTGGTCGTCGCCGGCGTCGCGGTCGTGCTGCTCGGACGGCGGCGATGTCTGCCCGCGCTGGCCGTCCTGGGTGGTTCGATCGCGTTGTCGCAGGTGCTGAAGCTGTCCGTGCTGGAGCGTCCGCTGCTGGACGACAACGCGGTGGTCGTCCACAACAGCTTCCCCAGCGGGCACGTGACGGCCGCTGCCGCCGCCGTGGTGGCGATCGCGATGGTGCTGCCTCGGCGCGTGGTGTGGCTGGCCGTGCCGCTGGCCGGCTTCCCCGCCTACGTGGCCTACGAGACCCTGGCGCTGGGCTGGCACCGGTTCAGCGACGCGCTCGGCGCCGCACTGCTCGTGTCCGTGGTGTGCTGCCTGGTGCTGCGGGCCTGGACGCGCGGTGCGCTGGTCCCGGTCGTGATCGCCGCGCTCGGCATCTACCTGATGGTGTTCAGCTCGGTGCCGTCGACCTGGCTGGCCGCGGCCTCGGTGTTCGCTCTGTGCACCTACTGCGTGGTTGTCGTCAGGGCCACATCCACTGCCGCGGATGTGGCCCTGACGACGAGCGGATCAGTCGTCGAGGTCGGTCGCGATGATCGCGGCGATCGCTTCGAGAGCGGTGTCAGCGCCGTCTCCGTCGGCGGTGAGCACCACCTCGTCACCGTGCATTGCCCCGAGCGTCATCAGTCCGAGCACACTCGCGGCTTCCACGGGGTCGCCGCCGTCCTTCCTGATGGTGACCTGCACCGGCTGGTCGGCGGCGGCCTTCGCCAGCAGTGCGGCCGGTCGGGCGTGCAGTCCGACCTTGCTGGCCACGGTGACCCGTCGCTCCGGCATGATCCGTCCTCTTCTCGTTCTCGCTAGCTACTTTTCGTTCCGCGCCGAGGTGCTGACGCTCTCATCGGTCTCGGGCGACTCGTCGTCCTCGCGACCCGGCGTCTTCAGGTTCCACTTCGTGATCACGAAGCGGAACAGGAAGTAGTAGATCGCCGCGTAGACGAGGCCGATCGGGATGAGCATCCACGCCTTCTGGCCGATGCCGAAGTTGAGGATGTAGTCGATGGCACCCGCGGAGAACGAGAAGCCCATGTGGATGTCCAGCGCGTTCGTGATCGCCAGCGCGGTACCCGTGAGGAACGCGTGGATCAGGTACAGCGGCCACGCCACGAACATGAAGGCGAACTCGAGCGGCTCGGTCACACCGGTGATGAACGACGTGAGCGCACCGGCCAGCATGATGCCGCCGACGAGCTTGCGCTGGTCGGGACGCGCGGTGTGCCAGATCGCCAGAGCCGCGGCGGGCAGCGCGAACATGAAGATCGGGAAGAAGCCCGTCATGAACGTGCCGGCCGTCGGGTCCTTGGCGAAGAACCGGTTGAGGTCACCGGTCACGTCGTTGGTCTTGCCGAACACGAACCACATGAACGTGTTGATGATGTGGTGCAGACCGAACGGGATCAGCAGCCGGTTCGCGATGCCGTAGACACCCGCGCCGACGACCGTGCTGCCGGCGATGGCGTTGCCGAACTTGGTCAGACCCGAGTCGAAGATCGGGAAGATGAGCGCGAAGACGACGCCCAGCAGCACCATGACACCGGCGGTGATGATCGGCACGAACCGGCGGCCACCGAAGAACGCGAGGTACGGAGGCAGCTTGATGCGGTAGTACTTCTGCCACAGCAACGCGCTGATGACGCCGACCATGATGCCGGCCAGCACTCCGTACGGCCAGGACATCGGCATGGTGCCGAGCTGGTCGGGAGTCAGTGTGGCTGGTGCTTTGTCGTTGAACTCGTGAAGCGGGTTGGGCTTCTTGTTCAGCACCTGGACGACCCGGCTGAACACCAGGTAACCGACGACCGCGGCGAGCGCGGTCGAGCCGTCAGCCTTGCGTGCGAAACCGACGGCGACACCGACGGCGAACAGCAGCGGCAGGTAGTCGAACAACACGCCGCCGGCACCGCCGACGACGGCCGCGAGGTCCTGCCCGAACGTGGTCTTCCACCTCCCGAGCAGGTCGTCCTGACCCAGTCGGAGCAGAAGACCGGCTGCGGGCAGAGCCGCGATCGGCAACATGAGGCTGCGACCCAGGCGCTGCAACGCGGCTAGGCCCTTGAACTCGCGACCGCCGGTGGCCTGTGGGGCGCTGGCGCTCATCGGGTACCTCCCTTGGCGGAGAACGGTCCGGAACCCGGGACGGTCCGGTCCAGCTGCATGGTCACCTGGTAGAGATCGCCCCGGTACCAGGAAGTCATGTCCTCCACCGCGCGGCCGGCACTGCTGGCGACGCGGCGGAAGACGAGGAGCGGGCTGCTCTTGCGAACCTCGAGCAGCTTCGCGGTGTCCGGGTCCGCGGCTTCGGCCCAGACGGTTTGGTGAGCGTGGTCGAGCTGGACGCCGTAGCTGTCGGCGATCAGCGTGTAGAGCGAGACCGCGAGGTCGTGCCGGTCGAGGTTCGGCAGCATCCGCGGGCTGTACCAGCCGCGTTCGACGGCGAGCGGTACGCCGTCCGCCCTCCTCAGCCTGGTCAGGCGGAACGCGGGCTCCTGCGGTCCCAGATCGAGTGCGGCCGCGGTCGCCGTGCCCGGCACCGCGCGTGTGCAACCGATCAGGTCTGTGCTCGGGGTGAGTCCCCGGTGCACCATGTCGTCCGTGAACGACTCCAGGTACAGCTGGGCGTCCAGCCTGCGGCGCGCGGTGAACGTTCCGCGCCCCTTCGCCCTGGTCAGGAGTCCTTCAGCGACGAGCTGGCCGACCGCGGCGCGCACCGTGATGCGGCTGACGCCGTACCGCTCGGCCAGGTCGCGCTCGGACGGGATGGGCGAGCCGGGAGCGAGCTCGTCCTCGGCGAGACGGCGGAGGATTTCGCGGAGTTGTGCGTGCTTGGGCTTGGGCCCGTCCACGATCTCGCTCATCCGTCACCGCCTCAGTGGTACTTTCCGGTCTAGACCAGTTGGTGCGGGAGAATGCTCCCCGCACATCGCGGGTGTCAACCGCTGTTACGGGAACGAGAGGTACTTCAGGTGGCCTACGACGCGAAGAAGATCATTGAGGCGCTGGGCGGTGCCGACAACATCGTCGAGATCGAACCCTGCATCACCCGCCTCCGCTGCGAGCTCGAGGACGGGTCGGTCGTGGACGAGAAGGCCCTGAAGGCGCTGGGAGCGCACGGTGTCATGCGTTCCGGCAACGTCGTCCAGGTCGTCGTCGGACCTGAGGCGGACACGATCGCGTCGGACATCGAGGACCTCCTGTGAGCCTCCGCGTCGGCAGCCCCGTGGCCGGGCGCGTGGTATCGCTCTCAGCGGTCCCGGACCCGGTGTTCTCGCAGGCGATGGTCGGGCCCGGCGTGGCCGTCGAGCCGTCGCGCGGTCCGTCGGACGTCGTGTCGCCCGTCGACGGCACCATCGTCACGCTGCACCCGCACGCGTTCGTCGTCGCCACCGGTGACGGGGCCGCGGTGCTCGTGCACCTCGGGATCGACACCGTGAAGCGCAAGGGCGAGGGCTTCACGCTGCACGTCGTGAAGGGCGAGAGCGTGCGCGCCGGTCAGCCGGTCGTCACCTGGGACCCGGCCGAGGTCGAGGCCGCCGGGTTCGCGCCCATCTGCCCCGTCATCGCGCTGGACGCGTCCGCCGAGGTGCTGGCCGACCTGGCGACCGATGTGGACGTCAAGGCGGGCGACGCGCTCTTCACCTGGTCCCGCTGACACGATCGGGGCTCCTCGCAGCCGCGGGGAGCCCCACGGCGCCGGAATTGTCGGTGCTGGCTGAGAGAATGAAAGCAGGGGTCCCCCAGGCGGGGACGCCTGCGTGAGCGAACTCGCCGCGTGAACGGGCCGTTCACGGCACCACCTGATTGCCTCGCCGCACCACCGGCCGCGACCGTGGACGTGTGGTCGAACTGTGCGGGTGGGTGGCGGGAGCGGTGGGCGGCTCGGCGTTCCGGCGCTGGGGCGTCAGTCCACTGTGGTCCGGCGCTCTCGTGGGTCTCCTGTGGACGGTCGCGCCGCGTCCGCTGCCGATGGCGCTCGCCTGGTTCGGCGTCCTGCTCGCCGCCATCGACCTGGAGCACCGCCGCCTCCCGGACGTCCTGACCCTCCCGCTGTACCCGGTCGTCGCGGTCCTGTGCGCGCACGAGTGGCGCAAGGCGCTCATCGGCTGTGCCGCGTTCGGCGGCGTCCACCTGGTGACACGCCTGGTGAACCCGCGCGCGATGGGCGGCGGTGACGTCAAGCTGGCGGGCGCACTGGGCGCCGCTCTGGCCGTGCACGACTGGTTCGCCCTGGTGTGGGCGACCGGGCTCGCGAGTGCGGTCACGCTCGCGATCAGTGTCGTCACGCGCAGGCGCGAGGCGCCGCACGGGCCCGGCCTGCTGGCTGTCACCTGGTGGGTGACCGCGCTGTGAAAGGATTGCCCACGTGCTGCGTTGGATTACCGCTGGAGAGTCTCACGGGCCCGCACTGGTCGCCGTGCTGGAGGGCATGCCCGCCGGGGTCGAGGTCACGACCGCCGTGCTGACCGAGCAACTGGGCCGTCGCAGGCTCGGGTTCGGGCGCAGTCCGCGGATGAGCTTCGAGGTCGACGACATCGAGATCCTCGGCGGCGTGCGCCACGGCCGGACGCAGGGCGGCCCGATCGCCGTGCGCATCGGCAACACCGAGTGGCCCAAGTGGCAGAAGGTCATGTCGCCCGACCCGGTCGATCCGAGCGAGCTCAAGCCGACCGGCCGCAACGAGGCGCTGACCAGGCCCCGGCCCGGCCACGCCGACCTGCCCGGCATGCAGAAGTTCGGGTTCGACGAGGCCCGGCCCGTGCTCGAACGCGCCAGCGCCCGCGAGACGGCGGCGCGCACGGCGCTCGGCACGGTCGCGAAGGAGTTCCTGCGGCAGCTGCTCGGCGTCGAGATCGTCAGCCACGTCGTGTCCATCGGCACGGCGAAGAGCCCGGAGACCGTGCACCCCGGCCCGGACGACCTGGCCGCCATCGACGAGAGCCCGGTGCGGTGCTTCGACCCCGCGGGCACCGAGGCGATGATGGCCGAGGTCGAGGCCGTGCAGAAGGCCGGTGACACGGTCGGCGGCGTCATCGAGGTACTTGCGTTCGGGCTGCCGCCGGGCCTCGGCTCGCACGTGCACTGGGACCGGCGCCTCGACGCGCGGCTCGCCGCCGCGCTCATGGGCGTGCAGGCGATGAAGGGCGTCGAGATCGGCGACGGGTTCACCACCGCCGAGCGGTGGGGCAGCCAGGCGCACGACGAGATCGACCGCGGCAGCGGGCCGGTCGGCGTGACCCGGCGGTCCAACCGGGCCGGTGGGCTCGAAGGCGGCATCACCAACGGCGAGCCGCTGCGCGCCCGTGTCGCGATGAAGCCCATCTCGACCGTCCCGCGCGCACTGGCCACTGTGGACGTTCGCACCGGCGAGGCCGCGACGGCGATCCACCAGCGTTCGGACGTGTGCGCCGTGCCCCGCGCGGGTGTGGTGCTGGAGTCCGTCATGGCGCTGGTGCTCGCCGAGGCCGCGCTGGAGAAGTTCGGCGGCGACTCGCTCGACGAGACGCGCCGCAACGCCCACGCGTACCTGAAGGCGCTCGAAGCCCGTTGGGAGGGGCTGTGAGCCCGAAGATCGTGGTGCTGGGCCCGCCCGGAGCGGGCAAGACGACCGTCGGTGAGCTGCTCGCGAGCAAGCTCGGTGTGCCGTTCCGCGACGTCGACTCGGACATCGTCGAGACCGCGGGCAAGCCGATCTCGGACATCTTCACGCAGGACGGCGAACCCGCTTTCCGCGCCATGGAAGAGGAAGCGGTCGCCAAGGGCCTCGCGGAGCACGACGGCGTGCTCGCGCTGGGCGGTGGTGCGGTGCTGTCCGCGACGACCCGCGACAACCTCAAGGGGCACACGGTCGCGTTCCTCAACGTGGGCATGGCCGAGGGGGTGCGGCGCACCGGGATGTCCTCGGCGCGGCCGCTGCTCACCGGCGTGAACCCCCGTTCGACTTTCAAGGCGTTGCTCGACGCGCGCATGCCGCTGTACCGGGAGGTCGCGACGGTCGAGGTGCTGACCGACGCGCTCGACCCGGAGCAGGTGGCCGACACCATTCTCGAATTCTCAGCGATCAAGGGAGTGGAATGACCGAGCCCGTGCGCATCCGGGTCGCGACCGCCGAGCCGTACGACGTGGTCGTCGGCCGAGGACTGCTCGGCGACGTGGTCGAGCACGTGCGCGGCGTCGTGAAGGCCGCGATCATCCACCCGCCCACGCTGACCGCGACCGCGGACGCCGTGCGCGACGAACTGATCGCCGTCGGCGTGGACGCGCACCGCGTGGAGATCCCGGACGCCGAGGACGGCAAGGACCTCGCGGTCGCCGGTTTCTGCTGGGACGTGCTCGGCCGCATCGGGCTGGGCCGCCAGGACGTCGTCATCGGGCTCGGCGGCGGTGCGGTCACCGACCTCGCCGGGTTCGTCGCGTCCACCTGGATGCGCGGCGTGCGCCTGGTGAACGTGCCGACGACGCTGCTCGGCATGGTCGACGCGGCTGTCGGCGGCAAGACCGGCATCAACACCGACGCGGGCAAGAACCTCGTCGGCACGTTCTACGAGCCGGACGCCGTCTTCGTCGACCTCGCGACGCTGGAGACGTTGCCGCGCAACGAACTCGTCGCCGGCATGGCGGAGATCGTGAAGGGCGGCTTCATCGCCGACCCGGTGATCCTCGACCTCGTCGAGAAAGATCCCGCCGCCGCGCTGGACCCGACCGGCGACGTGCTCGCCGAGCTGGTCCGCCGCAAGATCCAGATCAAGGCCGACGTCGTGGCGAACGACCTCAAGGAGTCGTCGCTGCGCGAGATCCTCAACTACGGCCACACGCTCGGTCACGCGATCGAGCGGCGCGAGCGGTACAAGTGGCGGCACGGAGCGGCGATCAGCGTCGGCCTGGTGTTCGCCGCCGAGCTCGCCCGCCTCGCCGGCCGCCTCGACGACGAGACCGCGGACCGGCACCGCGCGGTGCTGAAGTCGCTCGGCCTGCCCACCACGTACGACCCGGACGCGCTGCCGCAGCTGATGGAGGGCATGCGGGTCGACAAGAAGAACAAGTCCGGCGTGCTGCGCTTCGTCGTGCTGGACGGCCTGGCCAAGCCCGGTCGGCTGGAAGGTCCCGACCCGTCGCTCATCGCCGCCGCGTACTCGGCCGTCGCCGCCGAGGCCAAGGGACCGGGGACGGTGCTGCTGTGAAGGTCCTCGTCCTGAACGGCCCGAACCTCGGCCGCCTCGGCACCCGCGAGCCGGACGTCTACGGCGCCACCACGCACGCCGACCTCGCCGCGCTGTGCGTGGAGGAAGGCGCCGAGCTCGGGTTCGACGTCGAGGTCAGGCAGACCGACCACGAGGGGGAGATGCTCGGCTGGCTGCACGCGGCCGCCGACGCGGGCACCCCGGTCGTGCTGAACGCGGGCGCGTGGACGCACTACTCGATCGCCGTGCGCGACGCGTGCTCGCAGCTCACCGCGCCGCTCGTCGAGGTGCACATCTCGAACGTGCACAAGCGCGAGGACTTCCGGCACCACAGCTACATCTCGGCCGTCGCGTCCGGCGTCATCGTCGGGCTGGGCGTCGAGGGCTACCTGCTCGCCCTGCGCTGGCTGGCGCTGCGGAAGTGACGCTGCACCACGTCGAGCTATGGGTGCCGGACATGGCTCGGGCCGAGTCGACGCTGGGGTGGCTGCTCACCGCGTTGGGCTGGACCGAGTACCAGCGCTGGTCAGCGGGTGTGAGCTGGAAGATGGACCGCACGTACGTCGTGGTCGAGCAGTCACCGGCCATGACCGGGGGACATGACCGCATGCGGGCGGGACTCAACCACCTCGCCCTGCACGCCGGCACCCGCGCCGAGGTCGACGCGGTGACGGAGCAGGCGTTGTCGCACGGGTGGACGCTGATGTTCGCGGACCGGCACCCGCACGCGGGTGGCGACGATCACTACGCCGCATACCTGGAGAACAGCGACGGTTTCGAGGTCGAGCTCGTCGCCGCATGACACCGGGTTATCGCCCACTCGGGTGAGTTGATCACTAGACTTGTTCGCATGTCCCCGATCCGGCTCGTTGTCGCCATGGCGCTCGTCTGCGGACTGACGGCGTGCGACGACGAGCCGGTCGCGATCGCCCCGCCGGTGGAAAAGCCCAGCTCCACCACCAGTTCGGCGCCTCCACCAGCCCCGGAGAAGCTCACGCTCGCCGTGGAGAAGCCCCGGCAGAGCGGCGGCGTCGTGGTGGAGGGCGGCGGGAACGCGCCGTACAACTACGCCCCGACCGTGCTCAGCGAAGGCGGCCGGATCCGCGCGTGGTGGTGCAGCCAGATGCAGGCCGCGGTGCCACCGGGCGACGACGTCCTGATGAGCGAGGGCCCGTCGGCGTCCGGCCCGTTCGGCCCGGCGTCAGCCGTCTTCGCGGGCAGTTCGACGGGCTTCGACGGCATGCACGTGTGCGACCCGTCCGTGCTGCGCGTCGGCGACACCTACTACATGTACTACACGGGTGCGGCCGGTGATCACGCGAACGGCAACGCCATCGGCGTCGCGACCAGCCCGGACGGCATGAACTGGACGCGCGCGAACAACGGCGCCCCCATCGTCGGCCCGGCGTACGACGCGATGCGCGAGAACACCTACGGCGCGGGCCAGCCGTCCGTCACGCACGTCGACGGCTGGTACTACCTCATGTTCACCGACACCACGGGCCGCGCGACCGAGCACAACGGCGCGGGCCAGTTCGTGCTGCGGTCGAAGAGCCCGCTGTTCACCGAAGGCGTCGAGGCGCTGGGGGAGTCCGGCATGGCGCCGGTCACCGCCACGAACACCCCGCGCACCCGTTCGATCGTGCAGGCGTTCAGCGCGGACTGGATGTGGGTCGACGCGGCACACGCGTTCGCCATCGCCCACGAGACCGACGCGGGCACCACGATCACGTTCTGGGACAAGGACTTCACCCGAACCCCTTATGACCCGGTGCTCATCCCCGGCGTCTGGCGCGAGGGCCCGGGCCTGGTGCGCACCGCCGAGGGCCACGCGCCGATCGACCCGGCCGACCCGTGCGGCCGGGTGTCGCTGGACGTGCTGCGCGCCACCACCACCGGTGCCGCAGGCGCGCCGACGGCCATCAGCCACTTCGGCCTCGACGCCGTCGGGATGGCCGGCTGCTTCGACATCCACTCGGCGACCGCACTGGACGGCCTGGCCCTGCCGTCACCGGAACGCACCGTCGACCTGGTGCTGGGCGGCAAGGTCATCCGCTTCGAACGCCGCTCGGTGGCCGAGAAGTTCGCGCGCGGCGTGATCGCTGTACGTCCCGCGTTCGTCGACTCGCTGCCGGTCGTGGCTCGGGTGCCCGCCGGGGCGCAGGCCGTGCGCGGGCCGGACGGGCAGGTGGGGCTGGTGCTGGACGGCAAGTTGTGGATCGTGGGGGCCGAGGAGGTGGCGGCGCTCAACTCGTCGACCATCACGGGCATCGGCAAGGACGAGTGGAATCGGTATGAGCGGCGCGGTGACCTGACCGTGCGTCGCTAGCGCGGTGACTCGCCGGTGTTGCGCGTGTGCGGCGGATGGTGTGTCGCTGGCGCGACGGCCTGGCCGTGTGCCGCGGGTGCGCCGGCTTGACGTGTGTCGCGGGGGCGGTGACCTGGGGGTGTTGCGTGAGTGTGGTGGTGCGCCGCTGGCGCAGTGACCTGGTCCTGTCCCGCGAGGGCGACAGACGATGTGCCGCGAGTGCGGTGAGCTGACTCGTCGGTGTGTTGCGAGTGCGGCGGATGGTGCTCCGCGGGCACAGTGAACTGGCCCTATGCCGTGAGTGTGGCTGACGGTGCGCCCCTTGTGCGGCGACGTGGCGGTGTTGCGCGTGTGGGGCGGACGGCATGCCGCTGGCGCGGCGGCCTGGCTGTGTGCCGCGTGTGCGGCGGCGTGGCCGTGTGCCGCGAGTGCAGCGACCTGGCGGTGTTGCCCGAGTGCAGCAGACGGGGCGCCGCCGGCGCGGCGACCTCACCGTGCGTCGCTAGTGCGGTGACTTGGCGGCGTTCCGCTGATCGTCAGCAGGAAGCGAGCCGCCGAGCAGCAGCCCGAGCCCGGCGGGCGCGAGCACGAGCAGCGCGGTGAACGCGGCGCCGCCGGTCAGCGCGACCCAGAGCGCTTCCTGGCCGGTCTGGTCGACGAGCAGCGCGGAGCCGATGACGCCGAGCGCGCCGGCGAACGGTCCCGCGATCAGCGCGGCGATGAACCACTGCATGCCCCGGTCGGGCAGCTGGCGCCACCCGTCGACGACGCCCCACAGCGCCGCGGCCACGATGAGCAGGCCGAGCGCGATCGGGCGGATCGACGTGGCCTCCGGGCTGCGCACGCTCACGGCGGCCACGCCCGTCTGCACGGCACCGTGCAGCAACCCCATCCACAGTGCTCGCACGAACCACGGCCGCATGTCCACACCCTAATCCGCGCTTCGTCCACGCACGAACGGCGCACGAGGTCAGGCCGGCACCTCCGATCGGGTTCACGGCCCCCCGCGCGAGGCCCGTCGGCCGTAGGCTGCGAGGCATGTCGGAGTCGTACGCCCACCGCCGCGCCGCCCTGCGCGCCAAGCTCCGTGACCTGGAGCTGGACGCACTGCTGGTCACCGATCTGCTCAACCTGCGCTACCTGACCGGGTTCACCGGCTCGAACGGCGCCGTGCTCGTCGACGCCGACGGCGACGAGAGCACCGTGTTCTGCACCGACGGCCGGTACCTGACGCAGTCCGCGCAGCAGGTGCCCGACCTGGAGCGGATCATCGAACGACCCTGCGACCTGGCGCTCGCCGCGAAGGCGAAGGGGCGGACGGGCTACGAGAGCCACCACGTCACGGTCGACGGGCTCGACGCGCTGACCAAGATCTCGGACGCGGACCTGGTGCGGTCGCCCGGACTGGTCGAGCAGCTGCGGCTGGTCAAGGACGAGGTCGAGATCGAGGCGCTGCGCATGGCGTGCGCGGCGGCCGACCGGGCGCTCGCCGCGCTCATCGGACACGGTGGGCTGCGGCCTGGGCGCACGGAGAAGGAGGTCGCGCGCGAGCTGGAGAGCCGCATGCTCGACCACGGTGCCGCAGGCCCGTCCTTCGAGAGCATCGTGGCGTTCGGCGCGAACAGCGCGGTGCCGCACCACCGGCCCACCGACGCCCAGCTGCACACCGGCGACTTCATCAAGCTCGACTTCGGCGCGCTGGTCGACGGCTACCACTCGGACATGACCCGCACGCTGGTGCTCGGCAAGCCCGCGGACTGGCAGCGCGACCTGTACGACCTGGTCGCGCGCTCGCAGGCGGCCGGGCGCGGCGCCCTCAAGCCGGGGACCGAGCTGAAGAACGTCGACAAGGCGTCCCGCGACGTGATCGAGAACGCCGGCCACGGCGAGCACTTCCTGCACGGCCTCGGGCACGGCGTCGGCCTGGAGATCCACGAGGCTCCGGCGCTGTCGAAAGTCGGTGACGGTACACTTTCCGCCGGTATGGCGGTCACCGTCGAGCCCGGCGTCTATCTGCCGGGGAAGGGCGGGGTCCGCATCGAGGACACTCTCGTCGTGCGCGACAGCGCACCGGAGCTCCTCACCCTGACCACGAAGGAACTCGTGGTCGTCTGACGTCTGCGAGTTACAGGAGAATTTCCACCGTGGCCACCACGAACGACCTCAAGAACGGCCTGGTGCTGAACCTCGACGGCCAGCTGTGGACCGTCACCGCGTTCCAGCACGTCAAGCCGGGCAAGGGCGGCGCATTCGTGCGCACCACCCTGAAGCACGTGCTGACCGGAAAGGTCGTCGACAAGACCTTCAACGCGGGCACCAAGGTCGAGACCGCCACCGTGGACAAGCGCGGCATGACGTTCCTCTACAAGGACGGCTCCGACTTCGTCTTCATGGACGGCGACACCTACGACCAGATCCCGATCCCCGGCGAGACCGTCGGTGACGCGGCGAACTACCTGCTGGAGAACCAGGAAGCCGTCGTCGCGATGCACGAGGGCGTGGCGCTCTTCATCGAGCTGCCGACCTCGGTCGAGCTCGTGATCGAGCACACCGACCCCGGCCTGCAGGGCGACCGCTCCACCGGTGGCACCAAGCCGGCGAAGCTCGAGACGGGCGCCGAGGTCCAGGTCCCGCTGTTCGTCACCACCGGCGAGAAGATCAAGGTGGACACCCGCGACGGTCGTTACCTCGGTCGCGTCAGCTCCTGACATGGGTGCACGGAGCAAGGCGCGCAAACGCGCGGTCGACTTCCTCTACGAAGCCGACCTGCTGGGGACCAACGCGGTGACGCTGCTCGCGGAACGCGTCGGCTCGCCGGACGTCCCGCCGGTGAACGACTACACCGTGACCCTCGTCGAGGGGGTCACCGCCCACAAGGCGCGCATCGACGACCTCATCTCGGAGCACTCCGAGGGCTGGACGCTGCAGCGCATGCCCGCGGTCGACCGGGCCGTGCTGCGCCTCGGCCTGTACGAGCTGCTGTGGGCCACCGACGTGCCGGACGCCGTCGCGATCGACGAGGCGGTCGAGCTGGCCAAGGGCCTGTCGACCGACGACTCGCCGCGCTTCGTCAACGGCGTGCTCGGCCGCATCGCGGTCATCGCGGACCAGATCCGCGCCGTGCTGTAGGACCTGCGACAAAGGGGCTGCCCGCGGCGCGGGCAGCCCCTTTCGCGTTGTGAACGGCCCGTTCGCGCCGTTGAGCCGCAAGAATTGTCGGTGTCACGCGGGACAATGGAATCAGGGGTTCCCCCGGCGGGGACCCCCGCTCCGCGTTCGCGACGAGCTTGTGCCCCCTTGACGCGCTCCGTCAGGGACAGCGCATCAAGGGGACACAAACCTCCGAAATCAGTCCTCCTTGGCCGGGCGGGCCTCGGGGGGAAGGACGCCCCAGTCGATGAGCTGTTCGGTCAGCTCACCAGGCGTCATGTCGTAGATGATGGCGAGTGAACGCAGGTCCTCGGTGCGGATGGAGAGGACCTTGCCGTTGTAGTCGCCGCGCTGGGACTGGATGGTCGCGGCGTAGCGGGCCAGCGGGCCCACCTTCTCGACCGGCAGCTGCTGCAGCCGCTCGAGGTTTATCACGATCTTCGTTGCCGGCTCGGCGCCGGACGGGACGCGGCCCTCGGGAAGAAGCTCGGCCACGGGAACCCCGTAGAAGTCGGCCAGCTCGGCCAGCTTCTGCACGGTCACCGCACGATCGCCGCGCTCGTACGAGCCGACGACCACGGCCTTCCAGCGACCGCCGGACTTCTGCTCGACGCCGTGCAGGGACAGGCCCTGCTGCTGGCGGATAGCGCGGAGCTTTGCCCCCAGCGCCTTGGCGTAGTCGCCCATGTGGCGGTTCTCCGTTCATTCGCCCCGTCAGCAGTACGGGCGGCTGCGGGGAGGCTTAGATCGATACGCAGAGTAATGATTGCTCTCCGTGGTCATAAGGTCAAGCTGATCTCGCTGAGACAGGCGAGCGGACAACGTCAGACCACCCGGAAGGTTGACAGTGCGTACCTGATACGGTGCAGGTCAGCCCGGTCGCAACCGGGTGTCCGACGTCCTTTAAGGACCCGTCCAGTGAGGCGGGGAAGGAGGTCCAGCCGTGGCGCCACGTCAACGTGGTGCGACGGATCCGGCTGGAGATCGCGAGATCTTGTCGGCCGGTGATGTCGCGCGCACCGTCGCCCGAATGGCCCATCAGATCATCGAGAAGACCGCTCTCGATGCACCGAGCGCACCCGACGTCGTCTTGATGGGTATCCCCAGCAGGGGTGCACCACTCGCACGGCGGCTCGCCGCCAAGATCGCCGAGTTCGCCGGGAACGCCGTCCAGACCGGCACCCTCGACGTCACCCTCTACCGCGACGATCTCCGCCGCGGGCCGACCCGCCCGCTGGAGACGACCGCGCTCCCCGACGGCGGCATCGACGACAAGCTCGTCATCCTCGTCGACGACGTCCTCTTCTCCGGCCGCACGATCCGCTCCGCGCTCGACGCGCTGCGCGACCACGGCCGTCCGCGCGCGGTGCAGCTCGCCGTGCTGGTCGACCGGGGCCACCGCGAGCTGCCGATCCGCGCGGACTACGTGGGCAAGAACGTGCCCACCGCGAAGAGCGAGGACATCGTCGTGCTGCTCGAGGAGTTCGACGACCGCGACGGAGTGCTGATCAGGTGAAACACCTGCTCTCCACCGAAGGCATCAGCCCGGACGCCGCCACGGCGATCCTCGACACGGCCGACCGCCTCAAGCAGGCGCTGCTGGGCCGCGAGGTCCGCAAGCTCCCCACGCTGCGCGGCCGCACCGTCATCACGATGTTCTACGAGAACTCCACCCGCACCCGCGTCAGCTTCGAGATCGCGGGCAAGTGGATGAGCGCCGACGTGATCAACGTCAGCAGCAGCGGCTCCAGCGTCAGCAAGGGCGAGAGCCTCCGCGACACGGCGCTGACCCTGCAGAGCGCGGGCGCGGACTGCATCATCGTCCGCCACCCGGCGTCCGGCGCCGCCCACAACCTCGCGGGCTGGCTCAAGCACACGAACACGTCCGTCGTGAACGCGGGCGATGGCATGCACGAGCACCCCACCCAGGCGCTGCTCGACGCCGCCACGCTGCGCGAACGCCTCGGCTCGCTCAAGGATCGCCGCATCGCGATCGTCGGCGACGTCCTGCACAGCCGGGTCGCGCGGAGCAACGTCCACCTGCTCACCGCACTGGGCGCGGACGTCACGCTCGTCGCCCCGCCGACGCTGCTGCCGACCGGCGTGGAGAACTGGCCGGTCACCGTGTCGCACGAGATCGACGCGGAGCTGCCGAGCCAGGACGCGGTGATGCTGCTGCGCGTCCAGGCCGAGCGCATGCACGGCGGCTTCTTCCCGAGCGCCCGCGAGTACTCGATCGCCTACGGCCTCAACGAGAACCGCCTCAAGCTGCTCCCGGAGCACGCGGTCGTGCTGCACCCCGGCCCGATGCTGCGCGGCATGGAGATCGCGTCCGTCGTCGCGGACAGCCCGCGGGCCGCCATCACCGACCAGGTCCGCAACGGCGTCCACGTGCGCATGGCGGTCCTGTACCACTTGCTCGCGCACGAAGAAGAAACGGAGTAAACCCTTTGCTGCTCAAGGGAGTCAGGCCCTACGGCGAGGGTGACCCGGTAGACGTGCTGATCCGCGACGGCGTGATCGCAGAAATCGGGAACGACCTCGAACACGACGGAGAACACGACGGGGACGTCATCGAAGGCGGCATCCTGCTGCCCGGTTTCGTCGATCTCCACACCCACCTGCGCGAACCGGGCCGCGAGGACACCGAGACGATCGCGACCGGTAGCAAAGCGGCAGCGCTGGGCGGGTACACGGCCGTCTTCGCCATGGCCAACACGGACCCGGTCGCGGACAACGCGGTGATCGTCGAGCACGTCGCCCGCCGCGGCAGGGAGGTCGGCCTGGTCGACGTCCACCCGGTCGGCGCGGTCACGGTCGGCCTGAAGGGCGAGATGCTCGCCGAACTGGGCACGATGGCCAAGTCCAGCGCGAACGTCCGCGTCTTCTCGGACGACGGCCACTGCGTGCACGACCCGCTGATCATGCGCAGGGCGCTGGAGTACAGCAAGTCGCTGGGCGCGGTCATCGCGCAGCACGCGGAGGAGCCGCGGCTCACCGTCGGCGCGCAGGCGCACGAGGGCGAGAACGCCGCACGGCTCGGCCTGCAGGGCTGGCCCGCGGCGGCGGAGGAGTCGATCGTCGCCCGTGACTGCATCCTCGCGCAGCAGGTCGGCGCGCGTCTGCACGTCTGCCACGTCAGCACCGCCGGCACGGCGGAGATCCTGAAGTGGGCGAAGGCGCGCGGCGCTGCAAATGTGCCTCAGGCCGGCAGGCCGGGGATCTCCGCCGAGGTCACCCCCCACCACCTGCTGCTCACCGATGAGCGGCTGGAGACCTACGACCCGATCAACAAGGTCAACCCGCCGCTGCGCACGCAGACCGACGTCGACGCGCTCCGCCGGGCGCTCGCCGACGGCACGATCGACTGCGTCGCCACGGACCACGCCCCGCACGCCGTGCAGGACAAGGACTGCGAGTGGTCCGCCGCACGGCCGGGCATGCTCGGCCTGCAGACCGCACTCAGCGTCGTCGTCAAGACCATGGTCGAGACGGGCCTGCTGGACTGGCGCGGTGTCGCCAGGGTCATGAGCGAGAAGCCCGCCGAGATCGCCGGACTGACCGACCACGGCCGTCCCGTCGAAGTGGGCGAACCCGCCAACCTCACGCTGATCGACCCCGGAGCCAAGTGGGTCGTGCGCGGCGCCGAGCTGGCGAGCGTGGCGGGCAACACCCCGTTCGAGGGCATGGAACTGCCCGGCGTGGTGACGGCGACCATCTTGCGTGGCCGCGTCACCGCCTCGCGGGGAAGGATTGACGCATGACCAGGGTATTGCTCGCTTTGGCGGTGTTCGCCTTCTTCGCGCTGTGCGTCTACGGCATGTGGCACGGCTGGCAACGACGCGCCAGGCAGCAGGCGGCGACGCTGCCCGAGTTCCCGAAGAAGCCCGCGACGCTCGGCGACGACCTGATCCCGAGCACGACCGGTGTGTACGTCGGCACGACGAACGCGGGCAACTGGCAGGACCGCATCCAGGCCGGCGACATCGGCCACCGCGCCGAGGCGACGCTGCGCCTGGTCCCGGAAGGACTGTCCATCGAGCGCATCGGCGCCGAGGACCTGTTCATCCCCAAAACGGCGATCAAGGACGTCCGCACGGACAAGGGACTCGCGGGCAAGGTGATGTTCGGCGATGGCCTGCTGGTCTTCCAGTGGGAACTCGAGGACCGCCTGTTCGACACCGGTTTCCGCGGTGACGACAAGAGCGTTTACGAGCAGTGGGTAGTTGCCCTCAGCCAAGAGGAAAATTCGGCCGGAGGTAAGGCGTGACCAACGCGGCTTTGGTTCTGGAAGACGGTCGCGTGTTCCGCGGCGAGAAGTTCGGCGCCGAGGGGCGCTCGCTGGGCGAGGTCGTGTTCTCCACGGCCATGACCGGCTACCAGGAGACGCTGACCGACCCGTCCTACCACCGCCAGATCGTGGTGCAGACGGCGCCGCAGATCGGCAACACCGGGTGGAACGACGAGGACGACGAGTCGTCGCGCATCTGGGTCGCGGGCTACGTCGTGCGCGACCCCGCGCGGGTGCCGTCGAACTGGCGCTCCACCAGGAGCCTCGACGACGAGCTCGTCCGGCAGGGGATCGTCGGCATCGCGGGCATCGACACCCGCACCCTCACGCGGCACATCCGCGAGCAGGGCGCGATGCGCGCCGGAGTCTTCTCCGGTGCCGAGCTCAGCGACGACGAGACGATGCTGGAGCAGGTCCGCACGAGCGCGGAGATGCTGGGCGCGAACCTCGCGGGCGACGTCACGACCGACCAGCCCTACGTCGTGGAAGCCATCGGCGAGAAGAAGTTCACCGTCGCGGCGCTCGACCTGGGCATCAAGTCGAACACCCCGCGGATGATGGCGGCGCGCGGCATCGAGGTGCACGTCCTGCCGCTCACCAGCACGATCGACGACATCCTGAAGATCAGCCCGAACGGCGTGTTCCTCAGCAACGGTCCGGGCGACCCGGCCACGCAGGACCACGCGATCGGGCTGACGAAGGAGGTGCTGCAGCGCAAGCTGCCGCTGTTCGGCATCTGCTTCGGCAACCAGATCCTCGGCCGCGCGGTCGGCCGGGGGACGTACAAGATGCGCTACGGCCACCGCGGCATCAACATCCCGGTGATCGACGTCGCCACCGGCAAGGTCGCGATCACCGCGCAGAACCACGGGTTCGCCATCGAGGGCGAGCCGGGCGAGGAGTTCGGCTCCGACTTCGGCCGCGTGCAGCTGTCCCACTACTGCCCGAACGACGGCACCGTCGAGGGCGTGCGGCTGCTCGACACCCCGGCGTTCTCCGTGCAGTACCACCCCGAGGCCGCCGCTGGCCCGCACGACGCGGCACCCCTGTTCGACGAGTTCGTGACCCTGATGAACGGGGGCAACTGACATGCCTAAGCGCACCGACCTCAAACACGTGCTCGTCATCGGTTCCGGCCCGATCGTCATCGGCCAGGCCTGCGAGTTCGACTACTCCGGCACCCAGGCGTGCCGGGTGCTGCGGGAGGAGGGCCTGCGCGTCAGCCTGGTCAACTCCAACCCGGCGACGATCATGACCGACCCCGAGTTCGCCGACGCCACCTACATCGAGCCGATCACGGCCGAGTTCGTGGAGAAGGTGATCGCGGCCGAGCTGCCCGACGCCATCCTGGCCACGCTGGGCGGGCAGACCGCGCTCAACACCGCGATCGCGCTGCACGAGCGCGGCGTGCTGGAGAAGTACAACGTCGAGCTGATCGGCGCGGACATCGACGCCATCCAGCGCGGCGAGGACCGGCAGATCTTCAAGGACCTGGTGCGCAAGATCGGCGCCGAGGTCCCGCGCAGCGCGGTCTGCAAGTCCATGGAGGAGGTCCGCGAGACGGTCAAGGACCTCGGTCTCCCGGTCGTCATCCGGCCGTCGTTCACCATGGGCGGCCTCGGTTCCGGCATGGCGCACACCGACGAGGAGCTGGAGCGGCTCGCCGCGACCGGCCTCGCCGAGTCGCCGGTCACCGAGGTGCTGATCGAGGAGAGCGTGCTCGGCTGGAAGGAGTACGAGCTCGAGCTCATGCGCGACCGCAACGACAACGTGGTCGTCATCTGCTCCATCGAGAACATCGACCCGATGGGCGTGCACACCGGCGACTCGGTCACGGTCGCGCCCGCGATGACGCTGACCGACCGCGAGTACCAGCACATGCGCGACGTCGGCATCCAGGTCATCCGCGAGGTCGGCGTCGACACCGGCGGCTGCAACATCCAGTTCGCGATCCACCCGGACAACGGGCGCATGGTCGTCATCGAGATGAACCCGCGCGTGTCCCGTTCCAGTGCGCTGGCGTCGAAGGCGACCGGCTTCCCGATCGCCAAGATCGCCGCGAAGCTCGCCATCGGCTACACGCTCGACGAGATCACCAACGACATCACCAAGGAGACGCCCGCGTCGTTCGAGCCCACGCTCGACTACGTGGTCGTGAAGGTGCCGCGGTTCGCGTTCGAGAAGTTCCCCGGCGCGGACCCCAGGCTGACGACGACCATGAAGTCCGTCGGCGAGGCCATGTCGATCGGCCGCAACTTCGTCGAGGCGCTCGGCAAGGCGCTGCGGTCGATGGAGACCAAGTCCGTCGGCTTCTGGACGCAGCCGGACCCGGAGGACACGACCCTCGAGTCCACTCTGGACGCGCTGAAGACGGGTCACGACGGCCGCCTCTACACGGTGGAGCGCGCGCTGCGGCTCGGCGCGACGATCGAGCAGGTCTACGAGGCGTCCGGCATCGACCCGTGGTTCATCGAGCAGATCGCCTGGCTCGGCACGCTGCGCGCCGAGCTGATCGATGCTCCGGTGCTCGGGGAACAGTTGCTGCGCAAGGCGAAGCGCGCCGGGTTGAGCGACCGGCAGATCGCCGTGATGCGCCCGGAGCTGGCAGGCGAGGACGGCGTGCGGGTGCTGCGGCACCGGCTCAAGGTCCGCCCCGTCTACAAGACGGTCGACACCTGCGCCGCCGAGTTCGACTCCAGGACGCCGTACCACTACTCGGCCTACGAGCTCGACCCCGACGCGGAGTCCGAGGTCGCCGAGCAGCGCGAACGACCGAAGGTGATCATCCTCGGCTCGGGTCCGAACAGGATCGGGCAGGGCATCGAGTTCGACTACTCGTGCGTGCACGCCGCGATGGCGCTGCGCGAGGCCGGGTACGAGACCGTGATGGTCAACTGCAACCCGGAGACCGTGTCGACCGACTACGACACCTCGGACCGCCTGTACTTCGAGCCGCTGACGTTCGAGGACGTGCTGGAGGTCGTGCACTCCGAGCAGGCGTCCGGCACCGTCGCCGGCGTGATCGTGCAGCTCGGCGGCCAGACGCCGCTCGGCCTCGCGCAGCGCCTCTCCAACGCGGGGGTGCCCGTCGTCGGCACGACGCCCGAGGCCATCCACCTGGCCGAGGACCGCGGCCAGTTCGGCAAGGTCCTCACCGAGGCCGGGCTGCCCGCGCCTCGCTTCGGCACGGCCACCTCGTTCGAGGAGGCCAAGGAGATCGCCGACGAGATCGGCTACCCGGTGCTCGTGCGGCCGTCGTACGTGCTCGGCGGGCGCGGCATGGAGATCGTCTACGACGAGGAGTCGCTGTCGGGCTACATCGCCCGCGCGACCGAGGTGACGCCCGAGCACCCGGTGCTGGTCGACCGGTTCCTCGACGACGCCATCGAGATCGACGTCGATGCCCTGTGCGACGGCACCGAGGTCTTCATCGGCGGCGTCATGGAGCACATCGAGGAGGCCGGCGTGCACTCCGGCGACTCGTCGTGCGCGCTGCCGCCGATCACCCTGGGCGCGTCGGACATCGAGAACGTCCGGCGCTCCACCGAGGCCATCGCCAAGGGCATCGGCGTGAAGGGCCTGCTGAACGTCCAGTACGCGCTCAAGGACGACGTGCTGTACGTCCTGGAGGCGAACCCGCGTGCCTCGCGCACGGTGCCGTTCGTGTCCAAGGCGACCGCGGTGTCGATGGCGAAGGCCGCGTCCCGCGTGATGCTGGGCGCGACGATCGCCGAGCTGCGGGTCGAGGGCCTGCTGCCCGCCAAGGGCGACGGCGCGCAGCTGCCCGAGCACGCCCCGGTGGCGGTGAAGGAGGCCGTGATGCAGTTCCACCGCTTCCGCACCCCGGAGGGCCACGGCGTCGACTCGCTGCTCGGGCCGGAGATGAAGTCCACCGGCGAGGTCATGGGCATCGACTCGTCGTTCGGCAAGGCGTTCGCCAAGTCGCAGACCGCGTCCTACGGCTCGCTGCCGACGTCCGGCCGCGTGTTCGTGTCCTTCGCGAACCGCGACAAGCGCGCGATGATCTTCCCGGTGAAGCGGCTCGCCGACCTCGGCTTCGAGGTGCTGGCGACGTCCGGCACCGCGGAGGTGCTGCGCCGCAACGGGGTCCCGTGCACCGTGGTGCGCAAGCACTTCGAGGGCGAGAAGAACGTCGTCGACATGATCCTCGGCGGCGAGGTCGACATGATCTTCAACACGCCGTACGGCAACAGCGGCCCGCGCATCGACGGCTACGAGATCCGCACCGCCGCGGTCGCCAAGGACATCCCGTGCGTCACCACGATCCAGGGCGCGGCGGCGGCCGTGCACGGCATCGAGGCACTGATCCGCGGCGACATCGGCGTGCAGCCGCTCCAGGCGCTCCAGGCCGCTCTGCGGGGGGACAAGTGACGTTCGGGGAACGGCTCACGAAGGCCGTCAACGCGCACGGGCCGCTCTGCGTCGGCATCGACCCGCATCCGGGCCTGCTGGACGCCTGGGGCCTGCCGCAGGACGCCGCGGGGCTCGAACGCTTCGCGCTGACGTGCGTCGAGGCGTTCGGCGGCCGGGTGTCCGTGGTGAAACCCCAGTCGGCGTTCTTCGAGGCACGGGGCTCGCGTGGCGTGGCCGTGCTGGAGCGGGTCATCGCCGAGCTGCGCGACTCCGGGACGCTCGTGCTGGTGGACGCCAAGCGCGGCGACATCGGCTCCACCATGGCCGCGTACGCGGCGGCGTACTGCACCGACGGCTCGCCGCTCGCCGGGGACGCGGTGACGCTGTCGCCGTACCTCGGTTTCGGCTCGCTCGACCCCGCGCTGGACGCGGCGCGGGCGAGCGGGCGGGGCGTGTTCGTGCTCGCGCTGACGTCCAACCCGGAGGGCGCTTCGGTCCAGCGGACCGTTGGGCCGGACGGGCGAACTGTGGCTCAGTCGATCGTGGATTTCGCCGCCGACAGGAATTCCGGCATTTCCCCCGTGGGTGATGTCGGACTGGTCGTCGGCGCCACGATCGGGGAAACCGGTGTCGACCTGACGAAGCTCAACGGGCCCGTCCTCGCGCCCGGTTTCGGGGCCCAGGGAGCCACCGCGGCGGATCTAAAGACCTTGTTCGGTGAGGAACTTCGACACGTTCTGCCCACATCGTCCAGGGATGTGCTCAAGCATGGACCGGACGTATCGTCGCTGGTCAGCGCCGTGGAACGGGTCCAGAACAGCCTCTGAGGAGGAGCGCGCCGCGCCCTGCACCGCAAATTTAAGGGTGTGGCGCGCTCACCTGGGGAAACTTGTGTTGGTAGGGTCCCTGCCACCGGTAGCCCCGCTGGTCATCGGGCGCATACCACGCAGGTTGTGGGCGTTGCGTCACCGGTGGCGGTGATCAGGCTGTCGGAGGGTGCTGGTACTACTACCACCCGCCGCTACGAACGGCCGCTGGAAGATTTACTTGACTGGGTCGCGTTGTACCCAGGCAATTGCGGTCGGTACCGTCGCGGCACCGATCCGAAAAGAATCCACACCACGGAGGAAATCGTGGCCCTTCCCCAGCTTACCGAGGAGCAGCGGGCCGCAGCGCTGGAGAAGGCTGCTGCCGCTCGTCGCGCTCGGGCTGAGCTCAAGGAGCGCCTCAAGCGCGGCGGCACGACCCTTACGGACGTGCTCAAGGCCGCCGAGAGCGACGAGGTCCTGGGCAAGATGAAGGTGTCCGCGCTGCTCGAGGCCCTTCCGGGCGTCGGCAAGGTTCGCGCGCAGCAGATCATGGAGCGCCTCGAGATCGCTCCGAGCCGTCGTCTGCGTGGCCTGGGCGACCGCCAGCGCAAGGCCCTGCTCTCCGAGTTCAGCGGAGAGTGAATGACACCGAGGCGGGGACGGGCGCTTTTCGCGTCCGGCCCCGCCTCACCGTCTTGTCCGGGCCGTCAGGTGTTGGCAAGTCCAGCGTCCTGGCGGAACTGCGCAGGCAGCAGCCGGAGATCTACTTCAGTGTCTCGGCCACGACGCGAAAGCCTCGGCCGGGAGAGGTCGACGGGGTGCACTACCACTTCGTCGCACCGGAGAAGTTCCAGCGCATGATCGCGGACGGCGAGTTCCTGGAGCACGCCGAGTTCGCGGGCAACTGCTACGGCACCCCGCGCACCCCGGTTCTCCAGGCCCTCGCGGCCGGCAAGCCCGCACTGCTCGAGATCGAGCTCCAGGGCGCCAGGCAGGTCCGGATCGCGATGCCGGAGGCCCAGCTCGTCATGCTGGCCCCGCCGTCGTGGGACGACCTGGTCGTCAGGTTGACCGGTCGCGGCACCGAGGATCCAGCCGTCGTCGAGCGCAGGCTGGAGATCGCCAGGGAAGAACTGGCGGCCGAGAAGGAGTTCGACGAGGTCGTTGTGAACGGCGACGTGCGAGCGGCGGCCGCGCACTTGCTATCCTTGATGGTCGGACCACAATCTCAGGAGTTTGACGAGTGATCACCCACACCGAGCTCGGTCACCTGACCGGTTCCCCGGAGGGCATCACCAACCCGCCGATCGACGACCTGCTTGAGCAGGTGAGCTCGAAGTACGCGTTGGTGATCTACGCAGCGAAGCGTGCCCGCCAGATCAACGACTACTACGCGCAGCTCGGCGAGGGCCTGCTCGAGTACGTCGGCCCGCTCGTTGAGCCGGGCCCCCGTGAGAAGCCGCTCTCCATCGCGCTCCGAGAGATCCACGCCGGTCTCCTCGAGCACACCGAGGGCGAGTGAGCGAGGGGTCCACTCGGGCAGCGGTCTGTCCGCGGAAAGCGCGGACCAGGTCGTGGACCCGTGTTTTGTGGGGGCCGAGCCCCCACACCCCGCGCCGGGGGCAAGCCCCCGGACCCCTAGCGGGCGTTGGCTTGTCTGAGGCGGAAAGCTGCGGTGCATGAGCATTTCGTCTTCCGTCGATGCCCCCGTACGCCCCCGAGTCATTCTCGGGGTGGGCGGGGGCATCGCCGCGTACAAGGCCTGTGAGCTGCTGCGACGGCTGACCGAGTCCGGTCATTCCGTCCGCGTGGTGCCGACCGAGGGCGCACTGAAGTTCGTCGGCGCCGCCACGTTCGAGGCCTTGTCCGGCGAACCCGTCTCCGCCGACCCGTTCGACGCGGTGCACGAGGTGCCGCACGTCAAGCTCGGGCAGAACGCGGACCTGGTCGTGGTGGCCCCGGCGACCGCGAACCTCATCGCGAAGGCCGCGCACGGCCTCGCCGACGACCTGCTGACGAACACGCTGCTCACCGCGCACTGCCCGGTGCTGCTGGTGCCCGCGATGCACACCGAGATGTGGGAGCACCCGGCCACCCAGCACAACGTGGCCCTGCTGCGGTCCCGCGGTGTGATCGTCATGGAACCCGCTTCGGGCCGCCTGACCGGCAAGGACACCGGCAAGGGCCGCCTGCCCGAGCCCGCCGAGATCTTCGACGTCGCCAAGCTGCTGCTGGCCCGCCCGGACGCGCTGCCGCGGTCGATGGAGGGCGTGCGGGTCGTCATCTCCGCGGGCGGGACGCGCGAGCCGCTCGACCCGGTCCGCTTCATCGGGAACCGCTCGTCCGGCAAGCAGGGCTACGCGCTGGCCCGCGTGGCCGCTCAGCGCGGTGCGACTGTGACGTTGGTCGCTGCCCACGTCGCCGACCTCGCTAACCCCGCAGGGGTAAATGTGCAGCGTGTCGGCTCGGCTCTCGAGCTGCGCGACGCGATGCACGCGGCCGCCGCCGAGGCGGACGTCATCGTGATGGCCGCGGCCGTCGCGGACTTCCGCCCGGTGTCGCTGGTCACCCACAAGATCAAGAAGTCCGACGCCGACCCGGAGCCCGTCGCGCTGACGAAGAACCCGGACGTGCTGGCCGAGCTCGTCGCCGCGCGGCGAGAAGGCCAGTTCATCGTGGGTTTCGCGGCCGAGACCGGCGACGCGGAGAACGACGTGCTCAGCTACGGGCGCGCCAAGCTCAAGCGCAAGGGCTGCGACCTGCTCGTGGTGAACGCCGTCGGCGACGGCAAGGCGTTCGAGGTCGAGGACAACGCGGGCTGGCTGCTGACCGCCGACGGTCACGAGACGCCTATCCCACACGGCTCGAAGGCGCAACTGGCGGCCGCAGTGTGGGACGCCGTTACCCTGAAATGACCGTCCCTGGACACACTACTGACCGTTCCTGGACACACTTGCGAGTGAGCGTCCGTAAACTTGTCGCATCATTTCTGAACCGGAGGAGTGTCCGTGAGCCAGCACAGCAGCAGGCTGTTCACCAGTGAGTCGGTGACTGAGGGACACCCTGACAAGATCTGTGACGCGATCAGCGACTCGATCCTGGACGCGTTGCTGGCGAAGGATCCGCGTTCGCGGGTGGCGGTCGAGACGCTGGTGACGACGGGCCAGGTCCACGTCGCGGGTGAGGTGACGACCGAGGCGTACGCGGACATCCCGTCGATCGT
>NZ_VOBR01000001.1 GCF_007845675.1 Lentzea tibetensis | reverse complement strand
CGGCGATCGGCGACGCCGATCACGGCGTCAACATGCGGCGCGGGTTCACCGCCGTGCTCGCCAAGCTGGCAGAGCTCGACGCGAAGACGGTCGGCGAGGTCTTCCTCACCACCGGCAACACCTTGATCTCCAGCGTCGGCGGCGCCACCGGCCCGTTGTACGGCAGCGCGTTCCGCGCGATCGGCAACGCGCTGCCCGAGCCGTCGGCCGAACCGAAGCAGCTGCTCACCGCGCTGACCGAAGGACTGGCCGCGATCCAGCGGCTCGGGGCGGCCGTGCCGGGCGACAAGACGATCGTGGACGCCTACGCGCCCGCGCTCGCCGCGTTCGACCGGCAGCTGTCCCAGGGCGCGGACCTCGCGTCCGCCGCCGGCAGCGCCGCGTCCGCAGCCGAGGACGGAATGCGTGCCACCACCCCGTTGCAGGCGCGCAAGGGGCGGGCGTCCTACCTCGGTCCCCGCAGCGTCGGCCACCAGGACGCCGGCGCGACGTCCACCGCGTTGATCTTCCGCGCGCTCGCCGACGTGGTCGCCCCGTGAGCCGGGTGACGTTCCCGGGGCGGCCTGCCTCCACCGGCATCGCGCTGGGATCGGCCTACCGCACCGACCGCGTTCACCCGACGACCTTGCCCCGGCGCTGCGGCGGCGACCCGGTCCAGCACATCATCGACGCCTTCGACGCCGTCCACCGGCGAATGCTGGACCTCGCGGAGTCCCTGCGCTCACAAGGACAACCCGAACAAGCCGACATCATGGAGGTGGCCGGCTACATCGCCGCCGATCCGGACCTGCGCGCCACCGCGGTGCGGCACGCGGAGCAGGGGAGTCCGGTGACCGTGGCCATCTCGCAGGCCGTGCACGTCTACGCCACGGCACTGTCCCACCTGGACGACGCCACGCTCGCCGAACGCGCGACCGACGTCCGGCAGATCGGTCGCCGCGCTCTGGCCTGGCTGCACGGCGACACCGACACGGATCATGAGGGTCCGCTGGTCCTGTTCGCCCACGAGATCGGGGCAGCGGACCTGCTGGAACCGCACGCACCAGTGGTCGCCGCGGTCTCCGTCACCGGCGGCCCCAACTCCCACGCGGCCATCGTGGCCCGCTCGCTCGGCATCCCGCTGCTGCTCGGCGTGGACCGGGCCGCACTCGACGTCGCGGACGGGGTGGAGGTGCTCGTCGACCACCGCCAGGTCGTCCTTCACCCGGAAGAGGGCGAACGGCGCACCGCGTTGTCCACAATGGATCAGCTGCGCGCGCGTCGGGTTGAGCTGCGCACCCAGCGCGACCTGGCCTCGCAGACGAGCGACGGGCACACCGTCGTGCTGCGCGCCAACATCGCCACCCCGGCCGACGCGCGAGCCGCTGTCGACGCCCGCTGCGACGGAGTCGGACTGCTCCGCACCGAGCTGCCGTTCCTCGACGCCGCGACCTGGCCCAGCTTCGGCCAGCACACCGCCGCCCTGGTCCCCGTCTTCAGGCAACTGGCCGGCCGACCGGTCACCGTGCGCACCCTGGACTACGCCGACGACAAACTGCCGCCGTTCCTCCGCCACGAGGGCCAACAGCTGGGGCGCGGCCTGCCCCTCATGCTGGCCGCCCCCGAGGCGTTCACCGACCAGTTCCGCGCGATCCTGACCGCCGGAGCGGCCACCGACCTCCGCGTCATGATCCCCATGGTCGCCGATGCCGCGGAACTGCGCGCCTGCCGGGAACTGCTGGACAAGGCCGCGGCCGAGATCGGTGTGACGTCACCACCACTCGGCGCCATGGTCGAACTCCCGGAAGCGGTCGCGAACATCGACCAGATCGCGGCCGAGGCCGGGTTCATCTCCATCGGCAGCAACGACCTGACGTGTCAGATCCTCGGCCTCGACCGCCGCGACCCGGCTGCTGCCCCCGCCATGACCGCCCACCCCGACGTCCTGCGCGCCATCGCGGCGGTCGTCACCACCGCCCACGACCACGGCCTGCAGGTCTCCGTGTGCGGGGACGCCGCCACCCACCGAGATGTCATTCCGCTTCTCGTGGGACTGGACTGCGACATCCTCTCCGTCGCGCCGTCCGCGGCCGACGAGGTTCGCGCCCGCGTGCGGAGCCTCGCGCGCACCCGCTGCGCCGCCCTCGCAGCGGACGCGTTGGCCTGCAGCACCATCGAGGAAGTCCGCCAGCTCCTCGAGGCTGTCGCCCCAACACCGGCCATCAGCCCCTGATGATGCCAAAGTGACGGCTTTACCTAGACTTCTGAGGCGTTGTTCGATTGACGGGTCAGGATCTCGTCAGGCGGGAGTTCCCCGTTGACGAGCTGCCGGGCGATGTCCACCAGGCGGCTGCTGTGGTTGCGACCGTAGGTGCGCAGAGCCTGAAATGCCTGGTTCATCTCGATGTTCCCGGCGAACGCGAGAACACCCTTCGCCTGTTCGATGACGATTCGGCTGTTCAGCGCGGTCTGCAGTTGCTCGGTGAGGACCTCACTGCGGTGGAGCGCGCGTTCCTGCAGGATCCCGATGGTCGCGGTATCCGCCAACGCCCGCACGACTTGCAGATCCTGGTCGTCGAGCAGGCCGGTTTCACGACCGAACAGGTTCAGCGCGCCGATGGTGTCGCGGCGCAACCGCATCGGCACGGCGTGCACGGAGACGAAGCCTTCCGCTGCGGCCAGCGGTGCAAACCTCGGCCAGCGATGAGTCTCAGTGGACAGATCGGCCACCAACACCGGTTCGCCGGTGCGGACGCAGTCCAGGCACGGCCCCTCGTTGGCTTGGAGCTGGAACAACTCCAGCAGCTGGGTCTGCTCGGTCGAGTAGGCCATCACGCGCAACCCGCCGTGCTGATCGGACAGCATCAGTCCGGCCGCCGTCGCGTCCAGGAGCTCCGTGCAATGCTCGACCAGCTGTTGCAACACATCGACCACGTCGTAGTCGTCGACGAGGGTGTCAGCCATCTGGACGAACGCCTGCAGCAGCCGAGACTCCCGCTGCGCGCTCGAGGGTGCCGTGCCAGTCATCTGCCAGCTCCTGTCTTGTTCACGCAACGGTAGTGCTGCTCGCAGCAGGCCCGCCATCGATGCTTCTGGTGCCCCACCCATGCCCCTGCGGGTGGGTGTGGATCGATGATCGTCCTGCCAGGGGGCGCGTGATCATCGGTCGAGCTCGAACGGGGAGAGCTGGCGGGTCACGACGTCATGAGCGACCTCGTCGACGGACCGGCCCATGACGAAGGCGTAGCCCCGCAGCCGGGCCAGGCCCTCCTCCGCCGAGACACCCATCGCGGCGATGAGCATGCCGGTTGCCTGGTGCACCTGTTCCCGGTTCGATGACAGCGCACCCCACCACCCGTCACCGGCGACATCGCCCAACTGCAGACCGAGCAGCACCACTGTCGCGAGGTCGACGACTTCCAGCGCGGCCGTCAGCTCGTCACCTGACAGCCAACCCGGCCGGGTGCGGTAGAGATCGATCGCACCGATGGTGATCGCACCGGTCTGCAGCGGGAACGCGAAGATCGCACCGACCGGCAGCTCCTCGATCGCGGTGGCGAACACCGGCCACGCCGATGCCGACGCCTGTGGCAGATCGGGCACCAGCACCGGCCTGCGGGTGGTGAACGCCTCGAAGCAGGGGCCCTCGCCAAGGCTGAACTGCAAGGCCTCGATCTGTGCGGCGACGTCATCGCTGGCGAACAGCATCTCCCGCTCCTGCGTTCCGGTCATGACCGAGATGGAGGCGCCGTCCACCGGCAGCACGTCCACACAGGCGCGGATCACTCGCGCCACCGCATCAAGATTGTTCTCGTGATCGCGGAGGGCAGCCATCACTGCCGCCCGCGCTCGGTTCACCGATTTTTCGAGGCCTTCTGACTCACTCACCCGGTGTTCGCCGCGCCGGGCAGTGGTCGACTGGCTGTGGTCGGCACGGGGTTCCTCCACTACGTCGACTGCTCGCACTCGCTCCTGGACGTAGCAGGGTCTGGGCCCACGCCTTGCGTGACCGCATCAGGACCAACGACTTCAGTTTACCGGGCAGGGGATGGCGGTGCCGTTCAACCGCGCCCTGCCGAACCAGCGACGTGGATCGTAGCTCGTGGACACCCCGCGGAGCAGCTCCGCATTGATCTCCGCGATGATGGCGAGCACGCCGAGCGACGCAACGGTGGTCATGAACAAGACAGCGACGAGTGAAGCCGCAACGGTGACCCGCACGCCCGAGTCCAGACCCAGCTCCGTGCGCGACGAACGAGATGGGAATCAGTCCACGCCCCGGCGCGGCATCTGAAGGCACGCCGAGGCCACAGGATGTCCTCGCTGGTCAATGAACCAGCCCAACCGACCGCGAATTCGCTGCCTCAGTTGAGTCTACTGTGGACGGCGCGTTGCATGGGAAACTGGCTTCGCCAGACGTACACCGGATCGCAGCGCAGTCCGCCGGACGACGGGAAGGTGAAGGCGTTATGCACGGGGGTGGTCGAGATCAGCACATGGGCAATCTTCCGGCTGAGGTGACCAGCTTTGTCGGCCGTCGTCGTGAGGTCGCGGAGATCAAGCAGCTTCTCTCCGGCGCCCGGCTCGTGACCTTGACCGGTTTCGGGGGAGTGGGCAAGAGCCGGTTGGCGTCGCGTGCAGCGCGCGAAGTGAAACGCAGCTTCTCGCACGGGACGTGGCTGGTGGAGCTGGCCTCGGTGGAAGAGCCGGACCTGCTGTGCGAGAAGGTGGCCGCCACGTTGGGCGTAGTCAGTCAATCGCGTCGCCCGCCGATCCACATCCTGTCGAACTACTTGGAGCGCAGAGAGCTCCTGCTCGTCCTGGACAACTGCGAACACCTCGCTGACGCTTGCGCGACACTGGCCGGCAAGATCCTCGGTGCTGCTGAGGGCCTGCGCATCCTCGTTACCAGCCGGCACCGGTTGCACGCCGACGGCGAGCACATCCTGCCGGTGTCGCCGTTCGCCACGCCGGAGCCGAACGAACTGTCCACCTCGGGTGGAATCAATCGGCACGGCGCCGCGATGACCCTGTTCGCACAGCGTGCCTGTGCGGTGGATCCGACCTTCGCGATCACCACGGGGAACCAGGTCACTGTGGCCCGGATCTGTCAACGTCTGGAGGGCATCCCGCTCGCCATAGAGCTGGCCACCCCGTGGTTGCGGACACTGTCTCTCGGGCAGATCCTGGCACGACTGGACGACCGCTTCCGCTTGGTCACCAGGGGGAGCCGCACCGCGCCGCCTCGCCAGCGCACGCTGCGCGCGACGCTCGACTGGAGCTACCGTCTGTGCTCCCCCGAAGAGCGGAAACTGTGGGCGGGGCTGTCGGTGTTCGCCGACGGCTTCGACCTGTCGGCGGTCGAGAACGTCTGCTGCGAAGAGGAAACCGCCCAGCAGGACGTGTTGGCGACACTGGCGGGACTGGTGGACAAGTCGATCGTTGTTCGCACCGCACACGGATCCGCGGCGCGTTACCGGCAGTTGGAAACGGTCCGCCAGTACGGTCGACACCGGCTGCGCGAGACAGGCGGGGAAGCACTGCTGCGGCGCCGCCATCGGGATCACTACCTGCGGCTGTGCGAGCGAGCGGCGGCGGAGTGGTTCGGATCTGTGCAGGCGGACTGGTTGAACCGGCTGCGGCGGGACCACGCCAACCTGCAGATCGCCCTCGGCAGCTGCCTGGACCTTCCCGACAGGTCCGCGACCGGGCTGCGCATGGCCACTGCGTTGTGGTTCTACTGGAGGGCCGCCGGCCTGCTGCCGCAGGGGCGCCGCTGGTTGGATCTCGCACTCGAGCACCATTCCCACGCACCCAGCGATGAACTGGCCAGGGCGCTGTGCATCAACGGTTGGATCGCTGCGGCACAGAGTGACTTCGCCGCCTGCGAGCAGGCGGCGAAAGAATGCCGAGCCATCGCTCGATGCACCGGGAGCACGTCCGCGCACACCTACGCCACCCACATACTGGGCCTCGCCGCGTTGCACGGCGACGATCCGACCAGCGCCGCCGCCCTCCTGGATGAGGCTCTGACGCACTACCGGAGCACCGATCGCGTTGACTCCTTCGTCACGCTGACCTACCTCCAGCTCGCCTCGATGCATCTGCACCTGGGAAACACCGAGCGCGGCCTGGAGCTCTGCCAGGAGCTCCGGGCCACATGCGAAGCACACGGTGAACGGTGGCTGCGGTCCTATGCGCTCTACTTGACTTCCCGCGCCCACTGGGACCGCGATGATCTACCACGAGCGGTCACGTCCGTGCAGGAATGCCTGCGCTCGGCACGGCCACTCGGCGACCTCTCGTGCATCGTGCTCGCCATCGACCAGCTGGCCTGCCTCGAGGTGGCGATGGGTGTCGCGGAGCGAGCCGCGGTTCTGCTGGCTGTCGCCGATCGGACTTGGCTTGCGATCGACGGCCAGTTCCCGCGGGGGAAGGGGGACGCTCCCGCACGGCGTGAGCAATGCCGCACCCGCATCGATGAGCAGTTGGACAACGGAGTGCTCGAGGCTGCCTTGCGCCATGGAGCCGCGCTGAGCCTTGACGAAGGTATCGCCTACGCGCTCAACGAAGAGCCCGACCCCGCACGAACGGGGCATTCCGCAGTCACCCCACCAGCACCCGTCACGCGGAGGGAGCTCGAGGTGGCGACACTCATCGCCCAAGGACTGTCCAACAAGGACATAGCAACCAGGCTCGTGATCTCACGGCGCACTGCCGAGGGCCACGTGGAACACCTCCGCGCCAAACTCGGCTTCACCACCCGCACCCAGATCGCCGTGTGGATCACCGAACGACTGCGCGGCGAGCCTCTGAAGTGAAGAGGCCGCGCCCGCGCGGCGGCCGGCGTTCTCGAGCAACACCAACAGAAGCAGCCGTTGATCGTCAAAAGCGGAAACCCCTGGCGGGGGTTCTGATCCGCTGAGCGGGTGGCCGTGCCGCCTCGTCGTCCGGCGACACGGTCACCCGGATCATCCCTGCGTGTGACTACAGGTTCCGCTTCGTCTGCACCTTCATGGTCCCCCGGTGTGCGGTGGCGTAGGGGCACTCGGCCTTGGCGTAGCCCCACCGCCACGCGCTGGTGTGCTGGCTCCCGTCAGCGCAGTAGATCGTGACCTTCACGTACACGCCGTTGCACGTGGCGTGTGCGCGGTGGGCTCCGCCGGGACCGGCCGCGTCGTACCACTTGGGCCCGCTGCAGCGCGGCTGCGCCACGACGACCGACCTCTCATCCGGTGTCGTGGCGCTCGCCGGGCTCGCGGCGGCCAGTGCGCCCGCGATCGCCAGACCCGACCCCAGCAGCGCCATCTTCGTCAAACGGATCACGCTCGTCTCCTCTCCTCGGTGGATCTGCCACTACGGTGGACGGCCCACCTTTCGCTGACCTTGCGAGAAACCTTGAAGTGGCAGGGAGAAACCGCTATCCCGGAGTGGTGGGGGGAGAATTCAGGCTGCTCGGACCGCTCGAGGTCGCCGTCGACGGTCACGCCGTGGACCTCGGACACGGGCGTCAGCACTGCCTGCTCGCGGTGCTGCTGGTCGAGGCGAACCGCGTCGTGTCCACCGACGAGCTCATCGACCGCGCGTGGGGCGAGTCTCAGCCGCGCCGCGCGAAGGATACGTTGTACAGCTATCTTTCCCGGCTCCGTGCGGCGCTCGGTGGGGCCGCCTCGCTGGTGCGGCGATCCGGCGGGTACGTGCTGGAGGTGGATCCGCGGGCCGTCGACCTGAACCGGTTTCGCGCGCTGGTGCGGGAAGCCCGGTCGGCGGACGACGAACGCGCGGTGGCGTCGCTGGGCGAGGCACTCGGCCTGTGGCGCGGTGACGCGTTCGGCGGCGTGGACGTGCCATGGCTCAACGGAGTGCGTGAAACCCTTGCGGCGGAACGGTTCGCCGCCGAGCTGGACGAGACCGACCGCCGGTTGCGCTTGGGCGGCCACGCCGAACTCGCCGTCGAGCTGCCCGCCCGTGTCGCCGGACATCCGCTGAACGAACGGCTGGCCGCCCAGTTCATTCTCACGCTGTACCGCTGCGGGCGGCAGGCCGACGCGCTGGCGCACTTCGACGAGGTCCGGCGGCGGCTCGCGGACGAGCTCGGCGCCGACCCGAGCCCGGCGCTGCGCGAGCTGCACCGGCAGATCATGGCCACCGATCCGGAGCTCCAGCCCGCCGCGCCGATCACGGCTGTGCACCAGCTGCCCGCGGACATCGCCGAGTTCACCGGACGCGAGGAACAACTGCGTGAGCTGATGGAGCTCGCCGGGTCGGCGGTGGTGACGATCGAGGGCATGGCCGGTGTCGGCAAGACCAGGCTCGCGCTGCGGCTGGCCCACCGGCTGACCGACCGGTTCGACGTTTTCCTGTACGTGGACCTGCACGGGTTCGCCGACCAGCCGCCAACCGATCCCGCCGCCGCGCTCGACTCGTGCCTGCGCCTGCTCGGCGTGCCGGGCGAGCAGATCCCGCACGACCTCGACGGCAGGGCCGCGCTCTACCGCGACCGGCTGCACGGCGCGCGTGCGCTGGTCGTGCTGGACGACGCGGCGGACGAACGGCAGGTGGGCCCGCTGCTGCCCGCGTGCCCGACCAGTCTGGTGCTGGTGACCAGCCGCCGCACGCTGGCGCTGGACGGCGCGCACTCGATGCGGCTCGACGTGTTCCGCACGGACGAGTCGATCGACCTGATGGCCGCGATCGCCGACCCGGTGCGGGTGGCCGCCGACCCCGTGGGCGCCACTGAAGTGACGTCGCTGTGCGGAAACCTCCCGCTGGCCGTGGCACTGGCGGCCCGCCGGCTGCGCGCGCGGCCCGCGTGGACCATGGCCGATCTGGCGACGCGGCTGCGCGCCACCGGCGAGCTCTCCGTCGGCGGGCGTTCGGTCGACGCCGTTTTCACGCTGTCGTACGAGTCGTTGTGCGAGGTGCGCCGAAGAACCTTCCGGCTGCTGGCGCTGCACCCCGGCGAGGACTTCACCGAGGAGACCGCCGAGGTGCTGACCGGCTCGCCGGACCTCGAGTCCCTTGTGGATGAACACCTGATCGGCCAGACGACGCCGGGGCGGTACCACTTCCACGCGCTGCTGCGTCGGTACGCCCGTGACCTGGCAGGTGACGAGTCCGCGGCGGTGCTGCGCCTCGCCGCCTGGTACCTGGCGAGTGCCGCGGCCGCCGACCGGCTGATCGACCCCCACCACCGCCACCTCCCGGCGTCCGGCGACCGCACGTTCCGCGACCGCGACGACGCGCTGCGCTGGATGAAAGCCGAACAGTCGAACCTGGTCGCGACCGTGCACACCGCCGCGTCGCTCGGCGACCACGGCACGGCGTGGCGGCTGGCGGCGGCGTTGTGGAGCTTCCAGTTCCTCGGCAGGTACTGGGACGAGCTGCGCGACACCCAGCACACGGCACTCACCTCCGCCAGGCGCGCGGGCGACGCGGAGGGGCAGGCGTGGACGTTGAACAACTCCGGTGTCCTGCACTGGCAGCTGCACGAGCACGACAGGGCGCTCGACTGCTACCGCGAGGCGTTGCGGCTGCGCCGTTCGCTCGACGACCACATCGGCCAGGGCGTGGTGCTGGACAACCTCGGCAACGCCTACGACGAGGTCGGCAGGCCCGACGACGCCGTCGAGTGCTACCGCGAGGCGCTGGTACTCGCCGAGCTGACCGGGGATGAGGCAGGCCAGGCGAACGTGCTGAGCAACCTGGGGGAGACCTACCGTCGGACGCGCCGGTTCACCGAGTCGCTGGATCACCTGAACCAGGCGCTGGCGATCCAGAGGCGCATCGGCGACCGGCAGCAGCGCTACACCCTGTGCAGCCTCGGCGAGCTGCACGACGACCTCGGCGACCGGTCCACGGCGGCCGCGTACTACCGCGACGGGCTGGTGCTCGCGGACCAGGTCGGCGACCGCTGGATCTCCGCCGTGCTGCTGGACAAGCTCGGGCACGCGGTGTCGGCGGCGGGGGACCTGGTGGCGGCGCGGGAGCACTGGAAGCAGGCGACTGTCCTGTACGCGCAGGTGGGCGACCTGCAGGCAGCCGCGCGGCTGGGCCCGTTCCTCGACGGCGCCTAGCCGCACTGCGGTCGGTCATGGTCGTGCGGCACGATCGTGCAGCCAGATTGCCGCACATGGTGCGCAATGCATGCACCCGACTGTCCACAACGGACCTTGCGGTGTCCTGCGCCGGTGGCACCGTGCCGGATCCAGCGCTGGCGAAACTTGGCACGAGAGTGGCGAGGAGGAGGCGTCGTTCGCCGACGCGCTCACCGAACGTGCGCGACCTGGTGCTGCAGAGCCCCCATCCACGCCACCCTGCTCGGACTTCCCGCCACGCCAGCCGCGCGGCGTACGATGACGGGCGGCACCCGTCCGTGCCCAACCTCCGGCGATCCGCCCCAGCTGGGTCACCCCAGGAGGCAAAGGGAGGTCCACCTCTCGGCCGGAGCTTCGTCGTCGAGCGTGCGCCCGCCGCACCGGTCGCTGGGGGACACACCGCCGGCGGTGCGCGGGAGACGATCGTGACAAAGCAGGCCGACTTCAAACGACGCGTGCGCGCCCGCATGGCCAAGACAGGCGAGTCGTACGCCGCCGCCCGGCGCCACCTGCTCGGCGAGCCGGACGGCCCCGACCTCGACTGGATGGCCGAGGCGTTGCACGTCAGCAACGGCGACGCCACCGACCTGCCCGGCACCGGGCTCGCACGGCGCCTCATCTACTGGCGCGACGTACTGCACGAGGGGCCGGTGCCCGCGGTGGGTTCGGCGGAGCTGCGGCGGATCCGGGCCGCGTTCCTCATCGGAGCGGGCGCCGACGACCGCCGTGAAGGCGAGCAGATGTTCGCCGAGCGGGACCGCATCCTGGAGGCCAACCGTGAGGGCGAGTACGTCCTCTGGTTCGAGGCCGACCTCTACGACCAGCTGCAGGTCATCCAGGTCCTGTCCCGGCTGGCCGAGTTGGGGGTGCCTGCCGGGCGGATCACGCTGATCTGCATCGGCGAACATCCGGAGATCGCCCGGTTCGGTGGACTCGGCGAGCTGCGCCCCGACCAGTTGCGCGAGCTGCCTGCGACCAAGGCGTGCAAGCGGCTCACACCCGCCGCGCTGGATCTCGCCACCAGGGCGTGGGCCGCGCTGCGGGCACCCGAGCCGAGCCGCCTGGGCACCATCGCCGCCACCCGCTCAACCGATCTGCGTTTCCTCGGCGAGGCGTTCGACCGGCTCAGCAGGAAGTATCCGTCGACGCGCGACGGACTGTCGCTCACCGAACGACGGATCCTGGCCGCGGTGGCCGACGGCGCACCTGACGCGGGCACCGCGTTCACCCGCCTCTGGCGACGAGAGACCCGCCCGTACCTGGGCGACACCTTCTGCTTCGACATGATCCGGCGACTGACCGAGGCGCCAGATCCGCTGCTGCGCGCCGACGCCACCGACGACGGCCACGTCGACCGGCTCACCCGACTGCGGCTCACCGCGACCGGGGCACGAGTGCTGGCCGGCGAGGCCGATCACGTCGCGTTGAACGGTGTCGACCGCTGGATCGGCGGGGTGCACCTGCACGGCCGCCACGTGCGCTGGCGGTGGGACGAGGGCACGGAGGCCGTCACGACCACCACCTGACAGCCGACGCCGCGGTTGGCTTCTGGTCTGCCGAGAACATGCCCGACGCAGGCCGCGTCAGAGATGGCGCTCGACATCGCGCACATCCGCGCGCTGAACCGTGTTGCGACGAGGCACAGGAGGTGACGGCTGCATCCGTGATCCATACGTACTGCCCCACAACGGTCAGCCTGGTGCTGCGGTCGGTGGTCAAGCACGACGGAGGGCGGGCGTTGGACAAGCACTGGCCGGGCACCCCCGACGGGTTGCAGATGGCGTCCGGGTTCTCCCATCCTGTCGACGGTGTAGACCACTACCACGGGAAGACCGTCCGGATGGCAGCTGAGATCGGTTCGAGGTCGGCGACGAGGCGGTCGAGCTCGCTGGGGGACAGGGCGTTGTACGGCGCCTCCGCGAGCCGGTCGGTCAGCGCCTCGACTCGTTCCTTCGTGGCCCGGCCGGCGGGGGTGAGCCAGCCGTCGGTCCCGACGAGACCGCGGGCGCGCATGCCGTCGATGACCGCGGTCAGCTGCGCGGCAGGGAGATGGCCGACTCGGCCGAACTCCTGCGCGGGCATGTCGACGGACAGGGCGTGGAGCACGTGGGCCTCCGTACCGCCGATGCCCTCTGCCATCAAAGCGACGGTGTGGCCGTCGCCGCGGTGCTCGCGGAGCAGGGTGGCCGCGTGCCACAACCGGGCCACGGACTCCTGCGGTACCGGGAGCGCGCGGAGGGCGGCGAAGAGGGCGCGTCCCTCCACAGGCGCGCTGGTCGCCGCCCTCAGCAGCAGGTCGCCGGCGCGCGCGACACCGGGGTCGTCGGCGAGTTCACCGAGAATCCGCCGCATCCCCGCGACGCATCCCCGCTCGCGGGCGGCCAGCGCTGCCTCGGGCGTGGTCAGATCCCAAACCCGCGGGAGGTGGCGTGCCACCTCGCCTGGGGCGAAGTTGTAGAAGACCGCGTGGACCACCTCAGCCGGCACCGCCCGCCCGAACGGCGCCGCCCGTCCGGCGAAGTAGGCGTCCCACTGGTTGCGCAGGCCGAGCGACATCAGGGCCTCGTCCGACTCGTCGGCGAAGTAGGGCACCATGCCGATGGGCTCGACCAGGTCGAACATCCGGCGGGCTACGGGTTCCGGGTGCGACATCTCATCCCCTGTGATCATGGCGGTGCCCTCGTGGCGGGCCGCTCACCTACCCCACGAACAGCCCACACTGGATTCGACACCAAGCTTTGCCAATCTGGTCGAGCAGGGCTCGTGTCACTGCGGCGCGGCGCTGGCAGGGCCCTCCTCAGCGATGGGCTCCGATCTCTCACGACGCGCACAGTCCACCTCGTGCGAATTCTGATAGCTCACTGCATAATGACAGTCGACTGTCAGATTCTTCGGAGGTTGCGATGCGGACAATCGCGCTCGAGGAGCACTACGCGACACGGGCCTTCATGGCGGGTCCCGGACGGCAGCTCATGGCCTTGGCCGAGTCGGCCAAGGCGCATCCGTTGGTGGCTGCGGGGTTGACAACGCTCGTGGAACGGTTGTGCGACATCGGTGTCGACCGCGTGGCCGCGATGGACGCGGCTGGCGTCGACGTGCAGGTCTTGTCACTGACCGCACCGGGGCTGGAGCAGCTCGGCGTGGCCGAGGCGGTACCACTCGCCCTTGAGACGAACGATCTGCTCGCCGCAGCGGTCCGGCGCCACCCGTCCCGGCTGGCGGGGTTCGCCGCGTTGCCGACCGCCGACCCCGAAGCCGCCGCGGACGAACTGGAGCGCACGGTTCGCGAGTACGGCTTCCGTGGCGCGCTGATCAACGGGCACACCCGTGGTCGCTACCTGGACGACGAGTTCTTCTGGCCGATCCTCGAGCGGGCCGAATCGCTGGAAGTTCCGATCTACCTGCACCCCACGCCACCCGCGCGGCAGGAGATGTACGTCGGCAACTACGCACCCGAGGTGGCGGGTGCGCTCGCCACCTCGGCGTGGGGGTGGCACATCGACACCGCGACCCACGTCATCCGCGTCATCCTCAGCGGTGCCTTCGACCGCTATCCAGGCTTGCAGCTCGTGATCGGCCACCTGGGTGAGACGCTGCCGTTCATGCTGCCCAGGCTCGACTTGGCGCTGCCGCCGGAGCTCACGAAGCTGAATCGGCCAGTTGGCGCGTACCTGCGGGAGAACGTGCACTACACGATTGCCGGGTTCAACTGGACGCCGGCGTTCCTGGACCTGTTGCTCCAGGTCGGTGCCGACCGGATCATGTTCGCCACGGACCATCCCTACGGATCGATGGCGGAAGCACGTGCGTTCCTCGAGCAGCTCCCGGTGAGTGCCGGCGACAAGGCGCGGATCGCGCACGGCAATGCGGAACGGTTGCTGCGGCTGTGACGGGACTGCGCGAACGCAAGAAGGCCAAGACACGGGCGACCCTCCAGCAGCACGCGCTGCGGTTGTTCCGCGAGCAGGGCTACGAAGCGACCACGGTGAGCCAGATCGCCGAGGCCGCGGAAGTCTCGGAGAGCACGTTCTTCCGCTACTTCCGGGCCAAGGAGGACGTGGTGTTGTGGGATGACTTCGACGGTCTCATCCTCGACGCCTTTCGCGCGCAGCCTGCCGAGTCCACCCCCGTGCAGGCCATGCGCGGCGCGTTCCGCGACGTGCTCGGCGGTCTACCGGAAGCGGATCGCGGGAAACTGCGCGAGCGGGTGCTGCTCATGTTGTCCGTGCCACCGCTGCGCGCGACACTGCTCGACCAGGTCAGCGGCCCCATGCGGCTGCTGGCCGGTGTCGTCGCCGAACGCACCGGGCGGCGGCCGGATGATCCCGGTGTGCGTGCTCTGGCCGGCGCGGTGATCGGCGTGGGGCTTGCCGCGATGTTCGCCGCGGCAGAGGACCAGGACACCGACGTGGTCTCCCTGATCGACAGCATGATGGCGCGGCTGGAAGCTGGTTTCCCCTGTTTCAGCGGCCGGAGCAACGAATTGCATTCGTGACCAGCAGCACGCCCGCTTGCGCGCTGGTGGTGGTGGTGGTGGGGCCGCCGGTGCTGGACGGCCAGATCGCCGGATCCGCTAGCCGTCCACAGTAGACCGCGTCAGCTGGCGTTCGTGGCAAGACCTTGTGCATGCTGGATGGGGATCTCGCGCCAGCCACTCCGGCAGCCGGTCCAGGCAGTCCGACCATCCCTGCTCGTGAGCGTCACGCACGACGTCGTCCTCGAACCGCTCGTGTCGGATCATCAGCTCGGTTCCGGTGGCCGATGGCACGATGGTCACCGTGACGAGCGTCGTCTCGGTCTCGTTGTCCCATTGCCAGGTGAACACCAGTCGCGAAGGTGGCGTCACCTCGCGATAGACGCCGGACACCGCCATTCCCGCGCCAGGCCCGTCAATCCGGTACGAGCCACCTACGCGCAGATCCACTGACACAACCGGATCGAATCGCTGAGGCCAGAACCATGCGGCCAATGCGGCGGGATCGGTGAACGCCCGCCACACTCGGTCGGCCGGATGTGGCAGGGATCGGCGCACTTCCAGCGAGGTCATCGCTCCTCCTCGGCGAGGAACTGTTCCAGCGAGTCCGCACGAGCGTTCCAGAACGACTCGTAGCGTGACAGCCACGCCGACGCCGATGCCATCGGCTCGGGTGTGAAGGTGCACAGCTGCGCGCGGCCCACGCGCCTGCGCGACAGCAGCCCGGCTCGCTCCAGCACGGAGACGTGCTTGCTCACCGCCACCAGCGACATGGGCAACGGCGCGGCCAAGTCGGCGATCGTGTGCGGAGCGCCTGCGAGCGACGCCACGAGCGAACGTCGTGTCGGGTCGGACAGAGCACCGAACGTCAGGCTAAGGTTAACCATATGGTTTACCTTAGCGTAGAGAGGTCGCGGTGCGACAGATCCTGGTTGCTGATTTTCGGGTTTCAGGTCAGTCGCCGATCACGGTCAGGAGAAGCTCGCCGACTCGCCACGGTCCGGAGTCACGCGCAGGCGGTGAGCGGGCTGACGCGGCCGGCTTCGACTGCGACGGCTCGCAGGCTCTTGCGGCAGGCCGCGATCAGCCGGGATGTGGCAGCGCTGCCACCTCCGCCGCACCGGCGGCACATCATGGCGACGTCGCGAGACAACTCGTCGACAACGACGCTCAGCTCGGGTGAGCACGGCAGAGGAATACCGGTCTGCGGGGCGAGGTGCGCTGGGATGGCGTTGCCCGGTCCAATTGACCTTCAGCTGCCCGCGCCCCGGAACGAGTTGGTCGGCGTGCTCGAGTGTCCGGTCGAGGCTGTGCAGAAGCCGGGGCAGGAGCTGAAGGGTTCGGACTCGTATCGGCTTCGTCTGTGGCTACGGGAGCAGAACGCTCCGCCGCAGCTTCGGAAGACCTGGCCTGCCTGGGACAGCATGATCTGACAGTCGGGCTGGGGACATTTGAGCGTCCCCAGCCCAAGCGGCTACTGGCAGGTGCTCCGGGGCCAAAACAGAGTTCATGCTGGGTAGTCAGGTCTATTCTTATGTGCACTCGTCTCTGGGGTTGATCTTCGGTGATCGTGTTGTGCTTCCCTGGGAGCAGATCTGGTGCAGGGTTTTCGATATGGGTCGAGCAACCGGTCGCGGGCGGAGGCGGTGTGGGTGCGGAGCACCCGCCGCGGCGCCGCCTCCCGCACGTCGTTGGTGAGGTCGTGCAGGGCGGTGGTGGTGTAATCGCAGATCAGGGCTTGTATCGCATATCGGCAGCCCGACTATCGGGTAGGCAGCGATGCCTCCTTCGACGTGCCCAGCACCTTGCTGGTGTGCTGCACAGGTAGGTCGGTGAGACCGGCGGCAGCCGGTGGTCCGATGACGGGGTCGACACCGCCCTGATGAAGCGATTCTCAAAGATGTCCACAATGGACCAAAGGTGATCGAAGGTTCGCCGGTTCGGGTTCGTGTGTCTCACGAAGAGTGACCGTTGTTACGCGCCTCTGGGCCTGCTATGTCCCGGCAATAAGTCGTAGCGTTGTCTTTCGGGGTGATGGCGGGTGGTTGGTGCTGAGAACGAGATGTCGGGGACGGTACGTGGAAACGTGGTGCAGGCGGGCAACATCGGGGAGGTGCACTTCCATTCCAGTCGACTTGGACAGGTGGTGCCGCACCAACTGCCGTCGGCGCCACGGGTGTTCGTCAGCCGGCACGATGAGCTGACAGAGCTCGCGCGGTGGCTCGGCGAGGAGGTCGACCGCCAGTTGTTGGTGGTGGTCAGCGGTCCAGCTGGGGTGGGGAAGACGTCGTTGGCGTTGCGCTGGCTGCACGACGCCAGGACGACCTTTCCCGACGGCCAGCTGTACGTGGATCTCGGCGCCCATTCGCAGGCGGAGGCCGCGCAGCCCAACGAGGTACTGGAGTGGTTCCTCGGCGCGTTGGGTGTTGAGCCTGACCTGATTCCGCCGGGGCTCGCGCAACGCCAGGCGTTGTTCCGCTCGGTCACGGCCGACAAGTCGTTCGCGATCCTGTTCGACGACGCGGCCTCGGCCGGGCAGGTGCGGCCGTTGTTGCCTGCGTCGTCCCGTTGTGTGGTCGTGGTGACGAGCCGATGGCGACTGAGTCCGCTCGGTGTCGACGGGGCTCGGTTTATCGAGGTCGGCCCGATGGGGGTTGCGGCTTCGGTCGAATTGCTGGAGCAGATCGTGGGCGAGCAGCGGCTCTCGGACGAGGCCGAGGCCGCCGAGGAGTTGGCTGCGCTGTGCGGTGGTCTGCCGATCGCGTTGCGCGTGATCGGGGCGCGGCTGTCGCGGCGGCCTCGGCGGTCGTTGTCCCGTGAGGTCGTCGAGCTGAGAACGGAGAGTCGTCGACTGTCCAACATGGACCTCGACGGCTCGACCTCGGTGCGGACCGTGCTCGACATGTCCTATGTAGAGCTAGCGCCTCGGCAGCAGAAGCTCTACCGGCTCACCGCCTGGCATCCGGGGACGTCGTTCGGTGTGGAGGCCGCCGCGGCAATGATGAACGACGACATCGGCGAGGTCGAGGACGAGCTCGACGACCTCATCGAGAAGAACCTGCTCACCGAGCTCGGCGACGACCGGTTCCGGTTCCACGACCTGTTGCGGTTGCACGCGCGCGGACAGGACGACCCCGAACGCGAGGACGCGATCCGCCGCGTTGTCGAGTGGTACCGGGACAGGAGCGTGGCCGCCGACATCGTTGCCATTCCGGGAAGACCCAGGGTTGGGCCGAGATACCATGTCGTGCGGACTGGTGCTTTCGCCACGCGCGCCGAGGCGTTGGGCTGGCTCGAGCACGAACGGGACAACCTCGTCCACGCGCTGCGCGCCGCGCAGGACTTCGGGTGGCTCGACCTGGTGTGGCAGATGTGCGAGGCGATGTGGGCGTTGTTCCAGCGACGTCACCACTACTCGGACTGGGTGCTCACCCACGAGCTGGGCATCCGGGCGGCACAGGAGTGCGGTGAGCCGGTGGCGGAGGCGCGGCTGCGCAACCAGCTCGCCGTCGCGTTGACCAACCTCGGCCGCGTTGACGAGGCCCTTCGAGAACTTCGCGCGGTGCTCGACCACGCGGGCGAACAGGACCTCGGCAGCCGAGCGACCGCCCTCGTTCAGCTCGGGCGCGCGCACCGAACGCGTGGGCAGCTCGACGTCGCGCTCGACTGCTTCCGGCAGGCCGTCGACGTCGAGACGCGGCAGGGGCGCACCCGCGGGATCGGGCTCGCCCGGCGGCGCGTCGGAGAGGTGCTGATCGACATGGGGCGGGCCGACGACGCCGTCTGCGAGCTGCGCGAGTGCGAGGCGCTGCTGGACGACGGCGTCGACAAGGCCCGAGTGTGGATGTTCACGGCACGCGCCCACCTCGCTGCCGGGCGGCATCGCGACGCGGAGGAACTGCTCGATGCCGCCCTCGTGGCGCTGCAGGACTCTGGATCATCCGCACACCTGGCGGACGTCTTCGTGCTCAAGGCCGAGGTCGCCGAGCGGCACGGGACCGTCGAGCAGGCTCGTGACCAGTACCGATCCGCCCTGGCGTGCTACGGCGACTCCGTCGATCCTTCCGTCGAACGGATCCAGACCGCGCTCGCCGCGCTCGACTGGAATCAGGACGAGAGTGCACCCCACGTGCCGGAGCAGCAGGTCTCGGGCACGCGCGAGTGCGAGTGCCGTTGACCGTTCCGGTGAGGCCACCAGCACGTCCGCCAGGGAGTGCCAACGGGGTTCGGCTCGCGCGCAGAGCGCGATCAGCACCCCGTCCGATCTCCTGAGGACACCGGAAGCCTGGTCAGTGAACATCGCCGACCGGCCTCGGCACGGGGACCGGCGACACCGGGACCGCTCGTGCGGGCTCGGACAGTCCCATGAGCTGGTACATGGTCCGGCGCAGGATCTGGCCAGCCTGGTCGAGGCGTGAGCTGATCGCTTGGGCGAACTCCGGTGCACGTGCCGCTGCGGCCAACTGATCAGCGGCCGGGCGAGTGCAGTCCAGGTGTGGCACCGCCTTGGCGAGCGCGTCCGCCAGGCTGCCCTCGCGCACGTCGGGACGGCAGGCGAGAAGTGTCGGCGCGCCAACGGCGGCGGCGTACTGGGTGGTCGAACCGTGGTCTCCGACGACCACGTCGCTGGCGATCATCGTGGCCCGCCAGCCCTCTTCCGGAGGGATCACCAGCAGGCCCCGGCAGTCAGCCAGCCACGACCGCACCTGCCACGCGCTGTGCGTGGACCAGATGTTCGGGTGCAGCACCGCGGCCACTCGGACGTCGTCGATCCCGAGCAGCTCGCGGTAGATGCTGGGCCACGTGGCGAAGGTGGACTCCGGGGTCCACGTCGAGCTCACCGTGACCAGCTGCTCGTCCGGCCGCACGCCGAGTGCGCGGCGGTAGTGCTCGCGGTACGGCAGGCTCGCCCGCATCCGGTCCAAGCAGATGTCTCCGCCGACAACGGCCGCGGGCAGTGCCTCGGGGCAGGTCTCGGCCAACACCGCCAGCTCGTGGTCGTGCGACAAGACGATCGCCGCCGCGCGGACCCGGCCGTCGCGCACGAGCAGCTCCCGGTCCAGCCCGTGCACGGGGGCCGCCGAGCCACCTGCAGCGCGAACCCGCTGCCGGGACTTCATCGTGCTCGCGCCGTGCGGCAGCACGAGAACCGGACCCGACACGAGCTCGATGCAGCGGTAGCTGGCGGCCAGCACCAGGTCGAAGTCGTGCTGCAGCGCTTGGTGCCACGGAACGGCTAGGCCACCGATCGAGCTGATGAACTCAGCTGTCGTGACGCACGGTTCCGGCTGCGTGAAGTAGATCTGGAGCCGGTGGTCGCCGTCGAGCAGCGGAAGCAGGTCGAGCAACCTCGTGGCCGCGACCACGTGCGGCACGACGACCAGCACCCTGTGGCAACCCGGCACGGTGACCCGCCGCGCGCCGCCCACCCCGAGTGGACTGCTGAACCATCCTCGTTCCTGCATCTGCGCCCCTCCATCGACCAATGTGATGAGAAAGACCGTCTCCGCTCGATCGGTCAGCTGGCTTTCACCGATGCGTTCTCCCAGCTCACCGATCGTTTCCCAATGGGGGAGCCAATGGGTTTTGGCCAATTCATGTCCTGTTGTCGCCGGTCTGTCATCGAACTGTCACGTTGTTCGTTCGGGTGAGCGGATTGCGCCTCAGCTGTGATCTGGAGCACACTTCTTGGCAAGGGTGCGAGGGGTGGCGCTGGTGGATGCGCGATTCACTGTTCTTGGGTCGACAGGAATATGTCTCGGCGGTGCGGTCGACACGCGGTGGGGGCCGTTGAAGCAGCGCGCCATGCTCGCTGCACTGCTGGTGCGGCCCGGTCTGGCGGCCACGTCAGCGGAGCTGGTCGACTGGGTCTGGGGTGCTGACGACGATCTTCCGAAAAACCCCAAAGGCGCATTGCACCTTTATTCCTCGCGCCTGCGACAGGTCCTGGAAAACTTGCCCGACCAGGTGGAATTGATTGTCGCCAACGGCACTTATCGCCTGGATGTCGACCGCAAAACGATAGACTATTTTCAGTTCAAGGCCCGGTTGGAACGAGCGCGTGATCTCGCTCGGCGCGGTGACCACCAGCAGGCCCTCGACTCGGTCAGGAACGCGTTCGCCGTATGGCGCCACCAGCGTCCGCTCGATGACCTGCGCAGCGATCTCGCAGAAGCCTGGCGGCGGCGGGCGGTCGTGAACGTGCAGGTTCCTGCGCTCGACCTGTTGTGCGGTGAATACCTGGTGCTGGGGGAGTGCGACGCGGTGCTGGCCGAGCTCGACGACTTCGCGTTCGACCTCTTCGCCCACCCGGCGCTGCTGAAGCGCAGGCTCGAGGCACTGCACCGGCTGTCGCGCACCGGCGAGGCTACAGAGCTGTTCCTCCAGGCGCACAAGGCGTTCCGGTCCGACTTCGACGACGTCTGTGCGCGAGACCTGCGCGAGTTCCACGAGCGACTCTCCGAACACGGCGTCGCTCCGGTCCAGCCGCCAGCCGCACCGGTCGGCGTGCTGATGCCGCGCCAACTTCCGCCCGACGTCCGGAGCTTCGTCGGCCACGACGCCGCCTTCGCGGCGCTGGACGAGGTAGCAGTGCGGCCGTGCGTTGCGCTGATCGACGGCACCGGTGGTGTCGGCAAGACCGCCTTCGTCGTGCACTGGGCGCACACCCGCACTGAGAGGTTTCCCGGCGGCGTGCTCTTCGCCGACATGCAGGGCTTCTCCAACGGGTCCATTGTGGACGCCGGCATCGTCGTCGACGGATTCCTGCAAGCGCTCGGTGTTCCGCCGGACCGGATCGCGAACCTAGAACACCGCGCGGCGCGGCTCCAGTCGCTGCTGTCCGGCCGGGATGTGCTGGCGGTGCTCGACAACGTGCGCAACACGAACCACGTCCAGTCGCTGCTCCCGTTGCTGTCGAGCTGCGTCGTGCTGGTGACGAGCCGGTCACACCTCTCCGGACTCGCGGCACGGCTGGCGGTCCACCGCGTCCCGATCCGTCCACTCGAGTCCAATGACGCGCGTCGGTTGCTGCTGGAGAGCATCGGCGACGGCAGACGTGACCGGCGCGAGCTCACCGAGCTAGCCAACGTCTGCGACGGACTGCCGCTGGTGCTGAAGGTGCTCGCCAACCACATCGCCGCTCGTCCAGCCGTGCTGCTGAGCGCGTTCCTGCGGCAGTTCGAAGATCGCAGCCTGCTGGATCTCGGCGCGTTGGGCGACGCCGGGCCGTACGGCCCCAAGGCGGTGTTCACGCAGTCACTGCGGGCGCTCAACCCCGAGGTGGGGTTCGTGTTCCGGATGATCGGACTGCATCCAGGCCCTGACGTCACAGTCAGCGTCGCGGCGGCGCTCACCGCGCTGCCGCTGCGACGGGTCGAGGCCGCGCTGGACGCGCTCGTCGAGGCCAACCTGCTGCAGCAGTCCGGGGCGCTCGACCGCTTCCGGTTCCACGACCTGCTGCGCGAGTTCGCGGTGGCACTGAACGAGGATCCCGCCGAGCGGGCGGCGGTCGAGCGCCGCATGGTCGACTTCTACCTGCGCACCGCGGAGAACGCCGACGTGCGGGTGTTCTCGACGCTGGTCCGCGTGCCCACGCCGGACGGTGCCGAGAAGGTCGGCGCCCTGCGGTTCTCCGACGAGGAGTCGGCGCAGCGCTGGTGCGTGAGCGAACGACACAACGTGCTCGCGGTGGTCCGGTTCGCGGCCGAGGCGGGTTATGGAAAGCACGCCGCCCAGATACCGCAGCTCGTGGGCCAGACATTGGTGCGCAGGGGCCGCCTTGACGACGCGCTGACCCTGCTCCACGCCGGGCTCGCGGCACAGGACGAGGACGAGATTCCGGTGCTCCAGCACTCGATCGGCTTCACCTACCTGCAGCGCCAGCAGTACGGGCTCGCCGAGCACTTCGTACACGCGGCCCACATCGGGTTCGCTCGGCGGGGGTATGAGAAGGGCATCGCCGGGTGTCTGCACACCGGCGCTCGAATTCTCGTGGAAACCGGCAACCTGGCCCTGGGGATCGACTCGCACGAACGCGCACTGGCGGCCGTCCGCCGCATCGATGAGCCGGGCTTGGAAACCGCGTTCCTCTTCCGGGCAGGCGAGGCCTATCAACGGTCGATGGATTACGCGCGGGCCGCGTCCTACTACGGCCAAGCCCTCGCTCTCGCACGGGAACAGCAGGACGCCGACGCGGAAGCGAAAGTCCTGTACCTGTTCGGTTCGCTGAGTTTCGTTCGAGAACGAACTGCGGAGGCGCGTGATTATGTGACCGCCGCGCTCGCCAAACAAGCTCAGTTGTACTCGATCGGCGACGCTGGAAGGTCGTGTGTACTGCTGGCGGAGATAGAGCTCGACGCCAAACGTTTTCGCGAAGCCAAATGGACCGCACGCACCGCGTTGCGGCTGTGCGTCCGCACCGGCGACTTGCTGGGTGAGGCGACCGCGCTGCACGTGCTCGGCCGCGTGCTGAGGCTGCGCCCGCCGCTCGACGGCGCTATCGAGGCGTTCGAGCGGGCGCGGGCGATCTTCGTCGACCTGCTCAATCGTGAGCGCGCGGCCCGGATCTCCGTCGAGTTGGAGGAGCTTCAAGTCGATCCTGGAATGCCCGGCACGCGGTGTGGCTCGCCTGTCATCGAGCGCGACTGGCGTATTCTTTAGTTCTCTTGGCCTCAGGGCATAGCTCCGTTTGGCCCCTTCTGGCCAGTAGGTACAAGATCGGGGTTTACTCTCACCTGGATTCGGTATTCCAATCGAGTTGAAATCCCCGACACCTGATATCTACTGAACGGAGTTCAGCACGTTGTCGAAGGTGATGGCAGTGCTGCTCGTCGCGGCCGCTCTCGTCCTGAGCAATGCCGGTTCCGCCGCCGCGAGTCAGATCTGGGTGAACAACGGTCCCAAGCACACGGGTCCGCTGCGCTAGTTCGATATTCCGGGTTCCCCCGTCCGCGAATATCTCGAAAGCAGTTCATGTTTTGCCGGTTGTTCCTCGGGTGGGCGCTGCCCGCCTGAGGAACAACCGGTTCTATCGCAGCAGCTTTGTCCGGATGTCTGCGGCGTTGAGGTGGCGCACGAGGTCGTCGCCAGCCGCGTGCAGCTGGTCGAGCGTCATCGGCTCCAGCCGCTCGAACATGAACAGCGCGGTCCGCGTGTGCTCGGGGATCTGCGTCCGGGTGCACTGTTGCCAGTTCCAGCGGCGGCACGTCACCCCGGCGTCGTCACCCCACACGACCTCGCCGGGTTTGGTCTGCGGCGCGCGAAGCGCTCAAGCCGAGGCGGGGATGTCCGGTACGACGACGAGGCTGACTGCGCGACGTCGCGCCGGCATCCCAGACGTTGCCGATCCATGCGACGACCGCGTTCTCGGTTTCCTCGACCAGCGCGGCGAACTCCTCGTCCGTCAGCCACGCCGCTGCCTGTCGGCAGGTCCCGCGGTCGGCGGTGGTGATCGCCGTCGGCCGCATCCGGTTGCTGCAGTACTCGAGTCTGCTGCTAGCTCGACCAGGAAGTCAGCAGGTGTCGCACGTGCTCGCGCAGTTCCTCGTGGGAGAACTCGGCCGGTGCGGTGAGCATCCGGTAGACCACCGGGCCGACGACCTGCGCGGCGGCCAGCTTCGGCGACGGCATGGCTGGCGCGACTGGCCGGACGCGGTCCAGGACGGTCCGTGCGCTGGCGCCCAGCAGGTCCGCGGCGTGCACGAGGTCCCGCACGGCGGGATCGTGCTGTGCTTCGCCGACCAGTGCGCGGTAGGCCAGCCCGGCGGGTGAGGTCATGAGGAACTCGCTCAGCGCGCGCACATAGGTGAGCAGGTCGTCGACGGCGTCCGGAAGCGCGGGCGTGGTGAGTTCCTCCTCGACGTCGTCGATGATCGCTTCGAGGAGGATCTCGGCCTTCGTCGTCCACCACCGGTAAACGGTCTGGCGGCCGACGCCGGCGCGTTCGGCGATGCCCTTCATGGTCATCGCGGCGTAGCCGACGTCGACCAGCAGGTCGTCCGCGGCGTGCAGGACTGCCCGCCGCGCCCGCTCGCTGCGAGGGCGGCCCATCTTGGCAGTCGCATCGGTAGCCATCGGGCGAACTCTACCGAGACACGGTGTCTCACATGTGTTAGCGTACTTACGAGTCAATGTGACTCGTAAGTACGCCGCCACGGCCCTCGGTGCCGTCCAGGCATTGAGGTGTCACCCCTTGCGTCCAGAGAACGCTCTGCTAGCCGACGTGCTGCGCCGCCGAGCCCGTCCTGCCGTGGCCGGCTCCGCGGCCTCCGTGGTTCACCAGGCGTGCGAAGCGCTGGTGCCGCTGGCCATCGGCCTCGCGGTCGATCACGCCGTAGACGGCGCGCCGCCGGTCGCGATCCTGATCGCGGTCGCAGCGGTGCTGCTCCTGTTCACCGTGCTCGGGGCTGGCGGCGGCCTCGCGTCGTGGGTGCTCAGCTCGACCGCCCTGCGCGAGGCGCACGAGCTGCGGGTTCGCGCGGTCGGCCACGTCCTCGTCGACCCGCTCGCGGGCCGCGAGCGCAGGCCGGGAGAGCTGATGAGCATCCTCACCTCCGACACCAGGGCGACCGCCGAGATCGTGCGGGTCCTGGCCTACCTGGCGTCGGGCTGCGCCGGACTGGCGGTCGCGGTCGTCGTGCTGCTGCGCGTCGACGTGTGGCTCGGGCTCGGCGTCGTGCTGGTCCTGCCATTGCTCGTGCTGGGGATCGACCGGCTAGGCCCGTGGGTCGAGCGCAAGGTCCGTGACAGCAGGCAGGCGGGCGGACTGGCGGCGGCGCTGGCCGCCGAACTCGTCCACGCGCTGCGCCCCCTGCGCGGCTTCGGCGGTGTTCCCGAGGCAGTCCAGCGGTACCGCCGCGCCAGCAGGCAGTCGCTCGACACCATGCTCGACACCGCCTCCGCATCGGCCCTCGTGACAGTGGTCGGTCAGCTCGCGACCGGCGTGCTGCTGGTCGGCACGGCCGCGGCGGCGGGCACGATGGCGCTCTCCGGCCGCATCACCGCCGGAGAGTTCGTGACCGTCGTCGTGATGGCCTCCTTCGTCGCGGAACCGGTGCGACGCATCGCGTCCAGCGTGGAGCAGATCGCCGGCTCCCGTGCCGGCGCGGCGCGAGTCGCCGCTCTGCTGACGACTCGCATCCGTCGATCATCTGGGGCGACCGGCCTTGGACCGCTGACCGTGCGGGACGTGGCGATCGGGCCTGTTGTCGGACTCGAATTCACCCTCGCGCCGGGCGAAGTCCTCGGTGTCGCCACCACCGATCCCGCCGCCGCGGACGCGATCGTGGCACTGCTGGCCGGTCGCGCGGCCCCGTCGTCGGGAAGCGTGGGGTTCGGCGACATCGCGGTTGATGACGTGGACGTGCGCAGGCACGTGCTGGTCGAGCCGCACGCGGCCTACCTGCTCGGCGGCACGCTCGATGCCGCCATCGACACCGGCAGGGGCGCCGACCGCGGCGCGGTCGACCGGGCAGTGGCCGCGGCCGGTGTCGTGGACGTGCTCGAATCCCTTGCCCGCCAGGGCGAAGCGCTGCTCGAAGGCGGCGCGAACCTGTCAGGCGGTCAGCGGCAGCGGGTCGCACTCGCCAGGGCGCTCGCCGCCGAACCGCCGGTGCTCGTCCTCCGCGACCCGCTCACCGCGGTCGACGCCGTGACGGAGGACGCGGTCGCCCGAGGACTTCGCTCCCTGCGGCGGAAGGACGCATTGGGCACGGTCGTCGTCACCACCTCTCCGCCGCTGCTGTCCCGGTGCGACAGGGTCGTGTTCCTCGACGGCGACGGTCCGCCCGTCGTCGCGACCCACGCCCGGCTTGCCGAGATCCCCGCGTACGCCGAGGCGGTGCTGCGATGAGCGCGACCCTGGTCGACCGTCCGGTGTGGACGGAATGCGATGCGCCGGTCCTGCCGATCGCCACCAGCGGACAGACCGCCGCGGGGTTGTGGTGGGCGATGCGGAATCATCCCGCCGACTGCGTCGTGGCGCTGCTGCTGACTCTGCTCACCGGTGTCGGAGTTGTCGCCGCGCCGCTGTTCCTGGGGCGACTGGTGGACGCCGTGCGCGCGGCGGGCCGTCCTGATCTGATACCACTCCTCGTGCTCACCGCCGCGAGTGTGGTGTTCGGTGCCGTGTTCGCGTCGCTGGCCCAGCGCGCGACCGAACGGCTGGGTGCGCGGATCGCGGCGGACTTGCGGGAGCAGGTGCTGGCGTGCGCGTTGGGCATCGAGTCGCGGGTGCTGGAACGCGTGGGGAGCGGCGACATCGCGTCGCGCGTCACCGAGGACGTGGAGAACTTCGTGGCCGCGGTTCCGCTGGCCGCCACGGTGTTCAGCGCGGCGACGACGATCGTTGTGTCGGCTGCCGGGTTCGCGACCGTGGACTGGCGGCTCGCGGTCGCGTTCACCGTGGTGTTCCCGGTGTACTGGCTGAGCCTGCGCGCCTACCTGCCCAAGGCGGGCCCGCTGTACGCGGCGGAACGGCGCGCGGCTGCCGGCCGCGGCCAGGTGGTGCTGGAGTCGCTGCACGGTCTGCCCACCGTGCATGCCTACGACATGGCCGAGCCGCAGACCCGGCGGGTGACGGCCGCGTCGGAACGAACATTGACCGCCGCGCTCCGCGCGCAGCGGTTGTTCATCTGGTTCATGAAGTCGATGAACGCAGCCGAAGCTCTTGGCCTGTCGGCGATCCTGCTCGCCGGGTACTGGCTGGTCGACGCCGGCGCGGTGACGGTCGGCGAGGTGACCGCGGCAGCGTTGCTGTTCCACCGCCTGTTCGACCCGCTCGGCACCGTCCTGCTGTCGTTCGACGACGTGCAGCGGGCGGGAGCGGCGCTCGCCCGTATCGTCGGTGTCACCCTCGTGCCACGGCCCGTGCCCACATCGAACCGGCCCCACGACGGGCCGGTCGGGATCGTGGCGCGCGGCATCCGCCACTCCTACGACGAGGGCCACGACGTCGTGCGTGGTATCGACGTCGAGGTTCCCGCCGGGACGTCGCTCGCGGTGGTCGGGGCGAGCGGTGCGGGCAAGACGACGCTGGCGGGGATCCTGGCCGGGGTGTTCCCGTCGACGTCCGGGCGGATCCTGCTGGTGGACACGCGGGGGAGCGTCGACATCGGCGACCTGGATCCGGGCCAGGTCCGGGATTGGATCGGCATGGTGTCCCAGGAGACGCACGTGTTCGCGGGCACGCTGCGCGACGACGTGGTGTTCGCCGCGCCGGACAGCACCGACGAACAGGTTCACGCCGCGTTGCACGCGGTCGGAGCGGGCCCGTGGGTCGTGGCGTTGCCCGATGGCCTGGACACCGTGGTCGGGACAGGAGGGCATGCGCTGACCGCGGCGCAGGTCCAGCAACTTGCGCTGGCCCGCCTGCTGTTGCGCGACCCGCCCGTGGTCGTGCTGGACGAGGCCACGGCCGAAGCGGGCAGTTCCGGTGCCCGCGACCTGGAGCAGGCCGCCGCGGCACTCCTCGCGGGCCGGACCGCGGTCGTGGTGGCGCACCGGCTCACCCAGGCGCGGGCATGCGACCGCATCGCGGTCATGGCGGACGGCCTCGTGGTCGAGCTCGGCACGCACGACCAGTTGGTCGCACAGGGCGGGCGGTACGCCGACCTGTGGAGCGCGTGGTCGCGCCGCTACTGAAGGGCGGTGGTGTTTCTCCATCTGAAACGGCCTATGCCCCAACAAGGAGCGCACCTACGGCGTCTCTGTCTGCACTTCGCGGGCGATGAACTTCTTGTTGCAGAAGGCTCCCCGGTGCCCAGGACACCTGTCCTTGTGGTGGAAGTAGCCGTTGCGTGTGGCACGGCCATACGCCCACCGTGTGGTCGGGCCGAAGTCACGCGCGATCCTCGGGTAGACCGGCGTCGCTGTGCACCACATGAAATGCTCACGGGATCCAGGAGCGAGTACGGGACCAGGCAGTTCACCGCTCGTCCTCCTTCTGGTGTGGCTGAGCTCTACGGGCTCGTGCGGTCTCGCCACGCCCGTCACCCGACCACGGTCGGAGGACCTGAGGTGATGACCGCGCCGAGAATGATCAGGACGAGGGAGGACGTCGACACCCTTGCCACGATGGTCATCAAGCCGATCGCATACTCCGCGACCACACCCGCAACGATCAGGCGCGCGACAGGCGCAGGACCTGGCACACCTGGTTGGAGGAGGCGCCTCACGGCCGTGGTGACGTCGTAGCCTCTGCGTGGGCAAGATCGTCCATATCGGACAGTGACGAGCAATCTCCTGTCGTGATCAGTCCAAGGGACGGCTGAGGACTGTGAGTCGTGGCCGTGGGTCGTTGGCCCCTTGCAGCACCGCGTAGAGGTACTTGTTGTCATCGGACCACGCGAGTCCGCGGTTGGCCAGAACGTCGCCGTCGAGCCCGAACGATCGGGTCGGGTTGGTCTGTCCCGTGCGGAAGATGTTGATCGCCTTGTTGCGCGTCGTGTAGGCGCCGGTGGCGAGGTGGATGCCGTCCTCGGAGGCGACGATCGCGGCGGGGTGCGGGCCGGTGGCGTACGAGCCTCGTCCTGACAGGTCGGCGGTTGCGAACGCCTGCACGGCTGTGCGTGACCCGGCCGCGGTGAACAGTGTTGCGGCATCCGGGCTCAGTGCGACATCGGTCAGGTTGCTACCGGCCACCCCGCCCGCCGCGCCCGGCGTCAAGGCTCCGTTCTCGGCTCGGTAGATCTGCAGGTGCGAGAGGCTCGTGGCGGGCTGTCCGGCGACGACGGTGTTGTTCGCCGCGGTGACGAAAGGCGCGTGCTGGAACAGGGTGTCGCCGTGCTGGGCGAGGCTGACCGGCGGTGTCGCGGCCGGGTCGAGCTTGCCGATGCCGCCGTCCCACGAGTTCGTGCACCCGTAGCCGAACCAGATCTGACCGCCTGCACGGGCGAGGTGGGTCGGGCACGTCTGCGATCCGGTGGGGTAGCGCGCGATCTCCTCGTACGTGTGAGTGCTGATCGCGCTGATCGCGTCACCGGCGGCCTGCGCCACGTACAGCGTTGTGCCGTCCTCGCTCAGCAGCAGTCCTGTTGCGCCGTACTGGTTCTCGATCTTCTTGTTGACGTGGCCGTGCCGGTCGACGACAACAACGCCGTTCGACGAAGTGCCGCCGCTGATGAAGACTCGTCGTTCGGCGTTGTCGACGACGAGATCGCCGAAACCCGGCAGTGGCAAGACTTCGGGCTCGCTCGCCTGAGTCGGCGACACCATCGCCACCGTGAACAACAGCGCGCAACCGACTACGTACAGTCTGTGAATCATCATGTCGAACCCCCGGACCCCAGATGTCCACAAAGGACACATCCCCCTTGCGGTTCGATAGTCCACCCTGCCGCTTGGTCAACACAACGTCTTGCCTCTGGATTGAGCTGAATGGTGGATAGCGCCGGTCCGGAGCAGTTCTATCGTCGATAGTTGCCGACTTGGGGGATTGTGCGCGGCCCGGCAGAGGGAGCCGGGCTCGGGTTCTTGATTTCGTTGTCACACCAGGGTTGTGATGACGTTCCTCGGCTGCTCTCCCATGTTCGCAGGGGGAGGACAGCTGTGCGGAACCTACGGAATCTCCGTGTACTGGCGACAGCGACCGCGTTGCTGCTCGGCGCAGTTGTACCGGCACAGACGACTACCGTCCCGGCCGCTGCCGCGACACGGGCTCCTGAGCCTCGTGTCACTGAGCGATGCACGCCGCTTCCCCTTGCGGGGACACGTGAACAGACGCCCGTCGGGGCGCCTGCACCCAGGCCGGTGCGGTCGGCCAGTGAGACGTCGGCCACCTACTCGGCTCTCTTGACGCCGCAGCGGATGATTCCCGGCGAGGAGTACTCGGTCGACGTCGTGTTGACGAACACGACCGCCAAACCGTGGCCGAAGGCCGACTTCGTCCTGTCCTACCACTGGCGGTTGCCGGACGGCACCGATGTCACGAAGCCGTCCAACCGTGCGGAAACGGCTCTGCCCGGCGACATCGCACCGGGGCAGTCCGTGACGGTCAGGGCGAAGGTCAAGAGCCCGATCCAGGCCGACCTCGGCAACCAGCGGGAGTCCTTCGTTCTCGCCTGGGACCTGCGCAACAAGCGCAGCGGCAAGTTCCTGTCGGAGACCGACGGCGTGCCGCCGCTGACCCAGCCCGTGACAGCGGAGTTCCCCACCTCCAACCAGTTGGGGCTGGAGAAGTTCTACCAGTACACGGGCTTCGGTGCGGGTGCCGGCTGGACCGCCACGGTCAACCAGTACTCCGGCAACGCGGTCATCGGCTACAACGCCTACGCGAACCCAGGGCGTGGTCTCAACACGTTCGTCCGGCTGACCTACAACAGCAGGGACAACTCGAACTCCTACGCCGGGACCGGGTGGTCGTTGACCACGTCGACACTGCACCGTCTCGGTTCCCCGTTGCAGTTCCACGGGCAGCTGCTCTCCGGCGACCACCCGGCGAAGGTCACCCTCGTCGACGGCGACGGCACGAGCCACCTGTTCGAGCTGAACAAGAACGGCAGCTCCGACAAGCGGCGGTGGACCTATGACAGCCCCGCCGGCGTCCACCTCTACCTGCAGCGCACCGGAAGCCAGGACAAGAGCCGCACCTGGGTCATGACCCGGCCGGACCGCACACGCGTGTTCTTCGACGCCGACGGCTACCAGACCGCCTTGGCGGACAAGAACTCCAACGAGCTGAAGTTCACCTATGTGCGCACCAACCACGGAAACCGCAACACGGGAGTGCTGACCGAGGTCACCGACGCAACCGGGCGCCGGGTGCTCAGCCTGGACTACTACCAGCACGGCGACGACTTCTTCTCGTTCGTCGACGACCGCAAGGTGTTCGGGCGCAACCTGACCAACACCTCCATCGAGCACCAGCTCCGCTCCATCACCGACATCAGCGGTCGCAAGATGACCTTCGCGTACAGCGATCGGGGCCAGCTCCAGGAAGTCGTCGACGGCGCCGACACGCCGGACCAGAAGATCTTCTCGTACTTCTACGCCGACCCGAGGGACCCGGACTCGCGGATGGTGCGGATCAACGACCCGCTGGGCAACGGAACCCAGTTGAAGTACCAGGACGGTCAGATCAAGGAGCTGGTCAACCGCCGCGGGCACGCTGCCACGTTCGACTACGCCGATGCCGACGGCGACGATGGTTCGGCGATCTTCTCCGATGTCACGGACGCGAACGGCAATCGCACGACCGTGCTGATGGACGGTTACGGCAGGCCGACCCAGCACAAGAACGCCAAGGCCGAGGTCACCGATCTCGCCTGGGATGACGACAACAACGTCCGCGTCCTGCGCGAGCCCAACGGCGCGACCACGACCTTCCGCTACGACCCCAAGACCGGTTACCCGCTGGAGATCACCGACGCCGAGGCGCACGTCCACAAGACCGCGCCCACGAAGCTCGGCTATCGGACCGGGCTCGACGGGTACACCGCCGACCTGGTCGACAAGACCACGCCAGAAGGTCGCAAGTGGACGTTCGACCACGATGACCGGGGCAACCTCACGTCGGTCACGGACCCGAAGAACTTCACGACCAGGTACGGGTACGACGACTTCGGACAGCTGGCCTCGGCGACCGATGCGAACAACCACACGACGCGGTACGAGGACTTCGACCCGGTCGGCTATCCGCGCAGGACGATCGACGCGCTCGACTGCGCCATGACCGCGGTGTACGACGTCGTCGGCAACGTCGTGGCCGCCACCGACGCCAAGCAGAAGACGGGCATCTACACCTACGACGTCTTCAAACGCCCCGCGGGATCGAAGGTGCCGAAGGACACCGGCCGATTCATCATCACCCCTGGACCGCAGTACGACCTGAACGACAACGTGCTGAGCAGCACGGCGCCGAACGGCGCGGTGACCGCGGCGGTCTACAACCAGATGGACCAGCGGGTCTCGGTCACAGCTCCGAAGGACGACGCGACGAGCCAGGTCAAGATCAGCACGTTCGAGTACGACGCGGTCGGCAACCTGGTGAAGAGCGTCGCACCTGAAGGCACTCTGACCAAGGACAAGCCGAACGATCACGTCACCACCTTCGGCTTCGACGAGCTGAACCGTCTGACCTCCACCACGAACGCGATCGGCGACGTCGCGACCGTCGGCTACGACGTCGTGGGCAACGCGGTGGAGACGATCAGCCCGCTGGGCAAGAAGACGAAGTCCGACTACGACCTCAACCACCGGTTGACCAAGGTCACCGACCCCGACAACCACAGCAAGGCCTCGCAGTACGACCGCGACGGCAACGTCGTCGCGTCGATCGACCAGAAGCAGACGAAGACCGTGCTGGTACTGGACGAACGTGCGGCCGTGCGCGAGGTCAGGGTGCCGCACAAGGCAGGCGTCGACCGCGTCACCCGGTACGAGTACGACCCGGTGGGCAATCGCACCAGGACCATCACGCCGAAGGGCGTGGAGACCGAGGACGACCCCGACGACTTCGTCGAAGAGATCATCTACGACGAGCTCAACCGCACCAAGGAAAAGCGTGCTCCGTTCGACAAGGACGACGCTCGGGTCAAGACACCTGACAGCACCTTCTTCTCGTTCGACGCGGTCGGCAACCTCGTGGAGACCAGTGCTCCGCCCTCGGGTGACCAGGCCGGTCGCAACGTCAGCAGGAACACCTACTTCGACAACGGGTGGCTGCGCAGCACCACGGATCCGTGGGGCATCCGGACCGAGTACGAGTACGACCAGCTCGGCAAGCAGACCAAGCGCACGGTGACGGCAGCTGGTGGTTCGTCCACCCGGTCGATGGAGTGGGAGTACTTCCAGGACGGCAAGCTCAAGTCCCGCAAGGACGATGGCGTCCCGGTGGGCAAGGACGTGCTGGTCGTCGACAACTCCGACCCGGTGACCGAGGCCAAGGGTGACTGGGGGATCGCGGGATCCGGCGAGGGACACGAGGGCTTCGACTACCGCACGCACAACGCGGGCAGCGGGAACGACACGTTCAGCTGGTCCGTCGACGTGCCGCGCACCGGCAAGTACGAGGTCTTCGTCCGCTTCGCGGCCGAGGCGAAGGCCACCAACGCGACCTATGCGGTCGAACACGACGGCGGCGTCGAGAACAAGACGGTCGATCAGACGCAGCAGGCCGGTCAGTGGGTGTCGCTCGGCAGCTTCGGCTACACCGAGGACGCGATCAAGAAGATCACGTTGTCGGACAAGGCCGACGGCACGGTCGTGGCGGACGCGGTCAAGCTCGTGCGGGATGGCACCGGGGAGGTCGATGACGAGCAGAAGCGGTTCACCTTCGCCTACGACGCCAACGACAACCTCCGTGAGATGACCGACACGAGTTCGGGCGCGAAGGTCACGCGGTATCTGGTCGAGTACACCCAGCTGAACCAGGTGAAGAAGGTCGACGAGGTCGGTGCTGCCACGAAGAGCACCACCTACGTCTACGACCCCGACGGCAACCTCAAGACCCGCGAGCACCCGGCGCAGTCCTCCGCGTTCGACTACGACAACAGGGGCTTCCTGGCGAAGGTCACCACCACCGACAAGACGCCCAGCGCCAAGCCGCAGGTGGTGACGTTCGACTACACCGAGCGCGGGCAGTCCCTCTCCGAGACGAAGGCCAACGGCAACAAGGTCGTCAACGACTACTACCTCGACGGGCAGCGCAAGCACACGATCGAGCGCAAGTCCGACGGCGCCGTCGTCAACGAACACACCCTCGAGTACGACGCGAACGGTCAGCGCACCAAGGACATCGCGAAGACGATGAACGCCGACAACCACTCGGCGTACCTCGATCGCGTGCACACCTACGAGTTCGACCCGGTCAGCCGGTTGCGGAAGTCGGTGAAGTCCAACCTGGCCGGCAAGGAGCTCGAGACCGAGTCGTACGTGCACGACGCCAACGGCAACGTCGTCGAGCAGACGGTCGACAACAAGAAGACCACGTTCTCCTACGACCGGAACCGGCTGCTGTCGTCGACGATCGAAGGCGTCAAGTCGACGAGTTCCTACGATCCGTTCGGGCGGCTGGACAAGGTGACCGCGCAAGGCAAGGTCATCGAGAAGTACCGCTACGACGGGTTCGACCGGATCACCGAGCAGCAGAAGCTCAAGGGCGGCACCGCCGACCGGGCCACGATCCGGTTCAGCTACGACCCCCTCGACCGCACCACAACGCGGGTCGAAGGCGGCAAGAGCACCGACTACACCTACCTCGGCCTCACCTCGGACGTGCTGACCGAGGAGCTCGCGGGAAAGCTGCGAAAGTCCTACCAGTACAGCCCGAACGGCAAGCGGCTGTCCCAGGTGTCGCACGCCGATGACGGCACGACGGAGACGGCGCAGTACGGGTACAACCCGCACACCGACGTCGAAGTGCTGACCGACGACAAGGGCGACACCAAAGCGACGTACGGCTACACCGCGTACGGCAAGGACGACGAGGAGTCGTTCACCGGTATCGACAAGCCCGACGTGCAACAGCCCGGCAAGGAGCCCTACAACTTCTACCGGTTCAACGGCAAGCGCTGGGACAGCACGACCGGCACCTACGACATGGGCTTCCGGGACTACAACCCCGGCCTGAACCGCTTCGTCAGCCGCGACAACTACAACGGTGCGTTGTCCGACCTCAACCTGGGGCTGGATCCGTGGACCGGCAACCGCTACGCGTTCGCGGGCGGCAACCCGATCACCGGTGTCGAGGTCGACGGCCACGGCATCTGCGCGGACGACGCGTGCAACTACGTCTGTTCCGCTGAGTGCTCCAACGAGGAGGCACAAACACTCTCCGACCGGATGGCCGCCGACCGGGAAGCCGCGGAGCTGGCGGAGGACCAGCGCGAGTGGACCGAGAACAACGCACCGAAGACCAACGACCGCTCCCGGCTCCTCAGCTGGTTCTACGCGTTCCCGACGAACTCGTTGCTCGCCGTCGACGGCTCACCGGGGAACTTCTGGTCGCCACAGGTCGGTGAGGACGGCAAGGCCTCGAACGTCTGCTTCGGCCGCACCGGCTGTCAGAAGGCGTACATCCACCTGCTCAAGAACCCGGACGACATCGCTGGCGCCAAGGACATCGCCGCGAACTACTGCGTCCGCAACTTCGACGAGTGCAACTCGGACGCGGCCGCTTACTCGGCGGGTGAGCACTTCAAGGAAGTTGCCCTGCTCGGCTTGGGCGGGGGAGCGATCCGCAGCTTCGCCAGGGGACTGGGCGTCACCGCCAAGGGATTCGGTGGGCTGAGCAGGGCGCAGGAGTTCGGCCTCAAGCCCTACAAGGGGTTGCGCACCGATCTGTCCGGCACCGGACTGCAGGCACATCACCTGTTGGAGAAACGATTCGCGAGCGTGCTGGGACAGAAACAGGGGGACATGCTGTCCGTGGCCGTGACACCCGCTGAACACCAGGTGTTCACCAATGCCTGGCGGCAGGCCATTCCGTACGGCGCGGGCACTGCCAGCGCGACACGACAGCAGATCATGGACGCGGCCAGAGTCATCTACAAGGACTATCCAGAGATATTGAAAGCACTGGGTTTGTAGGATGCACTCATGAAGATCGAGCATCGGGTGTCGCTCAACTCGACGCCGGAGATTCGTGCGGAGCTGGCCGAACTCGGCGTTCCCGCCGGCCCGGAGAACGAGCCCGCCAGCCGCATGATCACCTTCACCGTGGAGGAGACGGCACCTCACTGGCCGGAGATCGCTGAGCTGATCGATCGGTCCGGTGCGCTGGACGTCGTCAGCACCAAGTTCACGAAGAAGGAGATCGAGCAGGCCGGCCACGTCCAACTCGAGCCGTCGTGGCATCACGGATACCCGCAGCCCGAGGACGACTACCTGAGCGCCACCTACGACCTCTCCGACTACTGCGAGGAGTGCGGGATCGGCGCGAGGCAGAAGGCTCCATTCCGGATGAAGGGAGAGCCGAAGTGGGGTAAGAAGTCCCTGCTGCAGCTCAACTGGATCTTCGACGAGTTCTTCGTGACACCCGCGCTGTGGGAGGCGGTGTTCCGCCCGCTCGGTGTCCCGCGCCAACCCGTGCTGGGCAAGAACGACGTGGAGCTGGCCACGGTTGTGCAGCTTGTCGTCGTAGACGAGGTCCAGATCGACTCGAGTGGGCTCGCAGCAACACGTTGCCCCTCCTGCGGCCGGGTGAAATACCTACCGGTGACCCGAGGGTTCTTCCCGGCGCCTGTGGGTGATCCCGGCGCGCCTCTGGTGCGGACCATCCAGTACTTCGGCAGTGGCGCTTCTGCCTTTCGCCCGGTCGTCGCCGAACAGCGCGTCGCGCGTGCGCTGTCGGACCACAAGGCCCAGGGAGCCTCACTCCGTCCAATCAGCTTCACGAACGCCTGACCCTACGAACCTTGATGACGTCACGCCAACGGTTCGCTAGTGGCGAGGCCAGCGTTGACGGACGCAGCGGGGCGGGTTGCCGCTGACGATCTTCTCGAACAGTCCGCCACGTGCGCGTACCACGTCGAGTAGCCGGTGGCGGCGTTCAGCACGTGTGCGTCGGTGCGGCCGAGCCCGTTGGCCCGGTGCCGACGATGCCACCATCCACCAGACAGTGGTGCTGGTGGCAGGGCACCGGCGGGACGCTCGAGTGCTGCCGGTGGGTATCGAGGTTTTTCGCCGCCGGTGCCCGCCTGTAGGTCAGGTACCCGTGTCGCGCGTGGTGTCACGCGAGCGCCGTCGATCGCCCCGTGATCAATGTGGACGGCGGGAGGTGTAGACGGTGGGCTCCAGGGGTACCTCGTCGAATGCAGGGTGCAGGGCTGTGGGAGCACAGGACCTGTCGGCGCCTTGCCGGTGGTGCGGCGCGCTCGGGGCGCGTACGGGGGCACTATCGGCGAGGCGCCGACCTCTGTTCACGGTGCGCCGATCACCGCCGGGACTTCGATGCCGTCGTCCGCAAGTCCGTCTGGAGGGGAGAGCGGGCGGTCGAGCGGGTACGCCTGTCGTGACTCGATCACGGAGGTGTGCACGGTGGCGAAGCACGATCAGCGAGACACGCGCGACGCGCGCGTTGCGGAAACCAATGATCGGCCGGACAAGCCGACGGAGTTGTCCAAGCATTCGTGGTGGCAGGTGCTCAGGCGCACCGTGAAGGAGTTCCAGCGGGACAACCTGACCGACTGGGCCGCGGCCTTGACCTACTACGGCGTTCTGTCGATCTTCCCCGGTCTGGTGGTGCTGACCGCTGTGCTGGGCCTACTGGGACCGTCGGCGACGCAGACGGTGATCGACAACATCAACACGGTCGTGCCCGGCGAGGGCAAGAACGTTCTGATCAACGCGATCCGCGAGCTGCAGCAGTCCAGCGGGGCGGCCGGGCCGCTGGCGATCCTGGGGCTTGTTGGCGCGCTGTGGTCGGCGTCGGGCTATGTGGCGGCGTTCATGCGGGCGTCGAACTCGATCTACGAGATGCCTGAGGGCAGGCCGGTGTGGAAGACCTGGCCGCTGCGGCTGCTGCTCACTGTGGCGGTGGTGGTGCTGCTGGCGGTGTGCGCGCTAGGTGTTGTCGCCACCGGGACACTCGCGGAACGGATCGGGCAACTGCTCGGCATCGGTTCGACCGGGGTGCTGGTGTGGGACATCGCCAAGTGGCCGGTGATCGCGGCGTTGGTGGCGCTGGCGTTCGCCCTGTTGTACTGGGCCGCGCCGAACGTCAAGCATCCCGGCTTCCGGTGGTTGAGCCCAGGAGGCGCGCTGGCGGTGCTGGTGTGGGCGCTGGCCTCGGTGGGGTTCGCGATCTACGTGGCCAACTTCGGCTCCTACAACAAGACCTACGGCTCACTGGCCGGCGTGATCGTCTTCCTGGTGTGGCTGTGGATCTCCAACATCGCCGTGCTGCTCGGCGCCGAATTCGACGCCGAGCTCGCCCGCGGTCAGCAGATCGAGTCCGGTCAGCCGCCTGAGCAGGAGCCGTTCCTGCCTGCGCGTGACACCCGCGCCATGGACGAGGACCCGCCACCCGCTACCGACGGTTGACCATCGACCGACCGGGGTAGGCGTTAGTCGAGCACCGAGTGAAGTGAAGGGACACCTGTCATGACGAGCGAGCCCGGCGCGGGACCGGTGTGGCGGTGCTGCTGGTCGCCGGTGTGCTGGCGCTCGTGGCGAACAAGCAGGTCCGGGCCGCTGTTCCGCGTGTTCCGGAGGACGCCATCACCAGCGTGAAGGACCTCGAAGCCGTCAAGGAAGGACTGCACCGATGACCAGCACACCCCGCAAACCGACCGGCACCGCCGTACCGGGCGCGACCACGCCGAGGACCACCGGCAAAACCACGAGGCCCACCGCGGCGTCCGCCGCGAAGCCGACCACGACGCCGACGGAGTCGGCCGAGCCGGCGGAGATCCAGCGCGACATCGAGCAGACCCGTGAGGAGCTCGGTGAGACGGTGGAAGCCTTGGCGGACAAGGTGGATGTGCCGGCGCGGGGAAGCGACAAGGCGCAGGATGCGGCCGACACGGCGCACGCCAAGGCCGACGCGGTGAAGCAGCAGGCGCAGGCCACGGCCCAGCGAGTCACCCACCAGGTCCACGACGGAGCTCACGCGGTGGCAACCAAGGCCGAGTACGTCGCGGGTCGAGCTAAGACTCTGACCAATCAGGCCCTGGACCAGCTTCCGCCTGCGGTGCGCGAGCGCGTCGATCGGGTGGCCACCACGGCACGGCAGCGACCGGTACCGGTCGCACTGGCGGTGGTCGTGATGGCACTGGTGCTGCGCCGGCTGCTGCGCCGCACCTGAGAGCACGCCCAGCCAGACCCAGGAAGGCCGCACCGGCCAAACCGCGAGCACACCGCCAGCACCGCACCCCCGCAGCAATGACCGCACGGTCCAGTCGTGCGGCACCGCCCTACTCGGTGAGAGGAACCAACATGGCAGCGAAGTTCGAGATCTACACCGACGGACACGGCAAGTTCCGGTTCCGGCTCAAGGCCGGCAACGGCGAGGTCATCGCTGTCGGCGAAGCCTACGAATCCAAGTCCAGTGCGCTCAAGGGCATCGACTCGATCAAAACCAACGCCGCCGCAGCCGAGATCGTCGACCAGACCCAGAGCTGAACACCAGCGGCAGCCGTCTCGTCAGCGTGGCGACGATGCCGCCCAGCACGACTCCAGCGAGCACATCGGTGGGCCAGTGCACCCTGGTACGCACCCGCGAGTACGCCACCACCACGGCCACCGGTGCCACCACGACTCCCAGCACCGGCTTCTCCAACCCCAGTGCCGTGGTGAACGCGGCGGCCGACGTGGCATGCGCCGACGGAAACGACGACGAGTCCGGCCGCTCGGGCAACGCCTGGCGGGCCGGCAGATGCCCCGCACGAGGCCGCGGCCTATACGGCAGCAACCAGCCCAGCAGATGACTGGCCACCGACGCCACCGCCACCGCGGTCACACCCCGCACCGCCGCACGCCGGCTGACCCCGGCCCGCACGGCCAACCCCGCCGCGATCACCAGCCACAGCACACTGCCCCGAGCGGCCGTACTCGTCGCGATCACCCACCAGCAGGGAGCACGTCCCGAAGGCGCGCCGCTCTCCCGCACCACCGCACTCTCCACCCGATTGACCTGCTCCGCACCACCCGCCACAGCACCTCCACACCCAGCACAACCCGCCACGTCGGCGTCGTCGTCGCTCATATCCGTGTGGCCAGGTCGATGGTGAGTGCCACGAGCGCACATTCTCCCGTTCCTGGCGGTGGCCGGTACCGATCGGCTGGCAAGTCGAAGCCCCAATCCGACCGTCCTACGGCAGAGTTGGGCTACCTCCGTGCCCGCGCAAAGCACAAGGGCGCCGAGCTGCCCGATCTGTGGCTCGCCGACCGCGGCGGCCGGCCACTGAGGCCCAACGGCATCAAAATAATGATCAAGCGCCGCGGACTCTCCGCTGGGCTGACCGGTGTACACGCGCACCGGTGGCGGCACAACTTGCGCACGAGTGGCACGTAATCGGTGCGGCCTGGTCAGCGGGTCGCCAGGCCTTCCCTTGCGGGGCATCAGGTTCAGCGGCCCGAACTCGTCCACGCAGATCACCCGCCCGTCGTCGGGTGGCACGTGACGGCGTACTCGTCGTCGGCGAGCGTGGGGCTGAGCATCTCGCGTACATCGGCACTGCGGGAGGCATGTTCCGTCCCGCAGTGCCGCCGGCGTCATCGCTATGGCTGGTGAACGTGTGGTGTCAGGACTGCTCGGCCATCGCTTCGCGAAGGCTGCGCGGGCGCATGTCGGTCCACACCTCGTCGACGTGCGCCGAGCATTCCTCCTTGGTGCCCGTGAATCCGTCCGTCCGCCAGCCTGCCGGTACCTCGCGGTCCGCAGGCCACAGGGAATACTGCTCCTCGTCGTTGAGCAGCACCTGGTACTGGGTGTCCTCAGTCATCTGCGTGCATCCTCTCTGGTTCGTCGATCTCTTCGTGATGCGGAAAGCTCCGCAGGCTCGGGCTGACGGTCGCCAGCACCGTCAGCACTCCGATGCAGGCGCTGATCAGCAGGATCGTCCGGCCGCCAGGCAGCAGTTCCATGAGCAGGCCGCCGAGTGCGGGACCCGCCACTGCGGCGACACCGAGAACCACGTTCATCACGCTGCTCACCCGGCCGCGCAGCTCATCGGGGGCCAGCAGCAGCTGGTACGTGTTGATCGTGATGTTGGCCGTCGGCGCGAGGAAGGCCATGGCTGCGAAGACGGCGCCCAGGAGGTAACCGTTGTGCGTGAAGACCGCGAGCGGGCTGAGCAGGGCGAGTGTCCAGAACACCCCGATGATCGACCGGTACGGCCCGAGCACGCGGTGCAGCCGCGGAGCGGCCAAGGCGCCCAGGATGCCGCCCGCTCCGAACATCGCGGCCATGATCCCTATTTCGCCCGATGGCACGCCGCGTTGCTGCGCCAGGGCGATGATCACGATGTAGAACGCCTGGAAGAACAGGTTCAGGCCTACCGCGCAGAACGCGACGACCCGCACGAGACGGTGGCGCCACATCCAGCGCAGTCCTTCCGCGATGTCGGTGCGCAAGCTCGATCGCGACGCGGGTTGTTCGCGGCGCCCCGGTATCCGGATGAACAGCAACAGCCCGAACGAGGCCACGTGGGTCAACGCCTGAAGCCCGAACGGGAACCAGTTCCGCAGTGCGAACAGCAAACCACCGAGCGCCGTGCCGGAGAGCTGGGCGATGGAGCTGCGCGCGGAGTTCAGCGCGAGTGCTGTCGGCAACTGCTGGTCGGTCACCAGGCGGGGCAGGCTCGCCTCTTCAGCCGGTTCGAACAGCGCCGTGCAGACACCGGTGGCGACGGCCACGGCCATCAGGTGTGGGATGCTGGGTGCGTCCCACCACAGGGCGAGCACGACGCTGCCGATCGCGACCGCCTGCACGGCCTCGCAGCACAGCATCATCTTCCGGCGGTCCCACCGGTCGACCAGTGCGCCCGCGGGCAGGCCGGCGACGAGCTGTGCGGCCGCGTCCACACCCAGTACCAGACCCGACAGGCCGGGTGACCCGGTGAAGGCGAGCACCAGCAGCGGCAGGGCGATGGTGGTGGCGCTGATGCCGACCTCGGAGAGTGCCTGGCCGGTCCACAGCAGCTGGTAGTCCCGGTTGCGGAACAACGGCCGGGTCATCCGGATCCCTCCCTCCGCCTGGCACGGCAGTCCTGCGCGATGGCGCACAGCGCGTCGGCGAAGTCGCGCGCGACACGCTCCACGGTGGACCGATCGTGCACGTCGGGCTGGAAGTACCAGGAGAAGCCGAGCTGTCCTGACTCGACGCTGCCGACGATCTCCAGCAGGTGCGATCCGCGGTTCGCCGGGTCGGCGTCCTGCCCGATCGAGCCGTGCACGGTGCCGAGGAGACCGTCCTCGGCACCTTCGTCCCACTGGCCGAGGTAGTTGAAGGCGACCTGCGGTTCCTGGCCGGCCGGGAGCTTCCGGCCGAGGTGACGGAGTGCACCGAAGCCGAATCCATTGCCCGGCACGGTCCGCAGCTGCCTGCGCACCGACTTCACGAGATCACGCCAGCCTGCCTGGTCGGGAACGTCGACGGCCACCGGGAACACCGTGGTGAACCACCCGACCGTCCGGGACACGTCGACGCCGTCGAGCACGTCCTCGCGTCCGTGGCCCTCGAGGTCCACGGACACCGTGCGGTGCCCGGTCCAGCGCGACAGGCTCCACGCGAGCGCGGTGAGCAGGACGTCGTTGATCCTCGTGCGGTAGGCGGCAGGGGCGTGCCGCAGCAGGGCCTCGGTGTCGTCTGCGGACAGTTGCACGGGAACCGACTCGCCCGGCGTGCCCGGTTGTGGCCGCGGGTGGTCCACGGGCAGAGTGCAGCCGCGCAAGGCCTGCGACCAGTGGTCCAGCTCGTGATCGAGTGCACCGCGCGCGACGTGCTCGGTGAGCTTCGTGGCCCAGTCCCGGAACGACGTCGTCTTCGGCCCGAGATCGATCGGCACGCCGCGGACCGCCTGACCGTGCGCGGTCTCGAGGTCCTCGAGCAGAATCCGCCACGACACGCCGTCCACCACGAGGTGGTGTGCGGTCAGGAACAGGTGCTGTGTTCCACCTGTGAACAGCACTGCCTTCAGCAACGGCCCCGTCGTCAGGTCGAAGCTCGCGTGGACGTCGTCGGCGATCTTCTCCATCGCGGCCCAGCGATCTGCTGCGTCCACATCGGACAGATCGCGCCGCTCGAGCACGTCGTGCTGTTCGATCGGGGCGTTGTGTTGACGCCATCCCTCGTCGCATCGCTGGAACCGCATGCGCAAGGCGTCGTGGTGAGCCAGAAGCGCGTCCAATGAGGTGCGCAGTGCTTCGACGTCCAGGTCGCCGGTCAGTTCGACCAGCATGGACTGGTTGAAGTGATGCGGGCTGACGTGATGCGTGTCGAAGAACCAGCGCTGGATCGGCGTCAGCGGAGCGTCGCCGGCCACCGGCCCGAGATCGGCGCCGGACGTGTCGTCGAGGGTGACGACCGGTGCCAGAGCGGCGATCGTCTGGTGGACGAAGAGGTCCTTGGTGCTCACCCGCAGACCGGCTCGGCGGGCGCGGGCGGTGACCTGGATGCTGAGGATGGAGTCCCCGCCGAGTTCGAAGAAGTTGTCGTCGATGCCGACTCGTTCGACGCCGAGGACGTCGCTCCAGACCTGGGTGAGCTGCTCCTCTATTTCGTTGCGTGGCGCGGTGTAGGAGTGCCGATGCAACTCGGGTTCGGGCAGTGCTCGCCGGTCGATCTTGCCGTTGGGGGTGAGCGGCATCGCGTCCAGTGCGACGAACGCCGAAGGAATCATGTAGTCGGGCAAGGTGTTCTTGAGCCAAGCCCGGTGCTCGACGGAATCGGTCTGCACGGTGTAGGCGATGAGTCGGTTGTCGCGGGCGATGACGATGGCGTCGGTGATGTGCTGGTGTTGGCGCAACGCGGTTTCGATTTCGCCGGGTTCGATGCGGAATCCGCGGATCTTGACTTGTTCGTCGATGCGGCCGAGGTAGTCGACGCTGCCGTCCCGTGTCCAGCGGGCGTGGTCGCCGGTGGCGTACATGCGGCTGCCGGGTGGGCCGTAGGGGTTGGCGGTGAATCGGTCGGCGGTGAGGCCGGGTCGGTTGAGGTAGCCGCGGGCGAGTTGGTCTCCGGCGAGGTGGAGCTGGCCGGGCACGCCGACGGGGACCGGGTTGAGGCCGTCGTCGAGGATGTAGGCGTCCAGGTTGGCGAGCGGCGTGCCGATGGTCGTCTTGGTACCGGTGACGCGGCATGAGAGTGCGTCGATGGTGCATTCTGTGGGGCCGTAGAAGTTGTAGCTCGCTGTGTCTGAGGCGGCGAGTTCCTGCCATAGGTTCTTGGGGAGTGCTTCGCCGCCGAGCAGGATGATCTGGGGCCGGTGGTCGAGCAGTCCGGCCGGGATGAGTTGTTGCAGCCAGGACGGGGTGAGGTTGAGGAAGTCGATCCGGTGCGTGCCGATGTAGTGGACCAATGCGTCGGCGTCGCGGCGGGTGTCGTCGTCGATGATGTGTAGTTCGTGGCCGTCTGCCATGAGCAGTGGGCCTTCGAGTGAGGTGTCGAAGGAGAACACGGCGGTGGTGGCGACCCGCAGTCGGCCGCGATCAGCGAGGAAGTCGTTGCGGTGGTTGGCAAGCAGGTTGACCAGATTGCGGTGCTGGACCAGCACGCCCTTGGGGGTGCCGGTGGAGCCTGAGGTGTAGATGGCGTAGGCGGTGTTGTCCGGCCGCAACTCCACCTCGGGGTTGGTGTCCGGCTGGTCGTCGTGCTGGATGTTGTGCAGGACGACGACCGGGTCGGCGTCCTTCAGCAGGAATCGGATCCGGTCGGCTGGCAGGGTGGGGTCGACGGGCAGGTAGATGCCGCCGGCCTTGAGCACGGCGAGGAACGCGATGACCATCTCGTGCGTGCGCGGCAGTACGAGGGCGACGAGCTTCTCCGGACCGACGCCGTGGGTGATGAGGTGGTGGGCGAGCCGGTTGGCGCGGGTGTTGAGCTCGGCGTAGGTGAACCGCGTGTCGCGGAACACCAATGCGATCTCGTCCGGTGTGCGCGCGGCCTGCTCCTCGAACAACTGCGGATATGTCGTCGCGGGAACGTTCAGTGCGACGCCGTGTGCTGCGACGAGATCAGTCGGCAGTGACAGCTCGGCCAGTGTCCGATCGGGATGCGCGGCCAGCGATCCGAGCAACGTGACCAGGTGTTCGGCCATTCTCTCGATCGTGACGGCGTCGAACAGGTCGGTGCTGTACTCGAACGCTCCGGCCAGCACGCCCTCGTGCTCCTGGAACTCGACCGTGATGTCGCAGGTCGCCGTCGACACCGGCAGTTCGACGTCCTCGATCTCCAGCACGCCGAGCGTCGCCGCGTCGGTGGGCACGTTCTGCAGCAGCACCATCACGTCGAACAGGGGGTTGCGGCTCGTGTCGCGGTCCAGGCGCAGTTCGTCCACGACGCGCTCGAACGGCACGTCCTGGCGCGCGAAGGCCTCCAGAGCGGTCGCCCGGACGCGACCGAGGAAGTCCTCGCCGGTCAACGTGTGGTCCACGGTGCTGCGCAGCACCAGCGTGTTCACGAAGAACCCGATCAGCCCGGCCAGCTCGGCTCGCTCGCGGCCGGAGGTGACCGTGCCGACGGCGACGTCGTCCTGGCCCGCGTACCGCGCGAACAGCAGTTGACACGCGGCCAGCAGCGTCATGAACAGCGTGCTGTCGTGCCGCTGTCCCAGCTCCTTGAGCGCGGTGGTGACATCCGCCGGGACGGCGAACTCGTGCACGGCGCCGGCGGAGGTGCGCACCGCGGGCCGCGGCCGGTCCGCGGGCAGCTCCAGCGGGGGCGTGCCTGCCAGCTGCCGCGTCCAGTAGCCGAGTTGATCGGCCAGCTCGAGGTGCTCCCGCTGCCAGACCGCGTAGTCGGCGTACTGCACCGCCAGCGGCGGCAGCTCGGCTCCCTCGTACAGCGCGCCGAGTTCGCTCGTGAGCACACCGGTCGACCAGCCGTCGGTGACGATGTGGTGCAGCACGAGGATCAGCACGTGGTCCTCGGCGTCGAGCCGGACGAGACACGCGCGCAGCAGCGGACCACGGCGCAGGTCGAACGGGCGGGTGGTCTCCTCCGCGAGCACGCGGCCGAGGTCTCCGTCGATCACCGGAAGACGGACGTCGTACGGCGGGTGCACGACCTGCACGCCGAGCCCGTCGACGGAGTCGAACGTCGTGCGCAGCGACTCGTGCCGCGCCACCAGCGCGGTGAGTGCGTCGCTCAACGCATCGATGTCCAGCGGTCCGCGCAGCCGGACCGCGGACGGCGCCAGGTACTCGGTGCTACCGGGCTCGAACTCGTTGAGGAACCACAGCCGTTGCTGTGCGTGGGACAGCGGCAGCGCGCGGTCGCGAGGCACGGCTGGAATGGTGTCCAGCTCGGTCGGCCCGGACGGGAGCGCGGCTGCCATCCGCGCGACGGTCGGGTGGGTGAACAGCTCGCGCGGGGACAGCTCGACCCCGAGTGCCGCTCGCAACCCGGACACCACGCGGATGCTCAGGATCGAGTCACCGCCCAGCTCGAAGAAGTTGTCCTCGATGCCAACGCGTTCGACGCCCAGCGCCCCGGCCCAGACCCGCGCCACGACGCGCTCGGTCTCGGTGCGCGGCGCGACGTGACCGCCGGTGAACTGCGGCGCGGGCAACGCGCGCCGGTCCAGCTTTCCGTTGGTGGTCAACGGAAGCCGGTCGAGCACCATGAACGCCGACGGCACCATGTACTCGGGCAGCGACTTGCTCAGCGCGGCGCGCAGCTGAGCCGGGTCGAGTTCGTCACCCACGAGGTAGGCGATCAACCGCGTGATGCCGAGTTGGTCGTCCCGTGCCACCACGGCGGCCTCGTTGACATGCACGAGCAGCGCCGCCTCGATCTCACCGGGCTCGATGCGGTGACCGCGGATCTTCACCTGCTCGTCGGTGCGTCCCAGGTACTCGATCATGCCGTCGGTGTTCCAGCGGACCTGGTCACCGGTCGCGTACATCCGGGTTCCCGGTGGGCCGAAGGGGTTGGCGATGAACCGTTCCGCCGTCAGGCCGGCACGGCCCAGGTAGCCGCGGGCGACCTGGGCGCCCGCGAGGTGCAGCTCGCCGGGGACACCGACCGCCACCGGGCGCAGCCCGTCATCGAGGACGTAGGCCCGCAGGTTGTGCAGCGGCCTGCCGATCACCGGTGTGGCGCTGTCGTCGACTCGGCACGACAAGGCGTCGATCGTGCATTCGGTGGGGCCGTAGAAGTTGTAGCTCGTGGTGGCGGGTGCGGCAGCGAGCTCTCGCCACAGCGTCTCGCTCAACGCCTCGCCGCCGAGCATGAGCAGCGGGGCGTGGTCGAGCAGGCCGGCGGGCACGAGCTGCTGGGCCCAGGACGGCGTCAGGTCGAGGAAGTCGATGCCGTGGCGTGCGACGTACCCGACGAGCGCCGCCGGGTCCAGCCGCACCTTGTCGTCGATCAGGTGCAGCTCGTTGCCCGCGGCCATCAGCACCGGGCCTTCCAGCGACGTGTCGAACGAGAACGCCGCGGACAGCGCGACCCGCAGGCGGCGGCACGGTTTGAGCAGGTCGTTGCGGTGGTGGAAGAGCAGGTTCACCAGGTTGCGGTGCTCCACCAGCACGCCCTTGGGTTTCCCGGTGGATCCGGATGTGTAGATGACGTAGGCGGAGTTGCCGGGGCACACCGCGGTGACCGGATCGGTGTCCGGCTCATCCGCGGCGTCGGTGAGCAGGTCGTGCGTGACCACGACCGCAGGGCGTGCGTCGCTGATCAAGTACTCGATGCGGTCCTGCGGCAGGGTGGGATCCACCGGCAGGTAGACACCGCCCGCCTTGAACACGGCGAGCATCGCGATCACCAGCTCGGCCGACCGCGGCAGCTCCAGCGCCACGAGCCGTTCCGGTCCCACGCCCTTGCGGATCAGCAGGTGCGCCAGGCGGTTCGCCGCTGCGTTGAGCTCGGCGTAGCTGAACGAGGTGTCGCGGAACACCAGTGCGGTCGCCTCCGGCGTGCGCGCCACCTGTTCCTCGAACACCTGCGGGAACGTCACGTCCGGCACGTCGAGCTCGGTCCGGTTCCAGTCCTCCAGCACCTGGCGTCGCTCGCGCTCGGACATCCGGGGCAGCTCACCGAGCGTGCCACGAGGGTCGTCCGCCATGCCGACCAGCAGCAGGCGCAGTCGATCCGCGAGACGGCGTGCGGTGCTCGGGTCGAACAACGCGGGATCGAAGGCGAGCTCGAAGCGCAACCGTTCGTCGAGGTAGGCGCTCAGCGCCAGCGGGAAGTTGGTGGTGTCCACCGCGTCCACCGCGGTCACCCGCAGGTCGCTGTCCTCGGCGGCTTCGTCGAGCGGGTAGTTCTCGAACACCACAGCGGTGTCGAACAACGGGGTTCCGGCGGGCAGGTCGCTCCAGTTCCGCAGCTGTGGCAACGACACGAAGTCGAAGCGCCGTGACTCCGTCTGCTGCAACTGGAGCTCTTGCAGCCACGGCAGCAGCGGCTCGCCGTCCTTCGCCCGGACACGTGTCGGCACGGTGTTGATGAACATGCCGACCATCGAGTCGACACCGGGCAGGTCGTCCGGGCGACCGGAGACGGTGGTGCCGAAGACCACGTCCTGCTCGCCCGCGTGCCGGGCGAGCAGCAGCCCCCAGGCGCCCTGGATGATCGTGTTCACGGTGAGACCGTTCTGCCCAGCCATCAGGTTCAGGCGAGTCGACTCCCCGGCGGTGAGCTCGATCCGCACCGACTCAGCCGACTCGGTCTGGTGGGCCTGCACCTGCCGGTGGTCGAGCGGCAGGGGAGTGGGGGCCTCGAACCCGGCGAGCACGCCACGCCAGTACTCCTCGGCCTGCCGCTGATCCTGGCGGTGCAGCCAGGCCAGGTACTCGCGGAACGGCCTGCCGTTGGTCAGCGCGGGCCGCCTGCCGCGTACCTCGGCCGCGTACAGCTCGCACACGTCGGCGAACACCTGGCCGGTGCTCCAGCCGTCCAGCACCACGTGGTGCGACGTCCAGATCAGCAGCACCTCGTCGCCACCCAGTTGGATGATCGTCACGCGCATCAGGGGGGCCGAGGTGAGATCGATGCCCGCCGCACGATCCTCGGCGACGATCCGGTCGACGTCGTCGGGCCGGTCGTGGTGGTGCACTGGCAGCGTGACGTGCTGGTGGACGAGTTGCAGCGGCTCGTCGACTCCGTCCCACACCAGGCTCGTGCGCAACACCGGGGTGCGGTCCACCACTCGTTGCCACGCCCGACCGAACGCTTCGGGATCGGCCACTCCGGACAGACGCAGCCGGAGCTGGTTGAAGTACGCGTCGCGGTCCACGAGGCTGTGGAACAGCATTCCGGCCTGCAGCGGGGTGAGCGGGTAGACGTCCTCGACCGTGCGGTCGGTGATGCGGTCGACCTGCTCCTGGGTGAGGCGAGCCAGTGGGAAGTCGGACGGCGTGCGGCCGCCCGCGTCCGGCTGGGCGCAGTGGTGGACGATCTCCCGCAGGCACCGCATCGTCTGTTCGGCGAGATCCCGCACCGTGCTCTCGTCGTGGACGTTCGCCGAGTACGTCCAGCCCAGCTCGAGCCGGCCGTCGTTGACGACACCGATGACGTCGATCAGGCACGTGCGGGTGCTCAGCGCGTCGACGTCCTCGCCGGCAGGGTCGTGCCACCCGCGGTAGAAGCCGTCGTCCTGCCCACCCTCCCACTGGCCGTGGTAGTTGAAGCTGATCTGCGGCATGGGCGCGTCACGCAGTTCTCCTGCCAGGTAACGGAGTGCGCCGAAGCTCATGCCGCGGTGGGGAACCGCGCGGAGCTGTTCCTTGACCGACTTGAGCGCGCTGCCCCAGTTGTCACCGGAGATGGTGAGCGCGAGCGGGTACTCGCTGGTGAACCAGCCGACGGTGCGGGTGAGGTCGACGCCGTCGATGATCTCCTCGCGGCCGTGGCCCTCCACGCCGATGAGGACACGGCTGTCGCCGGTCCACCGGCTCAGCGTGCCTCCGAGTGCGCTGAGCAGCACGTCGTTGATCTGCGTGCGGTAGACGTCCGGGACCCGGTGCAGCAGTGCGTCGGTGTCGGAGGCGCAGAGCTCGACCGAGATCGTCCGGGTCGAGTCGGCGGTGTTCGCGCCCATGCGATCGACGGGCAGGTCGGCGGGTGCGCCGACGGCCTGCCAGTACGGCAGATCGGCCGAGAAGTCGTGCTGCGCCAGCTGGTGCGCCCAGTCCCGGAACGCGGTGGTCGTCGGCGTCAGCGAACGACCGTGGTAGGCGGCCTCCAGGTCGTCGAGCAGAATGCGCCACGACACGCCGTCGATCACCAGGTGGTGCGCCGTCAGGAACAACTGCCCGCGGCGCCGGAACAACACGGCCTGCAGCACGGGGCCGTTCGCGATGTCGATCGCCGCGCGCGGGTCCACATCGGACTCGTCGGTCACGCGGAAGATCTCCGCGGTCTCGACCGGGACGACGTCCTGCTGCCCGTCGCGGAACCGCGTCCGCAGCGCCTCGTGGTGCGCCACGACGCGCTGCACGGCGTTGCGCAGCGCGTCCGCGTCCACGTTCGGTGGCAGTTGCGCGCAGACGGACATGGTGAAGTTCCCGGTGATGCCGGAGTCCTCGAAGAACCAGCGCTGGATCGGGGTGAGCGGCGCCGGTCCGGTGACGGCCCGGTGCTCGACCGGCGCCGCCTCGGTGATCTCGAGCTCGGCGATGGTCTGGTGCAGGAAGATGTCCTTGGAGGTCAGCTTCAAGCCGGCCTGACGGGCGCGGGACACCACCTGGATGCTCAGGATCGAATCGCCGCCGAGTGCGAAGAAGTTGTCGTCGACGCCGACCTGCTCGACGCCGAGGACGTCGCTCCAGATCTGGGCGAGCACGCGCTCGGCCTCGGTGCGCGGCGCGGTGTGGGTGCTCTCCTGGTGCACCTCGGGTTGCGGCAACGCCCGGCGGTCGATCTTGCCGCTCGGCGTGAGCGGCAGGGCGTCGATCACGACGAACGCCGAGGGGATCATGTAGTCGGGCAGGGTGTTCTTGAGCCACGCCCGGTGGTCGAGGGATCCGGTCTGCACGGTGTAGGCGACGAGTCGCTTGTGCCCGTTGTCAGTGCGCGCGACCACGACGGCGTCGGTGATGTCCTCGTGCCGGCGGAGTGCGGTCTCGATCTCGCAGGGTTCGATGCGGAACCCGCGGATCTTGACCTGTTCGTCGGCACGCCCCAGGTAGTCGACGCTGCCGTCGGGGAGCCAGCGGGCGCGGTCGCCGGTGGCGTACATGCGGCTGCCAGGCAGGCCGTAGGGGTTGGCGATGAACCGGTCCGCGGTCAGGCCCGGCCGGTTGAGGTAGCCGCGGGCGAGCTGGTCTCCGGCCAGGTGGAGCTGGCCGGGCACGCCGACCGGCACCGGGTTGAGGCTGTCGTCGAGGATGCAGGCCTGGAGGTTGGCCAGCGGCGTGCCGATGACCGGCCGGGACCCGGTGACGCGGCAGGACAGGGCGTCGACGGTGCACTCGGTGGGGCCGTACAGGTTGTAGCTGTCGACGGCCGGGTTCGCGGCCACCTCGCGCCACAGGTTCTCCGGCAGCGCTTCGCCCCCGAGCAGCAGCACCCGCGGCTGCTGGGTGAGCAGCCCGGCCGGGATCAGCTGCTGCAGCCACGAGGGCGTCAGGTCGAGCACGTCGATGCCGTGCGTCCCGATGTAGCCGACGAGGGCGTCGGCGTCGAGCCGGGTGTCCTCGTCGATCAGGTGCAGCTCGTGCCCGTCGGCCATCGCCAGCAGTCCCTCGAGCGAGGTGTCGAAGGAGAACACGGCGGTGAGCGCCATGCGCAGCCTGCCGCGGCCGTGGAGGTAGCCGTTGCGGTGGTTGTGCAACAGGTTGACCAGGCCGCGGTGGTCGATCAGCACGCCCTTGGGATGGCCGGTGGAGCCGGAGGTGTAGATCGCGTACGCGGCGTTGTCCGGCCGCACCTCGGTGGCGGGGTTGGTGTCCGGCTGTTCGTCGTGGTCGATGTTCGTGAGCACCACGGCGGGGTCGGCGTCGTCGAGCAGGAGCTGGACGCGGTCCGGCGGCAGGCCGGGATCGATCGGCAGGTACACCGCACCCGCTTTGAGCACCGCGAGGAACGCGATGATCATCTCGTGCGTCCGCGGCAGGACGAGAGCGACGATCTTCTCCGGGCCGGCACCGCGTTCGACGAGGTGGTGCGCGAGACGGTTGGCGCGGCGGTTGAGCTCCGCGAACGTGAGCCGTGTGTCGCGGAACACCAGCGCGGTCTCGTCCGGTGTGCGGGCGGCCTGCCGCTCGAACCACCGGGGGTAGGTCAGCGTCGGCACGTCGAGCTGGACGCCTTGTGCCGCAACGAGTTCGGCGGGCAGCGTGAAGTCGGCGAGCGCTCGGCCGGGCTGCGCCGCGATCTGACCGAGCAACGCGACCAGATGTGTCGCCATGCGCCGCATCGTCGTGGCGTCGAACAGGTCGGTGTTGTACTCCAGCGCTCCGCGCAGCCCGCCCGCGTGCTCCTGGAACTCCACGGTGATGTCGCAGGTCGCCGTGTCCGTCGGCAGCGGCTGCTCGGTGACGTCCAGGCCGCGCAGCGAGGGCAGCCGGATCTGGTTGTTCTGCAACATCACCATGACGTCGAACAACGGGTTGCGGCTGGTGTCGCGCTCCGGCTGCACCTCGTCGACGATCCGTTCGAACGGCACGTCCTGGTGTGCGAACGCGTCCAGCACCGTGCCGCGGACGTCGCCCAGGAAGTCGGTGAAGCCGCGCCGTCCGTCGATGTGCGCGCGCAGCACCAGGGTGTTCACGAAGAACCCGACCACCCGCTCCAGCTGCGGGTGCTCGCGGCCGGACACGACGGTGCCGACGGCGATGTCGTCCTGGCCCGTGTACCTCGCGAACAACAGCTGGCACGCGGCCACGAGCGTGGTGAACAGCGTGGTGTCGGCACGGAGGCGTTTGAGCGCCGCGGTGACCTCGGCGGACACCTCGAACTCGTGCGCCGCGCCCGCCGCCGTGCGGACCGCCGGTCGCGACCGGTCGGTGGGCAGCTCCAACGTCGGCAGGCTCGCGAGCTGCCGCGTCCAGTAGCCGAGCTGGTCGGCCAGCTCGAGCTCTTCCCGTTGCCACACCGCGTAGTCCGCGTACTGCAGCTCGACCGGAGGCAGGTCGCATCCGTTGTAGAGCGCGGACAGCTCCTCGACCAGCACGCCCAGCGACCAGCCGTCGGTGATGATGTGGTGCATGTCCGCGGTGAACACGTGGTCGTCCGCGGCGAGTCGCACCAATCGCGGCCGGAACAACGGTCCGGCGCTCAGGTCGAACGGCCGCACACCGTCGTCATCGGGAACGACCGGCACGCGCACCTCTTGTGGCGGGTGCACGACCTGAACCCCTTGGCCGTCCACGGAGTCGAACGTCGTGCGCAGCGACTCGTGCCGAGCAACCAACTCAGTCAGCGCCCGGTTCAGCCCGTCGACGTCCAGCTCGCCGCGCAACCGCACGGCGAAGCGCGTCGTGTACTCGGTGCTGTCCGGCTCGAAGTCGTGCAGGAACCACAACCTCTGCTGGGCGAACGACAGCGGCAGCGCACGGCCGCGCGGCGCGGAACGGATCGCGGAGACCGGCGCGGCACCGTTCGCGGTGATCGCGGCGGCGAGCGCGGCGACCGTCGGGAAGGAGAACACCAGACGGGGCGACACGTTCAACCGAGACGCCACCCGGATGCTGACGATCGAGTCACCGCCCAGGGAGAAGAAGTTGTCCTCCGCGCCGACCCCGTCCACGTCCAGGACCTCCGACCACACCTGGGCCACCTGGCGTTCGGCCTCGGTCCGGGGCGCGACCCGGCCGCCGGTGAACTCCGGTGCGGGCAACGCCGTGCGGTCGAGCTTTCCGTTGCGGGTCAACGGGAGCTCATCCAGCACCACGAACGCCGACGGCACCATGTGGTCCGGTAGAGATGTGGCCGCGAACGCCCGCAGCTCCGCGGGATCGGGATCATCGCCGACGACGTACGCGACGAGCCGCTTGGCTCCCGGCTGGTCCTCCCGTGCGATGACGGCGACGTGCGCGACCCGCGGATGCGCCGCGAGCACGGCCTCGATCTCGCCGAGCTCGACGCGGAACCCGCGGATCTTCACCTGCTGGTCGGTCCGGCCGAGGTACTCGAGCCGTCCCTCGCGCCACCGCACGAGGTCGCCCGTCCGGTACATCCGCTCACCCGGAGCTCCGAACGGATTCGCGACGAACCGGTCCGCGGTCAGACCCGGCCGGTGGAGGTACCCGCGAGCGAGTCCGGCGCCCGCCACGTGCAGCTCGCCGGTGACACCGGGTGGCACGAGCCTCAGGTCGCCGTCCAGGACGTAGGTGCGCAGGTCGGGAATCGCGACACCGATCGTGCTGCCGGTGGCCTGCGCGGCGGACCGGGCGTCGAGCGCGAGGTGGGAGACGTGCACGGTCGTCTCGGTGATCCCGTACATGTTGACCAGCACCGGACGGTTGTCCGCGTGGACCGCGTACCAGTCGGAGAGCCGCCACAGGTCGAGCGCTTCGCCGCCGAAGATCACATGGCGGAGGTCGAGTTCACTGGTGTCTTCGCGCTGCAGTTGGTAGAACGCCGACGGAGTCTGGTTCAGCACGGTCACACGTTCCTCGGCGAGCAGTCGCACGAAGTCACGTGGCGAGCGGGACACCTCGTGCGGCACGACCACCAGGCGGCCGCCGTGCAGCAGCGGTCCCCAGATCTCCCAGACGGAGAAGTCGAAGGCGTACGAGTGGAACAGCGTCCACACGTCGTGCTCGTCGAAACCGAACCACTGCCGAGTCGACGTGAACAGGCGGACGACGTTCTCGTGCGGGATCACGACGCCCTTGGGACGGCCGGTGGAGCCCGAGGTGTAGATGACGTATGCGGGGTTCGCTGGTACCGCGGAGACGTCCGGCGCCGTGGCCGGCTGCCGGTCCACACCGGGTCCGTCCACATCGGACAGCACTACGACCGGTGCGGTGTCGGCCAGCATCGCGGCGATCCGATCGGCGGGGTGGTCCGGGTCGATCGGCAGGTACGCCGCCCCGGACTTCAGCACACCGAGGATCGCCACGACCATGTCCGGCGATCGGGGCAGCATCAGCGCGACGAACCGTTCGGGCCCGGCGCCGAGCTCGATCAGCCGGTGCGCCAGGCGGTTCGCCCGAGCGTCCAGTTCGCCGTAGGTGAGGCTGCGGCCCTCGCACGTCACCGCGACGGCATCGGGCGTCCGGGCGGCCTGCGCCGCGAAGAGCTCCGGGATGGTCGCCTCCACGTGCGCGGACCCGGAGCCGTTCCACTCCACCAGCAGTCGGTGCCGCTCGGCGCCGGACAACAGCGGCAGCTCGTCGAGCGGGCGGTCCGGCGTGGTGACGATGCCGGTCAGCAGCACTTCCAGGTGTCGCGTGAGCTGCTCGGCCGTGCGGGCGTCGAACAGCCGCGGGTCGTACGCGACCTCGATGTGGAGCCGGTCGGCGAGGTGGGCACGCACGCCGAGCGCGAAGTTCGTCGTCTCCAGCGCCTGCACCTCGGTCACCCGGACGCCGGCCTCGGTGGTCGCCGCCTCGTCGAACGGGTAGTTCTCGAACACGACAGCGCTGTCGAACAGCTTTCGGCCGTTCTGCAGCTGTGCCAGCGAGACGAAGTCGAACTGCCGCGCCTCGGTCTGCCGCACCTGGAGCTCTCGCAGCCACTCCAGGACCGTGCCGGAGATCCGCGTGCGGGTGGGCACGGTGTTGATGAACATGCCGACCATCGACTCGACGCCGGGCAGGTCGGCGGGACGGCCGGACACCGTGGTGCCGAAGACGACGTCGCGCTCGCTGCTGTACCGCGATAGCAGTAGTGCCCACGCTCCCTGCACGACGGTGTTCACGGTCAGGCCGTGCTGCTTGACCATCGCGTTCAACGCCGTGGCGTCGACGGAGATCTTCACCGACTCGGACGACTCCGTGCGGTGCGCCTCGGCCGGTGGGCGGTCGTAGGGCAGGGGAGTGGGCTCCGCGACGTCGTCCAGCACGCCGTGCCAGTACGCCTCGGCCCGTGCGTGGTCCTGACCGTCCAGCCAGCGCAGGTACTCGCGGAACGGACGGCGAGCCGCCAGCCGCGGCGGGCGCTGCCGCACGATCGCGGCGTACTGCTCGCAAATCTCCTCGAAGACCTGCCCGAGACTCCAGCCGTCGAACAGGATGTGGTGCGTCGTCCACACCAGCACGACCTCGTCGGCGGACACCCGGACGATCGTGGCGCGCATGAGCGGCGCACTGGACAGATCGATGTCGTCATCGTCCTCCGGGACGTCGCCGTCGACGTACCGCACCGGCACGGTGGCGTGGGAGTGCACCACCTGCAACGGCCGGTCGACCCCATCCCACACCGGCACGCTGCGCAACGCCGGCGTGCGGTCGACGACGCGCTGCAACGCGGCTCCCAGCGCGTGCGGGTCGGTCACGCCGGACAGCCGCAGACACGCACGATTGAGGTAGGCATCGCTGTCCACGAGGCTGTGGAACAGCATTCCGGCCTGGAGCGGGGTGAGTGGGTAGATGTCCTCGACGGTCGGGGTGGCGATGCGGTCGACCTGCTCTTGGGTGAGGCGGGCGAGTGGGAAGTCGGACGGTGTGCGGCCACCCGAGTCCGGTGCGGCGCAGTGCTCGACGATTTCGCGCAACGCCACCGTCATCCGCTCGGCGAGCCGCCGGACGGTCTGCTCGTCGTGGACGTTGTCGCTGTAGTGCCAGGTGAGCTCCAGTTCGCCGTCCGCGACGAGGCCGGTGACGTCGATCAGGTACGTGCGCGGCGATTCCGGCGCGACGTCCTGGCCCGTGTCTTCGCGCTGTGCGCCGCTGTCCCATTGACCGTGGTAGTTGAAACTGAGCCGTGGCTGCGGTGTGCCGCGCAGTTCTCCTGCCAGGTAACGGAGTGCGCCGTAGCTCAGACCGCGATGCGGGACCGCGCGGAGCTGTTCCTTGACGGACTTGATGGTGGTGGCCCAGTCGCCGGGAACGGTGAGGGCGAGCGGGTACTCGCTGGTGAACCAGCCGACGGTGCGGGTGAGGTCGACGCCGTCGATGATCTCCTCACGGCCGTGACCTTCCACGCCGATCAGGACCCGCTCCCGTCCGGTCCAGTCGCGCAACGTCCGGCCGAGTGCGCTGAGCAGCACGTCGTTGATCTGGGTGCGGTAGACGTCCGGAACGCGGTGCAGCAACGCATCCGTGTCCTCGGCGCCCAGCTTCGCGGAGAGTGTGCGCGTTGAGCCCGCGGTGTTCGGTCCCGTCCGGTCTACGGGCAGGTCGCCCGGTGCGTCGACGGACTGCCAGTAGGGCAGATCGGCGGAGAAGTCGTGCTCTGCCAACAGGTGTGCCCACTGCCGGAACGAGGTGCTCGTGGGCGGCAGCGCTCGTCCGGTGTACGCGGCCTCGACGTCCTCGATGAGGATGCGCCACGACACGCTGTCGATCACCAGGTGGTGCGCCACGAGGGTCAGCCGGTTGTCGTGCAGTGCGGCGCGCAGCAGTGGCCCGTTGGCGATGTCGATCGTGGTCGCGCGGAAGACGTCGGCGTCCTCGGCCGGAACGACGTCCTGCGCGCCGTCGCGGAACCTCGTCCGCAGCGCCTCGTGGTGCGCGACGACCGCGTGCACGGCACGGCGCAGTCTGTCCTCGTCCACGTTCTCCGGCAGGTCCACGCACACGGACATGGTGAAGTTCCCCGGGATGCCGGAGTCCTCGAAGAACCAGCGCTGGATCGGGGTGAGCGGTGCCGGTCCGCTGATCGCGCGGTGTTCGACCGACGCGGCGACGCCGGTGGGCAGATCGGCGATCGTCTGATGGAGAAAGATGTCCTTGGAGGTCAGGTGAAGGCTGGCCTGGCGCGCCCGCGACACGACCTGGATGCTGAGGATCGAGTCGCCGCCCAGTGCGAAGAAGTTGTCCTCGATCCCGACCCGTTCGACGCCGAGGACGTCGCCCCAGATCTGGGCGAGCGTCTCTTCTACCTCGTTGCGTGGCGCGGTGTAGGAGTGCCGATGCAACTCGGGTTCGGGCAGTGCTCGCCGGTCGATCTTGCCGTTGGGGGTGAGCGGCATCGCGTCCAGTGCGACGAACGCCGAGGGGATCATGTAGTCCGGCAGCAGGGGTTTGAGCCACGTGCGGCAGTCGACCGGTGCGGTGTGGACGGTGTAGGCGATGAGTCGGTTGTCGCGGGCGATGACGATGGCGTCGGTGATGTGCTGGTGCTGGCGGAGTGTGGTTTCGATTTCGCCGGGTTCGATGCGGAATCCGCGGATCTTGACTTGTTCGTCGATGCGGCCGAGGTAGTCGACGCTGCCGTCGGGGAGCCAGCGAGCGTGGTCGCCGGTGGCGTACATGCGGCTGCCGGGTGGGCCGTAGGGGTTGGCGGTGAATCGGTCGGCGGTGAGGCCGGGTCGGTTGAGGTAGCCGCGGGCGAGTTGGTCTCCGGCGAGGTGGAGCTGGCCGGGCACGCCGACGGGGACCGGGTTGAGGCCGTCGTCGAGGATGTAGGCGTCCAGGTTGGCGAGCGGCGTGCCGATGGTCGTCTTGGTACCGGTGACGCGGCATGAGAGTGCGTCGATGGTGCATTCTGTGGGGCCGTAGAAGTTGTAGCTCGCTGTGTCTGAGGCGGCGAGTTCCTGCCATAGGTTCTTGGGGAGTGCTTCGCCGCCGAGCAGGATGATCTGGGGCCGGTGGTCGAGCAGTCCGGCCGGGATGAGTTGTTGCAGCCAGGACGGGGTGAGGTTGAGGAAGTCGATCCGGTGCGTGCCGATGTAGTGGACCAATGCGTCGGCGTCGCGGCGGGTGTCGTCGTCGATGACATGCAGTTCGTGGCCGTCTGCCATCAGCAACGGGCCTTCGAGTGAGGTGTCGAACGAGAACACAGCCGTGGTGGCGACCCGCAGTCGGCCGCGATCAGCGAGGAAGTCGTTGCGGTGGTTGACGAGCAGGTTGACCAGATTGCGGTGCTGGACCAGCACGCCCTTCGGTGTTCCGGTGGAGCCTGAGGTGTAGATGGCGTAGGCCGAGTTGTCCGGCCGCAACTCCACCTCGGGGTTGGTGTCCGGCTGGTCGTCGTGCTGGATGTTGTCCAGCACGACGACCGGGTCGGCGTCCTCCAGCAAGAACCGGATCCGGTCGGCTGGCAGGGTGGGGTCGACGGGCAGGTAGACGCCGCCGGCCTTGAGCACGGCGAGGAACGCGATGACCATCTCGTGCGTGCGCGGCAGCACGAGAGCGACGAGCTTCTCCGGACCGACGCCGTGGGTGATGAGGTGGTGGGCGAGCCGGTTGGCCCGTGAGTTGAGCTCCGCGTAGGTCAGCTCGACGTCGCGGAACACCAACGCAGTGTCGTCGGGCGTGCGTGCGGCCTGGTCCTCGAACAGCTGTGGATACGTCATGGCGGGCACGTCGAGCCGCACACCCCGTGCCGCAACGACATCTGTGGGGAGGACGACGTCGCCCAGCGCGTGGTCGGGCTGATCGGTGACGGCGGCGAGCAGCGCGACGAGATGGCAGGCCATCCGTTCGGCCGTGCTCGCGTCGAACAGGTCGGTGTTGTACTCCAGCGCACCCGACAGGCGCCCGTCCTGCTCCTGGAACTCCCACGACAGGTCGAACGTCGCGGACTCGCTGGTCAGGCTCACCGGTTCGGTGCAGAGCCCGGTGAACCGCGGCGGCTCGGGGGAAGCGTTGTGCAGCAACACCATGACGTCGAACAGGGGGTTGCGGCTCGGGTCGCGGTCGCGTTGTACCGCGTCGACCAGCCGGTCCAGCGGCGTCTCGTCGCGTGCGAAGGCGTCCAGCACGGTGTCGTTCACGCGGTCCAGGAACTCGCGGAACGTCAGCCGGTCGTCCACCTGGGAGCGCAGGACCACTGTGTTGACGAAGAAGCCGACCATCCTGGTCACCTCGGGCCGGTTGCGGCCCGAGGTGACGGTGCCGATCGCGACGTCGTCCTGCCCGGCGTACCGGGCGAGCAGCACCTGGCACACGGCCACCAGACCGGCGAACAACGTCGTGTCGGCTGATCGCGCCAGCCCGCTCAGGCGGGACGAGATCTCCACGGGCACCGTGAACTCGTGGGTCGCGCCACGCGTCGTGCGCACCGCCGGGCGGGGCCGGTCGGTCGGAATCTCCAGCGGCGCGATCCCGGAGAGCTGCCGGACCCAGTGCTCCAGCGCCGCGTCGGACCCGCGTTCGCGTTGCCACGTCGCGAAATCGGGGTACTGCAGGTTGAGCGGTGCGAGTGCGGAACCGTTGTAGACCGCGGCCAACTCGTCCACGAGCACACCCATCGACCAGCCGTCCGTGACGATGTGGTGGGCGGTCAGCAGGAGGACGTGCTCGTCGGGAGTGAGCCGCACGAGCAGGGCCCGGAACAACGGGCCACGCCGCAGGTCGAACGGTCGCGCGTACTCCTCCCGCAGCACCTCGTCCAGGTCACCGGTCAGCTCGACCACCGGCACCGGCACCACGCCGTCCGGGTGGACGAGCTGCACCGGCTTGCCGTCGACCTCGTCGAACGTCGTGCGCAACGATTCGTGGCGCACGCAGAGGGATTGCACGGCTTCGGTCAGCGCCGGGACGTCGAGCGGTCCTGACAGCCGCAGCGCCAGCGCGCTGTTGTAGTCCGACCCGCTGGGCTGGAACTCGTTGAGGAACCACAGGCGCTGTTGCGAGAACGACAACGGCAGCTGCCCCGTCCGTTCGGCGGGCGGGATCGTGTCGGACTGTGTCGCCTGCCCGGCCAGTCTGCGCCGCAGCTGCTCCCTCAAGTCCTCGGGCAATGCGGAGATGCGGCTCTGCTTCGATGACGGCATTGTCGTTGTCTCCTCAGAGTTCCCGTGTGTTGCCGTCACCGAAGGCAACTCGTTCCAGCTCCAGCAGGATCTTCTCCTCGACGAGGTCGGCGAGCGCCGAGACGGTGCGCGTGGTCAGCACGTCCCGCGGCGTCAGCGACACGTCGAACCTCTCCTTCGTCCGCGCCGCGACGTGCAGGCTGCGGATCGAGTCGCCGCCGAGTGCGACGAAGCTGTCCTCCACGCCGACGCGGGGCACGTCGAGTGCCTCCGCCCAGATGTCGGCGAGCACGCGCTCGGTGTCCGTGCGCGGTGCCACGTGACCGTCAGCGGTGAACTCGGGTGCGGGCAGGGCGGCGCGGTCGAGCTTTCCGTTGAGGCTCAACGGGAACCTGTCGAGCAGCACGAACGCCGACGGCACCATGAAGTCCGGCAGCGACCGTTCGAGGAACGACCGCAGCTCCGCAGTGGACGGAGAACCCTGAGCCGGCACCAGGTAGGCGACGAGGCGGTCGTCGCGGGCCACCACGACCGCGTCGCCGAAGCGACGCAGCAGGGTCTCGATCTCGCCGAGCTCCACCCGGAACCCGCGGACCTTGACCTGGTGGTCGGTCCGGCCGACGAACACCAGCTCGCCGTCCGGGGTCCAGCGGACGAGGTCGCCGGTCCGGTACACGCGTTCGCCGGGGGCTCCGAACGGGTCGGGCACGAAGCGTTCCGCGGTGAGACCCGGCCGGTTCAGGTAGCCGCGAGCGAGCCCGGCACCCGCCACGCACAGCTCACCGGGCACACCGACGGGCACGGGCCGGAAGTCCGCGTCGACCACGTACACCCTGGTGTTGCGGATCGGCCCGCCGATCGGTGGTGTGCCGTCCGGTGACAGCGGTTCGCTCCAGGTGGTGACCACGGTGGACTCGGTCGGTCCGTAGGCGTTGATCATGCGACGACCCGGTGCCCAGCGTTCGACCAGTTCGGCCGAGCAGGCGTCCCCGCCGACGACCAGCGTGCGGAAGCGGGGCAGTTCGGTGTCGGGCACGGTCGCGAGGGCGACCGGTGGGATCAACGCGTGTGTGATCCCGTGCCGCTCCACCACGTCGGCCAACTGCGTGCCGAGCAGGGCACCCGGCGGCGGAACCACCAGTGCGGCCCCGGCGGGAAGCGACATGCACAGTTCGAGCACGGATGCGTCGAAGCTGGGGGAGGAGAACTGCAGGACCCGGTCTCCGGGCCCCACCTGGAAGTGCTCGATCTCGGCCGAGGAGAAGCTCGCGATGCCGTGGTGCGTCACGACGACACCCTTCGGCTTGCCGGTCGAGCCCGACGTGTAGATCACGTAGGCCGGGTGCGCGGGCAGTGGCCGGACACCGGTCGCTACGTCCACTGTGGACAGATTGGCGTCGGCGAGCAGTTCCGGTGTGAGCACCAGCACGGGGTCGGCGTCGTCGAGCATGAACGCGATGCGCTCCGCCGGGTAGTCCGGGTCGACCGGCAGGTACGCCGCGCCCGCCTTCAGCACCGCGAGCTGCGCCACCACGATCTCCACCGAACGCGGCAGCACCAGCGCCACGATCTGTTCCGGCCCCGCGCCGCGGCTGATCAGCCAGTGCGCCAACCGGTTCGCCCGCCGGTCCAGCTCGGTGAAGCTGAGCTCGGTGTCCCCGGCGATCACTGCAGGCATGTCTGGTGTGCGCGCGACCTGTGCCTCGAACAGCTCGGCCAGGGTGGCCTGCCGGACGTCGGCGGCGGTGTCGTTCCACGCCACCAGCTGTCGTGTGCGGTCGGTCTCGGTCAGCAGGTCGACCTGCTCGATCCGCGGGTCGTCGGTGACGATGCGCAGCAGGTGCACGAGATGATTGGCGAGCCGCTCGGCCGTGGCCGAGTCGAACAGGTCCGGGTCGTAGCCGAGCTCGATCGACAGCCGTTCGCCGGGGCTGACCACCACGCTGAGCGGGTAGTTCGTCGTCTCGAGCGCCTGCAGCTCGCGCAACCGCAGGCCGTGCGTCTGCGCGGCCTCGTCGTTGATCGGGTAGTTCTCGAACACGACGATGCTGTCGAACAGGGTGAAACCCGCCCGGCTCTGCAGGCCGGCGAGCGGGACGAAGTCGAACCGGCGTGCCTCGGCCTGCGCGTCCTGCAGCTCGCGCAACCAGTCCACGACGTTCGCGGCGGCGTCGACCTCGACGCGCACCGGCAGCGTGTTGATGAGGATGCCGGTGATGTCGTCGACGCCGGGCAGGTCGGCCGGACGGCCGGACACCGTGGCGCCGAAGCAGACGTCGCGCTGTCCGCTGCACCGGGACAGCAGCAGCGCCCACGCACCCTGCACCACGGCGTTCAGCGTGAGCCTGCGCTGTTTCGCGAACTCGTAGAGGCGGGCCGACTCGGCAGCGCCGAGATCACACGCCGTCCACTCGGACGACCGGCTGGCGTGCGTCGTGGCCGGCATCCGGTCGTACGGCAGGGCCGTCGGCACCTCGAAGCCCGCCAGCACGTCCCGCCAGTGGTTCTCGGCCCGCCGCCGGTCCTGTCCGCTCAACCACTCGAGGTAGTCGCGGAACGGCCTGCGGGGCGGCAGTTCCGGCTCCGCTCCGCGTCGTAGCGCGGCGTGCGCCGCGAAGACGTCGGTCAATACCTGGAAGACGCTCCAGCCGTCCAGCAGCACGTGGTGGAACGTCCACAGCACCTGGACCTCGTCGCCCGGCAACCGGGCCAGCGTCACCCGCAGCAGAGGTGGGCAGCCCAGGTCGATGCCCTCGGCGAGGTCGGTTTCGAGCAGTGCGCGCAGCTCGTCGTCACGGTTCGCCGTGGTCCAGTCGAGGTGGCGGATCGGCACGGTCACCACCCGGCGCACCAGCTGCACCGGCTCCTGCACGCCCTCCCAGACGATCTGGCTGCGCAGCACCGGCGTCCGGTCCACGACGTGCTGCCACGCGGCCGCGAGCACCTGTGGGTCGTCGACCCCGCCCAGCACGAACGTCGCCTGCTCGCAGTACACGCCCTGGTCGCCCTGCGACAGGCCGTGGAACACCATCCCGGCCTGCATCGGGGTGAGCGCGTAGATGTCCTCGACGTCCCTGCCGTCGCCCGTGATCCGGTCGACCTGCTCCTGACCCAGCCGCGCGAGCGGGAAGTCCGACGGCGTGCACCCGCTCGACGTGGGCAGCGCGCAGTGCCGGATGATCTCGCGCAGGGCGCCGAGCACGTCCTCGGCGAGCGCGGTGATCGTTTCCGCGCGGTGCACGTTCCCGGAGTACGACCAGGTGAACCGCAGGCACCCGTCCTCGACGGCCCCCACCACGTCGAGCAGGTGGTCGCGGTGCGCTTCCGGGCTGATGTCGGACGCCAGCGGACTCGCCGACAGGTACAGGTCGGTGCCCGCGGCGCCTGTGTCGAACCGGCCGAGGTAGTTGAAGCTGATCTGCGCGGTCCGGGGGAGCGGCGTGCGGGTCAGGTACCGGAGCGCGCCGAAGCCGAGACCGTGATGAGGAACGGCCCGGAGCAGCTCTTTGGTGGCCTTCAGCGTCGTCGCCCAGTCGCCGGTCGTGCCGAGGACGACCGGGAACATCGTGGTGAACCAGCCGACCGTGCGGGATAGGTCGACACCATCGAGCAGGTCCTCGCGTCCGTGGCCTTCGAGGTCGACGAGCACGCGGTCGTGTCCGGTCCAGCCGGTCAGCGCGCGGCCGAGCGCGGCGAGCAGGGCGTCGTTGATCCGCGTGCGGTAGACGCCCGGCACGTCCTGCAGCAGTGCCCTGGTCTCATCCGGTCCGAGCCGCACGCTCACGTCCCGGGTCGACTCGAGGTCGTTGGTGCCAGGTAGGTCGACCGGCAGTTCGGCGTGTCCCGTGACCGCCTGCCAGTAGCCGACCTCGCCGCGCAGACCGCCACGCCGCACGTGGTCGGCGAGCCGGTGCGCCCACTCCCGGAACGACGTGGTCTTGGCGCCCAGCTCGACGGGTTCGCCGCGGACGGCCTGCCGGTAGGCGGTGACGAGGTCCTCCAGCAGGATCCGCCAGGACACGCCGTCGACCACCAGGTGGTGCACCGACAGACGGAGCTCGTCGCCGCACCGCACGGCGTTGAGCAGCGGGCCGGTGCCCAGGTCGAACCGGTGTTGCCGCAGCACGTCCGCGGGTTCGACCGGCGCGTTGTACTGCTCCCAGCCGTCGTCGGTGTGCTGGAACCGCATCCGCAACGCGTCGTGGTGCGCCAGCAGCGCGTCCAGCGCGGTGCGCAACGCGGACTCATCCACCTCCGGCACCAGCGTGAGCGTGACCGACTGGTCGAACCGATCCGGCTGTGCCGGGTTCGTCTCGAAGTACCAGCGCTGGATCGGTGTCAACGGCACCTCACCGACGACCGGTCCCTCGTCGAACGGGGTCACCTCGGCGGGGGCCGCGTGTGCCGCCAGTGCGGCCACCGTCCCGTGGCGGAACAGATCCCGCGGGGTGAGGGCGAGACCGGCCTGCCGCGCGCGCGACACCACCTGGATGCTCAGGATGGAGTCGCCGCCCAGCTCGAAGAAGTTGTCCTCGACCCCGACCCGTTCGAGGCTGAGGACCTCGGTCCAGATCCGCGCCAGCACCGTCTCGGTCTCGGTGCGCGGTGCGACGTAGCCCGCGCCGCTGTCCCAGGCCGGCTCGGGCAGTGCACGGCGGTCCAGCTTCCCGTTGCGGCTCAACGGCAGTTCGTCCAACGCCAGGAACGCCGACGGCACCATGTAGTCGGGCAACGCCGCCGCGGCGTGGTCACGCAGCTCGGCCGTGTCCGTGTCGGTGACGACGTAGGCGATCAGTCGCTTGTGGACACCGTCAGCAACCACGACGGCCTCGCGGACGGCCGGGTGCGCGCACAGCACCGTCTCGATCTCACCGAGCTCGATGCGGAAGCCGCGGATCTTGACCTGGTCGTCCGCGCGTCCCACGAACTCCACCACGCCGTCCGGTTGCCAGCGCACGACGTCGCCGGTCGCGTACATGCGTGAGCCCGGCTCGCCGAACGGGTCGGCGATGAACCGTTGCGCGGTGAGGCCGGGCCGGTTGAGGTACCCGCGCGCGACGCCGGCTCCCGCGATGTGCAGTTCACCCGCGATGCCCGGCGGCACCGGCCGCAGGCGCTCGTCGAGCACGAGGACCCGCATGTTGTCCTGCGGGCGTCCGATGGGGATGACGTCGGGCACCGGCTCGCTGATGACGTGGTGCGTGGCGAACGTGGTGGTCTCGGTGGGGCCGTAGCCGTCGACGACCGTCGTGCCGGGGCACGCTTCGAGCACCCGCCGTGCCGCCGCTGCGGGCACGACGTCGCCGCCGGTCCACACCTCGCGCACACCCCGCAGGCAGTTCGGCGCGTCCTGCGCGATCATCCGGAACAGTCCCGCGGTGAGCCACAGGCTGGTGACGTCGTGCGTCGTGATGGCCGCGCGCAGGGAGTGCACGTCGAGATCGGCGTCCGGCGCCACCACCACCGTGCCACCGGCGAGAAGCGGCACCCACAGCTCGTAGGTGGACGCGTCGAACGCCGGCGGCGAGTGCAGCAGCACCCGCTCGTGCGCGCCACCGCGGAAGCACCGGTCGTGCGCGAGTGCCGCCACGTCCCGGTGTCGCACGGCGACGCCCTTCGGTGTGCCGGTGGAGCCGGAGGTGTACATGACGTACGCCAGGTTGTCCGGGTGCAGCGATACCAGCGGCGTCTCACCTGACTGTTCCGCGCCGACTACCACGGTCGGTCCACTGTGGACCAGTCGGTCGGGTGTGTCCGTCACCAGCACCGACGCGCCGGCTTCCGCGAGCACCAGGCGCATGCGGTCGGCGGGAGCGCGCACGTCCAGCGGCACGTAGGCGCCACCGGCCTTGACGATCGCCAGCTCCGCCACGACGACGTCGGCGGACCGGTCGAGCAGGAGTCCCACCGGCTGGTCCGGCCGCACGCCCAGCGCCACCAGCAGGTGTGCCAGGTGGTTGGAGCGTTCGTCCAGCTCGCGGTAGGTCAACGACTCGGCGCCGGTCACCGCCGTCGCGCCGGGCGTGCGCCGGACCTGGTCGGCGAACAGGGCGGGCAGCGTCGCGTCGGGCACGTCGTGCGCGGTGTCGTTCCACGCAACGAGCACCTGGTGCTGCTCGGCGTCGGTGAGCAGCGCGAGCTCGTCCACCGGCCGGGTCGGGTCGTCGGCGATGCCGGACAGCAACATCTCCAGGTGCGCGGCGATCCGCTCGACCGTCGCGGTGTCGAACAGATCGGGGTCGTGGTCCAGCGCGATCGACAGCGCGTCGCCGGGGGAGACCACGACGCTGAGCGGGTAGTTGGTCGGCTCCAGGTCCTGCACCTGCCGCAGGTGCAGCCCGTGTGCCGCGAGCACGTCTTCGTCGAACGGGTAGTTCTCGAACACCACGATGCTGTCGAACAGCGTGCCTCCGCACCAGTTCTGCAGCTGTGCCAACGACACGAAGTCGTACCGGCGCGAGCCGGACTGGGTGCCCTGCACGTCGTGCAGCCACGACGCGACGGTCCGCGCACCGTCCACGTGCACCCTGGTCGGCACGGTGTTGATGAACATGCCGACCATGGACTCGACGCCGGGCAGATCGGCCGGACGGCCGGACACGGTTGTGCCGAAGACGACGTCGCGTTCGCCGCTGTACCGGGACAGCAGCAGGCCCCACGCGCCCTGGACCGCCGTGTTCACGGTCAGGCCGTTGCGCGCGGCGACGTCACGCAGTTGCGCGGAAGCCTTGGGGGACAAGGTGATCCGGACCCGCGCGGTGGACCGGGTGCGGTGTGCCTCCACGGGTTGCCGGTCGAACGGCAGTGCGGTCGGTTGCTCGAAGCCGGACAACACGCCGCGCCAGTACTCCTCGGCCGCCCGCTGGTCCTGCGCGGCGAGCCAGCGCAGGTACTCGCGGAACGGCGGCCGGGCCGCCAGCTCCGGGCGGCCGCCGTGGGTGATCGCGTGGTACTGCTCGCACACCTCGCCGAACACCTGCGCGGCGCTCCACCCGTCCAGCAGCACGTGGTGGAACGTCCACACCAGCATGATCTCGTCGTCCGGCAGCCTGATCACGGTCACCCGCATCAGCGGCGCCGTGCCGAGGTCGATGCCCGCGGTGCGGTCGCGTTCCAGCAACGCCGGCAGCTCGTCCTCACCGGTCGCGCGCCAGTCGAGGTGGGCGACCGGCAGCCGGACGTCGCGGCACACCACCTGCAACGGCTCCGGCACGCCCTCCCAGACGAACCGGCTGCGCAGGACCGGCGTCCGCTGCACGACCCGTTCCCACGCGACGCCGAACGCGTCAGGATCACGTACGCCGCAGAGCCTCAGCCGCACCTGGTTGAAGTACGTGCCGCCGCCGTCGACCAGGCCGTGGAACACCATCCCCGCCTGCATGGGCGTCAGCGGGTAGACGTCCTCGACGTCGTCGCCGGTGGAACCGGGGCCGACGAGCCGGTCGACCGCCGCTTGGTCGAGGCGTGCCAAGGGGAAGTCCGACGGCGTGCGGCCGCCCGCGTCCGGCTGGGCGCAGTGCTCGACGATCTCGTGCAACGCTCGCGTCATGTCGTCGGCCAGCCGCCGGATCGTCGTCTCCGCGTGGATCTCGGTGCTGTGGTGCCACGTCAGCTCCAGGCGGCCGTCCTGGACGGCACCCACGACGTCGAGCAGGTGGGCGCGTTCGGTGTCCGGGCTCGCGTCTCCGCCGAGTCCGCTCAGCCTGCCGAGGTAGTTGAAGCTGATCCGCGGTGCCAGGTCGAGGTCGGTGTCCGTCAGGTACCGCAGCGCGCCGTAGCCGAGACCGTGCAGGGGGATGGCGCGAAGGTCTTCCTTCACCGTCTTGAGGGCGGTGCCCCAGTCGTCCGACGTGGTGAGCGTGACCGGGAACATCGTGGTGAACCAGCCGACCGTGCGGGACAGGTCGACGCCGTCGAGGAACTCCTCGCGGCCGTGCCCCTCGAGGTCGACGAGTACGCGCTCGTGTCCCGTCCAGTGCGCCAGCACGCGCCCGAGCGCGGTCAGCAGCACGTCGTTGACCTGCGTCCGGTACACGCCCGGCACGTCATGCAGCAACGCCCGCGTCGTCTCGGCGTCGAGCCGGACGGTGACCGATCCCATCGTGGCGACGGTGTTCGCGCCGTCGCCGTCCGCGGGAAGTGCGGTCTCAGCGCGCACCGAACGCCAGTACTCGACCTGGTCGTCGAACCCGCCCGTGCGCGCGTGCTGGGTCAGCCGGTGTGCCCACTCGCGGAACGACGTGGTCTTCGGCCCGATGTCGTCCCCGCGGTACGCGGTTTCCAGGTCCTCCAGCAGGATGCGCCACGAGACACCGTCGACCACGAGGTGACGGGCGACCAGACGCAGCTCGTCTCCGGCGCGGACGATCTCCAGCAGCGGACCGTCCGCGTCCGGCAGCGACGGGTTGTACTGACGCCAGCCGTTCTCGGTGCGGTCGAAGCGCATCCGCAACGCGTCGTGGTGCGTCAGCAGAGTGGCGACCGCGCGGCGCAACCGGTCCTCGTCGACGTCGTCGAACGGCACCGGCACGGACTGGGTGAACTGCTCCGGGTGCGCGGGCTTCGTGGCGAAGTACCAGTGTTGGATCGGCGTCAGCGGCACCTCGCCGACGACCTCGTCCTGCTGGGCGGCGGTCACCGGACCGCTGTCCGGCAGGTGCGTGACCAGCGCGGCGATGGTGGGCCGCTCGAAGAGGTCGCCGGGCGTCAGGTTCAGCCCCGCCTGCCGGGCACGGGACACGACCTGGATGCTCAGGATGGAGTCGCCGCCGAGCTCGAAGAAGTTGTCTTCCACACCCACGTGCTCGGCACCGAGTACCTCGGTCCAGATGTTCGCCAGCACCGTCTCCGGTGCGCACCGCGGCGCCACGTATCCGGCGCCCGAGCCCCACTCCGGCGAGGGCAGGGCGTTCCGGTCGACCTTGCCGTTCACGTTGAGCGGCAGGCGTTGCACGGCGATGAACAGCGACGGCACCATGTAGTCCGGCAGCGTCCGGCTCAGGAACTCCCGCAGGCCGGCGGTCTCACCGACCACATACGCGACGAGCCGCTTGCGACCCGCGTCGTCGTGCAGCACGACGGCTACGGCCTCGGCCACGTCGTGGTGGCGCGCGAGCGCGGCCTCGACCTCGCCGAGTTCGATCCGGAAGCCGCGGATCTTGACCTGGTCGTCCGTGCGGCCGACGAACTCGAGCTCGCCGTCGTCGGTCCACCGCACCACGTCGCCGGTGCGGTACATGCGCTCACCCGGCGAGAACGGGTTGGCCGGAAACCGTTCCGCGGTGAGGCCCGGCTGACGGAGGTATCCGCGTGCGAGCCCGGCGCCGGCGATGTACAGCTCACCCGGCACACCCGGCGGCACCGGCCGCAGGTCCTGGTCGAGCACGTAGGCACGCGTGTTGTCCAGCGGCCGTCCGATGGGCACCACGTCCGGCACATCGTCCACAGTGGACATTCCGCGCTGGGTGGCGTAGGTCGTGGTCTCGGTCGGCCCGTAGACGTCGACGACCTGCAGACCGGGGCACGCCTCGAGCACGCGGCGCATCGCGTCGGCCGGGACGATCTCACCACCGGTCCACACCTCGCGCGCACCGGTGAGGCAGTCGGGGGCCTCCTGGGCCACCAGGCGGAACAGGCCCGAGGTGAGGAACACACTGGTCACGCCATGCCGCGTGATGGCGTCGCGCAGCACCTGCACATCGAGGTCACCGGGCGGCGCGACGACCACCTGCCCGCCGTTCAGCAGCGGCACCCACAGCTCGTAGGTCGAGGCATCGAACGCCTGCGGTGAGTGCAGCAGCAGCCGGTCGTGCGCACCGCCGCGGAACCGGCGGTCGACCGCGAGCGCCACCACGTCGCGATGCCGTGCCGCGACACCCTTCGGGCGCCCCGTCGAGCCGGAGGTGTAGATGACGTAGGCGATGTTGTCCGGGTGCACGGTCACGCACGGCGCGGCCGTCGACTCGGCGGACAGCGACGGGTCGGCGTCGACCACGACGACGGCCCCGTCGTGCACCTCTCGTGTCGGCGTCTCCCACGCCCGGTCGGTGAGCAACACGGTGGCCCCTGTTTCGCGGAGCAGCAGACGCAGCCGCGGTGCGGGCGCACGCACGTCCAACGGCACGTACGTCCCGCCAGCCTTCAGCACGGCCAGTTCCGCGACCACGAGGTCGACGGAGCGGCCCATCAGCAGCGCGACGGGCTGTTCGGGCCGCACGCCGAGCTCCACGAGGCGGTTGGCCAGCTGGTTGGCACGCCGGTCCAGTTCGGCGTAGCCGAGCTCGCCGTCGTCGGTGATCAGCGCCGGCGCATCGGGGCAGCGCCGGACCTGGTCGGCGAACAGTTCGGGCACGGACGCCTGCGGCAGGTCGTGGGCGGTGTCGTTCCACTCAACGAGGACGCGGCGCAGCTCGTCGTCGGTCAGCATCGGCAGGTCGGCGACCAGGCGCCGCGGGTCGTCGGCGATGCCGCCGAGCAGTCCCAGCAAGTGCTCGGCGAGCCGTTCGACGGTGCCCAGTTCGAACAGCGTCGGGTCGTAGCCGAGCGTGAACGACAGCTGCTCGCCGGGATAGGCGACGACAGCGAGCGGGTAGTTGGTCACCTCGATCCCGCTCAGGTCGCGCACACCGAGTCCGGTGATCGGGTAGTTCTCGAACACCACGATGCTGTCGAACAGGTTGACGCGTTCCGGCAACGCGGTCCACGCCCGCAGCTGGCTGAGCGAGACGTGCTCGAACCGCCGCGCCTCGCTCTGCGCCGCCTGGAGATCGCTCAGCCAGGACGACACGGGCTGTCCACTGTGGACGTCGGTGCGCACCGGGATGGTGTTGATGAACAAGCCGGTGATCGACTCGACACCCGGCAGGTCGGCCGGGCGACCGGAGACCGTGGCGCCGAAGCAGACGTCGCGCTGCCCGCTGTACCGGGACAACAGCACCGCCCAGGCGCCCTGGACGATCGTGTTCAGAGTGAGTCCGTTGCGTTGCGCCACCTCCCGCAACCGCGTGGACTGCTCGGCGGGCAACGCCGCACGCACGGACGCCGAGGACTCCGGGGTGTGGCCGGGCTGCCCGTCGTAGGGCAGGGTGGTGGGCTCGGCGAGGTCGTGCAGGACCTGGCGCCAGTGCTGCTCGGCTTCGTGCTGGTCCTGGCGGCTGAGCCAGTCGACGTAGTCGCGGAACGGGCGTCGTGTCACCGACTCACCCCGCAACACCTCGAGGAGAACGCCGAACAGGCTCCAGCCGTCGAGGGTCACGTGGTCGAACGTCCACAGCACCTGGACCTCGTCGTCAGGGAGCTGGGCCAGCGTGATCCGCATCAGCGGCGCCCGCCCGAGGTCGATGCCCCGTGCCCGGTCGCGGGCGAGCAGCGCGGTCAGCTCCTCGTCCCGGTTCGCGTTCGTCCAGTCGAGTCGGACGATCGGTACGGTCGCCGAGCGCTGGACCACCTGCAGCGGTTCCTCCACGCCTTCCCACACGACGTGCGAGCGCAGCACCGTGGTCCGGTCGACCACGCGTTGCCACGCCTCGGCGAGGTCGTCGATGTGAGCGTCGACGACGAAGGTGATCTGCTGGAAGTACGCCGCCGAGTCCCGGCGCGCCAGCCGGTGGAACACCATGCCTGCCTGCGTGGGGGTGAGCGGGTAGATGTCCTCGACGTCGTCGCCAGTGCAGCTGTGGCCGCACAGCCGGTCCACCGTCGACTGGTCGAGCCGCGCGAGCGGGAAGTCGGACGGCGTACGCCCGCCGGCGCCCGGACTGGTGCAGTGCGCGACGATCTCGCGGACCGCGCCGATCATCTCGTCAGCCAGTCTGCGGACCGTGGCCTCGTCGTGCACCTCGTCGCTGTAGAACCAGGTGAACTCGAGGCACCGGTCGTCAACGCGGCCCACGACGTCGAGCAAGTGGGGGCGTGACTCCGCCGGATCGGCGCTCAGCTCGAGCTGGCCGTGGAGCCTGCGGTACAGCCCGGTGGGCAGGTCGAACCGGCCGAGGTAGTTGAAGCTGACGTGTGGCGTGATCTGCTCGTCCAGCACGCCGTAGCCGACACCCCGGCGCGGCACGGCGCGCAGCTGTTCCTTCACCGACTTCAGCACCGCGTCCCAGCCGTCACCGGACGCGTCCAGCGTGACCGGGAAGATCGCGGTGAACCAGCCGATCGTGCGGGAGACGTCGCCGAGGAACTCCTCCCGCCCGTGGCCTTCGAGGTTGACCTGGACGTGGTCGCGCCCGGTCCAACGGCTCAGTGTCCGGCCGAGTGCACTCAGCAGCACGTCGTTGATCTGCGTGCGGTACGCACCGGGGACGTCCTGCAGCAACGCCTTCGTCTCGGCGGCGTCCAGCCGGACGGTCACGGCGCAGGTCGACGCCACGGTGTTGGCGCCTGCCCTGTCAACCGGCACCGGTAACGACTCCACGTCGGCCCAGTACTCGCGTTCCTCTCGCAGCACCGGCGTCTCGGCGAGGGTGCGCGCCCAGTCGCGGAACGACGTGGTCTTCGGCGGGAGTCGACGGCCCTCATACGCGGTTCGCAGGTCCTCCAGCAGGATGCGCCACGACACGCCGTCAACGACCAGGTGGTGCACCGCGACGAACAGGACGCGGCGATCGGGGAGGTCGAACAGCACGGCCTTGAGCAGCGGGCCGCTGTTGAGGTCGATGCTCGCGTGCGTCTCGTCGGCGATCGTCCGCATCTCGTCCGCAGTGGACACCACGTGTCGTGCGAGCACGGTGGTCGGTTGCGGGGATGCGTTGTGCTGCACCCACTCGCCGTTGATCCGCTCGAACCGCATCCGCAACGCGTCGTGATGCTCGAGCAAGGTGTCCAGCGCCGCCCGGAGAGCGCTCTCGTCCAGGTCGTCGGCGAGTTCCAGCAGCAGTCCCTGGTTGAAGTGGTGCGGCCGCAGGGGGTTGGTCTCGAACCCCCATCGCTGCGCGGGGGTGAGCGGCACCCACCCGGTGACCGCTCCCTGCGGAACCTCCTCGGGAGCGGCTTCGGTCACATGCTCGGCGAGAGCGGCGATGGTCTGGTGCTGGAAGACGTCCTTGGACGTGAGTGCCAACCCGGCCTGCCGGGCCCTGGACACCACCTGGATGCTGAGGATCGAGTCGCCGCCCAGCTCGAAGAAGTTGTCCTCGACCCCGAGAGCGTCCACCCGGAGCACCTCGGCGAAGATCGTCACCAGAACCCGTTCGGTCTCGGTGCGCGGTGCGACGTGACCAGCGCTCGCGCTCCAGTCCGGCGCAGGCAGCGCGTTGCGGTCGAGCTTGCCGTTGGGGTTGAGCGGCAACGCCTCGAGCGTGACGACGGCTGACGGCACCATGTAGTCCGGCAACGTCTGGCCGACGAACTCGCGCAACTCCGGTGTGGAGATCCGCGCTCCTGGCACCGGCACCACGTGTGCGACCAGCCTCTTGTGACCAGACGTCTCCACGACGACGGCCACCGCCTCGGCCACCGCGTCGTGGCGCAGCAGCGCGGACTCGACCTCTCCGAGCTCGATGCGAAACCCGCGGATCTTCACCTGGTGGTCGGTCCTGCCGAGGTACTCGATCTCCCCGGCGGCGTTCCACCGCACCACGTCACCGGTGCGGTAGAGCCGGGATCCGGGTTCGCCGAACGGGTTCGCCACGAACCGTTCCGCGGTCAGCCCCGGCCGATTGAGGTAGCCGCGCGCCAGCCCGCGACCGCCGAGGAACAGCTCACCCGGCACACCGACGGGCACCGGACGCAGCGTCGCGTCGAGGACGTAAGCCCGCATCGTCCGGATCGGCCTGCCGATCGGCGGCGTCCGGTCCTGACCGTCGTCGTACCAAGCCGTGGCGTACACGGTCGCCTCGGTCGGGCCGTAGATGTTCGAGATCCGGCTGCCGGACAGCGTCGCCCGGATCTCGCGCACCGCCCGCGCCGACAGGGCTTCGCCCGCCAGCACCACGTTGTCCGGTTTCACCGACACGTCGCCGATCACCTGGGCGAACGCCGACGGCACCGCGCTGATCAGGCTGACCCGGCCGGCAGGCTGGTCGGCCAGCGCCAGCACGTTGTCGACGACCTCGATGCGGCCGCCCAGCAGGAGCGGGCAGAAGATCTCGAACACCGACACGTCGAAGTTCAACGACGTGGATGCGACGACGTGCGCGAGCCCCTCGGCACCGAAGTCGTGAGCCGCCCAGGTCACCAGGTCTGCGGCGCTCTCGTGCGCGATCACGACACCCTTGGGACGGCCGGTGGAGCCCGACGTGTAGATGCAGTACGCAGGTTGCGACGGCAGCACCGAGCGCTCGACGTCGTCGTCGGGCACGTCGACCGCGGACAGGCGCTGGAGCTCGTCGCTCGTCAGCACGAACACCGGCTCGGCGTCATCGAGCATGAAGGCGATCCGATCCTGCGGATAGGACGGGTCGATCGGCAGGTACGCGGCCCCGGTCTTGAGCACGGCGAGCAGTGCGACGATCATGTTCTCGTCGCGCGGCAACGAGACAGCCACGAACCGCTCCGGTCTTGCACCGCGCTCGGCCAGCAACCGCGCCAGGTGGTTCGCCCGCCGGTTCAGCTCGTCGTAGGTCAGGGTGATGCCGCAGGCCGTGACCGCGATGGCCTCCGGCGTTCGCGCCACCTGGGCCTCGAACAGGTCAGGCAGCACCGCGGGCTCGGTGCCGGAACCGGTGTCGTTCCATCCGTGCAGCACCTGCTGCCGTTCGGCCTCGCCCAGCAACGAGATCTCGGCCAGCGGGCGGTCCGTGCCGGCGACGATGCCGGTGAGCAGCGCCTCCAGGTGCCCGGCCATCCGCTCGATCGTGCCCAGGTCGAAGAGGTCGGTGTTGTACTCGATCGCGAGGTTCAGACCGTTGTCCCTGGGCAAGAACTCCACCACCAGGTCGAACCGGGCGGAGTGCCGCGGCAGGTCGTACTCGCCGATGCGCAGGCCCGCGGTCTCACGCGGCCGGACGATGGCGTTCTGCAGCACCACCAACGCCTGCACGAGCGGTGTGCGGCTGGGGTCGCGTTCCGGCTGCAGCGACTCGACCAGCCGGTCGAACGGGAGCTCGTCGTGCGCGAACGCCTCCAGCACGGTCTCGCGCACGTCGGCGAGGAACTCGGTGAACGTGGCCGAGTTGTCCACGGTGGAGCGCAGCACCACGGTGTTGACGAAGAAGCCGGCGAGTGCCTCCAGTTCGGTGCGGGTGCGGCCCGAGCTCACCGTGCCGATCGCGATGTCGGACTGACCGGTGTATCGGGACAGCAACACCTGCACTGCCGCGGAGAGGGTCATGAACAGCGTTGCGTTGCGCTCGTGGCTCGCGTCGGTCAGTGCGCGAACCAGATCGGCGTTTAGATCGCGGCGGTGCACCGCACCCGCGGTGGTGCGCAGCCGGGGACGTGGCCGGTCGGTCGGGAGGTTGAGCGTTTCGATGCCGGCCAGCTGGCGCTCCCAGTAGGGGAGGTGCTCGGTGACGTCGAGCCGGTTGCTGTGCCACAGGGCGAAGTCCGGGTACTGGATCTCCAGCTCGGGCAGCTCGCCACCCCCGTAGAGCTCCGCGAGCTCGTCGACCAGCAACGACACCGACCAGCCGTCGGTGATGATGTGGTGCTGGCACAGCAGCAACACGTGCTCGGCCGGGGCGACGCGCACGAGCACAGCTCGGGTCAGCGGTCCCTGCCGCAGGTCGAACGGCCGGCGCAGCTCGTCGGCCAGCACGTCGTCCACCTCGGTCGTCTCGACCTCGCGCAACGGGATCTCGCCCGACTCGGCCACGAGCTGCACACCTTCTCCGGCAACGGAGTCGAACGTGGTGCGCAGCGACTCGTGCCTGCGGACGAGTGCGTCGAGCGCCGCGCGCAGGGTCCCGACGTCCAGCGGCCCGGACAGCCGCAGGCCGACGCCGGTGTTGTACTCGACGCCGCCCGCGGTGAGGTCGTCGAGGAACCACAGGCGCTGCTGCGCCGGGGACAGCGGCAGCACCACGCCTCGCGGAGCGCGCGTGACCCGGTCGGTGTCTCCGCTCGAGCGTTGCGACGGCACGAGCGCGGCGAGCCGTCCGACCGTGCGAGCATCGAAGACCGCCCGTGGCGGCAGGTCCACGCCGAAGTGCGTGCGGACGCGGGAGAGCACCCTGACACCGAGGATCGAGTCACCGCCGAGGTGGAAGAAGTCGTCGTCGACGCCGACCTGGTCGACGCCGAGCGTTTCCGCCCAGATGTCCGCGATGACTTGCTCCGCGCTGCTGCCCGATGCCGTGCGGCCGGTGACGCGGACCGGTTCCGGCAATGCCGAGCGGTCCAGCTTTCCGTTGGGGCTCAACGGGAACTGGTCGAGCACGACGAATGCGGACGGCACCATGTGTGCGGGGAGCCGCTCGGCGACGAACGTGCGCAGTTCGTCAGGTAGCGGCCGGTGCCCGTTGCTGGGGACGACGTAGGCGACCAGCCGCTTGTGGCCGTTGTCCTCGCGGGCTACGACCACGGCATCACCGAACCGGCGCAGCACCGCCTCGATCTCACCGGGCTCGATGCGGAAGCCGCGGATCTTGACCTGGTGGTCCGTCCGACCGACGAACTCGAGATCGCCCGCCGCGTTCCAGCGCACCAGGTCACCGGTCCGGTACATGCGTTCGCCGGGAGCGCCGAACGGGTTCGGCACGAACCGTTGCGCGGTGAGGCCCGGCCGGTTGAGGTAGCCGCGGGCGAGGCCGCTGCCGCTGACGTACAGCTCACCGGGCGTGCCGATCGGCACGCGGGTGAGATCGCCGTCGAGGACGTGGACCTTCGTGTTCCAGATCGGCTTGCCGATCGGGGGCGGACCGCCCGGCGACAGCGACTCGCTCCACGTGGTGACCACTGTGGACTCCGTCGGGCCGTAGGCGTTGATGAGGCGGCGGCCCGGCGCCCAGCGTTCGACCAGCTCGGCCGTGCAGGCGTCGCCGCCGACGATCGGGCTGCGGAAGCAAGGGAGTGCGACGTCGGGCACCGTGGCCAGCGCGACCGGCGGGATCAACGCGTGGGTGATCCGCTCCTCGGCGAGAACGTCGGCGAGGTGCTGACCGAGCAACGGCCCCGGCGGAGGCACGACGAGTGCCGCTGCCGCGGGAAGCGACATGCAGAGTTCCAGCACGGAGGCGTCGAAGCTCGGGGAGGAGAACTGCAGGATCCGGTCGCCGGGCTTCACCTGGAAGTGGTGGATCTCGGCCGCGGCGAAGCTGGCGATGCCGCGGTGGGACACGACGACGCCCTTGGGTCTTCCGGTCGAGCCGGAGGTGTAGATCACGTACGCCGGGTGTTCGGGCAGCGGTGTGACCCCTGGCGGCCCGTCCTCGTCCACTGTGGACAAGTCGTCCACGGTGAGGAGGTCCTGACCGGGCAGTCTCTCGGCGATCGAGGCCGGGTGATCACCAGCACGGGCCGGGCGTCGTCGAGCATGAACGTGATGCGGTCGGCCGGGTAGTCCGGGTCGATCGGCAGGAATGCGGCGCCCGCCTTCAGCACGGCGAGCTCCGCCACCACAATGTCCACCGAGCGCGGCAGTGCCACCGCGACGATCCCTTCGGGACCGGCGCCGCGGCGGATCAGCAGGCGGGCCAGCCGGTTCGCGCGCGCGTCGAGTTCGGCGAAGGTCAGCCGGCCGCCGGGGTGGATCACTGCGGTGGCGTCCGGCCTGGTCAGCGCCTGCGCCTCGATCAGACCGGTGAGCGTGGTCCATGCGACGTCGCGGCCGGTGTCGTTCCAGCTGTCCGGCGGCAGCGACGCGGCGCCGGCGGACGGGGTGACGGTGTCGGGAGAAGCCATCGAAGCCACGACCTTTCAGCGCGTGCAGGGGCGCGCGAGGATTGACCACGGCACCGGTGCCGTGATTGAGAAAATTAATGTTTAGCTCGTTCGGGAGGCCAGCCGACCAGTTATCTGGATACCGTCCACGCGTCCAGACGGATTGCCCAGGAAACGCCCGAACTGAACGTGCTGTCCGGTGACGAGGTCGCCGATGGAGAACATCAACCCGTCGTAGACCGTTAATTGTGCGGACAGCTCGCCATCGACGGCGAGGCGCAACCTGTCATCATTCGCGGCGGACACGACCGAATACTCCGTGTCCCCGTTGACGTAACGACCGAGGCACCCAGTTGGTGACGGCATCGGGTGCAGATTGTCGGAGACGGGGTGGTGGTCACCGACTTCGAACCCGATGCCGTGCAGCATTCCGACGAGCTGCTTCCACACTCCGAACCCCGAGCTGGAATTCGATGTCAGTGCGACTACGGTCTCGCTTTCGGGGTGGATTCGCAGGTGGCAGGACGTGCCATCGGCCGTGCCGTCGTGTCCGAGCCACCCGCCTTGGAATGTGGCCAGTCCCAGGCCCCAGCCGTCGGCCAGGCCGAACGGGTCCGCGCCGGGCACCGGCGAGCGCATCATCGCGAGGTTTGCGGCGTCCACGATGTGGACGTCATCAACGAGGTGCATGCGGCCGAACACGACGAGGTCCAGGGCGCTGGTCGCCAGCGCGCCGGTGGCGGCCTCGGCGAGCGCCAGCGACTGCTCCACGGGGCGAACGGCTCCCGTGGCCCGGTTGATCGCGTGACCTGCGGCGATCGGACGGCTCGTCCTGGCTGATCCCGGCGGGCCCACGAACGCGGGCGTGATGCCGAGCGGCTGGAGCACGACGGCGTCGACGGCTTCGTCCCAGGTCATGCCGGTCATGGCCTCGACGAGACGGGCCGCGACGATGTAGCCGACGTTGGAGTAGGAGAACGACGTCCCCGGCGCCCGCACGAGCGGCAGCTCACAGCACTCGAGCGCGTGGCGCCGCAACGAGGTGGTCGCGTCCGGGGAGGAGTCGGAGGTCAGACCGCCGGTGTGGCTGAGCAGATGGCGAAGCGTGAGATCTGGCGGAAGAGCCGCGAGCTCGGGCAACTGGTCGGTGACCGGGACGTCGAGATCGAGGTCGCCGTCGGACACGAGCGACATGGCGAGCGTCGCGGTGAACGCCTTCGTGACGGAGCCGACGGGAACGGCGGTGTCCCGCTGGAGCGTGCGGCCGGTACCGAGCTCCACCTCGCCGAACTCCCAGGTCAGCGTCCTGCCGTGGTGGTGGATGGCGAGTTGAGCGCCGGGAACGTGGTTGTCCCTCGCGAGTCTCGCCAGCTCGCTCGGGATGAGGTCGGTGTCCAACGACATGGTCTTCGAACCCTTCAGGTCGACTCGTCGACGTGCATGACCGGCAAGAGGCACGGCAGCCCTGCTCAGACGTCACGACATCGCGCCCGCGAGACGACTCGTCGGTTCGACGGCTGATTCGCCATTCGTCTCAACTGGCCCCGATTGTCCATTTTCCCTGCCAGGTCCCCCCGGTCGTTCATCCGACAAGTTGCGCGCCGTGCACGTCGACTAATTCCTGTCATCGCCTCCGGGTATGAGGGCGGTGCTTGATTAGACCGTTCGGCCCCCGACATAAGTTGGCAGCAGCCTTCAGTCTTCTACGACCGCCAAACGGAGCATTCAATTGGGATGTAACCAATTGGTATGAGTCTGGTAGATCGAGATGACTCGCTGTTCGGCGACCCGTTCTCGAGGATCACCCGAATGGACCGTTTGGACCCGTCAGTCTCGTATCTCGGTTACCAAGTTGACGTGAGGGTCGCTCAAATGAATATTGTGTTTGGATATTTCATCCATGCTGTTCGCTGTTGTTGACGATGTTCGCCTCGCACGGCGCCCCGGCGTGGGTCCACTGTGGAACGTTCTCGTCGGTCGGCGAGATCCTCCGTGCGGACGCGCCGCGTGTCAGGGTTTCTTGACAACATCGCGGGGTCAGGACATCCTGACAAGGTGGACGTTGAAGACGGTCCGGCTGTGCTGGCGGGACAGATCACTGACGTTCGAGAGGCTGACCGATCCGGCGAGGCATGCCATCTCCTCGGCGCAGGACGAGGCGATCGCTCTCGGACACCGTTGGATCGGCACCGAGCACCTCCTGCTCGGCTTGATCAACGTTCGGGACGGCATGGCCGGCGCGGTGCTCGACGAGCGGGGCGTGAAGGTGGCCGCGGCCCGCGAACAGACTCTCCGGATTGTGCAGGGGATGGGCGAGGACGGAACCGGCGGCCACGATGCGGCCGACGCGTTGGCCGCGATCGGTATCGACGTCGAGGAAGTCCGCCGGCGGGCGGACGAGTCCTTCGGGCCGGGCCGGGTGATGGTCCCGCGCTTGCCCTTCACCCCGAGGGTCAAGGAGGTTCTCGAGCGGGGTCTGCGCGAGTCGGTGTCCCGAAAGCACAGTTGTGTTGGTACGGAACATCTTCTGCTAGGGCTGCTGGCCGAGGGCGAGAGCACGGCGAACCGAGTGCTTGCCAACCTGTCGGTCACCCACCTGCGGCAGACACTGCTCGAGCGGATGGTGCCCTAGGTCTAAAACTGACTGAGGTTGTTGACAGTCTGGGCTCCTAGTGACAAGGAGCCCCCGAGTGTCAGACCGTGTATGGAGCGAAAAGGATCTGGCCAGGCGGGCGGGCCGGCGCCTGGCCGTCCTGCGTCACGCCGAGGAAGTCAGCGGCAATGTGGCCGCGACCTGTCGCTACTACGGCATAAGCCGCAATGTGTTCGCACCGGCGGACTCCGCCTTCGCGCAGATCGACGCGGCCACCCTCAACACTCTCAAGACCGACGACAAGCTGCGGACCAAGATCCTGACCGACCACGTGGTGCCCGGCCAGATCGCGCCGCACAAGATCGTCGGCGACCGGACGACCGTGCGGAACGGCGTCGTCAAGATCACCGGCACCGGCAACGCGCTGTAGGTCAACGACGCCAACGTGATCTGCAGCGGCGTGCACCGCCAACGCCACCGTCTACCTGATCGACTCGGTCTTGAGGCCCTCGTAACCACCGCACCCTTACGGCCGCTGATCGGGAGGATGGTCGCGATGGTTACGACGCCTCCGCGATCGAACTGGCGGGCGACGCCGACCTGTGCCCGCTGCGCGACGCAGCCGACCCAGGATCACCTCGGACTACTTCCTCGGCATGCAAAGGTACATCGCATCAGACTCCGACGGTGGCGACCGTGAGGTGCTCACGCAACGTGCATGTCCACTGTGGACCACAGTGCATCCGGCGCGCCAAACATGCGCAAGAGGTACTCGACTTCATCGCCACCAAGCGATTCGACACCGTAGAAGTCTTCCAATGGTCCGGCGGGATCCTGCGAGTCGCAGATTGGAAGTGCGGAACGAACGAATCACGCCGCATCGACATCGTCCACGTCCACCTTGCGAAGGTGGTCCTGAAGCGCGGCGTGTCGGAACTGGTACACGACACCGGACTGGCGCAGCACCTGCCTGTCGAGTGCCGCCTCGAGGGTCGGCATGAGCCGCTTGGCGCTCCTTCGACCAGCCGGTCTGGTGATGGCCAGCAGCAAGGCCGGTCCCATGCCTCCCATCCAGCCCAGGACGAGCCCGATGCTCACACCCCACAACACACCGGTGGTCACGTCCGCGTCGAACAGCCCGAGCAGTCCGATGAACACGCCGCCCGCCGCCGCGCCGGACAACACGGTGATGACGGTGCGACGGCGATCGGCCCGGTAGGCGTCGTACGGCGTGATCAACGGGGAGTCGGCCAACGGTGTCGTCGCCGCGGCCAGCAGTCCACCGGCGAAGCTCTCGCCGAGCCCGGAGCCCAGCACACCCATGACCACGAACATCCCCACCACCGCGAGCCCCGCCCAGACGCTGTGCTTCGCCGCCACGATCGACCCGAACAGAACTCCGCCCAGTGCGCTGAACGCCATCATCTTGCCGAGATCGCGCAACGTCGGCCTGCGCCACACCAGGGTGGCCGGCGGTTTGCCAATCCTGCGCCCGCACCACCATTCGCTGTTGAGGTAGGCGATCCCGACCGGCAGCAGGGACACCCACCACGGGGCGTCGGTGCCCAGCGTGAACGTACCCGCCATCATGATCACGAGTACGGTCGCGGCGAGCACCCCGCCGCACCGCATACGCACGGCCGAAGCCGGCGCCCACGTCGGAATCTGCCACCAGATCAGGTCCCGGTCCGTTCCCATTTGCCGTGCCAGCCAGGTCATCGTGACTCGCTCACGCGCGGCGCGGCGGCACTCGCGCCGGTCGTCACGCTTGCGGTCCGCACCGCCATCATTCGAGTAGGCCCGGTCCAGGAACTCGCCGATCAACCGCTCCACCACATCGCGAGGTCGTGCTATCCCGGCGAGCTCGATCGGCTTGGTGTCGTGATCGGCGTAGGCGTCCCTGGCCAGGCTGATGGTCAGCGGCGTGGTCAACGCCTCGGCGACGGCGCTGCGGGGGTGGGTGCGGAGGAAGTCCGCCAGCTCCTGCCAGCGCGGGTGGTTCTCCTCGGTCTGATCCCGCAGCAGGAAGTCCGCGGCTGTGGAAGGCGCGACCGGGTTGAGCCTCACGACCACGGGGAAGTCGAACCGGCCGCCGTCCTTCACGCTGCGCTTGGCGGGCCGGGTCGTGACCACGATCCGCATACCCTCCCTCGCCAGCTTGTTGATGTACCGGAACGCCGCGTTGCGCCGCTGCTCCGGCATCTCGTCCAAGCCGTCGAGGAACAGCGCGACCCGGCGCTCGTCGACCAGCCGCCACGCCGGCCCGGTCGGAGACCTGTCAGGTCCGGGAAGCCCGAGCATCGTGGCGACCGTCCGGGCCGCGTACTCGCTCAGCGTTGCACGGTCTGGATCCCAGCTGCCCAAGGTCAACCACACCGGCACGGGAACGCGGTCGCCACGATCATCGACCGGCGCCGTCGCGCGCCTGCGCAGAGCCGCATGAAGCAGCAACAGCATCGCTGTCGTCTTGCCGGTGCCCGCCGCACCGACGAGCACGAGCTGACGCCGCCCCGGCACCTGATACAGGTTGTCGTGCAGCTCTGTGATCAAGCCTTCGGACAGCAGAGAACTGTCAGGTGAGCACAAGGACGCCTTGCCGTCCCGCGTCCAACTCACCAGGACGGGGGCCTCCGGGTTGAGACGCCAAGTCCGGGATGCTTTGTACCAGAGTCGTTCCGTTGCTTCGGCCAGCATGTCCGCGATCGAATCCAGGCCGCCCACCGACGACGCCTGATTCTGGAACTGTCGCGCGGTCGCGTACACCGTGAGCAACGCGGCGACGGCCACCGCGCACCACAGCACCAGTTTGGGCAGGGACAGCGTGTTGGCGAAGACGCTCAGCACGACACTGCACACGATCCCCGACGCAGCCCACAAGACGGCACTCCGCGCCGATCCCGGCCAGCTCGTCACCCAGCACTCACCCCAATCAATGCCGTTGATCACCAGCCTCTCTACATCGCCGCACCACCCGCGAACGTCACAAACGCCTGACCCGCACTCGTTGCCGCGGTTCGGATCCCAGTAGCAATGAAAGCAGCATGTTGGCACGCGGCGGCCGTCGAGGTTGATGACAAGTTGCTGCGACCACGCTGTTCCTTGCTGGTTCCTGTCGTGGCGGCCGCCTAGGGGTGTGCATGCGGTGGTGTCGCTGAAGCGCTCGATGCGCAACGCGCGACAAGCGCCATGACCGCGCGTTGATCAGCGGCGTGATCCGGCACTGCTCGCGAACCCTGTGTAGCAGCAGAAGTATCGGTGCCGAGTCTTCCTGGATCAAAGTCAACGGTGTCACAGGCCCTGGCCCAGCCGGCCAGCCTGTCTCGGCGATCTGCGACGATGCGATCCAGGAAGCCATCGGGGTTTGCCGACGCTGCGGCGGCCGCCGCTTCCATCTCCGTGAGCATGACGCGCTGATTGCCCTGCATGAAGTCGGTGTACCCGAGTCGTCGCAGTTCCGGGATCAACGCGTCGACCAGCGTACCCACGCATCCGCGGACTCGAGGATCTGGATCACCATTCCAGATGCCATGGAGTCGGACAGCGACTGACCGCAGTGCGTGCTCGTGTGAATGTCTTGACAGCGTCATGGCGACGAGCGCGTCGAGCAGCATCAACTTCGTCTTCGGGCCGAAGGTCGGGTCCCAACAGCCGTCAATCGCACTCGGCCGATGCAGCGACTGGCACGAGTCGAGCCGTGACGCGTTGCGGCACAGCAGTTCCGCGGCGACCAGTTGCTCATTGGGCTTTGCCCGCGATCGCAACGCGGCGTCGATGACGAGCACCGCTGTCTCGGTCGAGACTCGTTCCGCGCCCTTGTCCCAGAGATCCACCAGCAGTGCCACCGCAAGATCTGCCTGTTCGAGTCTGGTCAGAGCAAGCAAGTCGGAGGCCGCCGACGCCGGGTCAGCGGGCATATCGCCAGATGGGGAGAACAGCGCTCCGGCACGCATTGCGGCATCAAGCCGAAGGCGTCGTTCCTCGTCGGCATGCTCCTGTACCAGCCGCTGGTGAGCGCGTTCGCTCTCATGAGCAAGCCGAAGACTGGCCTGCCTGTTCAGGAAGTGTCCGGTCAGCGCCACCAAGGCGGTAGCCAGTACACCAACGAAGGCCAGCACGGCGGCCAGCCGAGGGGCATCGGCATTACCCAACTGGAACGGCTTCAGCAGCAACACGATCGGCGTACCGACCACCAGAACAACAACTCCAACGGAGACAACTCCAGGTCCGCCAGGCGCTCGACGACGCGCTCGCCGCAGGCCGGGCCAGCACCAGGCCACCCCACCCTCGTCCGCCTGGCCGGCGCCACCGACCACGAGCGTTCCTTTCCGCCTTTGCCGTGCACGAGCAGCACCCGGTGGGACCGTGGAGGGCTTGAACCGGCGAGCTTCCTGCATCCAGCGCACGTACAGCGATCTGTGTCCGTTGGGCCGCGAGCGGTGGAAGATCACGCTCGGCACACCAGGCGAAGAACAACCGCAGATCCGAGGCCGAGTGCAATCGCGACACACCTGCGTAGCGGCCGAGATGTGCGGGAGGTGCTAACCGCAGCACAACGTCATCAGGGTTCGACGCGTCGGTTTGAGTCATGCCTCGACGACAGGCGAGGTCGCGGTCAGTCAGCTGCTCGATCACGCCCACTGCGGCATGTGCGGATGAGGTTGAGCTGCTGGGCGCGGCCCGCGAGTGCGCTTGGTACGTGTCCGGTCGGGCCTCGCTCCATGATGATGTGTTTCCGCGGCCAGTGCGGCGGGGCCAGGCCGGGGTTGACCCTCTCCCCATGGGAAGGTCGAGGCTGTCGGAGGCGTCGGTGACGGGGGGTGATGCCGATCGGAGTGTTCGCGCGAGCGACCCGGTTGTCCGTTCGAGCGCAACTCCGCACGGAGATCGCCTGGCCGGTCCAACCCCCGTCCGGCCGCCCCGACCAGCAGTCCAGGAAACCACATGATCATCGAGAACGTCTCGTTCCCCACCGGTCAGCACTGCGAGACCACTGCGCTCGGCGCCCTGCTGCGCCCCGAGGGACTCGACCTGTCCGAGCCAATGCTGTTCGGCCTCGGCGAAGGTCTGGGCTTCGTCTACTGGGACGCCAAGAGCATGGACTTTCCGTTCCTCGGCGGTCGCGTCAAGCCGACCACGATCACCCGGACCGTTGCCGACCGGCTGGGCCTGACGCTGCACGTACAGCAGACCGCCTCGCCCCGCAAGGCCTGGCAGAACGTTGTCGCCGCGCTCATCGCCGGACGCCCGGTCGGCCTGCAACTGGACTCCTACCACTTGGACTACTTCACCACGAAGGTCCACTTCGGGGGCCACTTCGTCGCGATGTACGGCTACGACGACACCCATGCCCACCTGATCGACACCGCCCAGCAGGGCGGCACCGTGACGACCACGCTGACGAGCTTGGAACGGGCCCGCAACGAACGCGGACCGATGACCGCCCGCAACCTCTCCTACACCATCGCCAGCCCCGCCGGCCAGCTCGATCTGGGCGAAGCCATCCGGACAGCCATCTCCAACAACGCACACGCCTTCCTCAACCCACCTATCGCCAACCTCGGCCACCGCGGCATCGGCAAGGCGGCCCGACAGGTGGTGCGGTGGCTCGACCGCTCAAATGACCCGTCCCGCGACCTCCCACTAGCTGCGACGCTGATGGAACGCGGCGGGACCGGCGGCGCCCTGTTTCGCGCCATGTACCGCGACTTCCTCGCTGAATCCGCCACGATCGTCGACGACGACACCCTCCGCCTCGGTCACCAGCTGTACGCCGAGATCGCCCCGCTGTGGACCGAGGTCTCCCACCACATCACGGCCGCCGGAGAAACCGGCGACCCAGACCACCTGACCCGTGCCTCGGCGATCCTCACCGAACTCGCAGACAAGGAACGCCACGCCATGCAGGTCCTGACCGGCATTCGCACCGACTAACCACCTCAACGATTGCCTACTGCGCCCCGCTGGAAAGCGCTCACATCGGCATGAGCGTGCGCTCGCAGAGCAACGTGCACTTCAAAGCACGAGCGGATCTCGGGTCTTCAAAGCTCGCGGCCTGACATCGGCACCTCACCGGGACATGGCAGGAGGGGGCGTAACAGGTGCCACCGCTGAGTGCCCGAAGCGCTGCCTCCTGCGCGGCGGGGAGCCTGCGGCGAGGACGGATACCGTCGCCAGCTTCACTCGTTGTCGTTGAGTTCTGCCCGTCCGCGAGTGCTGCTCACCGGGCGAAGATGTGGGGGTAACGGGCCCGGAACGGTGCGCTGGCCGCGGGGCCCGCGGTGAAGATGAACTCCTCCGTGTCGAGCCTGCGCCCGGTGGTGCGGTCGACGATGATGGGATCGACCTCGGCGCCGGTCGTCGCGTCCACGAGGACCATGCTGCGTTCAGCGGGATCGAGGCGGGAGTTGCCCCAGGCGGCCAGTGCGATGATCACCGGCCGCAGGGAGCGCCCGAGGTCGGTGAGCACGTACTCGTAGCGCACCGGGCTGTCCTGGTAGGGCCGTCGCTCCAGCAGCCCGTTGGCCACCAACGCCTTCAGGCGGGCGGTGAGCATGCTGGAGGAGATCCTCAGGTTCTCCTGAAACTGGTCGAAGCGCCGGTACCCGTCGAACACGTCGTGCAAGATCAGCAACGTCCACCACTCACGTCGGACAGCCGACGATCGCACTTCCGAACGCCTCACCGGTTGAGGCGCTCGGATTCCGGAACTGCACCCGAGGCTTGGGCACCAACGAGTCCATGCCTGCTGACACGGCGCGAGCGAAGTCCGGCAAAGCACCAGCCAGAAGCCGCCAGGCTTCGTCGAGCAGCCTGCGCCATTCCCCGATCTCGGTGCGGTCCAGCCGCTGAGGAGTCACCGGTTCGTAGAGCCCTCGATAGGGATCGACATCGTCGAGACAGTGGTTTTGCTCATGAAATTCGGTTCTGGCACGGGAACCGTGACCGTGTGACGGTCGGTGATCATGTGGGTTTGTGTGTGATGTCAAGCTGAGTGAGGTCGTGTTCCCGCATCTGGCGGGGGGCCGTTGTCGACCAGGTCGACACCGAAGACGGCCCCCTGCAGATCCGAGCGCGGCCGTGTGGGACGAGCGCGATGTGCCCGGACTGCGCCACGGTTTCGGTCGCCGTGCACAGCCGCTACGAGCGCCAACTTGCTGACATTGTAGGTGCCGAAAACTACGTCCGTGCAGGTCAGGCGGCGTCGTGGTACTCGTGGAGTATGCCGCCGAGTCGGTCATGCCGTGTGATGTCGAGATGAGCGAGTCTGCCCGGATCGGTGACCGGTAGGGCAGCGGGCGTTGTGGTGCTGCGGCGTTCTAGTGCGCGGTGGGGTCGGTGCTGGTTGTAGGAGGTTTCGTAGTCGCGCAGTGCGTGCAGTAGGTGTGACCGGTTGGGGATGAGGATTCGGTCGAGGAGTTCGGCTCGGCAGGTGCGGATCCAGCGCTCCATGATCGCGTTCATCCGAGTGATGCGGATCCCGGCTTTGATGATCGTGATTTCGTTGTCGGCGAGGACGGTGTCGAAGGGCGTGGTGTACCTGTCGCGATCTCGGATGAAGTACTTCGCGGTGATGCCCGCGTCCTGGAGGTCCATGAGCAGGTTGCGGGCTTGCTGTGTGGTCCAGGCTGCGGTGGTGGGTGGTAGCGCCGAGGACGTGAATGCGGCGGGTGGCGTGTTCGATGACGGTGAGGACGTACAGCCGTGCTCCGGTCAGGGTTCTGGTTTCGAAGAAGTCGGCCGCGAGGATGGTGTGTGCCTGGCTGCGTAGGAAGGCCGCCCAGGTGACCTGATGGCGGCGGGGTGCCGGTTCGATGTCGTTGGTCTTGAGGATCTCCCAGACTGTCGAGGGAGCGACCTTGATCGCGAGTGTGGCGAGTTCGCCGTGGATGCGGCGGTAACCCCAACTGGGGTTCTCACGGGCGAGCCGCAGGACGAGAGCTCGGATGCTGCGGATGGTGGGCGGCCGGCCTGGTCGCTTCGGGCGGGATGCCCGCGCGTATCGGCGATGGAGAAGGTTGCGGTGCCAGAGACTGATCATGGTGCCATCCGCCTGAGACAACGACCAGGCTGCGAACGCGGTTCACGACCCGTGCGGGAGGCACTGCGCTGGCTTCTGAACGGACGCCGAAGCCGCCCCGATCCGTCGGGGCGGCTTCGGCGTCCGTCGCGTGGAATTCGCTAACAATCGGTCAGATCGACTCGAGAACCAAGCTGTGGCGGCACTCGCGGACACATTGGAGTCGCGTCGTGGTCAGGTATCTCGTCCGCCGATTGTTGCTCTCTGTCGGCACGCTCGTGGTCAGCAGCTTCATCAGCTTCTGCGTGGTCGCCGCCTCCGGCAACCCGCTCGCTGAGCTGCGCATGCGGCCGGGTGCCTCGCAGCAACAGATGGACGTGCTCGCGCACGAATTCGGCCTCGACGACCCCGTCCTGGTGCGCTATTGGAACTGGCTGGTGGGATTCATGCAGGGCGACTGGGGTCGCAGCGTCGCGTTGATCGAAGCCCGTGGCGACGTGTTCACGGCGGTTATCGACGCCATGTCGATCACCGTGCGACTGGTTGTCGGTGCCGAGATCTTGGCGCTGCTCATCGGTGTGGTCGTGGGAGTGCTGGCGGCCGTGAAGCCGTACTCGATCTTCGACTACATCGCCACCGGCACGGCATACGTTCTGTTCTCCATGCCAGTGGTGTGCGTCGCTGTGGTGGTCAAGAACTTCGGCGTCCGGTTCAACGACTTCCTCGAGGTCGTCGGCATCGACCGCTGGCTCAGCACGGCCGGCGCGCCCAGCGCGGGATTCACCGGGAGCTTCGGCGAAGTCGTCTTCAAGTACACGGGCACATTCCTGTTGCCCACGTTGAGCCTGGCACTGATCGGCTTCGCGGCGTACAGCCGGTTCCAACGCTCGTCCATGCTCGAAGTCATGAACGACGACCACGTCCGAACCGCGCGGGCGAAAGGCCTGTCACAGAGCCGGGTGATCGTCCGGCACGTGTTCCGGAACTCCTTGATCCCGGTGACGACGGCGTTCTCGCTGGATTTCGGCACCGTGCTGACCGGTGCCTTCCTGGTCGAGACGGTGTTCGGCTGGCCGGGCATGGGCTCGTTGCTGATCAAGTCGATACGCCAGTACGACCCGCACATGCTCATGGGCTGGCTCATGGTGGCCGGTGCGGTGATCCTGCTCTTCAACCTGATGGCCGACGTCTTCTACGGGGTCCTCGACCCGAGGATCAGGATTTCCTAGCGAACGTCCGGCACGCTCAGGTGCGGCAGCACCAGTGCGGCCGCGGCAGCCCGGCTGCGGACCCCGGTGCGGTCGAAGATGTTCTCCATGTGCTTGCGGACGGTGCTGACCGCGACGAAGAGCTCGTGGGCGATCTCCGCGTTGCTCCTACCCTGTGCGGCCAGTTGCAGCACCTCGAGTTCGCGCTTGCTGAGCTTGGGGACCTTGTTCAGGCGTCGTTGCGAATCCAGGTAGACCTCGTACACATGTGGTCGCAACACCCTCATCAGGAGACGATCGCGTTCGTTGAAGTCGCGTCCGTTGTTGCGCCACAGGAGAAGTCGTCGAGTTCGGCCAGGTGCGGTTGGCATGGAGATCAGCATGCAATGCCGTGCATCGCCTTCACAGTTGAACATCTCGGCCCACAGCGGGTGTGCATCCAGTTCCCGCCGCGTGTAGAAGTCCGAGAACTTGATCGCTTCACTCAAGTCGTTCGAGCGTTCGTGATACACGCACGGCAGGAAGTCCTGGTAGTACTGCCAATACGGATCATTTGGGTCGTACGGCTCGTTTATCAGGATTGACCGGTCCTGGTTGTCGCTGTCTTGACCGGTCAGCGTGGCCCGCGCGGGCAGGTCGATCCTTCTCCACCAGCAGGTCTGTCACGAGGCGCCCCTCCGGATCATCTGTTGATGATACGTCCGCAGCCGGGGGCGGAATACGCCTTGATGCGAATACCCCCGACCGGCCCAGCGATGCAGGCTTATGGCACCGCAGAACGATTGGAGGAACGATGGACAGCAAGACGAGGAACCTCGCCGCAGCAACCGCGATTCCAGTCGGTATCGCCATTTACAACGCCTATGCCGCGGCGGCACCGGACGCCCGCAACATCGGCCTGCTTGTGGGGTTCGCCGCGTACCTCGTGGTGGTTGCGGTCGGGTGGGCCCGTGACCGCGTGCGACGTCGGGTCCGGAGACGCCGCACGCGGGTCAGACGGCGGACCTTCAGCAAGCGACCTGGATGACCTGGCGGCACGACGGGGTGGAGAGGAAGCCGCGGCCCGGCCGGTAGTAGCCGGGGACGAGGCCGCTGAGCGGCCCTGGGTCCGCGCCCGTGCCGCTCAGCACCAGGACTGAGGTCTGGACCGGGTTGAAGCGTTGAGGAACGCGTTCGGCTGTGGTTGTGCGGCGTGCCAGAGACAATCCGCGGTGAGGACATCGGCGGATCCACGGTGAGTGGCCCGGCTCGGACATCGTATCGACGCCTCGATCGTCTGGGAGATCCTGCACGCTGCAGGCATCAATCCGGCACCACGTCGCTGCGGCCCACCTGGCGCCAGTTGCTCACCGCCCAAGCCAAAAGCATCATCGCCGCAGACTTCTTCCACATCGACACCGCGCTCGGCAAACGCCTGTATGCACTGGCGTTTCTCGAACACGGCACCAGACGCCTGCACATCACCAGCGTCACCACGCATCCGACGCGCGACTGGACAGTGCAGCAGGCCAGGAATCTCGCGGCCGACCTCGCGCTGCGTATGGAGTCCCCACGTTTCCTGCTGCGCGACCGCGACGGCAAATACGGCGAGACATTCGACACCGTCGTCGAGGCCGAGGACCTGCGGATGATCAAGAGCGCGCCGCAAGCGCCCCGGAGGGTGTGTTCCGCAGCATGTGCGCGCAGGGTTTCGAGCATCCGATAGCGCCCCTCGACACCCTTCTCGTCACCTACGTTACTTGACGGCATGCGGAAATACGCCTTGAAGCGAATAGACCTCTCCATGTCTCTGCATGCACCCTCGTACCGCGGGGAGTGCAACGCAACAACATCAAGAACAACGCCACGAGTGTTGTTCGTCGCCGACACGGACGAGAACGAACCCGCAGGCAATCCGAAGGATCTTCGAGCGTTCCCCGATGTGGTTGAAGCAACGATTCTGGTCTATTCGTCATGTCCAACCGAGGGAATTTCACATGAGAATGCGCATCACGATTGCCGCTGTCGTCGCAACGGCAGCGATCGCCTCGATCGGCCCGGCTACCACGACCTCGGCCGCGGGTACCCCCAATCCAGGATCGACCGCCAGAGCAGATGCTGCTCAGCCTGGGTCGCCGGGCGACCGCAACGTTCGCCGGACGCCCGAAGTGCTGCCAGCTGCATTGAAGTTGAGCCCTGGTTGTTTCGGTGCGACGCTGCCGATCGACTGCACGGTCACTGAACCGGTAGTGAACCAGGCCCAGATGGCGTACCCCTTGACGTTCCTTCGTGGCGACCACGTCACGGTCACCGCGGGAGGCTGCGTGCAGACCGGCGGGCACGGGCGCACCTGGAAGCGATATGTAAATCCTGCCTCTGACAACGACCTCTACCACGGCCTGATCACCATCCCAGGGGCGACCGCGCACCTGGTCCGGTTGCAGAACGTCGTCGGCAGGCAGTTCGTGGTCGGTGGCCGGGGCGGCAGCCTGATCCTGGGCTACGAGGACGACGGCTACTCCGACAACGGCTACTACTCGCACGACGATGGCACCAGCGGTCAGTGCCGGAACTCCGTGAACGCCTTCGTGCACATTGTCATCTCCTGACCTTTGATTCCTGACCGACCGCCGGTCCGACGATCGGGGCGCACCTGGTCTGGTGCGCCCCGATACCTTCGGCGCGCCAGTTGGTGTTGCCTGGTGCTAGCCAACATGGCATCCGCACCTGTGTCTTCTCCGAGCCGAACTGCTCGACGGTCTTGGGCTTACTGTTCGGTCACCTGCAGGGCGGCCACATCGCATTCGGTGGTGGCGAGAGGCGTTCTAGCGCCATCTGCGACCGCGCACGGGATCGCAGTACGTGAAGACGATGAACCCATATCCAGGCCGCATAAGAATCACCGGTACGTCGTCGCATATACAGGAGTCGGTCTGCGGTCGACCCATCGCGGCGGCGATGGTGATCGAACTCCACAGGGCCGGCCCAGCCTCGAGTGAGCCCAGTGTGGGGATCCATGCGCGACCGTGGGCCTACAACTCTCTGGACGCCGACCCGAGTCTTCGCCTTGAGGTGTATTCCTGTGCGATGTCGCGCGGCGTAGCGTTGGTCTAGCAGGAGGCCGTGATGACAGAACTCCTTTCGGACAGGGATCGTCGCTCACTCGTGACGTTCGTCGAGGAAGGGCGGCGCGCCCAACCGGACGGCGTGATGCCGTGGGCGGTGCTCGACGGGTTGAGCAGGTTGATTCCATGCGACTCCGTCGGTTTTGTGGAGGTCGACGCGCCGCAGAAGGTCTTTCTCACTGACCAGTGGGTGCAGGTCGGCGAGCGCGAGCTCGAGCAGAACGTTGGAGACGCCGACAATCCGTACTGGGTGCTGTGGCGCGATTTTCTTCCGTGCGGCTACGCCGACCGCACTGGTGACACGAGAAGTATCGTCATGTACTCGGACTTCTACACCCAGCCACAACTGGCGGCCACGCCGTACGTCATCGACATGCGCTCGCGTCCGGTGCACCGGATGTTGGTGCGACTGGCGACCGCGCCCGGCCGGAAGCGGTGCATCCTGATCGACCGATTCGATGGCGCCGACTTCACCGAGCGCGACCGCATGGTGCTCCAGCTCCTCCGGCCGCACCTGTACGAGATCTACCTGGACGTGCAACGAAAGCGGGGCGGTGTGCCCCAGCTGAGCCGACGGGAGCTCGACGTCCTGCTGCTGGCCGCGCAAGGGCAGAGCAATGCGTCCATCGCAGATGAGTTGTTCATCGCCGTCAGCACGGTCCGCAAGCACCTGAAACACCTCTTCGACCGCACTGGCGCGCGCTCGCGGGCCGCGGCGGCCGCATTGGTGTTGCCGCACGTCAGGTGATGTGGACCGTGGATCGATGGTGACGTGCAGGAGGCAGGCGACTCACAGGACGACCATCGTCGCGGAGACCCTCAGCCAGCCTGTCAGCACGTGCGGGTCGTACTTGATGAACTTGCGATGCCAGCGTGAGAGACCGGGAAGATCTCGTGCTAGCGCGAAAGTGTCTCAGTCGTGACAGGGCTGCGAACCAGAATCGGTCTGCGGGCTCGTAGCAGATCGGGCCGGTCAGCTGTCGGCGAAGCAACGCGCTCTTGTGCCGCAGCGGACACCGCTATGTAACCATCACGGATCTCCGGCACCCTTTGTCCACTGAGGACAGTCTATGGATACGCCTTCAGGCGAATAGCCCTGCTCTTCATGCGGGTGCATGCTGGTGCGCGGACTCTAACTGGAGGAACTATGCCTGTTCGATTATCGAGAATTCTTGCCATCGCCAGCCTCACCGCTGTCGGCTTCTCGGTCGCGCCGAGTCACGCCGAATCACAGGTCACCATGGCCAACCCGGCTGTAATCACCGAGTGGAATACGATCGCCGCTCGCACCATCTTCACCGAGAACGCGACGCCGATTCCGGCGTCAGGGCTGTACTTCGGGTTCGTCTCCATCGCTGTGTACGACGCGGTAGTGACGATCAAGGGCGGTTACGAGCCGTACACGAAACAGCCACGTCCCCACCCCAGAGCCTCGTCCGAGGCCGCGGCGGCCACCGCCGCGTATCGGGTGCTGAGCCACTACTTCCCCGCGTCCGGAGAGAAACTCTCCACCGACTACGCGGCTTCCCTGGCCGGTATTCCACCCGGTGCCGGACTGGAGCAGGGCAAGCGGGTCGGCGAGATCGCGGCGGCCACGTTGATCCGGTTGCGGCAGAACGACGGCCGTGACGCGAACGTGTCACTGGACGTGGCCCCCAACCCAGGCGTGTGGCGCCCAACCCCGGACGCGTTCGCCCCGATGGCCGTGCCCTGGCTGGGTTTCGTCACACCTCTGGCACTTCGCTCCCCGACGCAGATCCGGCTGCCCGGCCCGGACGCGCTCCACACCAAGGCCTACGCGCGGGACCTCGCGGAGGTGAAGGCCTACGGTGCGAAGGAGGGATCGTCGCGCACCGCACAGCAGACCGAAACCGCGCTGTTCTGGAACGCCAATGTGGTGCTGCAGTACCAGGTGGCTCTGCGCGACCAGGTGACTCGTCGTGGACTCGGCATCCTGCACAGCGCGCGGGCCTTCGTCTTGCTCAACACCGCCACGGCAGATGCCTTGGTCTCCTGCTGGCGCGCGAAGTACGACTACGCTTACTGGCGCCCGATCACGGCGATCCGGACGACCGACGCCAGCTGGACGCCACTGGTACAGACTCCGCCATACCCCGACTACACAAGTGGACATGCCTGCATCAGCGGAGCGGCGTCGAACACGTTCGGCCACCTCTTCGGGAGCAGATCCCTTGATCTGGAAGTGTCTTCCTCGGTCACCTCGACGGTCAAGCACTTCCGGACCGCTCGCGAGCTCGACGTGGAGACGATGAACGCCAGGATCTGGCTCGGCATCCACTTCCGCAAAGCGATGATCGACGGGAACAAGTTGGGGCACCAGGTGTCCGACTGGACCATCAGACACCACTTCCGGCCGGCCCGGTAGCAAGCTCACCTCAGTTTGGGAAGCACCGACTTGTTCACGCGAGCACGGCGTTCGCGGCAGGCCATGGCGAGATACTTGACGCCGATATGGGCGCTAGTGGTCACCGGCACCACGTGTTGCTGTGGCCAGAGGTAGACACTGCGACGGTGCGCCCATGCGCGCACCGTCGAACTACCTTGGGCTCACACCATGGCGCTTAACGCTCTCGCATCGCTCGCAGATGACAGTGGTGCAGGGCTGCCATCTGCGCTTGACAGGTCGAGTAGTGGTCGTTGGGCGTTGTGTGCCATGGGATCCCCTGATTGCGAAGGGCTGAGGCGCGAGGCGGTCTCGTGGTCGCCGAGTGCATTGTGGACGGTGTAGGTAGGAATGACGGGTCGCGTCAGAACGGCAACTGCGGCGATCGCCGCGAGGCGGACCGTTTTCCTGTTTCCCATGGAATTTCGCCGGATCATACTGCTTCATGGATCGGTCCTGGCGGCGAAGCGTGACCACCACGGCCATAGAGTCACGTTGGCCTTGCCCAGATGTTCTTCCGGAGCAACACTCGCGAGTGTTGCTCCGACGTTCGCTTCTAGGCGTATTCCTGTCTGGTGCGCTGCGGCGTAACGTCAGGAGAGTTGCCGATGGCCCACACCGCCCACAGGGCCCCTCACCCTCTCTCGTGACGTTCGTAGAGGAAGGAGTCAAGAGCCGAACGACGCGAAGCCATCAGTCGCGCTGCGGTCGACTTCACGGAGTTCGATTCGCCTCGCACGTCGGTTCAACACCGAGAGGCGGAGGGAGGCGAAGACACGTGCTGGATCAGAACGTCCACCAACGCAACGACCCGTACCGGCTGCCTTGGCAGGACTCCCTCACATGTAGTTGTACCGCACTCGAGTGCGGCGATCCGCAGTGGTGGACCGACGGTGAAGCACGATGGCTGATTCCCTGACGGAGAAGGATCTTCGCGCCCTGATGGAGATCATCGACGCGGGCCGCAATGACGAGCCGACGGCTGGGGTGCCTTGGGCGGTACTGGACGGGCTCCGCGACCTGATCGGGTGCGATGCGGTCAACTTCTGCGATCTGGACCTTCGACGACCGAACACGTTGACGTTCCAAGGCGCGGCCGACGGTGACCGCTTCTACGGAGTCGACTTCGACGACGCGGACGATCCTTCTTGGGAGCTATCACGGGGTTTCCTGCCATGCGACTTCCACAACAACGGCGGCAGCCTCAGCGCCGTGGTCAAATGGTCGGACTTCTACACGACGTCCGAGCTGCACGCGACTCCGATATGGACGGAGCTGTACTCCATCGAGGGGGCGAAGCACGGCATGAAAGCCGCGTTGCCCGCCGCACCAGGATGCAGCCGGTTCGTGAAACTCTGGCGTGACGACGGAAGTGACTTCGGAGAACGGGAACGGCTGCTCGTCCAGCTTCTGAGGCCGCACCTCTACGAGGTCTACCTCGACACTCAACGGCGCCGGCGAAACGTCCCGCAACTGAGCCGCCGCGAGCTGGATGTGCTGCGTCTCGCGGCGTCTGGGCGCAGCAATGCGGCCATCGCCCAGGAGCTCTTCGTGGCTGTGAGCACCGTGCGCAAACACCTGGAGCACATCTTCGACCGCACAGGTGTGCGCACGCGGGCCGAAGCCGCGGCGCTCGTTCTGCCGCACCTGAGCGTGATCGACCCTCACTAGACGATCCTGCCCCCTGGGATCGAGGGCGGACTGTTCGATGGGTACTGGTTGGTGGGGAGGATTTCCTACCGTGCACGTACTACTAGAACCGTGACCACCACAGCGGTGCAGGTAGCCCGTTCCTCGGTTGAGCGGCCGCGAGTTGGAAGTGCTCACGCTGGCGGCCCAGGGGCGCGGCAACGCGGACATCGCGCGTGAGCTGTTCATCTCGGTCAGCACCGTCCGCAAGCACATGGAACACATCTTCGACCGCACGGGCGTGCGTACGCGGGCCGAGGTCGCAGCGATTGTCCTGTCCCACCTGAGCGTGGTCGCGCCGCACTAGGTGACGCGGATCCTTGGATCGAGCACGGCGTAGAGCAGGTCCGCCGCCAGGTTGCACAGCACGACCATGGTCGCTGTCACCATCAGCCAGCCCATGAGCATGTGCGGGTCGTACTGCCGCACCGAGTTCACCAGCAGGTTGCCCATACCCGGCCAACCGAACACGGTCTCGACGATGATCGCTCCACCGAGGAACCCGCTGAAGTCCATCGAGAACATCGTGAACACGGGGATCAGCGCGTTGCGCAGCGCGTGCCGCACGACGACCCTCGACTGGGAGATCCCCTTCGCCTTGGCGGTGCGCACGTAGTCGGAGTTCAGCACCTCTAGCATGGACGCGCGCTGGAACCGGCTGTACCCCGCGAAGCTGATCAGCACGAGGCTGACAGTCGGCAGCAGGAGCGTGCCGGTGTACTTGTAGACCATGTCCACCGCGGTCCCGGTGAATCCGGTGTTCGGTGAACCCGCCGTAGTGATCCATCGGCCCATGCCGACGAACTCGAGCAGGTCGTTGACCTTGATCCCGTAGGTCTTGACCACCACTGTGACGCAGAAGAGCGGTATCGAGAACATCATGTATGCGAGCCCGGTCGCGACGTAGTCGAAGATCGAGTACTGGGCGACCGCTTGCAGCACGCCCACCAGCACGCCCAGCAGGAGCGCCAGGACCACCGCGCCGGCGACGAGGCGAGCGGTGATGGACACCGCTTCCATCACCGCAGGGTAGACCTCGGCCCGCGCCTGGGTCAGTGCGATGCTCCGGCCCCAGTCGCCTCGGACGAAGCCAGTCAGCCACGTCCAGTACCGCGTGACGACCGGCCCGTCCGCGCCGAGTTCGGCCTCCAGGGCACGAATCTGCGCCTCGGTAGCTCCCGGCCGCAGGCGCAGTTCGGCGAGTGGGTTGCCCGCGGAGGCGACCAGCAGGAACGACAGGAAACTGCCGACCAGCAACGTGCCGACGGCCAGCAACAGACGACGGATCAGATACGCGACCACGACGTGGTCAGCACGGAACGAGTGGCCGGGAGCAGTTCGGCCCCGGACTCGCTGGTGCGACGGTGACGTGGTCGTCCTGCGGAACCACCTCGGTCGTGCGCTGGACGGCGAAGTAGATCGCCATCGCGGTCGCGGCAGCGAGCGCGACTCCGAGCACCGCCACGAGGAATTGGTAGAACTGCACGGACTTCGACTGCGTGATCGTTGCCATGACGCTCAACTCCCTTTCGACACGATGAGCCTCCGCTCGGTGTGCCGACAGGGGAATTCGCCTCCAGGCGTATTCAGTTGGCTGATGATCCGGGCAGGAGCGTGACATCGCCGAGGTGAGGGGAGTGGCAGTTCCTGATCGCCGCCCAGCACGGGGTAAAGGCGGCTGTCCGCCGGAACGCCAACGCGTCGCGCACGGTCATCTCAGCGTCATGCTGATGACGACGGTCAGCCCCGCCCGGCAGAGTGGCTGACGACGTGACCCGCGGGGGATACCAGGCTGGCTCCGACATCTCAGTGTTCTGGGTGAGCGTCGCAGTCGCCAGCGCGGCGAGGACTGCGCGGGCGACAGAAGCGGCAAATGATTCCACTTGACATGGCTAAGAAGATGCTCGCGTATCTGCGATGCGCAGAGTTTGCAAGCTACAAATATCCCAAGAGGGGTCGAAGGCCCCTAGTGTGGCGGCGACCTGGTGGCGCCAACTTAATTGTTAGACGTCGGCGATTGAGGAAGCAGTTCTCGCGATCGCAGTTGTCCGACTGTTGGCACCGCCTGGCCTGATTCGGTGTGAAAGGCTTGTGCTGTCTGCCTGTCAATCGATGTCACCATTTTGTGCGTCAATGCAGCTTCTGAGGAGTAAGGATCATGCTGAACTGGCCAGGTAGACCTCTCAGCTCGGACACTACGAGGCGACTCCTTGCGCCGGGATTCGCGACCGTGCTCGTCGTCGCTGCACTCGCCGCATCGTCGATATTAGCCGCTCGGCCGGCGCGAGGGGCTGGCACCTCGGACGACCATGCGGGTAGTCCGACCCGGTGGACGTCGCAGCCTCCTCTCCTGAGAGCCCGAGTCGGCCTGGGAGTGGCCACGGTGGGCGGCCAAATTCTCGCCATCGGCGGGTTCGATGCCGGGGACCCTTTGGTCGACGTAGTCGAAGCCCGGCGCAGGACCGGCATCGGGACGTGGCGTGATCTAGCAGCACCCATGCCGACTCCGCGCGCCAACCACGCCACTGCCGAGGTAGGAGGGCTCGTCTACGCGGTCAGTGGGTTCGATCGGACGAACACAGTGGTGAACGTCGTGGAGGTGTTCCACCCGAGGTCAGGTCGTTGGACGAACGGCGTGCCACTTCCCCGGCCACGCGCTGCGGCCGGTGTAGCCGCCCTGGGTGGCTTGCTCTACGTGGCCGGTGGTGGGGTCCTGCTGGCGAACGGCGAAGACGAACTCGCCAACTCGATGATCGTTTACGATCCCAGAAGACGCGTCTGGAGGTCGGCCGCCCCGATGCCCACGGCTCGTGATCGGCACAGACTGGTCGCGTCGGGAGGCTATCTGTACGCCATCGGAGGTCGGGACGAACGCAATCAGACTCTGACCACGGTGGAGCGCTACGACCCCAGGTCCGACAGTTGGCGCACTATGAACCCGATGCGCGAGTCCCGTTACCTGCCCTGTGTCGTCGAGACCGTGGTCGGCAACCAACGTGTTGTCCTCGCCGTCGGCGGTATCGAGCACAACGCGGACGGCGAAATCGTCAAGGTCAGACGTACCTCCGAGGTCTTCAATCTCCACACCGGCCGGTGGACGCTGCTGGATGTCCTGCTGCCGGTCGGGCGAGTTTCACATGACTGCGCCGTCCAACCGAACGGCACGGTTCTCGCGATCGGCGGCGGTAGTCCTGTCGGCGGCACACCCAGATACCTGGCGGATGTAGATGCCTTGTCCCTCAAACCCCGCGATCTCCGGTAGCAGTGGTTGGCAAGTTCGAGGTGTATCGGGATAAGCAGGGGAAGTTCCGTTTCCGGTTCAAGGCAGGGAACGGTGAGATCGTTGCGACTGGCGAGGCCTACGAGACGAAGGCTGCGGCGATCAAGGGCACTGAGGCGGTTAAGGGGCGGCTGAGGGCGCCACGTTGGTTGATCAGACCGCCTGACGTCGGCTCCGGTGTCGTCGCCTACAGACGCCGTGGTGCTAGTACCCCGAGGCAACGCTGTGTTGGCGATCCGTGCACCGAGGCGAAGACGTCAGCTCAGTGGCTTGTGGTCGAGGGCATCGAGTTGCTGTTGGACGCGGTCGGCCTCGTCGGCGCGTTGTTGTGCTCGGTAAAGCTCCAGTGCCTCCTGCCACGCCGACCGCGCCTGGTCGTGCAGGTCGAGGGCGTGGTGGATGTCGCCGAGGTGGTTCAGCGTGTCGGCCGCGTAGTAGGTCTCGCTGAGATCCCGATACAGGGTGAGAGCGTGCTCGTAGTGGCTCAAGGCCGTGGTGTGGTGGCCGGTTTGGTGGGCGATGTAGCCCAGGCTGTCCAGCGTGGCGGCTTCGACTTCGTGATGCAGGCGGTGGGTGCGAGCCACGTCCAGCGCGGCTTCGCAGTGGGCGCGGGCGGGCTCGTAGTCGCCCTGCCGCGCCTGCATCCAGCCCACCGCGTTGAGCGCAATAGCGTGCCACACCGGCTGATCCAGCCCTTGGAACAGGTGCAGGGCGCGGACAGCATGGTGCAGTGCTCTTTGGTCCTGTTCTTGCTCCTCCCAAACCCTGGCGATCACGTGGTGGGTATGGGCTTGGGCCAGACGGTCGTCGATGTGCTCGGCCAGCTCCAGCGCTCGGGTCAGGTTCTCCACCGCCTCGTCGTGCTGTCCGGTGTAGAGGCTGATGCCGCCGAGGAGACGGTGAGCCAGAACGCAGGTCGTGGCGTCGCCGAGGAATTCGGCGGCCGCAAGCCCGGCTCGCCACATCGCGCGTCTGTTGTGGGGCTGCCCCTGTCGGTTGTGGAACGTGTCCAGAGCCCAGGCGAGTTGCCACACAGCCGTGTGCATGCCCTGTTCGACGGCAAGGCGTTGAGCAGCCAGCAGGTTGGGGTGCTCGGCCGTGAGCCACGCCGTCGCGGCGTCCTGGTCGGCCAACAGACGGGGGTGGTAGTCCTGGCAGGGAGGGGCGAGTTCGATCGACTGGCGATGTGGGTCCAGGAGGCGGTCGGCGGCAAACGCGGTGTGCAGGTAGAAGTCCGTCACCCTGCGCAGTGCCGCATCCCGCTGCCCACCGGTGAGGTCGTGGGCCGAGTGGTCGGTGGCGTAGCGGCGGATCAGGTCGTGCATCGTGTACCGGCCATGTGCGTCGCGGCCGAGCAGCGAGGCTTCTTCCAGGCCCCGCAGCACCTTCCCGATCAGCGCCGGGGGTAGGCCGGTGAGGCTGGCGGCGGCGGGCAGGCTGATGTCCGGGCCGGGGGCGATGCCGAGCAGCCCGAACACAACCTGTTGCTCGGTGGTCAATGCTCGGTAGGACCAGGACAACACCGTGGGAAGATCGGTGGCGGGGTCGTCGTCCTCCAATGCACCCAAGCCCAAGTCGCGTAGTTCCGCGGCGAAGACAGCCAACGGGGCTCGAGGGTGAGTGAGGGCGCGGCCGGCGATGATGCCCAGCGCCAGCGGGAATCCGCCGCACAAGTCGACCAGCTGGGCTACCGCCTCTGGTTCGGCTGTCACCCGCGCTGTCCCGAGCCGCTGGGTCAGCAGGGTGCGGGCCTCGTCGCTGCTGAGCGTGTCGAGGGTCAGGTGGTGTGCGCCGTGCCGGGTAACCAGACCGGTCAGGGTTCTGCGGCTGGTCACCACGACCGTGCACGCGTCTCCGCCCGGCAGCAGCGGCATGACCTGTTCGGCGTGGGCGGCGTTGTCCAGCACGATCAGCATCCGCTTGTCCGCGACCAGGCTGCGGAACAACCCGGCCTGCGCCTGCGGCTCGACCGGGATCCGGCCAGGCTCCACGCCCAGAGCGTCGAGGAACCCGCGCACCACCACTGTCGGTGCCATCGGCTCGCTGTCCGGGCTGAAGCCGCGCAGGTCCACGAACAATTGCCCGTCCGGGAACTGAACGCGCTGTTTGTGCGCCCAGTGCACCGCCAGCCACGTCTTGCCGATACCACCGGCGCCGGCGATCGCGGAGATCACCACCATTCGGCCTTGTCTCGCCGTGTCCAGGGTGGCGGTCAGGGCGGCGAGGTCGGTATCACGGCCGGTGAAGTGCGGTGGTGCGGCGGGCAACTGCCGGGCGACAACCACCGGCTCGACCACTTGGCTGCCGGGTGGAGCGGACAACGTGGGGTCGGCAGCGAGGATCCGCTGGTGCAGCTCCTGCAGCGGGGCACCGGGGTCGGCCCCCAGTTCCTCGACCAGCCTTTCGCGTAACCGCTGGTAATGCTCCAAGGCATCCGCTGATCGCCCGGCCCGGTACAGGGCAAGCAGGTACTGCCCGGCCGCCCGCTCGTCCAACGGGTACTGGGCGGTGCGCACCGACAGTTCTGCCACCAACTCCTCGCCGTGGCCGACGCGCAGCCGGGCGTCGACCAGGTCGTGACCGGCGGCCAGCACTTCCTGCCGCATCCGGTCGCGTTCGGCATGTACCCACTCCCCGCTCAAGCCGGTCAGCGGCTCCCCGCGCCACAACGCCAGCGCCTCGGTCAGCAACGCAACCCGTTGCCTGTCGTCGTCGGTGCCGCGGGCGCGAGCGCACAGGTCGTGAAACCGGTGCAGATCCACCGCATGGACCTCCTGGTCCACAACCAAGGCGTAGCCGCCTGAGCGCAGGACGATTTCCACGCCGTCTGCGGCCGGTAGGACTTGCCGCAGCCGCGAGATGTGGCTGTGCAACGTCGCCCGCCCCCGCCGCGGCGTGTCCGCACCCCACACCCGCTGCATCAGCCGTTCCGCCGGTACCACCCGGCCGACGTCCACCGCCAACGCCGCCAACACACACCGCTGCCGGGGCGTCCCCAACTCCACCGCCCGCCCATCCACGTGCGCGGTCACCTCACCCAGCAGACCCAATTCCACTGCCATACCCGCCCCCGCTGGCCACCGCCCTGCCAAGAGGACAGGGCGGGATAGCGGGTTGACCAGCGCGATGCAGAAACCTCGCAAGAGATTCACACGAACGGCCGCGCACCATACGAATCGAGGTGGCGGCCCGATGAACTACAGGGGGCGGGCCGCCGCCTCACCTCAAGACGATCCACCGGCGGCCGCCTGTGAACTCGGTATCCATCCGACTCGACAAGGACTGTGATGAAACACGGATTTGCTTTGCCCACTGGAATCTTGCTGACCATCATCACTTGTGGCGGTGCTGCCAGCGCCGAGTCGCCTGCTGGGCGGCTGGAGAGGTCAGCCTCCAAGGTCGCATCGACTGCCGCCCCGTCCTACGTAGTAGGTGCTGCGTCGAGGAGTTCCACGGGAGCGTTGCCCTGTTCGGCCTTCCGCGATTCGACGTACCGTTGGGCCGCGACAAGTCGTTGCTACTGGGAGCCGACTTGGAATCATCGTGCCTGGATCAGGTGCGAGTACAAGGAAGGCTCTGCCACCAAGACCGGAACCTTCTACGGTCCATGGCGCGGCACCACGTCGGAGTCAACGGCGATCTGCCCGGCCTCCACGAAACGAGTGCTGGCGCTCGACGTCGAGCAGGGCTACTTCGACTGAGCCTCCTTCATCGTGACACCGCAGTTCACGGCGTATGTGGAGTACCGGGCGTGACAAGAAGTCATGCCCGGCTCCGGTCGCCGACTGATCGTCCGGACCGCCACTTCCGGCGCCTATGTGGCGTACTTGTTTCCGACTACGGCGACCGTGGCGGCCAGTTCGTCCTGTTGTTCCGCGATGCGGCGCTGCTCATCATTCAAGTGGCGCCGCAGGTCGCTGACGAGTTCGACATTCGCGACGGCGTGCTCGTGGGCTTCAGCATTGTTCAGCACATGAGTGTTGACGTCGCAGTGGATCACCTCGTGGTACTGCGCTCTCGCATGCGCAGTACCAAAACCTGCCCGTATCTAGAACACAATAGACTGTCCACTGTGGCTTGATCAGGTCGTCTACAGGCCGTCAGAGAAAATCGCAACGGGACGCAATGCGACGTGATGGGCCTGACCTGCGGAAACGGGCATGCGGAGGCCGGTCGTGGAAGCAGCTCCGCGACCGGCCGAAATCGCCCGACTTACTGGTTGGCCCACCAGTTCTGGCCGGTCTCGCCGAGCGTGGAGATCGGGTCGTAGTAGGGGTACTGGCGGTCCAGGGCCTCGGGGTCCTCGAGCTCGATCCCGGTCCGGTAGTTCTTGGTCCAGTACGAAATGCCCAGCTCACGGTCGTACGACGCGAGTTGGTGCACCCAGCGCTTCCCGACGTAGGGCACGTCGCACACGATGCGCGGCGTCGCGTACCCAGGCAGGTAGCCCATGATCGCGTGCTGGAGTTCCTGTGCCTCCCAGACCGCGACGCGCCAGTGTTCGGCGTTGGGGATCATGTCGCACATGTAGAAGTAGTACGGCAGGATGTTCGCTTCCCGCGTACGCCGACTTCGAGTGCGGTGCGCGCGGCCTCGGCGACGAGGGGTGTGACGGACTGGGCGTGGTTGACGTGGGTGTGGATCGCGAGGTTGACGCCGCGGCGTGAGGCGGTGCGGGCGACGCGCTCCAGGCCCTCGACGACGCGGGGCTGGAGCCAGTGCTGGGGGAGGCCGGCGAGTGCCTTGGTGGCGAGGCGGATGTCGCGGACGGTGTCGATGTCCAGCAGGCGCATGAGGAACGACTCGAGTTGCGGCCACGGCACGTTGGCGACGTCGCCGCCGGAGACGACGACGTCGCGGACGCCGGGTGTGCGCTTCAGGTAGTCGATCATCTGGTCCTGGCGGTCGACCGGTTTCAGCGACAGCTTGTGCTTGTCGATCAGCGGCGTCGAGTTGCCGACGAGGTCATGCGGGTGCAATGGCCGCAGCACCGCGGGCAGGAGTGATCAACCGAGGCTGCCGTGACGAAGGTCAAAGGTCACGCGCAGGCGGTGAGCGGGCTGACGCGGCCGGCTTCGACTGCGACGGCTCGCAGGCTCTTGCGGCAGGCTGCGATCAGCCGGGAGGTGGCAGCGCTGCCACCTCCGCCGCACCGGCGGCACATCATGGCGACGTCGCGAGACAACTCGTCGACAACGACGCCCAGTTCGGTGGAGCAGTCGCGGCACCAGCGGTGGCGGGTGATCTGGTTGATGTGCAAGGGGGAGGAGACGCACTGGTGGATCCACCGGCCGTGGACGTGGCAGGTGAGCCGGTCGTCGGGGTCCAGCAGGCCGACGTCCTCTGCGCGGTCTTCGGTGACCAGGCGGTCCGCGAGCGTTGCGTTCATGACGTCCCCTCCAGCTTGTTCTTCCTTCTACTGAGACGTCGAAGCGGGAACCCGCGAATCGACAACGTCGCCGGGGGAATTCTGCAGAAGAAGATGTTCGCGTCGTCGGCACTTTCGGCCCGTTGAAGCGCGAAGACGGCACCGCCGAGGCCGAGGCGGGCAGCATCGATCCGGGCTCGGTCACCGACGTCACCGGCGGCGGCTACGGCGAGCTGGACAGGGAGAAGGTGGCCGGTCTCGCGCCGGACCTGCTGGTGAGCGGCAAGTACGCCGAGTTCGCTGTCCTGTGGCACCTCACCGACGAGCAGGAGAAGGCCGTGCGGCACATCGTGCCGACGGTCGGCGTCCTGCAGTCCGGCAAGGCGCTGCCGGAGACCATCTCCCGCTATCGCGACGTGGCCCGCGCACTTGGTGGTGACGTCGACTCGGCGCGCGTGAAGGCAGACGAGGAGGCGTTCGCCAAGGCGTCCGGCCGCATTCGGGACATCGGTGCGAAGCTCAAGTCGCAGGGACGCTCGGTGCTCGCGGTCCGGCGGGACCACGCAGGGCTACTTCGTCGCGGTGCCCATGCGCGCGCCCGACCTCGACTGCTACGTCAGCCTCGGCCTGCCGATCACCACGCGCGCGAACCCGGACACCGAGGGTTACTTCGAGCGGCTGTCCTGGGAGAACGCCGGCCTCTACAGTCCGGACATCATCATGTGGGACACCCGGCGCGCGTCCAACAAGCCCGCCGAGATGAAGCAGCACCCCGTGTTCGCGGCACTGCCCGCGGCGGGGGACCGGTTCGCCGAGTGGGACGCCGTCGCGCCCATGAGCTGCGCCGGCTACGCGAAGATCATGAACAAGCTGGCCGACCAGCTGGAGGTCGCGCTCACCCGCGTCCGATGAACGGCATGGTCGTGGCCATGACGGTCATGAACTGCACGTTGGCGTTGAGCGGAAGCCCGGCCATGTAGCGCACGGCGTCGGCGACGTTTTGCACGTCCATGGTCGGCTCGGGCGCCTTGGTGCCGTTGGCCTGCATGACGCCCTGGCTCATCCGCTCGGTCATGGGCGTCGCGGCGTTGCCGATGTCGATCTGGCCGCACGCGATGCCGTACCGGCGGCCCTCGAGCGACAGGGACTTCGTGATGCCGGTGACGGCGTGCTTGGTCGCGTTGTAGGCGATCGCGTTCGGGCGCGGCGTGGTCGCGGAGATCGAGCCGTTGTTGATGATGCGGCCGCCCTGCGGGTCCTGGTCGCGCATGACCCGGAACGCCTCGCGGGCACACAGGAACACGCCGGTCAGGTTGGTGTCGACGACCTTCGTCCACTGCTCGACGGTGAAGTCCTCGACCGGCGTCGCGGGGACGTTCGTTCCCGCGTTGTTGAACAGCACGTCGATCCGGCCCCACTCGGCCAGCGTGGCGTCGAAGAGCGCCTTCACCGACGCCTCGTCGGTGACGTCCGTCGGGACCACGAGGACGCCGTCGCCCTTCGCCGTCTCCTCGAGCGTCTCGCGCCGTCGTCCAGCCAGCGCGACCCGGTATCCCGCGTAGAGCAGCGTCTCCGCCACCGCGCGTCCGACGCCCGAGCCCGCACCCGTCACCACCGCCACACCAGTCACGCCGGGCAGCCTACTGGGTCGGTTCTAGGCAAAACCCAGACTTCTTGAAACTGACAATCGTTTTCGTTAGGGTCCTCGGTACACCTACTGGGAGGACCTCTGATGAACCACGCCCTGACCCGCCGCGGCTTCCTCGCGTTGTCGGGTGCCGCCCTGTTGTCGGGGTGCGCTTCGCCGGACAAGGGGCAGGGCGGCGTGTTCCGCGCGGTCTTCGCAGGCGGCGGCGCGAAGGAGACGCTCGACCCGCACGCGCAGAACCTGTACGTCGACCAGGCCAGGCACAAGGCGATGTTCGACAAGCTCTTCGAGCTGGGTGACGACCTCGCGCCCGTGCCGCGGCTCGCGTCGGACTTCGAGTCCACTTCGGACGCGACGGTGTGGCGAATTCGGCTGCGTGAGGCGCTGTTCCACGACGGCGCGACGCTCACCGCGGACGACGTGCTGTTCAGCCTGGCGCGCGTGCTGGATCCGGCGGTGCCCGGCCGCATCGGCCGCGCGTCGCTGTCCGTCCTCGACCTCGGCCGGTGCCGGGCCGTCGATCCCCGCACGGTCGAACTGGTGACCTCGCGACCCGCAGCGGAACTGCCCGCGCTGCTCGCCGTGGCAGGCACCGCCGTCGTCCGCGCGGGTTTCGACCCCGGCTCCCCGGTCGGCACCGGCCCGTTCCGCTTCGGGTCGTTCACGCCCGGCCGCGAGCTCGTCGCGCGCCGGTTCGCCGAGCACTGGGAGGGCGCGCCCCTGGTCGACGAGCTGCACGTGCTGTCGGCCGACACCGACGCGCGCGGCAACGCGGTGCGCGGCGGCCAGGCCGACTACGCCCACGACATGACCCCGACGTTCGCGCGTGCGGCCGGGTCCGTGCAGATCATCGAGACACCCGGCTGCACGACTCACGCCATCGCGGTGAAGACCGACCAGGTCGCGCCGGACGTGATCCGCGCGCTCAAGCTGCTCGCCGACCGGCAGCGCATGGTCGACGTGGTGCTCGCCGGGCGCGGCGTGGTCGGCAACGACCTGTTCGGGAAGGGCTACCGCTACTACCCGGACCTGCCGCAACGCCCGCGCGACGTCGACGAGGCGCGCTCCCTGCTGCGCAAGGCGGGCGCGCTCAACACGCCGCTGGAGCTCTACACCTCGTCCGCCTCACCGGGTTTCGTCGAGGCCGCGACCCTCTTCGCCGAGCAGGCGGGCGAGGCCGGACTGCGGGTCGACGTGGTGAACGGGCCCGCCGAGACGTACTTCAAGGACCAGCTGACGACCGGTGCGCTCGGCAGTCACCGCTCGGGCGCCATGCCCATCCCCGAGTACCTGACGCAACGCCTGCTGTCGTCGTCCGCCTTCAACGCGACGGCGTGGAAGCGCCCCGACTTCGACGCCGCGTTCGCCGCGGCCTCGGCCGTGGTCGACCCGTCGACGCGGACGGCTCAGTACGGCGCACTGCAACGCATCCTGCACGACGAGGGCGGCCTGATCGCGTGGGGCCACCCGAACTGGATCAACGCGGTGGCGCCGTCGGTGCGCGGTGTCGTGCCCGCGCCGCCGAACACCCTGAACTGGGCCCGCTTCGACCGCGTGTCGTTCGCCTGATGTACGTGGTTCGGCGCCTGGCGCTGGGTTTCGTGCAACTGGCCGTGCTCGCGGTGCTGGTGTTCGCGCTGACCGGCCTGCTCCCCGGCGACGCGGCCGACGTCCGGTTCGCCGAGCACGCGTCCGCGGCCGAGGTGTCCGCCCTTCGTGCGCGGTTGGGCCTCGACGCACCACCCGTCGAGCGCTTCGCGGCGTGGCTGGGCGGGGTTGTGCGCGGCGACCTGGGGACGTCACTGGTGAGCGGACGACCCGTCACGTCCGTCATCGGGACCAGCGTCGGCATGACCGCGTTGCTGACGCTGTCCACGCTCCTGGTGGTCATCCCGCTCGCGGTGACGCTGGGCGGCGTGGCGGGCGCGCGGGCAGGCGGTCGCTGGGACCGGCTGATCACCGTGGTGACCGTCGGGCTGAGCGCGATCCCGGACTTCGTGCTCGCGGTGGTCCTGATCGCCGTGTTCTCGCTGTGGCTGGACTGGCTGCCCGCGACCTGGATGTCCGCGTCGCCCGCGGTGCTGGTGCTGCCGGTGCTCGTGCTGCTCGGCCGGTCGGTGTGCCTGCTGTCGCGCCAGGTCCGCGCCGGGATGGTGGCCACCGCGTCCGCCGACTACGTGGTCCAAGCCCGCCGCTTCGGGGTGCGGCCGGTTCCGTTGCTGCTGCGGCACATCCTGCCGAACGCCGCCGTCCCCGCGGTGCAGGAGCTGGCCCGCACCGGCGACGCGCTGCTCGGTGGGGTGCTGGTGGTCGAGGCGCTGTTCGCGATACCCGGCCTGGCCACCGAGCTCGTGGCGGCGGTGCGGTCGCGTGACGTGCCCGTCGTGCAGGGCATCACCCTGTTCTTGGCGGTGGCGGCGCTGCTGATCAACCTGGTCGCCGATCTCGTCTGCGACCGGCTCGTGCCCCGCAGGCAGGTGGCCCGATGATCCGCGAGCCTAAGCCGTCTGAGGCGACGGAGGCGACGGAACTGTCGGTGGTGCCGAGTAGGCTCGATTCGGGGGGTGCTCCTGCCCGAGCGGGAGATCACGACCCCCCGAATCCGAGCCTAGCGGCGACCCCTGACAAGTATGGGCTCCGGAGTGCAGCTCAACCGGCAGTGCGCCTTGGCGCCGTGCTCGCATGGCTGCTGCTGACAGTCCCGGTGTGCGTCGCCGTTTTCGGTCCAGCCGTAGCAACAAACCTGCACCCACCACCGGGCCCGCCCTACGCGGCCGACGGCCTGCTCGGTACCGACGGCCTCGGCCGCGACGTGCTCACCCAACTCCTGCGAGGCGGCGGCACGCTCGGCGTGGCGGTGGGCGCGGTCGCGCTGGCATACCTGGTGGGCGGCGCGATCGGGCTCGCGGCGGCGTCCAACCGCGTCCTCGACGAGGTGCTGATGCGACCGCTGGACGTGCTGCTCCCGATGCCCTCCCTCCTGGTGATCAGCGTGGTCGTCGTGTGGCGTCCCGAAGCGGTCGTGCTGGCGGTGGCGGTGCTGAACGTGCCGACCGTCGCGCGGCTGGTGCGCGCCGCGGCGCTCGACGCCGCCAGCAGTCCGGTGGTCGAAGCCATGTGGCTGCAGGGGGAGTCGCTGGCGCGAGTCGGATTCATCGGCCGGAGCGTGCTCGGACCGCTCAAGGCGGACGTGGGCACGCGGGTGGCGCTGGCGGTGTTCCTGGTGGCGTCGGCCAACTTCCTCGGGCTCGGGCTCAGCCCGGCGGCGGCGGACTGGGCGGTCGCCATCTCGCACAACCGCCAGGGTCTGTTGTTGCAGTCGTGGGCGGTGCTCGCGCCGGCTGGGATGATCGTCGCGTTCACGCTCGGGCTCAGCCTGCTCGCCGATCGGCGGACCCGGTGATCCCCGCACCGGGGACGGTGACCGCGTTGGTGGGGCCGTCCGGCAGCGGTAAGACGACCGCCGCGCTGAGACTCGTGGACGCCACCGACGCCAGGATCGGTTACCTGCCACAACATCCGGGTTCGGTGCTCAACCCCGCGCGCCGCGTCGGGGTGACGCTCCGGGAGCTCGAACGGCTCCACGGTGGTGATGCGGCCGAGGCGCTCGCCAGGGTGCAGCTGCCGCTGGATCGCGAGCAGCTCCGGAGGTTCCCGCACCAGTTCTCCGGCGGGCAACGGCAACGCATCGCGTTGGCCCAGGTCCTCACCACGCGGCCAGAAGTACTGGTGCTCGACGAACCCAGCACCGGTCTCGACCCGGCCAACCGCAAGCGGCTCGCCGACGAGCTCGGTGAGCTGGTGCAGGACGGGCTCGCGATCCTGTTGCTCAGCCACGACCTCGAGCTCGTGCACGCGCTGGCGGATCACGTCATCGTGCTGCGCGACGGGACGGTCGAGCGAGAGGGGCCGCCGAGCATCCTCGAACCGCGCCACGTCCCGCGCACGACCAGGCCGAAGCCGGGACCCGAGCTGCTGGTCGTCGACGGAGTGGGCACCGCGTACTCGCCCGAGGTCGACTTCGTGCTGCCGGAACGCGGCAGGGTCGGCGTCATCGGACCGTCCGGCAGCGGCAAGACCACGCTCGCCCGGTGCATCGCGGGCCTGCACGAGCGCTACCGCGGCACCATCCGGCTCGGCGACGACGTCCTCACGCGCCAGCGCTCCCCCTTGCAGCGCAAGAGGGTCCAGTACGTGTGGCAGGAGGTGCACGCGTCGTTCGACCCGCGCCGCATCGTGCTGGACCAGGTCGCGCGCACCGCGGTCAGGCTGTGCGGCGCACCCGAGTCGCAAGCTCGACGACAAGCGGTGAACACGCTCGAACGCCTCGGCGTCGCCGCGGACACCGCGAGCAGAAGGCCGCGCGAGGTGTCGGGCGGTGAGCTGCAACGGGCGGCGCTCGCGCGGGCCCTGCTCGCCGGACCGGACGTGCTCGTGTGCGACGAGATCACGACCGCGCTCGATGACGAGGCGACGGAGCTGGTGTTGCGCACGCTGTCCGAAATGGACAGCGCGCTGGTGTGGATCAGTCATGACCTGGACGTGGTCGCCGCCGTGGCGGACCACGTGGTCGTTCTGGAGGAACAGTGACAACAAGGACAGGGACAACAACTTTGCACCGGCACGTGGCCGACGCGGCCAAGGAGCCAGATCTGATCGAGCTGCGGCCGGGACTGGTGTGCCTGCGGTTCGAGATCATGAAGATCTACTCGGCGCTCGGGGCGGTGCGGCACCTGCTCGACACCGGCACCGTCGAGCCGGGTGACACGCTCGTCGACAGCTCCAGCGGCATCTACGCGCACGCACTCGCGTTGGCGTGCCACCGCTACGGACTGCGTTGCCACATCGTGGGTTCCACGACCGTGGACCGCACGCTGAAGGTCCAGCTGGAGATCCTCGGCGCGACGCTGGAGCAGATGCCGCCGTCCGAGAACCTCGGGCTCGACCAGAATCGGCGGGTGCGCCGGATCGAGGAGATCCTGCGCGAGAACCCGCGCTACCACTGGATGCGCCAGTACCACGACAGCGTCCACTACCTCGGCTACCACGAGGTCGCGCGGCAGCTGGGCGCGATGATCCCGCTGGGGCCGCTGACGATCGTCGGCGGCGTCGGCACCGGTGCGTCGACCGGGTCGATCGCGTCCTACCTGCGCGAGCACGACCGGGACGTCGAACTCGTTGGCGTGCAACCGTTCGGCAGCGTCACGTTCGGTGCCGAGCACACCAGCGACCCGGAGATGATCATCGCCGGGATCGGGTCGTCGATCGAGTTCCGCAACGTCCGGCACGCGTGCTACGACCGGCTGCACTGGGTGTCCTACGGCCACGCCACCGCCGGTGCGGTCGACCTGCTGCGCACCAGCGGCGTGTTCGCCGGGCTGTCGGCGGGCGCCTCGTACCTGGCCGCGCTGTGGGAGCGGGAACTGGACCGCGACCGCACGTACGTCGTGATCGCCGCCGACACCGGCCACCGGTACGTCGACGCGTTCGCGAAGCACACCACCACCGAGATCGGCGACCTCAGGCCGGCGAAGGCCGCGTCCCAGGACGAGATCGCACTGCCGTGGACCGTGATGGACTGGTGCCGAGGGGAGCACACCGATGCCCGCGACTGTGGCTGAGCTGATGGAATCGGTCACCGCTGACGACGTGGTGACCAGCGCGTTCTGGCTGCACAACACGACCAGGCTGGCGGGGGCGGACGTCACCTACCGCAACCACTACGCGGTCGTGCGCCTGGGAACGTCGTTCGGCGCCTGCGCGTTCGAGGACGGCCAGCTCGATCCGGACGTGTGCGCAAGCATCTCCGGCCGGACCGTCACCGATCTCCTGCGCACCGCGCCGCTCCCGGTGCGCGTCGCTGTGCTGGACGCGCAACTCGCCGAGCGCGCACCGCACCGCGAGTCGGCCGCCGACCACGTCTACTTGCCCGTCGGCACACCCGAGGAGAGGGCCGCCGCGCGGGACGAGGCCATCGCCGGGTTGCTGGGTGAGGAAAAACGCGTCGGCCTGATCGGTGTGGTCAACCCGCTCGTCGCCGCCATCGAGGCGCGCGGCGGCGAGTGCCTGCCGTGCGACCTGAACCTGAGGGAGACCGCGTGGGGCAAGGCGGTCACACCGGACATGCACGAGGTGCTCGACGTCGCCGACGCGATCGTCGCGACCGGCATGACGCTGAGCAACGGCAGCTTCGACACGATCCTCCGCCGATGCCGCGAACGCGAGATCCCGCTGGTGATCTACGCCCAGACGGGCAGCGCGGTGGCGAGGGAGTTCCTCGGCAGCGGCGTGACCGCACTGTGCGCGGAACCCTTCCCGTTCTCCCAGTTCAGCGCCGAACTCACCACCGTCTACTGCTACCGAAGTGAGACATGACCACCCTGACGACCCCGCCGGTTCCCAGCGACCTGCGCATGGTGCGCGCGCTGGGACCCGTCCTCCCCGCCGCGGCCGTGAGCTCGCTGCCGTTCACCGTCTTCAACACGTTCCTCGTGCAGATCGCCGCGGCCGCGGGTGCCGGTGTCGCCGCGCTCGGCAGCCTGCGCGGACTCGGCGGCCTGGCCGCGCTGGCCGTCGGCGTGGCGCTGGCCCCGTTGATCGACCGCGTCCCGAAGCACCTCGCGGCGGCGGGCAGCCTGACCCTGCTCGGACTGTCCGCACTGCTCGGTGCGAGCGGCGACTTCTTCGCGCTGGCCGGGTTCTGCCTGCTCGTCGGGGCGGCAACGGCCGTGCTGAACCCGGCGCTCTCGGCCGCTGCGGCTGACCGGTTCGGTGACGGCCCGGCCGCCGCGCGGGCCGCGACGCTGGTCTCGGCGACCCAGTCGCTCGCCGCGATGCTCGCCGCACCGGTCATCGCACTGCCCGCGCTGTTCTGGGGCTGGCAGGGCGACCTCGTCGCGGTCACCGCGATCGCGCTGCTGATCGCGGTGTTCTTCCTGCGCCGCGAGGTTGATCCGGTGCGCAGCCAGAAGATCGGCTACCTGAAGACGTTCCGCAGGCTTCGTGACGTTCCCGGCGCGCTGCCGCTGCTCGCCGTCGCGATGCTGCGCACCACGGCGTTCATGGGCTACCTGTCCTACCTCGCCGCGTTCTGCGCCGACCGGTTCCACCTCCAGCCGGCGGCCTTCGCGATCGTGTGGTCCGTCTCCGGCGGCGCGTTCTTCGTCGGCAACCTCCTCGCCGGCCGCTACACGAACACGAACGGCAACCCCGAGAAGGTCCTGATCGGAGCGATCGCCGCCGCGCTGGCCGCCATGATCGCCTTCTACACCACGCACAGCCTCCCGATCGCCATCGCGATGATGGTCGTGCTCGGCGCCGGCCACGCCGCGGCGGCGGCCTGCGTCGTCAGCCTGGTCGTGCGCCGGTGCGGGCTCTTGCGCGGCGCGGCGCTGGCGCTGAACGGCGCGGGCATGAGCCTCGGCGTGTTCGCGGGCGCCGCGCTCGGCGGTCTCGGGCTCGCGCTGGGCGGATACGCCGGTGTGGCCGCGGCGCTGGGCGGGGCTACGGCACTGGCACTGGTGTTCGCGTGGCGCGTCCGGCGATGAGGCCGACGGCGACCGCGACGAACTGGCAGGCCACGACGACCAGCACGACCACGTCCGGCCCGAGCGGCAGCAGCGGACCGGCGAGCAGCGCGCCCAGCGAGAACGCGCCGATCTTCAGGCTCGCCCCTGTCGTGGACACCTGGCCCAGCAGGTCCGGCGGGCTGTAGCGCTGCCTGGCGGTGATCAACGAGGTCAGTGTCGGACCCTGCACCAGCCCGGTCAGCAGCGCGAACGCGAACAGCCAGCCGATGTTCCCGGCGAACGCCCACGGCACGAGCGCGACCCCGTACAGGGCGATCGTCACGAACAGGATCCGCTCCGGCAGCCACCGCACCAGGTACGGCCGCAACGCCAGCACCGACAGGAGGCAGCCCAGGTCGAGCACGCCCATCAGCACACCGGCCAGGTTCCGGTCCGACCCGATCGACCCGATCAGCCACGGCAGCGACACGGTCAGCATCCCGAACCCGACGAAGCTGACCACGGACGTGACCGTGGCTGCGCGCAGCGGTGCCGTGCACACGAGGTGCCGCGTCCCGGCCCGCAGCGCACTCGCCAGCGACGCGTGCGACGACGCCGGCGCGGGTGCGAGCACGAGTCCGAGCGTGCACACGCCACCGATCGCACCGAGCGCGCACACCACGACCATCGCGAGCGAAGGAGACCAGGCGAACGCGATCGTGCCCGCCAGCGCGGGACCGGCGATCGCGGTCCCGCTGTACAGCATCGAGTCGTAGGCGGTCACCCGCGGCAGATCGACGCCCAGCCTGGGCAGCATGCTGGTGAACCCGCCGCTCGTCATCGGCAGCGTCAGTCCGGCGAGCAACGCCAGCAGCGGCATGCCGAACGGCGGCACGAAGATCAGCCCGAACGCCGCAACCGAGAGCACGAACTGGTTGCCGGCCAGCGCGACCAATGGCCGTTCGGTGCGGTCCAGCCACGCCCCGAGCACCGGGCCGGTGACGAGCGCGGGCAGCGTGTACCCGGCCGTGGTCAACGCGGTCAGCAACATGCTCTCCGTGCGGTCCGCGACGAGCAGGACCAGCGCGAACAGGACCATCTCGTCAGCGAGCCGGGCCAGTCCGGCTGAGCTCAGGTAGCGCCACACCCGGCCATGCGTATCAGCTGGTCACCCGCGCGGTCGATCGGATTTCGCGACCATTTGGTTCGTGCCGGACGAGTCACTGCCGAGCTGGACCCGCACTACGACGCCGTCGAACGGATGCTGCGGCCCACCGCCATCCCGCTCGGCATCGAGTTCGAGAAGTGCCGCAACTGCGGCGAGTGCAACCTCGGCTGCAACGAGGGCGCCAAGAAGTCCATGGACCGCACGTACCTCGCGGCAGCGGAACGCCACGGCGCCGACGTGCGCACCGAGTGCGAGTCACCCACATCGCGCCGCGCGACCAGGGCGGCTACGGCATCCGGTACCTCGACCACCGCACCGGGCGCACGTCGTTCTTCATCTGCGACCGGCTCGTGCTCGCGGCAGGAGCGCTCGGCACCACCGAACTGCTGCTGCGCAACCGCGACCGCTTCCCGTTGCTGAGTCCTGTGTTGGGCAAGAGGTTCAGCGGCAACGGCGACCTGCTCGGGTTCATGTTCAGCGCCGACCTGCCCGTCCACCCCAGCAAGGGCCCGGTGATCACCGGCACCGTGCGCTTCCGGACGGCCGCGGCTGGTACGTGCAGGACGCGGGCTACCCGGCGTTCGTCGACTGGCTCGTCGAGGGCAGCCAGGTCCGCGGCATGAGCGCGCGGGCCTTGCGACATCCGCGCAGGGACGCTGCACGCGGGCCCGGTCGAGTCCGACGCGCGGTTCGTGTTCCTCGTGGGGGAGCGCAACCGCACGTTCCTGCCGGAGAGCCAGCGGCGCACGCACGCGGTGCGCTCGTTCCCCGCGTACGGGCACCTCGACCTCCTCATCGGACGGGACGCGGCGGTCGACGTGTTTCCGGCCATCGTGGAGGAGCTCGCGTCGTAGGCTGCGCGCGTGGAGGAGCCGTTCCCAGAGAAGTTCAAGGACTTCGTGGACTGGATCCGCGACGAGCACGACGATCTCGCGTACCGGGTCGTGTTCTCGGCGTACTGCACGACGACCTGTCCGTGGGAGAAGACCGCCGGCTACGCGACGCTGCACGTCCTGCCCGAGGGCGGGTTCATCCTCAAGGCCAGCGGTGACGAGGAGCTGCACCTGGTCGACGAGGACGAGCTGAGGGCGTTCCACACCTACCTCGAGCGGCGCTACTGCCGCGACGAGTACCCGGACATGTCGGCCTGGGAACGGCAACAGCACGAGTGGTACATGGAATGGCCGTGATGCCGGGGCCGTTCCGCACCCTGTGGACGGCCCGCATCGTGTCGTTCGTCGGCGACTCGCTGAGCCTCGTCGCGCTGATGCTGCACGTCGAGAGCACGGCGGGGCAGGCCATCGCGTTGTCGATGCTGTTGCTGGCGGGCGACTTCGTGCCCTCGCTGCTCAGCCCGCTCGCCGGTGCGGTGAGCGACCGGTTCGACCTCAAGCGCGTGATGATCACGTGTGAGCTGGTGCAGGCAGGCCTGGTCGCACTCATCGCGTTCTCGTTGCCCGCCTTGCCGTTGCTGCTCGTGCTGGTCGCGCTGCGGGCGATCACCGGGCAGATCTTCCTGCCCGCGTCCCGTGCCGCCGTGCCCGCGCTGGTGCCGGACGCCGACCTGCCGCGCGCGAACTCGTTGCTGGGCTTCGGAACCAACGGCGCCGAGGTCGCCGGGCCGCTGCTCGCGGCGGCGCTGGTGCCGTTCACGAGCATCCGCGGCGTGCTGTTCGTGGACGCCGCGTCGTTCCTGCTGTCCGCGGTGCTGCTGAGCAGGCTCGGGTCGCTGCCGCGGGTGCCGGACGGCGAAACGCTGGTGGGGCAGGCGAAAGCCGGGCTGCGCATGCTGTGGCGGGTGCCCGCGCTGCGGATCATCGCGCTCGGGTTCTGCGCCGTCGTGTTCTTCAACGGCATCGACGACGTCGCACTGGTCAAGCTCGCGAAGGACACCTTCGTGGCGGGCGACTCCGCGGTCGGCCTGCTGCTGGCGGCCGTCGGCATCGGCCTGTTCTCGGGATACCTGCTGCTGGCTCGCTTCTCGCCGCCGATGGCCGCGTTGCTCATCGCCGGGTTCGCGATCAGCAGCGTCGGCAACCTGCTCACCGGGCTCGCCGGCGCGGTGGCGTTCGCGTTCGCCGTGCAGACCGTGCGCGGGCTGGGCATCGCGGGCATGGACGTCGCCAGCAACACGCTGCTCCAGCGGCTCGTGCCGCCCGCGATGCTGGGCCGCGTGTTCGGCAACCTCTACGGGGCCATCGGGATCGCCGCCGCGGGGTCGTACATCGGTGGCGGCTTCCTGCTGGACGCGACGTCGCCGTCGACGACGTTCCTCGTCTCCGGTGGCCTCGGCACGCTGGCCACCGTTGTCGTAGCACTGACCTTGCCTCGTGCAGTGGAATATCACGAGGAGTTGGGTCCGCTGGGCCGGTCGTAGGACAGCTGCGTCTCGTTCGTGTGCAAATGGGTGACGGGTATTGGCCGGGATGGCCGAGCCCTGGTTGCGTTCCCCCGGTTGACGCACCTGAGGAGAGGCCGGTTGATGCAGCCGTTCACGCTGCCGGAGTTCTACATGCCCCATCCGGCTCGGCTGAACCCGAACCTGGAACGCGCCCGCGTGCACACGAGGGCGTGGGCGCGCGAGATGGACATGATCGACGTGCCGCAGGAGGGCGTGGCGGTCTGGGACGCGGACGACCTCGAGTCGCACGACTACGCGTTGCTGTGCGCCTACACGCACCCCGACGCCGACGGCGACATGCTCGACCTGATCACCGACTGGTACGTCTGGGTCTTCTACTTCGACGACCACTTCGTCGAGCTGTACAAGCGAAACCCGGACCTCGCGCGGGCCAAGGCGTACCTCGACCGGCTGCCGCTGTTCATGCCGGTGGACGGTGCCATCGTCGACGAGCCGACCAACCCGGTCGAGAAGGGGCTGGCGGATCTGTGGACGCGGACCGTCGGCTCGCACTCGCTGGACTGGCGGGAACGCTTCGCCTACAACACGAAGCACCTGCTCGACGAGTCGATGTGGGAGCTCGCGAACATCGACGAGGGCAGGCTCTCGAACCCGATCGAGTACGTCGAGATGCGCCGCAAGGTGGGTGGCGCGCCGTGGTCGGCGAACCTCATCGAGCACGCGCACCACATCGAGCTGCCCGCCGTGATCGCCGAGCAGCGGCCGTTGCAGGTGCTGCGCGACACGTTCTCCGACGGCGTGCACCTGCGCAACGACTTGTTCTCCTACGAGCGCGAGGTGCTCGACGAGGGTGAGCTGTCGAACGGTGTGCTGGTGTTCGAGAAGTTCCTCGACATCCCCACGCAGGAGGCAGCGGAGCGGGTGAACGACCTGCTCACGTCGCGGCTGCACCAGTTCGAGCACACCGCGGTGACCGAGGTGCCCGCGCTGCTCGAGGAGAACCTGATCGACCCGGCCGGGCGCGTCGCCGTGCTGCTGTACGTGAAGGGGTTGCAGGACTGGCAGTCCGGCGGCCACGAGTGGCACATGCGGTCCAGCCGGTACATGAACTCCGACGTGCGGGACACGCCCGTGCTGGGCGGACCGGCCGGGCTGGGCACGTCCGCGGCGCGGATGTTCACGTCGCTGGTCTCGACGATGCCGCAGCGCGCGCGGGCGTTCACCAGGCAGCCGGTGCGGGAGGTGACGGTCGAGCGCGCGGAGATCTACATGCCGTTCGAGGTGACCCTGTCGCCGCACCTCGACCAGTGCCGCCGCGACACCGTCGAGTGGGGCCGCGCGATGGGCTTCTTCGGTGAGGTGCCCGGACTCTGGCACGAGGAGAAGCTGAAGGACTACGACTTCCCGCTGTGCTCCGCCGGCCTCGACCCGGACGCGACTCTCGCGGAGCTGAACCTCTCCGCGGCCTGGCTGACGTGGGGCACCTACGCGGACGACTACTACCCGGTGGTGTTCGGGCGCACCGCCAACATGCCCGCGGGCCGGTCGCAGACGCAGCGGCTCAAGGACTGCATGCCCACCGACGGCAGCACGTTCCCGGTTCCGGTGAACTCGATGGAACGCGGCCTGATCGACCTGTGGCGGCGGACCGCTGGCCCGATGACGCGGGAGCAGCGGCAGCGGTTCCGCTGGACCGTCGAGGTGATGCTGGACAGCTGGGTGTGGGAGCTGAAGAACCAGCACGAGAACCGGGTTCCCGACCCGATCGACTACATCGAGATGCGCCGCAGGACGTTCGGCTCCGACCTGACCATGAGCCTGTCGCGCTTCTCGCACGGCTCGGCCGTGCCGCCGGAGATCTACCAGCACCGCACGATCCGCAACATGGAGAACTCGGCCGCCGACCAGGCGGCCATGCTCAATGACATCTTCTCGTTCCGCAAGGAGATCCAGTTCGAGGGCGAGCTGCACAACGCCGTGCTCGTCGTGCGCACGTTCCTCGACTGCGACGACGAACGCGCGATGACCGTCGTCGGTGACCTGGTGAACGCGCGGATGAGGCAGTTCGAGCACACCGTGAACGTCGAGCTGCCCGTGCTGTTCGAGGAGTTCGCACTGAGCCCCGAAGCGCGCGCCGTGCTGACCCGGTACGCCGACGAGCTGAAGGACTGGCTGGCCGGAGTGCTGAACTGGCACGAGGGCACGCACCGGTACGAGCTCGCCGACCTCCTGCGGCACAACGGTCACGCCGCCGTGCCGCTCGGGACGTCCGCCATGCGGCTCAGGCAACCCGTCTGATCGCCCGCCCTCGACTGTCGGTCCTCGGGAGTACGTTCGAAGGCAGGCACTTTCACGAGGGGGAATTGTCATGAAGGGTGCTGCGGTCGCTTTGGCGGCCCTGCTCACGATGGGAGTGGCCGGCCCCGCGCTGGCGGATCCGGTCACCACCTTCCAGGTCTCGTCGACGTCGTGGACCACCAAGTCACGCGGGTGGGCGCTCGGCGTCGACGGGAAGTACTCGGTGCTGATGCGCACCGTCGACGGCGGCGCGTCGTGGAAGCGCACCAACACGCCGGCCATCACGCCGCCCACGGGCGACTCGCGGCTGCGCGTGCACTTCGCGAACGAGATCGCCGGCGTCATCACCGACGGCTCGCGCCTGTTCGTGACGCGCACCGGCGGCACGACGTGGAACGAGGTGTTCTTACCGACGCCCACCCGCGTGTCGTTCGGCGCGATCGCGTCGGACACCAACTCGTTCCTGGTACTCGTGTCGAGCCCGGCGAGCACGCACCTCTACCGCGCGCCGCTCGCGGGCAGCGGCGCCTGGAGTCCGGTCCCCGGCGTCGTCATGACGGGCGCGGCGGACGGCGACATCGCGACCAGCGGCTGGCGCTCGTACGTCGTGCTCTCCCGCGTGCACGAGGAGACCAGGTACTGGGTGAACGGCAGGCTCGGCTGGCAGGAGGCCAAGCCGCCGTGCGACGTCAGCAGCACGACCAAGCTCGGCGCGGCCGACACGCTCGCGTTCGCGCTGTGCAGCTGGAACCCCGGCATGGGCTACATGTTCAAGGAGCTCCGCGCCGCCAAGGAGGGCGGCGAGTTCACCACGGTGAGCCAGGGCCCGAACGAGGGCATCACGGTCGACTTCGCGGCCGCGTCACCGTCCACCGTGGTCGTGTCGGCGGTCGGCATCGGTGCGGGCTGGCTGCACCGCGCCGTCGACGGCAAGTGGACGACACCGTTCGTCCAGGAAGGACCGCCGCTGTTCGACCTGGCGTTCACCGACCCGTTCAACGGCCACGTGGTGCGCGGCGGCCCGCAGTCCGAAGTGGCCGAGCTGTACGGCACTTCGGACGGTGGCGCGACCTGGATCCTCATCCGCGTCTAGTCGCTCGCTCCTCGGTCCTGCGGCCGTGGCGAACCACAGACGGGGCGGTGGTGCTCGCCGCGGCTCAGGAGCCGGTGATGGCCCGTCAGTTCAGCGTGCCGGTGGACACGCCGGCTGTTGTGGCGGCCCGCGATTCGGGCCGGACCGCAGGCACTTCGCCGTGTGTTGGGGGTTGCCGAGCATCGCGCCCGCGACCTACCCGCGACCTAGCTGGACGCGGCCTCGGCCGCGATCGCCGCCTCCACCCCGTCGAGCAACACGTCGAGCCCAGCGGTGAACGTCGTCCGCACCTTGTGCTCGAAGTAGGGAGTGTCATCCTCGGGCGGCGAGTTCCCATCGCTCTCCAGCCACACGAGCGTGGGGAACCGAGCGGCGAAGTCGGGCGCGATCTCCTCGAGCACAGCGGACCGGGCGTACCACCACGTGTCATCGGTCATCCCGGTGGCGGTGGCAGCCTCACGCGCCTCGGCAACCACCTGCGCGGACCCGCGCACGAAGTGGGTCAGCGCGCTGACGACGGGCCGCAACCGGGTAGCGGACAGTCCGGTGGACCGCAGAATCCCGGCAACGGTCTCCAAAGTGGAGAACTCGTTGGGCCCCAGCACGGGCCGCGCCTGCGACACCTGCAGCACCCAGGAGTGGCGCAGGTAGAACTCCCACAGGTCGGAAGCCCACGACGTCACCGCGGTGCGCCATCCTCCGTCAAAGGCGTACGAGGTGGGCAGCTCGGCGAGTGTGCGGTCGTACATGAGGTCGACGAGGTCGCTCTTGTTGGGCACGTACGTGTAGAGGGCCATCGCGGTGCGCCCGAGCCGGTCACCCACGGCGCGCATCGACAGGGCGGCCATGCCGGACGCGTCCGCCACGGCGATCGCGGCGTCGACTATCTCGTCCACGGTCAGGCCCTGTTTGGGGCCCGGCCGCGAGGCGGTGGAGGGAACGCGCCAGAGCAGCGGCAACGAGCGCTGCGGGTCGCCCTGTCCGGCGAAGACCACCAACTTGCCACTCCTTACGGGATAAAGTAACGTCGCGCTGACTCTTTACACCATAAAGTATCAGGGGGATGCAACATGGCGTTCGAGGCGGACAGCCACGACGTGATCGAGGTCCGCGGTGCCAGGGAGAACAACCTGGCCGACGTGTCGCTGGACATCCCCAAGCGCAGGCTGAGCGTGTTCACCGGCGTGTCGGGGTCCGGCAAGTCGTCGCTGGTCTTCGGCACGATCGCCGCCGAGTCGCAGCGCATGATCAACGAGACGTACACGGCTTTCCTGCAGTCGTTCATGCCGAACATCGGCAGGCCGGACGTCGACGGGCTGCGGAACCTGAGTGCCGCGATCGTCGTCGACCAGGAGCGCATGGGCGCGAACTCGCGGTCGACCGTGGGCACCGCGACCGACGCGCACGCCATGCTCCGCATCATCTTCAGCCGGGTCGGCACGCCGCACGTCGGCACGTCCGGCGCGTTCAGCTTCAACCTGCCCGAAGGCATGTGCCCGGCGTGCGAGGGCATCGGCAAGATGTCGGACGTCGACGTCACCGAGCTCGTCGACTTCGAGAAGTCGCTCAACGAGGACGCGATCAGGGTCCCGAACTTCACCAAGGACGGCTGGTACTGGCAGAGCCTCGCGTTCTCCGGCTTCGTCGACCCGGACAAGAAGATCAAGGACTACACGCCGCAGGAGCACGAGGACTTCTTCTTCAAACCTGCCACCAAGGTGAAGCTCGGCACGATGAACACCAACTACGAGGGCCTCGTGGTGAAGGTGCAGCGGCTGTTCCTCAGCAAGGACCGCGAGGCGATGCAGCCGCACATCAGGGCGTTCGTCGACCGGGCCGTCACGTTCACGACCTGCAAGTCCTGCAGGGGCGCTCGGCTGAACGAGGCCGCGCTCGGCTCGAAGATCAACGGCGCGAACATCGCCGAGTGCTCGAACATGCAGATCAGCGACCTCGCCGACTTCATCAGGAAGATCGACGACCCGGCGGTGGCCCCGCTGGTCGCGACGCTCGGCGGCACGCTCGAGTCGCTCGTCGAGATCGGGCTCGGTTACCTGTCGCTCGACCGCGAGTCCGGCACGCTCTCCGGCGGCGAGTCGCAGCGCGTGAAGATGGTGCGGCACCTGGGTTCCAGCCTCACCGACGTGACGTACGTGTTCGACGAGCCGACGGTCGGGCTGCACCCGCACGACATCCAGCGGATGAACGAGCTGCTGATCCGGTTGCGGGACAAGGGGAACACGGTGCTCGTCGTCGAGCACAAGCCGGAGACCATCCAGATCGCCGACCACGTCGTCGACCTCGGGCCCGGCGCGGGCCCGGCGGGCGGGCACCTGTGCTACTCCGGTGACGTGGCGGGCCTGCGCGCGTCGGGCACGCTGACCGGGCGGCACCTCGACCACCGCGTCACGCTCAAGGACGAGTTCCGCACGCCCACCGGCCACGCCGCGATCAAGGGCGCCACCCTGCACAACCTGCGCGACGTGAGCGTGGACGTGCCGCTGGGCGTGCTCACCGTCGTCACCGGTGTCGCGGGGAGCGGCAAGTCGTCGCTGATCCACGGTTCGCTGTCGAAGCGCGACGACGTGGTCGTGGTCGACCAGTCGGCGATCCGCGGCTCGCGGCGCAGCAACCCGGCGACCTACACGGGCCTGCTCGATCCGATCCGCGCGGCCTTCGCCAAGGCCAACGGTGTGAAGGCCGCGCTGTTCAGCGCGAACTCCGAGGGCGCCTGCCCGAAGTGCAAGGGCATCGGGCTCGTCTACACCGATCTCGCGATGATGGCCGGTGTCGCGTCGGTGTGCGAGGAGTGCGACGGCAAGAGGTTCACGCCCGAGGTGCTCGCGTACACGTTGAACGGCAAGAACATCAGCGAGGTGCTGGCGATGCCGATCGCCGAGGCGCGCGAGTTCTTCACCACCGGCCAGGCGCGCGCGATCCTCAACCGGCTGGTCGACGTCGGACTCGGCTACCTCGGACTCGGCCAGCCGCTGACCACGCTGTCCGGCGGCGAGCGGCAGCGCGTGAAGCTCGCGATCAGGATGGCCGAGAAGGCCACGACCTACGTGCTGGACGAGCCGACGTCCGGCCTGCACCTCGCCGACGTCGACCAGCTGCTCGCGCTGCTCGACCGGCTCGTCGACGACGGCAACTCGGTCATCGTCATCGAGCACCACCAGGCCGTGATGGCGCACGCCGACTGGATCATCGACCTCGGGCCCGGCGCGGGCGCCGACGGCGGCCGGGTCGTGTTCACCGGAACACCGGGCGAGCTCGTGAGCGACAGCGACACGCTCACCGCCCAGCACCTGCGGGAGTACCTGAAATGAAGATGCTGACTGTTTCGTCCGCACGGCGGCTGACGCCGCGCATGGCGCGGATCAGCTTCGGCGGCGAAGGCCTCGACGAGTTCGAGACGTGGCCGGACCAGCAGCTGAAGCTGTGCTTCCCGAAGCCGGGGCACGCGGTGCCCCGGCTCGACGACGCGGACGCGATGTCCTGGTACCAGGCATTCATGGCGATCCCGGACTCCGAACGCCCGTGGATGCGCAGCTTCACCGTGCGCGCTCACGACCCGGCGCGCCACGAGATCGACGTCGACTTCGTGCTGCACGGCGACGCCGGTCCCGCCTCGCGGTGGGCGCTGAGCGCGGCACCCGGCGACGTGATCGGCCGGTACGGGCCGGACAAGGTCTACTACCGCCCGCTCGGCGACGCGGACTGGTACCTGTTCGCGGGCGACGAGACGGCGCTGCCGGCGATCGGCTCGCTGCTGGAGTCATTGCCTGAGCGGACGTCCGCGCTCGTGTTCGTCGAAGTCGCCGCCCCAGAAGAAGAACTGCCGTTGCCCGGCGTCCACTGGCTGCACCGGTCGGCCGGTGAGTCCGTTGTGGACGCCGTGTCGTCGGCGACCTTCCCGCCGAGCAACGGCTTCGCGTGGCTCGCCGGTGAGGCGGGCGCGGTCCGGACGATGCGGCGGCACCTGGTGGGGGAGCGCGGCATCGACAAGAAGTCGATCGAGTTCACCGGGTACTGGCGTCGCGCGCTCACCCAGGACGACGCGCCGACACCGGAGGACATGGCCGAGGCCCAGGAGAAGATCGCCACCTGGTGACCTGACTTTCGAAGTCGTGTTGATGGGCCCGCACCCCGTGCGTCTACTGGGGTGTGGGCCTGAAACGGTCCTCGAGGGATGAGGGGGGCCATGGAGCTGATCACCGACCGGCGGTCGGAACCGGACGTGCAAGTGCTCTTCGCCGAGCACTACCTCCACCTGGTGCGCCTCGCCGCGTCGCTCGTCGACGGCCAGGAGGCGGCCGAGGACGTCGTGCAGGACGTCTTCGCGGCGCTGCAGCGCAACCGACGGGCAGACCTGACGCGGCCGGAGCACTACCTCGTCAGGGCCGTGGTCAACCGGTCCAGGTCGGTGCTGCGCCGTCGTCGCGTCGTGCGCTCGGTGGTGGTACCGCCGCAGCGCACCGACGCCGAACCGGCGGACGCGGAGATCGTCAAGCGGGCCGAGAACGACCGGATCCGCACCGCGATCCGCAGGTTGCCGCAGCGGCAGCGTGAGGTCGTGGTGCTGCGGTACTTCGAGGACCTCGAGATCGCCGAGATAGCCCAGTTGCTGGGCATCAAGCCCACTGCGGTGTCGGCATCACTGCACCGCGCCGTGTCGAGCCTTCGTGGTGTTCTGGACGGGAGTGTCGAATGAGGGACGACGTGGAGGACCGGGTGCGCGCCGCGCTGCGGGAGGGCGCCGAGGAGATCACGCCGGAGACGCTGCGCAGGTCGACCCTGCCGGAGCCGCAGCGGTCCGACGGCAGGAAGTGGCTGGTCGCCGCCTGCGTCGCGGCCGTGGTGGCGGTCGCCGCACCGGTGGCCGTTGTTTCGCTCAACGACAGCGCCCCGCCTCCTGGGCCGAGCACGTCGACCGCGCAGCACTACGTCGGGTACCGCTGGCAGGTGGAGTCGATCACCAGGAACGGGCGCACGACCCCGGTTCCCGCTGACGTCGAAGCAACGGCGACTTTCATGAACGACCGCGAGATGACTCTCTACGACTCGGTGAACTGGTTGAGGTGCAACATCAAGATCGACGCGAGCACTGACGTGATCGCGATCAACGGCGGCCTCATGACCGAGATCGGCTACAGCGACGAAGATCCGGTGCGGGTGCTCGTCAGCGACGTGATGGAGGCGCTGGCCTTGGCGAAGCAGGCCACGGTGTCGGCGACCGAGAGCCACCTGACGATCGCCACGGGCGACTTCCGGATCGTGTTCAAGCGGGACGGCGTGGCCACGACCAAGGCCCCGCCCAGGTCCCGCTGACCGTCGGTACGCTCGAGAACATGACCGAGCGCAAGCCACCCGGTGTGAGCTTCGAGTCGTGGATCGACCGGCAGATCCGCGAGGCTCAGGAGCGCGGCGAGTTCGACGACCTGCCCAGCGCCGGCAAGCCGCTCCCCGGTGCGGGCGAGCCGCACGACGAACTGTGGTGGCTCAAGAAGAAGATCCGCGAAGAGGAGGGCACGGCCCTGCCCGCCTCCTTGCAGCTGCGCAAGGAGGCGGCGGACGCCCGCGCGGCGGCGGTGAACGCGAAGACGGAGGAGGAAGCGCGCCGGATCGTCGAGGAGATCAACGCGAGGATTCTCGACGCGCTCCGCAAACCGCTGTCCGGTCCGCCGCTCAACCTCGTGCAGTACGACGCGGAGGCCGTGCTGGCCGAGTTCAGGCGGGCTCGAACTCCAGGACCGTGACGGCGCCGTCGAGCGTCTTCGTGGCGACCTTCTTGAGGTTGACCTGGGAGAGGCCGTCGGCGAAGAGACGCGCTCCACCACCGAGCACGACCGGGTAGACCATGAACCGGTAGAGGTCGATGAGGCCGGCCGCGTGCGCCGCGTTGAACACCTGCGCGCTGCCGGACAGCAGCAGGTCGTTGCCCGGCCGCTGCTTCAGCTCGCGGATCGCCTCGACCGGGTCGCCCTCGAGCAGCACGGACCCTTCCCACTCGACCTTGTCGAGCGTGGCGGAGACGACGTACTTCGGCATCGTGTTCATCTTGACGCCGAAGTCGCCCGTCTCCTCGATCATGTTCGGCCACGCGGCCGCGAAACCCTCGTAGGTCTTGCGCCCCAGCAGCAACGCATCACTCGCCTGCAGCTCGGCGTCCTTGAACTGGCCGCACTCCTCGCCGAACCACGGGCCGGACCACACGCCGGGCTCCTCGAAGACACCGTCGAGCGAGATGTACTCAGTGGCGACAACGCGCATGACTCTCCTACCTCCTGTCGGCCCGGCGTGCACCCGCCGAACCAGGTGTCACCGATCGCACCTTCCGGTCGAACGACCAGTTCAGCACCGGAGCGAGCACACCGCCGAGCCGCGCCAGCAGCTTGGTGCCGGTGTCCGGGCAGATCAGGAACCTGCGCTTGTCGATGCCCAGCACGATCGAGGCCGCGACCGCCTCGGGAGACAACGGCTTGATGGTGCCGCTGATCGCGAACGTCTCCGCGGGCTTGAACCGGTTCTCGTCGGCGAGCTGCGGCGTGTCGACGTCCGGCGGGAACACCACGCCGACGTGCACGCCGTGCGGGGTCAGCTCGGCGCGCAGCGACTCCATCAGGCCGCGCACGGCGAACTTCGCCGGGCCGTACGCGCTGTAGCCGTAGATGCCGAGCAGCCCGGCCGCCGAGGACACGGCCACGATGCTGCCGCGCCCGCGCTCGACCATGCCGGGTGCGACAGCGCGGATCGCGTACAGCGTGCCGAAGTAGTCGACCTCGATCATCTCGCGGAACACCGCGGGCTCGAGCTCGAGGAACCGGCCCGGCCTGGCCAGGCCCGCGCAGCTGATCAGCACGTCGCACGGACCGCCCAGCCCCTCCAACTCCTGCAGAGCCGTGGTGAGCGCGGCCTCGTCGGACACGTCGACGGCGCGGCTGTGCGCGCCGATCTCCTGAGCCGCCGCTTCGAGCCGGGCGGCGCCGCGTGCCAGCAGTGACACCGTCGCGCCGCGTGCCGAGAGCAGGCGGGCCGTCGCGAGGCCGATGCCGCTCGAACCGCCGGTGATGATCGCGTGCATTCGCATCACCTTGCCAGGCACGGCCTGGCAGCGGTAGGAAAGGTTTTCAGCCGCCGCTCGGCACGTGAGTGGAGGCTGACGTGAGACGACTACCCGTGCTCATCGCCGCAGTGGTGTTGACGCTGTCCGGCGCACCGTCCTCGGCCGCGCGGACCAAGTACGACTGGCTCCAGTTCGGCCTCGACCAGACGAAGTCCGCGAACAACACGCTCGAGACCGCGATCGGGCTCGACAACGTGGCCCGGTTGAAGCCGCTCTTCAAGACACCGCTGAACGACGTGCCCGACGGCGCGCCGGTGCTGCTGACCGGGGTTGCCACGTCCGATGGCATGCGCGATCTCGTTTACCTGCAAGGGGAACGCGGCAAGGTCAGCGCGTTCGACGCGCGCACCGGCGCGCACGTGTGGTCGAAGACGTTCACCGGCAGCGGCATCGCCAACGCGAGCCCCGCGCTCGACCCGAACCGCCAGTTCCTCTACGCGAACACCAACGACGGCATGGTGCACAAGCTGAAGGTCGCCGACGGTACCGAGATCATCGGCGGCGGCTGGCCGCAGCAGGCGGGTCCCGGCAAGGCCAGCTCGGCGCTCACCATCGGCACCGCGACCGACGGCACGTCGTACCTCTACGCGTCCAACCAGGGCAACGGCCACGTCACCACGATCAACCTGGCCACCGGCACGCAGCACGTGTTCAGCCTGGCCTGCGCGAACCGGCCGGACACCCACTTCGGCACGCCGGGCGGCCCCACGTGCGACGTGCGCGGCCCGAACCCGTGGGCGCGCGGCCCGTCGTTCGACCCGGTCCTGCAACGGCTCTTCCAGATGGGCGGCTCCAACAACGGCAACACCTGGGTGCCCGGCAAGGTGTGGCGGCAGAGCTGGGTCGCGCTCGCGCCGGACGGCAGCACCCAGCTCCGCGACGGTGGCGGCTACCCGGTCGACAGCTACACGCCGACCGACTGGGAGGCGTCGGTGAAGTCGGACCGCGACATCGGCAGCGGCGGACTGCTGATCCTGCCGAAGAACATCAGCGCCAAGTACCCGCACCTCGGCGTGCAGCCCGGCAAGGACCGCAAGATCAGGCTGCTGAACATCGCCAACCTGTCCGGCAAGGGCGGGCCCGGCCACCTCGGCGGCGAGCTGCAGCTGTTCGACTTCCCGGACATGAGCATGATGCGCTCGCAGGGCGCCGTCTGGACCAACCCGGCCGACGGGAAGGTCTGGGTGTTCGTGCCGGGGGAGAAGGGCATCGCGGGCTTCCAGGTCGAGGTGGACGCGCAGGGCAACCCGCGCATCAGTCTCAAGTGGACGATCTGGAACACCTGGACGACATCGGCTTTCGTCGCGAACGGTGTGCTGTACGCGGCCAACGGCGGTGGCGAGAAGACGCACACCTTCAAGGCGCGCGAGCTCCAGGCCATCAACCCGGTGACCGGAGCGGTCGTGTGGACCGGCGCGATCGGCGAGCACCACTGGTCGAGCCCGATCATGGCCAACGGCGTGCTCTACATGATCGACGGCAACTCGGGCGGCTTCGGCACGGGCACAACGGGCAACCTGATCGCGTGGTCGCTCGGCTGAGATCCGTAACGGCGCTCGGCGTGAGCACGATGACGCCGTCGTGAGTCGGCGCAGGAAGTCCAAGAAGTCCAAGAAGTCCGGCAGGCTGGCGTCCGCGGTCAAGAGCCCGTGGTTCCTGGTCGCGGGCGCGGCCATCGCGGGCGTCAGCCTGGTGGCGGCCGTCGTCGGCCCGGTTCCGGACCTGGTCAAGGACGAGACCGAGGTCTCCAGCCTGAGCGCCGAACCGGTGAACAAGCCCGGTGTCACGGAGTTCGTGCTGCCGCTGGACGTCCGGCTCGAGGACATGCCGCCCGGCGACGACGGCTACTGCACGCCGAAGGTCGTCGAGTGGCTCACGAAGGTCGGCCAGGAAGTCCCGCCGTACCAGCGGATCGCGCTGCGCAGCATCGCCCAGGACGGCGCGATGCTCGCGATCAGCAACGTCCGCGCGGTGGACCTGAAGAAGTACGACCCGCGTCCGGTCATGTTGTTCCGCTGCCCCGACGGTGGAAACGGCGACAACGCCATCCTCCACCTGCGGCTGGACCGTGATCCACAGGCACAGCTGGTCGACCTCGAAACCCAGACCACCGGCCCGTTCGCCTTCAACCTCCAGCCGGGCGAGCAGGGCTCGATCGAGCTGCACCTGCTCGGCGACACCGGCCACAGCTACTCGGGCCGCATCGTCGCGGACGTCGCGACGGGCGAGAAGAAGGCGACGGTCTCCTTGCCGCTCAACGGAAAGGTCGACGGGTTCGACCGAGTCAGCCCCGGCAGGTACGCGCGCCTCGCGGTGCAACCGGGGATGAAACCCGGTGTGTTCCAGTGCCTCCTCTACCCGCCGGGCGTGGCGGCGAGTGACAAGACCAGCGACTGGGACCTGATCGACTGCTCGCCGGAGAAGGTCCGCTCACTGCTGGCCGAGATCGGCGGCGCGCCGTGAACCAGCGCGTCGCGTGGCTCGCGGTGATCGCCGCGCTGGTCCTCGCGGGTGGAATAGTCGTTGCCCGGTCGGTGATGCGCTCGTCGACGACGGGTGTGGCGGTCGTGACCGTGCCCAGCGCCGTGCCCACCCAGGAGCCACCCACGACCACCATCGCCACGAGCACCCTCGCGGATCCCGATCCGGACAGGGCCACCGAGATGGTGCAGCTGATCCCGGTCGACCGCACGGGCACACCGGCCGCCGGCTACACCGTGCTGGCCGGTGAGGAGGTGTCGAACTGCGGCCAGTCCAGCGCGGGGATGGACTCCGACATCGTGATGTGCGTCCCGTCCGCGGCGAGAGCGGACGTCTGCTGGGTGACGCCGAACCGCACCACCCTGTTGTGCGGCACCACGCCGTGGGAGAAGACGCTGAAGCGCATGACGTCGACCGCGCCGGTCGTCCGGGTGGCCGCCCCCACCGACCCGGTGCCGTGGGGCCTGGAACTGGCCGACGGCGCGAAGTGCCAGGTGCGCAACGGCGGCAGCTGGCCGGGCCGCGCGGACGGCCTCAACGGCGCCTACTACTGCGACCGCGACGGAGAGTTCGTGCTCATCGACGACACCCACGGCGTCGTCAACCGCTCACAGGAGGCGTGGACCGCGATAGTCGGCGGGCTGGGCGACAACAACCAGGAGTTCCCACCACCGGTGAAAGTCCGTGTCGTCAAGGCCTACTTCGCCTCCTACGCCACCGGCTAGGGCCCGGTGACCAACCCTTCCCGCACCGCCCACAGAGCGGCCTGGGTCCGGGAAGCCAGCCCGAGCTTGTTCAACACGTTGCTCACGTGGGTCCGCGCGGTCCGCTCGCTGATCACCAGCGCGTCGGCGATGTCCCGATTGGACTTCCCCTGAGCGACGAGCACCAGGATCTCCCGCTCCCGCGGCGTCAACGCGGTGGCTGTTCGTTGCGGAGCGACCAACGACCGGGTGAGCGTCCGGGCGACAGCAGGGTCCAGGTGCACCTGTCCCCGCTTGGCGGCGCGGACAGCGGCTCCCACCTGATCGGCCTCGGCGTCCTTCAGCAGATAACCGGCGGCGCCGGCCTCCAGGGCCACGTGCACCCGTTCAGCCTCGCTGAACGACGTCAGCGCGACCACCTCCACCTGCGGGTAGCGGGCCTTGATGGCTTTGGTGGCACCGATCCCGTCCAGCCGAGGCATCAGGAGGTCCATCAACACGACGTCGGGCAGGTTGTCCTGCGCCGCGAGCACGGCCAACTGGTCCAAAGCGGCCTGGCCGTCCGCGGCCTCGCCCTGCACGTCGATGTCGTCGAGCATTTCGAAGAACGCTCGCATGCCGCGCCGCACGACCGCGTGGTCGTCGACCAGGAACACGCGGATGGGCGTCATCGTGGATCTCCTAGTGACTGGTCGGGCAGCACCGCGCGAACGGTGGTCGACCCCGATGTGCTGCTGTCTATGACGAGCTCGCCGCCGATCCGCGCCATGCGTTCCCGCATCCCGTTGAGGCCCATGCCTCCGGGTGGCGCGTCGAGCGGGTCGAAACCTGTGCCGTCGTCGATCACCTCGACGACGAGGCCGTCCGGGGCCTCGTCGAGGATGATGTCGATGCGTCCGGCGCTGGCGTGCTTCACGCTGTTGTGCACGGCTTCCTGCACGACGCGGAACAGTTCTTCCTCGGCCCGGTCGTCGAGCTCGAGGCGGTACTCGGGTGCTTCGACGGCGATCACCAGGCCCTCGCGGGCGGCGATGGCCGCGGACTGCTTGCGGATCGCCTCGGCGAGGCCGTCCTCGCGCAGCGCGTCCGGGCGGAGCTGGAACAGCGACGCGCGCATCTCGGCCAGCGCGCCCGCGGTCAGCGAGCGCAGCTCGGTGAGTCCACGCGCGACTGGGCCGTTCGGGTCGCCGCCTTCCTTCTGCACGGCCAGTTCGACCGCGCGGGCGTGCAGGGTCATGGAGAACAGCGCCTGCGAGACGGAGTCGTGCAGCTCGCGTGCGAGCCGGTGGCGCTCTTCGAGAGCAGCCACCTGGGACGCCTCGTCGAGCATCTCCATGACTTCCTCGACCCGCAGTTGTTCCTCCCCAGCGATCGACGCGACCATGATCCGTGCCGAGGCGGAGCCGACCGAACCCGCGAGCAACGTCTCGGCGTGGTGTACCAGATCCGGGTCCGCGTCGCCCGTGCTCGGCACCTCAATGCCCCGATCGCGTGCATATTCGGCGAACGCCTCATCTGTCGCGGTCCGGCCGATCGAACGGCGCAGCACCTCGTGCAGATCTTCCACGGGTATGCGGCCGCGCCACAAGCGCGGTCGTTCGGGATCGGCGAGCGCGTCCACGAAGAGCACCGCCTGCGCCTGTTCGCGCGCGCGAGGCCTGCTGAGCAACGAAATTACAACGTAGCCACCGATGTTCACGAGCATGCTCCAGAACATCGAGTGGCTGATGTTGTCCATCCCGCTGATGCCGAACAGCTCTTCCGGGCGCAGCGCCGAGATCCCGAACGGGCCCTCGGTGAGGAACGACTGCGACATCCAGCCGGACCTCGCGAAGTTCGGCAGCAGCAACGTGTACACCCACGCGGCGAAGCCCGCGGACAGACCGACGAGCGCGCCGTTGCGCGTGCCGGCCTTCCAGAACAGTCCGCCGAGGATCGCGGGCGCGAACTGGGCGACCGCCGCGAACGACACGAGTCCCATGGAGACCAACGCCGCGCCTTCGCCCGCGAGGCGGAAGTACGCGTAGCCCAACAGCATCACGACGACGATGCTCACCCTGCGGACACCGAGGATCAGACCGGCGAGCTTGTGACGGTACGACCATCGACGAAGCAGCACCGGCATCACGAGCGAGTTCGAGATCATCGTGCTGAGCGCGACCGTCTCGACGATGATCATGCCGGTGGCAGCGCTGAGCCCGCCGATGAACACCAGCAGTGTCAACGCTTCCTGTCCAGCCGCCATGGGCACACCGAGTACATACGTGTCGGCGTCGACGGTGTTACCGAGCCGCAGCAACCCCGCTGCGGCAATCGGCAGCACGAAGATGCTGATGAGGAACATGTACAGCGGCGTCAGCCACATCGCGCGCTTGAGGTGCCGCTCGTCCACGTTCTCGACGACGGCGATCTGCCACTGGCGCGGAAGCAGGAAGATCGCGAGCATCGACAGCAGGGTGAGCCACACCCATTCACCGGTGTCGTCGCCGAGTGTGAACACCGTCGACAGGCCTGCCTCGGACGCGCGCGCGAACAGGTCGCCGAAACCGTTGTACAGCCCGAAAGTGACGAACACACCCGCGGCGACGAACGCGACGAGCTTCACGATGGACTCGAACGCGATGGCGGTCACCATGCCCTCGTGCCGCTCGGTCGCGTCGAGGTGCCGCGTTCCGAACAGGATCGTGAACGCCGCCAGCAGCAGCGTCACGTACAGGGCGGTGTCCTGGAGCAGCGGCACCTGGCCGAGCTGCGCGGTGGGGATGACGTCCGGGTGCCTGCGGATGAGCTCGAAGGTGTTGGAAACCGCTTTCAGCTGCAGCGCGATGTACGGGACCACGCCGACGGTCGCGACGATCGCGACCAGCGCGCCGAGCGTCGCGCTCTTGCCGTAGCGGGCGGACACGAAGTCCGCGAGCGAGGTGATCCGGTTGCGGCGGCTGATCCGGATGATCCGGCGCAGCACCAGCCAGCCGAGCGCGAGCATCAGCGTCGGGCCGAGGTAGATCGGCAGGAAGCCGACGCCGGAGGTGGCCGCCCGGCCGACGCTGCCGTAGTAGGTCCACGAGGTGGCGTACACGGCGAGTGACAGCGCGTAGATGGTGCCACCGCTGATCAGGCTGCGGCCGGTATCACCGCGGCGGTCGCCGTAGAAGGCGACCGCGAACAGGATCCCCAAATAGGCGAAGGAGACGACGATGACGAACCAGGTCTGGAGCACCGCGTCAACCCGACCGTCGGACGAGCAGCGCGACGAGCCCGATCACGACGGCCCAGGCCGCGAAGAGGTAAGCCCACACGACGGGGACGTTGAAGATCTGCGCTCCCCGGTCGAATGCGGTCAGCAGCGGCGGTAGGAACAGTAAGAATCCGAACAACGCCACGACTGCGGTGAGACCCGTCAGCCGCTCGTCGCCATTGCTGCCATTCGGACCGCGTTTCATGCGTCACCGCCCGCCATACGGCCGCCAGTACGTCCTGGTCCGAGCTCGGGTGGTTGACCTGGGCCGGACCAGATCGGAGCGTAGTACGAATGGAGCAGTTCAAGAAGTGGACATGACGATTATTCGCAGAAATTCGGCCGGTTCAGTGTAAATCAAGCGCTCGTTTGATCCCGTTCGTGTTGTATTCGGGATCGAACAATTCCCGGATGAGGGACGCGTACCGGTCGCCGTCCGGTCCCGCGGCGAGCTCGCGCACGCGCACGGTCGGCTGGTGCAGCAGCTGCCGCACGACCCGCCGCACGGTGCGCGCGACGTCGGCGCGCTGGTCCTCGGTCAGCTCGGGGCGCCGCCTGCGCAACGCGGCCAGCTCGGTGCCGACGAGGTCCTCGGCCCGGTTGCGGAGAGTGGCGACCGTTGGTGCGATCACGGACGCGCGCAGCCACCGCAGGTAGCCGTCGACCTCCTCGGCGACGATCGCGTCCGCGGCGGCGACGTCGGTCGCGCTGTCCGTGAGCGCGGCGCCGAGGCGCGTCATGTCGATCAGCGTGACGCCCGGCGCGTCCGCGACGGCCGGGTCGACGTCGCGCGGCACGGCGAGGTCGAGGATCAGCATCCTCCGCGCGGGCACGCGGGTGATCACCTCGCCGGGCGACGCGGTCGCGGAGACGACGACGTCCACTTCGTCCAGCGCGTCGTGCAGTTCGGACAGCGGCACGGCGACCGCCTCGTGGTCCGCGGCGATCCGCTCGGGCGTGCGCCCGGCGACCATCAGCTCGCCGATGCCCGCGCGGCGCAGCGTCGCGAGCGCGAGCCTGCCCATCGCGCCGGTGCCGACGACGAGTCCCCGGCGCGGCGTGATGCCCGACTGCGCGAGTCCGAGCTCGAGCGCCGCGGTGACCACGCTGCGGCCCGCCTCGTCGACGCGGGTCTCGGTGCGCACCCGCTTGCCGGTCTTCAGCGCCTGCTGCACCAGCTCGTGCAGCGTGCTCCCGACGGTGTCCGCCGCCCGCGCGTAGGCGTCCCTGAGCTGGCCCTGGATCTGCGCCTCGCCGACGACCATCGAGTCGAGTCCTGATGCGACGCGGAAGACGTGCCGCACCGCCTCGTCGTCGTAGGAGACGGTGAGGTGCTCGGCGAGGTCCTGCACGTCCATACCGGCTTGTGCGGCGAGCAGCCCGCCGATCTCGGCGAGCGCGCCGTGGAACCCGTTGACCGCCGCGACGATCTCCACGCGGTTGCACGTCGACAGCACCATCGCCTCGCGGACGTGACCCGACAGGACCAGGTCGTCCGGTCGCACGGCGATCCGTTCCAGCAGTGAAACCGGGGCTGTGCGGTGCGAGACGCCGACGACCAGCAGGTTCATGCGTCCAGTTTTCGCGGCCCCGCTCTCGTTCCACCACCACGCGTTCCGCCGGGCGGCACGGGCGAGAGCCCGGTCAGAGCCAGCTGAGATCGTCGACCGGTGGCTCGCCGCCCGCCTCGGTGAACGCCACGAGCGCGTTGACCAGACCGCGCCGCTTCGACTCGGGCATCCGCGCGACGATCCGGCTGATCTCGGCGCGCCGCCGCCGGAACACGCCGCGCACCACGCGCAGGCCCTCCGCGGTCAGCTCGATGACGACCTCGCGGCGCGACTCCGGGTTCGGCTGCCGCTCGACCATGTCCGCGGCGACGAGCCGGTCGACCATCCGCGTCGCCGTCGACGGGTTGACGCCCAGGTGGTCGGCGAGCGCCGTCAGCTTCATCGAGCCGCGGCCCTCCAGCACCACGAGCAGCCGGAACTGGGGGAGCGTGATGGTGTCCTCGACCGCGGCGATCGATCGGACGGAGACGGCTACGAGCAGCTTGGAGGCGGTCAGCACCGCGTCGGTGAGCGCGTCGACGTCGCTGACGGATCGAGTCACGCGCACAGCCTACCCAGATCACGAAAAGGTAACGCTTGCACTGGGCAATGATCGCGGGACGGTGTGCCGCCCGTACCCCGGAGTGTCCTCGACGCGAAGGGAGACCACGTGTTCACCCGCACAGCCGGTGCCGTACTGGCACTCGTGCTCCTGTTGTCGCCGGTGGCCGCGGCGCAGCCCGGCCTCGGCCCCGACTTCACACCGACCGCGTTCGGGCCGATGGGGCCCGCCGGTCGCGACATGCTGGTGAAGGTGCGACTCGCCGGGCTCTGGGAGGGACCAGCCGGTCGCCTCGGCCTGGAGAAGTCGGCCAACCCGCTCGTGAAGGACGCGGGCAGACACCTCATCGAGGGGCACACCGAGCTGGACGCGAAGGTGCTGGAGCTCGGCCGGACGCTCAACGTCGAGCTGCCCACCGAGGCCAACGCGGACCAGCAGGGCTGGATCGGCGAGATGACCGCGGCACCGGCCCGCAGCGTCGAGTTCGACCGCGTCTTCGCGAACCGGCTGCGCGCCGCGCACGGCTCCGTCTACAAGTTCCTCGCCGAGGTGCGCACGGGCACGCGCAACACGTTGATCCGCGACTTCGCCAAGCGCTGCATGGAGGTCGTGCTCGACCACATCACGGTCATCGAGGCCACCGGCATGGTCGACTTCAGCGACACCACCGCGATCCCCGTCGCGAAGCTCGCCGCGTCGTCCAATGCGGCCAAGCAGCAGCAGGCGCAGCAGCTACCGCCCCAGTTCCCAGCCCCAGGTCAGACGGGTCAGGCCGGTCAGCGGTCCGACGCCACCGGCTGGCTGCCGGGCGTGCTCGTGATCATCGCGGTGGCCGCGGGCGTCGTGTTCTGGAGCGGCGGCGGGCGACGCACGGGCAAGCGCCGGGTCTGAGTCCATTCAGGACGCCTGTAAACCGGCCTGCAGAGGATTTAGAGGTCGGCCTCCTAGCTTTGGCACCATGACCCGGACGATCGCCCTCGCGCTGCTGCTCGTCCTCGCCGTGTGCTCGCCGGTTGCCGCGGCGACCGGCGAGGTCGTCGCCGAACCGGGCGCGAACTGGGTCGGCCGGAACGCGGACGGGTCGTTGCAGGCGTTCGCCGTGCACGAGGGCGAGCTCGTGACCTGGTGGCAGGAGAACGGGGTGTTCGCCCCGCCCGCCGTGCTCTCCGCGCCGGGACCGCTGGCGCCCGCGGTGTCCGTGGTCTCGACGGCGGACGGCACGCTGCGGGTGTTCGCGCGCCGGGCGGACACCGGCGAGATCGTCACCATCGCGCAGAACGACCGCTACGGCGGCTTCCCGCAGACGTGGGAGTCGCTGGGCGTGCAGGCGGGCAGCCCGGTGGCGGCACTGCGGTCCGACGGCCGGGTGCGCGTGGTCGCGCGGAACGCGCACGGGGGAGTGAGCGCACTCGTGCTGGGGGATGGCGGCTGGTTGGACCTCGGTGGCACCGGGGTGCGCGACGGGCTCGCGGTCAGCGGTGACGAGGTCTTCGGGTACGCCGTGGACAACGGCGTCGGCAGGATCAAGCACTGGACGAGCGGCGGGATCGCCGACCTGGACGGGCCTGAGCCCGCCGGTCCGCCCGCGCTGTCGAACGGGAAGCTCTACTACCGGCTCGCCGACGGCACCGTGGTGCGCGTGTCGGACGGCGTGACCGAGAACCTGGGCGGTGCGGGCGAGGGCGCGGTGACCGTGGTCGCCGGGACGCTGATCGCCAACCGCGCGGAGGGGCTCGGCCTGGCGCGGCTCGACGCGCCGGGCTGGACCGAGATCGGGCCGCGCGGTCGTCCCGCTGCCGCGGTCGACGCGAACGGTGTGCTGCAGGTTTTCTCGCTCGCGGACGACGGAACGCTGCGCGTGACCGGGATCGTCCACGAAACGATCCCGGCCACGCGGTCGAGCAACTAGCTGGCCTGCACGTCGATGCAGGAGTAGAACGCCATCGCGGTGTCACCGATGTTCCAGCGCGCGAGCACCTTCAGCTTGCCCTTGGCGCCGAGGTTGACCTTGTGCGAGACCGTGGCCGGCGGCTGCTGGTTGCCACCGTCGAAGGTCGCGACCTTCCGGCCGTTCACGAAGTACTCGTAGTTCGCCGTGCGGTGCCGCGCGGTGAACGTCCAGTTGAACGTCGCCGTCTGGCCGACCGAGGCGACCTTCCACCCCTTGCCGTCGTTGTTCAGCTCGGCGAACCGGGAGCCGCCGCCGTTGCAGGCCGTGGAGCCCTTGGGGGCCTCAACGCTCTGCGGCTCGTACTTGATGTCGCCGCACGACACCTGGCCGCGGGCGCACTGCGCCTGCCTGCTGGCCGGCGAGGACACGTAGCCGTGCGCGGACGCAGGGCTGGTCGGCATGACGACCACGAGCAACGGCGCGACGAGCACACCGGCCAGGGCCGCGGTCAACTTGCGTCGGAAGTTCATGGGCGGTTCCTTCTGCCTTGGTGGAGCGTTGCAGGGTCACCAGGCGGCGGACAGGTCTAGACCATACCGGGCGTGACGAGTCCGTGACAAGAAGTACATACCAAGCCCCATGAATCAGATACACATGGGTATTGACAGGTCTCCGACATGAAGTCACTAGTTAATGAGTGGTCAATAATTGACACAATCAGTCAAGCGTCAGCTCGAAAACTGCCAGGTCGTCGAACCTCGGACGGCCGGGAGCTGATCGGTCGGCAACGAGTGCGACGCGGTTGGTGAGCCATTCACCCTCCACCGCTTCACCCGCGAGCTCCTTCGGCACCCTGCCGCGTGCGATCACCACGTCGGCCTCGAACGGCTGCGGGTGCGTGACCGGCACGATCCCGGCCGTCGCGTCGAACACGACCGCCGAGAGGTCGTCCAGGCCGGCGACGGGGACGCCGAGCCACTGCCCGCCGAGCCGTCGCGTCACCGGGCCGAGCACGCACCGCGCGGGCTCGGCGAAGGTGAGTTCTCCTTGCAGCGCTTCAATCAGCTCCGGGACGAGCCGGTCGGGCACGGTGCCGAGCGGCCGCAGCTTCACGAGCCACTGCGCCGGATCGGACCAGGTCACGAGCGGGTGCGGCGGGCGGGCGAGCCGGGCGATCGTGCGCACGACGCCGGGCGGTGGCCAGGTCGCCACGGAGAGGCGCGTCATGCGCCAAGTGTCCGTCACCCGCCGCCTCTCCGCAGTCGTACGGGTTCCACGGCAGATAACGGAAAGACAGCGGTCATGCGTTGTCAAACGGCGAATTGTGAATTAGCTTCGCGGCGCCAGCACCTCCTGCGGAACCGAGGGGCGAACCGATGTCCGGTTTAGACGTACGGCCGCCTGACACCTTCATCCAGGCTCTCTACGAGGAGCACGGAAGGGTTCTGCTGAACTACGCGCGGAGAGCCACCGGCGACCGTTGCTTCGCCGAGGACGTCGTGCAGGAGACCCTCCTGCGGGCCTGGCGGCACCCCGAGTCCTTCGAGGAGGGAAGGGGCTCTGCGCGCGGCTGGCTGCTGACCGTCGCGCGCAACGTGATCATCGACCACGCCCGCTTCCGGTCCGTGCGGCCGGTCGAGGTCGCGGAGGTGGCGGGCTCGGTGGCGACCACGCCCGTGCAGCGCGACCACGCGCAGGGCGTCGTCGACTCGGTCGTGCTGCACCGCGCGCTCGGCGAGCTGTCCGCCGACCACCGGCGGGTGCTGACCGAGCTCTACTTCCTCGGACGCAGCGACAGCGAGGCCGCGGCCGCGCTCGGACTGCCGGTCGGCACCGTGAAGTCCAGGTCGCACTACGCGCTGGGCCTGCTCCGCAAGTGGTTCGGCTGCTGAGTGACGCCACTTGGCTCTTGAGCGTTTCCGTTTGATTCAGCATGCTCTTGGGCAACTGCGAGTGGTGCGGGGTGCCCAGTGCGTTCGATTGTGGCGTTTTCCCTGTCAATTGTGATGGTTCTCGGCCAGGCGGTGAGCGCGCAGGCGGCACCGGTGCTGGACGTCCACCGCTACCTCGAGGACCCGAGGATGACCGGTGAGGGCCAGCAGCCGCACCACGCCGAGTTGCGTCCCTACTCCTCCGTGCAGCAGGCGTTGCGCGGTGACGAGCGCACTCCGTACACCGCGTCGCTGGACGGCGAGTGGCGAGTGCACATGTCCGATCTGCCGGAGCAGGTGCCCACCGGGTTCTACGAGCCGGACTTCGACGTGCGCTCGTGGCAGGCCGTGCGCGTCCCGCACACGTTGCAGACCGACGGCCTCGACCACCCGATGTTCCGGAACACGGTCGAGGAGATCTGGCCGGACAACCCGCCGAACGTGCCGCGCGACATCAACCCGACCGCCGCCTACGTGCGGTCGTTCGAGGTGCCGCAGCAGTGGGACGGCAGGCGCACGTTCCTGCGGTTCGAGGGCGTGACGGCCGGCTACTTCGTGTGGGTCAACGGGCGCTACGCAGGGTTCGACCAGGGCGGCTACACGCCCGCCGAGTTCGACGTGACCAACCTGCTCGTGCCGGGGCGCAACCGCGTCGCGCTGCAGGTGCACCGCTGGGGCGCGGGCTCGTACCTCGAGGACTACGACCAGTGGCGGTTCAGCGGCATCTTCCGCTCGGTCTGGATGTACTCGACGCCGCGGGACTACATCCAGGACGTCGCCGTCACCACGCAGGGCTCGACGCTGAAGGCCGAGGTCGACGTCGTCGGCTCCGGCTCGGTCTGGGCCGGGTTGTACGACCGCAACGGCAGGCAGGTCGCGACCGCGGCCGGTGGGCCGACGCTGACGATGAACGTCGACAACCCGTTGCGGTGGAACGACGAGACGCCGAACCTCTACACGCTCGTGCTGCGGCTGGGCCAGCACGTGACGCAGGAGAAGGTCGGGTTCCGCGACATCACGATCGCGGACCGGCAGCTGAAGATCGACGGCAAGCGGGTGCTGTTCAAGGGCGTCAACCGGCCCGAGACCGACCCCGACCACGGCAGGCACCAACCGCGCTCGCGGCAGCAGCAGGACGTGAAGCTGATGAAGCAGCTGCACATCAACGCCGTCCGCACCGCGCATTACCCGTCCGACCCGTATTTCTACGACCTCGCCGACTCGCAGGGCCTGTGGATCGACGACGAGATGGACGTCGAGACGCACGCGCACGAGAACTGCCCGCAGGACTGCCTCGCCGACCGTCCTGAGTGGAGCGACGCGTTCCTGGAACGGTTCGTCGCGATGGTCGAGCGGGACAAGAACCACCCCAGCGTCTTCATGTGGGACACCGGGAACGAGGCGGGGCTCGGCGCCGCGCACTTCCGGATGGCCGAGTGGGCCAAGGTCAACGAGCCGTCGCGCCCGCTCTACCACCAGCCGAACAAGCCGAGCGGTGACGCGCCGTTCGCACACGTGTGGGGCCCGCGCTACCCGTCACCGGAGAAGTTCGCGACGCAGGTGGCGCAGACCACGAAACCGCTGATCCTGGGCGAGTACGCGCACGCGATGGGCAACGCGCTCGGCAACTTCCGCGAGTTCTGGGACATCATCAGGGCCAACCCGCAGGCCCAGGGCGGCTTCGTGTGGGACTGGGCCGAGCAGAACATGCGGCAACGGCTGCGCGTCCTGCCCGCGTCGGTGCTCACCCACCTCACCGGCAAGCCGGAGCACGTCGCCGGGCACAGCGGCAAGGCGCTGTACTTCTCCGGGCTGGACGACTTCGTCGAGACCTACCGCGACCCGAAGCTCGACATCACCGGCGCGCTGACGCTCGACGCGTGGGTGAAGCCCGCGCGGCCGTGGAGCAACTTCACGATCGTCACCAAGGGCAACGCCTACGGCCTGCGGATGAAGGACGAGAAGACGCTGGAGTTCTTCGCGGGCAAGGCTGTCTCGGCGCCTGTGCCCGCCGATTTCTTCGACCGCTTCCACCGGGTGACCGGGACCTACGACGGTGCTCAGCTGCGGCTGTACATCGACGACCAGCAGGTCGCCTCGGCCGAGTGGGCCGGCGGGATCCCGTCGAACGCGTGGCCCGTCAACATCGGCCGCAACGCCGAGACCATGCGCGAGAAGTACAACGGGCGGATGGCGCACGGCACGATCGACGACCTGCGGATCTTCGACCGCGCGGTGCCGCCAGCGGCGTCCGGGACGCCGGTGTACTCCGTCGACTTCGACCGGATCGTCGATCGCGGCACGTACCTGTCGCACGGTGTCGCTTTGGCCGGTGTCGACGGTGTGGTCACCTCGGACCGTGAGCTGCAGCCCGAGACCGCGCAGCTCGCCTGGGTGCACCAGCCGTTGCGCTTCGCTTTGCAGGACCGGACTTTGACCGTGACCAGTGAACGGGTTTTCGCCGCCCTGGACGGCGAGCTGCGGTGGTCGTTGGGCTCGCAGCGCGGATCTCAGCCGGTGCGCATCGGACCCGGTGAGACCTTGCGCGTGCCGGTGCCGTCCGGCTCCGGTCTCCTGACCGTCGAGGTGTGGCGCGACGGAGCGGTGTACGCACACGACCAGTTCCAGGTGGGTGCCGCGGAGTCGTTCGAGACGCCCGTGGCTCTTGGTGCTCCGGTCGTCGAGCAGGCCGCTGACGCCGTGGTCGTGCGCGGTCCCGGCTTCCGGTACGAGATCGACAAGCGCACCGGTGGCCTGCGCTCGATGCGCGCGCGTGGCGTGGAACTGTTGCACGACAAGGGCACCGCGCTCGACGTGTGGCGCACGCCGATCAGCAACGAGACCGCGGACTGGGGCAAGGCCGAGCACCTGGACTGGCGTGCCGTCGGGCTCGACAAGCTGCGGGACACCGCGCAGTCCGTCGAGGTCTCCGGCAACACGATCACGGTGAAGTCGACCGCCGGTTCCCCGGACGCCGCGTTCGTGCAGACGTTGACGTACGTGATCGACGGCGCGGGCACGGTGCGGCTCGCGCACTCGGTCGAGCCGACCGGCAAGCTGCGGACGTTGCCGTACCTGCCGCGGATGGGCGTGCAGGTGGCCGTGCCGGACCGGTTCCAGCGCTTCGCCTGGTACGGGCGCGGTCCGGTGGAGAGCTACAACGACCGCAAGGACGGCACCCCGACGGGCGTGTGGCGGTCCACAGTGGACAAGCAGTACGTCGACTACGACTCTCCGCAGGACAACGCCAACCACACCGACGCGAAGTGGGCGTTGCTCACCGACGGGCGCACCGGCGGCCTGCTCGTCACCGGCGCCAACGACGTGTCCGTGAGCCGGTACGACTCGCTGGACCGCGCCACGTACGGTTTCCAGAAGCAGCGCAACGACGGGTGGATCACCCTGCACGCCGACCACGCGGTGACCGGCGTCGGTGACACGCCGAACCCGGTGCGCGAGAAGTACCAGGTGCGCGCGGACCGGTCGTACTCGTACCAGCTGACGCTGCGGCCGTTGTCACCGGTCGAGGTGCTGACGGGGACACCCCGATTTTGATCCCTCACCGATAGATCGACATGATGCTCCCGCAGGTCCGGACGAGTGCGGGAGCACCACATGCTGAGTCGTCGTCAACTGCTCGTCGGCGCGGCCGTCGCCGGGGTGAGCGGCCTGGTCGACCGCACCTGCGACGTGATCGTCGTGGGAGGCGGCGCGGCAGGCCTGTCGGCCGCGCTGGGCGTGAAGAGGGCAGACCCGCGGGCGTCCGTGCTGGTGCTGGAGGCGCAGCCGTTGAACGGTGGCACGTCCATCCGGTCCGGCGGCTGGCTGTGGATCCCGAACAACGCGGACATGCGGGCCGCCGGGCTGGCCGACCCCCGCGACATGGCGCTGCGCTACATGGCACGGCTGGCCCATCCCGCTTCGTATGATCCGGACGCCCCGCTGCTCGGCCTGTCGCCTCGGCACCACGCGCAGCTCAGCGCGTACTACGACAACGGGTCCGACGTGCTGGACTGGTTCCGTTCCACCGGTGCGCTGCCGTGGGACGCTGTTCGCGGTGCCGGTCTACCGCTGACCAGCGATCCGCTGGGCCTGCACGGCGAGTTCGCGCCCGACTACCACCCCGAGCTGGTGGAGAACGTGCCTCGTCGCGGACGCAGCGTCGTCCCGAAGCGCTTCGACCCGACGCACCTGACCGAGGACCTGCAACTGGGCCTGCCCCACTCGGGCTCCGGTCTCGGCGGCGCGTACCTCGTCGCGTGGCTGACCCACGCCTGCGTGACCCGCGGCGTCCGGTTCCTGACCAACCACCGCGTGACTGACCTGGTGTTCTCCCGCGGGCGCGTCACCGGCGTGTCGCTGAACGGCACGGAGCTCTCGGCCCGCCGCGGCGTGATCTTCACGTCCGGCGGCTTCTCCAAGAACGCCGCGCGGGTGGCGGCCAACTTCGCCGGCTCGCGGTCGTTGACCGGCGGTGGGTGCGCGGTGACCAGCGCGCAGGGCGACCTGGTGCACATCGCCGAGCGGCACGGTTTCCAGCTGGAGAGCATGGATCGCGCGTGGTTCATCCAGAACCTGTACGAGCAGTACAAGATCGACCCGGACAGCCGCGTCGCACCGAACTACCTGTTCTTCCAGAACTACTGGTCGAACGGTGACTCGATGTTCATGGTGAACCGGCGCGGGGTGCGGGTGGTGAACGAGAAGACGAACTACCACGATCGCACCCAGGTCCACTTCGCGCCGGACAACCGGTTCCTGGTCAGCGTGTTCGACTCGCACACGCTCGCGCGGTTCGCCGGCATCGGTGGCCACGTCACGCCTCTGGTGAACACGTTCATCGGTCCAGCGTCCACTGTGGAGTCGCTGACCTCGAAGATCCTCGCTCGTTTCGCCACGGATCCGGCTACCGCGGCGTTCGGTCTGGCACCCTCGTTCGCCGCTTCGCTGGCCGCCACCTTGTCGCGGTTCAACGGGTTCGCCGTCAGCGGTCGGGATGTGGACTTCCACCGGGGTGAGCAGCCCATCGACCTGTGGTGGCACGCGTTCTGCCTGACGTTCCAAGGTGTCGACGCGGGCCCGGTGCGGAACTGCGTCAGCGCCAACTCCGACTACCCGAACCCGACCATGCGGCCGTTGCGGCCGCCCTACTACGCGGTGATCCTCAGTTCCGGGTTGCAGGACACCAACGGCGGGCCTGCGATCGACGCGTCCGGGCGGATCCTGGCCGATGATCGGCCTGTTCCCGGGTTGTACGGGGCCGGGAACTGCGTCGCTTCGCCTGCCGGGCACGGGTACTGGGGTGCGGGCGGGACGCTCGGGCCCGCCGTGGTGTTCGGGCACGTGGCCGGTCGCCACTGCGCGTCCCGGTCCTGAATGCTGGAGGCATGCGACCACGGCCCGGTGAGGTGCTGCACTTCTCGGAGGACCCGACGATCACGCGGTTCGTCCCGCACGTGGCGGCGACCGCGCAGCAGCCGGAGGCGTACGTCTGGGCGGTGGACCACGACCGGGCGCCGGACTACTGGTTCCCCCGCGACTGCCCGCGCGGCATGGCGTGGACCGCGGACGGCACCACGCGGGAGGACCGGGACAGGATCATCGGACCGGGTTGCGGAACCAGGGTCCACGCCGTCGAGTACGCCTGGCTCGACCGGATCGCGTCGGTGGAGCTCTACGCGTACCGCCTGCCGGCCACCGAGTTCGAGAGGTTCCAGAAGCACGCGATGGTGGCGACTGAGCCGGTGGCACCGCTGGGCCCGCCGGAGAGCGTCGGGAACCTGCTCGAGCTGCACGAAGAAGCGGGGATCGGTCTGCGGGTCCTGCCCAACCTGTGGGGCTTCTGGGACGCCGTGCGCAGCAGCACACTCGCGTTCAGCGGTATTCGGCTGCGCAACGCCAGGCCCCGGGAGTAGTTCCGGTCCACCGCCGGAACGCCCGGATGAACGTGGCCGCGTCGGTGTAACCGAGGCGCGACGACACCTGTTCCACCGTGCACCCCTTGACCAGCAACGAAAAGGCCGCCGCCCGCCGGGTCTCGGAGACGAGGGCGCGCAACGACGTGTGCTCCAGAGCGAGACGTCTGCGCAGGGTGCGGGCGGAGAGGTGCAGCCGGAGGGCGATGGCGTCGGCGTCTGTGACGCCTGAGGCCACCAGCGCGCGAACAGCGCCGGACAACGACGCGGGCACGCGTTGGGTGACCAGGGTGCGGCACGCCTGTTCGCACGCGGCCATGGTGACCGGATCTGCCTGGGGGAGCGGTTGTTCCAGCACGGAGGCGTCCGCGACGAGTGCGTTGTGGGGTGCGTCGAAGACCACCGGCACGCCCAGCATCGACGAGTACACCGGTGACGGCGGCAGGCGCAGTTCGACGCGCATCGAAGGGGATGCGCCGAGCAGTGAGCGCACCAGGCCGGCGATGGTCGCGATCTCGCGTTCCACCAGGAACGGCGCGTCGGACGACACCACCAGCGACACCTCGGACGCGGTGACGCCCATGCGGAGCGAGGTCAGCGCGTAGGTCAGTGGCAGGTAGCGAAGTCCCAGGTCGGACGCGTGCCGCAGGGTGGGGCTCGTCAGCAGCGCGAAGCCCCACACGCCGTAGGCGCGCAGGCCCATGCGCTGACCGACGGTGATGCCGAGGCCGGGTGCGTGGCCGACGGCGTCGACCAGGTTCCGGGCCACCCGGAGCTCCTGCGAGACGCAGATCTCGCTCTCCTGCAAGGAGATTCCGGCACCGTCCAGACACGTCGAGGCGGGAACTCCACGTGAGGCACCGACCGAGAGCATCGCGTGCACGCCCGCGAGGCCACGCCGGAACTGGCCGGAAACATCAACCTGTCGGCCGTTGAGGCACGAGGCGCACACGGCGGCTCTCCCTAGTCTCGGATCAAGGGGCGCCGGTGCCCGGACAACCCTCAACGATAGGGCAGCGAAGCGCTGGTACCGGCGGTATCACCCGGACGGCATGCGGTCGAAAGGAGCATTCGTGACTGTGCTGGTGACCGGAGGGAACCGGGGAATCGGGCGCGCCGTGGCGGAGGCGTTCCTCGCCGACGGCGCGTCGGTGGCCGTGACACATCGAGGTGGTCCGCTGCCGGACGGCGTGTTCGGCGTGAAGTGCGACGTGACGTCCAAGACGGAGGTCGACGCCGCGTTCGACGTCGTCGAGGCCGAGCTGGGGCCGATCGACGTGCTCGTCGCCAACGCGGGCATCACCGACAGCACGGTGATCACCCGCATGACCGAGGCGCAGTTCGTGTCCGTTGTGGACACCAACCTGACCGGTGCGTGGCGGTGTGCTCGCAGAGCGGCGAGCGGCATGGTGCGTCGTCGAACCGGGCGGATGATCTTCATCTCGTCGGTCGTCGGGATGTACGGCAGCGCCGGGCTCGCGAACTACGCGGCCAGCAAGGCCGGGCTGATCGGGCTCGCCCGGTCGCTGGCCAGGGAACTGGGCAGCCGAGGTGTGACGGCCAACGTCGTCGCGCCGGGGTACGTCAACACCGACATGACGGCCGCGTTGCCCGCGCAGTACGGCAAGCAGTACCGGGAGGCGATCCCGTTGCGGCGGTTCGCGCAACCCGAGGAGATCGCGTCAGCGGTGGTGTGGCTCGCCGGTGCGGACTACGTGACGGGCGCCGTCATCCCGGTCGACGGCGGGCTCGGGATGGGGCACTGATGGCCCGCGTGCTGCTCGTCGACGACGAGGACCTGGTCCGGAGAGGGGTCCGCACGGCGCTCGACGACACACCGGACCTCCTGGTCGTCGCCGAGGCGCGCACCCAGCACGAGGCCATCAGAAAGGCGGACGAACACCGCCCGGACGTCGTGCTCACCGCTGACATCGCCGGCCTGGACGTGTTCGACGCACCGGTGATCGTGCTGGCCGCGACCGACCGCGACGACCAACTGCACCGCGCGATCCGAAGCGGGGCAAGGGGTTTTGTGCTCAAGCGCGTGTCGCACGACGAGCTGGTGAGCGCGGTGCGGGCCGTCGCGCGCGGGCACGCGTTCATCTGCTCGGAGATGACCGCGCACCTGGTCGACCGGTTCGAGATCGTGCCGCCGGTCGACCCGGTGTCGCTGTGCCGGTTGAGCAGACGGGAGCTGGAGGTGCTCGCGTTCCTGGCGCGGGGGAGCAGCAACGACGAGATCGCGCGGGAGCTGTTCCTCACCTGCGCCACGGTGAAGTCGCACGTGTCCCACATCCTCACGAAGCTGCACCAGCCCAACCGCATGCACGCCGCGCTCTACGCGCAGCGGATGGGACTCGTCAGCCGGACCGGGTGAAGGCGAGCACGACGTTGTGGCCGCCGAAGCCGAACGAGTTGGAGATCGCGGCGCCGATGCGGGCCCGCCGCGGACTCGTCACGATCTCCAGCTTCACGTCCGGGTCCTGCTCGTCGAGGTTGCGCGTCGGCGGCACCACGCCGCCCTGCACGGCGAGCACCGTGAAGATCGCCTCGACCGCACCCGCACCGCCGATCAGGTGGCCGGTCACCGACTTCGTCGCGCTGACCAGCGGGTGCGGGCCGAGTGCGTCGAGTATCGCGGCCGCCTCCACCCGGTCGCCGACCGGCGTGCCGGGCGCGTGCGCGTTGACGTGCGCGATGTCGTACGCGCTCAGCCCGGCCGCGCGGATCGCCTGCTGCATCGCCTGGATCTGGCCTGCTGGCGACGGCGCGGTCATGTCGTGCGCGTCGGAGCTCATGCCGGTGCCCGCGAGCCGTGCGTACACCCTCGCCCCACGCGCCCGCGCGAACGGACCGCGTTCCAGCACCAGCGCCCCGGCGCCCTCGGCCATCACGAACCCGTCGCGCGAGGCCTCGAACGGACGTGACGCGCCCGCGGGATCGCTGTGCCGCTTGGAAAGCGCGCCCATCCGCGCGAACGCGGCGATCGACAGCTTGCCGAGGCACGCCTCGGTGCCGCCGGTGACCACGACGTCCGCCAGCCCGCGCCGCAGCAGCGCCGACCCCAGCGCGATCGCCTCGGCACCGGATGCGCAGGCGCTCGTCGGCGCGTGCGCACCGCCCCGCGCGCCGAGGTCCATGCTGACCACCGCGGCCGGGCCGTTCGGCATGAGCATCGTGACGGTGAACGGCGACACCCGGTCCGGACCGAGGTCGCGGCACCGGTCGTACTGCTCGACCAGCGTGGATCCGCCGCCGAGCCCGGTGCCGAAGACGACCGCGAGCCGCGCCGGTTCGACCTCCGGGGTGCCCGCATCGGCCCACGCCTGACGGGCGACCACGACGGCCAGCTGCTGGCAGCGGTCCATCCGGCGCTTCGCCACGCGGTCGAGCGATGGTTCGGAGAACAGCGGGGCGCCCAGCCGGACCGGCAGGTCGGCCGACCACGGTTCGTCCAGCACCCGCACGCCTGATGTGCCTGCGAGCAGCGCGGACCAGGTGGACGCGACGTCGCCACCCTGTGGGGTGGACATGCCGAGCCCGGTGACGACGACGTCTGAGTCGTCGTGTCCCGGCAGCGGCGGCAGCGATGGGTGGAGCAGTGAGAAGTCGACTGGCATGGTTCAAGAGCAGCACTCGGCGGACGCGGGCAACAGTCGTCGCGGGACTGATCCGGGAATCCGTCGCGCGACCGATTACACCCGTGAATCCCTTCCGTAGCTTCGAAATCCGCATCGGAAGGGGAGACGCAATGCTGGGAACAGAAGTGGCGAGCCTGGTGGACCTCTGCCGGCGGCAGGCCGAGGTCCGGCCGCACGAACGGGCGTTCGTCTTCCTCGACAGCGGGGTCGTCGAACAGGATTCGCTGACCTACCAACAACTCGACCGCCGCGCGCGCAGCATCGCCGTGTGGCTGCGGGAACGGGTGAGACCCGGCGCGCGAGTCCTGCTGTGCCATCCACCGGGCCTGGACTTCGTCACCGCGTTCCTCGGCTGCCTCTACGCCGACGTGGTCGCCGTCCCCGCGCCACCCGTGCGGCGGGCCAGCGGTGACGCCAGGCACACCAGGCTCCTCGGGATCGTCGACGACTGCGATCCCGACCTGATCCTGTCCACTGAGGACACCGTGCTGGACGTCGGCGCACTGGCGACCCAGAACCTGGACGACCGGTCGGACGAGTGGCGTCCGGCCAGCCCGAGCGGTGTCGCCTACCTCCAGTACACCTCAGGCACGACAGGCAAGCCGCGCGGTGTCGTGCTGACGCACCGCAACGTGCTGCGCAACCTGTCGCTGATCGTCAGCGCCGGATCGCGTCCGGACGAGCGCTACGAGCGGTCGACCACGGTGTGCTGGCTGCCGGTGTTCCACGACATGGGCCTGATCAGCGGTGTGCTGCAACCGTTGTTCCTCGGTCACGAGTCGGTGCTGATGTCGGCGCAGTCGTTCGCTCGCACCCCGGCGAACTGGCTGCGCGCGATCTCCCGCTACGGCGCCGAGATCGTCGCCGCGCCGAGCCTCGGCTACGACCTGTGCCTGCGCCGCGTCACCGACGAGCAGCGCGACGACCTCGACCTGAGCCGCTGGCGGATCGCCGCGATCAGCGACGAACCGCTGCGGGCCCGCACGATCGACGCGTTCGCCCGCCGGTTCCGGCCGTGCGGGTTCCGCCGCGAGGCGTTCTTCCCCTGCTACGGCATGGCCGAGTCGACCGTCCTGATCAGCGGTGGACCGGTCGAGGGTGAGCCGGTGGTCGCGGAGTTCGACGCGACCGCGCTGGAACGCGGGCTCGTGCGGGAAGCGCGTCCCGGCAAGCAGCTCGTCGCGTGCGGTGACCCGGACCCGTCGCTGCGGGTCGTGATCACCAGGCCGGGCACGGACGTGCCGTGCGAACCGGACGAGGTCGGCGAGGTGCTGGTGTCCGGACCCAGCATCGGCGAGGGCTACTGGGCCGACCCGGAGGGCACCAGGACGACGTTCGGCGCGACCGTGCTCGGCCACGGCGACCGCCGGTTCCTGCGCACCGGCAACCTCGGTTTCCTGTGGCGGGGCCAGCTCTTCGTCACCTGCCGCGTCACCGACCTGCTGGAGGTCGACGGCCGCCAGCTCTACCCCTACGACGTCGAGGCCACGGCCGAGGCCGCGCACCCGGCCGTCAAGGCCGCGTGCGCCGTCGCGGGCACCGTGCTCGTCGAGATCGACCGGCGCTCCCGCACCACGCCGCCCGACGAGATCAGGAACGCGGTGCGCGCCGCGGTGTGGGCCGAGCACGACTGGAACGTGCCCACCGTCGTGCTGCTCTCACCGGGCGCGTTGCCCTACACGACCAGCGGCAAGCTGCGCCGCGCGGACTGCCGCTCACTGCACCCCGGAGGCTACTGATGAGCACCAGAACGCGGCTCCACACGCTGCTCGACCTGTGCGACCCTGAGGACGGCAGGCGGGCGTTCGCCTTCTTCGCCGACGGCCGCACCGAATGGGACGCGGTCACCGTGTCCGAAGTGGACAAACGGGCGCGTGCGATCGCCGTGGTGCTCGCCGACGTCGCGTCACCGGGCACGCGGGCGCTGCTGTGCTTCGAACCGGGACTCGACTTCCACGCGGCGTTCCTCGGCTGTCTCTACGCGGGCATCATCGCCGTGCCGGTCGCGCCGCTCGACGGTACCCGCACGAGCCTCAAGGTGGGCCGGATCGAGTCGGTGGTGGCGAGCTGCGACCCGGAACTGCTGCTGTCCAACGGGATGACGTTCGCGAAATGCCTGCCGATCATCGAGGAGACGCCGCCGCTCGCCGCGCTCGTGCGGGTGGCCGTCGACGAGGTCGACCCGAGCCACGCGACCAGGTGGCGCAGGCCGGACATCAAGCCGGAGACCGTCGCGTACCTGCAGTACTCGTCCGGATCGACCGGCGAACCCAAGGGCGTCGCGCTGACGCACGACAACGTGCTGCACAACCTGGCGCTGATCCACGAGAACCTGCGCCGTCCGTCCGACGGGGACGGCCTGCCGCGCCCGCCGAGCGTGTCGTGGTTGCCGTCGCACTACAACATGGGGCTCATCGGCGGCGTGCTCGACCCGCTCTACTCGGGGCGCACCGCCCACCTGTTCCCCGCCGCGGTGTTCGTGCGCAGCCCGCTCAGCTGGCTGCGGATGATCTCCCAGCTCGGCAGGGCGGACAGCTGCGCGCCGAACTTCGCGCTCGACCTGTGCGCGCGGCGGGTGTCCGACGCCCAGCTGACCGGGCTCGACCTGAGCGGCTGGGAGGTCGCGCTGATCGGCGGCGAACCCGTGCGCGCGGCGACGCTCGACCGCTTCTGCGAGGTGTTCGGCCGGGCCGGTTTCCGTCGCGAGGCACTGGTTCCCGGCTACGGCCTCGCCGAGTCGACGGTCATGGTCACCTGCGCGCCCGTCGGCGAAGGCCCGGCCGTGCTGCGCGTCGACCCCGGCGAGCTGGCGCGCGGCCGCGCGGTGCCGGTCGAACCGCCGGGCGGACGGAGGCTGGTGAGCAGCGGGCCGTTGCCGGAGTCGGTGGTGATCGCCGGCGCCGCGGAGGGCGAGGTCGGCGAGATCCTGGTGTCCGGCCCGTCCGTCGGCCTCGGCTACTGGGAGCGCGACGATCCGGCGTTCCACGCGGGCGTGCTGCGCACCGGTGACCTCGGCTTCGCGTTCGACGGCGAGCTGTTCGTCACCGGCCGCGCCAAGGAGGTGATCATCGTCGCGGGCGCCAACCACCACCCGCACGACCTGGAGGCCACGGCCGAGGCGGCGCACCTGGCCATCCGGCCGCTCGGCTGTTGCGTGCTGGGCATCGACGACGGCACGGAGGAACGCGTGGTCGTGCTCGCCGAGGTCATGCCGGACGCACCCGCCGAGGAGGTCGAGATGGCCGTGCGACGGGCCGTGCACACCGGCCACGGCGTGCGCGTGCACGAAGTCGTCCAACTCCCGCCGGGCACGCTCCCGCTCACCGCGAGCGGAAAGCTGCAACGCCAGGCATGCCGTGCGACGTACCTCGGAGTGGGCCAAAGGCCCTAATACCCGGGACCTATGCCTGGTTCGTCGGCCTCGTCAGATTCGTACGGTCTAGCGCGGGGAACCGTCGAGGAGGCAGTTGGCGATGGACTACATCCAGGTCACGCTCGCGGACAAGATGTCCGAGCAGACCAGGGAATACGCGTCCGCCAGGATCGGAGAGCTGGACCGGTACGCGCCGGCTCCGGTGGACTTCGCCTGGATCGGTCTGACGACCGCGAGCGGACCGACCAAGTCCGTCATGGCCCACGCGCGCCTGGACCTGAAGTGGGTCGAGGTTCAGGCGTACGCGGAGGCGGGCACCAGCACCGAGGTGATCGACCTGCTCCGGGAGCGACTGCGGCGCCAGCTCGTGATGATGCACAACTAGAAGTCGATGAGGTCAGTTCCAGTGCGCGGGGTGCTCGAGTGACGCGGGCAGGGTGGTCGCCCGATCGCCCCGAGCTGAGTCGAGCTGCGCCTGGATCAGGAAGATCGTCTCGCTGAGGTCCGCTCCCGACAGGTCCGCTCCCCGCAGGTCGGCGCCGATGACGTCGGCCAGCCGCAGGTCCGCTCCCCGCAGGTTCGCCCCGATGAGGTACGCCCCGCGCAGGTTCGCGCGCCGCAGGTCGGCGTTGCGGAAGTCCTTCCCGATCAGGTCGGCTCCCCGCAGGTCCCGCTTCTTCTTCCCCGCGCGCACCCGGTTGCTCACCCTGGTCAGCAGCTCGTTGACCTGTGAGCGCAACACCGGGACGTCGACCTTCGCCAGCGCGGCCGGATCACCCATCGTGATCCGGTCGATCTCCTCGTACGCCGACTCGACGTCCGCGTCGGGGGAGAGGCCGATCGCCTCGTCGAGGTACCGGAGCAGCTCGTGCAGGTTCCGCATCACCGGGAACACGTCGAACATGCCGGGCTGCGCGCGCCAGTCCGCGCCGCCGAACGTCACCTGCACGACCTTCTGACCCGCGCCGAAGCAGTCGTACACCGTGCAGCCGGTGAAACCCTTCTGCCGCAACGAGGTGTGCACCGTGCAGCGGAAGTCGCCGCCGAGGTTGGGGCACGGGGTCCTGGCCGGCTTGTCGATCGCGAAGTCCGACGACTTGGCGAACGCGGGGATGACGCAGCACAGGCCCGCGCACCGCGAGCAGTCCGCGCGCAGCTCCTGGCGGGTCGGCATCGATACAGGCTACTTGAACCCCGTGCGAGCCGGGCGCGTAGTCCATGACGTGCGCGTGCTGCTGATCCTCCTGTCTGTGCTGCTGGTCGGCTGCGGCTCCGCGGCCCCTGCGGCCGACCAGCTGAAGTTCGACGCCAAGACGCTCACCGGCGAGGACTTCTCGGGAGCGAGCCTGGCTGGCAAGCCGGTCGCGTTGTGGTTCTGGGCGCCGTGGTGCCCGAGCTGCCGCGCCGAGGCGGAGACCGTCGCCGCGGTCGCGCGCGACCACACCGACGTCACGTTCGTCGGTGTCGCGTCGCGGGACAAGATCGAGCCGATGAAGCAGTTCGTCGCCGAGCGCGGCATGGACGGGTTCTCGCACATCGCGGACCTCGACGGCGCCGTGTGGAAGCGCTTCGGCGTCACCGCGCAGCCCGCGTTCGCGTTCATCTCCGCCAAGGGCAAGGTCGACGTGATCATCGGCGCGCCCCTCGCCGACGACCTCGACCGCAGGCTCGACGCACTCGCGAAGGGCGAGCCGCAGCCCGGTCTGGGGTAGGTCCCGGTCGTAGGCTGGCCGGATGACGGAGAAGCCGCTGACCGACCGCGTCGTCGAGAGCTTCGCGGGTGACGACCGGCTGTCCGAGATCATGCGCGGCCTCGTGCGGCATCTGCACGACTTCGCCCGCGACGTCCGGCTCAGCCAGGCCGAGTGGGACGCCGCGATCACGTTCCTCACCCGCGTCGGGCACTTCACCGACGACCGGCGCCAGGAGTTCATCCTGCTCTCGGACGTGCTCGGGCTGTCGATGCTCACGGTCGGCATCAACGCCCCCGCGGACCCGGACGCGACCGAGTCGACGGTGTTCGGGCCGTTCTTCGTCGCCGACTCACCCGAGGTGCCGCTCGGCGGTGACATCACCGGTGGTGCGAAGGGCACGCCGTGCTGGGTGAGCGGGACGGTCCGGTCGACGTCCGGCGAGCCGATCGAGGGTGCGCGGATCGACGTGTGGGAGGCCGATGACGACGGGCTCTACGACGTGCAGCGCTCGTCCGGTGTCGCCGGCCGGGGTTGGCTGCGGTCAGGCGCTCGAGGCGAGTACCGCTTCTGGTCGGTGCGGCCGTCGCCCTACCCGATCCCGATCGACGGCCCGGTCGGCGACCTGCTGACCGCGGCCGGCCGCGGGCCGATGCGGCCCGCGCACATCCACTTCAAGGTCGAAGCCCCTGGTCACCGCACGCTCATCACGCACGTTTTCGCAGCTGGCGACCCCTATCTGGCCGAGGACGCCGTGTTCGGGGTGCGGGACAGCCTGGTCGCGGAGTTCGCCGAGGAGGAGCCGGGTACCGCTCCGGACGGCCGTGCGGGACCGTGGGTGAGCCTGGAGTTCGACCTCGTGCTGCAGGCGGAATAGTTGACGTGTCCACCAAGTTAATAGATGATAGTTCAACTACTTGAGGGAGCTGTCATGACTGTGGACGTCAGGCGGGCGGACGACCGCTTCAAGACCAAGATCTCGTGGCTCGACTCGAAGCACTCGTTCTCGTTCGGCGGGCACTGGGACGACGCCAACACCCACCACGGCGTGCTGCTGGTGAACAACGACGACGCCGTGAAGCCGGGCAGCGGGTTCGAGACGCATCCCCACCAGGACATGGAGATCGTGACCTGGGTGCTGAACGGCTCGCTGGTGCACCAGGACTCCACCGGTCACTCCGGCGTGATCTACCCCGGACTCGCGCAGCGGATGAGCGCGGGCACCGGCATCCTGCACTCCGAGAAGAACGACTCGTGGCGCCTCCGGGGTGACACGCACACCGACCCCGTTCACTTCGTGCAGATGTGGGTCGTGCCGGACGAGCCGGGCATCACGCCGGGCTACGAGCAGCTGGAGATCGACGACGAGCTGCTCAAGGGCGGGCTCGTGCCGGTGGCGTCCGGAATGGACGGTCACGAGTCGGCGATCCGCATCAAGAACCGTTACGCCGCACTGCACGCGTCGCGCATGCAGCCGGGCATGAGCGTGGAACTGCCGGAAGCGCCGTTCCTGCACCTGTTCGTGGCACGCGGTGAGGTGTCGCTCGAAGGCGCCGGTGTGCTGAAGGAGGGCGACGCCGTGCGGTTCACCGCCACCGGTGGGCAGCGCGTCACCGCCACCTCGCCCGCCGAGATCCTCGTCTGGGAGATGCACGCGACCATCTCCTAGACCAGCGCGGCCCTCGTTCCCCGCAACGCCAGCGCTCCCCGCGTCGCCATGACGAGCCGGGTGGCGCTGGCGACGCCCGCGATGACCGCCGGAATGACGGCGATGGTGGTCGTCGTCGCGAGCAGCGTGGTGAGCACCGCGATCGCGGTGAGGTCGACGATGATCGCCGTATATGCGGTGACGGACAGGACCGTGACGACCGACCTGATCCGCACCCGGAGCGGCCCGCTGGTCGCCACCACGGAGAACACGGCACAGGGTGCCGCTACCAGCACGAGTGCGAGCAGCAGCCCGCCGACGATCCGGGTGAACTCGGGGAGCTCGGCGGTGAGCGCGATGGCCGTGACCCACAGGCCGCCGATCAGCGGGCCGGTCGTCATGAACGCCAGGCCGTAGCGGTGCGCCTGTGCCGTCGCCGCGACGGGCGCGTACTCGTCGGCGATCGCTTCCGGTGCGCCGAACTCCTCGATTGCCGCTCGTTGCGAGTCTACTTCGGACAGTCCGGTCGAGCGGTGGTGCTCGACGGCGTCCTCCAGCCCGCCCGCGATCTCCGCGACCAGCGCGGCGCGGCCGGTGCGGGGGAGTCGCGCGGCCAGCTCGTCGAGATAGCGCGTGATCAGGTCGCCGGGCACGGCTTGCCCTCCAGCAGTGCGACGACGGCCGTGGAGAACTCGCGCCACGACGAGCGCTCGTCGTTGAGCTGGCGCTTGCCCGCCGCGGTGAGCTCGTAGGTCCTGCGCTGCCGCCCGGTGTCGTCCGACCACGTCCCGCGCACGAGCCCGGCCTGTTCCAGCCGGTGCAGCGCCGGGTAGATCGTGCCCTTCGGCAGGTCGAACCGGCCACCGCTGCCGGTGCGCAACGCCTCGATCACCCCGTAGCCGTGCCGCGGCCCGCCGGCGAGCACCGCCAGCAGCAACGCGTCGAGATGCCCCTTCAACCGCTCCGCCCTCATGGGTAGCAACCCTACCCTTCCGGCGACTTCCGAGCTACCGTTTGAAGGGTAGTAATGCTACCCATAGGTGGGGATGATGATCGAGATTTCCGAGCTCGTCGTCGACCGGGACGGGACACGGGTCCTGGACGACGTGACGGCCGTGGTGCGCAAGGGGAGCGTCACCGGGCTGCTCGGCCCGAGCGGGTCGGGCAAGACGACGCTGCTGCGCGCGATCGTGGGAGTGCAGCGCATCACCGGCGGCTCGGTGCGGGTGGCTGGCCTGCCCGCCGGGCATCCCGAGCTGCGGGCGTTGATCGGCTACCAGACGCAGGCGCCGTCGGTGTACGCCGACCTGACCGTGGCCGAGAACCTGCGCTACTTCGCGTCGATCGCCCGGTGCGACCGGCGGCGGGTGGCGGCGGTGCTGGAGGACGTGCGGATGTCCGAGCTCGCCGGGCAGCTGGTGTCGCGGCTGTCCGGTGGTCAGCGCGCGCGGGTGTCGCTCGCGACCGCGATGATCGCCCGACCGCCGCTGCTCGTGCTGGACGAGCCGACAGTCGGGCTGGATCCGTTGCTGCGCAGGGATCTCTGGCGCACGTTCCACCGGCTGGCCGCCGAGGGGACGACGTTGCTGGTGTCGAGTCACGTGATGGACGAGGCACGGCGGTGCACGGATCTGTTGCTGCTGCGGGAAGGCGGGCTGCTCGCGGCGTGCACCCCCGCGGAGCTCGGTGACGATCTCGAGGACGCGTTCTGCCGTCTGGTGGAAGGGGTGCCGGCATGATCGCGACGGCGTTGCGCGTGGCGAACCAGCTGCGCCGTGATCCGGGCACGCTCGCACTGCTGCTGGTGGTGCCCGCGGTGCTGATGACGTTGTTCCGCTACCTGTTCTCCGAATTCTTGTTCACCCTGGTCGGGCCGTCGATGCTCGGGGTGTTCCCGTTCATCGTCATGTTCGCCGTGACCGCGGTGACGATGCTGCGCGAACGCACCGCGGGCACGCTGGAGCGGTTGCTGGCCATGCCGATGCGCAAGGTCGACCTGCTGCTGGGCTACGCGCTGACGTTCGGCGTGATCGCGACCGTGCAGTCGGGCGTGCTGATCGCGTGGTCGGTGTTCCTCGGGCTCGACGCGCCGAGCGGGCTGCTGGTGCTCGTCGCGGTGCTCGACGGCGTGCTGGGCATGGCGTTGGGGCTCTTCGTGTCCGTGTTCGCGCGGACGGAATTCCAGGTGGGGCAGATGATGCCCGCGTTCGTGCTGCCGCAACTGCTGCTGTCCGGCGTGTTCGGGCCGCGCGAGGAGATGGCCGACGTGCTGCGCTGGATCTCCGACGCGCTGCCGATGACGTACGCGGTCGACGCGAGCAGCAGGCTCGTGCGCGACGAGGGCCTGAGCGGTGAGGTGGTGCGCGACCTGGTGGTTCTCGGCGGCGCGACGCTGCTGGCACTGGTTTTGGGCGCGGCGACGTTGAGGCGGCAGACGCGATAACCCGCCGACCGACGGGTTACGGGGTGCGCGCGGACGTGGCCAGGATCGAGGTCATGCGAATCCTGATCGCTTGCCTCACCTCGGCGCTCGCGTTGAGCGGCGCCGCCCCGGCCGTCGCGTCACCGGATCCCTGCCCGCCCGTGATCAAGGGCAGCGCTCCCAAGCTGCATCCCGAAGGCGTCACCTACGACCCGATCCGCGACCGCTTCCTGGTGGGGTCGGTCGTGCACGGCACGGTGTCCGTGGTCCAGCCCGACGGCTCGGCCCGGACGCTCGTCGACGAGCCAGCCCTGATCACGACCATGGGCCTGGCCGTCGACGTCCGGCGTGGCCGCCTGCTCGTGGTGAACGGCGACGTCGGCATCAGCAAGAAGTCCACGCCGGAGACCATCGGCAAGATCGCCGGTCTCGGCGTCTACGACCTGCGCACCGGCCGCCGCATCGCCTACCACGACCTCGGCGCGCTGGACCCGTCCCGCAAGCACTTCGGCAACGACGTGGCGATCGCACCGGACGGCACCGCCTACGTCACCGACTCCCACAGCGGCACGATCTACCGCGTCCCGCTGCGCGGCAAGGCGACCATCGCGTTCCGCGACGACCGCCTGCTGCCCGTCGGCGCGGGCAACGGCGCCAATGGCATCGTTCGCCTGCCCACCGGGCAGTTCCTGATCGCGCACTCGTCCGGCCGGGCGTTGTACAAGCTGTCCGGGTCGGTGCTGACGCAGGTCACCGCCGCCGCGCCGGTCGGTGCCCCCGACGGTCTGCTGCTGCGCGGCGGTGCCCTGCTGGCCATCGACAACACGCGCGCCAACCGCGTGATCACGCTGCGCTCGCCGGACAACTGGAAGACCGCGTCCGTGACCGCGTCGGTGGCGTGGCCGGAGCCCGCGCCGACCACCATGGCGCACAGCCGCTGCGGGGTATACGTGCTGAGCGGCCGTTTGGATCAATTGAATCCCGGAACCGACGAGTTCTGGTTGCGCCGGTTGTAGTTGTCTATGGTGTCCGCCATGGTGCGACAGCGGCGTTTGACCTCGCCCGTCGTCGGGCTCAGCGTGCTGCTCGTCCTGTCGGTCATCGGCTGGATAGTCGGTGACCAGGTCATCGACCGTCTCCGCGCGACCCGCTGCACGTCCCCCGCGACGGTAGTCATCACGGCCGCCCCGGAGGTGGCCCCGGCGCTCTCGGACGTCGCGGCCACCCAGGACACCTCGGCGGACTGCTACCGCGTCGAGGTGCGCGCCGAGACGGCCAAGCAGACCATGGACCGCCTGGCCGACCAGAACTCCCAGGACCGTCCCGCGGTGTGGGTGCCGGAGTCGACGATGTGGCTCCGGCAGGCCCGCGACTCGGGCGCGTGGCGCGTGCCCGAGTCCGGTACCTCGATCGCCCAGTCACCCGTGGTGCTGGCGGTCAAGGATCCGGCCAAGGGCAAGACGTGGCGCGACCTGATCGGCCCCGGTGCCAAGGCGGTGGCCGGAATCGCCGATCCGGCGAAGGACCCGGCCTCCCTCTCCGCCCTGCTGGCCGTGCGCGGCTTCGCTTCGGGCGAGAAGGACCCGGCCGCGGCCACCGTCGCCGCGCTGCGTCCCGTGTCGGGCAACCCGGCCGAGCAGGCCGCGGAGCTGTTCACCCGGCCACTGGACGTGTTCCCCACGTCCGAGCAGGCGCTGGAACGGCACAACTCCACCCCCGGCGCGACCCGGCTGACCGCCGTCGCGGCCGAGACCCCCGTGCCGCCGTTGGACTTCCCGTACGTCGTGCTGCCCGACGCCGGCGAGGCGCAGCGGCGCGGGGCCGAGCGGTTCCTCGCTTCCTTGCGCTCGGGCGGGTCGTTCAACAAGTTCGGCCTGCGCGCGCCCGACGACAAGGCGGTTGTGCTGGACCAGAACGTCGTGGACGAGTCGTTGCGCACCTGGGCCGGGCTGACCCTGTCCGCGCGGGTGCTCGCTTTGATGGACGTGTCCGGGTCGATGAACCAGATCGTGCCGCGGACCGGCACCACCCGGATGGCACTCGCCGTGGCCGCCGCCGAGCGCGGCGTGGGGTTGTTCAAGCCCGCCACGCAGCTCGGGCTGTGGAAGTTCTCCACCAACCTCGACGGCGACAAGGACTACAAGGAGATCCTGCCCGTCGCGTCCATCAAGGACCACCTGGCCGGTGGCGCTCTTCAGCAGGTGAGTGCCATCCGTGCCACCGCTGCGGGTGCTACCGGTATGTACGACAGCACGCTCGCCGCCTATCGCGAGGCGCGGCAGAAGTGGGAGCTCGGGAAGATCAATATCGTCGTCATCATGACCGATGGGCGCAACGAGGACCCCAAGTCCATCACGCAGCCGCAGTTGCTCGACGAACTGGGGAAGTTGCAGGACAAGCGGCGGCCGTTGCCTGTGATCGCTATCGGGATGGGGCCCGATGTTGATGTCGACGAGTTGACGAAGATCGCTGACGCTACCGGTGGGCGGGCGTTCACCACCGCCGATCCCGCTGGGATCAGTGACATCTTCGCTCAGGCGTTGAGCACCATGTTGTGTCAGCCGCCTGTTTGTCGTCCACAGTAGAGCTGGGGTTGGGTTTCGTGGTGGGGTGGGGAGAGGTTCGCGGATCACCAGAGGTGGCCATATTTTCAGGTCGGGGTCAAGACAAAAAGACGTCTTGACCCCGACCTGAAAATATGGCAAGGCTTCGCCTGATCCGCGAACCTCTCCCCACCCCTGCCCTCCGGGAAAGTTTGGTCTGGTCGTTCGGCTGCCGGTTTGTGCTCGGGGGCCGCGCCCGGTGGGCAGTGCGGGGGTTGGGAGTGCGGCGGCCGCTCTTTCTTTTGGTATCTGCCGGTTTCGCTGGGCTCTCTTGGTGCCTGCCGGTTGGGGCGGTGCTCCCTTGGTACCTGTGGGTTTGGCGGGGGCTTGCTTGGTGTCCACCGGTGTGGGTGGTGCTCGCTTGGTTCGTGCCGGTCGGGCTGGCGCTCGCTGCGCATCAGCCGGTTGGTGTGTGGCCCGCCGTCGTTTCCGCCAGGTACGTGGTGGGTCGCCTGGTGTGTTGGCTTCGCCTTGCTCGCGGGGTGTCCGCCGCGCCGCAGAAAGTGCAGGCTGTCGCACCCCGGTTTCGCGGCTGGCGCGTCTGCGGCGCCGGGAATTGTCGGTGCTGGCTGCGAGCACGGAATCGGGGGGGTCTCGCGTGCGGGGACGCCCGCGTGAACGCGGGCTGTGGCCGCGAGCGGCGGCCCGGCAGGGCCGAGGTGTGTGGCATGGGGCGGAAAGTGGGCCCGGCCGCAGGTGGGCAGGTTGGTGGGCCCGGCGGCAGCCGAAGCCGTACCCCGGAGCCCCGCATCAGGCCCCGTGGGCCACACCCCAAGCTCGAGCCAGGCATGCCCAAGCTCGAGCAGCAGGGGCTAGTAGGGGTCGTAGGGGCTGTCGTGCCCGAACAGCCGCGCCACGGGCCGCAGTCGCAACCGCAGCAGCACCTTGATCCACACGTTGCGCAGGAACCAGGGCATCTCGGCCAGCACGCGCCTCCGGTCGGCCCAAGTGGGTGCGGCCAAACGGAAGCGGGCCATGGAGCCTGCTCGGTCCACGTAAACGAAGCGGTTGCCGCACAACACCTTCACCAGAATGCCGCTGGTGACCCCGATGGACGAGAAAGCGTCGTGCACGAGGATCTCGCCGTTGGGCACCAGGAACTCGGACCACCGCATGTCGTCGGTGTAGGTCCAGTAGTCGTGCTTGCCGTCGATGTAGAGCAGGTCAATGCGCTGGTCCCAGCGTCGCCGCAGCTTGGTGCTGTACTCGGCCTGCAGGGAAACCACGTCGCCCAGACCGGCCCTGGCCACGTGCTTCTCGAAGCGGTCGCGGGTGGGGGTTCCGCCGAACAGTTTGCCCTCGACGAACGGGTCGACTGCCACTACCGTCGCGCCGACGGAACGGGCCGCTATTCCCAGCACCGTGGTCGATCGGCCCTGGTGGCTGCCGATCTCGACGATTCGCGCGCCTGGGCCCAGCCGCAGTGCGGCCTGCCACAGCGCGGTCGCCTGGTCGACGGTCAACCAGCCCGGTACCTGGTCGCCCAGTTCCCACGCTTGTTCGAAACCAACCGATGTCATTGCCACCTGCCTGAGTGCGCCCCAGAGAGATCGTGGAGGCCCCAAGATAGCGACACTCGCCTTTCGGCACTACCCAGTGGTAACTTCCCGCGCCATCAAGACCCTGCACCGGAATCCGACGACGTGGGTGCTGATCGCACTCACCGTGCTGTCGTTCGCGCAGCGCTTCGGGCGCGCGACGTTCGACACGAAACTGGACCTCGCGGTCAACCCGCTGGGGTTTCTTGACCGTGCCCTGCACCTGTGGAATCCGATGGCCACGGCCGGGGAGCTGCAGAACCAGGCGTACGGCTACTTCTTCCCGATGGGGCCGTTCTTCGCGATCGGCCAGCTGTTCGGGTTGCCCGCGTGGGTCACGCAACGGCTGTGGTGCGCGTTGCTGTTGTGCCTGGCGTTCTACGGGGTGCTGAGGCTGTCGCGTGCGCTGGGCATCGGCACCGAACCCACGCGGTACGTCGGAGCGCTCGCGTACGCGCTGGCGCCGCGGGTGTTGACCGAGGTCGGGCCGCTGAGTGCCGAGATGCTGCCGGCGGTGATGTTGCCGTGGGTGTTGCTGCCGCTCGTGAGCGCGGACCGCATCGGGTCGCCGCGCCGGGCCGCCGCGTTGTCGGCGCTGGCCGTGTTGTGCATGGGCGGTGTGAACGGCGCGATGGTCGTCATGGCGCTGGTGCTGCCGGGTATCTGGCTGCTCACTCGCAAGTGGAACCGCGAGCACCTGAAGCTGGTGCTGTGGTGGTGCGGGTGCGTCATCGCGTGCGCGTTGTGGTGGATTCTGCCGTTGCTGCTGCTCGGCCGGTACAGCCTGCCGTTCCTCGACTACATCGAGTCGGCGTCGAACACCACCGCGCCGATGTCGCTGTTCCAGGTGTTGCGCGGCACGAACCAGTGGGTCGCGTACGTGCTCCAGGGCGAGCCGTGGTGGCCGAACGGGTTCGTGCTCGTCGACAACCCCGTGCTGATGGCGGGCACGGCGCTGGTCGCGTTGATCGGTGTCGTCGGGCTCGCGCGGCTCGGGCTGCCCGAGCGGCGGTTCCTCGTGCTGGGCACGCTGGTCGGGCTCACGCTCCTGACCGTCGGCTACGTCGGGTCGCTCGACTCGCCGCTCGCCGAGATCGTCCGCGACCTGCTCGACGGGCCGCTCGCTCCACTGCGGAACGTCCACAAGTTCGAACCCGTGCTGCGGCTGTGCCTGGTGCTGGGGTTCATCCACGGGCTGCACCTCAGCCGTCCGCACGGCCTGCGCGCGGCGCCCGAGCACTGGCGACGGCGCGGGCGGGTGGCGTTCGCGCTGGTGCTCATCGCGGTGATCGCGGCACCCGCGTGGCTGCTGACGCTGCGGCCCGGCCTCGGCTGGTCGGACGTGCCGGACCACTGGCGCGAAGCGACGTCCTGGCTGGCCGAACAGGACAGTCGGGCGCGCACGCTCCTGTTGCCCTCCACCGGGTTCGGCCAGTACACGTGGGGCCGGACCGTGGACGAGCCCATGCAGTCGCTCGCCGAGGCGCCGTGGGCGGTGCGCAACCAGGTGCCGCTCGGCTCCGAGGGCAACACGCGGTTCATGGACGCGGTCAACGACGCGTTGGCGGACGGCAGGGGCTCGGCGGGGCTCGCGGACTTCCTCGCCCGGTCCGGGTACCGGTTCCTGTTGATGCGCAACGACGTCGACCGCGCGGCGACCGAGTCGACGCCGCTGGCCGTGCTGCGCCAGGGACTGCTCGGGTCGCCCGGCATCGAACGCGTCGCCGAGTTCGGGCCCGAGGTCCGGCTGCGCGACCAGAAGCTCACCAGCTCGGTCGACTTGTCCGTCAGCGGCAAGTCGCTGGAGGTCTACGAGGTCAAGCGCACGGTCCCGGTCGTGAGCGCGGTCAACACGGCCGACGTGCCGATCGTCAGCGGTGGCCCCGAGTCCCTGCTCCCGTTGCTGTCGCAGGGACTCCTGCGCGCCGACCAACCGACCGTGCTCGGCGGTGACGCCCGCGAGGAGCAGGAGAACCTGCTCGTCACCGACGGGCTGCGCCGCCGCGAGCGCAACGTCGGGCGGGTCGGCGACAACCTCAGCCAGACCATGTCCGCCGGCGAGGCCAGCAGGCAGGGCCGCGTCGCGCTGGACGTCTCACCGTTCCAGGACGTCGCCCAGCAGACCGTCGCCGAGTACCGCGGCATCCGCGAGGTGCGCGCGTCCACGTCGACCGCCTACGCGGACGCGGTCGGCACGATCGACCCGGCCAACTCGCCGTTCGCGGCCGTCGACGGCGACGGCGGGTCGGCGTGGCACTCGTCGAGCTTCACCGGGCCGGTGGGGCAGTGGCTGGAGATCCAGCTCGACACCCCGCGCGCGGTCAGCGAGGTCAGCATCGACCTGCTCGACGACCTGCGCGTCGGGTGGACGATCAACAAGATCCAGATCACCACCGACGTCGGCGAGAGCGAGCACGCCGTGCCGTCCGGTGGCGGCGCGAAGAAGTACACCGTGCCCGGCGGGCTCACCAGCAAGGTGCGGGTGACCGTGCTCGGCGTCGCGGCCGACCGGCAGGACGGCAACGTCGGCATCAAGGAGCTGACCGTCCCCGGCCTGACCGCCCAGCGAGCGCTGCGCGTGCCGCACGACCACGCCTCGCCGAAGCCGTCGTTCTCGTTCACGCGCGGCAGCCAGGCGCGGCCCGCCTGCTACCGGGCGGGCGACACGGTGCACTGCGACGCCGGGCTCGCCCGGCTCGGCGAGGAGACCAACGGCCTGACCCGGCTGTTCCGCACGTCCGTCGACGGCAAGTTCGCGGTCGACGCCACGGTCGTCCCGGCCGCCGGTGGCCGCAACCCGCTGACGCCCAACGGTTTCACGGTCACCGGCACGACCTCGCTCGCCGGTGACGTCGCCGCGGGCGCGTTGTCCGCTGTGGACGGTGACCCCGGCACCTCGTGGGTCCCGGACGTCACGGACCTGCGCCCGTCGCTGAGCCTGAGCTGGAAGGGCGCCCGCACGCTGTCGGAGTTCCGCGTCGAGTCACGACCCGACGCGCGGCGCCCGGTCGAGATGGAGGTGCGCACGACCGCGGGCAACGAGGTGGTGCGCGTCAACAAGGAAGGCCTGGTCAAGTTCAACCCGGTCAGCACGGACAAGCTGGAGCTGGTGATCCGCGAGGTCGCGGGCCCCGGCGTCGGGCCTGCCGAGATCGGCGAGCTGCGGGTGCCGGTGCTGGACGACGTGCTGCAGAAGGTCCCGCCCACGACGCAGTTCACCGTGCCGTGCGGCAAGGGTCCGGTGATCGAGGTCGACGGCAAGAAGATCACCAGCTCGGTGACCGGCACGCTCGGCGACGTCGTCGGCAACCGGCCGCTCAAGGCGACGCTGTGCGACGACGACCTCGCCACCGCGCTCGAGCTCCCCGCGGGCGACCACGTGCTCACGACCACGCGCTCGGAGTCGTTCGTCGTGCAGGACGTGTCGGTGCAGCATCTCGACAGCAAGAAACCGGTCGCGACACATCGCGATATATCGGTGACGACGTGGGAAAGCACCGAACGTGAAGTGACAGTCGGCGCCGGCGCGCGCGCATTGCTCGTCGTGCCGGAGAACGTCAACGACGGCTGGCAGGCCACCCTCGACGGAACCGTGCTCGAGAAGACGCGCGTCGACGGCTGGCAGCAGGCGTGGGTCCTGCCCGAGGGCGGGGGCGGCGTGGTGAAGCTCGACTTCACGCCGGACACCCAGTACCGAGCCGCGCTGCTGATCGGCGTGCTGTTCGTGTTCGGCGTCGGCGTGCTCGCGGTCGTCCCGTCGCGCAGGCGGGTCGCGTTCGTGACGCCGTCCGCCGGCCGGTGGCTCGTGTTCGCCATGATCCTGCTGCTCGGCGTGCTCGGCGGGATGCTGCCGATCGTCGCGCTCATCGCGTGCCTGCTGGCCCGCGAGCTGTGGCCGCCCGCGCCGAAGGTGATCGCGTTGAGCGGCGTCGCGCTCGGTGGCGGTGTCGCGGTGCTGGGCAGGATCCTCGGCAACGGGCAGGACTGGGCCTACATCCCGCTGGTGCAGGCCGCGCTGCTGATCGCCGTCGCGGCGGTCGTGGCGGCCGCGTTCAAACCGTTCGCCTCCCGAGCAACGTGACGAGCGCCTTCTTGTCCACCTTCCCGTTGTGGTTCAACGGGATCTCGTCGACGACGAGGCAGCGGCGCGGGATCTTGTAGGGCTCGATCCCGCGCCGCAACCCGTCGACCACGCTCTCGGCGGTGACTTCCCCGACCACGAAGAGCACCGCCTCGTGGTCGTCGCGCGGCGGGACGACCGCCGCTTGCCGCACGCCGTCGACACCGTGTGCCGCGGCCTCGATCTCGGTCGCGCTGACCCGGAAGCCGCGCTCCTTGTAGACGTCGTCGCGACGGCCCTCGACGTACAGGTAGCCGTCGGAGTCCTTCCAGCCGAAGTCACCGGTGCGCAGCACGCCAGGCCGGGGGAACCGCTCGCGGGTCAGCTCCGGCCGGCGCCAGTACCCGGCCATCACGTTGCGCCCGTGCACCACGAACTCGCCGACGTGGCCGGGCGGCAGCGGCACGCCGCTCTCGTCGACCACCACGACCTGCGTGCCGGGCAACGGGATCCCGCACGAGCCCGGCCTGCGCAGGTCCTCGTCGGCCGGCATGATCGACACCCGCTTGCACTCGGTCAGCCCGTACATCAGCTGCACCCTGAGCCCCGGAATCGCCTGCCTGAGCATTGTCAGGGTCTCCTGCGGCATGGCCGCGCCGGTGTTGGTGAGCAGCCGCAGCGAGGGAACAGCCGAGGTGCGGCGGCGCGAGAGCAGCCACGCCAGCGCCTCGGCGAGCGCGGGCAACGCGGGCAGCACGGTCGCGCCCGACCGCTCCAGGCTGCGCAGCAACGCCGGCCCGGTGTCGCTCGACGAGCCCAGCCACACGTGCGAACCACCGAGCGCGCCCAGGAACAGCTGGTACAGCCCGTAGTCGAAGGCGAGCGACAGCGGCACGTAGACGACGTCGTCCATGCGGTAGCGCAGCCGGGCGTTGATCGCGCGGGCCGCGAACACGGTCTGCTCGTGCGTGCTCACCACGGCTTTGGGCCGCGACGTGCTGCCGGAGGTGTAGATCAACGACACCAGGTCGCCCGGTTCCGGTGCGGGGACCGGTGCGAGCCGTTCGTGCGTTGCCGCCGCGGCCACCTCCTCGGTGGTGGCGACGCGAATGCCGCGCCGCACGGCGAGATCCGCCTGGTCGTCGGTGACCAGCAGGCTCGGCTCGGCGTCGTCCAGCACGTGCTCCAGCGCGGCACCGGTGACCTGCTCGTGCACCACGCAGAACACCGCGCCCGCACGGGAGGCGGCGTAGATCAGCGCGGGGTTCGGCCGGGTGATCACGACACGCCCGCCGCGCGGGACGCCGATGCGGCGCAGCCAGACCGCGAGCCGGTAGCTCGCGTCGTGCAGGCCGCCGTAGGAGAACTGCTCGTCGTCGAGCGTGATGGCGGGCAGGCCGGGCGTGTGCGTCGCCCGGTCGTCCAGCACGTGGTGCAGCAGCTCGGTGGTCATGCGAGGTTCTTGGTGACGTAGTCGGTGATCGTCCCGACCGTGTGGAAGACGCAGTCGTTGAGCTCGTCCGGGTCGACCCGCACGCCCATCCGGTCCTCCAGCTGCACCAGCAGCTCGATGATGGACGTCGAGTCGAACGCCAGGTCGTCGAACAGCCGGGCGTGGTCGGGGATGTCGGGCAGCTCGCGTCGCAGCACGGTCGCGATCGCCTCGCGCACCGAGATGGCCGGGTCCATGGTTCTCCTCACAGGTCCACGACGATCTGACGGTCGAGCAGGTCCTCCGGCGTGTCCCTGCGCCGCACGAGCAGCGCCTTCCCCTGGTGGACCAGCACTTCGGCCGGGTAGCCCTGCCCGTTCATGTAGGCGATGGACGCCGTCGGGCCGTACGCACCGCACCGCTGCACGCCGATGAGGTCGCCGGGGGAGACCTCCGGCAGCTCGACGTCCTTGCCGAGCAGGTCGGTCGGCGTGAGCAGCGGCCCGGTGACGTGGCACGGGCCGAGCACCGGACGGTCCACATCGGACAGCAGGTGCATCGGGAAGTTGCGCTTCAGGTACGTTCCCGTGCCGACGGCGGACATGTTCTGGTGCGTGCCGCCGTCCGTGACGACGTACCGCTCGCCCCTGGACTGCTTGACGTAGCGGACCTTCACCACGTAGATCCCGGCGCGGCCGACCAGGTACCGGCCGGGTTCCAGCGCGACCTGCGCCTGCGGGAACCGGTCGCGGAACGCGGCGACGGCCTTGTTGACGCCGTCGGTCAGCACCTGGGGGTCGGGGTCGGTCTCGCCGGGGTAGTAGGCGAGCCCGATGCCGCCGCCGACGTCGACCAGCTCGGGCGTGAACCCGAGCGCCTCGGCCACCTTGCCCGCCAGGTCGAAGACGCGCCAGGTGTTCTCGACGATCACGTCCGCGTCGAGGATCCGGGTGCCGGTGTAGACGTGGATGCCGATCAGCCGCACGCGAGGGTGGTGCAGCTTCGCCGACAGCACCTGGTCCTCGTCGATGCCGAACTGCCTCGGCTTGCCCGCCATCGTCAATCGTCCACCTTGGACGCCGAACGACGGGTTCACCCGCAGCAGCACGTCCACCGGCCTCGTCGCCAGCTCGTTGATCAGGTCGAGCTCGGCGAACGACTCGCAGATGATCGCCCGCACGCCGAGCCCGATCAACGCCCGCAACTCGTCGACGCTCTTGCCGGGCCCGGTGAACAGGATGTCCTCCGGCTTCGCCCCGGCCACCAGCGCGGTGTGCAGCTCGCCCATCGAGCACACCTCGACGCCGGTGCCGAGGCTCAGCAGCAGCTTCACCACGCTGACGTTGGGGTTCGGTTTGAGCGAGTAGAACAACCGCACGGCGTCGTCGAGACCCGCGCGCAGCTCGGCGTGGGCCCGCTCGATCCCCGCCGCGTCGTAGACGTAGCAGGGGGTGCCGAACTGCTCGGCGATGGCGGAGACCGGAATCCCCTGGACGGTGTACTCGCTCATGCCCGAAATGTTCGCGCTGCTCGCACCTGTCGGATAAGTGGTCATGCGGTTAATGGGTGGGCGCATGCGAGAACCGGGTTGCGGGTAGATCTTGACACTCCCCGGCCGGGATCGGGAGTTTCAGAAACAGTCCCATTCGCAAGGGAGGAACAATGTCCCCCACACCAAACCAACTGGCCGGTTACGTGTTCGGAGCGACGTTCATCGCGCTCGGAATACTCGGCTTCACGGTGTCAGGAGAGCATGACTTCGCAGGTCAGCATGGCGGTCAGCTACTCGGCGTGTTCGAGGTGAACACACTTCACAACATTATTCACCTGATTGCCGGATCCACGCTCATCGCCGGAGCCGCAGCCGGAGCGACGGTGTCCAGGAAAGTGAACCTGACATTGGGTGTAATTTATCTGGTGGTCGGTGTGCTGGGATTGTTCATCGGCTCCACTTCGCTCAACCTGCTCGCGTTGAACGGTGCCGATAATTTCGTGCATCTGGCGGAGTCGGTCACGCTCATCGGGCTCGGACTGGTCGGTGACCGGTATCACAGCAAGCGCATGGTGACCTCCACATAACTGGAGGTACCAGGCTGATCACCATGAACATCAACCGCTTCCTCACCGCCGCCGCACGGGCCCTGCTCGGGCTGCTCTTCACCTTCTCCGGCCTCAACGGGTTCCTGCAGTTCGCGCCGATGTCCACCGAAGGCATGCCGGCCGGGGCGATGGCGTTCAGCACCGCACTCGGCGAGACCGGGTACATGATGCAGCTGACGATGGGCGTCGAGCTCGTCGTCGGAGTCCTGTTGCTGGTCAACAGGTTCGTGCCGCTCGCACTGGCGCTGCTCGCGCCGGTCGTGGTGAACATCGTGGCGTTCCACGTGTTCCTGGCGCCTGCGGGCACCGGGATGTCGCTCGTGATCGCCGCGTTCGAGGTCTACCTGGCCTGGGCGTACCGCGCCGCGTTCCGTCCCATGCTGCGGCCCTCGATCACCGCGCCCGCACCGGCCAGTCCCGCGGTGGCGAGCAGCGCACCGGTCACCACCTGACCGGTGGACCCGTTGAGCCACATCGTGATCAGGGTGATCTCGACGGCGACCGCGATCCACACCGCACCGGTGGATCGGCGGTCGCCGCTGGCGATGCGGGCGAACAGCAGCAGCTGCACCAGTGCCAGGCACGAGCCGACGAGCGCGAACTCCCACAGCGGTACGGCGTCACCGCGGTAGCCGTCGCCGCCGATCAGTCCCACGCCGAGCGGCGCGAACAAGGCGCACCCCGCGACGACGATCGCGTCGAGTCCCGCGCACACGGCCAGCGCGACCGGCAGCGTGCGGCGTCGTTCGTCGGGGTCGGCCATGCGCGGCAGCACCAGGACGCCGACCGCCTGCGGCAGCCAGTACGCGATCTTCGTGACGACCGCGCCGACGGCGTACTCGCCCGCCTCGTGGCCGAGCAGCTGGTGGCGCGCCAGCACGAGGTCGAGGTTCACCAGCAGCACGAGTGCGAGCATGGCCTGCGACGCGTGCAGCACCTCCGCGCCGCCCGACGGGCGGGTGGGGCGCGGGCGGCCGCACAGCGTCCAGCCGGTCAGCACCACGAGCAGCGACCCGACGGCCGTCCCGGCGAGCACCGAGGTGGACGTGGGGTGGATCAGCAGGCCGGCGAGTCCGCCGCCGACCTTTCCCAGGCCCTCCAACGCGACCAGCAGCGCCAGTGCGCCGAACCGGTGGTTGCCCTGGAGCAGGCCGTGGCAGACGCCGAGCACGGTCATCGGCGCCAGCGACAGGGCGAGCCACACGATCGGCCACGGGCCGTCGAGGTGCAGCAGCCTGCTCAGCAGCGGGGCGAGCGACAGCGTCAGCACGGTCATGCCCGCGCTGACGCTGAGCCCGAGTCCGAACAACGGGCGCGGGCCGAGCGTCGTCACGCGCAGCGCGGCGACGGTCTGCAGGCTCATCGCGGGCACGACACCGATGACGACCAGTGCCAGCAACGCGCTCAGCTCACCGAAAACCGCTGGTGCGAGAGCGCGTGCGGCAGCGATCGTCAGCACGTAGCTCGCCGCGTTGGCGCCCAGGAGAGCGCCGGTGATCAGCAGTGCATCCAGGCGAGCGGTGGTCGTTGCCGGAGCGGCCACGCCGTGTCCTTCCGCTGCGGGGGGTGTCGCGAGAGGTCATCTTTGTGATGGCCTTCAAACGGCACTCGCCGGTCCTACTGGCCGGTAGTTTCGGCGACTGTAGCGGCAGGACGACCGGAGAGGCAGGAAGTGCGTCCGAACGGACTCAAGCTCTACGCCACGTGCGCGGGGCTGACGCTCGCGGTGCTCGCGCCGGTGCTGATGCCCGGCTACGTCCTCGTCTACGACATGGTCTTCACGCCGCGCCAGCCGTTGAACGCGGTCGCGTTCGGGCTCAGCGAGGCACTGCCCAGGGCCGTTCCGGTCGACGCAGTGGTCGCGCTCGCGACGCTGGTCGTGCCGGGTCAGCTCGTGCAGAAGCTCGCGCTGGCCGCGATCTTCTTCGTCGGCGCGCTCGGTGCGGGGAAGCTCGTGCCGACGGACAAGACCGGCGTCCGGATCGTCGCGGCCGTCGCGTACACGTGGAACGCCTACGTCGCCGAACGGCTCTTCCTCGGCCACTGGACCCTGCTGCTGGGCTACGCCGCGCTGCCGTGGGTCGCGATGGCGGGCCTGCGCATGCGGGCGAACGAGCCGAGGGCGTGGACGCGGCTGGTGCTCACGATGCTGCCCGCCGTTCTGTCCGCGCCGGGCGGCCTGCTCGCGCTCGGCACCGCGCTCGCGACGGCCGGACGGCGGAAAGTGCTGCCGGTGCTGGGCATCGGGGTCGTGCTCAACGCCCCGTGGTGGGTGCCCTCGTTGCTGCACAGCGGTCTGTCCGATCCGGCGGGCGTCACGGCGTTCAGCGCCCGCGCGGAGAACTGGGGCGGCCCGGTGCTCAGCGTGCTCGGGCTGGGCGGTGTGTGGAACGGCGAGGTGGTCCCGATCAGCCGGACCAACCCGGTGCTGCCGGTGATCACCGTCGTGCTGACCGTCGCGGCACTGCTCGGACTCCGCGAACTGGCCCGCCGCATGCCCGCCACGCGCAACCTGACGATCCTCGGCGCGATCGGGGTGCTGCTGGCGGTCATCGCGACGCTTCCCGGCGGTGCGACGGCGATGACGGCCGCGATCGAGCACGTGCCGGGCGCCGGCCTGCTGCGGGACGGCCAGAAGTGGGTCGCGTGGTGGGCGCTGCCGTTCGCCATCGGGCTGGCCGTCATCACCGAACGGCTGAACGCCCGGATGCTGGTGGCGGTCCTGCTGATGGGCCTGCTGCCCGACCTCGCGTGGGGCGGCTTCGGGCGGCTCGAGCCGGTCGACTACCCGGCCGACTGGGCGCGGGTGCGCGAGCTGCTCGACGACCAGCCCGGCGACGTGGCCGTGCTGCCGCTGTCGGCGTTCCGGCGGTTCGACTGGAACGACCGGCGCACCCAGCTCGACCCCGCACCCCGCTACCTGCCGGGCACGACCGTGGCGGACGACGCGCTGTCGGTCGGCGGCAGGCTGATCGCGGGGGAGGACCCGCGGGCGGCCAGGCTGCGCGCGCACGACTACACCGGCATCAGCTGGGTGCTCGTCGAGTACGGCACGCCCGGCCGGGCCGACGAGAACCTGTTGAAGCGGCTGGAGAAGGTCTACGACGGGCCGGAGCTGGCGCTCTACAAGGTGCCGGGAGTGCCTCCGGCTGCGCCGAACGGCCCACCCGTTGCACCCGTTGTGCTCGCCTGGATCGCAGCTGGGTCACTGATCTGCGTCAGCCTGTTGTGGAGACGGTTACTCGTCGGTAGATTCGCGCCACCCCAACGTGAGGAGTAGTCGTGGGCGTGGTTGTTGTCCTGCTCGTGGTACTCGCCGGAGTCGGCGTCGCGGGCGGTGTCGGCGCGATCGTGGTGAACCAGAACCACCCGGACCGCGTCGTCGAGCTCCAGCAGCAGGCTGAGCCGGAGGTCATCGACTACGGCTCCCGGTGACTGGGTGACGGTCGGCTTCTCCGGTGACCCGGAGGCCTCCTGGAGCATCCTGCTGGAGGCGGACCTCGACGAGGCGCCGGACCCCGCGGCAGTAGCCGCGCGGATGTCCGGCGCCTCGGTCAGTTTTCCGAACATCGGGCCGGCACCCTCGGTCGTCGCGCCGTCCACCTGGGACGAGACGCGCGCCGGTTTCGCCGATTCCCGTTACACCGAAGGCGATCCGCTCGTCCGGGTCGCGCTCGCCCACAAGCGGCTGATGATCGCCGCGCACCACGGCGCGGTCGACGGGCTCGGCCTGGTCGCGCTGCTCGGCATCGCGCTCGGCGAACCCGTCAGCAGCTCGGCGACCGGTGTCGCGCAACGGGCTCCGGACCGCTCGTACCTCCTCAACGCGGCGGATCGCCTGCGGGAGGCCGTTTTCACGCCTCCTACGCGCGTCCAGCCCACCCGCAGCGGCCACGAGACCGGGGACCACCTGGTGTCGCGCGAGCTCCGCAGGACGAAGCTGGGCAGCACCCGGCTCACCGCCGCGGCACTGCACGCGACCCGTGCGTGGAACGCCGCGCACGGTGCGGCGCACGACCGCGTCGTGGCGGCCATCGGCGCGTCCTGGCGCGGGGGAGCGGACCCGCTTCCCGAGGCCGCCAGCGCCCTGCTGAGGCTGCGGATGCCCGTCGGCGCGGATGAGAACGCCGTGCGCGTGCTGCTGGCGAACGCGGCGCCGGAAGCCGGGTTCCCCAGCGCGCAGAACCTGGTGGCGCGTCTGGGGATGAGGCTGCTGGCGCCGCGTCTGGGTTCGACCTTCCTCGCGTCGAACCTCGGCGTCGTCAAGGCCGGCGTCCGCGCGGTGCGCTTCTACCCGTCGGCCAGCGGCCGCTCGGGCGTCGCGTTCGGCGTGGTGACGACAGGGGAGTTCACCACGGTCACGCTGCGGGCGCGCCGCAGGGACTTCGGTGCCGACGCCGCCGCCGAGCTACTCGACCTGCTGTGCGACCGGGCTGTTGTCGAGGATGGGACGCCGCGGTAGCCCTAGCGCGCTGTGCAGGACGCTCTCGAACGCGTCGAGGCTCTCGTCCCAGCTGAACTGCGCCGCCCGCACCCGCCCGGCCGCGCCCATCGCCTTGCGCAGCGGGTGGTCGCGCAGCAACGCCTCGGTGTGCGCGACGAAGTCGTCGAAGTCCTCGGCCAGCAGACCGGTCCGGCCCTCGACGATCGCCTCCGCGACACCGCCCGCGGACCGGTACGCGACCGTGGGGACGCCGTGCGCGGCCGACTCCATGATCACGATGCCCCAGCCCTCCTTGACCGACGGGCACACGTGCACCCACGACCCGGCCAGGATCTCGTGCTTGCGGTGCTCGTCGACCCAGCCGTGGATCACGACGCTGTCCGCGACGCCGCGGTCGATCGCGTGCTGGCGCAGCACTTCCTTCCACGGGCCTTCGCCGACGAGTTCCAGCCGGAGGTTCGGCCACGTCGGACGCAGCCGCGCGACGAGGTCGATCGCGTGCTCCAGCCGCTTGTGCGGCACCAGCCTGCTCACCGCGACCAGCACCGGTTCCTGGGCCTGTCGCACGGGAACAGCGGGCACGGCGTCGAGCCCGTTCGGGATGACGACCGTGCGGCGCAGCTCGACGCCCAATGCGGCCAGCTCGTCGCGGGTCACGTTGGACACCGTGACGTACCGGCACTTCCGGTACAGCCGCGGTGCGAGCCACGACTCGATCCACCAGCCGATCCGGCCGAAGAACGGCCCGAGCGCGCTGTGCCACTGCTCGCGGTGCACGTGGTGCACCAGCACGAGGACGGGGCAGCGGGCGACCAGCCTGCTGAAGAACGGCATGCCGTTCTGCACGTCGACGATGACGTCCGCGTCGGAGCGCAGGATCGCCAGCAGCGCGTACAGGTAGACCGTGAACTTGTTGCCACGCCTGCGGAACCGGACACCGGCGACCCAGTTGCCGAGGGGCGCGCGACCGTGGTCCGCGCACTGGATCGCGACCCGGTAGCCGAGCTGCGCCAGTCCTTCGGCGATGCGCTCGACGTACCGCTCGGAACCGCCGCCCTCGGGGTGTCTGGTGTCGCGCCAATTCACCAGCAGAACACTCGGCCGGTTATCGGGACAACGCGACATCTGCCTCTCCCGGATGCTAGGTTACTGCCAGGTAGCCATATTAGACGGAATATGGGGCAAGGCAATGGTCGAGATCGATTCAGTTCAGAGCCGAGAAACTTGTCGCAGGCCAACCATCGGTCGGTCTGTTCGCCTTTTTCGCGCGTTTCTGAAAGAACAGACCGATCCCGATCACTTTTATCAAATTCTGGCTGACGACTCAGTCAACCAGCTGTCCGCGTACGCCCCGTTGAACGGCGCCACCGTGCTCGACGTCGGCGGCGGGCCCGGCTACTTCGCCGAGGCGTTCCGCGGTGCCGGCGCGCGCTACGTCGGGCTCGACCCGGACGTCGGCGAGCTCTCCGCACGCGGTGAGCCCGACCCCGGAATGATCAGGGCGAGCGGTACCGCGCTGCCGGTGCGGACCGGTTCGGTCGACGTCTGCTACTCCTCCAACGTCCTGGAGCACGTCGGCGACCCGTGGCTGATGCTGTCCGAGATGGTCCGCGTGACCAGGCCGGGAGGCATCGTCTTCATGTCCTACACGCCCTGGTACTCGCCCTGGGGCGGTCACGAGACCGCGCCGTGGCACTTCCTGGGCGGGTACTACGCGGCGCGCCGTTACGAGCGCCGGATGGGCAAGCCGCCGAAGAACAGCTTCGGCACGAGCCTGTTCCCGGTGACGGTCGCGGCCGCACAGCGCTGGGCGCACCGCTGTTCCGACGCCGAGGTGGTCGAGACGTTCCCCCGGTACCACCCGTGGTGGGCGAAGTGGATCGCCCGCGTTCCGGTGGTCCGGGAGGTCGCCTCGTGGAACTTCGTGGTCGTGCTCAGGCGATGTGACGTGCCGCTTTCCGGCGCCCGCTGACGCCGAGAAGAATTCCGCCGAGCAACATGACAACACCGAGCGAACCCAGCACGACCGGACCGGTCGAGCTGATCAGCTTCAATTTGTCGTGCGCCTCGGTGGCACGTTCAGTGGATTCCTTGACGGTTTTGTCGTTGAACGTCAAGGTGCCGTCGAGCAGTACGGTTCCTTCTTTGCCGTCCGGGCCGATCAGCATCTGGCGTTGCTTTTCCGAACCTTTGACGATGATGCCGCTGACCGGTTCCACCCACATGGTCCGGGTGTTCTGGTAGTAGCGGCCGGCCATGACCGACGGCGCCGTGCTGTTGACCAGCTGGCCGGGCACCTCCTGGTCGCGGAGCTTCACCGGCGTGATCTGCTGGACGAACTTGTAGACCTCCAGCCCGCCGAGCTGCTCCGTGCCCTCGTAGCGCGCGGTGCTGGCCTTGCGCATGGTCGTGTCGAAGTACGGGTAGTCCTTCGCCTCGGTGCCGAACGGGAACTTGTAGTTCAGCCCCTCCTGGTGGACGGCCTTGTCGTCCGGCGTCGGACCTTCCTTGTTGTCGGTGACGTACTGCTCGCTGCACTTGTCCAGCGCCATGTTCGTCCGACGGTCAAGGCACACCTGGTGTTCCAGCGCCGACACGATCTGGTTGTCGCCGTCGGTCACCAGCAGACCCTGGTCCCACACCATGACATTCCCGCCCGACTCGACCTCGGGGCGGGTGCGGTTGCTCTCGACCTTGCGCGTCGCGGTGAGCTGGGCCTCCTTGACCACGAGCTCCTTCGGGTAGAAGACCCTTGCGACACCTTCCGCAACGGATTCGGTCTTCTGGTCGAGCGGCACGACGGCGAGCTCGGGGTAGACGTAGAACCGGAGCACCGCTCCGAGCGCCAGCGTGAAGATGCCAAGGCCGATCAGCACGAGGCTCGCGACACGTCGCAACCTTCCTCCTTTTAGGCGTGAGATGGACGTCACAGTGGCGAGCAAACTACCGGACAGTAACCTCGGCGCAACCTCCCATCGGGGTGACACAGGTCATCTTGATCGGTCCGCGTGGAGAAAGCCGCTACTCGGCCGCCGTGACGTACTTCCGTTCGGCGGCATCCCTGCTGTGAGTCGGGTGGCGGCCGAAGAGACCAACAGGAGCTCATCGGCCCGAGCGCCGGAGGAACGAGACACGTGGAAGACACGCCAATGTGCTATCCCGGAGCAGCCGCCCAGGCCCGGTTGCTCGGTAGCGGTGCGACCACCGCTGCAGAACTCCTTGCTACCTCTGTTGACCAGCTCAACCCCCTGCGACACGTCTTCACGGACGTCGACCTGTCCGGCGCCCGGCACAGCGCCGACGAGGCCGATCGGCGCCTGGCGCTCGGCGAGCGCGGCGCGCTGCTCGGGTTGCCGATGGCCGTCGAGGACTCCTTGCCGCGTACGGCATTCGGCCTACTGCAGGCCGCGGGCGCGATCGTTATCGGACGGACATCCGCGGCGGAGCGCCATCGCAACCCCGCGCCGGACTTCCCGGCCACCTCGCTGGACCCGCTCGTCAGCGGGACGGCGATCGCGGTGGCGTCCGGCGTCGTGAGCGCGGTGCTGGCCCGCAGAGCACCTGGCGCGGGACAGGTCCCGGCAGGCGCGGTGGGCGTCGTCGGCTACCAGTCCGGCGGCGGATCCGGTGTGCTGGCCCGAGATGTCTCGGATGTCGAGCACGTGCTGTCCGGCCTCGGCTGGCGCGCCGAACGCTCGGAGCGTCCACTCCGGATCGGGGTGTCGCTGCGCGGCGTGGCCGTGCACACCCGCACCCGCGCGCCGATGCGACGCGTGGTCGAGGACGTGGCGGCGCTGCTCTCGTTGCACGCCAACGAGGTCGTCGACCACGACCCGCACCTCGCCGAGCACGGCCGGATCCTGCTGGCACCACATCTGACGGCGAGCCCGCGCGAGCTGGCGCTGCTCGGCAAGCTGGTGCCCACCCCGTTCCGCGGCCTGTGCCGTGCGCTGGTGTCCGCGGAACGCGCGATGCTCGACGACATGTTCGGCGGTATCGACCTGCTGGTCACGCCCGGCTACACCGGTCCGGCGGAGGCGACGTCGCTGCCGGGCGCGGTGCTCGTGCGCAACGGCGCCACGTCGCCGTTCTCACCGCTGTGGCGGGTGAGCGGCTATCCGGCGGTGTCCGTGCTCGCGGGCTGGGACGCCGACGGCTACCCGTTGCCCGTCACGCTCGTCGCGGTGCCGTCGGCGGAGGGCGCGTTGCTCGAGGTGGCCCGAATCATCGAGGAGGAACGGGACCGGACGTACGGAAGTGCGGTTGCATAGAAAGCATGGCCGCGGTGCATCGGATGCTCGTCCTGGTGGACGTCGCGGGGTTCGGTGACCCCAGGCGCACCGACATCCACCAGGTCGCTGTCCGGGACGCCCTGTACGAGTTGCTCGTGCGGGTGTTCTCACGCTGCGGCGTGCCGTGGGACTCGTGCGACCACGAGGACCGCGGCGACGGTGTGCTGGTGCTCGTGCCACCGCGCGTGCCGAAGAGCGTGTTCGCCGAGACCCTGCCGCGCGAGCTCGTGGCGGCGTTGCGCGAGCACAACGACGCGTGCGGCGACGAGGAGCAGATCCGGCTGCGGCTCGCGCTGCACGCTGGTGAGATCCACTACGACGCGCACGGCGTGGCGGGCACGGCGGTGAACCTCGCCTTCCGGCTGCTGGACGCGCCGGTGCTCAAACGCGCACTGGCGTCGTCGTCCAGCTCGCTGGCGGTGATCACCTCGGCGTGGTTCCACGACGAGGTGGTGTGGCACAGCCTGTCCGCGGACCGCGACCGCTACCTGCGCGTCCGGGTGCGCGCCAAGGAAACCGACGCGACGGCGTGGATCTGCCTGCCGGACTGCGACCTGCCTGCCGACCTCGGCGTCGCGGACGGGTCGGTGCCGCGACAGCTCCCGGTCGTGGTCAGCCGGTTCGTCGGCCGGTCGTCCGAGCTGGACCGGTTGTGCCGGCTGCTGGACTCCGGCGTGCCGTCCGGGACGGTGGTGATCACCGCGATCGATGGCAGCGCGGGCATCGGCAAGACGACACTGGCGCTGCACTGGGCGCACCGCGTGAAGGACTCGTTCCCGGACGGCCAGCTGCACGTCAACCTGCGCGGCTTCGACCCAGGCGAGCCGATGGACCCCGGCGAGGCGCTGCACGGCTTTCTGCAGGCGCTCGGCGTTGCCACCAACTCGATCCCGGCCGACCTGGCGCAGCGCGCGGCGTTGTACCGCAGCCTGCTGGCGGACCGGCGAGTGCTCGTGGTGCTCGACAACGCCCGCTCGTCCGAGCACGTCCGGCCGTTGCTGCCGGCGAGTCCCGGTTGCGTCGTGCTGGTGACGAGCAGGCGCAGGCTCGACGGGCTCACCGTGCAGGAGGGCGCCAACCGGATCGCGCTGGACGTGCTGTCCACTGAGGACTCTTTGGCTCTTCTGGTTGCGCGCTCGCCGCGTTTCGGGGACGAGCCCGTGATCGGCGCCGAGCTCGCCGCGTTGTGCGGACGGCTGCCGCTGGCGTTGTCGATCATCGCCGCCCACGCGGCTGTGCGGCCATCGCTGCCGCTGCGCTCGTTGGTGCGCGAGCTGCGGGACGAGCACGACCGGCTGGACGCCTTGTCCATGGCGGATCTCAGCGTGCGCGCCGTGTTCTCGTGGTCGTACCGGGTGCTCACGCCGGACGCGGCCCGGCTGTTCCGGTTGCTGGGGTTGCATCCGGGGCCGGACGTGTCGCTGGACGCGTGTGCCGCACTGTCTTCCGGCGTTCGGGAGCTGCTGGCCGAGCTGACCGCGGCGCACCTGATCGCCGAGCACGTTCCAGGCAGGTACCGGTTCCACGACTTGCTCCGGGCCTACGCGGCAGAGCAGGCTCTCGGTTCTCCTGCCGCTGAACGGACTTCGGCCGCGTCGGCGATGCTCGACCACTACCTGTCGCTGGCGTTCGCCGCAGATCGCGCCATCCAGCCGTGCCGCGACGGTGTGGTGCGCGCGCCGGGTGTGGACGTGTCGACGTACACCGACGGGATGGCGTGGTTCACCGCGGAGTCCGAGGTGCTGCAGGCACTGGTCGCTTTCGCAGCCGCACACGACTTCGCCGGCCACGCCTGGCGGCTCGCGTGGGCCTGCACGACCTTCCTGCGCCGCAGCGGCCGCTGGCGTGAACGCGTCGCCGTGCACCGGACCGCGCTGGCGGCGGCTCGTCGTGCCGGTGATGCCGAGGGCCAGGCGACCGCGTCACGGCACCTCGGGTCCGCGCTCGGCAGGCTCGGTTCACTCGACGAGGCTTCTGAGGTGCTGCACGAGGCGCTGGAGCTGAACGCCTCGAGCTCCGTCGGACTGTTCCGCACCCACCTGGCGTTCAACCGGATCCTGCAGGCGCGCGGCGACCACGAGACCGCTCTGTCCCATGCGCAGCAGGCGTGGAGCCTGGTCCACGCGACCGCCGACCACCTGGTGCGCGCGGACGCGTTGAACACCCTGGGAAAGCAGCTCGCCCTGGTGGAACGGCACGCCGAGGGCCTGCCGTTGTGCGAGCAGGCGTTGCGCGACTACCTCGTGGTCGGGCACCTCGAGGGACAGGCCGACGTGCTGATCAACATCGGTGAGATCGAGCAGCGGCTCGGGTTGCCGATCAGCGCGATCGACCGGTACCGGCGGTCCATCGACATCGACCGGCAGCTGGGGGACCGGTACTGGGAGGCCGAGGCCTACGACCACCTCGGTGACGCGCACTGCGATGCCGGGGACCTCGAGCAGGCGGTGCGGTCGTGGTACCGGTCCGCGATGATCTTCACCGAGTTGCGGCACCGGGACGCGGAGCGGGTGCGGGCCAAGGCGTCCGCACGCGCGCTGGACTAGGGCGAGGCGACGTGCAGCGTGCGCGACGGCACGGTGACGCTCTCGACGATCGCGTCGACCACGTGCTCCCAGGTGAGCATCGGGGCGAGCAGGTCGCGGACCTCGTGCGCGTGGTCGAACGACGCTTGCAGGTTGTCCAGTGACCACTCGATCGCCCGGCACCACTGCGCGACGTCCACGTCGTCGTCGCCGGTCACGTCGACGACCATCGACCGGGCCGGCATCGGGAGCTTCGTCGCCAGGGTTTCCGCCAGCCCGCTCTTGCTCGACACCAGCGCGGGCGTGCCGTGTGCGATGGCCTCGAGCCCGGCGAGGCCGAACCCCTCGACGCGGGAGGGCATCACGAACAGAGCCGCGCGTTCGAGGTCGCGCGTGACCACGGTGTGGTCCGGTGTGAACGGGCGGACGTCCACCCGGTCCGGGGAGAGCCCGGACAGCTTGATCAGTCTGCGCCTGAGGTCGTCGCAGGTCTTCGGCTGCGCACCGCGGACCAGCAGGTCGGGCAGCGGAGCACCGGGCCGCACCTTGAGCGCGGCGATCGCCCGCGCGGCGAGGTCGAGACCTTTCGGTTCGACGTGGCCGGTGCGGGTGAGCATCATGATCGTGAAGTTGGCCGGCGGCTTGCGCCGCCGACCCGCGTGGCTGTCCGGAACGTCCATCCCCGGATCCAGCTGCAGCACCGGGAGCACCCCGAACGCGTTCCCGATGATCGCCTCGGCGCGGCGGGCCAGCTGAGGGCCGACCGCGGCGATCACGTCCGCGTCCACGGCGACCCGGCGGATCTGCTCCTCGCGGAACTCCGTGTACTCGGTGGCGGCCTTCGGGCGCTTGTAGGCCTCGTTCTGCGCGTGCGGCGTGTGCACGATCTGCATGAGCTTGGCTTCGGGGAGGTAGTGCTTGACGTAGGCCCAGGCGACCGAGCCGCTGACGATGTCGTGGCCGATCACGACGTCGGGCCTCGCCGCGATGACGTCGGGGATGCCCAGGTAGGGCATCGGGCCGTCCGGTGTGGGCGCCGCGGTGAACAGCACGACGCCGTGGTCGGCCGCGTCCTGGAACTCCTCCCGCGAAGCCTGGTGCACCACGCAAAGGGTGCGATGGCCGTTGCGCGCCAACGCGATGGCCAGCGAGCGGTTGAACTGCGAGATGCCCCCGGTCCTGGGCAGCCACTCGTCGCAGGCGAGCTTGAAGCAGAGCTTCCGCTGCTTGCCGCGCCCCGGCATGGGACCACCTCCGGTCAGATGCCGTACCGCTTCTGGTAGCTGTCGAGGATCTCCGCGGCCTGGCCCCGCATCCGGTTCTCCGCACGAGCCCGCGCGATGTCGGCGATCTCGTCCGGCTGGTAGCCGAGATTGCGCAGGCAGTTGAGCGCGATGCTGATGACGTCGACGACCTCGCGTGCCGCGGCGTCCCGCTTGCCGTTGGCGAGGTGGGCGTCGAGCTCGTCGAACTGGATGCGGACGGCTTCCCGGAAGTGCGTCAGCGGCTTCCGCTTCATCTCGCCGTCGACCTCGTCCCACGCATCCCAGATCGGCTGGAAGGGACCCAGGGGGTTCGTCATGGTGCGCCCTCGATCTGTGGGACCAGTTGCTGGCGAAGTGCTTCGAGGTTGTGCAGGACGATGCGGTTTCGCGCGGTGCTCAACACGCCCGCTTCGCGCAACGCGCGCAGTGCGATGGCCACCGCGTCCCTGGACGCGCCGATCTTGCTGGCGAGATCCTGCTGCGACAGCGTCGTGCCGATCACCACGCCGTCCTCACCCGGTTCGCCGACCTCACGAGCCAGCTCGAGCAGCCACAGCGCCAGCCTGCTCTTGACGTTGAGCGGCTCGCGCAGGAACCGCTGGTCGGACTGGCGTCCGCGTTTGACGGCCGCGCGGTACATCAGCGGCCAGAGGTCGTTGTCCCGCACGAACCCGTAGAGATCCGCGGCCGCGATGTCGACGCCCGCCACGTCCGTGATCGTGGTGACGGTGGCGGAACGGGGCTCTTCCATGAGCACCCCTTCCTCGCCCATCAGCTCGTCCGTGCCGCGGATGGCGAGGATGGTCTCCTTGCCGTCGGCGGCCACGCGCGTGACCTTGAGGTGCCCCTCGTTGATGAGCAGCGCCGAGTGGGACGGCTGCCCTTCGAAGAAGATCGTGTGGTCCGGGGGATAGCGCACCGGTGTCCCCAGCGCCTTCAGCTCGGTCCGCTGGTCGGCGTTGAGGAACTTCAAGATCCTGACCGAACTGTCGTCCGTCATGACAGCTGAGTGTACTGGTCTACATTCAACTGTGGCGATACCGACAACTGAATGAAGATTAGCGCGTAGAGCAGTGTCGAGTGCTAGAGCCTGATCTCGATCTCGCCGCCGAGCTTCGCGCCGTCGAGCAGGTCGAGGTCGTCACCGCTCCAGAACCGGCCGGGGTCGTACCAGTTGGGCCGCCGCGCGGGCAGCAACCCCATCGACTCGTAGGTGACCGCGACGATCTCCGCGCAGAACGCGGTGTCGAGCGCGGCGTTGTCCTTGCCGCGGATCGGCAGGCGGCCGCGCAGCCACCGCGAGGCGAGCTTGGCGGTCGACGGGAACGGCGTGCCGTCGAGACGGGCCACGGTGCGCAGGACGGCGTCCTCCATGGAGCGCGTCACCGGGTGGTCGAGCTGGCGGAGCCAGGCGCGCTGGCCGTACTTCTCCGACCACGTGACGACGGCGGCGCGCAGGTCGTGGAGCTGGGCGCCGCGCTGGTGGTTGCCGGTCCACATGTCCGGAAGGGACCTGCCGAGCTCGGCGTGCCACATCAGCGGCGGCAGGTCGTCCAGCACGACGGCCATGCCGACGTGGTTGACCGGGCTGTTCGTCATGGCCTGGATGGCGCGGTCGGCCGCGCTCCTGCCGCGGAACACCCAGACGTCACCCGTGCGGGTCAGGTCGACGGCTTCGTCCAGACTGATCGCCATGCCCCGTAGCCTAGGCACATGAAGTGGTGGAAGGTCGCAGGTCTGGCCGCTTTCGTCGGAGTTGCCGCCAGTGGGGTGATGGTCGCGCGCGGGCAGCGCAAGCGGGCCGCCTACACGCCGGACCAGGTCAGGGAACGTCTGCACGCCCGGCTCGGGGAAGCGGAGGCAGGCCCAGCGCCGCACGGCAGTCGTTGAGCCTGCTGAGCGCGGCCACCGGGCTCACGCCGCTGTCGCGCTTGACCTCGGCGAGCCGGTCGAACGGCCGGTCCTCGGCGCCCAGGTCCGAGGTGAACACCGCGAGCACGGTCGCCAGCAGGGCGACGTTCGCGGCGACGACGTCGCGCAGGCCGGAGGAGTCCGGAACCTCCAGCAGTCGGCCGGCGTAGCGACTCAGCTCCGCGTCGCTCAGCGGAGGCCGGTCGGCGAGCAGGCCGAACAGCGCCGGGTTCTGCGGGCCGACGGCGTGCGCGGCCGAACGGCACACCCGGTCGAGGTCCTGGCCCGCCAGCGTGCGCGTCACGTCCTCCAGTGACAGGTCCCGGAGGTCGGCCAGCGCCGCCGAGTAGCGGACGAGGTCGCGCGGGATGCCGCCGGACAGCACGTGCACGAGCGCGCTGAACTGGCGTGGCAGCCCGACGGTCTGGTGGTCCAGCAGTGCGCGCGCCGAGTCCAGCGACAGGTGGCCGACGCGCACCACCTCGTCGAACGAGCTGTCGAAGACCGTGCGCAGGCCGGGGCTCGCCAGGTCGAACTGGTACATCGCGTCCTCGGACACCGACACCAGGAAGAAGCAGCCGCTCGCCCCGAAGATCGCCTTGATCTCGTTGAGGAACGCGGCGGCCTGCTCGCCTGTGCCGAGCCGGTCGAGCTCGTCGATGCCGACGATCACCCGGCCGGGCAGCACCCCGCCGACGGCCGGTTCCGACTGGAGCGTGCTCGCCACCTGGCGCAGGAACTCGGACAGCTCGTCCACGATCTCCGGGTACGTCAGCGCCCGCGTGGCCACGGCGACCGAACGCTTCCCGCTCAGCTCCACGCCGGCCCGGCCCGCCTTGCCCGCGATCTCACCGGTGTAGGTCTGCAGGGCGCGCACCGTGAACAGGCGCGCCACGGCCAGGTCCGCGAGGTCGGCGATCCGGGTCGGCCGGTTCCACACGCCGTGCAGGCCCATCGACTCCGGGCGGAAGCTGTTCCCGCGGCGGCGGAACAGCTTCGCCGGATCGGGCGCGTCGGGGTCCTGGCCCCGCGCGTACTCGATGACCCGGCGGCACAGCGCCGCGTACAGGTGCAGCACGAACTCCTTCGGTTCGTACCGCACCGGCGCCGACACGACGAGCGTCAGGTCCGGCAGGCGTTCCCGCTCGCGGTAGCGGCCGTCGCAGAACGCCCGCATCAGGCTCGTCTTCCCGCTGCCGCGCGGGCCGGCGAGCGCGATGCTGCCGCGGCCGCGCGTCGTGACGATCCGGGTCAGCTCGACGCCGGACGGGGTGTGCACGTGCATGGCCTGCGCGTGCGACGTGCGCAGGCCGGGCGAGTCGGGGATCGCCAGCGTCGGCGCGTATCGGGGACCGATGTGCGCGTTGAGCGTCCTGCGCAGGAACGGGAGCACGCCGTCGGTCAGCAGCACCTGCTCCCACTCCTTGCGCACCGACAACGCGACCAGGCTGTCGCGCCGCCGCAGCCGCAACGGGTTCTCCAGCCGGCGGAAGACCCCCAGCACGGCCGCGCCGCCCATGCCCGCGAGCACCCAGTAGCGGTACGGCTCGATGGTCGGCGCCGTCCAGACCGCGATGACCCCGACCACCGCGTAGGGGGTGAGCGACAGGACCGGCTCGCGCAGTGCCGGCGACATGATCGGGACGAAGCGCCTGCGCACGCCCGCGAGCACCGGCGGTGCGAGCAGGAACCCCGACACGAGCGCGGCGTGCCACCACGAGCCGGTCACGTCGTGCACCCAGATCGCGGGCGCGCAGGCCGTCGCCCCGGCCACGACGCCGGACACGAACCAGAACAGCCTGTCGAGCACCCACTTGAGCGCGGCGAGGCCGCGGGCGAACCCGCGCCGCTGCCACAGCTCCAGCTCGGCGTAGGCCAGCTCCTGCGCGTTCGCGACCGCGCGGACCGAGTGCTCCTGGGACACCGCCCGGCGCAGCTCGGACTTCGTCAGCGTCGACTCGTCGATGCCCCAGCGGATGTCCGGCTGCGTGAAAGCCGACGCGATGGCTCCCAGCAGCGGGCCGTCGTCGTCGTTCACGGGGAGTCATGATCGCACAGCGCCGAGATGAATTGATCGTCGATGCAATGCATGGCTGTTTCGTTGGAATAGTGACAGAGGGTTGCTGTCTCAACACGTACGGTGTAGAGATGCCTACGATCTGGTGATCCGGCAGGTGATGGAGGTCGGCATTGTTTGCGAACTCCGGACGCGTCGTGGCGAATGCGTTCGTCGGCCGTGAACACGAGTTGTCGTCACTTCGCACCGCACTGCGGGCGAACCGGCTGACCTCGCTGGTCGGGCCCGGCGGGATCGGCAAGACGCGGCTCGTGCGCGAACTCGCGAGGCGTTCCACAAAGGACTTCCGCATTGTCGAGCTGGCCGCGCTGACGGACGAGAACGCATTGCTCGACTTCGTCGCGGCGGCGCTCGGCGTGCGGGAGAAGCCCGGTGAGTGCCCGCTTTCCGCAATCGTCGCGCGAGCCGAGACGCAGTCGTTCGTGCTGGTGCTGGACAACTGCGAGCACGTCGTCGAGGAATGCGGCGCGCTCGTCGAGCGGTTGCTGCGGCACTGCCGCGGGCTGCGCGTGGTCGTCACCAGCCGCGAGCCGTTGTCGCTGCCGGGCGAGGTGGTGCTGCGGCTCGGCCCGCTGCCCGCCGACGTGGCGGCGAAGCTGTTCACCGACCGCGCGGGCATCGACGGCGCGCTCACCGAGCAGGACCGCGCGGCCATCAGCAGGATCTGCGACAACGTCGAGGGCCTGCCGCTCGCCGTCGAGCTGGCGGCACGGCGGGCGCGCGCGACGTGCGTGCGCGAGGTCGCGGACGGGCTCGCCGACATGCTGCACCACGACCTGCGCGCGACGATCGAGTGGAGCTACCGGCTGCTGTCCCCGCCGGAGAAGGCGCTGCTGCGCGAGGTCTCGTTGCTGGTCAACGGGTTCACGCTCGACGCGGCGGGCGCGATTTGCCCAGTCGGCGACGTGCTGCCGACGTTGCTGAGGCTGGCGGCCAAGTCGCTGATCGAACGCACGGCCGCGCCGGAGGGCTCGATCCGGTTCCGCATGCCCGAGTCCATCAGGGTGTTCGCCGCCGAGCAGCTGCGGCGCACCGGTGGCGAACCCGCGGCGTGGACGCGCACGCTCGACTGGCTCACCGCGCTCACCCTGCCGCTGCGCGACGACGTGTACGTGCCGCAGAGCTTCACGCTCGAGGTCGACGCCGAGCGCGACAACCTCCTCGCCGCGGTGCGCCGGATGACGGAGTCCGGTGAACGGCCGGACGACCGGGTGCTGCTCACCACCGCGCTGGCGCGCGGCTGGCAGTTCTCCGGCAGGGTCACCGCGGCGCTGCGCATGCTGGAGCAGGTGCTGGCGGACGTGCCCGCCTCGCCGAACCGCGCGGTCGCGCTGCAGTCGGTCGCGTGGGGACAGGACTCCCTGGGCAACGCCGCCGAGGCCACCGGTGCGGCCGCCGAGGCGGTGCGGTGCGCGCGGGCGAACGGGCAGGTGTCGCTGGAGATGCGGTCGCTGAACTCGGTGGGCTGCGTGCTCGGCCGCTCCGACCGGTACGCGACCGCCGAGGCCGTCTACCGGCACGCCGTCGCGATCGCGCCGCCGGAGCAACCGATGGCCGCCGCGCTGCTGCAGCACAACCACGCGTGGATGCTCGTCTCGGCGGGCGAGCACGACCGGGCCGCCGAACTGCTGGCGCGGTGCCTGCCGGTGTACCGCCACCACCTCGCGGGCCCGGACCTCGTGCACATCCTGCACACCGCGTCCGCCGTCGACCTGGCGCTCGGCCGGTACGCCGACGCGCGCGAGTTGCTGCTGGAGACGCTGCGGATCGCGCCGAGCAACACCAACAGCCTGCCGCACGTGACGGAAGGCCTCGGGGTGCTCGCGGTGCACGACGGGCAGCCGGTACTCGCGCTGGTGCACTTCGCGGCGGCCACCGCGTACCGGACCCGGATGCAGCGGGTCGCCTCGTCCGGCTGGTGCAGGCAGATCGAGGCCGCGGCGGACGACGCGCGTGCCGCCGTGTCCGCGAAGGACCTCCAAGCGGCTGAACGGCGCGGGCGCGCGATGAGCGAGGACGCGTTGCGCGCGTTCCTGGTGGCCGAACCGGAGAGCGCCACGCTGACCACGCGCGAGCTGGAGGTGGTTCGCCACCTCGCCGACGGCGACGGCAACCAGGAGATCGCCCGCAGGCTCGGCATGGCGTCGCGGACGGTGAGCTGTCACCTGGAGCGGGTCAAGGAGAAGCTCGGCATCCACGACCGCAGCGGCCTTCAGCAGTGGTACCTGGTGGAGCACGGATGACGGCGTGCCGGTGCTGCGGCGACGACACCGGTAGCGCTCGCGCGTCCTACTGCTCGCAGGCCTGCCGCCAGCGCGCCTACCGGGAACGCGCACGCGCCAGGGCCGCGCCGCCGCCGAGGCCGGCGTGGGAGCCGCTGGACGCGTTCGTCGGCAGACAGGACGAGGCCAAGGACCTGCGCGCGGTGGTGCGCGCGCACCGGCTGGTCACCGTCACCGGGCCCGCGGGCGTGGGCAAGACCAGGCTCACCGGCGAGGTGCTGTTCCGCGGCGCCGCGCGCAACGTGCGGCTCGTCGAGCTCGGCGGAGTCCGCGACGGCGACCGGCTCGCCGAGGTGTTCGCGACCGCGCTGGCGCTGACCGAGACCTCCGGTGTGTCCACAGTGGACGAAGTGGTGGAACGGGTGCGCGCGGCCGGTGCGGTCGTGCTGCTGGTGGACAACTGCGAGCACCTGCTGCCCGGCTGCGCCGACCTGGTCGGCACGTTGCTGCGGCACTGCCCGAAGCTGCGCGTGGTCGCGACCAGCAGGGAGGAGCTGCGGCTCGACGGCGAACGCGTGCTGCGGCTGGAACCGCTGCCCGTCCCGGACGCACCGGTCACGAGGGAACGGCTGCTCGCGCTGGACGCCGTGCGCCTCTTCCTCGTCCGCGCCAGGGAGGTGGCGCCGGGGTTCACGGCGGCCGAGGACGACCTGCTCGCCGCGGCGCGGATCTGCCACCGGCTCGACGGCATCCCACTGGCGATCGAGCTCGCCGCGCGGCAGGCGCACGCGTTGTCCGTGCACGAGATACTGACGCTGCTCGGGCACCGGCTGCTGACCCAGGACATGCGCGGCGTGCCGAGCAGGCACCTCAGCCTGCGCGCGACGATCGAGTGGAGCTACCGGCTGCTGTCCCCGGCGGAGCGGGCGGTGTTGCGGCGCCTCGCGATCTGCCCCGGCGCGTTCGACCTCGGGCTCGCGTCCGCGGTGTGCGCGGGGGACTTCGTCGACCACGGCGAGGTGCCGGTGCTGGTGCGCGCGCTCGCTGCGAAGTCACTCGTGCAGCGGCTGCCCGCGGACGGCTGGTTCCGGCTGCTGCACCCGGTGCGCTGGTACGCGGGGGAGCGGCTCACCTCGGCCGAGCTCGTCGAGGCGGAACGGCGCGGCGTGGACTGGGCGGTGCGGCTGACCGCGCCGGTGGCGCACGAGGTCATGCCCGGTGGTGAGCTGACCGACCTGCTGGACGCGCACCGCGACAACCTGGAGGTGGCCGTCGCGCACCTCGAGCGGCGCGGCGACCGGCAGGCGGACCGCGTGCTGCTGACCATCGCGCTGGCCCGCGCGTGGCGGTTGCGCGGCAGGCGGGAGGCCGCGTTGCGGTTGCTGCGCAGGCTGCTCGCGGACGTGCCGGACTCGGCGCACCACCCGGCGGCGCTGGCGCTGCTGGCCGCACTGCTCAACCAGCGCGGCGACCACGGGCCCGCGCTGCCGGTCGCGACCGGTGCGGTCGCACGGGCGCGCGCGGCGGGCCAGCACGGGATTCTGGCGCGGTCGCTCCGCACGCTGGCCGCGGTGCTCGACGAGCTGGGGCACCACGCGTTGTCCGAGCACTACTACGAGCGCGCCATCGAGGTGACGCTGCTGTGGGGGCGCCCGCTGGAGGTGGCGATCTGCCGTCAGTTCCTGGCGTGGTCGCTGCTGCCCGACGGCGTCGCGCGGGCACGGGAGCTGGTCGACAGCGGCATGCCCGTGTTCCGCGCGCTGGCCACCGACGAGGAGCTGGCGATCGCCCTGCAGACGTCCGCCGCCGTGCACTTCATGGCCGGTGAAAACGACGCGGCGTGGCGCGACCTGAGCGCCGCGCTGCCCGCTGACCTGAGCCTGGCCAGCCGCCACCAGCGCTACCTGTGGCCGTACCTGCTGGAGGGGTTCGCGGTGATGGCGTGGCACTGCGGTGACCCGGACCGCGCGGTGACGCTGCTGGCGGCGGCGTCGCGGCACCGGGGTGACCGCGCGCCGCGGGTGACGCGGGTGTGGCACGAGCTGGTGGGGCGGCTGCGCGCCGACACCGAGTCCGCGCTGCCGCCGCACTTGATCGCCGACGCCCGCCGCCGCGCGGCTGCGATGTCCGACGCCGAGCTGCTGCTGTGCCTGCACGGCGAGGCGGCCGACGAGGGGCGGGGCGTGCTGACCGAGGAGGAGTACCGGGTGGTGACGCTGCTGGCCGAGGGCAACACCAGCGCGCAGATCGCCCGCAGGCTGCCCGCGTCCGTGCGCACGGTCGGCACCCACGTCACGCGGATCAGGACCAAGCTGGCGCTGGAGTCCAGGGGACAGATCGTCCGCTGGTACCTGCGACGGCACGGTTGAGCTGTCACGCCGCACGTTCTCCCGATGGTCCGGGCCCGCCGCGACCCGGTTTGCTGACACCATTCGCCGGTTCGACCGCGGGTGGGGGCTGATGCGCTTCTTCGTGCTGGGGCATCTCGAGGTCGTCGAGGACGGCAGGCCGGTGCCGCTCGTCGGCTTCCAGCAGCGGGCCGTGCTCGGTCACCTGCTGCTCAACGCGGGCCGCGTGGTGTCGGTCGACCAGCTGGTCGACGCGCTGTGGGGTGAAGAGTCACCGCTGACCGCGCGGAAGATGCTGCAGAACGCCGTGTCCGGGCTGCGCAGAGCGTTGCGCGGCGTGACGCTGGAGACTCGGCCACCCGGCTACCTGCTGCGCGTCGAGCCCGGCAGCCTCGACCTGGCGGAGTTCCACCGGCTCACCGAGCTCGGCCGCGCCGAGCTCGCGGACGGCGCGTGGGACACGGCGGCGCAGGTGCTGCGCGACGCGCTCGCGTTGTGGCGCGGCCCCGTGCTGGGCGACCTGGGGCTGCGCTGGCCGGAGATCGTGGCCGCGGAGAACGCGCGGCTCAGCGCGTTCGAGGACTGCGTGGAGGCCGAGCTCGCGCTAGGCAGGCACCACGCCGTCGTCGACGAGCTGGAGTCGCTGGCCGCCGCAGAGCCCGCGCGGGAACGGTTGTGCGGTCAGCTGATGCTCGCGCTGTACCGGTGCGGCAGGCAGGCCGACGCGCTCAATTCCTACCTGCGCACGCGTTCGGCGCTGGTGGAGAACTACGGCCTCGATCCTGGCCGTGAGCTGCGCGAGCTGGAACGCGCGATCCTCGCGCAGGACCCCGCGCTGATGCCGCCAGCCGCGCCGTCGCGCGACTTCGCCGACGAGCCGTGCGTGGAGCGCAAGCAGGTCACCGTGCTCACCGTGATCGCGCAGCCCGAGCGGTGCGGCGACGACGACCCCGAGCACATCGACTCGGTGGTGCGCAAGGCTTCCGAGGTCGTGTGGAACGAGGTCGAACGGGCGGGCGGCACGGTGACCGTGACGGTCGGGCCGATGCTGGTAGCCGTCTTCGGCGCGCCGCACACCCGTGAGGACGACGCGGTGCGCGGCGTGGCCGCGGCGCTCGCGATCCGCGACGCGGCACCGGACGGCATCGCGGTGCGCGGCGCCGTGACGTCCGGTGAGGCGCTGGTGCGGTGGTGGCCGGACGCCCCGCGCACGCCGCCGTCCGTGACGGGCGCCGTGCTGGACCGGTCGCTCAGCCTGGCGTCCCGCGTGCCGTCGCGGCGGGTCCGGGTGTGCCAGGAGACCAGGCAGGCCACCGAGTTCGCCGTCGGCTACAGCCAGGACGGCGACGCGCTCGTGGTGCGCACGGAACGGGAACGCGTCGAGGGGCCGTTCGTGGAACGCGACTGCGAGCTGGGTGTGCTCGTCGGCCTGCTGGAACAGGTTCGCGGCACCCGGCGGCCGCACCTGGTCACCGTGCTGGGCGAGGCGGGCATCGGCAAGAGCAGGCTGGTGCGCAGGTTCGCCGGGCTGCTGGAGCACCGGCCAGGCTCCGTCGCCGTCCACTTCGGACTTCCCGACGACGTCGGTGCGCCGTCCGTGCTGGTCGTCGAAGACGTGCATCGGGCAGAGGAACGGGTGCTCGACCGGCTGGACGGGTTGCCGGAGCGGGCCGGCGCGGTGCCGTTGCTGATCGTCGTGACCGCGCGTCCCGAGCTGGTGCGGCGCAGGCCGATGTGGGGCGGCGGGAAGCGCGACGCGACCACGATGACGCTCGGGCCGTTGTCCGACGACGCGACGACGGTGCTGCTGAGGTCGTTGCTGGGCGGGGAGATCCCGGCCGGGCTGGCGCCGGACCTGCTGGCCCACGTGGGCGGGAACCCGTTGTTCGCGGCCGAGTACGCGTCCGTGCTGCGGGCGGGAGCGACGTCGCCGCTGCGCCCGCCCCGATCGGTGCACAACGTGATCGCGTCGCGGCTCGACGCGTTGCCAGCCACGGACAAGTCGGTGCTCCAGGAGGCTGCGCTGCTCGGTGACCCGGTGCGGCCGGACGCGCTCGCGGCGCTGGCCAAACGCGACCCCGCGGTGGTCGCCGAGTCGCTGGAACGTTTGGCGCGCGAGGACTTCCTGCGCCGCACCGCCACCGCGGGCTACGAGTTCCGGCACGTGCTGGTCCGCGATGTCGCGCGCTCGCAGCTGCCCAGGTCGTTGCGGCATCTCAAATGGCAATTACCGGCCAATGGGCCGGGAGTGGAACGCGGTGCGGCACCACCGACCTATGGTCGCCTCATGGAACTCATCACAGAGGTAGAACCCTTGCAGCGCAACAACATCTGGGACGGCCCTCCGGCAGAACCGCCGAGGGCGGTGCGGGACCGGTCAGGGTGAGCGGAGTCGGTCGAGCGCCGGGACGAGACGGCGGGCGAGCTCCTGGTCGGCGTGCTCCACCTCGGCGACCAGGAGGTCGGTGGCGGCGCTGAACGCGCGGCGCAGCTCGCCGGTGTCCGGTGATCGGACGAGCGTCCCGGTGAACGCCGCCGCGACGCCCGGCGGCAGGTCGTCCACCCCGCGTCCCTGCGCGGCGGGCACGCCGTGCCGCAGGCAGACCAGCGAGACGACGTTGTCGCGCATGTTGCTGATCATGTACTCGGCCGACCACACCCGGCCGCGTTCGATGCTCGACCGCGCGTGCAGCGCGTAGAGCCAGGCCGTTCCGATCAGCTGCTCCGCCACCGGCGGCCGCGCGTGCGGCAGCTCGTTGGCCGTGCCGAACACCAGCCGGAACGTGGGCGCGATCGCGCCGAACTCGTCGGGCGCCCAGAACGCCACGTCCACCTGCAGCGTGCTGGCCAGCAGGAACACCCGGAACAGCGTTGTTCCGCGGTGGACGTCCAAGTGGTGAACAGCGCCGTGTTCGGCGTACATGCGCTCGGTCCAGTCGCGGACCACGCCGTCGTGGTCCGCGACGGCCAGCGCCAGGTCGACGTCCGACCACCGGTCTTCGCGGCCGAGCGCGCCGGACCCGGTGATGGCGGCGGCCGTGATCCGGGGGTCGGCCCGCGCGGTCGCGATCAGCTCTTCGCGCAGTCTCAGTCGTGACTCCGGTGTGAACATCAGGGCATTTTCTCAGGGATCTGCCAGTTGTTTCTTCGGTATGCATGGCCTCATGGACGTGTAGGAGGTCAACATGCTGATGCAACGGACCGTGCGGACGGCGTCGTCCGAAGGGATGCGCCTGCACAACGCCGACGCCGTTCTCGCGGCCGGCCACGCGTTCGCGCTCGCGGACGGCATCGGTGACAACCCCGCCGCGGCGCGGGCCGCCCAGGTGGCCGTCGCGGCCGCCGTCCGCGCCCCCGACGCGGTGTCCGGTGTGCTCGCCGCGCAGGAAGCGCTGTCGGCGTGCATCGGCGACACGGTCCTCGTCGTGGCGACACCACGCGCCGACGGCTACGAGGTCGCCTGGGTCGGCGACGCGCGCGCCTACCATTGGGACGGTGACACCCTCACGCTGCTCACGACCGACCAGACCGTCGCGGAGTACTTCCGCAGCCGGGGCGCGGTGCCCGCGCCGCGGATGGAGCACGTCGTGACCAACACGGTCCGCCACTGCACGCCGGACAACATCGGGCGCACCACCGTCCGGTCCGGTCGCCTGGTGCTGACCTCGGACGGGGTGCACGGCCCGCTCCCGCACGCCGCGCTGACGGCGATCGCGGGCGGTGGCGACGCGGCGGCCCGGCTGGTGCGCGCCGCGCTGCACGCGGGCGGAACGGACAACGCCACGGCTCTCGTGGCCGGCTGACCCCACGGGAGGACGCGATGATCGAGTTTCTGCTGGCGGGCGCGCTGTCGCTGTTCATCCTGGTGCTGATCGCCAGGATGATCGTCGACTGGGCGGGTGTGCTGAACGCGCGCGGCAGCTTCGTGTACGGCGCGCGCCGGGTGACGTACGCGATCACCGAACCCGTGCTGTCCCCGGTGCGCCGGGTGCTGCCGCCGGTCCGGTTCGGCGCGGTCGGCATCGACCTCGCGTTCACCGTCGTGTTCATCGGCGCGATCCTGCTGCGTTCGGTCGTGGTCGCGATCTTCTGATCGGAGCGATCAGCGCCTGCGCAACGCCGTCCCGCCACTCAACGCCTCATCCACCCCGGCTGGGACTCCCGATCACCTGGACGCCACACCCGAGTGGCAGCCGCACGCCGGTGTGGCCAGCTTCGGAGCGGGCTTGTTCGCGGCCGCCTCGACGTCCGCGAGGATCTTCTGCCGCTGCTCCTTGGTGATCAGCCGTCCGCGCGCGACGACCGCGTGCACCTTGGTGGAATTGCGGATGTCGCGCAACGGGTCGGCGTCGAGCACGACGAGGTCGGCCACCTTGCCCGCGGTGACCGTGCCCATCGCGTGCTCCTTGCCGAGGAACCGCGCCACGTCACGGGTCATGGTCTGCAGCGCGCGCTTCGGCGTCAGGCCCGAGTCGACGAGGAGGGAGAGCTCGTCGTGCGCGCCGAAACCGGGCAGCGTGTAGGGGTTGCCGCAGTCCGTGCCGCCGATGATGCCGACGCCCGCGCGGTCCATCGTGGCGACCATGTGCTGCCGGAACTCGAGGAAGTCGCGTTGCTGCGCGATCTGCTCGGGTGTCTTCGGCGCCCAGACCTTGATGACGTCCGCCCAGTACGCCTTGAGGTCGGCCGGGATGTACTTGAGGCGCGGGTCGCCGGTGAACGTGTCCGCGGGCGAGGACATCACGCGCAGCACGGTCAGCGTCGGCGACTGCCAGGTGCCGTTGCGGGCGAACTTCTCGTACAGGCGCGCGGCTTTCGCGCGGTCGTGCGTGAGCGTCGCCTGCCGGTCCAGTTCACGGGCGGTGTTGTAGAACGCCCTCGGATTGGCCGGGTCGATCTGCGTCTCGGTGAGCTTGCGCAGGATGTCGTCCTGCCGGTACGAGGTGGAGATCGGCATGCCGTAGAGGTGCTCGAAGCACCGCATGCCCGCGTCGCTCGTCGGGCCGGCCGGGAGCCGCCACGGCAGATGTCCCGCGGTGGGCAGGCCGATCTTGCGGCCTTCGTCGATGAGCGCGGTGAGCGTGTCGGCGGCGAGGTACGAGTAGGCCTTGATGAAGTGGCCGCCGTCGATCTTGGCCTGCTGTGCCGCCGCGCGTGCCTCGGCCTCGTTGCTGACGACCGTCGCCATGGGCGCCCACACCGAGTTCGGCCCGTCGGTGAGGCTGCCCGCGATCTCCATGCGCGGCCCGAGCAGCTGGCCGCTCTCGATCTTCCGGTGGACCGCGAAGACCTCCGGGTAGCCCCACATCTCGCGGATGCCCGTGACGCCGTTGGCGATGTGCAGCGGGATGAAGATGTCCTCGGAGTACGCGTAGTGCGTGTGCATGTCCCACAGTCCGGGGATCACGAACTTGCCCCGCGCGTCCACGACCTTCGCCCCGTCGGGCACGACCGCGTGCACGCCCACGTACACGATCCGGTCACCGACGAGCACCACGCTGACGTCGCACTGGGGCGGCCCGTCGGTGCCGTCGACCACGGTCGCGTGCTTGATCACGGTCACCTGCTCGGCGGCTCTCGCCGTGGCCGGGAGCGCCACACCGGCGCTGATGACCGAAAGCCACTGAAGGAACTGCCTGCGACTGGTTCCCACGATGTCCCCGTTCGTCGATCTGCCCCGATCGTGGCAGCCCCCAGTTGGTTCTCACTGGAGCCCGATGGAAATGCGGATGCGCTCGTCCGGGTGGTCGGTGAAGATCGAGGTCATGAGCGCTTTCGAGGACCTGCTGGCGGAGGGCGCGTCCGCCCCGGTCGACGGCTGGGGCTTCTCGTGGTTCGACGGCAGAGCCACCGAGGAGCGCCCGTCGTGGGGCTACCTGAAGACGATCTCCGAGCGGATGGCCACCGCGCGGGCCGCACTGGACGTGCACACCGGCGGCGGCGAGGTGCTCGCCGAGGTGCCGGTCACTCCTCCGGTGCTGGTCGCGACCGAACACTGGCGGCCCAACGTGCGCATCGCCGCACGCAACCTCCCGCACGCCGCGGTGGTCGAGACGCGTGGCCTGCCGTTCGCCGACGAGTCGTTCGATCTCGTGGTGAGCAGGCATCCCACGTGGACCGACTGGCCGGAGATCGCTCGGGTGCTGGCGCCCGGCGGGACCTACCTGTCGCAGCAGGTGGGGACCGGGTCGGGGCGTGAGCTGACCGAGTACTTCCTCGGGCCGCAGACCCCGGACAACGGTCGTGATCCCTCGACCGCGGTTGCCGCGGCCGAGGCCGCCGGACTGACCGTGGTGGACGTGCGGGCCGAGTCGTTGAAGGCCGAGTTCTTCGACATCGCCGCGGTGATCGTCTACCTGCGCAAGGTCGTGTGGCTCGTGCCCGACTTCAGCGTGGAGAAGTACCGGGACTTGTTGGAGCGGATGCACGCCTCAATGCCATTCGTGTCACACACGGAACGGTTTCTGATCGAGGTTCGCAAATAGTCGTTCGCGCGGTCGGTTATCTTGTCCGCGTGAACACTGGGGGATTCAGAGCAGTAGTTGTCATGGTCGCGGCGCTGGCCGCTGCCGGTTGCACGCCTGGCGAGTCGGCGACGTCCTCGTCGGCCGGCCAGGCGAAGCACTTCGACGTCGCGGGCTTCGGGAAGCTGAAGCCGGGCATGTCCAAGCAGGACGCGCTCGCCACCGGCGAGCTCGGCGCCACGGGCGCAGGCAAGTCCGGCACGTGCGAGGACTACCGGTTCCAGAGCGGCCCCGCGCCCGACCCGGCGGAGCTGGCCGAGGACGCGGACGTCGAGAAGAAGTACGCGGACGCGCAGAAGGCCGCGGACGAGGCTCAGGCCAAGATCGGGCCGGTGCCGGGACCGAACGCCAGCGCCGCCGAGTTCGCCGACTCCGCGGAGCGCAACGCGGCAGCCGCCGAGGCCAGCGCCAAGGTGGCCGAGCTGGCGTCCGCGTCCACCGACCGGATCGTCAAGCGCGCCGAGGCCCGCGAGGCCCACGGTGGCGTCGTGTTCGGGCAGGACAAGCTCCGGCTGATCGTGGCGCCGCCCGGTGCCACGACGGCCAAGAACATCGGCAAGGACTCCACCCTCGAGCAGCTCAAGGCGGCGTACCCGGACCTGGTGTCCAAGGGCGAGGACGCCTACGAGCTGCCCGTGCCCGACCAGAAGGGCTGGGTGCTGACCTTCGACCTGAAGGCCGGAAAGGTCGTCGCGCTGATGCTCTTCAACCCGGAGATCAAATGTAGCTAAGAAGAATTGGCGGGCGGTGAAAGGGACTGGGCAGTCCCTTTCACTTGACCTGGAGTGCGCTCCATTTCCGACCACGACGACTGCATGCGCATCATCCACACCGCGCTGGACCACGGCACAACTTCGTGGACACGGCCGACATGTACTCGGTCGGCGAGTCGGAGGAGATCGTCGGCAAGGCGTTGCAGGGCCGCAGGGACGACGTGGTGCTGGCGAGGTCGAGGAGAGCCTGCGCAGGCTGCGCACCGACTGGATCGACCTCTACCAGGTCCACCGCCCGGATCACACGACGGACATCGCCGAGACGCTCGGCGTGCTCACCGACCTGGTGACGCAGGGCAAGATCCGCGCGTTCGGGTGTTCCAGCTTCCCCGCGTCGGACGTCGTCGAGGCGTATCACGTCGCGGAGCGGCGCAACCTGCAGCGGTTCCGGACCGAGCAGCCGCCGTACTCGTTGCTGGCGCGCGGGATCGAGGCCGAGCTGTTGCCGACGTGCGAACGGCTGGGCATGGGTGTGCTCGTGTGGAGTCCGCTGGCGTTCGGGTTCCTCACCGGCCGGTACCGCAAGGGCCAGGACATCGACCTGACGGCCGGGCGCGCGGCGCTGCGGCCCGCGCGGTTCGACCCGGCGCTGGCCGAAACGGCGGCCAAGCTCGATGCCGTCGAGCAGCTCGTCGAGGTCGCCGACGGCATCGGCCGGACGTTGCCCGAGCTCGCGATCGCTTTCGCCGCAGCGCATCCGGCGGTGACGTCCGTGATCATCGGGCCGCGCACGATGGAACAGCTGGAGGCGACGCTCAAGGGCGCCGACCTGGTGCTCGACGACGCGACGCTGGACCGGATCGACGAGATCGTCGCGCCCGGCACCAACGTGTACCGGGCGGACGGTGTGTGGCGGCCGCAGGCGCTGGTCGACCCGGCGCGCAGGCGCAGGCCGGTGGCCGAGCGAGCGGCGGGCTAGAACTTGTAGCGGACGATGTGGCCCATCCTGCGGAGCGCGGGGATGAGCCTGGCGATGCGGATCTGGATGCGGGTGCCCGTGGACACCCGGTCCAGCTCCGAGTCCGGGTAGGCGGTGCCGACGTCCAGTGCGCGAACGACCGTGAGCCCGAGCTTCTCGAGGTCGCGCGGGTCGTCGACGCCCCAGTGCAGGGTGGCGTTCGCCTTGCGCACCACGGGGTTCATCTTCTGCAGCTTGATGCCGAGCTTGCTGTACAGGTCGACGACCACCTCGCCGCGCGGGAACTTCGCGATGAGCCTGCGGAACAGCTCCTCGCCACCCTCCTCGGTGAGGTACATCGTCAGGCCCTCGGCGATGATCAGCGCGGGCCGGTCGGACGGCACCTGGTCGATCCAGGCGAAGTCCGTGACCGACGTGCCGATCTGGTGGTAGCTCTCGCGTGACGGGTAGATCTTCCTGCGCAGCTCGACCACCTCGGGGTAGTCGACGTCGAACCACGTGACGGTCGCGGGCGGGTCGAGCCGGAACACCCGGCTGTCCATGCCGCAGCCCATGTGCACGACGACCGCGTCCGGGTTGGCGCGCAGGAACTCGGCGGCCCACGCGTCCATCGGCTTGGCCCGGAGCACCACGGCCATCGCGAGGTTCTGATCCACCCCGAGCTTGCCGAAGTCGTAGTCGATCCGCCGGACCGCGTCGTCCGCCGCCTGGTCGCCGAGCACCGGGTCGGGCGACCGGTTGTCCAGCGCGCGGCCGTACAGCGTGGCCAGCATGGTCGCTTTCTCCTCGGTGAAATGAACCTTCTCCACTGCGCTCCCCCATCGGAAGTTTCACAAACTTCTGAACACTGTAGCGCTGTCGCTCGCTGATGGCGCCTGTGCTCCGCGACACAATGTGCCCATGACCGACTTCGGCATCATCGGACGAGGCTGGCGCGCGGACTTCTACCTGGAGCTGGCCCGCGTGCTGCCCGACCGCTTCCGGGTGGTCGGCGTGGTCACGCGCGACGCCGCGCGGGGCGACGAGATCACCGCGCGGTGGGGCGTGCCGACCTACCGGACCGCGGCCGAGCTGGTCGCCGCCGCACCGGCGTTCGTGGTGACGTCCGTGCCGCGCGACGCCAACCCCGGTGTCATCGAGGAACTGGTCGCGCACGGCATGCCGGTGCTGTCCGAGACGCCGCCCGCCGCGGACGTGCCCGGCCTGTTCGCCCTGTGGGACTCGGTCGGCGCGTCCGGGTTGGTGCAGGTCGCCGAGCAGTACCCGCTGCAACCACTGCACTCGGTGCGCCGGGACCTGGCGCGGCTGATCGGCACCGCGACCAGCGCTTCCGTGTCGTCGACGCACGACTACCACGCGGTCGCGCTGCTGCGCTCCTGGCTGGACGTCGGCTTCACGCCGGCGACCGTCGTCGCGCAGCGCTTCACCGAGTCCCTGCTGCGCGGCCCGGACCGCTCAGGCTGGCCCGAGCCCGAACTGGTCACCGCGCACCGCACCGTCGCGACGCTCTCGTTCGGCGACCGGGTCGGCTCGTACGACTTCACCGACGGCCAGTGGTGGCACCCGCTCCGCTCGCACCGGCACGTGCTGCGCGGCACGCACGGCGAGATCGTCGACGACGAGGTCGTGCGCATGGCCGACGCGCGGACACCCGTGCGCAGCCGGATCGAACGCCGGCAGACGGGCATCGGCAGCAACCTGGAGGGGTTCGCGCTGGACGCCCTGACGGTCGACGGGGCCGTGGTGTGGCGCAACCCGTACTTCCCGGCGCGGCTGTCGGACGAGGAGATCGCCATCGCGCGGTGTCTCGACCTCATGGCCGCGTGGGTGGACGGCGGGCCGCCGCTCTATCCGTTGGCTGAGGCGTGTCAGGACCACCTCCTGTCGTTGGCGATCGCGGAGTCGTGGCGGAGCGGGCGGCCGGTGACCACCGAGGCCGGACCTTGGGCAGCCGGTCAGCCGAGCGGGAAGTAGTGGGTCAGAGCGGCATTGCGGAACTTCCCCTCGGGGTCGTAGGCCGACAGGAGGTCAGCGAACCGAGACCAGGCCGGATAGCGCTCGGCCAAGGTGGCGGGCGGGATCTCGGACAGCTTCGCCCAGTGCGGGCGCGGGGACAGGGCGGCCTCGACCTCCGGGAGCACCGCTCGCACGGCTGCCGTGTCCGCGGTCCAGGTGAAGTGGACGGCCAGGCTGTCGGTGTCGAAAGAGGGGCTCAGCCAGTACGAGTCCGCGGCTACCGTGCGGACTTCGCAGGCCTGCACCAGCGGTGCGAACTACGGCGACAACGCCGACAGAGCGGTCAAAGCCGCTGCCGCGCGGGAGCGGGGCACGAAGTACTCGGTCTGGAGTTCGGCGCCCACGCTCGGCGTGAACTCGGCGCGGAAGTGCGGCAGGCGCTCGTGCCACGGACCCGGCACGCCGCCCTGCTGGGTGCAGTGCTCGGCCGACTGGGTCGGCACCGGGTGGCGTGGACCGGGAGCGGGCCTGCCGCCCGTCCACGACAGGTCGGCAGGCGGAGCACCGACCCGGCTCTTCGCCCACACGGAGACGGAGTCCGGCCAGGACACGAAAGCGCTGACGCTGTAGGCGCTGGCGAAGACGGCGTCCAGGTCGGACACCAGGGTCTCCCACGGCACGCCTTCCCACACCTGTTGCGACACCTGGAAAGCAGGCAGCACCTCCAAGGACACGCTCACGATCACGCCCAGGCCGCCCAGCGACACCACGGTGCCCGCGAGGTCCGCACCGGACACCGTCACCACGTCGCCCGTCGCCGTCACGAGCTCCAGCGAACGGACCGCGCTCGCCAGCGAACCGCAGGTGTCGCCCGAGCCGTGGGTCGCCGTCGTCACCGCGCCCGCCACGGTGATGTGCGGCAGCGACGGCATGCTGTGCAGCGCCAGATCCGAGGCGTCGAGCAGGGCGGCCAGCTTCGCCAGCCTCATGCCCGCGTCCACCCGCACCGTCGACCCCACCGAGAACACACGGGGCATGCGGTCCAGTGAGATCAACGTGCCCGTGGTGTCGGCGATCCGGCTGAACGAGTGGCCTGCGCCGACCGCGTGCACGTGATCCGACGACGCGACGACCGACTGCAGCTCCGCCAGGGACGAGGGCGACGAGTACCGAGCTGCCGAATATTCCACGTTGCCCGCCCAGTTCGCCTTCATGGGCGGGGGAGCGCGCGGTGCGCCTGCCAGGCGGCCGGCTGTCTGCCACCGGACGGGCTCACGCCGAGTGTGCGGGCGAACGTGCTCAGGTCGAGTGCGGGTCGGGTCATGGGGATGATTGTGCCGACGAGCACCGACAAAATCAGGAGCGTCTGGCCCGCTGGACCACCGGATCGGCCACCGGAGCCGCCGCGACCAGGCGTTGCGTGTACGGATCTGCCGGCGCGGAGAACACGTGCGTGCCCTGCTCGACGACGCGGCCCGAGTGCAGCACCGCCACCCGGTCGGCCAGCTGTTCGACGACCGCCAGGTCGTGGCTGATGAACAGGCAGGCGAACTTCAGCGACTCCTGCAACGACCGGAACAGGTCGAGGATCCGGGCCTGCACGGACACGTCCAGCGCGGAGGTGGGCTCGTCCGCGATCAGCAGGTCGGGGTCGAGCGCGATCGCCCGCGCGATGCCCACCCGCTGCCGCTGCCCGCCCGACAGCTCGTGCGGGTACCGCGACCGCAGCGCGGCCGACAACTGCACGGCGTCCAGCAGCGCGTCGACGCGCTGGTCGAGCGCCGAGCCGCGCAACGACGTGTGCAGCAGCAGTGGTTGCGCGATGCTGCGCGCGATCGTGGCGCGCGGGTTCAACGACGACAGCGGATCCTGGAACACCAGGCCGATCCGTCCGCGCACCTTCTTCAGCGAAGAGCCGCGCAACGACGAGATGTCCTGCCCGGACAACGTGATCGTGCCGTCGTAGGAAGGCACGAGCCCGGTGATCGCCCCGGCGATGGTGCTCTTCCCTGACCCGGACTCACCGACCAGGCCGAGCACCTCGCCCCGCCCGATCTCCAGGCTCACGTCGTCGACCGCGCGGAACTTCTTGTAGTGCACCGAAAGGGAGTCGAGTCGCAGCACCGGCGTGTCGACCACCCGCGCGGGACGGGCGGCCGACCCGAGCGAGATGACCGACGCGAGCAGCTGCCGCGTGTACTCCTCCTGCGGCGAAGCGAAGATCTCGAAGACCGGACCCTGCTCGACCACGCGCCCGTCGTGCATCACCACGACCCGGTCCGCGATGTCCGCCACCACGCCCATGTCGTGCGTGATCAGCAGGATCGCCGCGTCCAGGCGGCCCCGCAGGTCGCGCAGCAGCGCCAGGATCTCGGCCTGCACCGTGACGTCCAGCGCGGTCGTGGGCTCGTCCGCGATCAGCAGCGACGGCTCGTTCGCCACGGCCATCGCGATCACCACGCGCTGCAGCTGCCCACCGGACATCTCGTGCGGGTACGCCCTGAACCGCGCCACCGGCAGCCCGACCAGGCCGAGCAGCTCATGAGCCCGTGCACGGGCTTCGGACTTGGAACAGGACCGGTGTGCGCGCACGGCTTCCACGATCTGGTCGCCGACCGTGAACACCGGGTTCAGCGCGCTCATCGGCTCCTGGAACACCAGCCCGACCTCGTTGCCCCGCACCGAACGCAGCTCGGTGGGGGACAACGAGTACAGGTCGCGGCCGTTCAGGAAGGCCTTGCCGCGCACGGATGCCGTGCCGGGCAACAGGCCCAGCAACGACATCGCGGTCACGGTCTTGCCGGAACCCGACTCGCCGACGACGGCGAGCACCTCCCCGGCGGTCAGGGAGAACGAGACGTCCCTGACCGCCGGGGTGGCTCCGAAGTCCACCGAGACGGACTCCACGGACAGCAGACTCACGGGGTGATACCGACCTGGAGGTAGTTCGGGTACGCGGGGAAGTCGGCGATGAAGAAGTTGCCGACCTTCGAGCCGCGCAGGAACGAGTTGCGCGTGTAGATCAGCGGGACCACGGGGGAGTCCTCGAGGATCTTGCGGTCCAGCGCCGCCCACTTCTTGCCCGCCTCGGCGGGGTCGACGGTGGCCTGCGCCTCCTCGATCAGCTCGTCCACCTCGGGGTTCGAGTACCGCGCGCTGTTGTAGCCGCCGCCACCGATCTCCGACGTCGCGAAGAGCGGCTGGATGTTCGCGTTGGCGCTGGGGAAGTCCGGCTGCCACGAGGCGAGCGTCAGGTCGTACTTCGCGTCCGCGGCGGTGATCTCGGCGCGGTAGGCGTCGTCGTCGAGCGTCCTGATGTTCGTCTTGATTCCTGCCTTCAGCAGCGCCGCCTGCAGTGCCTGTGCCTTCTCCGGGTAGTTGTTGTCCGTGGACACCAGGAAGTCCAGGTTCTCCAGCCCGTTCGGGAACCCGGCGTCGGCGAGCAGCTTCTTCGCCTTCTCCTGGTCGCCGTTCGGCGGCGCCTCGTACAGGTTGAACTGCTCGCGCCCGACGATGCCCTGGGTGATCAGCGTGCTCGCCGTGTCACCGGCCAGCTGCGCGTTGCCCGCGGATGCGATCTGGTACTGCGCCTTGTCCACGGCGTACTGGAACGCCTGCCGCACCTTGGGGTTCGTCAGCTTCTGCGTGTTCAGCGCGAGGAAGGCCAGCGCACCGGACTTCGACGTCACGACCCGCTGCTTGGCCGACGCGTTGTTCTGCAGTTGCGCCAGCTGCGCGGGGGAGACGAACGACGAGCCGAACGCGAACTTGTCGTCGCCGGAGTCCGCGGCCAGCCGCTGCGAGACGACCGACGCCTCCTGGCCCAGCTGGATCACGACCTGCTCGGGCAGCCCGGCGCGGATCGTGTCGGAAGCCTTGTCCCAGTTCGGGTTGCGTGAGAGCCGCGCCTCGACGCCCTTCTGGTACTTGGCGACCTGGAAGGGGCCGGACGCGAACGGGTGTTCGCTGTAGTCCGGCTCGGCTCCCTTGCCCTTCGGCACCGGCGCGAACGCGGGGGTGCTCGCGATCCACGGCCAGTCGCCGTACGGACGGTTCAGCTCGAACACGATGGTCTTCGCGTCGGGCGTCTTGACGGAGTCGAGCTCTTTGCCCTCGAACGGGCCGCGGTACTCGGCACCGCCGACGAGCAGCTGCTTGTGGTAGCCGAGACCACCGGAGAACGCGGGCGCGAACGTGCGCTCGACGCCCCACTTCACGTCAGCGGACGTGATGGGCGAGCCGTCGTGGAACTTCTGGCCGTCCTTGAGCGTGAACGTCCACGTCTTGCCGTCGTTGGACGCCTTGCCGGTGTCCGCGAGGTCCGGGACGACCTCGGTCTGCTTGCCCTCGGCGTTGAGCCAGCCGGTGAGCCTGCGGTGCACGAGTCCGAGCGAGGTGATCGCGAGGCTCTGGCTCTTCGCCGGGTCGAAGTTCTGCGTCTGGCCCTGGTTCAGGATGTACAGCGTGCCGCCTGCCGCGGCCTGCTGGCCCTGACCGGTTCCCGGCTTCGGGTCGTTCGCACCGCACGCCGTCACGGCGACGGCCGCGAGCGCCACGGCGAGAAGTCTCTTGTGCAACACCGGATCTCTCCCCTCAGGTGAGACGTGCTCGGGGATCGAGCACGCCGTAGCACAGGTCGACGAGCGCGTTCGCGACGACGACCAGGAAGCCTGCGAACAAGGTGCAGCCCAGCACGAGCGGCAGGTCGCGGCTGTGCACCGCGTTGATCAGCAGCCCGCCGAGACCCGGCAGGCTGAACACGGACTCGGTGATCACCGCACCGCCGAGCAGGCCGCCGAGGTCGATGCCGACGAGCGTCACCACCGGCAGCAGCACGTTGCGCAGCGCGTGCTTGCCGACGACCTTCGACTCGGACAGCCCCTTGGCGCGCGCCGTGCGGATGAAGTCCTCGTTCAGCGTCTCGAGCATCTGCGATCGCACCAGCCGCACGTAGAACGCGGCGTGCAGGAACGCGAGCACGATCCACGGCATGACCAGCCGCCACGCCCAGTCGACCGGGCTCTCGCTGAACGGCACGTACCCGCCGACCGGGACCACGTCCAGCGTGAAGCCGAACACCAGGATCCCCAGCAGGCCCACCAGGTACACCGGTGCGGACACGCCGGCGACGGACGCGGCGAGCGCGATCCGGTCGAACGCGGTGCCGCGCCGCAACGCCGCCAGCACGCCGAGCCCGATGCCGAACACCAGCCACAGCACCGCCGCGCCGATCGCGAGCGAGAACGTCACCGGCACGCGTTCGGCGATCAGCGTGACCACGTCGGTGTTCTGCTGGAACGAGTAGCCGAAGCACGGTGCGGCGCAGTGGATCGCGGTCGCGCCGGAGCCGAACGTGCGGCCCGCGGCGACGCCCACGAGGAAGTCGGTGAACTGCCGCCACCACGGGGAGTCCATGCCCATGAACTCCCGCGCCAGCGCGAGGTTCTGCTCGGTGCACGGCCGTCCGCAGGCGAGCTGTGCCGGATCCGACGGCACGAGGTAGAACACGGCGAACGTGCAGAACGCCACGATGAGCAGCACCAGCAGCATCCCGCCGATGCGCTGCGCGATCAGTCTGAGCATCAGCGGACCCCGGACTTGGGGTCGAGCGCGTCGCGCAGCCCGTCGCCGAACACGTTGAACCCCCACGTCGTCAGGAACAGCGCCAGGCCGGGGAAGATCAGCAGCATCGGGTCGGTGCCGACCCACTGGATCGCCTCGGAGATCGAACGGCCCCAGCTGGGCGTCGGCACCGGCACGCCGACGCCGAGGAACGACAGCGCCGCCTCCAGGCCGATCCTGCTGGGCACGGACAACGTCGCCACCACGATGATCGGCGCCCACAGGTTCGGCAGCAGCTCGGTGCGGAACACGTGCCACGGACCCGCGCCGAGCGTGCGGGCGGCGGCGACGAAGTTGCGCTGCTTGAGCGTGAGCGTCTGCGCCCGCACGATGCGCGCGATGCCGGGCCAGCCGAAGAAGCCGATGACCACGATCAGCAGCAGCGGCTTGGGGATCTCCGGCGGCGCCACCATGCTGATCGCGATCATGAACACCAGGTAGGGGAACCCGAGGAACACGTCGACCGCCCACGTGACGATCCGGTCGGTCCACCCGCCGAGGTAGCCGGCCGCCGCGCCCACCAGCACGCCCAGCACCACGGAGACCACAGTGGACGCGATACCGATGAAGAACGACGTGCGCGTGCCGTGCACCACGATGGCGAACAGGTCGCGCCCCGTCAGCGGCTCCACGCCGAACCAGTGGTCGCCGCTGATGCCGCCGAGCACACCGGCCGGTTGGCCGGTCGCCGGGTCGAGCGCGGCCGAGTCGTAGGTGTACGGGTCGTGGCCCGCGATCGTCGTCAGCAGGGTCGCGAAGACCGCGACGAACCCGATGACGGTCACCGTGACGGCGCCCGCGAGCGCCCAGCGGTCCCGGCGCAGCATGCGCAGGATCGCGGCAGGCACGGACTGCGCGACTGGAGCGGACAACGGTTACCTGCCTTGATCTGGGGGTGTGAGCACGATAAGCAGTCGGCGAACAGGTCCTGACCACCTCTCAGGATCTGGGATTCCGTCTGTGCCGGAGCCACCAGGCGACGCCGAGCACCGCCAGCAACGCGGTCGGCCGACGAGAAGTCCGGCCAGGACGGTCCACAGTGGAACTCCACCCGCATGGGCGACAGCGCCGCCGACGAGCATCCCGCAGCTACAGTCAGCTCGATAGTTTCAGTGTTGACAGAAACTGAGCCTTCCGCGCCTCAGCCCGTATCTTGAGAAACCGTTTTCAAACAACCGCCACGAGGACGCACGATGCGCGGGTGACCATCACTCGCGCCTCCACTGGTGCCAAGCCGGTGCTCCTGCTCGGGGCGGTGAGCGTGGCGGTCGGCGTCTCCACCGCGTTCGCGATGCCGTTCGGCTCGCTCTTCCTCACCACCGAGGTGGGGGTGTCGCCGCTGGCGCTCGGCACGTTCATGCTGATCACGCCGGTCGCGTCGGTGGTCGCCAGCACGGTGGTCGGCAGACTGTCCGACACCCGGATGCAACGGCGCACGCTGATGGTCATCGGCGGGCTGGCGGGTGCGGCGGGTGCCGCGCTCTTCGCGGTGCTGCGCGACTACTGGTTCCTGCTCGGCGCCTCCGCGACGTTCGTCGCCGTCGCGAGCTCGCTGATGCCGATGATCTTCGCGTACGCGCGCGGGCTCGAACGCAGCGGTCCGTTCGTGATCAGCAGCCTGCGGACGCTGTTCTCGGTGGCCTGGGTCGCGGGACCGCCGGTGGCCGCGCTGCTGGTCGCCACGTGGGGGTTCACCGGTCTCTACGTCAGCACGGCCGTGCTGTACGTGGTGGTCGCGGGACTGTCGCTGCTGCTGCCGTCCACGGTCGCCGTGGAGGCCGCGCCGCAGGACGACGCACCGGTGCGCGGGCAGCGGATCCCGCAGGTGGTCGCGGCGTTCGTGCTGCTCCAGGGCGCGACCGGCCTGGCGGTGTCCGGGCTCCCGCTGTTCGTCACGACCGAGCTGCACGGCACCGCGGGCGACGCGGGACTGGTGCTCGGGCTGTGCGCGGCACTGGAGATCCCGCTGATGCTGTGGCTGGGTGCGCTCGCGACGCGCAAGGACCTGCACCTGATCGTGCTGGCCGGTGCGGCCGTCGCGATCACCTACCACGCGACCATGCTGACGACGACCGGGATCTGGCAGGTCGCGGGCGCGCAGCTGCTGCACGCGGCGGCGATCTCGGCCGTGATGGGCGTCGGCATCTCGTACTTCCAGAGCCTCGAGCCGACGCGGCCGGGGCACGCGTCGACGCTGTTCAGCAACACCGCCACCGCGGGCGGCATGCTCGCAGGGCCGCTGCTCGGCGTGGCCCAGGCGGTGGGTTTCCGCTACACGTACGCGATCAGCCTGACCATGTGCGTTCTGGGCGTGACGCTGCTGGCGTTCGTACGTCGCCCCCGCTGAAAACGCGTACGTCTCCCGTTCGCGTCTACGTCACCGGACGGATGTTTCGCGCATCCGGCGGGGCCAGAGTCGGTACCGCACGAAGTCTTCGGTGTCGCAGTCCGTGGGCAAGCTCCGGCACCGCACCTGCCGACCCGTGCCGCACCGGTTACCCCCGCTCCGGGTGCGGCGCGGGTCGGCCCCCTTTGCCTTTCGGCGGGAGGCCGTCTCTCATGAACGTCACTTCGCAGCTCGACTCGCTGCGAGAGCTGTCCGACGCGAAGTCCTGGTACGAGGAGACCCTCGGCTGGCGGGTGTCGCTGGACGTGGGCAACCAGCGGCTCGTCATGCCGGTCGGACGGGACGTCGACGCGATCACCATGCCGGCCCGCATCGGCGTGGTCGTGCTCGCGCAGCTCCGCATCGCACTGCTGGCCGGACCTGTGGCGACGGTGCCCGGCGGCCGGTGGTACACGTTCCTCACCCTGCACGCGGCCCGTCCGCTGCTCCCCGCCGCGCTGCGCAGCGCACGCGTTCAGCTGGTCCCGAGGGGCGGCCAGGTGGTCATCCCGTCCGGCTGCGAGAACGACGCGTGGCGGTGGGTCGAGATGCCGCGGCCGTACTGCGTGCTGCCGTCCTGGTCGGCCGTGATCGTCGCGACCAAGCTGGCGGTGGCATCGGAATGACCACCGCGCTGGACTCGGTGCTGACGGCCGGTGTCTACGACCACCTGCTCGGCGGTGGCTACAACTTCGCGCTCGACCGGGTCGTGGCCACGCGCATCCTGAAGATCGCTCCGCAGGCCCGGACGTGGGCGCGGGCGAGCCGGTCGTTCGTCCGGGAGGCCGTGCTGCGCATGGTCGCCGCCGGGGTGCGTCAGATCATCGACCTCGGCTGCGGCGTGCCCTCGGTGATCGCGACGCACGAGATCGCCCCCACGTGCCGGGTTCTCTACGTGGACACCGATCCGGTCGTCGTGGAGTGCAACCGGCTGCACATCCGGAACCAGCTGATCGCCGACGCCGTCCAGGCCGACCTGCGCGACGTCGGCGCGGTGATGCGGCACTGGCTGATCGACCCCGACGAGCCGGTCGGGCTGCTCATGGGCGCGGTGCTGCACCACGTGCCCGACCCCACCTCCGCCATCACCGAGTACCGGGCGCGCTGTGCACCGGGGAGCCTGCTCGCCGCCTCGCACGTGTCGGGTGAGCGGCTCTCCCCGGTGCAACGGCAGCAGCTCGCGCGACTGTTCAGCCGGTTCGGGATCACCGTGGCCGACCGGAACAGCGCGCAGTTCGCGCGGCTGCTCGGGGCCTGGGAGCCGTCCGGTTTGCTGCCGCTGCCGCTCGGGTACGCGACTGTTGCCGGAGGTGTGGGCTCGCGACCGGGAGGTGGCGTTCGTGCCGCAGCAGCAGTGGAGCGACAAGCGTGAACGGCAGTACAAGCACATCAAGTCGTCGGCGAAGAAGCGCGGCGCCGGCGAGGACCGCGCCGAGGAGATCGCCGCGCGGACGGTGAACAAGAACCGCGCGCAGAGCGGCGAGGCCAAGGAAGCGAGCCGGACGTCGACCGAGGACATGTCGCCGCAGCGCCGCGGTGGCCTGCGGTCCGGCAAGCAGGGGCCCAAGGGGCCCACCCGCGACCAGCTCTACAACGAGGCTCGCAAGCGGAACATCAAGGGCCGCTCGAAGATGACGAAGAGCGAGTTGGTGAAGGCGCTCGGCCGCTGACCGTCACCAGGTCGGGCGGGCGCTGACGCCGCCGTCGACGACGAGGTCGTGTCCCGTGATCCACGCGGCGTGCCCGGAGGCGAGGAAGACGCAGGCGTTGCCCACGTCCTCCGGGGTGCCGAGCCTGGTGAGCGGCGCGGCCTCCTGCCAGCGGCGCACCCCGTCCGGCCAGTCGTGCTCGATGGCGGGACGGCTGATCAGGCCGGGGGAGACCGTGTTGACCCTGATGCCGAACCGCCCGTACTCCAGTGCGGCCGACCGGGCGTGCATGATCAGCGCCGCCTTGGACGCGCTGTAGTGCGCGTGGCCCGGCGCCGGCCGGGTGCCTTCGATCGACGCGATGTGGGTGATCGAGCCACCGCGTTCCCGCATCACTGTCGCGGCGGCCTGCGTGCAGGCGAAGGCGCTGGTCAGGTTGGTGTCGACGACCTCGCGCCACTGCTCGGCCGTCATGTCGGCCAGTGGTTGGACGGGCTGCACGCCCGCGTTGTTGACGAGTGCGTCGAGCCCGCCCCGCCACGCTGTCGCCTCGTCGACCATCCGGGCGCAGTCGTTCTCGTCGGTGAGGTCGGCCGAGATCGCCGCGGCCTGGCCGCCCGCCGCCCTGATCTCGTGGACGAGGCTGTCGACCGAGCCCCCGAAGTGGTGCGCGACCACCGCCGCCCCGGCTTCGGCGAACCGGCGCGCGATGCCGTGACCGATGTTCCCGCTGGCACCGGTGACCAGCACGGTTCGTCCGGACAGGTCCATGATCTTCGACCGTACTAGATTGCCGGGCATGGACACGCCCTCCGCGCAGGCGCACATCGAGGTCTCCGCTCCGGCATCACAGGTGTACGCGCTGGTCAGCGACCTCTCAGGCATGGCTTCACTCGCGACGGAGTACACCAGGGGCCGCTGGCTCGGCGGTGCGGACGGACCGCGCGTCGGCGCCCGGTTCCGCGGCTCGAACCGGCGCGGCGTGCTGCGGTGGAGCACGGTCTCGACGGTCACGGACGCCTGGCCGGACAGGTTCGGCTTCGAGGTCTCGGCGCTCGGGCTGCGGGTGTCGCGCTGGCAGTACGACATCGAACCCACCGGCTCCGGCTGCCGCGTCACGGAGAGCACGTGGGACCGCCGCGCGGCGTGGCTGCGCCCGTTGACCGTGCTGGCGACGGGGGTGCGTGACCGGGCCCACGAGAACCAGCGCAACATCGAGAGCACCCTCGCGCGTCTGAAAGAGGTAGCCGAGCGGGCATGAGCTGGGCACGAATTAGGGTGGCGGCATGATTTTCTACTCCGACGAGGAATGCCGGACGCTGCGCACGGCCGTCTACGGCGCGATGGTGCTGGTGTCCCACGCTGATCCTGGGCCGGTGGTCGAGGAGCGGTTCGCCGGGATCAGGGCGATGGTCAACCTCTCGCGCGACCTGCGCGAGGTGCTGGGCAGCTCCCGCGTGAAGCTGCCGGAGGGCACGGAGGCCCAGCTCGAGGAGCGCGTGCTCGAGGCGCTGCGGCGCTCGATGAAGATCCTGGTCGCCAAGTCGCCCGAGGAGGCCGCGACGTTCCCCGGCGCCGTGCTCGCGATCTGCCGCGAGGTGGCCGAGGCCGACGGTCACCTGGCCGAGACCGAGGACGAAGTGGTGGGCAAGGTGCGGGACGCCCTGGCCGTCTGAACGGCTTCACCACAGGCCTGCGGAAAGCGCTTACCATGGCGTGATGCGAGCGGTTCAGGTTGTGGCGTACCACGAGCCCGTGCGCGTCACCGACGTCCCGGAGCCCGAGATCGAGGCGCCGGACGACGTGGTGGTGCGCATCGCGGGCGCCGGGATCTGCCGCACCGACCTGCACATACTCCAGGGCGAGCTGGCGGAGGCGTTCACGCCGGATCTGCCGTACACGCTGGGCCACGAGAACGCGGGCTGGGTGCACGAGGTGGGTCCGGCGGTGACCACGGTCCGGCCGGGCGACCCGGTGATCGTGCACCCGGCCGTCACCTGCGGGCACTGCGCGGGTTGCCGGTCGGGCAACGACATGCACTGCGGGAGCTGGCGGTTCCCCGGCGTGGACGGGTGGGACGGCGGCTACGCCGAGCTGATGCGCACCACGGCGCGGGCACTCGTCAAGCTGCCCGACGGCACGAACCCGACGCGACTCGCGCCGCACGCGGACGCCGGGCTCACGGCGATCCACGCGGTCAAGCGGCTGGTGCCGTTCACGCGGCCCGGCGCGACCGTGGTGGTGATCGGGTTCGGCGGGCTCGGGCACCTCGCGATCCAGTTGCTGCGCGAGTACACCAGCGCGGAGGTCGTGGTCGTCGACACCAGCGAGGAGCGGTTGCGCTGGGCCGAGGAGTTCGGACCCGACCGGACAGCATCATCGCTGGACGGGCTCGAAGCGGACGTCGTGCTCGACCTGGTCGGCGAAGGGGACGTGCCGCAGCGGGCGATGGACGTGTTGCGCAAGGGCGGGCTGTACTCGATCGTCGGCTACGGCGGGGGAGTGCGGCTCGACCACCTCGACATGATCAACCGCGAGCTCACCGTGCAGGGCAACCAGATCGGCTCGCACACCGACCTCGTCGACCTCGTCGAGCTGGTGCGGCGCGACCGGGTCCGGCTGGAGACGACGTGCTTCCCGCTCGACGACGTCGAGCAGGCGATGCACGAGGTGGCGGAGGGCAAGGTTCTCGGCCGCGCCGTTCTGGTGCCCTAGAAGTTGACCCTGATCATCATGCGGTACTCGTCGGCCAGCAGTGCGGCGGCCCGCAACTCTCCGGCCAGGCGGGCCAGGTCGAGGTCCTCGGAGTTCTTCGCCGTCCAGCCCACGGAGCCGTACAGGTCGTCGATCGACGCGCTGCGCAGGCCGTCCGCCACCGATCCGGGTGCGACGATCTTGGGGTCGTGCACGTAGTACGGCACGAAGAGCTCATAGCCGTCGAAGAGCTGCTCGAACTGGTCGTACGAGCCGTCACCGCAGGACAGCCCGTTGAGCCGCGTCAGCAGGCCGGGCCACGCGGTGGTCGCGGCCACGGTCACCTCGCCGGTCTCCTCGGCGTGGAAGGAGACCACGTCGGTGCCGTGCACGATGTTCAGTTCGTAGTCGTCGGTCGCGTACCGGCCGAGCTCCTTCCAGGCGGAGATCAGCTCGTCGCGGTCGTGGTTTTCGGGGTAGGCGACAACGCCCCAGGTGACACCCATCGGGCGAGCCTAGACAGCCGGCGCACACACCCGCGCACACTTGTCCCGCAACCAGTCCAGCCATGCGTCCACACCGGTCCCCACCGTCGCGGACAGCGGCAGCACGGTCACGTCGGGACGCACCATCCGCGCGTCCGAGACGAACCGGTCGACGTCGAAGTCCACGTGCGGCAACAGGTCCACCTTGTTCAGCAGCACCAGGTCCGCGACGACGAACATGTGCGGGTACTTGCGCGGCTTGTCCGCGCCCTCGGTGACCGACGTGATCACCACCCGGTACGACTCGCCGAGGTCGAACAGCGCCGGGCACACCAGGTTGCCGACGTTCTCCACCAGCACGATCGAGTCGCGCGGCGGGTCGAGCTCGTGCAGTCCGTTGTGGACCATCGACGCGTCGAGGTGGCAGCCGGCGCCGGTGTTGATCTGCACCACCTCGCAGCCGGTCGTGCGGATGCGGTCCGCGTCGAACCGGGTCTCCTGGTCGCCCTCGATCACCGAGATGACCGGCGCGCCGCCGAGCGAGCGGATCGTGCGTTCGAGCAACGTCGTCTTGCCCGCGCCCGGCGAGCTCATGATGTTGAGCGCCAGCACGTTCCTGGCCGCGAGCCAGGCGCGGTTGTGCTCGGCCAGGTGGTTGTTCTTGGCCAGCACGTCCTGTTCGAGAACGACCGTGTGAGTCTCCTCCGAGCAGCCGCAGGTCGCGCACATGTCAGGCCACCTCCACCGATGTGATCCGCAGTTCCCGTCCGGACAGCACCTGGACGTCGGCGCTGCCGCACGAGCAGAGGAAGATCAGGTCGTCCAGGTCGAACGAGGATCCGCACGCCCGGCAGCGGGCACGGCCGGGTGGCGAGCTGATGTCGAGCGACGCGCCTTCGAGGTTCGTTCCCGCGACGACGACGTCGAAGCAGAACAGGACCGAGTCGACGAGCACACCGGAGAGCTTCCCGATCTCCATCCGCACGCAGGTCACCGTGGCATCGGGGACCCGCTCGCGCACGGTGTCCACGACGCTGCTCATGATCGAGAGTTCGTGCACGTCAACGCACCTCTGGGCTCAGCGTAACCCGGCGTGACAAGGTCCAGCCGACCGAAGCGCCCGGTTCGTGTTCCGGCGGCCCGGCGGAACGGACCAGCACGCAGCCGCGCGGGGTGCTCAGCAGGTAGTCGGTGTGCGGGCCGCGGAACCTCACCTCGGCCACCGTGGCGGTGAGCGGACCGCCGAGGCACGCCCAGTCCGGCCGCACCAGCGCGCCGTCGAACACCGACACCGGGCCGGTCAGCCGAGCCACTTGTTCGTCGACCGGCGCCGCGTAGACCTCCTCCGGTGTCCCCAGCTGGGCGAGCCCGCCGCCGTGCAGCACGGCGACGAGGTCGGCGATCGCCAGCGCCTCGGTCGCGTCGTGCGTCGCGTAGACCGCGGCCGCACCGCCCTCGCCGCGTTGCCGCGCGATCTCGTCCAGCACGACGGTCCGCAGGTGGGCGTCGAGGTGCGCGGTCGGCTCGTCGAACAGGAACACGTCCGGCCTGCGCGCCAGCGCCCGTGCGAGCGCCACCCGTTGCTGCTCGCCACCGGACAGCTCGGCAGGCTTGCGCGCCGCCAACGAGGAGATCTTCAAGCGGGACAACAACTCCGCGGCCTGATCACGAGCCACCCCGCCAGACGCGCCCGCCCGGCGCAGCGGGTAGGCGACGGTGTCGAGGACGGTGAGGTGCGGCCACAGCGCGCAGCTCTGGAACACCACGCCCACCGCGCGCCGCTCGGGCGGCACCCCGTGCACGTCGCGCCCGCCGAGCAGCACCGAGCCGGACATCGGCGTCACGAACCCGGCGATCGCGTGCAGCAGGGTCGTCTTGCCCGAGCCGGACGGCCCGAGCAGCGCGAGCGTGCGGCCCGGCGGCAACGTCAGGTTCAGGCCGGACAGCACGGGTGCCGACCCGTGGCCGAGCACGAGGTCACGGCAGGCAAGTGCGGGCGCCGGTCCGGTCGCGAGGTCAGGACGTTCTGGCACGCGCACCTCGCAGGAGCAGCACGGCCAGCAGCGCGAGCGGCGCGGTCAGCACGACGGACAGCGCCGCGCTCGCCCCGACGTCACCGAGCTGCTGCTGGTTGAGCACCACCACGGCGAACGTCTGGCTGCCCGGTCCGTACAGGATGCTCGACATGGTCAGCTCGTGCGACGCGAGCACGAACACCAGCCCGGCCGCGGTGGCCAGGGCCGTCGAGAGAGGCGGCAGCACCACGGTCCGCACCGCGGTGAACGGACGGGCCCCGCTCGACCGCGCGGCGGGCACGAGATCAGCGCCGAGCCGGTCCACCCCGGCGAGCACCGGCCGGTACGCGACCGCCCACAGCTTCGCCAGGTACACCACCAGGATGATCGCCGCGGACGTGCCGAGCAGCCTGCCGTACGCGATCAGCGTGCCCACCGCCAAAGCCGAGCCGGGCACCGCGAAGCACAGCGTCAGCACCGTCCCGAGCACCGGCCGGCGCAGCGACACCACGAGTCCGCTGAGGACGGTCAGGATCGCCGCAGCCAGCACGGCGAGCAGCAAGGTACGCAGGAGAGCGGGCCAGGTCGGACCGGCGAACGCGGTGACGTAGTTCGCCAGCGTCCAGTTCGCGGGCACCGGCGCCAGACCGGGACCGCGGGTGATCGACACACCCAGCACGACCAGCATTGGCAGTCCGATGGCGAAAACCGTGTACGCACCGAGGAACCAGTGACGGCGAGAACGACCAGCAACCGCACCGGGAGTCCCGGTCCGCACCACGGACGAGCCGAGCACGGTGTCCGCCAGCCCCACCACCACGAGCACCAGCGCGGCCATCGCCAGCGCCACGGTGGTCAGCTGACCGAACGCGTCCGGATCGGCGGACAGGTTGAGGTCCGCGTACACCAGGGTGGTCATCGTGGGGTAGCCGCCGAGCACCTGCGGGATCGCGAAGCTGTTCACCGTCGTCACGAACACCAGTACGCCGGCGGCGAGCAAAGGCAGGCGCAGCAACGGAAGCAGCACCGTCTGCAGCACGACGAACGGGCCGGCGCCGGACGCCCGCGCCGCGCGTTCGAGATCCGGCTCGGCGCGCACCGCGAGCCCGGCCGCGACCGCGAGGTAGGCGAGCGGCACGGCGTGGACGGTCAGCACCAGCACGATCCCGACCGGCCCGAGCAGGCCGGGCACCTCCACGCCGAGCAGGTCGTCGGCGAAGCCGGACGGCCCGTACGCCTGGCTCCACCCGAACCCGAGCACGAACTCCGGCACCAGCACCGGCAGCAGCAACGCCAGTCGCAGCCACCGCCCGGCATCGCGCGTCGTCAGCGCGACCGCCGTGCCGCAGGCACAGCCCAGCACGGTCACCACGACCGCGAGCACCAGCGTGTTGCGCACCGCCGTACCGGTCTCGAGCGAGGTCAACGTGTCGAACGCGGCGGACCAGCCGCGTTCGCCCGCGACCCGCGCGAGTGCCACCAGCGGCGCTCCGACGAGCGCCGCCAGCAGCACGAGGACGAGCGCGGTCCTCACTTGCCGAACAACGCCTGGTACTGCTTCAGAACCTCCTGCTGCTTCCCGAACAGCTCCGTCCAGTCGGGATTGATCTCCTTCGCACCCTCGGGCTTCGGCGGTCCGGCGACACCGGGCAGCACGGGCTGCCAGCCGGTCTTGGCGATCGCCTTCTGCCCGTCGGCGGACAGCACGTAGGACAGGAACTTCTCGGCGCCGGAACGGTTCTGCTCACGGGTCGTCGCCGCGATCGGGCTGTACACGGCGACCGCGCCCGACGACGGCCACACCAGCTGGACGGGTGAGCCCTTGGTGATCGCCGCGCGCACCTCGGAGTCGAGCGTGATCCCGGCCTTGTACCGGCCCTCGGCGACGGTGGTGATCACCTCGGGCACCGTGGCGACCTGTGCGGCGCCGTTGTCCTTGAGCGTGCGGTAGTAGTCGACGCCGAAGTGGCCGAGCGCGGCGAGCGCGGACCCCGCGGCGGCCGGGTCGGGCACGGCGACCGAGCCCTGCACCGCGGGCCCGGCGAGGTCCGGCCAGTCGGCGACGGGGACGCCCTTGGCCGCCACGATCACGACGTGCAGCACGCGCGTCGCGTAGAGCTGGTCGACGCCGAGCGATGGGATCCCGTCCGGCGCGGTGATCGGCTTCGCCCGCAGAAACCCTTGTGCCGCATAGGACTGCATGGACAGTGGGTCGGTTCCCCAGATGACGTCGGCCTGCACGCCGCCGGTGCGCTGGTCGCCCGCGATGCGTGCGTTGAGGTTGCCGGTGGTGGCGCGGAAGACCTCCACGTTCGCGCCGGGGTTGGCTGCCTTGAACCCGTTGACGACCTCGTCGACGGTGTTCTGGGTGACCGACGTGTAGAGGGTGATGTTCGGCGGAGCGCTCGCGCTCGGGGTGGGTGCCGCGGAGCACGCGGCGAGCAGGACGAGAGCGAGCAGGGACGAGGGCCACTTCATCGGGGCCTCCGGGGAGTGCGGTTCAGTCCGGGATGTCCGGGCCGAGGATCCAGCTGCTGGACCTGGCGGCGGGACCGTGGTCGTCCGGCTCCCACCGCGTCGGGTCGGCGGTGAGACCGACCAGGTACGTGACGGTGCAGTCGAGTGCGGTGGCGAGCTCTGGCAGCCAGCCGAGGTCGAGGCCCCGGCCGTTCTCCATCTCGCTGAGCACGCGGTTGGTGGTGCACCCGCCGAGCCGGGTCACGACGTCCATCTGGGTCAGGCCGAGTGCGCGGCGGCGGTCGCGCAGCCGCTGCGCGCAGATCCAGTGGCGCTCGCGCGCCAACTCCCGTCCGGTGGCGCCCATCACAGCCAGTGTTCGCCGGTCGTGCTACTCCGTCAATCCGGGATCCGGTGGGTTCATCTCCGCGAGCGCGTGGACCTCGTAGCGGGCCAGGTTGTAGACCGGCGACATCCCGAGCAGCCGGTCGAGCTCCTCGTTGGACGACACGTCGTAGATCCACGCGCCGCCGTGCTGCCCCACGAGGTGGTAGCGAGCCACCACTCGGCCGTCGCGCTCCAGCGGTTCCGCGTACTCGGGCATCCGGGCGACCGCCGCCGCCATCCCGCGCGACAACAGCGTCAGCTCCATGCGCCACAGAACGAGGAACTTCACCCGTTCAAGATAGCGCACGAAATCCGGAAATGCCGGAAGTGGAAATAGCACCTGCATGCATTCTGACCAGGTCTTTTGTCATCTTGCTGGGCAGACAGCGCGGGTCTAACGTCGAATTTGACATCCACTCTCGCGGCGCGAGGAGGCCACTCATGGCCGCGGAAACCGAACCGGTGGTGCACATCCTCTGGATGAACGGCGGGCTGAGCTGCGACGGCGACTCGGTCGCGCTCACCGCGGCGACGCAGCCCAGCATCGAGGAGATCGTCCTCGGCGCGCTGCCCGGTCTGCCGAAGGTCGCGGTCCACTGGCCGCTGATCGACTTCGAGTGCGGGCCGGAGACCGGCGCCGACAACTTCATCGAGTGGTGGCACAAGGCGGACCGGGGTGAGCTCGACCCGTTCGTCCTCGTCGTGGAGGGCTCGATCCCCAACGAGGCCATCAAGGACGAGGGCTACTGGTGCGGCTTCGGCAACAACCCGGCGACGGGCCAGCCGATGACGACCAGCGAATGGCTCGACCGGCTGACACCCAAGGCGACCGCGGTGCTCGCGGTCGGCACCTGCGCCACCTACGGCGGCATCCACGCCATGGCGGGCAACCCGACCGGCGCGATGGGCGTGCCCGACTACCTCGGCTGGGACTGGAAGTCCAAGGCGGGCCTGCCGATCGTGTGCGTGCCCGGCTGCCCGATCCACCCGGACAACCTGTCCGAGACGATCCTCTACCTGCTGTACCAGGTCGCCGGACAGGCGCCGATGATCCCGCTGGACGAGGCGCTGCGCCCGAGGTGGCTCTTCGAGCACACCGTGCACGAGGGCTGCGACCGCGGCGGGTACTACGAGGAGGGCCAGTTCGCGAACGAGTACGGCTCGCCGAAGTGCCTCGTGAAGCTCGGCTGCTGGGGCCCCGTCGTGAAGTGCAACGTGCCGAAGCGCGGTTGGATCAACGGCGTCGGCGGCTGCCCGAACGTCGGCGGCATCTGCATCGCCTGCACCATGCCCGGCTTCCCGGACAAGTTCATGCCGTTCATGGACCCGCCACCCGGCTCACGCGTCTCGTCGACGGCGAGCGGCGCGTACGGCGTCGTGATCAGGGCGCTGCGCAACTACACGATGCGCAAGGTCGACAAGGAACCCAAGTGGCGCCGCAAGGGCACCGAGCTCACAACCGGCTACCAGAAGAGCTGGTGACGACATGACCGCGACCAAGGGCCAGCGCACCGACGACTCGGCGGTGCCCGAGTCCCAGACCGTCGACATGGCGTGGGACCCGATCACCAGGATCGTCGGCAGCCTCGGCATCTACACCCGGATCGACTTCAAGCAGAAGGAGGTCGTCGAGTGCCACAGCACCTCGTCGATCTTCCGCGGCTACAGCATCTTCATGAAGGGCAAGGACCCGCGCGACGCGCACTTCATCACCAGCCGCATCTGCGGCATCTGCGGTGACAACCACGCGACGTGCTCGGTCTACAACCAGAACATGGCCTACGGCGTGGCGCCGCCGCACCTCGGCGAGTGGATCATCAACCTCGGTGAGGCCGCCGAGTACATGTTCGACCACAACATCTTCCAGGAGAACCTGGTCGGCGTGGACTACTGCGAGAAGATGGTCCGCGAGACCAACCCCGGCGTGCTGGAGCTGGCCAACCGCACCGAGTCGCCGCACGCGGGCGACCACGGGTACAAGACCATCGGTGACATCATGCGCTCGCTCAACCCGCTGGAGGGCGAGTTCTACCGCGAGGCGCTGCAGGTGTCGCGGTGGACGCGGGAGATGTTCTGCCTCATGGAGGGCAGGCACGTCCATCCGTCCACTTTGTACCCCGGCGGGGTCGGCACGGTCGCGACCGTGCAGCTGTTCACGGACTACCTGACCCGGCTGATGCGCTACGTGGAGTTCATGAAGCGCGTCGTTCCGATGCACGACGACCTGTTCGACTTCTTCTACGAGGCACTGCCCGGCTACGAGAAGGTCGGCCAGCGGCGCGTGCTGCTCGGCTGCTGGGGCAGCCTGAACGACCCGGAGCACTGCGACTTCACCTACCGCAACATGGCGTCGTGGGGCCGCAAGATGTTCGTCACCCCCGGCGTCGTCGTCGACGGGAAGCTCGTCACCAACAGCCTCGTCGACATCAACCTCGGCATCCGCATCCTGCTCGGCTCCTCGTACTACGAGGACTGGGAGGGTCGCGAGGTGTTCGTGACGCACGACGAGCTGGGCAACCCGATCGACGTGCGGCACCCGTGGAACCAGCACACCATCCCCAGGCCGCAGAAGCGCGACTTCGACGACAAGTACAGCTGGACCATGTCGCCGCGCTGGTTCGACGGCGCGGACCACCTCGCGCTCGACACCGGTGGCGGCCCGATCGCCAGGCTGTGGTCGACCGCGCTCTCCGGGCTCGTCGACTGCGGCTACGTGAAGGCGACCGGGCACAGCGTGCAGATCAACCTGCCGCGCACGGCGTTGAAGCCCGAGGTCAGCTTCGAGTGGAAGATCCCGCGGTGGAGCAACGCGCTCGAGCGCAACCGCGCCCGCACGTACTTCCAGGCCTACTCGGCCGCCGTCGCGCTGTACTTCGTCGAGCAGGCGCTCGCGGAGATCCGCGCGGGCCGCACGAAGACGTGGACCCCGTTCAAGGTCCCGGAGAACGCGTTCAGCTGCGGCTTCACCGAGGCCGTCCGCGGCGTGCTGTCGCACCACATGGTGATCCGCGACGGCAAGATCGCGAACTACCACCCGTACCCGCCGACCCCGTGGAACGGCAGCGTGCGCGACTCGTTCGGCACGCCCGGCCCGTACGAGGACGCGGTGCAGAACACGCCGATCTTCGAGGAGAACCCGCCGGACAACTTCAAGGGCATCGACATCATGCGCGCGGTGCGCAGCTTCGACCCGTGTCTGCCGTGCGGCGTGCACATGTTCCTCGGCAACGGAAAGGTGCTCGAACAGGTCCACTCGCCCGCTGGTCTCGTCACGCTCGCGACATGACCGACGCGCGCGAAGTCGGTGCGCGCATCGAGGAACTGGTCGCCTCGCTGCCGCCCCGCGCGGAGGAACTGGTCCGGCTGCTCGTCGGGCTGTACGGCGACTGCCTCGAACGGATCGCCGAGGTCGTCGACGTCCGGACGCTCACGGCCGATCCGCTGGTGGAGAGCCTGCTGCTGGTGCACGGCCTGCACCCCGACGACGTCGACACCCGCGTCCAGCGCGCGCTGGACAAGGTGCGGCCCTACCTCGGGTCGCACGCGGGTGGCGTCGAGTACCTCGGCGTCACCGACGACGGCGTCGCGCACCTGCGGCTGGAGGGCAGCTGTTCCGGCTGCCCGTCGTCGACGGAGACCGTGCGGATGGCGATCGAGGGCGCGATCGAGGTCGCGGCACCGGAGCTGTCCGGCATCGACGTCGAGGGCGTGGTGCGCGAGACCGTGCTGCAGATCGGGATGGGACCGCCGCCCGGCTGGACCGCACTGCCCGCACCGGGTCCGCCCACCGGCAAGCCGGAGGTCGTGTCGGTCAACGGCGTCGCCGTGCTGACGTGTGCGGTGCGTGGCACGTTGTACGCCTACCGCGACACCTGCCCGGTGTGCGCGGGCTCGCTCGGCACCGGCACGCTGGCGGGGGAGCGGCTGACCTGTCCCGGCTGCGGATCGGCGTTCGACGTGCGGTTGCACGGCGCCGGGCTCGACGGGCTGGAGCAGCACCTCGACCCGGTGCCGCTGTTGTCCGACGGGCAGGGGCTGCGGGTGGCGGTGGCGTCGTGAACCGCGGGCTCGGACGGTTCGTCGGCGCGGTGCCCGCGCCCCGGCCACCACCACCCGAGCGCTGCGAGATGTGCGGAACTGGCATCCCGGTGGAACACGGTCACGTCGTCGACCTGGAACACCGGGCGCTGATGTGCGCGTGCCGTCCCTGCTACCTGCTCTTCACCGCGCGCGGCGCCGGCCGCTATCGCGCGATCCCCGAGCGCGTGGTGCGTGACGAAGGGCTGGCCGAGTTCGAGTGGGACGAGCTGCAGATCCCGGTCGGCGTGGTGTTCGTCCTGAACGGCCAGGCGTTCTACCCGAGCCCGGCCGGTGCCACCGAGTGCCTGCTGGACCTCGCCGCGTGGGAACGGGTCGTCGCCGGGCACCCCCTGCTGGGCGAGGCCGAGCCGGACGTCGAGGCGATCCTGCTGCGCAGGGACGAACGGGAGTGCTTCCTGGTGCCGGTGGACTCTTGCTACGAGCTCGTCGGGCTGGTGCGCTCGACGTGGCAGGGATTCGACGGCGGTGCGGAGGCGCACACGGCGATCACGGGTTTCTTCGACCGGCTCAAGGCTCGGGCGGGTGCGTCATGACCGAGCTGGGTTTCGACTGCGTTGGAGCGCGCGTCGACCCGTACGCCGCGGCGCCGGGCCTGGTGCTGACGCTGCGGATCACCTCGGACACCCGCGTCGACGCCATCGCGCTGCGGTGCCAGCTGCGGATCGAGCCGCACCGCCGGCGGTACACCCCCGCCGAGGCCGAGCGGCTCGCTGATCTCTTCGGTGACGTGTCGCGGTGGGGCGAGACGCTGAAACCGTTGCAGCTGGCGAACGTCTCGGTCATGGTGCCGGGGTTCAGCAGCCTGTGCGACGTCGACCTGGACGTGCCGTGCGGCTACGACCTGGAGGTCGCCTCCGGCGCGTACTTCGCCGGTCTCGAAGAGGGCGAGGTGCCGTTGCTGCTGCTGTTCAGCGGCTCGGTGTTCGCCGTCGACGACGGGCGGATGCAGGTGACGCAGGTGCCGTGGAGCAAGGAGGTCTCCTTCCGGCTGCCCGTCGCCACGTGGCGGCAGATGGTCGACACGCACTTCCCCAACAGCGGCTGGATCCGGTGCGGCCGCGAGACCATCGACGCTCTGCGCCGGTTCAAGTCCACTCGCGCGCTGCCCACGTGGGACGCCACGCTGCTGGCGCTGCTCGACTCGGTGGAGGAGCGGATGCCGTGACTTTCCTGGAACACGCCCGGCGCGTGGCGGACGCCGTCCTGTACGAGGGGTACGTCCTCTACCCGTACCGGAAGTCCGCGCAGAAGAACCGGACGCGGTTCCAGTGGGGCGTGCTGATGCCGCCCGCGTACGACGACCCGTCCGAGCGCACCGAGAGCCTCACCGAGTGCCTGCTCGACGCGCCCGACTCCGCGTCGGTGACGGTGACCGTGCGGTACCTGCGGCTGGAGCGCACGGACGGCTGGGACTCCGGCGTCGAGCACGAGCACGCGTTCACCGGTGTGGTCGGCGCGCTGGCCGACGAGGTCGTGCACACCGTGGACGGCGACGTCGAGGTCGGGATCAGGGCGTGGCGGGTCGCCGGGCCCTATCAGGCGGTCAAGTTGCGCGTGCGCGTGCGGAACGTCGCTGCTGCTGAAGGGGTTCTGGTCACGCGGGACGACGCGTTGCCGTTCGCGATGGTCGCGCAGCACCTGTTGATCGACGTACCGGACGGTGCGTTCGTGTCGATGGCCGACCCGCCGGAGTGGGCGTCCTTCGAGGTCTCGACGTGCTCGAACGTCGGTTCGTGGCCCGTGCTCGCCGGCCCGCCGCAGTGCCGGTCGATGGTGCTGGCCGCGCCGATCATCCTGCCCGACCACCCCGAGATCGCACCGGAGAGCCCGGGAGAGCTGTTCGACGGCACCGAGATCGACGAGATCCTGACGTTGCGGACGCTCGTGCTGACCGACGAGGAGAAGGCAGAGGCGCGCGCGACCGACCCGCGCGCGGCGGCGTTGATCGACCGGGTGGACGGATTGTCGCCGGAGATCATGGAACGCCTGCACGGCGCGATCCGGTCCGTCTCGCCGCGGCTGGTCGTCGGTGGGGTGCCGGTGCGGAAGGGCAGCCGGGTGCGGATGCGTCCCGGCACGCGGCGCGCCGACGCGCAGGACCTGTTCCTCGCCGGACGCCTCGCCGTCGTCGAGGAGATCCTGCACGACGTCGACGGCAACGTGCACCTGGCGCTGTGCCCGGAGGACCCGGACTCGGACATCCAGCGCTGGCACGGCCGTTTCCTGTACTTCGCGCCGGACGAGGTGGAGCCGGTATGACCAGGATGCTCGTCGCGGGGGTCGGCAACGTCCTGCTGGGGGACGACGGTTTCGGCTGCGAGGTGGCCCGCAGGCTGTGCTCGCTCGACGTGCCGGAGGACGTGCGGGTGAAGGACTTCGGCATCCGCGGCGTGCACCTGGCGTACGAGCTGCTCGACGGCTGGGACGTGCTGGTGCTCGTGGACGCCTCCCCGCGCGGCCTGGAACCGGGCAGCGTCACCGTTCTCGAAGTCGATGTGTCCACTGTGGATGCCGCACCGCTCGACGCGCACGACCTGGACCCGGACAAGGTGCTGGGGTTGTTGCGCGCGTTGGGCGGCAGCGTGCACCGGGTGCTGCTGGTGGCCTGCGAACCGGCCGACACCTCGCCCCACCTCGGTCTCAGCCCTGCCGTGGAGGCCGCTGTCGAACCGGCGTTGCGCGCGGTGCAACGCTTCGTCGCCACGAAGGAGGAGCTGTGTTCGTGAAGGTGCTCAAGCTGCTGATCATCGCCGCGCTGACCGTGTTCCTCGTGCGGTCGGCCAAGGACTTCAGGCGGTACCGGCAGATCAGCAGGATGTGACGCATGTGCCTCGGACTGCCCGCCGAGATCATCGGCCCCCACGAAGGTCATCCCGACCTGATGGTGGCCGACATCGCCGGTGTGCGCCGCGCGATCAACACGAGCCTGCTGGACTTCCCGCCGGAGTCCGGTGACTGGGTGCTGGTGCACATGGGTTTCGCGCTGTCCCTCATGACCCCTGCCGAAGCGGAGGACGCACGCGCGATGCTGAACATCATGGCGGCGGAATGAACGGGGCCCAGCTCTTCGTGCGTTACGCGTACCCGCCGAACTCACTGGGCTACTGCGGGCCGGCGGACAGCGCGGCTCTGCTGCAGTACGGCGCGGCCGGGGTGGTCGATCCCGGACTGGTCGAGCTGGCGCGCGGGTTCGCAGGCGCCTGGCCGTACCTCGAGCTGATCGCCTCGGGTTCCGGCATCTCCGACCCGCTGGACCGCAGGGTGGTCGAGGCCTACTGGGTCGGCACGCCGTTGCTGGACTCGTTGCGGCTCGGGCACATCGCGGCGTCGATGGAGGACCGGTTCCGGCCGCGCACCGGCCTGCAGTTCCCGCACCTGGTCGAGAGCGTGCTGGCCGGGGGAGTGCCGCACCACAGCTTCCACGTGTTCTGCATCTACCCGTGGGTCGGGCTGTTGCGGGACGACCGCAAGGCCACCGCGGCGTTGACCGTGCTCGACCGGTGCCGCATCCGGTGGGGGCAGGTCGAGTCGCTGGACGGCGACCGGGCGCTCGTGCGGTCCCGCCCGCTGGTCTACGACGGCCACGACCTCGCGTTCGGCCCGCCGCGCGTCGAGTCGGCTCTGCGGTCCGCCTCCGGGCTGGGATATCTGGGTGAGCTGGTGCCGGGCGACTGGGTGTCGCTGCACTGGGACTGGGTGTGCGACCGGCTGACCACGCGCCAGCTCGGGCAGTTGCGGCACTTCACGCTGCGGCAGCTCGACATCACCAACCACCGCGTCGAGCACCGCGGCGCGGCTCTGGCTGTCGAACACGGCTAGTGGCTTGTCACGCAACGTCGGCCGGGCAACTGGCATCGACCACGCTCCTGCTGGGGCGGCGATCCGCTCGGGTCAGCGGCTCAGGTCGCGGTAGCGGCGGATCGCGAGCGGGCAGAACACCGCGATCAGCAGCACCGGCCACCCCACGGCCAGCAGGATGGAACTGTCGCCGCCCCAGCCGGGGTTGCCGAACAGCTCACGCGTCGCGGCGGCCGTGGCGGACAACGGGTTCCACTCGGCGATCGCGCCGAGCCAGCCAGGCATGGTGCCGGGCGAGACGAACGCGTTCGACAGGAAACCCAGCGGCCACACCAGGATCTGCAGCGCCATCACCGCCTCCGGGTTGCGCAGCACCAGCCCGAGGTAGATGCCCATCCACAGCATCGCGAGCCGCAGCAGGAGCAGCAGGCCGAACGCGGCCAATGCGGACGGCAGCCCGTTGTGCCACTCCCAGCCGATCGCCAGCCCTGCCGCGACGAGCGCGGTCAGCGCCAGCACCGCGTCGATCATGTCCGCGGCGCACCGGCCCAGCACCACGGCCGACGGTGCCATCGGCATGGAGCGGAACCGGTCCGTCACGCCGCGGTTGACGTCCGTGCTGACCGCGGTGAACATCGCCTCGATGCCGAACACCATGGTCAGCGCGAGCACGCCGGGCACGAGGAACTCCTGGTAGTTCCCGCCCGGCACGTCCATCGCGCCGCCGAACAGGTAGCTGAACATCAGCAGGACCATGACCGAGAACAACAGGTTGATCACCAGCTGCACCGGCTGGTTCGCCTTGTGCGTGAGGTCTCGCAGGGTGACGGTCCAGCCGTCGGCGACGGCCCAGCGCAGCGCGGTCATGCCACGACCTCCTTCTTGTCCGTCAGCTGCAGGAACACCTCGTCGAGCGTCGGCCTGCGCAGCACCACGTCCTCGGCGTCGATCCCCTCCGCGGTGAGCGCGGGCACCAGCGCCGCCAGCGCGGCCATCCGGTCCCGCACCGGCGCGCTGACCCGCCGCTGCTCGGGCAGCGTCTCCGCGGTCGCACCAGCGACCCGAGCCAGCAGAGCCGCCGCGGCGGGCACGTCGGCGGTGTGCCGCACCACGACGTCGATGCGATCCGCCCCGATCTGTCGCTTCAAGGAGTCCGGCGTGCCCTCCGCGATGACCCTGCCGTGGTCGATCACCGAGATCCGTCCGGCCAGCTGGTCGGCCTCCTCCAGGTACTGCGTGGTCAGCACGACCGTGGTGCCGCCCGCCGCGAGCGAGCGCACGGCGTCCCACACGTCGTTGCGGCCGCGCGGGTCGAGACCGGTGGTCGGTTCGTCGAGGAACAGCACGGCCGGCGCCATGATCAGGCCGGCCGCGAGGTCGAGGCGCCGCCGCATGCCGCCCGAGTACTTGCTGACCGGCTTGCCGCCGGTGTCCGCGAGGCGGAAGCGTTCGAGCAGCTCGTCGGCCCTGCGCCGGGCCGCGGCCACGCCCAGGTGGTAGAGCCTGCCGAACATGACGAGGTTCTGCCGTCCGCTGAGCAGCTCGTCGACGGCCGCGTTCTGGCCGACGAGTCCGATCTTCTGCCGCACGTCCGCCGGCTGCCGCAGCACGTCGCACCCGGCGACCGACGCGTGCCCGGAGTCGGGGCGCAGCAACGTGGTCAGCACGCGGACGGCGGTGGTCTTGCCCGCGCCGTTCGGGCCGAGCAGGCCGTGCACCGCGCCCGGTGCCACGGTCAGGTCGAGTCCGTCGAGGGCCTGGGTCTCGCCGTATCTTTTGCGCAGGTTCTCGGCGACGACCGCGGGAGCTGGCATGACGTCCCTCCAGAAACTCTCTACAGTGTAGGGCGTTATGGCCGAACAATACTCTACGGTGTAGGGAGTTTTCAACGGTGACCGTGTACGGCGGCAGTGGGGACCCGAAGCGCAGCCTCGAGCTGCTGTGGGGAGTGCAGGAGGAGAAGCCGAAGCGCGGCCCCAAGCCCCGGTTCACGGTCGACGACATCGTGCGCGTCGCGATCGCGATCGCCGACGCCGAGGGGCTGGACGCGCTGTCGATGCGCCGGGTCGCCGGGGACCTCGGCATCACCGCCATGTCGCTCTACGGGTACGTCCCGAGCAAGGCCGAGCTGATCGACGTGCTCGTCGACCGGGTGGTCGGCGAGATCGAGATGGTCGAGGTGGCTGGCGACTGGCGGGCGAAGCTGGAGCACGTCGCGCGGGAGAACTGGCGGCTCAACGTGCGCCACCCGTGGCTGCTCCAGGTGTCGTCGAGCCGTCCGGTGCTCGGGCCCAACATGATCGCCAAGTACGACTACGAGCTGCGCGCGGTCAACGGCATCGGGCTCACGAGCATCGAGATGGACCTGGTGATCGGCTTCGTCACCGACTACGCGCACGGCGCCGCGCGCAACGCCGTCGAAGCGGCCCAGGTCGAGCAGCGCACCGGTGCGACGGACGACCAGTGGTGGGAGGAGTACTCGCCGCTGCTGGAGAAGGTGTTCGACGCGGAGAAGTACCCGGTCGCCGCCGTGGTCGGTGCCGAGGCGGGCGCGGAGTACGGCGCCGCCGTCGACCCGTCGCGCGCGTTCGAGTTCGGGCTGGTGCGGCTGCTCGACGGGGTCGCGGTGCTCGTCGGCTCAAAGGGGTGAGTACCGGTGCGTGACGTCCTCGCTCGCCGGCAGGAACGCGAGCAGGTCCGGTGACATCCGGGCGGGCAGCACCTCGGTGCCGGTGCCGAACGACTCGGGCACGCCGGTGATCCCGCGCAGGACGTCCTTGGCGTGCCTGCGTTTCAGCGCCAGCTCCGCGATGTGGGTGTCGGCGTACCGCGCGGCGAGCACGCGCACCGGCACGGCGCCCTGGCGCAGGTGGTCCCGCACGCGCCCGTCGTAGCCGCGGCCGAACTTGACGACCCTCTTGTACTTCACCAGGTAGAAGTAGTGCGTGTCGTCGGCGCGGCCGCGCAGGGTGCGCGAGCCCGGCTCCGGTGGGCACGCCCGGCACTCGTCGCGGTTGCGGGACATGACCTGGACGCGGCCGCACGCGTCGTGCCGCCCGAACGTGCCGTGCGACTTCGCCGTGTACGGGTCATCGGTCCACGGCAGGCCGAGCACGTCGCCCGCGATGATCGTCCAGCCCGGCTGCGCGTACCGCGCCAGCGCGTCCACCAGCACCAGGTCCCGCCGCACCGCCACGTCGGTCGACCGCTCGTCCAGGCAGAGGTGGCACCGGGTGCGCCACCCCGGCTGGCACGTCCGTTCCGCGCCGCAGGTGAGACACCGGCGGATCTCGACCGGCTTGTTCCTGCGCTCGACGGTGAGCACGAGCTCCATCTGGTCCTCGACCAGCTCCGCGCACCGCCGGCACTGCGCGTGCCACGCGACGTCCGGGCCCCGATCGCGCCCGCTCGCCTTGCCCCGCACGCGTTCCCGGCAGTTCATGCAGAACTTGTCCCCCATGATCATCCAAGTTACCGGGAAGGGTGAGCGGCGTCACCGCGTTGTGCGGGACATGAGCGAGACGCGGCGTGGACGGGTCAGGGTGGAGGAGTCCGCCAAGAGGGTCCGGGTCTACCTCGGCGGCGAGCTGGTCGCCGACACCGGGAAACCCCGGCTGGTGTGGGAGGTGCCGTACTACCCGGCGTACTACATCCCGGTCGAGGACGTGAAGGCCGAGCTGACGCCGGCCGGCCGGGTCGAGCGGTCGCCGAGCAGGGGCGACGGCGAGGTGTTCGACGTGAAGACGGCGCGCGCGACGGCCGAGGGCGGTGCGCTCCGGTACGCCGACTCGCCGTTCGAGGAGCTGCGCGAGCTGGTCCGGTTCGACTGGAACGCGATGGACGAGTGGCTCGAGGAGGACGAGCCGGTGTACGTCCATCCGCGTGATCCCTACTCGCGCGTGGACGTGCTGAGCAGCTCACGGCACGTCAAGGTCGTGCTCGACGGGGTGACTCTCGCCGATTCCACCCAACCGAGAATCCTTTTTGAGACAGGGCTTCCGCCGCGCTACTACCTTCCGCTCACCGACGTCCGGACGGACCTGCTGCGGCCCAGCGACACGCAGACCCGGTGTCCCTACAAGGGAACCGCCACGTACTGGTCGGCCGAGGTCAACGGCAAGGTCTACCCCGATCTCGTCTGGACCTACCGCTCGCCGCTGCCGGAGAGCCAGAAGGTCATCGGCCTGGCCTGCTTCTACAACGAGCGGGTCGACCTGCACGTCGACGGCGAGTTGCTCGAACGGCCGAAGACGCCGTTCAGCTGATACACCCAGTGTTGGTCTTGGTCACTCGTTCGTGCACGAACGAACCCCCGCTTGGCGGCTGGCCGGTGATCGGAGGGCGCGGAAGTCTCGGTGGCGCTCAACCGAGAACCACGAGGAGCCAGGCGAACCATGACCACTGCCGATGTGAAACCGGTCCTGCGCACCGACTACCAGCGTTCGGTCGCCGACTACTGGAACAAGGAGAAGGACCCGGTCAACATCAAGCTCGGCGAGGTCGACGACCTCTACCACCACCACTACGGCATCGGCGGGTACGACCCGGCCGTGCTCCACGCCCCGGTGGAGGTGCGGGACCAGGCGATCATCGCCGAGCTGCACCGGCTGGAGACCGCGCAGGCGGACGTGCTGCTCGACCACCTCGGCGACATCCGCCCCGAGGACCGGCTGATGGACGCGGGCTGCGGCCGCGGTGGCACGAGCATCATGGCCAACCAGCGGTTCGGCTGCCGCGTGGACGGCGTCAGCATCTCCGAGACGCAGGTCGAGTTCGCGAACGGCGAGGCGCGCCGCCGCGGTGTCGACGACAAGGTCCGCTACCACTTCAAGAACATGCTCGACACCGGCTTCGAGACCGGCTCGATGCGCGGCATCTGGAACAACGAGTCCACCATGTACGTGGACCTGCACCAGCTGTTCGCCGCGCACGCCAGGCTCATCGCGCCCGGCGGCCGGTACGTCACGATCACCGGCTGCTACAACGACGTGACCGGCGGCCGGTCGCGCGCGGTCAGCCAGATCGACCAGCACTACATCTGCAACATCCACGCCCGCAGCACGTACTTCAAGGCGTTGGCGGACAACGGGTTCGTGCCGATCAACGTGGTCGACCTGACCGCCGCGACCATCCCGTACTGGGAGCTGCGCGCCGAGTCGTCCGTGGCGACCGGCATCGAGGACCCGTTCCTCACCGCGTACCGCGAGGGCAGCTTCCACTACCTCCTCATCGCCGCCGATCGGATCTGACCTGGTGATGAACGACATCCTGGCCGGTCCGACCGGTCTTGGAACGTCGGCAGCGCGCATCGCGTCGCGGATCGCCGAACCGCCGCCTCCCGTCCACGAGCCCGGTTACGTGGAACGGCAGTGGGGCGACGGTTCGGCGTCCCCGCTGTACGTCCCGGTGGCGGAGCGCGTGGACGACGCGCTCGCCGCCGTCGTCGACGAACGCCTCGTCGGCTGGGCGAAGAGTTGCGGCTTCGACGACGACGAGTCCGAGATGCTGGGCACGGCCGGGTTCGGCAGGCTCGCGGTGCTCACCCACGTCGACACCGACGACCCGGAGCAGCTGCTGCTCGCCGCGCGCCTCAACGCGGCGTGGTGGGCGGCGGACGACCTGTACGCCGACGACAGCGAACGCGGTGCCACGCCGGTGGAACTGCCGCCGCGGCTGGCGCTGGTGATGGCGGCCATGGACCCGGTCGCGCCCGCGGGGGAGTTCACCGCGTCGCTGGAGGAGGCGTTGCGGAGCGACAAGGTGCTGGTGGCACTGCGTTCCGCGACGGAGCACCTGGCGCGCAGGAGCGGTTCCGTTGTGGTGCAACGGGTCTGCTACTCGACGTTCGCGATGTTCGTGAGCTGGAACGCTTACGCGGCGTGGCGGTTCACCGGCGAGTACCCGCCCGCGTGGAAGTACCTCGCCACCCGGCAGCACGACAGCTTCTACACGTCGATGACGCTGATCGACGCCGTCGGCGGGTACGAGCTGCCCGCGCACCTGTACTACGAGCCGCGCGTCCGGCGCGCGCTCACCCAGGCGGGCACGGCATCGGTGATGGTCAACGACCTGCTCTCCGTCGAGAAGGACGCGGCCGACGAGAACCCGGTGTGCAACATGGTGCTGCAGATCGCGGCGGACCGGGGTTGTTCGATCGCGGAGGCCGTCGAGGAGACGGTCTCGTTGCACAACCAGCTGGTTCGCGACTTCGAGGAGGGGCACAAGGCTTTGCAGGCCGTGCCGTCGCCCGAGCTGCACCGGTTCCTGCGCGGGGTGCGCGCGTGGATGGGTGGCGGCTTCGAGTGGCACGCGACCAACCCCCGTTACGCCTGAAACCATGCCCGGTTGACCGGCGTCTGTGACTACTATCGTGGTCTCGACGCTGGTCATCTGGGGGGATGCACTTGTCCACAACGGACCTGACGGTGGACCGGGTGCGCAGCCGCGTGCTGCGCACGGTGCTGGTGTCCCAGGTGCTGAGCAGTGTGGGGACGACCGTCGCCTACACGGTGACCGCGGTGGTCGCGGTGTCGCTGGCCGGGTCCAGCACCCTGGTCGGCATCGTGCTGGCCATCACCGGGTTCGGGCCGGTCGTGGCCACCGCTCTGATCAGCCGCATCACCGATGCGCGGGGGCGCAGGGCCGGGATCGCCACTGGGTACTGGACGGCCGCCGTCGGCGCGCTGGTGTCCGTGATCGCCATCGTCTGGCACTCGTACCCGGTGTTCATCGTGGGCGGGCTGCTCGTCGGGTTCGCGACCGTCACCAACTTCCAGGCCCGGTTCGCCGCCACCGACCTGCCCTCCGAGAGCGGGTCGGCCAAGAGCATCTCGCTGATCGTGTGGGTGACCACCGTCGGTGCCGTCGCCGGGCCGAACGTCAGCCCGCTCGGCGCCGTGGTCGCCCGGTGGACCGGGTTGCCCGAGTGGACCGGTGTCTTCCTGATCGCCGCGGCCGGGTTCGCCGTCGCCGGGGCCGTGGTGACCGCGTTCATGCGCCCCGACCCACTGCTGTTGTCCCGGCTGTCCACTGTGGAGCCTGGTGCCACTGTGGTGCGGAAGGGTTTCTGGGAGCGGGTCGGTGCCGGCGCATCGGCTGTCGGCGCCAGCACGCGGGCCCGGTACGCCATCATCACCACCACGGTCGGGCACACCGTCATGATCTCGGTGATGACGTGGACGCCGGTGCACATGGAGCACGGGGTGTCGCACGTCGGGCTCATCGGCGTGGTGCTGAGCCTGCACTTCGCCGGGATGTACGCCGTGTCGCCCGTGTTCGGCTGGGTGGCGGGCCGGGTGGGTTCGGTGCCCGTCATGGTCGGCTCGACGGTGGTGATGGGGCTGTCGCTGGTGATCGGCGGGACCGCTGCTCCCGGTGACGCGGTGCGGTTGGCCGTCGCTCTGTTCCTGCTGGGGTTCGGGTGGTGCGGCATGTTCGTCACCGGGTCGGCGCTGTTGTCCGACTCCGTTCCCGCGGATGCGCGGCCCGCTGTGCAGGGGCTCAGCGACGCGGTCATGTGGGTGGGGTCCGCGGTGGCCGCCGCCGGGGCCGGATGGGTCGTCGACGTCGGCGGGTACCCCTGGTTGAACGCGTGCTCCGGCGTTCTGCTGGTGCCCTGCCTGGTGTTCGGTGCGCGGGTGGTCGCGCAGCGCCGGATCAGTCCAGCCGCACCGCCAGTCGGGTGATCAGGCCGTTCGCCACCTGGAGCGTCATGGTGCCCGCCAGCTCGCCCGGCGCCTTGTCCCACGCGTAGGCCACCTCGACCTGGTCACCGGCCTCCCTGGTCGCCAGCGCGGTGATCGTGTCGTCGGGCGGTGCCGAGCGGTAGCCGGCCTCGATCGCCGCCCTCCCCGCCATGGCGGGCACGGGTGGGCCGGTGAACGTCACCGTCGCGTCCTCGGTGAACCCGTCGGCGAACGTGGACCAGTCGCCCGTGCGGACGGCCTCGTTGAAGCGGCGCACGTGTGCTGCCGCCAGCTCTCCCAGTGACCCCATGAGAGCCAGCCTGCCGGGACTCTAGGGTGATCACCATGACTTTGTTCACCGAAGAAGAGGGGCGCACGCTCCGCACGGCGGTCTTCGGCGCGATGGTGCTCGTGTCCACCGCCGACCCCGGCGCCGTCGACGAGGAGTCGTACGCGGGCATCCGGGCGACCACGAGCCTGTCGCCGGACCTCCGCGCGGTGCTCGGCGCGGCGGCACCGGTGTTGCCCGAGGGGTCGGCCGCGGACGTCGAGGCCGGGGTCATGGAGGCGCTGCGGCACTCGATGAAGATCCTCGGCGCGAAGGCTCCGGCCGAGGTGGAGGCGTTCCCGCGGGCCGTGCTGGCCATCTGCCGCGAGGTCGCCACGGCCGACGGGCAGGTCGCCGCCGCCGAGCAGGCCGTGGTCGCGCGAGTCGAACAGGCGTTGAACGCGGTGTAGTCGTTGCTCCACAAAGCGGACATCTGCTGCTGCCTGTGGGCCAGTTCACCTTTAGAGGATTCCTACAAATGACGGCGTAGAACTCGCGTTGTTCGAGCAGTTTTCCTACTGGCAAGTAGACGAGAGTGTGTAGTCGGTTGGGCGGCGACCGCCGCTGCAGGCCTCTGTCCCCGAGGAGATCGTCGTTGTTCACGCGTATCGCGATCGTCAACCGCGGTGAGGCCGCCATGCGGCTCATTCACGCCGTCCGCGAGCTAGCTGAGGAGACCGGGTCTCGCATCGAGACCGTGGCGCTCTACACCGACGTCGACAGGTCGGCGACCTTCGTGCAGGAGGCCGACCTCGCCTACCACCTGGGTGCCGCCGCGAACCGGCCGTACCTCGACCACGCGGTGCTCGAACGCGCGCTGGTCGAGACCGGCGCGGACGCCGCGTGGGTCGGGTGGGGCTTCGTCGCCGAAGATCCCGCGTTCGCCGAGCTGTGCCACCGGATCGGGGTCGCGTTCGTCGGGCCCAGCGCCGAGGCCATGCGCAAGCTCGGCGACAAGATCGGCTCCAAGCTGATCGCCGAGGAGGTCGGCGTCCCCGTCGCGCCCTGGAGCAGGGGAGCTGTCGAGACGCTCGACGCGGCCAAGCAGGCCGCCGCGCAGATCGGCTACCCGCTGATGCTCAAGGCGACCGCGGGCGGTGGTGGCCGCGGCATCCGGATGATCGCCAACGAGGAGGACCTGGTCGAGTCGTTCGACCGCACCAGCGCCGAGGCGCTGCGCGCGTTCGGCTCCGGTGTCATGTTCCTCGAGCGGCTGGTCACCGGCGCGCGGCACGTCGAGGTGCAGGTCATCGCCGACGGGCAGGGCACGGCGTGGGCGCTCGGCGTCCGCGACTGCTCCGTCCAGCGGCGCAACCAGAAGATCATCGAGGAGTCGGCGTCCCCGGTGCTGACGCCCGAGCAGGTCGCGGACCTCAAGGCGTCCGCCGAGCGGCTCGCCAACGCGGTCGAGTACCGCGGCGCGTGCACCGTCGAGTTCCTCTACCACCCCGGCGAGAAGCTGTTCGCGTTCCTCGAGGTCAACACCCGCCTCCAGGTCGAGCACCCGATCACCGAGATCACCTGCGGGTTCGACCTGGTCAAGGCGCAGCTGCACGTCGCGGACGGCGGCAAGCTGGAGGGCGAGAAGCCCGCCGAGCTCGGCCACGCCATCGAGGCGCGGCTCAACGCCGAGGACCCGGACCGCGACTTCACGCCCAGCCCCGGCAAGATCGTCCGGCTCGAGCTGCCCGCCGGTCCCGGCGTGCGCGTCGACACCGGTGTCAGCGAGGGCGACACGATCCCGGCCGACTTCGACTCGATGATCGCGAAGATCATCGTGCACGGTCGTGACCGCGACGAGGCGCTGGGCAAGCTGCGCCGCGCGATGTCGCAGACCATCGTGATCATCGAGGGCGGCGCGACCAACAAGAGCTTCGTGCTCGACCTGCTCGCCGAGCCCGCCGTGATCGACGGCTCCGCGGACACCGGCTGGATCGACCGCGTCCGCGCCGAGGGCGGTCTCGTGACGCACCGGCACTCCGCGATCGCGCTCGCCGCCGCGGCCATCGAGGTGTACGAGGACGAGGAGATCGTGTCGCGGCAGCAGCTGCTGTCGTCCGCGCACGGCGGTCGCCCGCACACCCAGCACGAGGGCGGGCGCACGCTCGAGTTCGCGCTGCGCGGCCAGAGCTACAAGGTCAGCGTCGCCCGGCTCGGCGCGCACCGCTACCGCATCGGCGTCGGCACCGAGGAGCCCACGCTCACCGCGGACGTCGACGTCGAGCGGTTCGACGACCACACCGGCCAGGTCACCGTCAACGGCGTGCGGTACCGCATCGTCACGGCGACGCACGGCCCGGTGCACCACGTCGAGGTCGACGGCGTCACCCACCGCGTCACCATCGACGAGGGCGGCGTGCTGCGCTCGCCGATGCCCGCGCTCGTCGTCGCGATGCCGCTCGCGGTGGGCGACGAGGTCGAGGCCGGTGGCCCGGTCCTCGTGCTCGAGGCGATGAAGATGGAGACGGTGCTGCGCGCGCCGTTCCGCGCCCGCCTCAAGGAGTGCGCGGTCGCGGTCGGCAGCCAGGTCCCGACGGGTGCGCCGCTGCTGCGGCTCGAACCGCTCGGTGATGACGACGACGCACCGGTCGAGAAGGCCGAGGGGCCGGTCGTCGAGCTGGAACTGCCGGGCGAGCTGGACCTGCCCGCGCAGGACAAGGCGGCGCGCGGCCTGCAGGACCTGCGCAGCATGCTGCTCGGGTTCGACACCGACACCGACGACGCGAAGCGCCTGCTGGGCAGCTACATCGCGGCCCGCGGTGAGCTCGCCGAGCGGCCGCTGGTCGACGAGGCCGGTCTGGTGCAGCTGTTCGCGGACCTGTGCGACCTCACCCGCAACCGTCCCGCCGGTGAGGAGAGCAAGACCGACACCCGCGTGCACAGCCCGCGCGAGTACTTCCACACCTACCTGAAGAGCCTCGACGCCGATCGCGCTGCGCTCTCCGACACGTTCCGCCAGCGCCTCACCAACGTCCTCGCGCACTACGGCGTGGACGAGCTGAAGCGCACGCCGGAGCTGGAGGAAGCGGTCTTCCGGATCTTCACCGCCCAGCAGCGCGGCGCGGCCGACGCGGCCGTCGTGACGTCGTTGCTGCGCCAGTGGCTCAAGGAGCAGCCGCCGGTCGAGGCGGACCGGATCACCGTCGGTCTCGCGCTCGAGCACCTGATCTCGTCGACGCAGGTCCGGTTCCCGGCCGTCGCGGACGTCGCGCGCAGCGTCGTGTTCAGCTGGTTCGCGCAGCCGCTGCTGCGCCGCACCCGTGCCCGCGCGCACAGCGACGTCCGCAAGCACCTGATCCACCTCGACCGGAACCCGGACTCGCCGGACCGCGAGGAGCGGCTCTCCACCATGGTGGCGATCGCCGAGCCGCTGGTCCGCCTGCTCGGGCAGCGCATCGGCCGTCCGGGAACGGACCCGGTGCCGCTGCTGGAGGTGCTGGCGCGCCGCTACTACGGCAACCGCAACCTGACCGACGTCCGCTCGGTCGTCGCGTCCGGCTGCACGTTCGTCGTCGCCGAGCACTGGCCAGCCGAGACCCGGCTGGTCACGACCGCGGTCGACTTCCCGTCGCTCGGCGACGCCGTGCGCGCCGTCGGTGAGCTCGCCGACGGTCCCGTCGTCGCGGACCTCTACGTGACGTGGGAGAACGGCCCGGCCGACATCGACGAGATGGCGGCGCAGCTGCGCGAGGTGCTTGCCGGCCAGCAGCTACCCGCGCAGATGAGCCGGATCACGACGACCGTCGCCGGTCGCCGCGGCGAGGTCATGCACCACCACTTCACGTTCCGCGCCACGGAGAACGGCTTCGCCGAGGAACGCCTCGTGCGCGGCCTGCACCCGGTCATCGCGGACCGCATGCAGCTGGAGCGGTTGCGCGAGTTCGACCTCACCCGCCTGCCGTCGCTGGACGAGGAGGTCTACCTCTTCCGCTGCGTCGCCAAGCAGAACCCGACCGACGAGCGGCTCGTCGCGCTCGCCCAGGTCCGCGACCTGACGCCGTTGCGCGACGACGCGGGCAGGCTCGTGTCGCTGCCCGCGCTGGAGGACATCCTGGCGACGTGCCTCGACGGCATCCGCCGGGCGCGTGCCCAGCAGGGCGGCCGCAACCGGCTCGCCACGAACCGGGTCGTGCTCTACGTGTGGCCGCCGACCGAGCTGTCGTCCGCCGAGCTGACCGCGATCGCGCAGCGCGTCATCCCGACGACCGCGGGCCTCGACCTCGAGGAGGTGCTGTTCCTCGCGCGCCGCAAGGACAGCGTCACCGGTGAGCTGACCGACATGGGTGTCCGGATCGGCCAGGAGCCGGGCGGCGGCGTGCAGCTGTCGTTCGTCCCGCCGCCCTCCGAGGCGCTGCAGCCGCTCGACGACTACCGCCAGAACGTGCTGCGCGCGCAGAGCCGCGGCACCGTCTACCCGTACGAGCTGATCGACGTGCTCACCGGGCCCGACGGCTCGTTCGTCGAGCACGAGCTGGTCGAGAACAAGCTCGTCGCGGTCGACCGCCCGCGCGGCCAGAACTCGGCGGCGATCGTCGCGGGTGTCGTCACCACGCCCACCGCGGCGTACCCGGACGGCATGACCCGCGTCGTGCTGCTCGGTGACCCGACGAAGGCGCTCGGCGCGCTGTCCGAACCGGAGTGCGCGCGCGTCATCGCGGCTCTGGACCTGGCGGACGAGATGCGCGTGCCGCTGGAGTGGTTCGCGCTGTCCGCCGGTGCCCGCATCTCGATGTCGTCCGGCACCGAGAACATGGACTGGGTCGCGGCCGCCCTGAAGCGGATCGTCCGGTTCACCCAGGACGGCAACGAGATCAACATCGTCGTCGCGGGCATCAACGTCGGCGCCCAGCCGTACTGGAACGCCGAAGCCACGATGCTCATGCACACCAAGGGCATCCTGGTCATGACGCCGGACTCGGCGATGGTGCTCACCGGCAAGCAGTCGCTCGACTTCTCCGGTGGCGTCTCGGCCGAGGACAACTACGGCATCGGCGGCTACGACCGCGTCATGGGCCCGAACGGCCAGGCGCAGTACTGGGCGCCGGACCTCCGTTCCGCGCGCGACGTGCTGATGGCGCACTACGAGCACACCTACATCGCGCCCGGCGAGACCGGCCCGCGCCGCGTCGGCACCACCGACCCGCTGGACCGCGACATCTCGTCGTTCCCGCACGACGTGGCCGACAGCCCGTTCACGACGGTCGGCGAGATCTTCTCTGCCGAGTCCAACCCGGACCGCAAGAAGCCGTTCGACATCCGCACCGTGATGCGCGCACTGGCTGACCAGGACCACGAGGTGCTGGAGCGGTGGGCAGGCATGGCGGACGCCGAGACGGCCGTAGTGCAGGACGTCCACCTCGGCGGCATGCCGGTGTGCCTGCTCGGCATCGAGTCGCGTTCCGTGCCGCGCCACGGCTTCCCGCCCACCGACGGCCCGGACACCTACACCGCAGGCACCTTGTTCCCGCGTTCGTCCAAGAAGGCCGCGCGGGCCATCAACGCGGCGTCGGGCAACCGGCCGCTGGTCGTGCTGGCGAACCTGTCCGGGTTCGACGGCTCACCGGAGTCCATGCGCGAGCTGCAGCTCGAGTACGGCGCGGAGATCGGGCGCGCGATCGTCAACTTCTCCGGGCCCATCGTGTTCTGCGTGATCTCGCGGTACCACGGTGGTGCGTTCGTCGTGTTCTCGAAGGCGTTGAACCCCAACATGACCGTGCTCGCCGTCGAGGGCTCCTTCGCCTCGGTGATCGGTGGGGCTCCCGCGGCTGCCGTGGTGTTCTCCCGTGACGTCGACGGGCGTACCGCCAACGATCCGCGGGTGCGCAAGCTCGAAGCCCTTGTTGCCGAGTCCGCTGGGGCTGAGCGGGCTGCTCTCGCCACCGAGTTGGCTTCTACTCGGCAGTCTGTGCGGGCCGAGAAGCTCGGTGAGGTCGCTGCCGAGTTCGATCGGGTGCACAGTGTGCAGCGTGCCGTGGATGTCGGGTCTGTGGACGCGATCATCAAGGCTGCCGAGTTGCGGCCTCAGATCATTGAGGCGATTGAGCGCGGGTTGCGCTGATCGCTGGTTGTTTGTGGAGGAGCCCCTGCCTGTTGGGTGGGGGCTCTTTCTTTTGGTGGTGGGGTGGGGAGGTCCTCGCTGATCACCAGAGGTCGCCACATCGAAAATGCCTTGTCAAGGCGGAAAAGCTGCCTTGACAAGGCATTTTCGATGTGGCAAGGCTTCGCCTGATCAGCGAGGACCTCCCCACCCCTGCCCTCCGGGAAAGTTTGTCCTGGTCGTTCGGCCGCCGGTTTGTGCTCGGGGGCCGCGCCCGTTGGGCAGTGCGGGGGTTGGGAGTGCGGCGGGCGCTCTCTTCTTTTGATATCTGCCGGTTTCGCTGGGCTCCCTTGGTACCTGCCGGTTCGTCGGCTTCTCTTGGTACCTGCCGGTTCGTCGGGCTCTCTTGGTACCTGCCGGTTGAGCGGTGCTCGCTTGGTTCGTGCCGGTTGGGCAGTGTTCCCTTGGTTCGCGCCGGGTGTGGGCGGTGCTCGCTTGGTGCTCGCCGGTTGGGCGGTGCTCCCTTGGCGCCTGCCTGTGTCGTCGTGTCTGCCGCGCTTCTGCCGGTTCTCGCTTTGTCCGCTTCCGCTTCTGCGGGCGTGGAGTTGTCGGTGGTGGCTGGGAGCATGGATTCGGGGGGTTCTCGCGTGCGGGGACGCCTGCGTGAGCGTGGCTGTGTTCGAGGCCTGCCACGCTTCTGCTGGTTGGGGTGTGGCTCGCCTTCGTTTCTGCCGGGTTCGTGGTGGGTCGCTGGGTGTGCTGGCTTCGCTTCGCTTGTGAGGTGTCCGCCGCGCCGCAGAAAGTGCAGGCTGTCGCACCCGGTTTCGCGCTTGTGCGTCTGCGAGGCCGGGGATTGTCGGTGCTGGCTGCGAGTATCGATTCGGGGGGTTCTCGTGTGCAGGGGACGCCTGCGTGAGCCTGGCGCGCTCGGGCGTCTGCGCGCGAGGGTCCTCGCCATGCCGCAGAAGTGCGGCCTCGCGCGCCCCGAGCCTCGCGCCGCTGCGGGAGTGTCGAGTTCCGCGCTGTCGACGCGGCGCTAGGGGGTGAGGGTGGCGTGCAGGTGGCGCAGGACGTCTGGCGCCCAGTCGTCGACTGCCTCGTGGCAGACGTCGGCTGCCGCGTCGGGGTCGCCTAGCAGGATGAGATCGGCGGCCTCGCGCAGGCGTTGGCCTGATTGGCGGTGTGCGGCCAGTGCTGTGGTCAGGTGGGCGTGAGCGCTGGCGGCGTCGCCTGCTGCGGACATGATCCTGGCGGCTACCTGGTGTGCGTCGCCGGACAAGAGCAGTTGGCCGGAGCGTTCTACCTGCTCGAGGGCGGTTGCGGCGGTGGTTGAGGCCTCGGTGATGTCGCCGGTTGCGAGTTGCAGTTCGGCTAGCAGGAGCAGGGCCTCTGTGCCCGCTCGCAGGTTGCCGATCTCCTGGGCTCGGTCTACGCCGCGGTGGCATGCGGCGAGTGCGGTGTCCACGTCGCCTGAGGCGTGGGTGACGCGGGCGAACGCGGTCAGGGCGTTGATCTCGTTGACGTGGTCGGACTGGTCGGCGCCCAGCTCCAGCACCTGCTCGATGAGCTCTTGTGCGGCGCGGAGGTCGCCGGCCGCCAGGCGTTGTTCGGTCAGGTGGATGAGGCCCATCAGTTCGCCGCCGCGGTTGCCGTTCTTGTGGTGGGCGTGGCGGCCTGCCGCGTTGAGGACTTCCGCCTGGTGCAGGTAGCCCATCCTGGTGAGTGCCCAGGCGTGCACCAGCTGCGCCTGTGCTTCGTGGGACGGGTTGCCCGCCTGTTGGGCCATGTCGAAGGCGCGAATGGCTTCTTCCACGGCCAGGCGCAGGTTGCCCTGGTAGCCGCGGGCGGCGCTGAGTGCCAGGTGGGCGGACGACTCCTTGTCGGCGAAGCCCTCGCGTGCGGCGATCGCGATGCCTTCCTCGAGGTGCGAGATCGACTCGGTGAGCATGCCGCTGTTGTTGCACACCATGGCTATGTTGGTGTGCATGGCGACGGCGCCGGAGGTGTCGCCCAGCGCTTCGCAGAACGCCAGTGAGTCGAGGTTGTGCTCGAGTGCGCGGCGGTGGTCCCCGAAGTAGTAGTAGGCCAGTCCGAGTGTGCGGTGCATGGCGGACTGGAGCCGGGCGTCGCCGAGCTCCTGCGCCATGGCGAGGCCCGTGTGGCCGGTGGAGATCCAGTCGCGGGTGAGGCTGTTCATCCAGAAGAACATGCGCAGTGCGTCGATCAGGTGTGTGGCGAGCAGCTCGTGCCGGTGGTCGCGGGCCCAGCCGATGGCGGCCACGAGGTTGTTGCTCTCGGTCGTCAGCCAGGAGACGACGTCCACGTCGGCGGCGACCGCGGTGATCGTCGTGGGCCGCGCCTCCCGGTGCATGTTCGGTGCGAGCTTGGTGGCCGCCGCGTCGGTGTGCACCAGGTAGTGCTCCAGCAGGTCGCCGACCGCGTCCCGCAGGCCCGTCACCGGCTGCTCGCTCGCGTACAGCTTGACCAGGTCGTGCATGCGGTAGCGGCCGGGCTGGTGCTGGTGCACGAGGTGCGCGGACTCCAGCACCGACAGCACCGACAGCGCGGACCGGGCGTCCGGCGTGCCGGTGAGCGCGGCGACAGTGGCACAGTCGAAGTCGGCGAGCGGTGAGGCGCCGAGCAGTGCGAGCATCCGTTGCGCGTCCGGGGAAACCGTGCGGTAGGAGAGGTCCAGTGCGGCGCGGACGCTGATGCGCGGCTCGCCCTCGACGCTGAACAGGTCCAGCCCGTCGCCTTCGGCCAGCGAGCGCAGCGTGTCCGCGATCGTCCCCTGTGGACGGTTGGCCAGGTTCGCCGCGACGATGCGCATCGCCAGCGGGAGGTTGCCGCACAGCCGCAGCAGCTGACCGGCCTCGGCGGCCTCGGCGTCGACTCGCGGGCCGCCGAGCACGTGGCGCAGCAACGTGAACGCCTCGTCGTCGGACAGCACGTCGAGGCCGATGCGGATCGCGTCGTGGTGGACGCCGAGCCCGGTGAGCGCGTTGCGGCTGGTGACGACGACGAAGCAGTTCGGCGAACCGGGGAGCAGGAGGTTGACCTGCTCGACGCTGGCCGCGTTGTCGAGCACGACCAGCATCCGCTTTCCGTCCACAGTGGACCGGAACAGTGCCGCTCGCGCGTCCGCGCCGTCGGGGACGCGGTCGGGTGCGGTGCCCAGTGCGCGCAGGAACACCGACAACGCGTCGGACGCGGACATCGCGGGTGTCGGCGCGTGGCCGCGCAGGTCGACGTACAGCTGCCCGTCCGGGAAGTCGTCGCGGACCGCGTGCGCCCACCTCACGGCGAGCGCGGTCTTGCCGACGCCTGCGGTGCCGGTGATCGCCGCGAGCCGGATCGGTGACCCGGCCGTCGACGTGAGGGAGCGCAGCTCGTCGGCGCGGCCGACGAAGCTCGCCAGGTCCATGGGCAGGCAGGCGGGCACGTGCGCCGACCAGTCGGAGCTGTTCGGGTTCAACGCGGGATCGTGGCGCAGGATCGCGGTGTGCAGCGTGCGCAGCTGCTCGCCGGGTTCGAGGCCGAGCTCCTTCAGCAGCCGGTTCCGCAACCGCTGGTACGCGGTGAGCGCGTCCGCCTGCCTGCCGCACCGGTAGAGCGCGAGCATCAGGTGGCCGATCAGCCTTTCCCGCGACGGGTGCCACTCGACCTCTTCGCTGAGCTCGGCCAGCACGTCCGCGTGCCCGCCGAGCGAGATCTGCAGCTCGAACCAGTCCTCGCGCGCGGTGAGCCGCTGGTCGTCGAGACGTTCTGCCTCGGCGCGCAGCGGGCCCTTCAGCCCGGTGAGCGCTGGGCCGCGCCACAGCGCGAGCGCGGCGACCAGTTCGGCTGCGGCCTCCTCGACCAGCCCGCTGTTCCGCAGCGATCGCGCCTCCTGGATCCGGGTGGCGAACCGGTGTGCGTCGACGCTCTCGGGTGGCAGTGTGAGCCGGTACCCGCCGGGTTCGGTGGTGATCGCGGAGCCCAGCACCTGGCGCAACGCGTAGACGTGCCGCTGCAGCTGCTGCTGGCCGGTCGCGGGCGGGTTGCTGTTCCACAGCACCTCGGACAGCCGGGGCGTCGGCACGTTCTCGCCCAGGTTGATCGCGAGCTCGGCGAGCAGCTTCTGCCGGTGGACACCGGCGATGTCCACTCTGTCACCGTCCTGCCAGAGTTCCAGCGGACCGAGGATGCGCAGTTCGACAGGCACCAAATGATCCTATTGGGTGACCGCTCAGGTACTAGGGGTGAGCGTGCGTTCCAATTGGCGCAGGACGTCCGGCGCCCGGTCCTCGGCCACCTCGTGGCAGATCCCGGCCGCGGTGTCGTGGTCGCCGAGCAGCAGGAGATCGGCCACCACACCCAGGTGCTGGTCGGTGCGCCGGTGCCACGCGAGCGCCACCTCGAGGTGAGCCGACGCGCTGACGGGGTTGCCTTCCGCGAGCCTGACCCGAGCGATGGTCTGGTGCGCGTCGCCGTGCGCCACCATGTGCCCGGAGGACTCGGCCAGCCCGATCGCCTCCACCGCGGTGGAGGTCGCTTCGTCGAAGTCCCCGTCGGACAGGTGGATCGCGGCCAGCAGGACCAGTGCCTCGACCTCCGCCCGCGCGTTGCCGGCGTCGCGCGCCATGGCGATCACCTGGCCGCACGTGCCGAGCGCGGTGTCCAGGCGCCCGGCGACGTGCTGGACCCTGGCGGCGCCGATGAGAAGGTCGATCTCGTTGACCTGGTCGACCTGCTCCTCGATGGCCTCCAGCGCGGCGGTGATCAACTCCTCGGCCTCACCGAGGTGCCCGAGCTTCAGGCAGTGGTCGACCTGCCAGACGTGGGCCGTGACCTCCCCGCCCCGGAAGCCGATCTCCTGGTAGATGAGCTGACCCGCCGCGTGGTGGGACTCGGCCAGCCGCAGGCGCCCCATCTGCTCGTGGAGCCAGGCGCACACGAGCATCGCGTTCCCCCGCAGGTACGGGTTGTCGGCCTGTTCCGCGAGGGCGAGCGCTCGCTCGGCCTGCGCGACCGCCTCCCGCAGCTCACCCTGGTAGCTCCTCGCCGCCGCCACGGCCAGCCGGGCGGGTATCTCCAGGTGCGCCAGGTCGTTGCGCACGCAGAGGTCGACCGCCTCCTCCGCGTGGCGGACCGATTCGGCGAGCATGGTGCCGTGGACGCGGGAGATGGAGACGTTGATGTGCATGGCCGCCGCGCTCGCCGTGTCCCCGAGCTGCTCGTACAGCGTCAGCGAGTCCAGGTTGTGCTCGATCGACCGGTGGCGGTCGCCCAGGAAGTAGTAGGCGAGACCGAGGGTCCGGTGCATCGCCGACTCCAGCCTGGCGTCGCCGAGATCCCGCGCCACGTCCAGGCCGATGTGTCCGGTCGCCAGCCAGTCGTGGGTGAGCCGGTGCAGCAGGAAGAACGCGCGCAGTGCGTCGATCAGGTGGGTGGCGAGCAGCCCGTGGCGGTGATCGCGGGCCCAGTCGATGGCGGCCACGAGGTTGTAGTGCTCGCCTGCCAGCCAGGCCACCGCGTCCACGTCACCGGCGACGGCGGTGATCGTCGCCGGACGTGACTCCCGTTGCATGGTCGGCGCGAGCTTGGTGACCGCCGCGTCCGCCTGCACGAGGTAGTGCTCGAGCACCCCGCCGACCGCGTCGCGCAGGCCCGTCACCTCCTGCTCCGACGCGTACAGCCTGATCAGGTCGTGCAGCCGGTATCTGCCGGGCAGGTGCTGTCGCACGAGGTGCGCCGACTCCAGCTCGGTCAGCACCTTCCTCGCCCGCGTGACCGTCGTCCCGGTCAGCGCGGCCGCTGCCGCGGGCCCGATGTCGGCGAGCGGTGAGCTGCCGAGCAGTGCCAGCATCCGCCGCGCGTCGGCGCCCACCGCGCGGTAGGACAGGTCGAGTGCGGCGCGCAGGCCCGTGCGCTCACCCGGCACGTCGAACACGTCGAGGCGATCCTGCTCGGAGAGATCCGCCACCAGGTCGGCGATCGTCCCGTGTGGACGGTTGGCGAGGTTCGCCGCCGCGATGCGCAACGCCAGCGGCAGGTTCCCGCACCGCCGCAACACCTCGTCGGCCGCCGCGGACTCGGCACCCACCCGCTCGTCGCCCAGCACGCCGCGCAGCAACGCGATCGCCTCGTCGTCGGACAGCACGTCCAGTCCGATCCTGGTGGCGTCGTGGCGGACGGTGAGGCCGTTCAACGCGTTGCGGCTGGTGATCACGACGAAGCAGCCGGGCGAGCCGGGCAGCAGTGGCCGGACCTGGTCGACGCTCGCGGCGTTGTCCAGCACGACCAGCATCCGCTTGCCGTCCACAGTGGACCTGAACAGCGCCGCGCGCGCATCGGCACCTTCCGGGATCCGCTCCGGTGGCGTGTCCAGCGCGCGCAGGAACATCGACAGCGCGTCGGACACCGACATCGCGGGCGCCTGGTCGTGGCCGCGCAGGTCGACGTAGAGCTGGCCGTCCGGGAACCGGTCGCGCACCTGGTGCGCCCACCGCACGGCGAGGGTGGTCTTGCCGACGCCCGCGGTGCCCGTGACGGCCGCGATGGGAACGGCGGACCGGACGGTCTCGGTGAGCCGGTGCAGCTCGCCCGCGCGTCCGGCGAAGCTCGCCAGGTCCATCGGCAGGCACGCGGGCCCCGGCGCCGACCAGTCCGCGGCCGCCGGATCCAGCGCGGGGTCCTGGCGCAGCACGGCGGCGTGCAGCGAGCGCAGCTGTTCGGACGGTTCGACACCGAGCTCGCTGCTCAACCGGGACCGCAGCAACTCGTACGTGGCAAGCGCATCGGCCTGCCGTCCGCCGCGGTACTGGGCGAGCATCAGGTGGCGCGCGAGCTGCTCCCGCACCGGGTGTTGCGCCGCCAGCTCGCGGATCTCGGCCAGCACCTCCGCGTGCCTGCCGAGCGAGATCTGCAGCTCGAACCAGTCCTCGTGCGCGGTGAGCCGCTGGTCGTCGAGCCGCGCGGCAGGCGCCCGCACCGCGCCGCCCATCCCGGCCAGTGCGGGGCCGCGCCACAGCGCGAGCGCGGCGACCAGCTCGTCCGCCGCCTCGTCGACCAGCCCGGAGCGTCGCAACGCCCGCGCGTGCTCGACCCGCGCCGCGAACCGGTGTGCGTCGACGTTCTCCGGCGGCAGGGTGAGCCGGTAGCCGCCGCGCTCGGTGGTGATAGCCGAACCCAGTGTCCGACGCAGCACGTGCAGATGTCGTTGCAGCTGCTGCTGGCTGGTCGGCGGTGGGCTGTCGTTCCACAGCACCTCGGCCAGCCGGGTCGCGGGCACGCGCTCACCGAGGTGGAGCACCAGCTCGGCGAGCACCTTCTGCCGGTGGAGGCCCGCGATGGGGATCAGCACGCCGTCCGACCACATCTCCAGCGCGCCGAGGACGCGGAGTTCGACTGACACCCGGCGATTCTATTGATTCGGCACCGAACGGATCAGACAGGCAGCTGCCACACCTGGTTGCTGCTCGCGAAGCAGTCCCAGATCTGCAGCCGCGTGCCGTCCGCCGAACTCGGCCCGGTCGCGTCGAGGCAGCGGCCGGACGCCGGGTTGCGCAGCGTGCCGTTCGACTGCGCCTGCCAGCCCTGCGCGCCGCTCCCGGTGCAGTCCCACAGCCGCGCGACGGCGCCGTTGGCGGTGCCGCTGAGGTCCAGGCACTTGCCGAGCGCGCGGAGCGTCCCGTCCGTCCCGACAGTCCAGCGCTGGGCGTCGGTTCCGTTGCACGTCCACAGCTGCACGGCGGTGCCGTTGGCGGAGTTGGCCGCCGCGACGTCCACGCACTTGCCCGCGATGCCGGTGATCGGCCCGGTGCGGCCGGTCGGCGGGGTGCCGCCGGTGGCGGTCGCGTAGATCGCGCTGACGAGCGACGTGCTGCCGGAGGTGTCCTGCGACAGCTCCCAGTTCATGATGCCGCCCGCGTTCGCCATGGCCCACTGGGTCTTGCGCTTGATCGTCGGGAGACCGTTGTAGCACTGCTGCGCGCCGCCGGCGGTGGTGCAGTCGCGGTTGGCGTTGGCCGGGTCCATCGCGACGAGTTGCGAGTACGTGAAGTAGCCGGGGCGGCTGTAGAACGGCACGCCGAGAACGGTTTTGGCGGCGGGCAGCCCGCGCGACTTCCAGAAGTTCGCCGAGTTGATCGACCAGTCGTAGTTCGCGTGCGGGCTGCCGCCGTCGTAGGCCATGATGTTGAGCCAGTCGACGTACCCGAACACCGCGGGCTGCACGCCGTTCGCGGTGCCGCCCTCGGACACGACGGCCGCGGTGAGCAGCTTCCCCCTGCTGTGCATGGCATTGCTGAGCTGCTGCATCAGCGCGGAGTAGTTGTTGCCGGACGCGCCGGGGTCCGGGTACTCCCAGTCGATGTCGACCCCGTCCAGGTTGTACTGGTTGATCACGTTGACGACGCTGTTGACGAACGTGGTGCGGCTGTTCGCGTTCCCGGCGAGCGCTTCGAACGCCGAGTCGTTGCCGTCGTTCCAGCCGCCGATCGCGAGCGACACCTTCACGCCGTTGTTGTGCCCCAACGACACCAGTTGCTGGAGCTTGCCGGTGTCGGGGATGCCTTGAAGCGTCCCGTTGGAGTTGGGCAGCGCGAACGCGTAGTTGATGTGCGTCAGCTTGGTGTACTGGATGCTGTTGACGCTGCCGGACCACGACGGCATGTACCCGACGCTTCTGAACCCGTTCGGCAGGTCGGCGCTGGCCGGTGGAACGAGGGTGGTGGTGGCGAGGACGACAGCGCCTACCAGAACTCGTGTCCTCATGGACATCCCTTCGCTCTGGCGGCGGCCGAGCCGAACGTAACGGTCGATTCGCAACGGAAGTAAGAGGTTCGCCGGACCGGAACTAATTCCGAGACGCAGTGGGTACCTGGAGTGAAACGACTGGTGGAGGCGACGATGATCCGGGTGCTGTGCGTGATGCTGTTGCTCTTATCGGGCTGCACGGGAATTCCGCTCACCGCCGACCCGAGCGTCGAAGCCGAGGCGTCCCAACGGGTTCCGGCCGGCACGATGGACGCGGTCGCTGCGAGGGCCGCGCTGGGGCAGCTGGTGCTCGCGGTGCCGGGCAGGCTCGAGGGCTACGAGCGCGACTGCGACGACGGCGCGGCGTGCGTGTTCGGTCAGCCGTGGTTCGACGCGGACGGCGACGGGTGCGACCAGCGCAGCCAGGTGCTCGCCCGCGACCTCGTCGACGTGGTGCGCAAGCAGGGCCGGTGCGCGGTCACCTCCGGCACGCTCCACGACCCGTACACGGCGACGACCGTGACCAGCGTGTCGAAGATCCAGATCGACCACGTCGTGCCGCTGGCCGAGATGTGGCGCAGCGGCGCCGCCGCGTGGCCGCCCGAGCAGCGCACCGCCGCGGCCAACGACCTGCGCAACCTGGTCGCCGTGCAGGGAAAGGTCAACCAGTCCAAGGGTGACAAGACGCCGGACGAGTGGATGCCGCCCAACCCCGCGTACGCCTGCCCCTACGCGCGCATCTACATCACCGTGAAAGCGGCACACGCGCTCACCGCCACCGCACCCGAGAAGGCCGCGCTCGACCAAGCGCTCGCGTCGTGCTGATGAGTGTCGCGGCACCCGTTAGGCGCTCGCGGTTGCCCCGGCCGGGTGCCATGTTGGAAGGTGACATACCAGCGCAACCTCTGGGTGGGGAGATCACGCATGCGACGGACGACGCCGTTCGTCCTGCTGGCGGTGGGCGGATTGCTGGCGGGATGTCTCGGGCAGAACCAGGCTGAGCAGGGACAGCCCACGCGCAACGCGGACGCCAAGGACGTCACGCTGACCATCGTGGCCAACGCCGTCGCGGGAGGGAAGAACACCCGCGGCGCCGACTGGCTCACCAACTGGGTCATCCCGAGGTTCACCGAGGCGCAGAAGGCCAAGGGGGTCAACGTCACCGTCCGGTTCGACCAGAACGGCGCGGGCGACGAGGACTACAAGACCAAGATCGCGCTCGACCTCAAGACCGGCGGCGGTGCGGACATCGTCGAGATCGACGGCATCTGGCTCGGCGAGTTCGCACAGGCCGGGCAGATCAAGCCGCTCGACGACGTCATCGGCAAGTCCGGCGTGGACGCCTGGGACGGCTGGAAGCAGATCCCGGACGCGGTGCAGGGCCTCGGCCAGTTCGACGGCAAGCGGTACGGCGTGCCGATGGGCACGGACGGGCGCGTGCTGTTCTACAACAAGAAGCTCTTCGCGCAGGCCGGGTTGCCGTCGGACTGGCAGCCCCGCGGCTGGGACGACGTGCTGGCGGCCGGCACGGCGCTGAAGAGGATCCCCGGCGTGGCCCCGATCCAGCTCAACGCGGGCACCGCGATGGGCGAGGCGACCACCATGCAGGGCGTGCTGCCCGCGCTGGTCGGCACCGGCAAGCCGATCTACGACGGCGGCAAGTGGCAGGGCGGCACCGCCCAGGTCAAGGACGTGCTGGGGTTGTACCAGCGGGTCTACGGCGGCGGGCTCGGTGACGCCGTGCTGCAGCAGGAGGCGAAGGGCCGCGACCGGTCGTTCGCGATGTTCGCCGACAACAAGATCGGCATCCTGCTGGAGAGCGACTACTTCTGGCGCTCGGTCGTGGAACCGCGCATCGGCGTCGCGAAGATGGCGGACCGGGACACGGCCGTCGGGTGGGCGCTGGTGCCCGCGAAGCAGTCGGGTTCCGGGGTGAGCGGGCAGGACTTCGTCAGCATGTCCGGCGGCGGCGTGCGGGTCGTCAACCCGAACACCCAGTACCCCAAGCAGGCGTGGGAGTTCATGCAGTTCCTCAACTCCGCCGAGGCCGTGAAGGCGGCGCTCGCCGGGACCGCGCAGGTGACCCAGCGCAACGACGTCAACGACGAGGTGCTCAAGGGCGACCCGATGCTGTCGTTCATCGCGGACGAGGTCCTGCCGATCACCCGCTACCGGCCCGGTCTCGCGGACTACCCGAAGGTGTCCGCGGCGCTGCAGCAGGCGACGGCGGACGTGGTGGCCGGCAAGAGTCCGGACGACGCGGCGAAGGCGTACCAGGATGCGCTGGTCAAGGCCGTCGGCGAGGGAAACGTTGCGGGCGGCTGACTCCGATGTGGCCGGACTGGGTGCGACGCGGGCGATCGCCTTCGTCGCACCCGCACTCCTGCTGATCGGCGTCTTCCTCGTCTTCCCCGCGCTGTGGACGCTGTACATCGGCATCACGAACTACCAGCTGACCGGACCGGCCGCGGCGCAGCCGCGCGTCGTCGGGCTGGACAACTTCGTCTCCGCGCTGAACGACGCGTTGTTCCTGAACTCCGTGGGGCTCACCGCGTTGTTCGTGTTCGGCTCCGCGGTGATCGGGCAGAACGTGCTGGGCTTCGTGCTCGCGTGGCTGCTGCGCCGGGTGCGGCCGTCACTGCGGCGCACGGTCGAGGCGTTCGTGCTGCTGGCGTGGATCCTGCCCGGACCGGTGGTCGCCTACCTGTGGTTCGCGGTGCTGAGCCGCGACGGCGGCACGTTCGGCCTGCTCCTCAACGACCCGGCGACGGCGTGGCTGGTCGAGTACCCCATGGTCAGCCTGATCGTGTTCAACATCTGGCGAGGCACCGCGTTCTCCATGCTGCTCTACACCTCCGCGCTGGCCGCGGTGCCGCCGACGCAGCTGGAGACCGCGCGGCTCGTCGGCGCGAGCGGCTGGCAGACCGTGCGGGACGTGGTCTTTCCGCACATCCGCGGCCACGTGCTGACCAACACGCTGCTGATCAGCCTGTGGACCGCCAACGACTTCACGCCGTTCCTGCTCACGGCGGGCGGACCCAACCACCGGTCGGAGGTGCTGCCGGTGCTGATCTACCGGCAGGCGCTGGAGAGCGGGCAGCTCGGCTACGCGTCGGCCATGTCGTTGCTGCTGCTGGTCGGCAACCTGGTGATCGCGCTGGTGTACCTGCGGCTGCTGCGGAGGCGCGCGTGACTCCGGGGTTCGTGGTGCGGCGCATCGGTTTCTACGTGCTGGTGGCCGTGGTGCTCGCGTTCTTCGCGGTGCCGATGCTGTGGCTGGCCAGCGCCCCGTTCGACGCACGGCCCGGTCTCGGCCTGCGCTGGCCGGACTGGACGTGGTCGAACGTCACCGCCACCTTCCAGCACCCGTTCGCGTTGACGTCGCTGCTGAACTCGCTGGTGCTGTGCGGGATCGCGACGGTGGTCACGACCGCGTTCGCCGCGCTGGCCGCGTACTCGCTGTCGCGCGTGCGGATTCCCGGCCGGGATCTGCTGCTGTACCTGCTGTTGCTGCTGTCCAGCGTGGTGACCGGTACCGCCGCGATGGTGCCGATCTTCGTGCTGATGCTCCAGCTCGGCCTGATCAACTCGCAGTTCGGGACGGCACTGGTGATCGCGAGCGGCATGCTGCCCGCCGCGATCTTCATCCTGAAGGACTTCGTGGACGCCGTGCCGCGCTCCTACGAGGAGTCGGCGCGCGTGTTCGGCGCGTCGCCCGCGCAGGTGCTCGGGCACGTGGTGCTGCCCATCGCCCGGCCCGGCATCGCGACGATCCTGGTGTGGTCGTTCGTCAACGCGTGGGGCAACTTCCTGCTGCCGTTCCTGCTGCTGCGCGACGTGGGCAAGCAGCCGGCCGCCGTGCTGCTGCGGACGTTGAACGACGAGGGCGGCAGCGCCAACCTGACCGTGATCCCGGTGTTCTCGCTGCTCTACTCGATCCCGGTGGTCGCGTTGTACCTGCTGGTCAGCAAGCGGTACGGGTTCCGCTTCCACGGAGGGATCAAGAGCTGATGGCGGGCATCGAGATCACCGGGGTCTCCACCGTGTACCCGAACGGGGTGCGCGCGGTGGACGACCTCGACCTGACGATCGCGGACGGCGAGCTGTTCGCGTTGCTCGGCCCGTCCGGCTGCGGCAAGACGACGTTGCTGCGCACCATCGCGGGCCTCGAACCGGCCGCGGCCGGGTCGGTCGCGATCGACGCGCGCGACGTGACGCGGCTGGAGCCGGGTGCGCGTGGCGTGGCGATGGTGTTCCAGGACTACGCGCTCTTCCCGCACATGACGGTGGCGGAGAACATCGCCTATCCGCTGCGGGTGCGTCACGTCGCGAAGTCCCGGCAGCGGGAGGTCGCCGCGCAGACCGCGGGCAGCCTGTCGCTGGGCGAGCTGCTGGACCGCAGGCCGGGTCAGCTGTCCGGTGGCCAGCAGCAACGCGCCGCGCTGGCCCGTGCGATCGCCGCCGGGGCCGAGGTGCTGCTGCTGGACGAGCCGCTGTCCAACTTGGACGCCCGGCTGCGGCTGGAGGCGCGGACGTTCCTCAAACGGCTGCAGCACGAGCTGGCGCTCACGACCGTGTTCGTGACGCACGACCAGGCCGAGGCGCTGGCGCTCGCGGACCGGATCGCGGTGATGGACTCCGGCCGGATCCGCCAGCTGGGGACGCCGCGCGAGGTGTTCCAGCGGCCGGCGGACACGTTCGTCGCGAACTTCATCGGCTCGACGCCGATGAACCTGCTGCCGGGCAAGGCTTCTGATGGTGCGGTGTCGGTGGCCGGGGCGCGGCTGCCGGTGGAGGTCGACCTCGTGGACGGGACACCGCTCGTGGTCGGCGTGCGCCCGGAGTACCTGAAGGTCTCCGGTGCCGGGCTCTCCGGCCGAGTGTCCATTGTGGAGAACCTGGGTGTGACGTCGCTGGTGACGATCGAGTGCGCGGACGGCACGCTCGTCGGACTGACCGTGCCGGAGCAGGAGGAACCGGCCGTGGGGGAGGCGCTGTCGGTGAGCGCCGCGCCCGGCAGGCTGCTGCTCTACGGGGAGGACGGCAGGCTGCTCGGCTCGCGGTGAGAGGGGTACGTGGTGAAACTGTCGGAACGGGACACCGAGCGCTATCGCGCGGACGGATTCCTCGCGCTCGACCAGGTGTTGCGCCCTGAGCGGTTCGACGCGCTGGTCGCCCACTTCGAGCGCGAGCTGGCCGCGTTGCCGCCGGGGGCGCGGCCGGAGCAGATGGACGTCCCGCACTTCACCGATCCGGCGCTGTTCGAGTGGCTGCTCGACCCGGACGTGCTGGACCTCGTCGAGTCGGTCATCGGCCCGGACATCGCGCTGTTCTCGTCCCACTTCATCTGCAAGCCCGCCGGTGACGGCAAGAGCGTGCCGTGGCACCAGGACGCGTACTTCTGGCGTGACGCGATCGAGCCCGCCGCGGCCGCGGTCACCGTGTGGCTCGCCATCGACCCGTCCTCGCGCGAGAACGGCTGCATGCGCGTGATCCCCGGCAGCCACCTCCGCAACGACACGAAGTACGCCGACCTGCAGGGCGAGGACAGCCTGTTCGACAAGCAGATCGCCGCCGTCGACGAGTCGGCGTCCGTCGACGTGGAGCTGCGGCCGGGTCAGTGCAGCGTGCACGCGGCGACGCTAGTGCACGGCAGCACCGCGAACCGCAGCACGAACCGGCGCTGCGGCTACACGATGCGCTACATGCCGACGACCGTCCGGTTCAAGCACGAGTCGGTGGGGCACAAGCACCAGGTCTACCTGGCGCGCGGCGTGGACCGCGCGGGCAATGTCTACGCGGACCCGTCGCGCGCCTACCCGGAACTGGTGGAGCACCGCTCCTGGTAGCTACCCGCGGAGGAAGTCGTCCAACGCCTTCGCGGTCGCCTCGGCCGGGATGCTGTGGTCGGCACCGCCCGGCACGTCCACGTACTCCGCCCGCGCCAGGTGCCGGGGCAGCTCGATCGCGGCGTCGCGCAGCCCCGGCCAGGACTCGCTGCTGCTGAACACGATCGCGGGGACGTCGAGCCGTGCCATCTCGGGCGTCGGCAGGTTCGGCGCACGGGTGATCGTCGCGTCGTAGACGACGGTCTGCGCGATCGCTTCGAGCCGCGGCCACATCGGCGACTGCCGGATCTGCTCGACCAGTTGCGGCGGCAGCCCGATGCCCTCGATCTGCATGGTCGCGACGGCGTCACCGAGCTTCCCGCCGACGACCAGCGCGGCCAGCTTCGCGGGCAGTCCTTCTTTCGCGTGGCCCGCGAGGCCGCCGATGGAGAACGGCGGTTCGTACAGCGCGAGCTTCGTGATCCGCGACCCGGCGACGGCCGCCTGGAGCGCCAGGATCGCGCCGGACGAGAACCCGAAGACGGCCGCCTCACCGCCTTCTGCCGCGATCACCGCGTCGAGGTCCTCGATCTCGCGCTGGACCTCGTAGGACGCCACGTCCGCGGCCGCGATGGCGTCGGTGCTCCTGCCCCGTCCGCGCCGGTCCGGGCGGATGACCGTGTAGCGGTCCTGGAGCAGGTCGGCCAGCGGCGCGCAGGTCGCGGCGTCGTTGAACGCGCCGGGCAGGAACACGATGGCCGGGCCGCTGCCCGCGCGCTCGTAGGCGATGGTGGTGCCGTCGGCGGAGGTCGTGGTCCGCATGGTCGGTCTCCTCGGCTCAGGTGTCGGTTCACCAGGTCGACGAGCGGGATCGGCCGGGATGGACAGTCGGTCGCGAGTTTTTCGGGGAGTATTTCGCCATGCGGTACCTGCTGATGATCAGTGCGGATGAGAGCCAGGTCGACGAGGTGGTCAGCGAGGAGGGCATGCGGGCGTTCACCGCCTGGATGGACGACCTCGTCGAACGCGGCGTCCTGCGCGCGCACGAGGGCCTGCAGCCCAGCCGGACGGCGACGACCGTGCGCGTGCGCGGCGACGAGGTGCTGCTGACCGACGGCCCGTACATCGAGGCCAAGGACCAGATCGGCGGGTTCGCGCTGATCGAGGTCGACGACCTGGACGAGGCGATCGAGATCGCCGCCGGGCACCCCGCGTGCGCGGTCGGGCAGGTCGAGATCCGCCCGTTGCGCCCGTGACCGATGTCGCAGGCGCCGTCACCACCGCCTTCCACGAGGAGTGGGGACGGCTGGTCGCCGCGCTCATCGGGTTCACCCGCGACTGGGACCTGGCCGAGGAGTGCGCGCAGGAAGCCTTCACGCTGGCCTGGCGCACGTGGCCGCGTGACGGCGTGCCCGACCGGCCGGGCGCGTGGCTGCTCACCGCCGCGCGCCACCGGGCGGTGGACCGGGCACGCAGGGCCCGGCTCGGTGAGGTCAAGCTGCGGCAGGTCGTCCTCGATCCGGCGGAGCCCGAGCTCGACGACAGCGCATCGAGGACGACCGGCTGCGGCTGATCTTCACCTGCTGCCACCCGGCGCTCGCGTTCGAGGCGCAGGTGGTGCTCGCGCTGCGCACGCTCACCGGGCTGTCGACGGCCGAGATCGCCAGGGCGTTCGGGGTGCCCGAGGCGACGATGGCGAAGCGGCTGGTCCGGGCCAAGCAGAAGATCCGCGACGCGGGCATCCCGTACCGGGTGCCGCCCGCGCGCCTGCTGCCCGCGCGGACGCGAGCCGTGCTCGGCGTCGTCTACCTGCTGTTCAACGAGGGCTACGTCGCCACGTCCGGCGCGGACCTGCACCGGCCGGTGCTCGCCGAGGAGGCGCTGCGGCTGGCCGCGCTGCTGGTGTCGTTGATGCCGTCCGATTCGGAGGTGCGCGGGCTGCACGCACTTCTCCTGCTCCAGCACGCCCGGTCGTCGGCTCGCGTGGCGGACGGCGTGCTCGTGCCGCTCGAGGAGCAGGACCGGTCGCGGTGGGACCGCGCGCTCATCGCGGCTGGGTTGGCGGAGTTGCGTGCGGCCGTGCGGGAGGAGGTCGGGCCGTACCAGCTGCAGGCGATGATCGCGGCCTGTCACGTGACCGCGGCCGACCCGGTGCGCATCGTCGAGCTGTACGACGCGCTGCTGGCGCGGGTGCCGTCGCCGACCGTCGAGCTGAACCGGGCGGTGGCCGTGGCGATGCGGTCGGGTCCGGACGCCGGCCTGGCGTTGCTGGACGATCTCACGGGCCCGCTGGACCGCAACCACCTCTTCCACGCCGCTCGCGCGGATCTCCTGCGCCGCGCGGGCCGCGTGGAACAGGCCGCCGAGGCGTACCGGGTGGCGCTCGAGCTCACGTCGAACGACGCCGAGCGCGCCTACCTGCGGCGTCGTCTGGACGAGCTCACCAGGTGAGCAGGACGACGAGCGCGGGCACGAGCTGGGCGATCGAACCGCCGACGCCGGCGCCCGTGGGCCGGCTGAGCGCCATCCGATCGGCCGCGAACAGCACGAGGCTCGACAGCACGAGGTGATAGCCGGACGCTCCACTTCGGACATCGCGGCCAGGCTGGTGATCTCCGCGCACACCGTGCAGGACCACCTCAAGTCCGTGTTCGGCAAGGTCGGCGTGCGCAGCAGGGGAGAGCTCGTCGCCGCGTTCCAGCAGGTGTTACGAATTCCGCCGTCCGGGCGATTACCCCTTACCCGACGCGGAGGTGTGCGATGCGCTGGATGACTGCTTCGGCCGTTCTGATCCTGCTCGCCGCGGGCTGCGCCGGTGCGAACCCGGCCGCCGCCCCACCCGCCCCACCTGCCGCGCCGCCGTCCACGACCACCACGCCCGCGTTGCCGCGCGCCGACCAGGCCACCATCGACCTGGCCCTCGCCACGACCATCACGCAGGCCGACCTCAGCGGCACCTGGGAGGTCTACACGCCCGCCCGTGAGGCGGAGCCGGTGACCGGCTGCGGCGATAAGAGCCCGCTCGCCGACCTGCCCGCCGGTGCGCGGCAGCTCGGCCCGGTGCTGAAGGTGCCGAACAGCACCTGGTTCGTCTACTCGTCCTCCGCCGTGTTCCCCGACGAGGCCGCCGCGATCAAGTGGGCGCAGCTGCGCAACACGCCCGAGTACGTCGAGTGCCGCCGCGGTGAGCTCGACTCCGAACAGCACGCGAAGGACGCCCGGTACTCCGTCGTGACGGAGTCGACGACCGCCGAGGGCATCGGCGTCGGCGGCTACGAGGGCTACACGCGGTACCAGCTCAAGGCCGACCTCGGCCAGGGCCCGCAGAACGCGAGCGGGACGTACGACCGGCACACCTACCGGTCCGGCCGCGTCATGATCGGGATCTCGATCGACTTCGCGGCGGGCGAGAAGGACGCGCCGGATCTGCACACCACGATCGGCAACGATCTAACTCGCGCGCTCGCCGCCGTCTACGGTCGTGTGAAATAGGGGAGTGACCAGACGACGCGCACTCATCACCGGCGGATCCCGCGGCATCGGGGCGGCCATCGCACTCGCTCTCGCGGAGGCGGGACACGCCGTGGCCGTCCACTGCAGAACCGGTGTGGAGCAGGCTCGCGCCGTCGTGGAGTCGTTGCCGGGCAACGGACACGTCGTCGTCACGGGTGACATCGCCGATCCCGACGCGGTCTCGGCGTTCGTGCGGGAGACCGTGTCGTCGCTCGGCGGCATCGACGTGCTGGTGAACAACGCGGCGGTGTACTTCCACCAGCCGATCGGCTCGACGTCCTACGTGGACTGGCAGGACGCGTGGCGGCGGATGCTCGACGTCAACGTGCACGGCACCGCGAACGTCACGTGGTGCGTCGCCGACCACCTGCTGAACCGCGCGGATGGTCCGGCCGGGGCGCGGATCATCAACATCGGCTCGCGCGGTGCCTACCGGGGTGAGCCGGACGCACCGGCGTACGGCGCGTCCAAGGCGGCCGTGCACTCGTTCACCCAGTCGATCGCGGTCGCGCTCGCACCGCACGGGATCGCGGTGGCCGGCGTCGCGCCGGGGTTCGTCAACACCGAGCTGGCGTCCGGGATGCTCGCCGGTCCGGAAGGTGACGCCATTCGCGCGCAGAGCCCGTTCGGCCGGGTTGCCACGCCTGCCGAGGTCGCGTCGGCCGTCGCGTGGCTCGCGTCGCCGGGCGCGCAGTGGGCGAGTGGCTCGATCGTCGACCTGAACGGGGCTTCGTACCTGCGCTAGCGGTGAGGTGGTGAGTTCTCTGCAGTGAGGGCTTCGTACCTGCGCCAGGCGTACTTACCCTGGGGAGGTGAGCTCCCTGCGACAGCGCCTCGGTGAGGGTCTGGTCGCGATGGTGGCCGGTCCCGACGCCGAAGCCACCGCGAGGCGGATCCACGACACGCCCGGTCCCCGCTGGTTCGGCGCGGATCGGCCGATCCGGCACGTGCACGCGGACTCCGCCATGTTCGTCGGCGGGCTGAACGCGTTGCTGATGCAGTCGCTGCACCCGCTGGCCATGGCGGCGGTGGCGCGGCACTCCGACTACCGCGTCCACCCGTGGGGCCGGTTGCAGCGCACGGCCGCGTTCATCGGCATGACCACCTACGCCGCGGAACACGACGCGCAACGGGCCGTCGACGCCGTGCGGCGCGTCCACGAGCGGGTGCGCGGGGTCGACGACTCAGGGCGCCCGTACCGCGCCGACGACCCGCACCTGCTGGGCTGGGTGCACGCCGTCGAGGTCGACAGCTTCCTGCGCTGCCACCAGCGGTACGGCGCCGCCCCGCTGGACGCCGCCGGGTGCGACGGCTACGTCACCGACATGGCGCGCATCGGGTCCGCGCTGGGCGTCGTCGATCCGCCGATGGACGTCGCGTCGCTGCAGGCGCGTCTCGCCGGGTACCGGCCGGAGCTGCGCGGCACGCCGGAAGCCCGTGCCGCCGCCCGGTTCCTGCTGATCCCGCCGCTGCCGCTGCTGGCCCGCGCGCCCTACGCGGTGCTCGCGGCGACCGCCGTCGCGATGCTGCCCGCGTGGGCGCGCTGGCCGTTGCGGCTGCCGTACCTGCCGGTGTCCGAGGCGACCACGATCCGCCTCGCGGGCCACGGTCTGATCGGCGCGCTGCGCTGGGTGACCACTAGCTGAGCTTGCGGCCGCCGGGGATCATGCCCGCCGCCATGATCGACATGGTGAGCGGCGTGCCCAGCTCGATGAGCCTGGCGCGCTCGTCGTCGCGGAGCGTGTCGTAGGCGGCTGCCGCCATCGCGTCGGTGTGGTCCTCGATGCGCTGCCGCAGCCCGAGTCCCTGCTCGCTGAGCGTCCGGTCTTCGTTGAGCAGGCCGCGCTTCTGAAGGTCCTCGACGGTCGCGTCCCAGTCCTCTGTGGACCACCCGCGCGTCTTGCGCAGCGACTCGGCGGGCACCTCACCGCTGCCCGCGTGGATCACCAGCGCCTCGAGTCCGCTGACGCCTTCGATCAGCAGCGCGGCCAGGTGCCCGTCGCCGCGGAACTCGCGCAGCAACGTCTGCGCGTGCCACAGCTCGAGGTGTGGCTCGGTGGGCCAGGGGAGCGTCGCGTGCGCGGCGAAGAGCGTCCTGCCGTGCAGCATCTCGGTGGCGCGCTCGGCCGCCTTGCGCGCGATCCCCGCGGCTTCCTTCATGTGATCGGTGCCGATGAAGTCGGCGAGCCCGCGGTTCAGCGCGTCGTCGACGGAGTCGAGCCGCATGCCGAGCATCTGCTCCGGCGACGCCTTCTCCCACGCCGCCGGGATCGCCGCGCGCACCCGTTCCGGGTTGAAGTTGTAGAACGTGGCGATGACGATCTCGGCGGACACCGGCCCGAGTGCGGCCGCGCGGGACGCGAAGTACCCGCTGGCCCGGTCGAGCCCGGCCTCGGCGTACCGCTTCTCCGCCTCCGGCGCGAAGTAGATCATCCCGTGCACCGCCTCGAGACAACGCCACAACGCCCTGGTCACGTTCACCATCGCACCTCCGCATACCGACCGGTCGGTCTTCCAACCTAGATCGACAGGCGGGGTGCGCGCCAGGGCCGTTTGCGTACCCGGCTACGCGTTTTCCCGGATGGCCTGTATTCGCGCTGCTCCTAACGTCCTCTCGTGAGACAACTGGGACGAATGGAGCACATCATGAAGCGCACCCCGGTCTTCACCGCCGGCCTCACCATCTGCGGACTACTCGGGCTGTTCGACGTCGTGTCCATCGGTGGCGCGGGCGAGGACGGCCCTCCCCTCGGCATCGTCGTCGCGGCGGCCGCGCTCGGCGTGCTGACCCTCGTCGGCGTCGTCATGGCGTGGCGCGGCAAGAGATTCGGCGTGGCGACCGTCGTCGTCTCCCGTGTGCTCGCCGCACTGCTGAACCTGCCCGTGTACTTCCTCGACGCGCCCACGTGGGTGCTGGCGTTGGTCACAGCCCTGCTCGTGCTCACCGTCGTCGGTGTCGCGATGCTGACGGTGCGGTCGGACTCGCCTGCTGTTGTCTAGGTGTGACGGCGGATCGCCCGTGCTCGGCACGGGCGATCCGCGGTTTCAGGCCTGCGATGGGGTGTCCGGATCACGGTGGTGAGCTTCATGATCGTGGTTCCTCTCGTGCGCTCAGGCGCGCTCGTCGCGCCTCGAGGAAGGTTCGTTCGGTGTCGTTGGTGGCCAGGGCGACCGCTTCGTCGTAGGCGGCGACGGCATCGGCGGTGCGGCCGAGCCGGGTGAGCAGGTCCGCGCGAGCGGCGGGCAGCAGGTGGTAGCCCGGCAGGTCCAGCTCCTCGATGGTGGCCAGCGCCAGCGCCGGTCCGTGCACCTCGGCGACGGCGACCGCGCGGTTGAGCACCACGATCGGGGTCGGGGTGTGCTGCAGCAGCTGGTCGTAGAGCGCCAGCACCTGCTCCCAGTCGGTCGCGGGCCCGTCCGTGTGCACGGCGTTGATCGCGGCCTGCAGCTGGTAAGGCCCCGGCTGGGCACGCCGCAAGCACCGGCGCACCAGCTCGTGCCCCTCTGCGATCAGCTCCCGGTTCCACCGCGACCGGTCCTGCTCCGCGAGCACCACCAGCTCACCCGAAGGCCCCACCCGCGCCGGCCGCCGGGCTTCGGTGAGCAGGAGCAGCGCCAGCAGCCCGATCACCTCCGGCTCGTCGGGCATCAGCTCGGCCAGCGCCCTCGCCAGGCGGATCGCCTCCAGGCACAGGTCCGTCCGCAGCAGTTCCCCCGACGTCGACGTGTACCCCTCGTTGAAGACCAGGTAGAGCACGGTGAGCACCGAGGCCAGCCGGTCGGGGAGCTCGGCGGCGGCGGGCACCCGGTAGGGGATGCCGGCGTCGCGGATCTTCTTCTTCGCGCGGACGATCCGCTGGGAGACGGTCGCTTCCGGCACCAGGTAGGCCCGCGCGATCTCCGGCACCTCCAGCCCGCCGAGCAGGCGCAGGGTGAGCGCGGTCTGCGCGAGCGGCGACAGCGCCGGGTGGCAGCAGGTGAACATCATGCGGAGCTGGTCGTCGCGCACCGGTCCCACCTCCTTCGGCTCGTCGGGTTGGTGCAGCAGCAAGGCCTGCGCGTGCCGGGCCTCCCTGGTGGACTCCCGGCGCAGGCGGTCGATCGCCCGGTTTCGGGCGGTGGTCACGATCCACGCGCCGGGATTGGGTGGAGGTGCCTCGTCCCACTTCTGGACGGCGACCGCGAACGCGTCCTGCACGGCCTCCTCGGCGAGCCCGATGTCACCGAGGAGGCGGGTCAGCGTGGCCACGCACCGGCCGTACTCCGCCCGGTAGACGCTGTCCAGATCCATCAGCGCCGCCGCGACCCGTCGTCGAACGGGCGCACCTCGATCGGCTGCCCGCACGCCAGCGCGCACTTGCTGGCCCAGGCCAGCGCCTGGTCGAGGTCGTCGGCCTGGATCACCCAGAACCCGCCGAGCTGTTCCTTCGTCTCGGCGAACGGGCCGTCGGTCATCGTGGTCGTGCCGTTGGCGGGGCGGACGACCGTGGAGGCGTGCGAGTGCTGCAGGCCGCCGACGAACACCCACGAACCGGCGGCCTTCATCTCGTCGGTGACCTTGCCGGTCCGGGCCATCATCGCCTGCACCTCCTCTTCGGACTCCGGCGGCGCGCTTTCGTCGAGCTGGACGGCGAGCAGGTACTGCTTCATGGCGAAACTCCTCCGAGAAGGTCAGGCGGACAGGCGGCGGGCGATGGCCGGGATCACGATCGCAGCGGCGACCACGTGCGTCAGCATCAGCAACACCTTCGTGGCCGCGGACGCGTCCGCGAGCACATCGGGAACCAGTGACAACGCGGTGAGCACGACCGTGGTGCGGACGAACGCCGTGCGCGGACGGCGAGCCGTGCGGGCCAGCACCAGTGCGAGCACCAGGCCCACCGCGGAGCAGATGGCGGTCAGCACGGCGAACCCGGACACCGGGATCGGCGCGCCACCGACGACGAGGCTGATTCCGGCGAGCTCACCCGCGGCGGCGACGGCCGCGGTCGCCGCGGCGGCGATGGCCGTGGCGGTCAGGCCACCGGTGACCAGTGGCTTCGCGGGTGTGGTGGTGATGACGGACATCGTGTGCCTCCGGTGAGTGGCGACCGGCCCGTTGCCGGTCTCTCACCCTGGCTACGAACGCGCTCGACGCCATTCGACATCACCGCAGAAAGAATTCAGGCGGGTTTGCGGATCAGGCCGGTGTAGCTGGCGATCGCGAGTGTCGCCAGTGCCCACACGGCGATCTGGATGCACCAGATGGCGATCGTGAAGCCCTGGCCCCAGCGGGTCGCGGTGTCCAGGTCGCATCTGCTGCGCAGGCCGGTCGTACCTAGTGGGAGTCCTCGGTCGATGCCGAGGCCCACCAGCTCGATGAAGCTGCACGGGGTTCCCGCCGGCGCGGCCTGCGTCGTCACGCGTTCTGCGGCCAGGTGGCCTGGGCGCGTGTCGACCTGGCCCGCGACCCAGCCGAGTGTGCCGGACAGCGTCAGCGCGATGATCAGGGCCAGGCCGAGGCGGGCTGCTCGGTAGCCGTAGCCGCCGAGCACTCCCCAGATGGCGTGGATCCACTGGGCGGGGCGGTTGCCCAGTGCTTCGGGGTTGCGGCGGCGCAGGTCCTGTTGTTGCGCGATCAGGATGTGGCGTGCGTTGTGGTCGTGGCCCGCGGCGCGTTCGACCGCGGCCAGCTGCTGGTAGGGCTGGGGCCGGTACTCGTTGGTGTGGAAGCGGATGAGGTGCAGCCACTGCTTCCACGTCATGCGCCCGAGACTGGCGTAGGTGAACATGTCGAGGCTGATGCGACCTGATTGGTGGCAAGGGCCTTGGCTGTCCGGACGGGCACATACAAGCGTCGCTTCCAGGTGGGCCTGCTGGTTCAGCACTGCTTCCCTGAGGTCGATCTTCAGACCGCGGTCGGTGGTGGCCGTGAGTCCTTGACATGCAAGCGGCCCCTCGATGCGTGTGCCGCTCAAGTCCACGACGCCGCCCTCACCGCCTCCGGACACCGTGGCTGAATCGACGAACAGTATGTCGTTGAAGCGAGCTGCCTGGGCTTGGATCGCTGGGCCGCGTGAGTCGACGATATTCGCATTGGTCAAGGACGCGACGCCCTCGATGCGCGCACCAGCGAGCAGAAAGCTTCCGTTGTGGCTCTTGCTAGTGATCTTGATGTCGCGGGCGAACAGGTGACTGTCTGTGTGCATCGAGTCGGCGTCGACTGCGGGACCGTCGTCGTTGGTGAGGTTGGCCCCGTCGAGGTCCACCTGTCCGCCGATGTGCGATCCGACCAGGCGGATGGCACCTTTTACACCGTTGCCGACGATCTTCGTGTCGGAAAGGAGCAGGTTGCCCTCCATGCGTATGGAGTCGGCGTTGATGGCGGGGCCCCGGTTGTTTGTGATGGAGGCACGCTGGAAGGCCACTTGCCCGCCGATGTGAGCAGCGCGCAGTGAAACAGCGCCTTCTTCGTTATCGCTGGTGATCTTCGTGTCCCTGAAGAAGAGCATGTTGTTCGTGTGCAGCGCGTCTGCGGCTACTGCGGGGCCTTGGCTGCTCGTGATCAATGCGCCAGTGAAGTTGATTTGACCGTCGATGCGGGCACTCAGCAGCTGCACTGCGCTCTCTTGCTGGTCGCATTTGATCTGCACGCCCACGAGGATGAGGTTGGCCATGATGTGCAGCCGGGATGCACTCAAGGTGGTCATCAGGCTCATGGTGAGATCGAGAAACGGGAGCTCTGCTTCTCGCGCGTAGATCTTCTCTGGAACCGCGCAGTGAACAAGCCTGAGGCCGGTTGTGGCGCGCACGTGGGCCAGGTCCAGTTCGCCCGTGAGGTGTGCGCCTGCGATCCGCACACCTCGTGGATCGAGTTCGCCCCGGCGGCCGAGCAGGAGTTCGCGGATTAGCTCTGCTCGGACGACGTGGTCAGGATCATCGCTCGTGGCGAGCTCCTCGACGTCCAGGTCGCTGCACACCACCTCGACACCGCGGCGCGCGGCTTCGACGACCTCCTTCTCCTGGTCACTCAGATCTGCCAGTACGGGGATCGGCTCCGGCACGGTCACACCTGTCTGTCGATCAACCGGCCCAGACCGATACATCGGAGTTGGAACAAACCGGTGACAAATACTGGTCTAGCCCAGTATTGTCGGTGTGCAAACGCTCGACGAGGGGGGCGATGGTGGGGGTCATCCAGCTCCGCGTCGACAACAGGCTGATCCACGGTCAGGTCACCTTGGCCTGGGTCGGCTACCTGGACGTCGAACGTCTCGTCGTGGCCAACGACGAGGTCGCGCTCGACGAGTTCCAGCGGATGCTGCTGCCACAGTCGGCTCGAGGGGTGCCGACTGCGGTGCTGAGCATCACCGACGCGGTGAAGTTCTGCCGCGACCCGCTTCGGGGGGAGCGGGTGATGGTGATCGCGCGGCAGGCAGAGGATGCCTTCCAGCTCATGGCTGAGGGCCTGCCTGCCGCGTCGGTCACCGTCGGCAACGCCGCGCCGGAGCCGGGGACCGAGTTCGTGATGGTCACCCGGTCCGTCGCCGTCACCAAGGAGCAAGCCGCCGGGTACCGCGCGCTCGCCGAGTCCGGCGTGCCGGTCTTCTCGCAGCTCATGCCCACTGATCGCCCGGTCGACTTCATCGGGCTCCTGGCCAAGAAATCGTTGTGAGGGGAACAACGTGCTGGTCGCGATATTGCTGACCCTGCTCAGCATCGCATGCATCTACGACGCTCTCGGACCCAACCTGATCTTCGCGAACCGGCCGCTCATCGGCGGGACGCTCGCCGGCCTCATCGTGGGCCAGCCGGTGCTCGGCATGGCGATCGGCGCGACGCTCGAACTGACCGCGCTCGGCGTCTACACCTACGGCGGCGCAACGATTCCCGACTACCAGACGGGTGCGATCGTCGGCACGGCACTGGCCGCGTCGACGACGGCGCCGCTGTCCGAACAGGTCGCGCTCGGGCTCGGCGTCGGCCTGCCCGCCGCGCTGCTGCTCGCCGCGCTCGACCCGATCGGCCGGTTCCTGCCGGCGTTCTGGTTGCACCGCGCGGATCGCTACGCGGACGAAGGCAACGCGCGGGGGATAGCGCTGATGCACTGGACCGCGTTCACGCCGTGGGCGGCGGTCCGCGCGATCCCGACGTTCCTCGCCGCGTGGGCGGCGTCGACCGGGGTGGTGCAGAAGATCACGCAGTCGATCCCCGAGGGTTTCACGACGGGCATGGCGCTCGCCGGATCTCTTCTGCCCGCAGTGGGTTTCGGGTTGCTGCTCACCGTGATGCCGCTGCGCCAGTACTGGTACCTGCCGATCCTCGGCTACGTCCTGTTCGCCTACCTCAAGGTTCCGCTGTTCGGCATCGCCCTGTTCGGGCTGGCGATCGCAGGTATGTACATGGCGCTGCGCAAGCGCGAGGAGACCGCCGATGTCCACTGAGAACGCGGTGACGCGCGCGGACCTCAACCGCGCCTTCTGGCGGTACTTCTGGTCGTTCCAGATCTCCTGGAACTACGAACGCATGCAGGCGCTCGGCTTCTGCTACGCCATCGAACCCGTGCTGCGCAGGCTGAACCCGGACCCCGCGGACTACTCGACGGCGTTGAAGCGGCATCTGCAGTTCTTCAACACCTCGCCGTTCATCGGCGGACCGCTGGTGCTCGGCGCGGCCGTCGCGATGGAGGAGGCCGGGGCGAAGTCCTCGGCGCACAGCCTGAAAGTCGCCTTGATGGGGCCGCTCGCCGGCGTCGGCGACACGATCACCTTCGCGCTGTACAACAGCATCATCTTCACGATCGGCGCGTCGTGGGCGTTGCAGGGCAGCATCTTCGGCCCGATCTTCACCGCGGTCATGGTGCTCGTGCCCTACTTCGCGGTGCGGCGCTGGCAGTTCGTGTGGGCCTACCAGCAGGGCTCGAAGCTGGCCGCGCGGCTCGCGACCGGTGCGCTGACGAGGCTCACCGAGGGCGCCACGGTGCTCGGGCTCATCGTGCTCGGCGGGTTCATCCCGTCGATCGTCAAGATCGTGACCACGCTGACCTACCGGCAGCAGGTCGACGTGCAGGGCACGAGCACCGTGCAGGAGATCAAGGTCCAGGAGCAGCTGGACGCGGTGCTGCCGTTCCTGCTGCCCGTGCTCGTGACGGCCGGGACCTATCTGCTGATCAAGAAGTTCCGCCTCAAGCTGGTCTGGATCATCTCGATCGTGGCCGCCATCGGGTTGTTGCTCGGCTGGCTCGGCTGGTTCGCTCCCGCGCTGCCGGAGGTGCCGAAGTGACTGCGCCGCAAGTGGTTCTCGTCGGGCACGGCGCGTTGCCGAGCGGGGTGCGCGACGCGGTCGAGCTGATCCTCGGCGCGCAGTCGAGGCTGCACGCCGTGGAGCTGCCGCCCGAGATGGCGCCGGAGGGTTTGCGCGACGAGCTCGTCCGGGTACTGGACGGGGGCGGCGAGGCCGTCGTGCTGACCGACGTCTTCGGCGGCACGCCGCACAACGTCGCCGCGGTCGTGGCCTCGTTGCGGGACAACGTCGAGGTGCTCACCGGGATGAACCTGCCGATGCTCGTCGAGGTGCTCACCAGCAGGGCCGCGACCGCGGCGGAGCTCGCCGAGGTCGCGCTGAACGCCGGCCGCGGCGGGATCATGCACGTGAGCCTGATGTCGAGGGCGACCGATGGCTGAGCTGCTGTTCGCGGGAACGCGGGCGAACGTCACGCCGCCCGCCGGGTTCCCGATGGGCGGCTACGTCGCCAGGGGCACCAGCAAGGCAACGCACTCGCACGACGCGCTGGAGGTCAGCGCGTTCTGGCTGAGCACGGCCGACGATCCGGGTGTGCTGTGGCTGAGCCTCGACTCGCTCGCCGTCGACGCCGAACTGGTGGGGCTGCTGGCGAGCAGCGCCTCGACCCGGCTCGGCATCCCGGCGGACCGCGTCGTCGTCTGCGCCTCGCACACCCACGCCGCGCCGATGGGCTGGACCCGCAGGCTGCACCCGTCGCTGCCCGGCGGACGCGACGACGGCCTCGTCGCCACCCTGCTGGTCCGCGTCGACTCGGCGCTCGCCGAGCTGCCGGGCCTGCGCAGACCCGTGACGCTGTCCTGGTGCGACGTGTCGACGAGTGGCGTCGGCACGAACCGCAACCGCCCGGACGGCCCGCACGACAACACGACCGGCGTGCTCGCGGTTCGTGGTGCCGGAGATTCGATCGACGGCCTGCTGTTCGACTACGCCAGCCACCCGACCGTGCTGGGCCCGGAGAACCTGGCGTGGTCGGCGGACTGGCCGGGTGCCGCGCGTGCGGCGTTGTCGAAGGCGCTGCCCGCCGCGGTCATCGGGTTCCTGCAGGGCGCGGCGGGGGACGCGAGCCCGCGGTTCATCCGGCAGAGCCGTGAACACGGCGAGGTCGACCGGATCGGCGGGTTGCTGGCCACCACGATCCTCACCGGACTGGCGCACGGCTCACCACTGCCCGCGGTCGTGCCTTCGGTGCACCGGAAGACGGTCACGCTGCCCGTGCGGCAGGTGCCGCCCGCGACCGCGATGCATCCGCTGATGGCGTGCGCGGGCCTGGCGGCGGACACCCCGGCGGGCCGCATCAACCAGACGCGACTCGAAGGTGCGCGTGCGCTGGCGGCGCTGGCACCGGCCGACCTGCCCGCGACACTGGACCTGCCGCTGAGCGTGGTGACGCTCGGCGAGGTCGCGTGGGTGCACCTGCCGGTGGAGCTGTTCGGCTCACTGGGACTGCGGATTCGTGCCACGAGCCCGTTCCCCGTCACCAGGGTCGTCGGCTACAGCGACGGCTACTTCGGCTACGTCGCCGACGCGGACGGCCACGAGCGCCAGCTGTACGAGGCGCTGGTGAGCCTGTTCGACGCGGACGCGGGGGAGCTGCTGGTCGAGCAGTCGGTGCAGCTGCTGCACAGCGCTCGACTCAGTGCTGCACCTGCGTGATCACCTCGTACCGGTCGGCCCGGTAGATCGACCGACCGGTCTCGACGACGAGGCCGGTCGAGTCGCGGGGCGTGCCCTCGATGACGAAGCACGGCTGGGTGCGGGGGATCTGCAGCAGCTTGGCCTCGTCCTGCTCCGGCAGCACCGCCGAGATCCGCGCGCTCGTCGTCTCGACCTTCACCCCCCAGCGCTGCACCAGCTCCTGGTACAGCGACCGGCTCGACCAGTCGAGCTCGGTGATGCCGGGAAACCGGTCCACCGAAAGGTAAGTGCGTTCGATCGCCATCGGCACGCCGTCCGCGGTGCGGAGCCGGACCAGCCGCATCAACGGCCGCCCAACGGATACCTCCAGCAGGTCCGCCAGCCGCGCCGACGCCAGCTCCACGTCCGCGTTGAGCACCTTCGCGCCCGGCGTCATGCCGTGCTGCCGGGCGTAGCCGGAGAACGAGGTGACCAGGTCGACCTGCGCGGTCTTGGGTTCGGCGGTGAACGTGCCGAGCCGCGGCCTGCGCACGACCACGCCGTCCGCCGCGAGCCGCGAAAGCTCTTGGCGCACCGTCATCCTGGCCACGGCGTACCGGTCGGCCAGCACCCGTTCCGACGGCAGCAGCACGCCTGGTCCGAGCGCGATGACGAGGTTCTCGAGTATCTCGCCGAGCTGGCCGCCCTTGGGGCGGTCGAGCAACAGCTCCGTCGGCATGTCCGTCGACGGGTCGAGGTCGTGCTTGGCGCGCGGCACGGCACCAGTATCTACGAGTTGTGGGCGCCAGGCGTGCCCATCTGGCGGGCACGCCTGGCTTTTCTCAGGCGGCGGCTTTCGCGGATGCGCTCTTCGGGGCCCCGTGGGACTTTCCGGGAGCGCGCACCCCGTTCACGGCCGACGTGTCGAAGGCGAACGTGATCACCGCGGTGGCGATGGCGTCGGCGTTGACGTCGAGCGCGTGCGCGTTGAGGTTGCCGCGCAGGTCGTACGCCGCGTCGAGCTGCGCGTACAGCGCCGCGTCCGCGCCGTCGGCGACGGGCGTGAAGCTGTCGCACGGCTGGTGGTAGCACGGGTCGTACGCCGCGCCGGCCACACCGCCGTACCTGGTCGCCTGGTCGGCGGTCTTCACGCCTTCGGCTCCGGTGAACAGGCCACCGGCGGGAATGCCGACGGCGATGAACGGCCCGTAGTCCGAACGGCCGTCGAACGGCGTGTCGTCCATCGGCTGGCCGCGGCCCGCGTAGAACTTCTCGAAGACGTCCTCGATCTGCGCCGAGCCGGGCGGGATGAAGTCAGGCGGTGCGGTGCCACCCGAGTTGTCGCCGTCGTAGATGCCGAAGAAGTAGTTCGGCGACCCGACCATGTCGAAGTTCAGGTACAGCGCGATCTTGTCCCGCTCCGCCTGCGGCAACGTGGCGACGTAGTGGTCCGACCCGAGCAGCCCGTCCTCCTCGGCGCCCCACCAGGCGAACCGGACCTTCGAGTTCGGCTTCACCTTCGACATCTGGATCGCGACCTCGAGCACCGTGGCGGAACCGGTCCCGTTGTCGTTGATCCCCGGCCCGTTCTGGACGCTGTCGAGGTGGGCGCCCGCCATCACGACGTTGTTCGGGTTGCCCTTCTCCGACTCGGCGAAGACGTTCCACGCGGTGCGCGTGTCCTCGAAGAAGTCCACCTTCACCTTGACGATCGGGTTGCCGACGGCCAGTTCGGCGCCGACCGCGAACGTCGCGGCGACCACCGGGATGGCGAGTCCCGGCGTGTCGCCGATCGTGAAGATGATGTCGGTGCGACCCGGCTGGCCCTCGTTGAAGAAGACCACGCCCGCCGCGCCCGCGGCCTGCGCGTTGAGCGCCTTGAGCGAGAAGTTGCAGCTACCGCGCTGGATCAACGCGATGCCGCCCGCCGGGAAGCCCGCGAAGTCCGCGGCCTCGCACCCGCTGGTGCTCGTGTTCGGCACGGCGCCCGGCGGGAGCACCACGTCCACGGGGTAGAGGGTGCCGGTCGCCTCACCGAGGAAGGTCGGGGTGAAGGCGTTGCGGACGAAGTCGAGGTTCTGCCGGTAGTGCTTCGGCGTGGGGGAGAGCCGCTCCAGCGCGGAGTTGTCCTCGAGGTACGCGAACTCGAACTCCTGCACGGTCGGCTGGTAGCCAGCCCTGCGGAGCTTGTCGACCACGTAGTCGACCGATGCGCGGAACCCCGGCCTGCCCGCGGCCCGGTCGCCGTGGGTGTCGGAGATGGCCTGGAAGGCCCTGAGGTGGCCCAGCACCCCGTTGAGAGTGACCGCCTTGGTGAGCTTGGCGGGGGAGTTGTTGGTGGGGTCGGCGAGCGCCGGATCGGCCAGTGCGACCGGTGTGATCAGCACCAATGCGGCTGTGACGGCGGCGCGGCGCCATGGACGTAGGGACATGTGCTGCCTCCATGCATGTGGAAAGCCCGCACAAGTCCGTCGTCGCGAGGTGTGACCTGCGTTACATCTGTTGGTCGAATGCCGTAGTCCGTTTCGGTGCTCGCTCATGCCTTCCTGGGGAGCGCCAGGTGGACGGCGAAGGCCGCCAGGGTGGTCGCGACCGCCTGGTAGGCGATCGACAGCTCGAGGCTCCTCGCGATGCCGAACACGGCCGCGAGGTCCGGGGTCCACCAGTCGGCGAGCGTGCCGAGGCCGAGCACGTGCCAGCCGAAGAAGCTCGCGCACCAGGCGATCACGAGCCACGGGGCGTGTGCGGGGCGGCGCAGGAAGAGGGTCGTGGACACCGCTGCCGCCGCGTTGATGGCCAGTGCCACGCCGGTGAGCGTCGGGGTGCTCGGCCAGATGAGGGTCGCCGCGGTCTGGAGTGCCAGTACGCCGAACGTCAGCGCGCAGACGATGTGCTTCCTGTCCATTGCGCAGAGGGTACGGGCGGACGCAGCCCGTGAAGCCGCACCCGCGCCGCAGCCATGTCGAGCCTGGGCGCGCGGCTCCGACCTCGATGCGAAACGCTGGGCAGATCGAGAAGGAGCCGACGTGAAGTACCTGATCATGATCTACAGCAACCCGCGCACCTGGGGCCACCCGGTCTTCCTCAACACCGAGGAAGCCGAGGCCATGACCCAGGCCGAGCGCGACGAGATGGTCGCGGGTGAGGAGGCGCTCTTCGCCGAGATCGCCGAGTCGGGCGAGCTGGTGGAGGGGCAGGCGCTGGCCGACCCGATCACCACCAGGACGGTCCGGGTCCACAACAAGGTGCCGGTCACGACGGACGGCCCGTACGGCGAGGCCAAGGAGCAGATGGCGGGCTACTTCATCGTCGACTGCGAGACCCCGGAACGGGCCGTGGAGATCGCCGCGCGGTTCCCGGACGCCAGGTTCGGGCCGGTGGTGGTGCGGCCGATCATGGACTTCTCCGGTCAGGACGTGTGACCGGGCGCGAGATCGAGGACCTGCTGCGCCGGCTGGCGCCGCAGGTCCTCGCGGCGGTCGTGCGCAAGTACGGCGACTTCGAGCACGCCGAGGACGCGGTGCAGGAAGCACTGCTCGCGGCGGCTGTGCAGTGGCCGGAGCAAGGCATCCCCGACCGGCCGGACGGCTGGCTCGTCACGGTCGCCAACCGGCGCATGATCGACCAGATCCGCAGCGAGACCGCGCAACGCAGGCGCGAAATGAACGCGGCCCAGGAGGAACAGCCGGAGGTCAGCGATCAGGACGACACGCTGACCCTCCTGATGTTGTGCTGCCACCCCGACCTCACGCCCGCGTCCCAGATCGGGCTGACGCTCCGGGCGGTCGGCGGCCTCACCACCACCGAGATCGCGCAGGCGTTCCTCGTCCCCGAAGCCACCATGGCCCAGCGCATCAGCCGCGCCAAGCAGAAGATCAGAGGCGCGAAGTTCGTCCTGCCGCCGGAACAAGAGCTGCCGGAACGGCTGCGCACCGTCCTGCACGTGCTGTACCTGATCTTCAACGAGGGCTACACGGCCGTCAGGAACGACCTGGCCGGCGAGGCCATTCGGCTCACCAGGACCATGCACGCGATCCGGAACGACGGCGAGATCGCGGGACTGCTGGCGTTGATGCTCCTCACGAACGCGCGGCACGAAGCGCGCAGGACACCGGAAGGCGACCTCGTCCCGCTCGACGAGCAGGACCGCGCCAGGTGGAAGAAGGATGAGATCCGCGAAGGCATCGCGCTCATCACCGACACGCTGAAGACCGCGCCGCTCGGCCCGTACCAGGTGCAGGCGGCCATCGCGGCGGTGCACGCCGAGGCCGAACGAGCGGAAGACACCGACTGGCGGCAAATCGTCGGCCTCTACCAGCTGCTGCACCAGCTGGATCCGAGCCCGGTCGTGACGCTGAACCACGCCGTGGCACGGGGAATGGCGCACGGACCACGGGCAGGGCTCGCACTCCTCGCACCACTCGAAGCGGAACTCGCGGCACACCACCGGTTCCACGCGGTCAAAGCACATCTGCTGGAGATGGCGGGAGACCGCGAGGCCGCCCGGTCCTGCTACCGGACGGCCGCGAGCCTGACCACCAGCCTCCCCGAGCAGCGCTACCTGCAGGGCCGCGCGGCGAGGCTGGACGTCACGCGCTAGCCGCCATGGCGCGCAGGGTCGTGGTCATGTTCTCCCGCAGCTCGCGCAGCCTGCCCTCCAGAATGTCCGTTCCCCGCGACGGGTTGGCCTCGACGTGCTCGCGCAGTCCGGTCATGCCGGGCCCGTGCTCGAAACCGTGCCGCACCAGCACCTTCGACCCCTGCGGCACCAGCTCGTAGTACCAAAGGGACTCGGTCTTGTGATCGTCGTCGTCGATCACGTCCTTGCCTCCCACGGTCCACGCGAACCGCGTCGGCGCCGTCATCTCGGTGACCTCGCAGATCACGTGGCCGACGAAACCGTGCGGGAACTCGTTGCGCGCCTCGAACCGCGCGCCCACGCCAGGGGTGTCCAGCCAGTCCGCGTGCACGCACTCCGGGCTCCACTCGCCGATCCGGGTCACGTCGGTGATCAGCTCCCACAGCCGTTGCGCGGGCACGTCCAGCTCCAGCTCGACGTCGACTCGGGCACCGGTGACGTAGTCCGTTCGCATGTCTCTCTCCTGCCGTTCGGGGGCACTGTCGCCACGAGGTCGGAGCCGAGCGGGCGAACTCGCCGTCCCCGCCGAAAATTTGTCGTACGGTCCTGCGCCGTGGAGATCCCGACGCTCATCGAGCGGCTCGCCGACCCCGACGACTGGCACGTCGTCACCGCCCGGCTGCAGAAGCTCGGCGACGCCGCGTTCGACCCGCTGGTGGAGACGCTCGCGTCCACCGAGGACCGCGAGGTCGCGGGCAACGCGGCGCACGCGTTCCGCGGACTGGAGGTCCCGCTGGGGCGGTACGTGCCCGCGCTGACGCACCCCCACCCGACGGTCCGGGACCACGCGGCGTACGTGCTGCAGGCCGCGGGTGCCGAGGCGCTTCCGCACGCGCACGCCCTGCTGCCGCTGCTGTGCGACGAAGACGGCGACGTGCGACGGCGGGCCGGGTTCGCGCTGGAAGCCATCGGTGCGGGCGTGGTGCCGCTGCTCCGCGAGCTGCGCCGCACCGGCACCGTGCACGAGCGGCGCGCGGCGCTGGTCGCGCTCGCCGACGTCGGGGGACCGGAGGCGCTCGACGACGCCGACCGCGCGCTGGTCGAGCGGCTGATCCGGGTCAAGCTCCTCGACGAGGACCCGGAGGAGATGCACCTGTGCGGCGGCTGGTACGCGCTGCCGACCACCGACCAGGCCGCCGTGCTGAAGGCGTTCGACCTGTCCGACGCGGTGCCGGTGACGATGCGGCTCGGCGCGGCCGCGTGGAACAACGACCAGCACGCGTCCACACGGGACAGTCCGCACGCCGGGTGCTCCAGGGTGTACGTGAGCCCCGACTTCGAGGGCTGGACGCTGGTGTTCGGCCGGCCGCTCGACCACGACGGCAAGCAGGTCGGCACCCGGTGCGCCGAGCTGAGCCGCGCGTTCGGTGCCGCGCACTGGTACGGGATGAGCTGCGGCGACGGGTGGACGGCGTGGTGCGTCGCCGAGCGCGGTGAGGTGCGCAGGTACTACGACGCGTTCGCGTCGGAGGACCAGGTCGGTGAGCCGCTTCCGGTCGAGGAAGGCTTGATGCCGCCGCACGAGTACCCCGAGGATGACGACGACCGCGACGACTGCTGGGCGACCACGGTCGCGGCCGAGATGTCCGTCGACATCGCCTCACTGGCCTGGGACGTCGGCATCAGCGGGCACGGGTTGCTCGCGCTGACCGGCTGCGGGCGTGAGCACGGCCACCCGCGGGGAGCGCTCGAGATCTGATTTTGGTACGCTCGTACCAGGCCTCGGCAGGGCCTGCGGACGACGGTTCAGTACCCGCTCAGCGACAAGACTGGCCCATGGGAGTGAGTCGTGGCCTGGGTCGTGTTGATCGCGTCCGGCGTGCTGGAGGCCGTCTGGGCCGCCGCACTCGCCGAGTCGCGCGGGTTCACCCGCAGAGGACCGGCCGTCCTCTTCCTCGCAGCCCTGGTGCTGAGCATGACCGGTCTCGCGTACGCCATGAACGACCTGCCCGCGGGCACCGCGTACGCCGTGTGGGTCGGTGTCGGCGCCACGCTCACCGCGGTGTGGGCGATCACGACCGGCAAGGAGAAGGCCACGGTCGCGCGCGTGTTCCTGTTGCTGTGCCTGGTGTGCTGCGTCGCCGGCCTGAAGGCGGTGAGCTGAGTGGCGTGGGCGGTGCTCGTGATCAGCGCGGTGTTCGAGGCCGTGTGGGCGACGGCGCTGAGCGCGTCGGACGGGTTCACCGAGCCGGTGCCGACGGTGGTGTTCGCGGTGGCGCTGGTGCTCAGCATGGGCGGGCTCGCCGTCGCGATGCGGTGGATCCCGGTGAGCGTCGCGTACGCCGTGTGGGTCGGGCTCGGCGCGGCGCTGACCGTCGGAGTCACGATGATCATGGGACAAGAACCGGTGTCCGTCTTGAAGATCGTGTTCCTCGCGGGCATCGTCGGATCGGTGATCGGACTGAAGTTCGTGCGGGGGGAATCATGACTGACCCGAAGGACGACCTGCGCCACTACCTGAACGAAGCGCGCGAAGCGGTGCTGTGGAAGCTCGAAGGGCTGGGCGAGTACGACATCCGCCGCCCGCTGACCCGCACCGGCACCAACCTGCTGGGGCTGGTCAAGCACCTGAGCATCGTCGAGGTGCTGTACTTCGGCTACGTGTTCGGCAGGCCCTTCCCCGACCCGCCCGCGTGGCTGGTCCCGGACGCCCCGCCCGGCACGGACCACTGGGCCACCGAGGACGAGTCGCGCGAGTACGTCGTGGACGTCTACCGGCGGGCGTGCGCGCACGCCGACGCGACCTTCGAGGCGGTGGCGCTGGACGACATCGGCGTCGCACCGTGGTGGCCAGAGGAGCGCAGGCGGATCAGCCTGCACCGCGCGCTGGTGCACGTGATCGCCGAGACCCAGCGGCACGCCGGGCACGCGGACATCGTGCGCGAGCTCGTCGACGGGGCCATCGGGCACGGCGCGGAGCAGGACTACCTGCCGCCCGTCGACCGGGCGTGGTGGGACGAACGGCACCACACCATCGAGGCGGTGGCGCGCCGCTTCGCGTGAGCCCGCACCTCGCGTTTTCACTCGATCCGGGGCCGGATCTCGGCGGCTGTGAACAGTAGGCTCGACCCGACTCTGTGGAGGGGGAGCCGATGACCGAGCAGTCCACCTGTGTGCCAGCCGAGATCAACACCGGGGTGCCCAGCGCGGCGCGGGTGTACGACTACCTGCTGGGCGGTGGCCACAACTTCGCCTCCGACCGCGCGGTCGGATCGCGGGTGCTCCAGGTGCTCTCGGCCGGCAGGGAGATCGCCCAGTCGAACCGGGCGTTCCTGCGGCGCGCGGTGCTCGAGATGATGGACCGCGGGATCACCCAGTTCCTCGACCTCGGCTCCGGCATCCCGACGGTCGGCAACGTCCACGAGATCGCGCACCACGCGAACCCGGACATCCGCGTCGTGTACGTCGACTACGACGAGGTCGCCGTCGCGCACAGCCAGCTCCTGCTGGAGGACGACGCGAACGCCACCGTCATCAACGCGGACCTGTGCGATCCGGAAGCCGTGCTGGGCAGTCCCGAGCTGCCGTCGCTGATCGACTTCGACCAGCCGGTCGGCCTGCTCATGGTCGCGGTGCTGCACTTCGTCCCGGACGAGAAGGACCCGGCGGGCATCGTCGCGCGCTACCGCGACTGCTGCCGTCCGGCAGCCTGGTCGCGCTGTCGCACCTCACCGCCGACTACAAGCCGGAGGAGATGGGCGGTGTCGTCGAGGCGATGAAGCACAGCCGCGACCCCATGCACTTCCGCTCGCACGAGGCGTTCAGCGCGATGTTCGACGGGCTGGACCTCGTCGAGCCGGGCGTCGTGTCCGCTCCGCTGTGGCACCCGGAGCCGGGCGCGGTCACCGGCGGGCCGCAGGACGTGTACGTCGGGATGGGCCGCAAGCCGTAGTCAGCGCCACGACCACCGGATGCCGATCCAGTCCGCACTGGCCCCGGTCTCCAGGTGGTGCACGGCGTTGTGCCGCAGGCGGAGATCCTTGAGGCGTCGGGGCTCGTCGTCCGGTCCTTCCTGGACGACGACGTGCGGGTCGACCGGCGGTGCGTCCGGGTGGAACTCCACCTCGATCAGCACGTGCTCCTCGAACCCGCGGACGCCCTGCCAGTAGTCGGTGCAGGCCGTGGTGTTCGGGACGTGCGACTCGAACTCGAACACCCACGTGTCGCCGGTGTCGAGCGGGTGACCGAAGAGCAGCTCGGAGACGACGGCGTTCTCGCTGGGCTCGTGGACGACGCGGCCGAGCGCGCAGTTCCGCAGCGGTGTCGTGATGACGGGGCCCGCGGGGATTTCCTCGTCGCCGTAGTAGTGCGCGAAGAACCGGTCGACGCCGTCGGCGCGGGCGCGGGTGATCAGGTTGCTGTGCACCAGGTTCAGGCGGTGGTGCTCGTCCACGGTGACGCGGTCGTGGCGGGCGACGATCTCCAGGTCGTTGGCGCGGAAACCCGGTAGCAGATGGGGGATCTCCTTCGGCCACCCGGCTGGCCCGCTGTGCGCCAGCAGGTCCAGCAGCGCCCGTTCCGGTAATCGCAGTATGGCTTCGAGCGCCGCGATCACGTGCAGCGACTTCGGTCTGACCCGGCCCTGCTGCCAGTAGCTCAGTGTGGACAGTCCCACTGAGATGTCCCGTCGGGCCAGATGGCTGCGCAGGCGGTCTAGCGTGAGCCCGCGACGTCGGATGGCCGCGCGCAGCGCGGCGTGGAAGGGGCCGGTGCGCAACAAGGTCTCGAGGCTCGGTGTGGCTGCCACGGCACCCAGGGTAACCAAAGATGAGATTCTTTCGTCTTTCGGGGGTGGCAACAGTTCGGTGTCGAGGCCGCTAGGGCAGTGGATCGTTCATGTGTTCGATATGATCATCTTGTGTCCCGGCCTGTGTTGCGTCCAATTGCGACGTCGTTCGTGGTGCCGGGTCCGGCCGGTGTGGCAGTTCGGGATCGGCTGAAGTGCCTCGCACCACGAGATGTCGAGGTGTTGCGGCTCGTGGGTGCCCATCTGGGTTCGCTGGCATCGCGTGATCTGAAGACGCGGTGCGCCGACGGGCTGCAGCATTGCATGGACAGGTGGGCGGCGCGCAAGCAAGGCCTGACAGGGGCGTCGTCATCGCGGTGGGCTGGTGCGATCACGAAGGCCAGCCATGAGCAGTGGGGGTTGGCACGCCGTGGTCAGGCGGCCTGCATCCGCCGTCTGGAGGCGGGTGTCGCGACGATCGAACGTCGTCTGGCGCTGCCGGTCGGGGCGCCGGGGGTGAAACGCGAGCCGGGCGGATACCGCAGCAGGCATGAGTGGTTCGCCAAGTCCCGACGACTGGGCGTGCTGCAAGACCGGCTGGCCGCGGTGCGTGCTGATCGTGACGCCGGCCGGGTGCGGGTGGTGCGGGGTGGGCGGCGGCTGCTGAACGCCAGACATCATCTCGATGCCGCGGAGTTGACCGAGCCGCAGTGGCGGGCGAAGTGGGAATCGGCACGGATGTTCTTGTCCGCGGACGGCGAGTCGGGGAAGCCGCACGGCAACGAGACGATCCGGATTGATCCTGACGGCCAGGTGAGAATCAAGCTGCCCGCACCACTCGCGTACCTGGCCAACGCTCCGCAGGGCCGCTACGTCCTCGCTTGCACGGTGACGTTCCGGCACCGCGGCGATCAGTGGGCTGCTCGTGTCGCGGCGAACCAGGCTGTCGCGTACCGCATCCACCACGACGTCACGCGCGACCGCTGGTATGTCACCGCTTCGTGGCAGAACCTGGTCGTGCCCGCCTCTCCGCTGCCCGTCGCACTCGCCGGCGGTGTGGTGGGGGTCGACATGAACGCTGACCACCTCGCCGCGTGGCGGCTCGACGCGCACGGCAATCCGGTCGGCGGCCCGTGCCGGTTCTCCTACGATCTGTCCGGCACCGCAGCGCATCGTGATGCGCAGGTCCGGCATGCCCTGACTCGGCTGCTGCGTTGGACCAGGCGGTCCGGCGCCAAGGCGATCGCGGTGGAAGACCTCGACTTCGCCGATTGCAAGACCCGCGAGAGACACGGCAGGCGCAAGTGGTTCCGGCAGCTGATCTCTGGCATGCCCACCGGACGCCTGAGGGCCCGGCTGGTGTCGATGGCGGTCGAACACGGCATCACCATCGTCGCCGTCGACCCGGCCTACACCTCCCAGTGGGGCGCCGAGCACTGGCAGAAACCTCTCACCAGCACGACCCGCAGGGTTTCCCGGCACGACGCCGCGAGCGTCGCGATCGGGCGACGCGCCCACGGCTACCCGATCCGGCGACGGACGGCACCGCCCCCGCACGACCAGAGCGATCGCGCAGGGCATCGGACCGTCCAGGCCGGACCGAGTGGCCGCATGCGTGAGGGATCCCGTCCACCCGCCAAGGACCACGCACACGATGCGCGCAGCCGGGCAGGGACGCGAACACGGGATCCCAGCGTGCCCAACACCGTTCGGGACACGCGCAGCGACAGGAACCGAGCTCAACTCTCACTCCTGCTCACTGAACAGGAACGGTGTGGTATTCCCATCCCATGAACACCAGTACCTCCTCGGTGACGTTCACCAGCGGCGGCGAGACGCTGTACGGCGTGCTGCACGTCCCAGCCGGACCGGGGCCGCACCCGGTGGTCGTGGTGCTGCACGGTTTTCCGGGCTACGAAAGGAACTTCGACCTCGCGCAGTCGTTGCGCAGGGCGGGGTACGCGAGCCTGGTCTTCCACTACCGAGGCTCGTGGGGCGTCGGCGGGTCGTGGTCGTGGACGCACGCGCTCGAGGACGCCGCACTGGTGACGCGCGCGGTGCGGGAGCTGGCCGAGCACCGCGTCGACCCGGACCGCGTGGCCGTCGTCGGGCACAGCATGGGCGGCTTCGTCGCGCTGATGACGGCGGCCGCGGATCCCTCGATCACCGCGGCGGCGTCGATCTCCGGCTTCGACATCGGACGCGCGGCCGCCGCGTGCCGTGCGGACGCGGCGTTGCGCGCGCACTGGACGGAGCAGTTCGACCAGTGGCTGCTTCCGTTGCGCGGCACCAGTGGCGCGGCGCTGATGGACGAGATGCTCGAGGCCGGTGATCGGTGGTCGCTCGCCGGGCTGGCCGATCGGCTCGCCGGTCGCCCGGTGCTGCTGGTCGGCACGAGCCTCGACGAGGTCACGCCGAGCGGCGTGTTCCACGACCCGCTCGTGACCGCGTACGCGTCGGCGCGGCTGGAGCACCACGTCTTCGCGGCGGACCACGCGCTGTCCGACCACCGGCTGGAGCTCGCCGCGACCGTGGAGGGCTTCCTCGGCCGCGTGTGACCACGGTCAGGCCACCAGCTCGCGGTCGATGAAGCCGAGCAGCAGCCCGCGCATCCGGTCGAGGGTCATGCCGGGTGCGCCCGTCATCACCTGGATCGCGGCTCCGTCGGTCAGCGCGGTGAACCGCAGTGCCGCGTCCTCGGGGTCGACGTCCTGCCGGAACACCCGCTGCCGCTGGCCCTTGCTGATGATCCGCACCACGGCCTCGCGCCAGCGGGCGTAGAACTCGTTGTGCGCGGGACGCAGCTCGGTGCGCAACGCGGCCTCGGACCAGAACTGCAGCCAGATCGACCACTCGTCGCGCACGCGGCCGGGCCACGGCAGCTGCATCTCGACCAGGCGGACCAGCCGCTGGTGCGCGTCGTCGATCAGGCCCAGCTCGGCGCGCTGCCGGGTGAACGCCTGCTCGACGCAGTAGCGCAGCGCCTCGTTGAGCACGTCCTGCTTGGTGGGGAAGTAGTAGTGCACGGCGGCGGGGCTGGTGCCGCACGCCTGCGCGATGTCCGCGACCCGCACCGAGTGGTAGCCGCGTTCGGCGATGAGCCGCCACGCGGCCACCAGTATCTCGTCGCGGCGCTGGTCGCGGTGGCCCGCAGGCGCCTCGTCCGGCGGGACGGGCGTGCCGTCGCCGCCGAGGAGCCAGTCGACCGCGACGCCGCCGGTCTCGGCGATCCGGGCCAGCTCCCACGGGGTGAACCGGCGCTTCCCGGCCAGCGAGCGGGAAAGTTTGCTGGGTTCGATGCCGACGCGAGCAGCGAACGCGCGCTGGCTGCCGTCGGTCAGCGCCATGAGCTGACGGACGCGCGCGCGTAGCACCTCGTCGGCGGCCATGGTCGGAGGGTAAGCACAAGATGAGGAAATCTCAACGGTCAATAACCGATTTGGATGAAAGAACCCTTGACATGCCAAGGAGGAACCGGTCACCGTATTGAGACCTTCTGACTGGTGAGTCAGTCAGATGAGCGCAATGCTCTCCCGACGCGCTGGGAGGTTCCACCATGTCCGCAACATCAACACGCCGCGATGTGCTGCGCTGGGCGGTCGCCGGCGGTGCCGTGCTGTTGACCGGGTGCGGGACGCAGGCCGCACCGGGTGCGGCGGGTGGCCCGCCGCGCAGAGGCGGCAGACTGCGCGCGGGCATCGTCGGCGGTTCCGCCAAGGACTCGCTCGACGTGCACGCGCCGGTGACGCACCCGGACGAGGCACGCGTGCTGCAGCTCTACGACTCGCTGCTCTGCTACGACACGGACTTCCGCATCCAGCCCGCGCTGGCCGAGGAGGTCACGCCGTCTGCGGACGCGAAGACGTGGACGATCCGGCTGCGCCAGGGCGTCGAGTTCCACAACGGCAAGGCCGTCACCGCCGAGGACGTCGCGTTCAGCCTGCGGCGGATCGTCGACCCGGCCAAGCCGCAGGCGGGCGCGGTCGGGCTGGCCGCGATCGACCCGGCGGGCATCGAGATCGTCGACCCGCGCACGCTGCGGCTGAACCTGCGCACGCCCGACGCCGTGCTGGCCGACCAGCTCGCCCAGTACAACAACGGCATCGTGCCCATCGGCTACGACCCGAAGAAGCCGATCGGCACCGGGCCGTTCGCGTTCGGCAGCTTCGAGCCCGGCCAGCAGAGCACGTTCACCCGCAACCCGAAGTACTGGCGCGAGAACGAGCCGTACCTGGACGAGATCGTGATCATCGACTTCCCGGACGACACCGCGCGGGTCAACGCGTTGCTCGGCGGCCAGGTCGACGTGATCGACCAGCTGCCGCTCGGGCAGATCGAGGTGGTGCGGGCGAACCCGGCGCTGAAGGTGCTGGACTCCGAGACCGGCGCGTGGACCCCGTTCACGATGCGCGTCGACCAGCCGCCGTTCGACGATCCGCGGGTGCGCGAGGCGTTCCGGCTGATCGTCGACCGCGAGCAGATGGTCAAGCAGGTGCTCGGCGGGCACGGCGTGGTGGGCAACGACCTGTACGCGCGGTTCGACCCCGCGTACGCGAAGGATCTGCCGCAGCGCAAGCAGGACATCGGCCGGGCGAAGGAGCTGCTCAAGCAGGCGGGCAAGGAGAACCTGACGGTCGAACTGGTGACCTCGGCCGTGGCGGCTGGGCTCGTCGAGGCCGCGCAGGTGTTCGCCAACCAGGCCAAGGCCGCGGGCGTGACGGTGAACGTCCGCAAGGTCGACTCGGGCGAGTTCTACGGCGACAACTACCTGAAGTGGACGTTCGCGCAGGACTTCTGGTTCACCCGCTCGTACCTGCCGCAGACCGCGCAGGGCAGCGTGCCGGGGGCGCCGTACAACGAGACGCACTGGTCCGACCCGAAGTTCGTGGACCTGATCGCGCAGGCGCGGTCCACTGTGGACGAGAAGCAGCGCGCCGAGCTGATCAAGCAGGCGCAGCGGATGGAGTACGACTCCGGTGGCTACATCGTGTGGGGTTTCGCGAACCAGGTCGACGCGCACAGCGTCAGGGTGAACGGCCTGGTGCCGGACCGCAGCGGTGTGCCCCTCACGTCGTACGGATTCCGTCGCGCCTGGATGTCGGCCTGATGGTCCGGCTCGCCGTCAAGCGGCTCGTCTTCGGCGCGCTGATCCTGTGGGCGGTGTCGGTGGTCGTGTTCCTGGCGACCGCCGCGCTCCCCGGTGACACCGCGCAGGCGATCCTCGGCCGCGAGGCGACCCCGGAACGGCTCGCGGCGCTGCGGCTGGAGCTGCACCTCGACGACCCGCTGGTCAGCCAGTACTTCTCGTGGCTCGGCGGGCTGCTCACGTTCGATCCCGGCCGGTCGCTCGTGAACGGCCTGCCGGTGGCCGAGTTCGTCGGGCCGCGGATCGTGAACTCGCTGGTCCTGATGCTCACGGCCGCTGTCGTCAGCACCCCGCTCGCGATGTTCCTCGGCACGTGGTCGGCGGTGCGCCGGGATCGCGCGGCCGACCACGTCACCGCGGTGGTGACGCTGGTGCTCGCCGCGTTGCCGGAGTTCGTCGTCGGCATCACGCTGGTGATCGTGTTCGCCACCGGCCCGTTGCGCCTGCTGCCCGCGGTGTACGTCGGCACCGGTCAGGTGACGTTCGTGGATCTTGTGCTGCCGGCGTTGACGCTGGTGCTGGCGGTCGGGCCGTACATCGTGCGGATGATGCGGGCGACGATGATCGAGGTGCTGGAGAGCGAGTACGTGCAGCAGGCCCGGTTGAAGGGCCTGCCGGAACGGACCGTCCTGTTGCGACACGCGGTGCCCAACGCGGTCGGTCCGGTCGCGCAGGTGGTGGCGTTGCAGCTCGCGTGGCTCGCCGGAGGTGTCGTCGTGGTCGAGTTCCTGTTCCGGTACCCCGGCATCGGCTACGCGCTGGTCGACGCGGTGAACAACCGGGACCTGCCGGTGGTGCAGGCGCTCGCGCTGCTGATCGCCGCGCTCTACATCGTGGTCAACCTGCTCGCGGACCTGGTGAGCCTGGTGGCCAACCCGCGCGTGCGGACGGCGATCCGATGACCGCGGCCGTCGCTCCGGCGTCACTGCTGCGCACCGCGGCGCGGACCGGGCGGACGCGGGTCGGGCTGGTGCTCGTGGCGCTCGTCGTGCTGACCGCGTTGCTCGGACCGCTGGTCGCGCCGCACGACCCGACGGACTTCGTCGGCGTGCCGTTCGGCCGCGACTCCCTGTTCGGTGCGGACAACCTCGGGCGCGACGTGCTGAGCCGGTTCCTGCACGGCGGTCAGCTGCTGCTGGTGCTGTCGATCGCCGCGACGGTGGTCGGGGTGGGTGTCGGCACCGCGCTGGGGATGGTCGCGGGGTACCGGGGCGGGTGGCGCGACGAGCTGATCATGCGCATCGGCGACGTGGTGCTGGCGTTCCCGCAGGTGGTGCTGGCGCTGCTGTTCGTGAGCATCGCGGGGCCGAAGGTGTGGCTGCTGGTGACGGTCGTGGGGTTGAGCCACGCGCCGCGCGTCGCCCGGATCATGCGCGACGCCACGCTCATGGTGGTGGAGCGCGACTTCGTGAAGGCCGCCGAGGTCACCGGCACGCGCAGGCTGCGGATCATGACCGGCGAGATCCTGCCGAACGTGACGGGCCCGCTGATGGTCGAGCTCGGCCTGCGGCTGACGTACTCGATCGGGCTGATCGCCGCGCTGAGCTTCCTCGGGCTCGGTCTCCAGCCGCCGACGGCCGACTGGGGTCTGATGATCAACGAGAACCGCATCGCGCTGACCGTGCAGCCGTGGGCAGTGGTGCTGCCCGTCGTGGCGATCGCCGTGCTGACCATCGGCACGAACCTGGTGACCGACGGGTTGGCGCGCGCGTCGGCCGGACTCGGGCGAGGGGTGGAGCGGTGACGACGCCCGAGAGGACGGAGGTGCTGACCGGCGTGCGGGTGCGCGGGCTGACGGTGGCCGGTGTCCCGTCGGGAGCGCCCATCGTGGACTCCGTCGACCTCGACGTGCGGCCGGGCGAGATCCTCGGCCTGGTGGGGGAGTCGGGTTCTGGCAAGACGACGCTGGGCCTGGCGCTGCTCGCCTACTACAAGCGCGGCACTCAGCTGGCCGGCGGTTCGGTCGCGATCAACGGTGTGGATCTCGCCGGCGCCGCGGTGCGCCGGATGCGCGGTGACGCCGTCGCGTACATCCCGCAGTCGCCCGCGTCGGCGTTGAACCCGGCGCTGCGGATTCGCACGCAGCTGGGGGAGTGCGGTGGTGACGACGCGCGCGTCCGCGAGGTGTTGCGCGAGGTGGCGCTGCCGGACACCGACGTGTTCCTGCGGCGGTATCCGCACCAGTTGTCCGGCGGGCAGCAGCAACGGGTCGCGATCGCGATGGCGTTCCTCGGCAGGCCGGACCTGATCGTGCTCGACGAGCCGACGACCGGGCTCGACGTGACGACGCAGAAGCACGTGCTGGAAACCGTGCGGAAGATGTGCGCGACCTACTCGTGCGCGGCCGTCTACATCACGCACGACATGGCGGTGGTCGCCGAGCTGACCGACCGGATCGCGGTCATGTACTCCGGTCGCGTGGTGGAGACCGGTCCTGCTCGGACGGTCCTGCGTTCCCCTCAGCACCCCTACACGGCTCGTCTGCTGATGGCCGTTCCCGATCTGGACGGGCGGCGCGAGATCCGGGGCATCCCTGGGCATGCGCCGTCGCCGGTGCGCAGGCCCGCCGGGTGTGCGTTCGCGCCGCGGTGCCCGCTGGTGGTGGACCGGTGCCGGGACGAGGTGCCCGCGCTGGAGGACGGGGTGCGGTGCTTCCGGGCGGGCGTGTCGCGCTTCGAGGTCGTCGAACGGGTCGAGGTGCCTGTCGTGTCGGCAGATGCCGCACTCGAGGTGCGCGGGCTGTCCGCCTGGTACGGGTCGCACCAGGTGCTGGAGGACATCTCACTGTCCGTCCCACGTGGACAGTGCGTGGCGCTGCTCGGCGAGTCGGGCAGCGGCAAGACCACGTTGGCGCGGGCGATCGCCGGGTTGCACCCTCGGCACGGCGGCGAGGTCGTGCTGGGCGGGGAGTCGTTGCCGCCCAGCGGGTTGCGGCGCACGCCGCTGCAGCGGCGGCGCATCCAGTACGTGTTCCAGAACCCGTACGAGTCGCTGAACCCGCGCAAGACCGTGCGCGAGCTGGTGCTCGCGCCTGCTCGGGTGTTGCTCGGCAAGGTGCCGGACGGCCTGGTGGAGGACGCCTTGTCGCAGGCCGCGCTGTCGCCGGAGCTGGCTTCTCGGTACCCGGACCAGCTGAGCGGCGGTGAACGGCAGCGCGTCGCCATCGCGCGTGCGCTCGCCGCGCAGCCCGAGGTGCTGGTGTGCGACGAGGTCACCTCGGCGCTGGACGTGTCCGTGCAGGCCGCGATCGTCGAGCTGATCGCCGGACTGCGCGAGCGGAAGGGGCTGACCTTGTTGTTCGTGACGCACGACATCGCGCTGGTCCGCACGGTCGCGCAGCACGTCGCGGTGCTGGAGCACGGGCGGATCGTGGAACGCGGCCCGGTGGCCGAGGTCCTCGCCGCGCCGGAACATCCGTACACCCAGGCGCTGATGGCGGACACGCCGAGGTTCGACACCTCGAGGTTCTCGCAGTGAGCCCGGCGCTGCGCTCCGACGCGCTCGACGGGCAGGTCGTGCTGGTGACCGGTGGCGGCACCGGCATCGGCCGGGCCACCGCGCTGGCCTGCGCGCACGCCGGGGCCGATGTCGTGGTGAGCGGCAGGCGTCGGGAACCGCTCGACGAGGTGGCCGCACTGGTCGCCGCGGCCGGACGCAAGTGCCTCACGGTGGCCGCCGACGTCCGCGAGGACGTGACCGAGCTGGTCGATCAGGCGCTCGGCGCGTTCGGACGGGTCGACGTGCTGGTGAACGGCGCGGGTGGCCAGTTCATCGCGCCCGCCGAGGACATCTCGGTCAACGGGTGGCGCGCGGTGCACCGGCTGGCGGTCGAGGCTGCGTGGAACCTGACCCGCGAGGTCGCCACCCGGTCGATGATCCCGAACCGCTCGGGCCTGGTGGTGTTCGTCGCGTTCTCACCGCGCCGCGGCATTCCGGGCATGGTGCACGCGACGTCCGCGCGGGCCGCGGTCGAGAACCTGGCCGCCGGGCTCGCGCTGGAGTGGAGCCGGTACGGCATCCGCAGCGTGGCCGTCGCGCCCGGCACGATCCTCACCGACGGGCTGCGCGAGCAGTACCCGCAGGAGGCCATCGACGGATGGGCCGGTGCGGTTCCACTCGGACGGCTCGGCACACCCGACGAGGTGGGCGAGCTGATCGCGTTCCTCGCCACCGCGACCTACGTGACCGGTACGACGGTCGTCGTCGACGGCGGGGTCGACGCGTGGGGCACCGGCCACCCCGCGCCCCCTCAGGAGCCCGCATGAGCCGCGATCTCACCGCGTTGTTCGCGCCCCGCTCGGTCGCCGTGGTCGGGGCGAGCGACGACCACAGCAAGTACGGCAACTGGATCTCCGTGCGCGCCCTGCGCGGGTCACGCGAGGTGCACCTGGTCAACCGCACCAGGCCGACCGTGCTCGGCAGGCCGACGGTGCCGAGTCTGCGCGACGTCGACGGGCCGGTGGACCTCGCCGTGATCACGGTGCCCGCCCAGGGTTTCGCCGCGGCCGTCGACGACGCGCTCGCGATCGGCGTCCGCGCGGTCGTCGGCATCACCGGCGGACTCGGCGACCAGCAGGACGAGATCGCGCGGAAGGTGCGCGAGGCGGGAGCCTGCCTGCTCGGCCCGAACTGCCTTGGCGTGCTGGACTGCAGCACCAACCTCGAACTCACGTCGTACGACTTCCCCGCCGGCCAGGTCGCGATGATCTCGCAGAGCGGCAACATCGCCATCGAGCTGGCCGGTCCGCTCGCAGACGCGGGGCTCGGCTACTCGCGGTTCGCGAGCCTCGGCAACCAGGCCGACCTCGACGCGGCCGACCTCGTCGACGCGTGCGCCGAGCACGACGAGACCCGGGCGATCGCGTTGTACTGCGAGGACTTCCGCGACGGGCGGAGGTTCGCGCGAGCCGCGGCACGGGCGCACGCGGCGGGCAAGCCGGTGGTGCTGCTGGCCGTCGGACGCGGCCAGGCGTCGGCACGCGGTGCGCGTTCGCACACCGGGTCGCTGGTCACGGACGGCGTGGTGGTCGAGGCGGCCTGTGACGCGGCGGGCATCGAGCTGGTGTCGACGCCCACCGAGATGGCGCACCTGCTGCAGGCGTTGCTGCGCACCAGGCCGCCGCGCGGTCGGCGGGTCGCGGTGTTCGCCGACGGCGGCGGGCAGGCGCAGGTGGCGAGCGACTGCCTGGAGGCGGCGGGCATGGACGTCCCGCGGTTCACGCCGGAGCTCGCGGCTGACGTGGCCGCGGACCTGCCACCGGCCGCGGCCACCGAGAACCCCGTGGACGTGGCGGGCGGCGGCGAGCAGGACATCGGCTGCTTCAGCCGGATCACCGCGACGCTGACCGAGACCGGTGAGGTCGACGCCGTGCTGCTGACCGGGTTCTTCGGCGGCTACGGCGAGTACGGACCCTCGCTCGCGGCGGGAGAGCTGGCCGCCGCACACGACATCGCCGCGCTGAAGGGCAACGTGGTCGTGCACACCATGAACTGGCGCTCCCTCGCCGCGGACGTGCTGCGCGAAGGGGGAGTGGCCGTGTACCGCTCCGTCGAGGACGCCGTCTGGGCGCTGGACCGGCTCACGCGCAGAGGCGCGCACGTGCCGCCCGGCGTCCCGCCGATCCCGCCCGCCGAACCACCGTTGCGGGGCAACGACTACTGGACCGCGCGCCGGTTCCTCTCCAGCGCCGGCCTGCCGTTTCCTCCCGGTGCGGAGGTGCGGACGCTCGCCGAGCTGCGCGCTGCGCGGCTGCGCTATCCGGTGGTGCTCAAGGCGTTGGGCGACGACCACAAGTCCGACCGCGGCGGCGTCGTGCTCGGCATCGACACACCGGAGGCGCTGGAGGACGCGTGGCACGACGTGGCCACGCGGCTCACCCCTGAGGCGTGCTCGGTCGAGGAGATGGCCGACACGTCCGTCGAGCTGATCCTCGGTGTGCGCCAGGACCTCCGGTTCGGTCCGGTCGTGCTCGCCGGGTTCGGCGGCGTGTACGCAGAAGTGTTGCGCGACAACCGGTGCGCTCTCGGGCCGGTGTCGAAGGAACGCGCCCGCCGCCTGCTGTTGTCGTTGCGCGGCGCGCCGCTGCTCACCGGTTTCCGCGGCCGTCCGGCGGTGGACGTGGACGCCGCGGCCGACGTGCTGGTCGCGCTGTCCGAGGTGGCCGCGGCGCACCCGGAGCTGGCCGAGATCGAGTGCAACCCCGTCGCGGTCACCCCGCACGGCGCGCTCTGCCTCGACGCCCGCATCGTGCTGGTCCCGTAGAAAGGAGCTCCACCATGGACTTCACGTACACGCCTCGGCAGCGGGCGCTCAAGGAGCGGGCCGCGGAGCTCGCGGACGTGATCATGCAGTACGAGGACGACTGCGAGGCCAACAACGGCCTGCCGCCGGAGACGCACGCCAAGCTGCGCCAGGCCGTGCTCGACGCCGGGCTGCAGGCGATCAACATGCCAGCCGAGTGGGGCGGGGCCGGCCTGTCGATCTTCGAGCAGGTCGTCGTGCAGGAGGAGCTCGGCAAGCTCACCGGCGCGCTGTGGGACGTGGTGTGGCGGCCCGCCAACGCGTTGCGCGCGTGCACGCCGGAACAAAGAGAACGGTTCCTCGTCCCGGCCATCCGCGGTGACCGCCGTGACGCGGTCGCGGTGACCGAGGCCGAGGCGGGCTCCGACCCGCAGGCGCTGCGCACCACGGCGGTGCGCGACGGCGACGGGTACGTGATCAACGGCGAGAAGTGGTTCGTCACGGTCGGCGACGTCGCCGACTTCATCATCGTGCTGGCGCTCGTCGACGACGCGCCCACGACGTTCCTCGTCGACAAGAACCTGCCCGGCGTGGAGATCGTGCGGATCCCGCAGTTCACCCACACGTTCGTCTACGAGCACCCGGAGATCAAGTTCACCGACGTGCGGGTCGGCGCGGACTGCAGGCTGGGTGAGATCGGGCAGGGCTACGACCTGATCCGCGACTGGTTCGTCGAGGAACGCCTGATGATCGGCGCGCGCACCGTCGGCGCCGCGAACCGCGCCACCAGCCTCGCCGCGGACTGGGCGAACAGCAGGTCGCAGTTCGGCTCGCCGATCTCGCACTTCCAGCTGGTGCAGTCGATGCTGGCGGACAACGTGATCGACGTGACCACCAACCGCCTGCTCGTCTACCAGGTGGCGTGGGAGGCGGACAACGGCATCGACCGCAAGACGTTGCACGCCAAGGCTGCCGTCGCGAAGCTGTCCGCGTCCGAGGCGGCGGGCCGGTCCGCCGACCGCGCGGTGCAGATCTTCGGCGGACGCGGCTACATGCGCGACAACCCGGTCGAGCGGCTGTTCCGCGAGCTGCGCGTCGACCGGATCTGGGAGGGCACGTCCGAGATCCAGCGGCTGATCATCGGCAACGAGATCGCCAAGCGCGGCGTCACGGGCGTGCTGTCGCTGGGAGCGTCGTGACCGTCGTGATCGAACGGCGGGGCAAGGTCGCGGTGCTGACCCTGTCCCGCGAGCACCGGCTCAACGCGCTTTCCCTGCAGCTGGAGCAGGACCTGCTCGACGTGCTGTCCACATCGGACGTCACGTCGAGCCGCGCGGTCGTGTTCACCGGTGCCGGCAGGGCGTTCTCGACCGGCGCCGACGTCGACGAGGTGCGCGGGCTCGACGCGGCGGCGATCGCCGAGTACTACCGGGCCAGCGGCCGCGTCTACGAGGCGGTGGCGGGTCTGCCGCAGCCGACCGTCAGCGCGGTGCACGGCTGGTGTCTCGGCGGCGGCTTCGAGCTGGCGCTCGCCACGGACCTGCGGGTCGCCGACGACACCGCCGTGTTCGGCCTGCCCGAGGTGGGCCTGGGCATCGTGCCCAGCTCGGGCGGCCTGACCAGGCTGGTGCGGATGTTCGGCACCGCCCGCGCTCGCGAGCTGGTGCTGCTCGGCACGCGGGTGCCCGCGAGCGATGCGCTTCGGCTCGGCCTGGTCACCGAGGTGACGTCCGTGGGCAACGACGTGGCCCGCGCGGTCGAGCTCGCGGCCAAGCTGAGCGCCCAGCCCGCACTGGCCGTGGCGGTGGCCAAGCAGGCCATCGACGCGGTCGCCGAGTCGTCCGCGGCGGCGTCGCTGCTCATCGAACGGCTGGCCTACGGGATGCTCAACCGGGTCGACGACGAGCGGCCCGAGTAGCGCACCGCGAGCAGCGCCACGAGTCCGAACTGGACGGCCGTCGCGACGATCAGCCGCAGGCTCAGGCTGTTCAGATCCGGCCACGCAACGACCACGAGCACCACAGCCAGCGCGCCGAGGCACAAGCCCCGCATCTCGCGTCGGTGTGAGATGCACAGGACGATCCACGACACCGTGGTCACCGCGAAGCCCAGCTCGTGCACGACGCCGTGCCAGCTCATCGTGGGCGCTCCCTCCGGGGCGCCGACGGGGAACCCGGCGCCCGCGTCGGTCGGGAACACGCCCGCGATGACCAACCCGGCGCCGATCAACGCGACCAGCTTGCTGCGCATGCCGATCCCGCACGCCACGAACAGCAGTCCGGTCACGACGAAGTTCGCGATCTGCACCCAGCCCAGCGCGCCGAGGCTCAGCAGGCTCGCCGGGTGACGTGCCGGGTCGAAGCCTTCTCGCGTGAACGCCTGCACCGCCCACCCCACGAGGAACAACGGTCCCGCGATCAGTCCTGTCTTCACCATGGCCTTCTCCTCTCGGTTTCACCCGAGACGTCGAAGCCACCGGACCTAGCCGGACACGAGCCGCGCCGCACGTCCCCGGAGATAGCGCTGCTGGGCCACGCTGATCGCCTGCCGCGCGGCGTCCAGGTACTCGTCGCGCGCGGCCACCAGGTCACCGCTCATCTCCAGCAGATGCGCGCGCACAGCGGCCATCCGGTGATCACCGGCGAGCCGCTTGTCCGGTTCCAGCGAGGCCAGCAGCGCGAGCCCGGCCCGCGGCCCCTGCACCATCGCGACGGCGACGGCGTGGTTGAGCGCCACCACGGGGTTGTCGGAGATCCGCAACAGCAACCCGTACAGCGCGGCGATCTGCGGCCAGTCGGTGTCCGCCGCGGTCGGAGCCTCGTCGTGCACCGCCGCGATCGCGGCCTGGAGCTGGTACGGACCTGGCCTGCCGAGCGGCAGCACCGCCGAGATCAGCTCCACGCCTGACGCGATGGCGGACGCGTCCCACAGCGAACGGTCCTGCTCGTCCATCGGGATCAGGTCACCGGAGGCGCTGCTGCGCGCGGCCCGGCGCGCCTCGGTGAGCAGCATCAGCGCGAGCAGCCCGGCGACCTCGCCGTCGTCGGGCAGCAGCCGGTGCACGACGCGGGTGAGCCGGATCGCCTCGGCCGCCAGGTCGTCGCGGCGCAGATCGGCGTAACCCTCGGTGAAGATGAGGTACAGCACGTGCAGGACGGCCGGCACCCGCGACGCGTGGTCCGCGGGCAGGCCGAACGGGACTCCGCTGTCCGCGATCGCCTGCTTGGCCCTGCTGATCCGCCGGGTCATGGTCGTCTCGGGCACGAGGAACGCCCGCGCGATCTCGGTGGTCGTCAGTCCGCCGACGGCGCGCAGGGTGAGTGCGATCTGCGACGCCGGTGACAGGGACGGGTGGCAGCACAGGAACAGCAGGATCAGCGTGTCGTCGGAGTCCGGCACGTGCGCGTCCGCGACGGGCGCGAGGTTCCTGGCGACGGTGTCCTCGCGGGTGCGCCGCGCCTGCTCGTTGCGCAGCAGGTCGGTGAGCCTGCGCGACGCGACGGTGATGAGCCACGCGCGCGGGTTGTCCGGCGTGCCGTCGCGCGGCCACTGGGTCGCGGCGGCGAGCAGCGCCTCCTGCACCGCGTCCTCCGCGGTGTCGAAGTGCCCGTACCGCCGCACCACCGCGCCGAGGACCTGCGGCGCCAGCGAGCGCAGCAGGTCCTCGGTGGTGGTGCTCAGCCCTCCCACCCGGTCTCCGGCCCGGCGATCGGCCGGATGTCGACGTGCCACTCGTGGGTCAGCGCCGCGTCATCGGGGTGCGGGGTGTTGGCGAGCTGCGCGGCGATCTCGGTGGCCCGGTCGAAGCTCTCGCACTCGACGATCGTGTAGCCGGCGAGCACCTCCTGCGTCTCGGCGTACGGCCCGTCCGTCACGACCGGAGCGCCGTCGCGCAGCTCGACCCGCCGCGCGTGGACCGGTGCGGACAGGCCCTGCGCGTCGACGAACTCGCCGGACGCGACGAGGTCGTTGTTCCACTTCTCCATGAACGTCGTCAGCCTCCCGACGTCCTCGGCGGTCCACTTGCCGGTCAGCATGTCGAAGTCCTGCTGCGCACCGAACATCATGATCATGTACTTCACGGTCGTTCCCTTCCGGAGCGGGCACCTGAGATGGTGCCTCGCGAGAGACGTCGGCGCCGGACGCGCGAACCGGACGTTGCGTAACGCGAAGTCGTCACGAAACTCCGGCCGGGTTCTTCCGATGACCCGCACACCCGCTCCCGAAATGCTGTGGAAGGAACAAAACCGCAGTTGAGGGGCTGAGGACATGACTACGGCGACACTGGACCACCCGCGAGCCAGACACGAGACGCTCATCCGAGGACTGTTCGACGCGCACGGCGGCGCGCTCGAGCGCTACGTGACGAAGCTGCTCGACGGCGACCGGCACACCGCAGCCGACATCGTCCAGGAGACGGCGTTGCGGGCCTGGCAGAACGTGGACGACCTGGACGTGAGCGGCCCCGACTTCCGGCCGTGGCTGTTGAAGGTGGCGCGGCGGCTGGTCATCGACCGGCACCGCAAGAGGGCGAACCGGCCGACCGAGGTCGGTGGCGACGCACCGGACTGGGCCGTCCGCGTGGGTGACGCGACCGAGCGGACGCTCGCGGCGATCGTCGTGCAGGAGGCGCTCGACAGCTTGACCGACGAGCACCGCGACGTGATCAGGGAGGTCTACTTCAAAGGGAGCAACGTCGGTGACGCCGCTCGGGTGCTCGGCATTCCGGCGGGGACCGTCAAGTCGCGCACGTACTACGCTCTGAGGGCACTCCGCGCCACGATGGGCAAGCGCGGCCTGATGAGTCCTGTGTAGACAGTCCCGGCAAGATCACCGGTAGGTCACGCGGTATTGCCCGGTGTCATCGTGACGCGGTATGACATGAGGAACTCTCATTCATTGTCGACCAGTCACGAGAACCGGGTGATTGATGTCCTCCGCCTCGGGGGAGCGGTGCGAGGTCTGCGGGGAGGACCTCGTCGCGCCGTCGAACGGTCGTCGCACCGGGAGACCCGCCCGCTACTGCTCGAGCGCGTGCCGTCAACGCGCCTACCGCATGCGCCCGAAAGACCCTGGTCCCGCACTCGACGGTCCGCCGGCTCCGCTCAAGGAGCCGGTGCTGCCCGCGCCGCTGGACAGCTTCGTCGGACGAGAGCGCGATCTGGCCGAGCTGGACTCGTTGCTGCGCAAGCACCGGCTGGTGACGCTGCTCGGGCCGGGTGGTGCGGGCAAGACCCGGCTCTCCGTCGAGCTGGGCACGCGTGTGCGCGACCGGTTCCCCGGCGGTGTCTACCTGGTGGAGCTGGCGTCCTTGACCGATCCCGCGCTCATCGCGCGGACGGTCGCGGACACGCTGGGAGCCGGTGAGGAGATCGGCAGGCCGGTCGTGGAGACCCTTGCCGACGCGGTGTCCCGGCAACCGGCGTTGCTGGTGCTGGACAACTGCGAGCACCTCGTGGTCGCCGCCGCCCGGCTGACCGCGGAGCTGTTGCGCCGCAGTGCCGCGCTGACGGTCGTGGTCACCAGCCGGGAATCACTGGAGCTTCCCGGTGAGGTGGTCTTCCGGGTGGGTGAGCTGACGCTGCCCGCGAACGCCGTGCACGCGGTCGACCTGCTGTCGTCGGACGCCGTCCGGCTGTTCGTCGAACGGGCCTCCGCCAACTCCCCCGACTTCGAGCTGACCGACGACAACGCCGCGCACGTCGCGGCCATCTGCGCCGAGCTGGACGGTCTGCCGCTCGCCATCGAGCTGGCGGCGCGGCGCGTCCGGCTGCTCGGCGTCGCCGAGATCCGCTCCCGGCTCGCGGACCGGTTCCAGCTGCTGACGTCCGGCCCGCGCACCGCCGCGCGGCGCCACCGTGACCTGCGCACGACCATCGAGTGGAGCTACGAGCTCCTCGATCCGGTGGAACAGGTCGTGTTCCGCTCGCTGTCGGTGCTCGTCGGCGGCTTCAACATGGACACCGCCGCCGCGGTGTCCGATGTGGACGACGTGCTGGAACCGTTGTCCGCGCTGGAGTCCCGTTCGCTCGTCGTCGCCGGGCGCGCCGACGGCCGGTTCCGGCAGCTCGAGTCGATCCGGCTCTACGGGTTCGACCAGCTGCGCGCCGCGGGTGAGGAGGACGAGACCTACGACCGGCTCGCCGAGTACCTCCTCGCGCTGGCCGAGCCGATCGTCGGCGACGGCATGCTGCACTGCTACGAGGAACTGGCGCCGCTCGACGCCGAGCGGACGAACCTGCTGGCCCTGCTGGACTGGGCGGCGCAGCACGGCGACGACCGGCACCTCGCGCTGGCCACCGCGCTGGGTCGCGTGTGGCGGCACCACGGGTACGTGTCGGACGGGTCGGCGATGCTGCTGTCCGCGATCGACACGGCCGGGCGCGACCACCCGGTCCGCTGGGCCGCGCTGACCGTGGCCGCCGGGCTCGTCATCGCGGGCGGCGACTACCCGCTTGCCGTCGAGCTGGCGTCCGAGGCGGTGCGGCTCTGCGAGGTCGCGGGCCACCCGGTGCGGCTGGTGAAGGCGCTGAGCATCCTCGCCGCCGTCTACGTCACGAGCGGCATGCACGACGCGGGACGCGAGGTGGCGCAGCGCGCACTCGACCAGGCGCCGCGGTTGACGAACCCGCTGGACCTCTCGGTGTGCCTGCACAACCAGGCCTACTACCTGCTGCTGGCGGGGCAGGTCGAGCAGGCGACCGAGCTGATGGACCGCTGCCTCCCGCTGTACCGCGCCCATTCGCCGCACCCGCTGCCGTCCGAATGGCTGCACACGGCGGGAGTGCTCGCGCTGGCCCGCGACGACGTGGACGCGGCGGACACCCATCTGCGCGAGTCGCTGGAGCGGTTCGTCACCACCGTCGGCGCGGACTCGTTGCCCGTCACCGCGGTCGAGTCGTTCGACGGGCTCGCCATCGTGGCCGTGCGGCAGGGGTTGTACGTGCGCGCGGTGCGGCTGGACACGATCGCCGACGTCGCGCGGCACGACCGCAAGCTCGGCCGCGAGGCGTCGGTCGAGAGCAAGCGCGACGCGACGCTGGCGGTCGCGCGTGGCGGGCTCACCCCGGAAGAAGTACGCCGTGCTGAGTACGACGGCATGGCGCTCGCCCGGCGCGGTGCGGTGGAATACGCGATCAGCGATACGTGGCCCGAGCGCGAGGGGAGCCTGTCTCCGTTGTCCGACCAGGAGATCTCCGTGGCCAGGATGGTCGCGGCCGGGCACACCAACCGGCAGATCGCGTCCCGGCTGCGGCTCACCGAACGCGCCGTCGAGTCCCGGCTGCGCGACATCAGGACGACGCTGGGCCTGCGCACCCGCGCCCAGCTCGCGGCGTGGAGCGCCCAGCACCTGGACGAGCCGTGACCGTTCCCGTGCCGCTGGACAGCCTGGTCGGCAGGCGGCACGAGCTGGCCCGCCTCACCGACCTGCGCCGCACGTCGCGCCTGATCACGTTGCGCGGACCCGGTGGCGCGGGCAAGACGCGGCTCGCGCTGGAGTACGCGGGCCAGGCGCGCGGCGCGTACTGGGTCGAGCTGGCGCCGCTGACCGACGCCTCCCTGCTGGAGTCCGCGACCGCCGCCGCCATCGGCGTTCCCGAGCAACCGGGCCGGCGCCCGGTCGACACGATCGCCTCCGCGCTGGCCGGTCGGCACGCGCTGCTGGTGCTGGACAACTGCGAGCACCTGATCGAGGCCTCGGCCCGATTGGTGAGCGCGTTGCTGGCCAGGTGCGCGGACCTGACCGTGCTGGCGACGAGCCGCGAGGACCTGGACGTGCCGGGCGAGGCCGTGCTGCGGCTCGGTCCGTTGTCGCTGCGCAACGCCATCCGGCTGTTCGCCGAACGGGCGAGTGCCGCCGCGCGGGGGTTCGTGCTGTCGGATGCCAACACCGACGTGGTCGCGCGGATCTGCGAACGGCTCGACGGCCACCCGTTGTCGATCGAGCTGGCCGCCCGCCGCGTCCGGCTGCTCGGTGCCGACGACGTGCTGCGGCGGTTGGACGACCGGTTCCGGTTGCTGGCGAGCAGCCGTCCGGCCGAGGAACGGCACCGCGACCTGCGCACGGCCATCGGGTGGAGCTACGACCTGCTCGACGACGAGGAGAAGGCCGTTTTCCGGCGGCTCTCGGTGTTCCCCGGCGGGTTCGGGCTGGATGCCGCGTCGGCGGTCGGTGATCCCTCCACGGTGCTGGACTTCGTCGGTGCGCTCGAGGCCAAGTCGCTGCTGGTCGCGGCTGGTGGCCGGTTCCGGATGCAGGAGTCCATCCGGTTGTTCGCGCACGACCGGCTCGTGGAGTCCGGTGAGGTCGACGAGGTCCGGCAGCGGGTCGTCGAGTGGCTGGGCGGGTTGGCGGAACGCTATGCGCGGCAGGCGTTTCCGACGCTCGACGTGCTCGGGCCGCTCGACGTCGAACGCGACAACCTGTTCGCCGCGCTGGAATGGGCGCACGAGCGGAGGCCGCTGTTCGCGGCGGCGCTGGCCGCGTGCTGGCGGGAACGGGGCCAGTTCGGCGCCGGCCGGGCGTTGCTGGAGGAGCCGACTGGTCCGTTCCGCAGCACCGTGCTGGCGCAGGCGGCCGTGCTGGCCACTGATGTGGGCGACGGTGCCCGCGCGGTGCGGCTGGCGTCCGACGCGGTGGCGCTGGACCGCGACGGCGACCCGGTGCACCTGGTGCGGTCGCTGAGCAGGCTCGCGGGCGCCTCGCTGGCCGCCGGCGACGCGAGTGCCGCCGTAGTGGCGGCGCGTGAAGCGCTGGCGCTGGCACGTCCGCAGAGGCAACCGTTCGCCACGGCGGTGTGCCTGCACAACCTCGCGTACATCAGCCTGCACGCGGGGTCGCTGGACGAGGCGGAGACGCTGCTCGCCGAGTGCCTGCCCGCGTGCCGGGCAGCCCCGGAGCCGTGGCTGAAGGCCGGCGCGCTGCACAGCGCGGGCGCGGTCGCGTTGGCGCGCAACGACCTCGACGCGGCGGACGCGTACTTCCGCGAGGCGCTGGAGTGCGCGACCAGCCACGTGGCCCGGAAGATCCACTCCATCGAAGGACTGGCCGTGGTCGCGGCCCGGCGCGGTGACGCGCCCCGTGCGGTGCGGCTCAGCTCCGCGACGTCGGCGCTGCGCCGGCAGTGGGGGATGAGCACGAACACCCGTGACTCCGACGTGTCGTCGGCGATCCGAACCGCGCGGGCCGCGCTGTCCGGCTCAGAGGTGCAGCGCGCACACGACGAAGGTGCCGCGCTGTCCGCGGACGACCTCGTCGCGCACGCCCTCGCCGTGGCCTCGGGCCCGCTCACCCCGCGCGAGCACGAGGTGGTGCAGCTCGTCGTCGACGGCCGGTCGACGCGCCAGATCGCGGCTGAGCTGGACATCGCTGAGCGGACGGTCGAGGCGCATCTGGAGAACGTGCGCGGGAAGTTGGATGTGCGCAGCCGGGCCGAGTTGGCGGCGTGGTGGGCGCGTCAGGCGGGGTTGCCGCGTGGGCGCAGCCTGCCGTTCGGCAGCGGTGGTGCGGGCAGTCGTTCGCCGGGGTAGCCCTCGACGCGCCCGAAGCGGTCGGCCTCCCGCTGCCACTCGTCGCGGAACCGGACGATCTCGTCGTGGTCACGACCGACGAAGTTCCACCACATCACGATCTCCTCGCCGAACGGCGGGCCGCCCAGCAGCACGATCCTGGCGTCACCGGAGAGCGTCAGGTGCCGAGAACCGACACCCGCGTAGCCGAGCGAGCCGCGCTGGAGCGGTGTCTCCTCCATCAGGACGCTGCCGGTGTCCACGAGGACGCCGTGCTCGAACGACGGGTCGATCTCGAGGCACACCGTGCCGTTCAGCACGATCTCCGCACCCAGCAACGGCGTGAACGTGCGCACCGGTGACGTGACACCGGCCAGCGAGCCGAGGAAGACCTTGACGACCGCGTCCTCCTGCTCGACCGGCGACGGGACGTGGTGCTGGAAGTCGCGCGGCGCGTCGCGGTGGGCGTCCGGCAGCGCGACCCACAGCTGCACGCCGTGCAGCACGGACGTGTCCTTCGTGGACACCTCGGAGTGGCAGATGCCGCGACCGCCGGTCATCAGGTTGACCTCGCCGGGGCGGACCATCGCGTGCACGCCGAGGCTGTCGCGGTGCTCGATCTCGCCGGTGAAGAGCCAGCTGACGGTCTGCAGCCCGGTGTGCGGGTGCGGCGCCACGTCCATGCCGCCGCTGGCCGTGATGTCGTCGGGGCCGTAGTGGTCGGCGAAGCACCAGGCACCGATCAGCGACCGCTGGCGTTGCGGCAACGTGCGCCGCACGGTCATCGCCCTCGGCCCGCCCAGCGGTACGACCCGCGGTTCCAGCACCTCGACGGTGCCCGGCGTGCTGCGGCACGTCAGCTCGGCCGGGCTCGACTCGACGTTGCTCACCCACCCGACCTTAATGCGGCCAGCGCGTGCGCGGCGCCCGTGGCGATGAGCGCCGTCCTGGTGCGTGCGGGTGCGAGCCGCGGGTAGTGGAACGACAGCACGCCGAGCACGCGCCCGGACGGCCCGAGCAGCGGATGCGACTGGACGGACCGGGTGCCCGCGTCCAGCACGACCGTGCGCGTCTCCTGGCCGTCGAAGATCGGGCTGGAGGTCACGTCGTCCACGTAGACCGGCGCGCGAGTGGACAGCGCGGCGGCGCACGCGGTCGCCTGCGTCGGGGCGACGGTGTCGAAGTACGCGAGGAAGTCGGCGGGGAAACCGCGGTGTGCGGCCATCCGCAGCACGTCACCCGGTTCGCACACCTGCAGATCGCACGCCGCCGCGTTGCCCAGCGTGAAGGCGGCGTCGAGCACCGCCTTCACCACGGCGGGCCAGTCGGCGATGGACAGGAAGTAGTCGTCGAAGATGGGCACCGCCATCGCCCCGCCACGGCGCCTGACCTGCGCGAGCAGCTCACGACGTGTCTGGCGCACCTCGGCGTCGATGGCGTTCTGCTGCTGCTCGGCGACGATGCGCGCGTGTTGTTCGGCGACTCGGCGGCGTTCGGCGGCGGCCCAGTGCGACGAGGATCCTTGACCGCTCACCGAACAATCGTCGCCCTCGCGGGTGCGGTCGTCCAGCGACCGGGACTTGTCACGGTTGTGAGAGCGCGATCACAAGCCACTTCTCCGATCACTCGATCGGGTGAAAGGTGGCGAGGTGAGCCTCAAACCGATTCTCGTGCTGGCGCTCCTGGCCACCTTCACCCTGAGCGGCACGGCGCAGTCCACGGTCCCCGAGCAGAGCCCGGTCGACGTCACCGCGGGCGCGATCCGGTTCGACCCCAAGCAGCCGAAGCTGGACGTCTCCTACGGGGTGTCCGAGCTGGAGCTCAAGTACATCCGCAAGGACGCCGCCGAGCCGGACGGCTGCACCGCCCGCGACCACGAGGAGACCGAGGAGGCGGAGGTGACGCCCGGCAGCGGGCACGTCACCGTCGCCGGAATCCGGTACGAGTTGGTTCAGTTCCACTTCCACACGCCGTCCGAGCACCGCTTCGGCGGCCACGCCTACCCGCTGGAGATGCACCTCGTGCACCGCAGCGCGGAAGGCAAGTTGCTCGTCATCGGCGTGCCGCTCAAGCCGGGTCCGCGCTCCGCCGTGGACAAGGTGCTGGCGAAGCTCGCACCCGAGTGCGGTGAGCCGGTCGAGGTCTCCGCCGTCGACCTCGACCGGTTGCTGCCCGCGAACCGCCGCACGTTGCACTACAACGGTTCCCTGACCACCGCGCCGTTCACCGAGGGCGTCGCCTGGTACCTGACGACCGAGCTGACGGTCACGCCCGCCACGATCGCCAGGTTCCAGGGCCTCTTCCACGACGGCAACGCCCGGCAGACGCAGCCGCTCAACGGCCGCACCCTCGTCACGGTGCCGCGGACCTAGGAACCGGGGTTCACCAGGATGTCCGCGACGCTCGGGTCGTGCCCGCGCAGGTAGTAGGTGTCGTCGCCGAACCGCTCGACGGCGAGGATTTCCCACTCCACGGACGACCGGATGTGCGTGCGCAGCGACTGGGTCGCGATGTGCGCGTCGCGCTGCACCTCAGGCGCGAACCCGGCGGCGCGGACCTGGCTGAGGAACTGCTCCTCGGCGACGAAGAACTCGGCGAGGTGGCCGTTGACCATCGACACCACCTCGGCGAGTCCTTCCTCGGCCGTGCAGCCGGACTCCCTCATCAGGATCGTGATCGCGTCGCTCTGCCTGCCGAGGTCGCGCTGCTTCTCGTAGGAGATGACGTCGTTGGCCAGGCCCACGTGCATGGCCATCGGCAGCCGCATCCGCTGGAACGCGGGCAGCGCGCGCACCTCGGCGGGCAGCTCGGCGTGGTTGGCGATCTCGGTGAGGTCGCTGTAGGGCCAGCTGGCGATCGAGAGGTACCGGTAGGTCAGGTACTCCTCCATCGTCGGCTCGTACCCGTCGGCCCAGTGCCGAGCTTCGAGCGCGTACGTCTGCAGCCACAGGATCGTGGAGTTCGCGAACTGCTGCCGCCAGCTCTCCTGCACCGACGTCGCGGTCATCCGCTCCCACCAGTCGGCCAGCGCCAGCCCCGCCGGAGTCAGCTTGGCGGCGGGCGTGTCCTGCAGGACGTGGACGAACTCGTCGACGACCGCCGCGGTGCGGTCGGCGTCGAGACCGCAGCCCGCGTCGTCGATCTGGTCGTCGAACACGAAGCCCCAGCCCATGAACTCGTCGAGCAGGGTGAGGGTCCTGAGGTCCGCGTCGGGGTAGTAGCACCCGGTCAGCAGGTCGCAGCGGGTGCCCTTGAGCACGCTGAGGTTGCCGGAGTTCGGGAGCATCCCGAACCGGGTGAGCCAGTCGAACATGCGGTCGTGCGCGGCCCAGATGTGCCGGTTCATGCCCCGGTACGCGATGGGCATGTCGAACCGCAGGTTCGGGTGGTAGGGCACCACGAAGTCGGTGTCGGACCGGGTCGGGGCAGGCAGGGTTTGTCGCACAGGGATCTCCTCTGTCACGGGCGCGGGGAGAGAACGACGTCGAGGTGGGACGGGCGCAGCGTGGGGGTGGTCGTGGGCGTCACCGGATCGCCGATCGCCCGCAGCCGCCACTTCTGGGCGATGGACGCCAGCAGGAGGCTGGCGGTGGCCCAGGTGAAGTGGTCGCCGGGACAGCGGTGGTGGCCGTGGCCGAACGGCAGGTACGCGTCGCGCGGCAGCGACTTCGACCGTTCCGGCAACCAGCGGTCCGGGTCGAACCGCTCGGGGTCGGGGTAGAGCTCCTGCCTGCGGTGCACCAGGTACACGCAGACGAACACCGGCGTGCGCGCGGGCACGAGCACGTCACCGAGCCGAACCTCGGTGAGCGTGCGGCGGGAGACCATCCACGCAGGTGGGTAGAGCCGCATGACCTCGGTGAAGAACCGCCGGGTGTAGTCGAGCTTCGGCAGATCCTCCGTGCTCGGCGTGCGGCCGGACAGCACCTCGTCCAGCTCGGTGTGCAGCCGTTGCTCGACCTCGGGGTGCCGGGTGAGCAGGTGCACCGCCCAGCACAGCGCCGAGGTGATCGTCTCGGTGCCCGCGGTCAGCAACGCCATCGCCTCGTCGCAGATCTCGCTGTCCGACAGGTCTTTCCCGTCGCGGATCAGCATCGACAGCACGTCGCCGTGGTCGGCGCTGCCGCTCGCCCGGTGGTGGGCGACGGCCTCGCCGATCGCGGCGCGCACCTGGGCGATCGCGTGGTTGGTGCGCAGGTTTCCCGGCGTGGGAACGAACCTGGCCAGCCCGGTCGGGTCGTACATCGACTTGGTGACCCCGGCCAGCGCCAGCGGCAGGTAGCGCCGGAAGTCGGCGACCCGCTGCTCGTCGATGCCCGCGGTGACCAGCGTCCTGGTGACGAACGTGAAGTTCACGTCGCTGATCAGGTCGTGCAGCGGCAGGCGCAGGCCGTCCGTCCACGACTCCATCAGCTCCTGCGCGGCCGCGGCCACGATCGGCGCGTACTCCGGCACGCGCCGCTTGTCCAACGCCGGCTGCACGAGGCGGCGGCGCTGCCTGTGCAACTCGCCGTCGGCGGTCAGCGAGGTGCGGCCGATGATGCGGGCCATCGCGTCGAACTGCATGCCGCGGTCGAACTTCCGCGCGTCCTCGACGAAGATCTGCCGGGCCAGCTCGAGGCTGCTGACCAGGTACCACGGCTTCGGTCCGCCGTAGAGCACCGCGATGTCGTCGGCCGCGTCGGCGCCGCGCAGCAGTTCGAGCGGGTTGCGCAGCAACGTCAGCGCATGGCCGACGAGCGGCAGACGTCCGTGCAGCACGGGAAGAGTCATCGGCAGGCTCCGTTCGGGCGTGCGACCGCGGTGACGAAGGGGCCCATGACCTTCGGGGTGCCGGGTGGCACGAGGCTGTCGATCTCCTCGACGGCGAAGCCGCCCGCGCGGACGGTCTCGATCGTCGGGCGGTTGAGCCGGCAGCCGCCGACCAGGAACCGCCACACCGGGACGCACACGGTCTGCTTCAGCTCACCGGTGCGCAGGTGCTCGAACAGCAGCACCTCACCGCCAGGACGCAGCACCCGCGCCATCTCGGCGACGGCCCGCGCCGGGTCGTCGACCGAGCACAGCACCAGCGTGCTGACGATCGTGTCGACGCTGTCGTCCGGCAACGACAGGCGCTCGGCGGGCGCGTCGATGACGCGCACCGGCACCGTCGCCTCGCCGACCCTGCGCAGGAGCCGCTTGCGGTACGCGGGATCCGGCTCGGCGGCGACGACCTCGTCGACGTCGTGGAACCGGGGCAGGTTCATGCCGGTGCCCGCGCCGATCTCCAGCACGGTGCCCTTGGCCCGGTCCGCGACCCACTGCCGGGTCCGGCCGAGCCAGTCGACCTCCGCGTACTCGTTCAGGCGGTCGTAGAGCGACGCGTAGATCGGGTGGCTGCGCACCTTCGTGGCGCTCACGCGTTGTCCTGCAGGGAGAGCATCCACGCGTCCGCCTCGACGACGCCGTCCAGCGGTGCGGACACGTCCTCGGTGCTCGCGACGACCACGTCCCGCATGCGCTCCAGCAGTCCGTCCACATAGGACGACGGGACGTAGGCGGGGTCGTACATGCCGATCAGCCTGATCTCGTCGCCCTCCTGGCGGCCGATGACGCACAGCTGGCACGGGATCTGGAAGACCTCGCCCGCGAAGTCCTCCATGAAGTAGTCGCTGCGCCGCACGTCGCAGCCGTCGAGGCGCAGGCTGTAGGGCTCGCCGAGCACCTCGAACACGAGCGACTGGGACAACCCGAACGCCGCCTCCATGTCCGGCAGCAGCTGGGTGAGGCCCAGCAACGGGATGCCGTCGTGGCGCAGCGCGTCCCGCACGGTGGCGCCCGCGTCGGCGAACGCCTGCCTGATGGACTGGCCGGGTTTGGTCTCGTGCCGCAGCAGGACGCCGTCGAGGAAGATGCCCGCGGTGCGTTCGAGATCCGCGTCGCGGCGGGCGCCGTTGACCGAGATCAGCCGCACCTCGGGGTCGCCGGTGTCGGCGGCCATGAGCGAGACGAGGACGGTGTAGAGCGCGCTGTAGAGCGTGATCTTCTGGCCGCGCACGAACGTCAGGAACGGCTGTGCCTGCTCGGCGGGCAGCACGAGGCTGCGAACCTGCGTGCTGTGCGGTTCGGTCACCGTCTCCAGGTGCGCGGGCGGCACCAGCACGGCCGGGCGGCACCCGGCGATCTTCTCCGTCCAGTACGGCAGGTCGTCCGGGCCGGGCGCGGCGGGCTGACGGGCGAGCACCGAGCGGTAGTTCGGCGCCTCCGGCAGCTCGATTCCGTTGTACAGCGCGGTGAGGTCGCGTTCGACGACCTCGACCGCGCAGCCGTCGGCGATCATGTGGTGCATCCGCAGCGCCAGCAGGTGCTCGACGTCCGAGCTGGTGATCAGCTCGGTGGCGAAGACCCTGCCCTCGGCGGGGTTGAGCGGGGTGGCGCGCTGGAGCCGGACGAGCGCGTCGGTGGCGTCCATCCGGTCGGCGTTCTCCTTGCGCAGCACGTTCTTCGGCGGCTCGTTGACGACCTGGAACGCCTCGAGCGGGCCGCCGTCGAAGGACAGCGTGACGCGCAACGCCTCGTGCCTGCGCACCAGCTCGTCGACGGCGCGGGAGAGCGCGTCCTCGTCGAGCGGTCCGGTGATCCGGTAGTTGATCGACAGGGTGCACGCGGGGCCGGGGACCACACCGCGGTCGAGCTGGAGGTCGTGGCCCCACAACAGCATCTGCGGGACGCTCAGCGGCAGCTTCGTACTTCCGGTGTCCACTGCTGCGGGCGCGGCTGCGGTTCTCGGCGCCGTGGCGATGACCTGCGCGAGGCCGTCGACCGTCGGCGCGTCGAACACCGTGCGCACCGGCAGCGCGACGCCGAAGTGGTCGCCGAGCCGGACGGCGGCGCGCACCGCGAGCAGCGAGTCGCCGCCCAGCTCGACGAAGTCGTCGTGCCTGCCCACCCGGTCGATGCCGAGCAGGTCGGCCAGGATCTCGGCAATCCTGATCTCGATCGGCCGCACCGGCCTCTCGTACGGCGTGCTGAGCGCCGGGCGTGCGGCCGACGGCGCGGGCAGCGCGGCCCGGTCGACCTTGCCGTGGCCGGTGAGCGGCAGCTCGGTGAGCACGACGTACGTGGCCGGGCGCTCGTGCTCGGCGAGCGTGGTCGCGGCGTGCCCGCGGACGTCCGGGAGCAGGTTCTCCGTCGCGGACGTGATGACGTGCCGGTGCACGGGCGCGTTGATCAGGTCACCGCCTGATTGCGGCTGGGGCCAGCAGATCAGGGTGTCGTCGCCCGGCCTGAGGAACACGGCGTCGAACTCGCCGTCCGGCCAGCCCGCTGCCCTGGAGAACCGGACGGTCCAGCCGAGCTCTTCGGCGAGTGCGGAGATCTCGGCGGGGTGCACGGCGACCAGCTCGGCGTCGTCCGCGAGCCTGCGCAGGTCGGCGACCGTGAGGTCGCCCGTGCCTGCCAGCTGTGCGCGCACCGCGCACGCGCCCGCGGTGCGCCGGTTGGGAATCCGTTGCAGGCCAACGGGCGTGTCACCGATCAGCAACGTGTGCAGGCCGTCCAAGTCACCCGGCCATTCGTGCCAGTTGGCGATCTCCGTGGCCGGGCCGTCCGACACGACGACGTCGAAGCGGAAGTCGTTCATCTCGTTGCGCCGCTCGCCGCCGCGGGGGCGGATGTCGACGTGCCTGCCGGTGATGGCGCTGGTGAACCATCTCGGGTCCACGAGGAGCTGCGGGTCCCGTTCGACGCGCTTGCGCCACTGCTCGCGCAGCCGCGTCACCGGTGCGTCGTCCGGCGCGTTGGCGAGCACGACCGCGGCGTGGAACGCGTCCTGCAGCGCGAGGTCCCTGATGTCGCCGAACACGACGCGGCGGCCCGCGTGGAGCGCCCGCGTGACGACGTCCGCGAGGTAGGCCTCGCCGGGGAAGTACTGCGTGACCGAGTTGCACAGCACCAGGTCGAAGCCGGTGAGCCCGGCGGTTTCGGTGGCGTCGCCGTGGCGCAGGTCGACGTGGTGGAGTCCGGCCGCGATGAGCCGCTCCGCGAGCGCGTCGAGCGTCGGCCTGCTGACGTCGAGTCCGACGACGCGGGCACGGCCGGGCGCGAGCCTGGTGAGCAGCTGGCCGGTGCCGCAGCCGAGCTCGAGCACCGACCGCGGGTCGTGCTCCTCGGCGAGCGCGACGGTCGTGGCGACCCACTCGGCCATGTCCGCTTCCGACAGTTGTTCACCGGTGTAGCTGCTGGTCCAGCCGCTGCGCTCGTCGTGATGGTCGAGGTCGTCGACGACGCCGGTCCACCGGTCGCGCAGCTCATCGGCGGCCGTGCGCTCGTCCCACTCGGGGACGACGTACGCGACGAGTCCGTTCCCGGCGACGACCACCGCGTCCCGCACGCCGGGGTGCTCGCGCAGCGCGGCGGCGACGCCGTCCGGCTCGACCCGGTAGCCGCGCACCTTGATCTGCTCGTCGAGCCGTCCGCGCAGCTCCAGCTGACCATCGGCCCGCCACCGGCCGAGGTCGCCGGTGCGGTAGACGAGCCGGCTCCGGTCCCGAGGGTGCGGCACGAACCGCGCCGCGGTCAGTTCGGGATCGTTGAGGTAGCCGTTGGCGAGGTTCGCGCCCGCCACGCCCACCTCACCCAGTTCGCCTGCCTCGGCGACCTGGCCGTTCTCGTCGACGATCCACAGCTCGGTGTTCGCGATCGGCGTGCCGACCACGACGTCCGCCCCAGGCCCGAGTGTCGCCGATGAGCACCACACGGCCGCCTCGGTCGGGCCGTACTCGTTGACCAGCTCGACGTCCGGCAGGACGCGGTGGTGCTCGGCGACCAGCTCCTGCGGGCACGCCTCACCGGCGACCACGACCCGCCGCAGAACGTCCGATGGCCTGTCCACAGTGGACAGCAGGATTCGGTGCAGTGACGGGGTGAGCAGCGTGTGGCTGACGTCGCCGCTGGTGAGTGCCTCGGCCAGCTCGGTGACCGCGTCGGACGTGCCGGGAGACAGCAGCCGCAGCTCGCCGCCGGACAGCAGCGTCCACCAGATGCCGGCGAGACTGGAGTCGAACGTCATCGGCGAGATCAGCGCGAACCCGGTGACCCGTTCCGGGTAGCGGTGCAGACGCGCCTGCGTGGAGTTCGCGATCGCCCGGTGCGACACGGCGACCGGCTTGGGCCTGCCCGACGTGCCAGACGTGTGGATCACGTACGCGACGTCGCCGAGCTGCGGGTCGCGGTCGAGCAGCTCGGCGGAACGCGTCGCGATCTGCCTGCGCACGGCGTGGTCGTCGAGGTCGATCCGCGTCGCGGGCGACGTGATCACCTGACCGGTGGACGCGATGAGGAACCGCGCGTCGACGTCGGTGATCATGCTGGTGAGCAGCTCGGCGGGATAGCTCGCGTCGACCGGCACGTACACCGCGCCGAGCGTGAACAACGCGGCTTGGGTGACGACGGCGTCGACGCCCCGTGGCAGCGACACGGCGACGTGCACGCCCGGTTCGACGCCCTGTTCCTTGAGGTACCAGGCGGTGCGGTGGATCTCGGCGTCCAGGTCGGCGTACGTGAGCGCGCTCCTGGCGTCGCGCACGGCGATCGCGTCGGGTGACCGGCCGGCGGCCCGCCTGAGCAACGCGGGCAGCGTCAGCGCGGGGAACTCCACGTTCTGGTCAGACATCGCTGGTCCTCTTCGTGTTCACAGGGGTGGTCGAGATGGCTCTGGCGACACGTCGTGCCTGCTGGCCGTGCACGTGCAGATCGCCGCGCAGCGACGGCGCGCCGACGAAGTAGAGGGCTTCCTCTTGTTTCGCGGGGAATCCCCTCTCGTCGAGCACTCCGAGGTGCCCGACGAGCCCGGCGAACGCGGGCCGGTACCCGGTGGCCGCGATGACGACGTCGGGACGTTCTTCCTGGCCGTTCGCGAGCTGGACGCCGTCACCGGTGAGCGCAGCGACGGCGGCCGTGATCGTCAACCGTCCACTTCGGACGGCGTCGGCGAACCCGCGGTCGGCGGTGGGTGAGGTGCCGTCCCGGTTGAACCGCGCGTGCACGCCCTCGGTCGGAATCGGCAGACCGTGCTCGGCGAGGTCCCGGTAGTGGCTTCGGTGAGTGCTGATGCTGAGCTTGTCGACCAGGTCCTCGGGCAGCCACCAGAACAGCGCGCCGACGCGGTGCAGCTTCGGGTCGGCGGGGACGAGGAGCGGGGGAGTGCGCACCGCCATCCGCACCTCGGCGGCGGTGCCGAGCAGCTCGACGGCGATCTCGGCGCCGGAGTTGCCGGACCCGACCACGAGGACGCTGGCCCCGGCGAAGTCCTCGGGGCTCCGGTAGTCGGCGGCGTGCAGCAGCTTCTTCGTGAACTCACCGGGCCACAGCGGGATGTGCGGTTCGGCGGCCCACCCGGTGGCCACGACGACCACGTCGGCCGGGATGGTGTCCCCGTCCGCGAGCCGCACGTCCCAATTGGCACGACGTCCGTGCGCGACTTGCACGACATCGCAATTGTGACGAATTCGCACTTCGTGCTGGGTGGCGTATGTGTGCAGGTAGCGCGCGTATTCGGCGCCACTCGGCCACGTTCCCGCGCTTCTGTCAATACTTCGACCAGGTAGAGCCGACAATCCGCGGATCGTGTTGAGACGGAGATTCTCACGTCTCTGCAACCAGCTTTGACCCGGCTTGGTTCCGCGTTCCAGAACCGTCACGTGCATGCCTCTGGCCTGCAGGTTTGCTGCGGTGGCGAGACCTGCGGAGCCTGCCCCGATCACTATCACGTGGGATTGGTCGATGTCCTGCCACACGTGTGAGCTCCCGTCAATGCCGGCGGTGTGGCGCAGCTTAGGCAGGCGCAAAAGTAACTAAAGACCAGTGTTGGTGTGCCAGAAGGTTGAGTGCGGTCTCGATTGGTGCATTACCGCAATACTTTCCATGTGTCGCCGATGTTTCTTGTTTCTTAAATCGGAAAGATCTCGCCTTGCTTCAGCCCGCCAGCTTTGCGACGGCGTCGATGAGCTGCGGCCCGTCGAGCAGGACGAGGTCGTTGTGGTCCGCGCCCGGCACCTCGACGGCCTCGCCCCGTGCCGCCTCGGCCACCTCTTTGCTCTGCTCGGGTGGGACGACGGTGTCCTTCGCGCCGTACACGACCGTGATGGGCACGTTGAGTCGTGACACCTGTTCCTTGACGGGGAACTTGTCGAGTAGCAGCAGGCGCAGCGGGAGGAACGGGTAGTGGACCTTGCCCGCCTCGGCCAGGTCGGTGAACGGGGAGCGCAGCACCATGCCCGCCGGGGGATGTTCGGTCGCCAGTTCGGTCACCACGGCGCAGCCCAGGCTTTCGCCCACGTACAGGAGCTTGGTGGCGCCCTCGTTGATGAGGAAGGTGCGGGCTGCTCGGGCGTCGTGGGCCAAGCCCTCTTCTGTTGGGTGGCCGTGGTTGCCGCCGTAGCCGCGGTACTCGAGCAGCAGTACCGACAGGTTGCGTGCGGTTAGTGCCTTGGCCAGCGGGGTGCGCAGGGAGCGGTTGCCTGCGTTGCCGGGGGCTACCAGGACTGTGGCTTTGGCGTTCTTCTGCGGGAAGTACCAGGCGGTCAGATGTAGGCCGTCTCTTGTGTGGAGGGTTACGTCCCTTCCGCCTGGGATCACGTCCGCGGCGTGGGGGAGTGGGCCTGGTGTCGGCAGGTAGATGAGTTTGCGTTGGAACGCGAATGCTGCTGCTAGGACCACGGCCACGATGGTGGTCGTTGTGGCCAGGCCGATCAACAGGCGGTTGCGCACGGTTGTCATCATGCGCCTGGTTGCGGGGTGGTGTTGCAGCGTGGGGGCTTGCGGTGTGGGGTGGGGAGGGGTTCGCTGATCACCAGAGGTCGCCACATCGACAATGCCTTGTCAAGGCGGAAAAGCTGCCTTGACAAGGCATTGTCGATGTGGCAAGGCTTCGCCTGATCAGCGAGCCCCTCCCCACCCCCTGCCCTCCGGGAAAGTTTGTCCTGATCGTTCGGCCGCCGGTTTGGGCTCGGGGGCCGCGCCCGGTTGGCACTGCGGGGGTTGGCAGTGCGGCGGGCGCTCTTTTCTTTTGGTATCTGCCGGTTTCGCTGGGCTCCCTTGGTATCTGCCGGTTGGGGCGGTGCTCTCTTGGTACCTGCCGGTTCGTCGGGCTCTCTTGGTTCGTGCCGGTTGGGCGGTGTTCCCTTGGTTCGTGCCGTTGAGCGGTTCTCGCTTGGTTCGTGTCAGTTGGGTCGGTGCTCCCTTAGCGCCTGCCTGTGTCGTCGTCATGCCTGCCACGCTTCTGCCGGTTCTTGCTTTGCCCGCTTCCGCTTCTGCGGGCGCGGAGTTGTCGGTGGTGGCTGGGAGCGTGGATTCGGGGGGTTCTCACCTGCGGGGGACGCCCGCGTGAGCGTGGCGCGTCGGCGTCGCCTCGTGCACGGGTTCCGCGCCGCGCCGAGTTGCGCTGTGTTCCGGGTACCGCCGGAACCAGCCTTACTGGCGAGGGGCGAAGGCCGCGTCGAACGCGGCCGCCGGTGGCTCGATCGACGTGAGAGTGCGGATGAAGGCCAGCGCGTCAGGGGCGCCGTGCAGGCGGTCCATGCCCGCGTCCTCCCACTCGATTGAGATGGGGCCGTTGTAGGAGATCGAGTTCAGTGTGCGGAACACGGTTTCCCACGGCACGTCGCCGTGTCCGGTGGACACGAAATCCCAGCCGCGGCGGGGATCCGCCCACGGCAGGTGTGAGGAGAGTCGGCCGTTGCGGCCGTTGAGGCGCAGCTTCGTGTCCTTGCAGTCCACGTGGTAGATGCGGTCGCGGAAGTCCCACAGGAAACCCGCGACGTCTAGGTCCTGCCACATCATGTGGCTCGGGTCGAAGTTCAGGCCGAACGACGGGCGCCTGTCGATCGCGTCCAGGGTGCGCACGGTTGTCCAGTAGTCGTAGGCGATCTCCGACGGGTGGACTTCCAGAGCGAACCGCACGCCGACCGAGTCGAACACGTCCATGATCGGGTTCCAGCGGTCTGCGAAGTCCTGGTAGCCGGCCTCGACGAAAGACGCCGGTACGGGCGGGAACATCGCCACGCAGTGCCAGATCGACGAACCGGTGAAGCCCACGACGGTGTCCACGCCGAGCGCGGCTGCGGCGCGTGCGGTTGTCTTCATCTCCTCGGCCGCGCGCTGGCGCACGCCCTCGGGGGAGCCGTCGCCCCAGATGTGGGGCGGGAGGATCGCCTCGTGCCGCGCGTCGATCGGGTTGTCGCACACGGCCTGGCCCGTCAGGTGGTTGGAGATCGCCCAGCACTGCAGGTTGTGCTTTTCCAGCAAGGCTTTTCGTGAAGCTACGTAGGAGGGGTCCGACGCCGCGCGCGTGACGTCGAGGTGGTCGCCCCAGCAGGCGATCTCCAGGCCGTCGTAGCCCCACTCGCCCGCTAGCCTGCAGACCTCCTCGAACGGCAGGTCCGCCCATTGGCCGGTGAACAGCGTGATCGGACGTGGCATCGCTGACCTTCCTTACACGGGCGAGGAAACGTCTACGGACACCCATTCGCCGCAGGCCGCGCTGCGTGCCACGGCGTCCAGTGCCAGCTGGACGCCGAAGCCGTCTGCGAAGCCGGGGACGGGGTCGGTGCCGTGCGCGATGTCCAGCAGGAGGTCGCGCACCTCGTGGGTGAAGCTGTGTTCGTAGCCGATTAGGTGACCTGGCGGCCACCACGCCGAGACGTACGGGTGCTCGGGCTCGGTCACCAGGATTCGGCGAAAACCTTGCGAGGACGTGGGATCCGCGGCGTCGAAGAACTCCAGCTCGTTCAGGCGCTCCAGGTCGAACGCGAGTGAGCCGCGGGAGCCGTTGATCTCGATGCGCAGTGCGTTCTTGCGGCCGGTCGCGAACCTGGTCGCCTCGAAGCTCGCCACCGCGCCGCCGTCCAGTCGCGCGATGAACAACGCTGTGTCGTCGACGGTCACCGCGCCGCGCGAACCGTTGTCCGGCAACGGTCTTTCGTGGACGAACGTGTCCGTCAACGCGCTCACCGCGCGGACTCGCAGGCCGGTCAGGTACTGGGCCAGGTCGACGATGTGCGCGCCGATGTCGCCGAGTGCGCCGGAGCCCGCCATCTCCTGCCGCAACCGCCACACCAGTGGGAACTCGGGGTCGACGATCCAGTCCTGCAGGTACACGGCGCGCACGTGGCGGATCGTGCCCAGCCTGCCCTGCGCGATCAGGTCGTGCGCCAGCACGGTCGCGGGCAGGCGGCGGTAGTTGAAACCGACCATCGCCCGCACACCACGCGCGGACGCCCGCGCGGCGGCCTCGACCATGGCCTGCGCCTCGTCGATGGTGTTCGCCAGCGGCTTCTCGCACAGCACGTGCTTGCCCGCGTCGAGTGCGGCGATGGCGATCTCGGCGTGGCTCGAGCCCGGCGTGCAGATGTCCACGACGTCCACGTCGTCGCGTTCGATCAACGCGCGCCACGACGTCTCGTGCGTGCGCCAGCCGAGCTTCTCGGCGGCGCGCGTGACGCCCGCGGTGTCCCGTCCGCACACGGCGGCCATGTCTACGCGCATGGGTAGGTCGAAGAAGTTGCCCACGGTCCGCCACGCCTGCGAGTGCGCCCGGCCCATGAAGGCGTACCCGACCATGCCCACGCCCAGCGCGGGCTTCACCGGTACACCAGGTCGCTGATCATCCGGGCGGCACCGATGACGCCGGACGTCTCACCCAGTTCGGACACGACGAGCGGCAGGTTGTTGGTGGCCAGGGGAAGCGAGCGCCGGTACACCGCGCTGCGGATCTCGGCGAGCAGCACGTGCCCGATGCGCGCGACGCCGCCGCCGATGACGATCAGGTCCGGGTTGAAGAAGCTGACCAGCCCGGCCAGCACGAGCCCGACCCGTCTCCCGCCCTCGCGCACCAACCGGCCCGCGACGGGATCACCGGCGGCCAGCGCGTCGGCGACGTCGGTCGCGGCCAGGATTCCGCGTTCCTGCAGCCGCACGGCCAGGAACGGCGACTCACCCGACGATGCCACCGCCAGGGCGGCACGGGCCAGCGCTGCTCCGGAGAACAGGGCTTCGAGGCAGCCGAGGTTGCCGCACCCGCACGCGGGACCGTCCTCCTCGACCTGGATGTGCCCGATGTCGCCTGCGGAACCGTTGGCACCGCGGTAGACCTCGCCGTTGACGACGATCCCGCAGCCGACGCCGGTGCCGATCTTGACGAACAGGAAGTCCTCGGACGTGCGCGCGACGCCGACGTGCTGCTCGCCGAGCGCCATGACGTTCACGTCGTTGTCCACCAGCACCGGGCAGCCGAGCTCCCTGGTGAGGTTGTCCCGCACCGGGAACTGGTCCCAGCCGGGCATGATCGGCGGCGCGTACGGCACGCCGTCGCGGAAGCTGACCGGGCCGGGCAGCCCGATGCCGAGTCCGTGCAGCTGCGGCAGGTGACCCTGGTCGCGCAGCTTGCCGATCAGGTAGGTGACGCGGCCGAGCACGTGGTCCGGGCCCTCGCGGACGTCGATCTCCTCGGCGATGTGCTCCAGCACGTGCAGCTCGCCGTCCGTGACCGCGACGTCCACGCTGGTGGCGCCGACGTTCACCCCGGCGAAGCGCAGGCCGGAGTTGATCCGCACGACGGCGGGCCTGCGGCCGCCGCGCGACTCGGCGAGCCCGGCCTCCTCGATGAGTCCCAGCTCGGTCAACCTGTCGAGCTCCGCGCCGATCCTGGTCCTGGACAGCTCAACCAGGTCGCCGAGCTCCGCTCTCGACTGCGGGCCCCGGTCGCGGAGCAGGCGCAACAGCCTGGCGTGCGTCGATGGTCCAGACATGCCCCACAACGTAACTTCTGTCGGTCTTGGACAAAAGTGTTATCACTCGATTGCGACTTTTGGCGGATCGTGCAGAAGTTCTGCTTGACGTGAGCAGATCGTCGGACCATCGTTGCGTTCCATGGCCGCGCCGCTGCTCGCCATGAGGAACGTGTCGAAGAGCTTCTTCGGCAACGAGGTGCTGTCCGGCGTCGACCTCGACCTGCGACCGGGTGAGGTGCACGCGCTGGTCGGCGAGAACGGCGCGGGCAAGTCCACGCTGATGAAGATCCTCGCCGGGGTGCACGAACCCGACTCGGGCGAGATCGAGCTGGGCGGCGAACAGGTGCGGTTCTCGCACCCCAGCCAGGCGCAGGTGGCCGGCGTCGCGATCATCTATCAGGAGCTCACGCTGCTCGGCGAGCGCACGGTCGCCGAGAACGTCTTCCTCGGCCGCGAACCGTCCCGCTTCGGCGTCATCGACCGGCGCAAGATGGAGACCGAGACGACCCGGCTGCTCGAGGAGCTCGGCGAGAGGTCCTTCACCTCGCGCAGGCTCGTCCGCCAGCTCTCCGTCGCGCAGCAACAGGTCGTGGAGATCGCCAAGGCGCTGGTCGTGGACGCCCGCGTGGTCGTCATGGACGAACCGACGGCGTCGCTCGCCGACCACGAGGTCGAGCTGCTCTACAAGCTGATCCACCGGCTCCAGGCGCGCGGCATCGGCGTCCTGTACGTCTCGCACCGCCTGCGCGAGGTCTTCGACCTGGCCCAGCGGGTCACCGTGCTCAAGGACGGCCGCCTGGTGTCCACAACGGACACCGAGGCCATCGACATCCCCGGCCTGGTGCGGCTGATGGTCGGCCGCGACCTGGAGTCGTTCTTCCCGCCGAGGGAGTCCGACATCGGCGACGTGCTCCTCGAGGCGAGCGGCGCGGGCCACCGCAGGCTGCGCGACGTCGACCTCCGGCTGCACGCCGGTGAGATCGTCGGCGTCGCCGGGCTCCAAGGCTCCGGCCGCACGTCGCTCGCCCGCGCGCTGTTCGGCGTCGAGCCGTTCACCACCGGGGAGATCAGGGTGGACGGGCGCAGAACGCGGATCACCTCACCCCGCCGCGCGATCAAGGCCGGGCTCGGCTACGTCACCGAGGACCGCAAGTCCGAGGGACTCGCGTTGCGGCAACAGGTGCGGCACAACGCTTTGCTGGTCGCGCACGCGCTGCACCGGTCCGCGGGCGTCTCGGTGTCCGAGCTGCTCACCTCCGTGGAACTGACCGGTGGACCGGACAGCGCCAGTCGTGAGGTGCGCTTCCTGTCCGGCGGCAACCAGCAGAAGGTCGTGCTGGCCAAGTGGCTGGCCGTGCGACCCCGCGTGCTGATCTTCGACGAGCCGACCAGGGGCATCGACGTCGGCGCCAAGTTCGCGATCTACACGCTGATCAGGGCGCTGTCGGCGCAGGGCGTGGCCATCCTGATGATCTCCTCCGAACTGCAGGAGCTGATCGGCATGGCCGACCGGATCCTGGTGATGCGCGACCACCGGATCGTGGCCGACCTGCCGGGTGACTCGACCGAGGAGGCGATCATGCACGCCGCCGTCCACGAGGAGGCCGCGCCATGACGGCGATCGCCGCACGGGTCAGGTTGCCGTCCGGCGGCGGTGTCCACCTCGCGTTGGCACTGGTGCTGGTGATCGGTGCCGTCATCGTGGCCGTCGACGGCGGGAACCTGTTGTCGCAGCCCAGCATCACCGGCATCCTGCACCGCAGCGCCGCGCTCGGCATCGTCGCGGTGGGCCAGACGATCGTGCTGCTCGTCGGCTCGCTCGACCTGTCCGTCGCGTACCTGATCAGCCTGTGCTCGCTGGTCGCCGCCGAGACGATGGCGGGCCAGGAGGGCATGGTGCTGCCCGCGGTGCTCGCCGTGCTCGGCGTCTGCGTCGTGGTGGGCCTGGTCAACGGACTCGTCGTGAGCCTGTTGCGGGTCAACGCCTTCATCGCGACGCTCGGCATGGCGTTGCTGCTGCGCGGCGTGATCGACGACCAGTACGACGGGCCCGCCGGCCAGGTCGCCCAGGGGTTCCAGCGGATCGGCTACGACCGGATCGGGCCGATCCCGGTGGCCGCGCTGCTGATGGGCGCCGTGGCGCTGGTGGCGTGGTTCGTGCTCACCCGCACCAAGCTCGGCTACCGCATCTACGCCGTGGGCGGGGACGTCGAGGTGGCGAGGCTCTCCGGCATCCGCACCGCGCCGGTCGTGGTCACCGCTCACGTGTTGTGCGCGGTGTGCGCCGGGGTGGCCGGGCTGTTCCTGGCGAGCAGGCTCGGCGCGGGCACGCCGACCGTCGGCACCGACGGCGGCTACGACCTGGAGTCCATCGCGGCGGCCGTCCTCGGCGGCACCGCGCTCGCCGGCGGCAAGGGGGGAGTGGTCGGCACGATCAGCGGTGTCCTGCTGCTCGCCGTGCTGGACAGCGTGTTCAACGCGCTGGAGGTCGACCCGTTCTTCAAGAACGTCGTGCGCGGCACCGTGATCATCGTGGCGGTCGCCGTGTACGCGGTGCGCACGAGGAGGCCGCGGTGAACCGGTCGCTCGTCCCCGTGCTCGGCGTGCTCGCGGTGCTGCTCATCGCGATCGCCTTCGTCAACCCGAACTTCGTCGACCCGCCGGTGTTCCTGGCGTTCCTCAAACGCGCCGCGCCACTGGCGTTGCTCGCGGCCGGGCAGTACTTCGTGATCGCGTCCGGCGAGTTCGACCTGAGCGTCGGCTCGCTGATCACGGCCGAGGTGGTGATCGCCGCACGGCTGATCAACGGCGACGCCGACGCGACCTGGTGGGTGATCGTGCTGCTCCTGGTGATCGGCGCGCTCACCGGCCTGGTCAACGGGACCATCACCACCCGGTTCGGCGTCCCGTCGTTCATCGCGACGCTCGGCATGCTGCTGATACTCGAGGGCGCGGTGTTCCTGTGGACCGACGGCGCACCGCGCGGTGCGCTGTCGGACGAGTTCCGGATGTTCGGCCGCAACAACGTCGTCGGCCAGATCCCGTGGTCGGTGGTGATCCTGCTGCTGCTCGGCGTCGGCGCGGTGCTGCTCATGCGGTCCGACTTCGGCCGCACCCTCATGGCCACCGGCGACAACGCGAGAGCGGCGGCGCTCGCCGGGGTCCGGGTGTCGTGGGTGCGGACGACCGCGTTCATCCTCTCCGGACTGTCGGCAGCCGTGGCGGCGGTGCTGCTCGGCGGGTTCGGGGGAGTGTCGGCCCAGGTCGGCAGGGGAATGGAGTTCGCGGCGATCACGGCCGTCGTGCTCGGCGGCGTAGCGCTCGGCGGGGGACGCGGCAGCGTCGTCGGCGCGATGGCCGGCGCGCTCACCGTGGAGTCGTTGTTCACGTTGCTCAACCTGCTCGGCGTCTCCGGTGCGCTGGAGTACGCCGTGCAGGGCTTGATCATCATCGCCGCCGTCGCGTTCACGTCAAGGAGGACGGATGAACATCCGAGGCCTGGTCGCGGCATTCGCCGCGGTCGCGCTCATCACAGCGTGCTCAAGTGACCAGCCGACCGCACAGGTGGGAGGTGGGTCGACGAAAGCCGAGAGCCCCTCGGAGTTCTTCGACCAGGCCGAGTACGACCGTCAGCTGGCCATGAGGAGCAAGCAACCGGTCGGCCCCGCGGACAAGCCGTGGGAGCAGGCGATCGAGCCGCAGATGGTGGACACGGCCAAGTACAAGAAGGACGGCCCGTACAACTTCTGCTTCTCCAACGCCTCGGTCGACAACCCGTGGCGGCAGGTCGGCTGGAAGACCATGCAGGCCGAGGTGAAGCTGCATCCGGAGATCGCCAAGTTCACCGCGCTCGACGCGGAGGCCAAGGACGACAAGCAGATCTCCGACATGGCCGAGCTCGGCTCGCAGGGCTGCAGCGTGCTGATCGTCTCGCCGAACACCACGGCCACGCTGTCGCCTGCCGTCGAGCAGGCGTGCAAGACCGGCGTGCCGGTCGTCGTGTTCGACCGCGGCGTGCGCACCGACTGCCCGGTCACCTTCATCAACCCGATCGGTGGCTACGCCTTCGGCGCCGACGCGGCCGAGTTCATCACCGGCAAGGTCAAGGAGGGAGGCAAGGTGCTCGCCCTGCGCATCCTGCCGGGCGTGGACGTGCTGGAGAACCGGTGGGCCGCGGCGAAGCTGGCGTTCGACAAGAGCAAGCTGAACGTCGTCGGCGTCGAGTTCACCGACGGCGACCCGGCCAAGACCAAGAGCATCGTCAGCGACTACCTGCAGCGGCACGGCAAGCTCGACGGCGTGTGGATGGACGCGGGCGCGACGAGCGTGGCGGCCATCGAGGCGTTCGAGGACGCGGGCCAGCCGGTGCCGCCGATCACCGGTGAGGACCAGCAGGACTACCTGCGCAAGTGGAAGGACGCCAAGCTCACGGCGTTCTCCGCGACCTACCCGACCTACCAGTGGCGCACCCCGGTCATCGCCGGGCTGAAGATCCTGGCAGGCCAGGAGGTTCCGAAGCAGTGGAAGCTGCCGCAGCCGACGATCACCTCCGACAACATCGACCAGTACCTGCTGCCCGGCATGCCGCCGCTGCACTACGCGCTCTGCGGCTGCAAGGACATGCCCGGCTATCCGCAGAACTGGGGCGGCACGAGCTGATGCGGGCCGACTGATGTGGTCCATCGGAGTCAGCACCTGGGTGTGGCGGTCCCCGTTGACCGACCACTGGCTGGCGGAGCTGGCTCCGCGCGTGCGCGGCTGGGGTTTCGACGTCATCGAGCTGCCGGTGGAGCAGCCAGGTGACTGGGACCCCGGCCGCGCCTCAGCGCTGCTGCGCGAACTGGGCCTCGGCGCGACCGTGTGCCTGGTGATGCCGCCCGGACGCGAGCTGGTCGCCGCGGACCGGGCCACGATCACCGAGACCCAGGACTACCTGAGGCACTGCGTGGACGTCGCGAAAGCCGTGGGCAGCGAGGTGATCGCCGGGCCTGCCTACTCGTCGGTCGGACGGACCTGGCTCGCCGACCCCGGCCCGCTGTACGAGGAGCTGCGGACCAACCTCGCACCGGTCGGCGAGTACGCGGCCGAACAAGGGATCCAGGTCGCCGTCGAACCGCTCAACCGCTACGAGACGAGCCTGGTCAACACGGTCCAGCAGTGCCTCGAAGCACTCGGTGAGCTGCCCGGCTGCGGCATCGCGCTGGACACCTACCACCTGAACATCGAGGAGTCCGATCCCGTGGCCGCGATCAGGGCCGCCGGACGGCACATCGCACACGTCCAGGTGTGCGCCAACGACCGCGGCACGCCCGGCGACGACCACCTGGACTGGCCGGGCATGCTCTCGGCGCTCGCGGACACGGGCTATCGCGGCCCGCTGTGCATCGAGTCGTTCACCCCCGACAACAAGACCATCGCGACCGCCGCGTCGATCTGGCGTCCGCTCGCGAGGAGCCAGGACGCGCTGGCCGTCGACGGACTGGCCTTCCTGCGGGAAGCCGTCACGAAGTTCTGAAATCCCCCGCCGCCGCCTGAACCGCACGGTTGAGGAGGCAAGTCGCCATGAGAACTGCGATGTGCGCCGCGCTGCTGGTCGCCGCGACGCTCGTGCCCGTGCCAGCGGCTTCCGCGCACGGGGTGAACCCGGCCGACTTCCAGCAGGTCGAGCTGGCCAGGGGTGAGCCCGAGATGGGCGAGCCCATGTCGCTCGCGCTGCTACCGGACCGCTCCGCGCTGCACACCGCGCGGAGCGGAGAGGTGCGCCGGACCGACGCGAACGGCAACACCAGGGTCATCGGCACCCTGCCGGTGTACCGGCACGACGAGGAAGGCGTGCAGGGCATCGGCGTCGACCCCGGTTTCTCGTCCAACCGGCACATCTTCATCTACTTCGCGCCACCACTGTCCACACCGGATGGTGAAGCACCGAGGGAGGGCACGGACTTCTCCGCGTGGAAGGGCGTCAACCGGCTGTCGCGCTTCACGTTGCGCCAGGACTTCACCATCGACATGGGCAGCGAGGTGCGGGTGCTCGACGTGCCGGCCGACCGCGGCATGTGCTGTCACGTCGGCGGCGACATCGACTTCGACGCGCAGGGCAACCTGTACCTGTCCACCGGCGACGACTCCAACCCGTTCGAGTCCGGCGGCTACGCGCCGCTCGACGAGCGCACCAACCGCAACCCCGCGTTCGACGCCCAGCGCAGCTCGGCCAACACGAACGACCTGCGTGGGAAGCTGTTGCGCATCAAGGTGAACGCCAACGGCAGCTACTCCATCCCGGCGGGCAACCTGTTCCCGCAGGGCACCGCCAGGACCCGCCCGGAGATCTACGGGATGGGCTTCCGCAACCCGTTCCGGTTCATGGTCGACAAGCCGACCGGCGTGGTCTACCTCGGCGAGTACGGACCGGACGCGGGCGGGCCCGACCCCGACCGCGGCCCGTCGGGGATGGTGGAGTTCAACCGCATCACCGGTCCCGGCAACTTCGGCTGGCCGTACTGCGTCGGCACCAACACCCAGGACGAGGCGTACGTCGAGTACACCTTCCCGAACGGGCCGTCCGGCTCCCGGTACAACTGCGGTGGCCCGACCAACAACTCCTTCCGCAACACCGGGCTGTCGACGCTGCCCGGCGCGAAGTCGTCGTGGATCAAGTACGACGGCTGCTCGGTGCCCGAGTTCGGCTGCGGCTCCGAGTCGCCGATGGGCGGCGCGCTCTACCGCTACGACGAGAACCTGAACTCGTCGATCAAGTTCCCGAAGGACGTGGACGGGCACTACTTCGCCGCCGAGTACGGCAGGCGCTGGCTGCGCATGATCGACGTGAACGCCAACGGCTCGGCGGGCCAGATCTCCCAGTTCCCGTGGCGCGGCACGCAGATCATCGACACCGCCTTCGGCCCGGACGGCGCGCTGTACGTGCTGGACTACGGTACCGGCAGCTTCGGCGGTGACGAGAACTCCGCGCTGTACCGCATCGAGTACCGCCCCGGTTCGGGGAAGGCGCCCACCGCCCGCGCCACCGCGGACAAGACGTCCGGCAAGGCACCGCTGACCGTGCGCTTCTCCTCGGCCGGCTCGTCCGACCCCGACGGCGGCGCGCTGAGCTACAAGTGGGACTTCGGCGACGGCACCTCGTCCACGGCCGCGAACCCCACGAAGACGTTCACCGCCAACGGACAGCGGATCGTGACGCTCACCGTCACCGACCCGACCGGGCTGACCGGCAGCACGAACGTCGTGGTCACGGTCGGCAACACGGCTCCGACGGTGACGTTGCGGACACCGGGTGACGGCAGACTCTTCGAGTTCGGCGACACCGTCCCGTTCGAGATCTCCGTCAGCGACCCGGAGGACGGCGCGGTCGACTGCTCGAAGGTCAAGCTGACCTACGTGCTCGGGCACGACAGCCACGGCCACCCGATCACCTCGCGCAACGGGTGCACCGGCTCGATCACCGTGCCCGTCGACGGTGAGCACGACACCGCGGCGAACATCTTCGCGGTGTTCGACGCCGAGTACACCGACAAGGGCGCCAACGGCCAGCCGCCGCTGACCACCCACGTCAAGCACATCGGCCAGCCGAGGCACCGTCAGGCCGAGCACTACAACAACTCGTCCGGCGTCCAGCTGTACAACAAGGGCGAGGCCGAAGGCGGGAAGACCGTCGGCGACATCCACAACGGCGACTGGATCTCGTTCACGCCGTACGCGCTGTCCGGCGCGACGGACTTCAAGGCGCGCGTGTCGTCCGGTGGTTCGGGCGGCAAGCTGCAGGTGCGCACCGGTTCGCCGACCGGAGCCGTGCTCGGCGAGGTCGACGTCCCGGTGACCGGCGGCTGGGAAGACTTCGTCGACGTGTCCACCGGCCTTTCCAGCAACGCGAGCGGCACCCTCTACCTGACCTTCTCGGGTGATGGGGGCGCGCTGTTCGACGTCGACTCGTTCACCTTCGAGGGCAACGAGACGAGCGCCGCGGCCGACGTCCTGGTGTTCTCCAAGACGGCGGGCTTCCGGCACGACTCGATCGAGACCGGGGTGCAGGCGATCCGCGAGCTCGGCCAGGCGAACGGCTTCTCCGTCACCGCGACCGAGGACGCGGCCGCGTTCACCGCGGCGAACCTGGCGAAGTACGAGGCCGTCGTGTTCCTCAACACCACGGGCGACGTGCTGAACCCGACGCAGCAGGGCGCGTTCGAGGCCTACATCCGCAGCGGTGGTGGGTATGCCGGCGTGCACGCGGCGGCGGACACCGAGTACGACTGGCCGTTCTACGGCAACCTGGTCGGCGCGTACTTCAGCGGGCACCCGCCGATCCAGCGCGCCACGATCAAGGTCGAGAACCGGGGGCACCCGGCGACCGCGCACCTCGGCAAGACGTGGTCGCGCGTGGACGAGTGGTACAACTACGGCACGAACCCGCGTGCCACCGCTCGTGTGCTGGCCACTTTGGACGAATCGTCGTACTCGGGTGGCGACATGGGCGACCACCCGCACACCTGGTGCAAGACGTACTCGGGCGGCCGGTCGTTCTACACCGGCAACGGCCACACCCGCGAGTCGTACGCCGAGCCGGAGTTCCGCACCATGCTGCTCGGCGGGATCCGTTACGCCGCGGGGCTGGTCGACGCCGACTGCCGTCCGGAGAACGGCTACCGCGCGCTCTACGACGGGTCGACGGCGGGCTGGGCGCAGGCCGGGCCGGGCGGGTTCCGCAACGCCGACTCGACGCTGACGTCGTTCGGTGGCATGGGGTTGTTCTGGCACCAGACCGAGCTGAGGTCGTACTCGCTGAAGCTCGACTGGAAGATGCGCGGCGACTCGAACTCCGGTGTGTTCCTCGGTTTCCCGGCGAGCACCGACCCGTGGTCGGCGGTGGACAACGGCTACGAGGTGCAGATCGACGCGACCGATTCCCCTGACCGCACAACGGGTGCGGTGTACGGGTTCAAGTCCGCCGACGTCGCCGCGCGCGACCGGGCGCTGAACCCGCCGGGGGAGTGGAACACCTTCGAGCTGCTCGTCCAGGGCGAACGGCTGCAGGTGTTCCTCAACGGGGTCAGGGTGAACGACTTCACCAACACCGACCCCGCGCGGTCGCTCGTGTCCGGGCACATCGGCATCCAGAACCACGGCGACCGCGACGAGGTGGCGTTCCGCAACGTCCGGCTGCGGGCTATTGGGTAGCGAACACCTCGACCTCGGCGAGCGACAGCACCACCGCTCCCGACTGCTGCACCATCACGTACCTGCCGTTCCGGCCGACGGGGAGCCTGGTCGGGCTCCCCGCCTGGCTGGTCTGGTGGGTGCTCCAGACACCGGGCGTTCCCGCCTGCTGCTCAGGGGACTTGGTGGTGTCGAACGGCCGGTCGGACACGAAGACCCAGTAGTCGGAGAGCCGGTCGCCGCAGCAGTCCGTGCGGTTGTGCACGGTGACCGTGCCGATCTGCTGCGACGAACCGAGGTCGACCTGCCACCACGGCCGGGGATCGGGTTCGGTGTCGGACGTGTGGGTCACCGAGTTGCCCCAGAAGCTGCCGTCGGTGTTGCCGTCCACGGCACGGCCGGCGGCGGCGCCGAGGTGGTGGGTCGTCGACTGCCTCGCCGGTTTGCCGAGCGCGAGGTTGCTCGGCTGACCGTCCTGGTGCGCGGAGACCGTGGCGATGGCGGGGCGTCCGCGCGCGCCGGTGACGCGCAGGCGCAGCTTGTCCGTGGTGACGGGCCTCGTGAGCTCCAGCAGGCGCTTGTGGCCGATGGTGGTGCCGGTGCTCACCTGCTGCCAGCCGGACCCGTTCCAGGAGTCGACGGCGAAGGAGGTGACCCGCTGGCCGACACCGAGGTTCTCCTGGACTCCGATCACGCTGACCTTCCTGGCCGCGCCGAAGTCGACGACCAGCGACCCCGTCTTGCCGGTCGGCTGCCACGACGTGCTCGCGTCACCGTCCACGGCCTTCGCGGGCGTGTTGCCCGGTGTGTTGGTGGTGCCGCTGTCGTTGGTCGCGCGTGCGCCCCTGGCGTGGTCGGCGCCGAAGACGTCGGAGCGCCACCGGGCGAACTCGTGCAGCCGGTCGACGTCGTCACCGGGGAGCCGGCCGGTGTTGTCCGGTGCGATGTTGAGCAGCAGCTGGCAGTTTCGGCCGACCGAGCCGAAGTAGACGTCCTGCAGCCAGCTCAGCGAGTTCGGCTGCTGGTTCTGGTGCCAGAACCAGCCGGGCCCGAGGTGCGTGTCGCACTCGGCAGGCAGCCACTTCACGTAGTCCCAGCGCGGCGTTCCGTTGGAGTTCCGTTGCGTCAGCAGGCCGTTGCTGCCGAGGTCGCCCGCGCCGTTGTCGTCCGGCTTGACGAGGCGGTCGGGGTCCGCGGGGCCGTTGAACGGCAGCACGCTGTGCTCGGTGACCCGGCCGTAGCCGCTCTCGTTGCCGACCCAGCGCACGTCGGGGCCGCCGTCCTGGAAGATCACCGCGTCCGGCTGGAGCGTGCGGACCATGCGGATCCAGTCCGCGTACACGAAGCTCTCCTTGCCTCCGCCGACGGCGTCCGCGCCGTCCCACCACACCTCGTCGATCGTGCCGTACTCGGTGAGCAGCTCGTAGAGGGTGTTGAGGTAGAAGCGGTTGTAGTCGTTGGCGCGGACGTTGAACCTCGGTCCGTCCGGCCGGGTGCCGTCCAGGCCGGGTTCCGGGATGACGGTGTCGACGGACCGGCTCCCGTTGCCGAACCGGCCGCCCGGCTGCGCCTCGTGCAGGTCGGCGGGCGAGAGGTAGAAGCCGACCTTCAGGCCGTACTTCTTCGCCGAGTCCACAAAGGACCTGACAACGTTGCCGTCACCGTTCTGCCACTCGCTCTCCTTGACCGAGTGGTTGCTGTAGCGGGTGGGGTACAGGAGGAAGCCGTCGTGGTGCTTGACGGTGAGGATGGCCTGCTTGAAGCCGGTGTCGCGCAGCGTGCGCATCCACTGGTCGGTGTCGAGCTGGGCGGGGTTGAAGACGTCCGGGTCCTCGGTGCCGGTGCCCCACTCGCGGCCGGTGAAGGTGTTCGGACCGAAGTGGTGGAACGAGGTCAGCTCCATGCGCTGCCACGTCTGCTGCCGCTCGGACGGGACGACGTTGCCCGCCTTCTCGAGTATCTGCTCGTCGCTGTCACCCGGCGAGATCGCGATGACCTCGGAGGGGGCGGCCTGCGCCGCGGCGCCGGTGGGAGAGCAGAGCGCGCCTGCCAGCAACAGCGCGATCACGCCGGGGTGGGCCCTCATGTTCGGACTCCCGTCTACTCGCAAACATTGGATGTATGGGAGTAGAGCACCGGTTCGTTCCGGAATCAACGGAGGTCGTCAGAACTACTCCAGAAGCGCGAAAACTGTTTGTGTCAAAGGAAAAGCGACGCTGCCGTGGCAGCGCCGCTGGGGTTCTCTACGCTTCTGGCGTTGTCAGGTCATCCGATGACTGTCGGATTTCCCTCCTGGAGCGTGCGGTCGTCGACGATCACGCGCGGGATGTGCGGACCGGCGTCGGTGTAGACGTGGGAGGTCGTCGGCTCGTCGGTGACGCGCATCGTGCCGTCGCCGAAGAACCAGCGGAACGTGCTGCCCGGCTTGGCCGTCAGGTGCAGCGTGTCGCCGTCCCTCGTCGTCGTGAGCGGCACGTCGTCGCCCGGCAGGCCGAACCAGCCGCGCAGTCTCGGGTTGAGCAGGAAGCTCTCCGCGTACCGGCGCGAGCCCGCGGTGTTGGGGTGCGCGAGCGCGGCGGTCAGGCACTGCGGCGGGGTGGGGCTGAACTCCGGGCAGGCGTGGCGTCGCAGCACCGAGATCGGGTCCTCGGTGGGGAACTGCCACACCTGCGGGTTGCTGGCGAACGCCGCGTTGTCCACGGTGAACAGCCCGTCGCCCGCGACCGCGTACGGCGTGCCCGACGCCGCGTTGGCCTCGTCGACCGCGCGCCGGTACTCCGCCGCCGAGTACCGGGTGAACTGCTCGTAGCGCAGCGGCGCCCGGCCGATGCGCTGCACGCACTCCTGCGCGACCGCCGCGGTGAACCCGCGGTCGGTGCAGTAGCTCGTCGGCGGCTTGCCGCTCGCCCGGCTCAGCGCGTAGTAGAAGTCCGCGACGAGCACCTTCGGGTGGCCCGGCAGGGAATGCGCTTTCTCGATGGCCGCCTTGATCCCGCGGCCGCCGTACCCGACCTTCGCGCCGCTGAAGTACGGCACGTCCTCGGCCGGGTTCGTCGCGGCCGCGCCGACACCGCCGCACTCACGTCGCACGGCGTTCGGCACGTCCTCGGTGCCGGGCGTGATGCCGAACGGGATGCCCAGCAGCGGGTCCATGTCGTTGATGCAGCCATTGAGGATCACCAGGTCGATGTCCTGACCCGCGGCGCCCGCTCGTTCGAGCTGGCAGAACACGTCCGGCATCTGCGCGGTGACCTCGCCGAGCTCCATCTCGCCGTCTTGGTCCGGGTCCTGGAGGTACGCCTCGTCCAGGCAGCGCCTGTCGTCGTTGCCCTTCGGCAGTTCCGGCGCGTCGAGCACGGCGCCGGAGATCGAGTAGTCCCGGTGGGTGTAGCCGCGACCGGTCTGCTCGCCGAGCAGCTTCGCGGTGAGCCGCGGGAACTTCTTGTCCGGCTCGACGCCCTGGTTCCACACCACCGAGTCGCCGACGGACACGACGTTCACCGGGTCGCACGTCGGCGGCACGTCCTCGCGCCACACCGGGCCGAACGCGCCGCCCGGCCTGCGCGCGTCGACCAGCACCTCGCCGGTTCCCACGGGGAGCGTGAACTCCGCTCTCGCCACGGACCGGTCCATCGACACCGTGCCCGTCTTCGTTTCGCCGCCTAACCGGACGCGCCACTCCACCTGCGTCGACAGGCCTGTCGGGTGGTAGATGCTCACCCGGCCCGGCGCGGGTTTCCCGCAAGCCGGGGTGATGTCCACGTCGAGCACCAGCGGGTCGCCGCCGGCGCTTGCGGCCGCGGGGGCGGCTGTCGCCACCACCACCGCCATTGAAACCATGATCGCCCTCATGGCCTCCGATCATCCCGGCTGAACGGGCTCCGGTCGCTGTGATTTACGATACGCGACAGTTTCGTAAACAGGGTTGGGTGGGGCTGGTCGCCGCGGGGTTGCCGGGCTTCGCCCGGACCACGAGTGATGCCTCCTCCGTCGGCGTCACTCGTACCGAGATTTTGGGTGGCTTGGCACCGTGGTCCGGTCCGGTGGTCGTCTTTCGTTGTTCTGGTCGCGCTGAGTCCGTGGTTGCCGGTCCGTGGCCGGCCTGGTCTCTTCTTCCGTGCATCCCGCCTGCCGTTGTGCCTCTTTCCCGATGGCCTGTGGTTCTCCGCCGGGCGGGCGCCCGCGCCCGGCGGGCAGGCGCGGGACATCGGCCGGTGCCGCTGAGCTGCCGCTCGCAGGGCGTTCGCAGAATTCCTTGAGAACCCGCCCCTAGCGTTCTCACCATGACCGCTAGAGCACTGGCAGCGGGCCTCGCGGCCGCGCTGTCGATCATGTTCGCGTCGGCGGGTGCCGCGCACGCGGACACACCCGGCTACATCAACTCCGTCGCGGGGCACGCGCAGGCCGAGAAGGCCGAGTTCACCGTGCCCGCGTCCGTCAGCATCGCCCAGGCGATCCTCGAGTCCCGTTCGGGCGAGAGCAAACTCGCCCGTGAGGACAACAACCAGCACGGCCTGAAGTGCGCCGCGGCCGACCGGCCCGGTCCGATCGCCATCCGGTGCCGCGCGTACCAGACGCAGGAGTGCACGCCCGGCTGCCACACGGTGACCGCGTACTTCCGCGTGTTCGCGAACGTGCGCGACTCGTTCCGCGACCACGGCAGGCTGCTCACGTCGAGCCCGTCGTACGCGCACGCGCTGCCGTACCGCAACGACCCGGACCGGTTCGCCCGCGAGATCGGCAAGGTCTACGCGACCGACGGCAGCTACGGCGAAAAAGTCGTCAAGCTGATGAAGGACCACAACCTCTACCGCTTCGACAGCGGCGGCCCGCCGCCGTCGGGGCCTGCCGAGCTGATCATCAGCAGTGGCAACACCGACTTCACCGGTGACGGCAAGGAAGACATCGCGACGTTCACCCGTGGCAGCACCGCGGACGCGTACGTGGCCGCCTCCACCGGGTCCGGCTTCAGCGGCACGTCGCAGAAGTGGCACGACTGGTTCGCCGCGGGCAGTGAGATCCCGCTGACCGGTGACTTCAACGGTGACGGCAAGGCGGACGTCGCGACGTTCACCCGGGGCACCACCGCGGACGTGTTCGTGGCGCTGTCGACCGGGTCCGGCTTCTCGGGCACGTCGGTCAAGTGGCACGACTGGTTCGCGATGGGCTCGGAGATCCCGGCCGTCGGCGACTTCAACGGCGACAACAAGGACGACATCGCCGTGTTCACTCGGGGCGACGCCGCCGACGTGTACGTCGCGCTCTCGACGGGGTCGAGCTTCAGCGGCACCTCGTTGAAGTGGCACGACTTCTTCGCCGCCGGCGCGGAGATCCCCGCGATCGGTGACTTCAACGGTGACGGCAAGGACGACATCGCCACCTTCACCCGCGGCGCCACCGCCGACGTGTACGTCGCGCTCTCGACGGGGTCGAGCTTCAGCGGCACCTCGTTGAAGTGGCACGACTGGTTCGCCGCCAGCTCCGAGATCCCGGCGATCGGGGACTTCAACGGTGATGGCAAGGACGACATCGTGACGTTCACCCGCGGCGACACCGCGGACGTCTACGTGGCCTTGTCCGACGGCGGGAAGTTCACCGGCACCACCGTGAAGTGGCACGACTGGTTCGCGATGGGCGGCGAGGTGCCCGGTGTCGGCGACTTCAACGGTGACGGCAAGGACGACATCATCACCTTCACCCGCGGCCCGGCCGCGGACGTCTACGTGGCCACCTCGACCGGTTCCGGTTTCACCGGCACGTCGCAGAAGTGGCACGACTGGTTCGCCTACGAGGGCGAGATCCCGGCTCCCGCAGTTCTGTGAATCACGCAAGAGGGGGAAGACCAATGCTCAGGAAGAAACTGCTCGCGGTCGCGGTGGGCGGCCTCGCCGCGCTGACCGTGGCCACCGCGTCCCCGGCGAGAGCCGCCGACGCGACCGGCGACGTGTACGTGTCGCTCTCGGACGGCACGAAGTTCGTCCAGAACTCCTGGAAGTGGCACGACTGGTTCGGGCTCGACAACGAGGTCGTCCAGACCGGCGACTTCAACGGTGACGGCAAGGACGACGTCGTCACGTTCACCCGAGGTGACGCGGGGAAGACCTACGTCGCGCTGTCCGGTGGCGGAGGGTTCGGGCAGAGCGCCGTCTGGCACAACCACTTCGCGGTGGGAGCCGAGACCCCGCTGGTCGGTGACTTCAACGGTGACGGCAAGGACGACGTCGTGACGTTCACCCGCGGCACCGCGGGCGACGTGTACGTGTCCCTTTCGGACGGTGGGAAGTTCGTCCAGGACGGCTGGAAGTGGCACGACTGGTTCGCGATCGGCGGCGAGGTGCCGCTGGTCGGTGACTTCAACGGCGACGGCAAGGACGACATCGCCACCGCCACCCGCGGCAACACCGGTGACGTGTACGTCGCGCTGTCGACCGGTTCCGGCTTCGTCGGCACGTCGCAGAAGTGGCACGACTGGTTCGGCATCGGCGGCGAGATCCTCGACATCGGTGACTTCAACGGTGACGGCAAGGACGACATCGTCACCTTCACCCGCGGCGACGACGCCGACGTGTACGTGGCGCTGTCGGACGGCTCGAAGTTCATCGGCACCACGCAGAAGTGGCACGACTGGTTCGCGATGGGCGCCGAGGTCCCCGAGGTCGGCGACTTCAACGGTGACGGCAAGGCGGACATCGCGACGTTCACCCGCGGCGGTGCGGCGGACGTGTTCGTGGCGCTGTCGGACGGCGCGAGGTTCACCGGCACGTCGGTCAAGTGGCACGACTTCTTCGCCGCCAACAACGAGACGCCGCGCATCGGCGACTTCAACGGCGACCGCAAGGCGGACGTCTCGACGTTCCTGCTCGGCGGCTCCACGTCGCTGCGCACGCACATCGGCAACATCGCCCGCGGCGAGGTCGGCGTCGGCAAGCCGCAGTGCGAGAAGTACGGCCCGTGCGTCAAGTACGACTGGTGCGCCATGTTCGCGACCTGGACGTGGGAAGCGGCCGGCATCAAGGGTGTTCCGCGCGGCCAGTGGGTCGCGACCTCGCTCGGCACGTGGGGCCAGCAGCGCGGGCTGTTCAAGCCGCGTTCGTCCGGGGTGGGCAACCCGGCGGTCGGCGACTGGGCGGTGTACGGCGCGCCCGGCTCCGGTACCGGCGGGCACGTCTCGGTGGTCGTCGCGGTCAACGGCAACGGCACCATCACGACGGTCGACGGCAACAGCACCGGTGAGCGCGTGACGCTCAGGACGATCAACCCGGCGACCGCCCGCGCGGGCAGCCGCAACGTGCTCATCTCCGGCTACGTCAGCCCGCCCGGCGCCTGAAAGGTGACCATGAACCTCCGTGCACTCGGGGGCTCGGCGCTCGCCGCGATCATCATCGCGGCGAGCGCTCTCGCCCTCCCCAGCACCGCGCAGGCCGCCGTCTCCGACAACGGCCCGGTCGGCTGGGACACCTATCGCAAACTCGACCAACTGCCCGAGCTCACCCACTCGCGCACCGAGCAGTTCTCCAGCTTCGCCCGCGACGGCAGCAACGGCGACGGCTTCTCCGGTGCGTTCTCCTGTCTGCGCCAGGACGCGTCCGGCTGCGTCATCGCCGAGGACAGCGGCGCCGGCGAGGTCCAGTCGCTCTGGTTCACCCAGGTCTTCAACGGCAACACCGGCAACATGACCGCGACCGGCTGGATCAAGATCGAGCTGGACGGCCGCGTCATCCTGCAGCGGTCGTTGCAGGAACTGGTCGACGGCAAGGAAGGCGCGCCGTTCGCGCACCCGCTCGTCGCGAACGCGGACCAGAGCTCGGGTGGCGTCTACGTCAAGGTGCCCATGCCGTACCGCAGCTCCATGCGCATCACCACGCAGAACAACCCGAACTTCTACCACGTGACCTACCGGGACCTCGCGTCCGCGGACGGCGTGACGACGTTCGACAAGTCCGACAAGGCCGAGGACGTGCTCGCGATGCTGCGCGCGTCGGGTACCCGCGACCCGAAGCCCGCCGCCCCCGGCGCGACTCCGGCGAACCGCACGGTGACCGTGCCCACCGGTGGCAAGGCGACCCTCGCCCAGCTCACCGGTTCCGGCAGCATCAACTCGTTGCGGCTCAAGTTGCCCGCGCACAACAACAATCTGCGGCTGCGGATCACGTTCGACGGCCGGACCACTGTGGACAGTCCGGTCGGCGAGTTCTTCGGCAGCGCGCTGTCCCAGGCGGCCGTGCGGTCGCTGATGTTCGCGATGAGCGCCGACGGCTGGCACTCGTCGTGGTGGCCGATGCCCTACCGGTCGTCCGCGCAGGTCGAGCTGGTCAACCCCGGCCCGGCCGTGCAGGTGACGTCCGAGATCTCGTCCGCGCCGCGCGCGTGGACCGGGACCGAGGGCCACTTCGGCACCCAGTCCAAGGGCGCGCGGACGAAGGCGGGCGAGGACTGGTACTTCGCCGACGTGGCGGGCAGCGGCAAGTTCGTCGGCGTCACGCACACCATGCGCGGACGCACGCCCGGCCGTTACTACCTGGAGGGTGACGAGCGGGTGCGGGTCGACTCGTCGCTCGCGCCGTCTCTCCACGGCACCGGCACCGAGGACTTCTACGAGTCGGGCTGGTACTTCGACCGCGGCGAGTTCAGCAACCCGTTCAACGGCAACCCGCGGCACCTGGTCGGCAGGGACGGATGCGTGCACGAGTGCGACGGCGTGTACCGGCTGATGCTGGGGGACGCGGTCGGCTTCGGCAGCGCGCTGCGGTTCGGCATCGAACACGGGCAGCAGAACGACTTCGACGCTGACTACGCCTCGACCGCGTACCTCTACACGCGGCCCGAGGTCGCGACGAAGCGCACCGACGCGATCGACGCCGGTGACGCGGTGAGCCGGTCCGCGCACGGCTGGACCGAGGCGGGCGGCGGCCAATCCCCGTTGTCCGCGCAGTACGAGGGCGATGACGACGACGTGGTCCTGCGCGACGACGTGCGGAGCAGCACCTCGCCGGTGTCGTTCAAGATCTCGGTGAAGGGTGCCGCGTTGCTGCGCCGGACCAGCGACCAGAACGCCCCGGCGCGCGCGGACGTGCTCGTCGACGGCGTGCCGGTCGGCACCTGGGTGCAGCCGCTGCGCAACGGGACCTCGCGCTGGCTCGAGGACTCGTTCACGCTGCCCGCGACCGCGAAGTCGCAGATCACCGTGACGCTGAGGCCGCAGGGCACCTGGACCGCGGCCCAGTACCAGGTCGACAGCCTGGTGCCCGCGTTCGCGGACACCGCCGCGCCGTCCGCGCCTGCTCAGGTCAGGACGGTCGGTACGAAGGTGCACTCGATCGGCCTGGAGTGGTCGCCCGCGGCTGACAACGTCGGTGCGGACAGCTACCGCGTGTACGGCTACCGCGCCGGCGGTGCGGAGACGCTGGTCGGCACCACGCGGGTGCCGCAGTTCCGGGACGGCGCGCTGAAGCCGGGGGAGACGTGGAGCTACCGCGTCGCCGCGGTGGACGCGTCCGGCAACGAGGGTGCGCGGTCCGCGGTCGTCAGCGGCAAGGTGCGCGGCTCCAACGTGTCCGATGTGGACGGTGACGGCCGGGACGACGTGCTCACGTTCACCCGCGGCGACGCGGCGGACGTGTACGCGGCGACCTCGACCGGGTCGGGCTTCACCGGCAACGGCGTGAAGTGGCACGACCACTTCGCAGTCGGCGCGGAGATCCCGATGTCCGGTGACTTCGACGGCGACGGCAGGGCCGACGTCGTCACGTTCACCAAGGGCGACGGCCGGGTCTACGTGTCCCTGTCCGACGGCACGAAGTTCGTGCAGGACGCCTGGATGTGGCACGGCCTGTTCGCGCCGGGCACCGAGGTGCCGCTGGTCGGCGACTTCAACGGCGACGGGCGCGACGACATCGCGACGTTCACCCGAGGCGACTCGGCGGACGTGTTCGTGGCGCTGTCCAACGGCCGTTCGTTCGTGGGCACCGGCTGGAAGTGGCACGACCACTTCGCGGCCGGCACCGAGACCCCGGTCGCGGGTGACATCAACGGCGACGGGCGCGACGACATCGTCACGTTCACCGGCGGCGCGGCCTATGCGGCCCTGTCCACCGGCGCGTCGTTCGAGGGTGACGGCGTGAGGTGGCACGACAACCTGCCCGGCAAGCCGGAGCTGGGCGACGTGGACGGCGACGGTCGTGACGACGTGGTGCTGTTCTCCGGTGGCCAGGTGACCGTGGCCCGCTCGACCGGCACGTCCTTCGGGACGGCGTCCGTGTGGCACGGCCACTTCGCGGTCGGTGACGAGGTCCCCGGCGTCGCGGACTTCACCGGCGACGGCAAGGCCGACATCGTGACCTACACCCGCGGTACCGCCGCGGACGTGTACGTGGCAACCTCTACGGGCACCGCGTTCGCGGGTGACGGCGTGAAGTGGCACGACTGGTTCGCTGCGGGCAGTGAACTGCCACGCCCATCGGTCTGACCAGCGACAAGCGCGTCGTGTTCCGCCACTTGGCGGAACGCGACGCGTCCAGCTCCGTGAAACGATCTGGTCTCGGTATCGAGTCAGAAAAATCGTGCCACTGGTCCCGTCCGTACACCTGCATGGAACAGTGCCGACGTCTCGGAGACGCTCGGGCTACAGACTTGTGAGTGAAAAGGCAGGGAGCATGGCGACAGAGTGGTCGGGCGAGCACCCGGCGGTGGACCCCGCCCTGATGGCGGACGCCCGCGCCAGGAGCCAGTCACGCGCCCAGTCGTGGGAAGTGTTGGACCCGGAGGCCACCAGGCGCGGCAAGCTGCCGCTGCCGATGACCTTCAAGCCGAAGATCATCACTTTGGCCGTGGCGGGCGCACTGCTGGTCACCACGGCCGTGTACATCGGCACCCTCGGCGACTCGGACGACAACCCGGCTGGCATCGCCCAGCAGACGGGCACCGGCAACGGCTACATCCCCGGTGTGATCGACCCGCAGATCCCGTCGTCGGGCCAGCAGTCGTCGACCGCGCCGGCAACGAGCTCGTCGCAGCCTCCCGGCAGCAGCGCCACGCCGACCAACCCGATCGTGAAGCCTCCGGCCGGGCCCGCGTACTCCGGTACCGCGGGGCCTGGGTGCGGCGGGTTCAACGGGGTCGGCACGTTCCGCGACGGGCGTGAAGGCTGGGTCGACCACGGCGACGGCAAGTGCGGGTCGGCGTTCGTGTCGATCCCCATGTCCGGATCCGCCACCAAGGACGACAGCTCCGCCTACGGGCTGTGGACGTTCTCCACCGGTGCCGTTTCCTCCGGTACCTGCGCCCTGTCGGTGTTCATCCCCAACGGGGACCTGCAGGAGGTCGGCGGCAACCCCACGTCCTACCGGGTGTTCGGCGGGCACCAGCCGTCCGGGTCGCCGCTGGGGTCGTTCGAGATCAAGCAGGTCGACCAGCGCGGGAAGTGGGTCGGAGTCGGGTCCTACAAGGTCACGGACGGGAAGCTCGCGCTTCAGCTGCTGACTCGGGGCCAGGACTGGAACGGGTCCGGGGCCACGTACGCGCACCACGCCGCGTCCGCGGTGAAGGCGGATTGCAAGGCGTGAGGATGAGGGAAAGAGGAAAACCCACTCTTTCCACTCTCAACGTATAGCGCACCGGGGGGCTTGCGGCAAGACCCCACTCGCACCGCAGAATCGTCGGCCGTAGCCAGATTCCGCGGCAATGGGGGTTTGCGAAGTGCGTGTGTTGTTGTCGGGGTACGACTCGCGCGGGGGCGTCGAGCCGCTGGTCGCACTGGCGGTGCGACTGCGGGCACTCGACGTCGAGGTGCGGGTGTGCGCGCCGCCGGACGAGGAGTTCGCGGCGCGGCTGGTCGACGTCGGTGTGCCGATGGTGCCGGTCGGCCAGTCGGTGCGCGCGTTGGTGACCGGGGCGACGCCGCCGTCGACGGCGGGCGTTTCCGAGCGCGCGGCCCAGCTGGTCGCGGCGCAGTTCGACGAGCTCGGCCCGGCGGCCGAGGGATGTGACGTGGTGGTGGCGACCGGGTTGTTGCCCGCTGCGGCCGGTGCGCGGTCGGTCGCCGAGAAACTGGGCATCGGCTACGTGTACGCGAGCTTCCAGCCGGTCAGCCTGCCGTCGCCGCACCACCCGCCGCTCGCGAGGCCGGGCAGGCCGCTGCCGGCGGAGGTGACCGACAACCGGGTGCTGTGGGACCTGGACGCCCAGCACGCGAACGCGCTGTTCGGCGCGGGGCTCAACACCCACCGGGCGGCGAACGGCCTGCCGCCGGTGAACGACGTCCGCGACCACGCCTTCACCGACCGCCCGTGGCTGGCGGCGGACCCGGTGCTGGCCCCGTGGCACGAGACGCCGGACCACGACGTCGTGCAGACCGGTGCGTGGATCCTGCCGGACGAACGGCCGCTGCCGGCCGAGCTGGTGGCGTTCCTGGACGCCGGCGCACCACCGGTGTACGTGGGTTTCGGCAGCATGCCCATGGGCGCGTCGAAGGACGTGGCCCAGGTGGCCGTCGAAGCGATCCGCGCGCAGGGCCGCCGCGTGCTCGTCGCCCGCGGCTGGGCCGACCTGGCAGTCGTCGACGGCCACGACGACTGCCTCGCCGTCGGCGAGGTCAACCAGCAGGTACTGTTCTCGCAGGTGGCCGCCGTCGTGCACCACGGCGGCGCGGGCACCACGACGACAGCCACCCGTGCCGGCGCGCCGCAGGTGGTGGTGCCCCAGGGAGGGGACCAGCCCTACTTCGCGGGCCGGGTGGCCGACCTGGGCATCGGTGCGGCGCACGACGGTCCGGCTCCGACCGCGGAGTCCCTGTCAGTCGCGCTCGGCACGGCACTGGCCCCCGAGACCCGCGCGCGAGCCACCGCCGTAGCGGGCACGATCCGCGGTGACGGGGCGGCGGTGGCCGCTTCGCTGCTGGTCGACGCGACCAGCCGGCGCAGGTCACCGGTGTCCGCGTGAACGCTGCGGGATCGAATCTGAAATCAGTCAGGCGCTGTGAGGGGAATGTGTCAGCTCAGGGGTACGAAGAGGAACTGCGGTCCGAGCGCAATTACGTCGCCGGGCTCTACACGCGGCTCGACGCCGAGCGCGCGCGGGTGAAGGGCGAGTTCACCGCGGCGTTGCGCGGAACCGGCGGGACACCCATGGAACGGGACTTCCACGTGCGCGCGCTGGCCAAGGAGGCGAAGCGGCTGGACGTGGCGGACAACGGCCTGTGCTTCGGCCGGTTGGACACCCTTTCGGGCGAACATTCGTACATCGGCCGGATCGGTCTCTTCGACGAGAAGAACGAGTTCGACCCGGTGCTGCTCGACTGGCGGGCGCCTGCGTCGCGCGCGTTCTACGTCGCCACCGGTGCGAACCCGGAGAACATGCGCAGGCGTCGCCAGTTCCACACCCGCGGGCGTCAGGTGCTCGAGTTCACCGACGAGGTGCTCGGCCGCCCCGGAGTCGACGAACGAGGGGACGCGGCCCTGCTCGCGGCGGTCAACGCGCCGCGCGGCGAGGGCATGCGCGACATCGTGGCGACGATCCAGGCCGAGCAGGACGAGATCATCCGGCTCGACCACCCCGGTGTGCTGGTGATCGAGGGCGGTCCCGGCACCGGGAAGACCGTGGTGGCGCTGCACCGCGTCGCGTACCTGCTCTACACCCAGCGGGAGCGGATGGAACGCCACGGCGTGCTCGTGGTCGGGCCCAACCCGGCGTTCCTGAACCACATCGGCCGCGTGCTGCCGTCGCTGGGCGAGTCCGACGTGGTGTTCACGACCACCGGCGGACTCGTGCCCGGCCTGCGCGTCACCGCCGAGGACCCGCCGGAAGCCGCCCGGATCAAGGGCTCGCTCAAGATGCTGGGTGTGCTCGAGGCGGCGATCGCCGACCGGCAACGGCTGCCGGAGGAGCCGATCCCGATCAACCTGGGCGGCGTCGCGGTGCAGATCAACGCCGAGACCGCCGAGTGGGCGAGGGACGAGGCGCGGGCGAGCGGGTTGCCGCACAACGAGGCCCGCGTGACGTTCACCGAGATCGTCACGTACGTGCTCACCGAACGGGCCATCGGCCGGATCGGCCGGACCTGGCTGAGCCGCTCGGACCGCGGCGCGTGGGAGCGGATGCGCAAGGACATGCTCAACGAGCTCGCGAACGACGACGCGTTCACCGCCGCGCTCGACGAGCTCTGGCCGGTGCTCACGCCGGAAACACTGCTGGCACCGCTGTACTCGTCCCTCGAACGACTGCGGGCGGCTGGTGCCGACCCGGCGCTGCTGCGTGCCGACGGCGACGCCTGGACGGTGTCGGACGTGCCGTTGCTCGACGAGCTCGTCGACCTGCTCGGCCGGGACAAGGCGGCGGACCAGGCCGCCGCGCAGGCTGCCGCGCGGGAGCAGAAGGCCGAGGCCGAGTACGCCATGAACGTGCTGGACAGCCTCGTCGGCCGCCAGGACTCGATGGACGACGAGGACCACCTGTTCGCCACGGACCTGCTCTACGCGGAGGACCTGGCGGATCGCTTCGTCGAGCAGGACACCCGCGAGCTCGTCGAACGCGCCGCCGCGGACCGCGACTGGACCTACCGGCACGTCGTGGTCGACGAAGCGCAGGAACTGTCCGAAATGGACTGGCGGGTGCTGATGCGGCGCTGCCCCGGCAAGTCCTTCACGGTGGTCGGCGACCTCGCCCAGCGCCGGTCGGAGGCCGGCGCGAGGTCGTGGGCGGAGATGCTGGAGCCGTACGCACCCGGCCGCTGGATCTACCGGTCGCTGACGGTGAACTACCGCACGCCCGCGGAGATCATGACCGTCGCCGCCGCGCTGCTCGCCGAGTTCGCACCCCAGGTCCAGCCACCGGAGTCGGTCCGCGCGTGCGGCGTCCAGCCGTGGTCCCGGCTGGTCACCGAGGACGAACTGCCCGCTGCCGTCGAGGAGTTCGGCCGCGACGAAGCCGGTCGCGAGGGCACCAGCGTCGTGATCGGGCCACCGGATGTGCCGGGTGCGGTGGCGGCGTCGGAGACGAAGGGACTGGAGTTCGACTCCGTCCTGGTCGTGGACCCGGAACGGATCCTCGCCGACGGCCCGCGCGGTGCGGCCGAGCTCTACGTCGCACTGACCCGTGCCACCCAACGCCTCGGCGTCCTGCACCACGGCCCGTTGCCGCAGGCGCTGACCGGGCTCGTGGAAGCCGGAACACCCGCCCAGGCGGGGAATCAACGGTAGGTGCCCGGCTCGAAGCGTCACTGCTGACCACGAACCGTTCGCGGGCAAGCTCCGCAGTCGACATCGTCGAGCCCGCACTCCGCCGGGCCAGGCAACGCGCCGAACGGGAGGGCGTCGACATGCGGATCGTGCGCGCCGACGTGACCGACCTCGACGCGTCCGTCGGCTCCGGTTCCGGCTCGTGCTGCCGCGCGGCGCCACCCGCGCGGACGTCGAGGAAGCGTTTCCGCGGTGGCGGATCACCGACGTCGAAGTGGCCGACACCGAGCCAGACAGCCTCGCCAGGCTGCTCAAGTTCGACGAGCTGTTCTACCGGCTCCGCCGCAGATGATCCGGAGTGGACTCGACCGTTTGGCCCCGCAGCACGGCGCCGCACCCTGATCGGCTTCCGCGGTCCCGTGGAAAGTCGTGGTATGAAGCCAGGGTGCGGCGCTGCACACCCGGACGCCGTGCTCGTGCGACGACCTGGAGGGAACGTGGGCCGTACACCGATCACGGATCCAGCGCGTCTGGGCAGCCTGCACGGCGCCGCGCTCGCCGTTCTGTCGGAGGTCGGGTTCGCCCGCTTCAACTACGACCGCGTCGCCGATCGGGCGCACGTCAGCAAGGGCAAGCTGTACGAGCGGTGGCCGTCGAAGGTCAGCCTGATCGCGGACGCGGTGATGTCGCTGCGCCCGGACGTGCCGCTTCCGGACACGGGCTGTCTGTCCGCGGACATCCGGGAGATCATGAGCTCGTGGAGCTACGACGAGGCCTGGTACGACTCGCGCGGCCTGCTGCTCGGCCTGCTGGAGGCCAGCAGGGACAACGACCGGATGGCGGAGCTGCTGGAGCAGCACATCAAGCCCGCCTTCGCGGGTGCGCTGGAAACCGCGATCACGCGGGCCGTCGCACGCGGCGAGCTGGCGGACACCGTCGACGCCGCGACCTTGGCGTCGATGCTCACCTGGAGCTACGCGACCCACTCGACGGGCCGGATCGTGGACGGCGTGCTGGTGCCGTTGCTCACGTCGAGACAGTCTTGAGTGGACAGTGAACGAGGAGGCGCAGATGGCGGATTCGCGGCACACCTGGACGGAGCCAGGGGCTTACGAGGTGGCGCCGGGAATCCACCGGATCCCGCTCCCACTGCCGATGGACGGCCTGCGCGCGGTCAACGTGTACGCCGTCGAGGACGGCGACGGCCTGGTGCTGGTCGACTCCGGCTGGGCGCTGGACGAGGCGCGCAAACAGCTGGAGGACGCGCTGGGTTCCGTCGGCTACGGCCTGGAGCAGGTGCACCGCTTCCTGGTCACCCACGTGCACCGCGACCACTACACGATGGCCATCACCCTGCGAAAGCTGTTCGGTGCCAAGGTGTCCCTCGGCATCGGTGAGCAGCCGTCGCTGGAGAAGATCATCAGCGGTCAGGCGGACGGCCAGCTCGCCGAGCTGGCCAGGTGGGGTGCGGGTGCACTCGCCGACGAGCTGCGCGAGGCGTACAAGAACTTCGACAGCAGCGAGGTGCAGCGGGGCTACGAGCTGCCGGACGAGTGGATCGACGGCACGACCGACATCGCACTGCAGGAACGCGTCCTGCGCGCGGTGCCCACACCGGGGCACACCAGCGGGCACCTCGTGTACGTGGACACCAAGGCACAGCTGCTGTTCGCGGGCGACCACGTGCTGCCGCACATCACGCCGTCGATCGGCTTCGAGACCGCTCGCGCCGAGCTGCCGCTCGGCGACTACCTCGACTCGCTGCGGCTCATGCGGTCCTACCCGGACATGCGTCTGCTGCCCGCGCACGGGCCGGTGACCGACAGCGTGCACTCCCGCGTCGACGAGTTGTTGCAGCACCACGAGGACCGGCTGGGTGCGACTCTCACCGCGGTGCACTCGGGCGCGGTCACTTCGCACGAGGTGGCGCGGAAGCTGGGGTGGACGCGGCGGGCGCGCAACTACGACGACCTGGGGTTGTTCGACCGGATCCTGGCCGTGGGAGAGACGAGTGCGCACCTCGACGTGCTCGTGGCGCGCGGTGAGCTGGGGTCCGTTGTGGTGGACGGTGTTGTCGAGTATGCGCCGGTCAGGCCAGCAGCAGCCGAACGGTGAGCTCGAGCCGGGTGGCGACATCGGACGCGGTGGCCCGCCGCGTCACCCAGGCGACGAGGTTGGACAGCCACACGTCGCTGATCACGCGGGCGATGGCCTTGTGCTCGTCGGTCGGCTCTTCCTCGCTCATGGCCCTGGTGAACATGCGCTCCATGAGCCGCGCGACGTTGTCGACCTCGGCCCCGGCTGACGCGTCGGCGAAGGTGAACGCGCGGGTCATCGCCTCGGTGAGGTGCGGGTTGCGCTGCAGGCCGCGGGTGATCCGGCCGAGCACGAACAGCACGCGCTCGTAGGCGTTGTCGCCGGGAATGCTGGTGCGATCCATCTTTTCCTGCGCGCGTTCGAGCTCGACGCCGAGGCTGGACACCAGCAGGTGGACCTTGGAGGGGAAGTAGCGGTAGAGCGTGCCGAGTGCGACGTCGGCGCGTTCGGCGACCGCGCGCATCTGCACGGCGTCGAACCCGCCCTTGGACGCCAGTGCGATGGTCGCGTCGACGATCCGCTTGCGCCGTTCGCGCTGGGCTGCGGAGCTGAGCTCCTCGCCCGACAGCACGTTGAGTGCGTCCGCGCGCGGCTTCGAACTGGCTGTCACCGAGCTGATCCTCCTGGAACCTGTTTCACCGGTGCGAGCATCGTACCTGACCGGTGTCGTGAGTGTGATTGATTCAGGGGTGTTGGCAGAAGTAGAACACGTTCTATAAACTTCTTCATGTCCTGGAGGAGGTCGGATGCCCATCGCCATGACCGACGAACAGCGCGCGGCGCGGTCGAGCCTGCACGAGTGGGCGGCGAAAGCGGACCGGCCGTTGCACTGGCCCGATCTCGCCCGGCTCGGCCTGTTCGACGTGACGCGCGAAGGTGGCGGTGTCGTCGACCTCGCCGCGATGCTCGAGCAGACGGCCGAGGACCTGGTGCCCGGCCCGGTGCTGCCCACCGCGCTGGCCGGTGTCCTGCTGGCCGAGCACCCCGTGGGTGACCTGCTCGCCGACGGACGAGCCGCGGTCGCGCTCGGCCTCACGAGCGGCACCCTGACCGCGGTCGGCGGCGTGCTCAACGGCGAGGCCCGGTACGTGCTGGGCGCGGTCGAAGCGTCACACCTGATCCTGCGCGCCGGGGACACGTGGGTCGTTGTGCCCGCCGACCGAGCAGTGGTGACCGGGCTCGACGCGGTCGACCTCGCCTGTTCGCTCGGGCACGTCGCGCTCGAGAACGTCTCCGCAACCGAGGTGCTGCCCGACCCGACGGACCTGGCGATGACGCTGTTCGCCGCCGAGGCCAGCGGTGTCGCCGCGTGGTGCCTGCGCACGGCGACCGCGCACGCCCGGCAGCGCGAGCAGTTCGGCAGGCCGATCGGGTCGTTCCAGGCGGTCAAGCACCTGTGCGTCGAGATGCTGTGCCGCGCCGAGCAGGCGAGCGCCGTCGCGTGGGACGCGGCACGCGCCGCCGACGAGGCGAGGGACGAGCTCCCGCTGGCGGCCGCCGTCGCCGCCTCGGTCGCGCTGGACGCCGCGGTCGAGAACGCCAAGGACTGCATCCAGGTGCTCGGCGGGATCGGGTTCACCTGGGAGCACGACGCCCACCGCTACCTGCGGCGCGCGCTCGCGTTGCGGCAGCACGCAGGCGGCACGGCGAAGTGGCGCAGGCGTGCGGCGGAGCTCGCGCTCAACGGCGCGCGCCGGTCCCTCAGAGTCGAGCTCCAGGACGACCCGGCCGAGGAACGCGCTGCTGCCAAGGCTTTCGCGGCCGAGATCACCGCACTCGAACCAGCGGAACAACGGAAGCGGCTGGCGGACAGCGGATACCTCGTGCCGCACTGGCCGAAGCCGTACGGGCTGGACGCCTCACCGGCCGTCCAGCTCGTGATCGACGACGAGCTGGCCGGTGTGCGGCGGCCGGACCTGGTGATCGGGGCCTGGGCCGCGCCGACGATCCTCCGGCACGGCACCCCCGAGCAGCAGGAGAGGTTCGTGCGGCCGACCTTGCGCGGCGAGATCACCTGGTGCCAGCTGTTCAGCGAACCCGAGGCCGGATCGGACCTGGCCTCGTTGCGCACCCGCGCGATCCGCACCGAAGGCGGCTGGCTGCTCACCGGGCAGAAGGTGTGGACGTCGCTCGCGCACCAGGCCGACTGGGCGATCTGCCTCGCCCGCACGGACCCGGACGTGCCGAAGCACAAGGGCATCACGTACTTCCTGGTCGACATGCGCACCAGGGGCATCGACGTGCGGCCGCTGCGGGAGATCACCGGCGAGGCGCGGTTCAACGAGGTGTTCCTCGACGACGTGTTCGTGCCGGACGACTGCGTGGTCGGCGACGTCGACAACGGCTGGCGGCTGGCCCGCACCACGCTGGCCAACGAACGCGTCGCGATGGGACGCGGGTCGTCGCTGGGGGAGTGGCTGGAACGCGTGCTCGAGCTCGACGCCGCGCGCGATCCCGATGTGCGGGAACGGATCGGCGCGCTGGTGGGTGAAGGGCTCGCCGGGTCGGTGCTCGAACTGCGCGCCGGGCTGAAGCAGCTGAGCGGCGCCGATCCCGGTGCGGAGTCGAGCGTGCGGAAGCTGGTCGGCGTGCGGCACCGGCAGGCGGTCGCCGAGTTCGGTGTGGAGCTGCTCGGGCTGGACGCCGTGGTGGCGCACCCGCTGGTGCACGAGTTCCTGCTCGGCCGGTGCCTGAGCATCGCGGGCGGCACCACGCAGGTGCTGCTGAACCTGGCGGGCGAACGGATCCTTGGCTTGCCGAGAGAGGGCTGACGTGGACTTCGCGTTCGACGAGACCCAGCAGGAGATCGCCCGGCTGAGCGGCGACGTGCTGGGCAGGGAACCCGACAAGGCGTGGAAAGCCTTGGGGGAGGCCGGGTTGCTGGCGCTGGCCGTACCGGAACGGCTCGGTGGCGACGGTCTCGGCGTGCTCGAGGTCGCCGTGCTGCTCACCGAGGTCGGCAGGCGCGCGGCCGACGTGCCCGCACTGGCGTCGCTCGCGCTCGGCGTGCTGCCGATCGTCCGGTTCGGCACCGACGAACAGCAGAACGCGTTGCTGCCGCTGGTCTCGGACAACCACGGCGTGCTCACGGCGGCGCTGAGCGAACCGTCCGCACCGCTGCCCAGCCGGCCGCACACCACCGCGCGACGGGACGGCAACGGATACCGGGTGTCCGGCACGAAGGTCGCCGTGCCGCACGCGAGTGCCGCCGACAAGATCCTGGTGTCGGCGCTGCTCGATGAAGGCCCCGGCGTGCTGGTCGTCGACCCGGCGCACGCCGAGGTGAGCGGCGGAACGGTGCGCCTCGACGACACCCGAGCGGAGATGCTGCTGGGCGATGACACCAGCGGCCGAGTGGTCGAGGGAACGAAGGAGTACGCGCTGGCCGGTGCCGCGGCACTCGCGGACGGCGTGCTGGCGGGTGCGCTGGAACTGACCGTCGGGTACGCAGGCACCCGCCACCAGTTCGGCAAACCGCTGTCCGCGTTCCAGGCCGTCGCGTGCCAGGTCGCGGACGTCTACATCGCGTCACGGACGCTGCACCTCATCGCGACGTCCGCGTGCTGGCGCCTGGCGACCGGACGGGATGCGTCGGACGACCTGGACACGGCCGCCCACTGGCTCGCCGCCGAAGCGCTCCCGGCCGTCCACACGTGCCACCACCTGCACGGCGGCGTCGGCCTGGACGTCACCTACCCGATGCACCGCTTCTACGGCCTCGCCAAGGAACTCACGAGGTTCGTCGGCGGCGCCGACCACCGGCTGGACCAGCTCGCCGAAGGGGAGAGCCGTGTTCGTTGACCTCACCGAAGCGCAGGAGCAGCTGCGCGACGAGGTGCGTGCGTACTTCGCCGGACTCCTGTCCGCGGAGGAACGCGCGGCGATGATCACCGACCGGCACGGCGAGACCTACCGCGAGGTCGTGCGCAGGCTCGGCCGCGACGGCTGGCTCGGCGTCGGCTGGCCCGCCGAGTACGGCGGCCGCGGGTTCGGCGTGGTGGAGCAGCAGATCTTCGTCAACGAGGCCGCGCACGCGGACGTGCCGTTGCCGTACGTCACGCTGCAGACCGTCGGCCCGACGCTCCAGGCGTTCGGCACCGAGGAGCAGAAGGCGTTCTTCCTGCCGCGCATCCTGTCCGGCGACGTGCACTTCGCCATCGGCTACACCGAGCCGGACGCCGGAACGGACCTGGCGGCGTTGCGCACCAAGGCGGTCCGCGACGGCGACCACTACGTCGTCAACGGGCAGAAGACGTTCACGACCGGCGGCCACGCGGTGGACTACGTGTGGCTGGCCTGCCGCACCGGGACACCGGAGGAGCGGCATCGCGGCATCACGATCCTGATCGCCGACACGACCGATCCCGGCTACTCGTGGACGCCGATCATCACCTGCGACGGCGCGCACCACGTCAACGCGACGTACTACGAGAACGTCCGGGTGCCGGTCGGCATGCGGGTCGGCGAGGAGAACGCGGGCTGGCGGCTCATCACCACGCAGCTCAACCACGAGCGGGTCATGCTCGGCCCGTCCGGCCGCGTCGCCGCACTCCTCGACCACGTGCACGAGTGGGCGGTGCGGCGCGACCTGGTGCGGCACAACGACGTGCGGCGGGCGTTCGCCGAGGTGCGTGCCTGCGTGCGGATCAACGAGCTGCTGAACTGGCAGGTCGCCGCATCGCCGATCGAGGTCGCGGACGCCTCGGCGACCAAGGTGTTCACCGCGGACCGCACGCAGCGGATCGGGCGGCTGCTGGAGGAGGTCGTCGGCAGGCACGGCGACCCGTCCGACCCGGAGACCGCGGAGCTCCTGCACTGGCTGGACGTGCAGGCCAGGCGGAACCTCGTGCTCACGTTCGGCGGTGGGGTGAACGAGATCCAGCGCGAGCTGGTGGCGTCGATCGGGTTGGGACTGCCGAGGGTGGTGCGATGAACGAGATCGAGAAGGAAGCCGCGCGGATCGCCGAACAGGGCGAGAGCCCGCGGCGGCTCGCCCGCGACCCGGTGAACCTGCCGATGATCCGCAACTGGGTGGAGGCGATCGGCGACACCAACCCGGTCTACACCGACCCCGAGGCCGCCGCGAAGTCCGTCCACGAGGGACTCGTCGCGCCGCCGGCGATGGCGCAGGTGTGGACGATGTACGGCCTCAACGGGCAACGCGGTGGCGACGACCCGCTGGGCGCGATGATGACCGTGCTGGACGACGCGGGCTTCACGTCCGTCGTGGCCACCAACAGCGACCAGACCTACCACCGCTACCTGCGGCCCGACGAGCACGTGGCGGTGACGACGCGGCTGGAGGACGTCACCGGACCGAAGCGCACCGCGCTGGGTGAAGGATGGTTCGTCACGACCACGAGCACCTGGTACGTCGGCGACGAGGTGGTCGCCGAGATGCGGTTCCGGGTGCTGAAGTTCCGGCCCGCCGCGAAGCCGGCTGAAGCGAAGCCGGTTGTTTCCACGCCGGTGATCAAGCCCGCGATCAACCGGGACACCGAGTACTTCTGGGAGGGCACGCGGGCCGGTGAGCTGCGCATCCAGCGGTGCGGCGGCTGCGGGCTGCTGCGTCACCCACCGGGTCCGATGTGCCCGGAGTGCGGTGCGACGAAACCGAAGTACCTCGTCTCGGAGGGACGTGGCGAGGTCTACAGCTACGTCGTGCACCACCACCCGCGCGTGCCGGGCAAGGAGGTCCCGTTCGTCGTCGCGCTGGTGGAGCTGGAGGAGGGCGTGCGGATGCTCGGCGAGCTGACCGGTGCCGCCGAAGTCCGCGTCGGCCTGCCGGTCGAGGTCGTGTTCACGAAGGTCGACGACGAGCTGACCATGCCGAGCTGGAGGCCGCGCGCATGATCCAGGTAGGAGACTCGCTGCCCGAGTGGCACGTCGAGGCCACCCCGACGTTCGTGATCAGCACCGCGCTCGCGACGCGCGACTTCCAGGACGTGCACCACGACCGCGACCTGGCGGTGTCGAGGGGCTCGAAGGACATCTTCGTCAACATCCTCACCACCACTGGGCTGGTGCAGCGGTACGTCACGGACTGGGCCGGTCACGACGCGCTGGTGCGCGAGGTCAACATCCGGCTCGGCGCGCCCTGCTACGCCTACGACACGCTGAAGTTCTTCGGCCAGGTCGTCTCCCGTGAAGAGGCAGGTCTGGTCATCGAGGTGGTCGGCCGGGTCCCGCAGGGCGACCACGTGGTGGGCACCGTGAAGATCGAGGTGGCGGCATGAGCGTGTCCGGCAAGGCCGCGATCGCGGGCATCGGGGCGACCGAGTTCTCGAAGGAGTCCGGCCGCAGCGAGCTGCAGCTGGCCGCCGAGGCGGTGCGCGCCGCACTCGCCGACGCCGGGCTCGAACCGTCTGATGTGGATGGCCTCGTCACGTTCACCATGGACACCAACACCGAGATCGCCGTCGCACGTGAGCTGGGCATCGAGGAGCTCACCTTCTTCAGTCGCGTCCACTACGGCGGCGGCGCGGCGTGCGCGACCGTCCAGCAGGCCGCGATGGCCGTCGCGACCGGGATGGCCGAGGTCGTGGTGTGCTACCGCGCGTTCAACGAGCGGTCGGGCCACCGGTTCGGCCAGGTGCAGATGGCCGCCGCGGGCAACGTCGACAACAGCTGGTCGTACCCGATGGGACTCGGCACGCCTGCGGCCATGGTCGCCATGTTCGCCCGTCGCTACATGCATGAGTACGGCGCCACGTCGGAGGACTTCGGGCGGATCGCGGTGATCGACCGCAAGCACGCGGCCACGAACCCCAACGCCTGGTTCCACGAGCGGCCGATCACGCTGGACGACCATCAGTCGTCGCGCTGGATCGCGGAACCGCTGCGGCTGCTCGACTGCTGCCAGGAGAGCGACGGCGGCGTGGCGCTGGTGGTGACGAGCGCGGAGCGGGCGCGGTCGTTGCGGCAGTCACCCGCGGTGATCCGGGCGGCGGCGCAGGGCAGCGGCACCGACCAGTACACGATGACCAGCTACTACCGCGACGACCTGACCGGGTTGCCGGAGATGGGCACGGTCGCGCGCGGCCTGTGGCAGCAGGCGGGCATCGGTCCGTCCGATGTGGACGTCGCGGTGCTCTACGACCACTTCACGCCGTTCGTGCTGGTCCAGTTGGAGGAACTGGGTTTCTGCCCGCGCGGCGAGGCACGCCACTTCATCGCCGGCGGTGCTTTGGAACTGGACGGCGAGCTGCCGCTGAACCCGCACGGCGGCCAGCTCGGTGAGGCCTACATCCACGGCATGAACGGCATCGCCGAGGCGGTGCGCCAGCTCCGCGGCACCGCGGTGAACCAGGTGGCCGGCACCGACCACGTGCTGGTCACCGCGGGTACCGGCGTCCCGACCAGCGGTCTGGTGCTGGGTCAGGTGTAGGTCAGCACGGCGTCGGACAGCACCGGCGCGTCGTCGCGTTCGACGGCGGTCGTCACCAGCACGAGACGGCCGCCCTCGCGCCACACGCGTGTCCGCAAGGTTTCGCCGGGGAACACGACACCGGTGAACCGCGCGCTGTAGTTGGTGACTCGGGCGGTGTCGCCGTCCAGCAGCGCGTCCACCACGGCCTTGCAGACGACCCCGTACGTGCACAGGCCGTGCAGGATCGGCGCCTCGAACCCGGCGCGCCGCGCGAACTCGGGGTCGGCGTGCAGCGGGTTGCGGTCACCGCACAGCCGGTACAGGTAGGCCTGCTGGGGCAGCGTCGGCGTCTCCAGCACGGCGTCCGGCTCGCGAGAGGGCAGCTCGACCTTCATCGACGGACCGCGCGAGCCGCCGAAACCGCCTTCGTCGCGCGCGAAGATGCTGGAGCGCATGGTGTACAGAGGCGTGCCGTCGACCGACACGGCCGTCGCCTCCTGCACGACCACCGCGGCCGATCCCTTGTCGAACACGTCGGCGACCCTGGTCCGCAGCACCGCCTCGCCGGCCGCGGGCAGCGGCGCGTGGACGGTGATCTCCTGCGTGCCGTGCAGGACGCGCGCGAGGTCGATGTCGATGCCGGGGAACTTCACGACGGGCGGCTCGGTCGCCTTGAAGCGCGGTGCGACCACGCCGAACGTCGGCAGCACCTGGAGATCTCGCTCGTAGACGTAGCTCAGCTCGGACGCACCCAGCGCCAGGTGGTAGAGCAGGACGTCCGACGAGGTCCAGGAGAACTTGACCTCCGGCAGCTCGGCTCCGACGGCGACGGCCGGGTCGATCGGCATGGTTTCCCCTCAGCTGTAGGTGATCTTCACCGTGTCGGTCACCGGAACCGACTGGCAGGCGAGGATGTAGCCCTCGGCGACGTCCTGCTCGTCGAGCACGTCGTTGTTGAGCATCTTGACCTCGCCCGACACGAGCCGGCAGGCGCACGCGCTGCACGCACCCTCGCGGCACGAGAAGGGCGCGTCCAGTCCCTTGTCCAGCAACAGGTCGAGCAAACGGGTCCGCGCGGGCCACGGAAACCGGTGGTGCGCACCGTCGAGCTCGACCTCCACGGTCGCGTCCGGGCCGTCCTCGGCCTGGACGGCTTCCTCGAACGGGTTGCTCGACAGCGACACGAACTTCTCGACGTGCACGACCGGGACCTCGCGCAACGCCGCGCGAGTCGCCTCCATGAAAGGGCCGGGCCCGCACACGAAAGCCTCGTCGCACGGACGCGCCAGCGCGGCGAGCTGGGCGACAGCGGGCAGGCCCTGCACGGACTCCAGCCAGTGCACGACCGTCAGTCGAGAAGGGTGCTCAGCCGAAAGCGACGCGAGCTCCCGCGCGAAGATCACCGACTGCTCGTCGCGGTTCGCGTACACCAGGGTCACCCGGCCGGACCCACCCGAGAGCACAGCCTTGATGATCGACATGACCGGCGTGATCCCGCTGCCACCGGCGAACGCGAGCACCGAACCGTTCAGCGACGAGGGCGTGAACACGCCGGCGGGCGCGAGCACGTCCAGCTCGGTGCCCACCTCGACGTTGTCGCACATCCAGTGCGAGCCGTACCCGCCCGCGGTGCGTTTGACCGTGATCTTCACCGGCTCGTGCGGCGCACTGGACAACGAGTAGCAGCGCGCCGCGGTGCCGATCCGGATCGTCAGGAACTGGCCGGGCCGCGGCGTGAAGTCACCGCCCTCCAGCACGAACGACTTCGCGTCCGGCGTCTCGTCGATCACCGCCGCGACGCGCACCCGGTGCACCTCACTCATCCTCGACCTCCAGCACGCCCTCCCGCACCGCCTTCTCGATGCTGTCCCGCAGCCGCAGGCAGGTCGGGATGAGCGCCGTGTTCCCGCCGCGCGAGGCGAACTCCGCGCAGCTGCGCGCGGCGTCGGACGTCCACTGCACGCTGGTGTGCTGGAGGCTGTTCTTCTTGACCAGCACCCGGTTCCCGCAGTCGCACACCACCGGACGCAGGCCGCCTTGCAGGAACTCCTGGCGCTCGGTCACGATCCGCCTTCCTGCCGGGCGAGGTTCTCGGCGACTTCCTTCTCCCACACCTCGACGGCCCGCGAGGTGTCGACCTCGAACTCGAAGCGCCGCGTCATGTCCTCGCTGACGTCCTCGACGTCGACGTAGAACTGCTCGTACCACCGCCGCAGCTGGTAGACCGGCCCGTCCTCCTCGCACAGCAGCGGGTTGTCGATGCGGGTCTTGTTCTGCCAGATCTCCACGTCCTGCAGGAACCCGGCGCCGATGCCGCGCGCGAACTTGGCCGCGATCTTGTCCGCGTGCTCGTCCGAGACGCCGGGCAGCTTCTTGACGATCGCGCCCCACTGCAGCCTGAACGAGTTCGGCGTCACCGGGTAGTGGCAGTTGATCAGGACCGTCTCGATGGTGATGCCCTTGTAGTCGTTCCACAGGTAGTCGATCATGTACGACGGCCCGTAGTAGGACGCCTCGGACTTGACCTCGGTGTCACCGGTGTAGTTCGTCCCGCCGCCGGTGATGTCCGGCCGTCCGCGCGTGTGCAGGTACTGCGAGGCGATGTGGCCTTCCAGCACGTTCTTGAAGTACGTGGGGAACGCGAAGTGGATGTAGAAGAAGTGGGCCATGTCCACGACGTTGTCGATGACCTCGCGGCAGTTCGCGCCCTCGATCAGCACCGAGTCCCACGTCCAGTTGCTCCACTCGGAGCTGAACGCCTGCTCGATGTGCGGGATCGTCACGTGCTCCGGCGGCGGGTTGCCCTGCGGGTCGTTCCACACGAACAGCTGCTTGTTCTGCTCCAGCGTGATCCACGAGCGGGTCCGCGCGCGCAGCGGAACCCGCTTGCCGTAAGGGATCGAGACGCACTTGCCGTTGCCGGCCCAGCGCCAGTCGTGGAACGGGCACGCGATGGCGTCGCCCTTGACGGTGCCCTGAGTGAGGTCGCCGCCCATGTGCCTGCAGTACGCGTCGAGCACGTTGAGCGCGCCGTCCTCGCCCTGGAACACCACGAGCTTCGTGCCGAACGCCTCGATCGCGTGCGGCTGACCGTCCCGGAACCGGTCGGCGAGGCCGAGGCAGTGCCAGCCGCGCGCGAACCTCGCCGGCGGCGCGCCGGTGTCGATCGTCCGAACGGCTTCCTGTGTCATGGAGTTCCTCCAGGAGTGTTCGCTGCGATGTCCAGCCCGGCGAGGTAGCCGAAGGTCATCGCCGGACCGAGTGTGGCGCCGGCCCCCGCGTAGGTGTGGCCCATCACCGATGCACTGGTGTTGCCCGCCGCGTACAGGCCGGGGATGACCGTGCCGTCCGCCCGCAGCACGCGGGCGCGCGCGTCGGTGCGCAGCCCGCCCTTCGTGCCGAGGTCGCCGGGCACGATCCGGACCGCGTAGAACGGTGGCTTGCGCAGCGGTCCCAGGCAGGGGTTGGGACCGTTGCGCGGATCGCCGTAGTACCGGTCGTACGCGTTGCCGCCGCGGTGGAAGTCCGTGTCATCGCCCGATTCGGCGAGGTCGTTGAACCGGCGCACGGTGTCCGTCAGCGACGGCAGGTCGGTCTGCCGCGCCAGCTCTTCCAGCGTGTCGGCGCGGAGCACGGCCTGCTGCCAGCGCCGGGGGATCGCCTGGCGCGGCGGGAGTCCCATGAACGGGTACCGGTCGCGGTACTGCTGGTCCGCGACCAGCCAGGTCGGCATGGCTGCCTGGTCGTACATGGCGTGCACGACGTCCACGTACGGCGCGGCCTCGTTGACGAACCGCCGTCCGGACGAGTCGACCAGGATGCAGCCGGGCAGCGAGCGTTCGGCCAGCAGGAAGAACGGGCCGCGCGGCAGCGGGACCGACGGTCCCCACCACGCGTCGTCCATCAGCGCGACGGACCCGCCCGCCCGGATGCCCGCTTCGATGGCGTCGCCGGTGTTCGCCGCGGCGCCGACCGTCCACTCGGTACCGATCGGGGCGCGCTGGTGCTCCTTGCGCATCCGCTCGTTGTGCTCGAACCCGCCCGCCGCCAGCACGACGTGGCGGGCGCGGATCAGCTCGTCACCGGCGAGCACGCCCGCGACCCGGCCGTTCTCGACGTGCAGGTCGGTCAACGCGGTGTTCAGCCGGACTGGCACGTTCGCGCGCAGCAGCCCCGCGCGCAGCCCGGCCGCGAGCGCCTGGCCCATGCTGAGCCGGCTGCCGGGCAGGAACTTCCTGGCGAACACCCGCGCGGCCGTGAGCACTCCGCGCGGGTGGCGGGCGATGAGGGTGAGCCAGCGGTAGTCGATCTGGGTGATCACGACACCCGCCGGTGTGGGGACGTACGGCGGTTCGAGGTGCGCCAGCTCGGCGCCGAGCACGGTCGCGTTCAGCGGTTTCGGCTCGACCGAGCGGCCCTTCGGCCTGCCGCCGGGCGCGTCGGGGTAGTAGTCGGCGTAGTCGCGCACCCAGCGGAAGTCCAGCGGGGTGTGCTCGCAGACGAACGACAGCATCGCGGGGCCCGCGTCGAGGAACGCCTTGCGCAGCTCAGCGGGCACGTCACCGGCGATGTGCGCGAGGTACTCCCCGGCGTCCTCCGGCGTGTCCTGGACGCCCGCGGTGCGCAGGACGGCGTTGTTCGGCGCCCAGATCCCGCCGCCCGATCGCGCGGTCGACCCGCCGAAGTGCTCAGCCTTCTCGATCACTACCGTGCGCAGCCCGTGGTGGGCCGTGCAGAGCGCGGCCGTCATGCCTGCCGCGCCGCTGCCCACGACGACCACGTCGTACTCGGTGTCCACGGCGCCTCCACGAAGTCGGACTAGAACAGGTTATAGTTCCGGAACACTTTGGCGCTATGGTGTAGGAGTTCGAGCAGGTGGAGTCGCCGAGAACGTGTTCCGGAGGCAGGGTGAACGTCGCCGCTGACGTGGTGGTCGTGGGCTTCGGTGCCGCAGGCGCGTGCGCCGCGATCGAAGCGGCCGCCGCCGGCTCGTCGGTGATCGTGCTCGACCGGTTCGGCGGTGGCGGTGCGACGGCGTTGTCCGGCGGCGTCGTCTACGCGGGCGGTGGCACGCGGCAGCAGGTCGACGCGGGCGTGCCCGACTCATCTGAGGCGATGTACGACTACCTCGCGACCGAGGTCGGCGACGCGGTGTCGGCGGAGACGCTGCGCCGGTTCTGCCAGGACAGCGCGAAGACGCTCGCCTGGCTCGAGGACCAGGGCGTGCCGTTCGACGCGAGCCTGTGCCCGTTCAAGACCTCGTACCCGACCGACGACTACTACCTCTACGAGTCCGGCAGCGAGACGGCCCGCAGAGACGTCGCGCCACCCGCCGCCCGCGGCCACCGGACCAAGGGCAAGGGCACCTCGGGCAGCGTGTTCTTCGCGCGACTCGCCGAGTCCGCGCGCCGGAACGGCGTCCGCGTGCTCACTCAGACGGCGGCGAAAGAGCTGATCACGCGCGACGGCCGGGTCGTCGGCGTGCGCTGCGGCGCGTTGACCGGTGTGCCGCGGGCCGTGCACGGGCTGCTGACGCGGATCGCCGCGAAGCCGTGGCTGTACTACCCGCCGCTCGGCAGGGGCCTGCACCGGCTGGCCGCACTGGTGGAACGCCGGTTCGGCCGGGAGCTGCTGGTCGGCGCCCACCGCGGCGTGGTGATCAGCGCGGGCGGGTTCATCGCCGACCGCGCCATGCTGCGTGCGAACGCCCCGGCGTTCCACGGCGGCCTCGCGCTCGGTACGGCAGGCGACGACGGCGCCGGGATCAAGCTCGGCGTGGCCGCGGGCGGACGGACGGCGCGGCTGGACCGGGTGTCCGCGTGGCGCTTCATCGCGCCACCCAGCGCGCTGCAACGCGGTGTGCTCGTCGGCGGCGACGGGCGGCGGGTGTGCGACGAGTCGTTGTACGGCGCCGCGCTCGGCGAGGCGATCGTCCTCCGGCACCAGGGCAAGGCGTGGCTGCTGGTCGACGACGCGCTGCTGAGCGAGGCTCGCGCGCAGGTGCCGTCGCAGACGCTGTGGTTCCAGCGGCTGCAGACGAAGGCCCTGCTGTCGCGGGGACTGATCACCGCGCCCTCGCTGCCCGAGCTCGCGGCGAAGGCGGGCATCGACGCACCGGCGTTGCAGGAGACCGTCAAGATCTACGGCGCGGTGCCGGACGCGTTCGGGAAGCTGCCCGAGCTGGTGCGCCCGCTGGTGGCGCCGTACTCGTTGATCGACGTCTCGGTCCGCCGCAGGCTCGGCTTCCCGTGCCCGATGCTCACGCTCGGCGGGCTCGTGGTCGACGAGGACACCGGCCGGGTGGCCGGGGTGGCCGGTCTGTACGCGGCAGGGAGATCCGCGGTCGGCGTGTGCTCGGAGTCGTACGTCAGCGGGCTCGCGCTCGCGGACTGCGTGTTCTCCGGCCGCCGCGCGGGCCAACACGTGGCGAAGGAGGCCGGGTGCTGACACCGGAGCAGAGGGCGGAGGCGGCGGAGCTGCTGCACGTCGCCGAGCGGAGCCGTGAGCCGATCAAGCCGCTGGTCGAGCTGTATCCGGGCATCGACGTGGTCGACGCCTACGAGATCCAGCTGATCAACATCCGGCGCCGGGACCGGCCCGTGCTGGGGCACAAGGTCGGCCTGTCGTCGCTGGCGATGCAGCAGATGATGGGCGTCGACGAGCCCGACTACGGCCACCTGCTCGACGACATGCGACTCGACGGCACGGCGGTCGCGTCCCGCTACCTGTACCCGCGCGTCGAGGTCGAGGTGGCGTTCGTGCTCGGTGCCGACCTGCCCGGCGAGGGCTGCACGGTCGGCGACGTGCTGAGCGCGACCGAGTTCGTCGCACCCAGCATCGAGCTGATCGACAGCCGGATCATCGACTGGCGCATCGGCCTCGCGGACACCATCGCGGACAACGCGTCGTCCGCCGGTTTCACACTGGGCGACAGCAGGCTGCGTCCGTCCGAAGTGGACCTGAAGACGATCGGCGTGACCCTGACCCGCAACGGCGACGAGGTCGCGGCCGGACGCAGTGACGCGGTGCTGGGCGATCCGGCCGTCGCGGTGGCGTGGCTCGCGGGCAAGGTCGCGGGCTTCGGCGTGCGGCTGCGTGCGGGTGACGTCGTGCTGCCCGGTTCGTGCACGCGGGCGATCGATGCCAGACCCGGTGACGACTTCCACGCCGAGTTCGCCGGACTCGGCTCGGTATCCCTGCGGTTCGAGTGAGGTGAGCGGCGTGAAAGCGGCGATCGTCGGATCCGGCAACATCGGCACCGACCTGCTGTACAAGCTCGCGCGGTCGCCGTGGATCGAGCCGCGCTGGATGGTCGGCATCGACCCGGCCAGCGAGGGCCTGAGCCGGGCCCGCGAGGCGGGGCTGGAGACGACCACCGAGGGCGTGGAGTGGTTGCTGCGCCAGGACGAGCTGCCCGACCTGGTGTTCGAGGCGACGTCCGCGTCGGTGCACGCGGCCAACGCGCCGCGCTACGCCGAGGCGGGCATCCGGGCGATCGACCTGACGCCCGCCGCGATCGGGCCGTACGTGGTGCCGCCGGTGAACCTGGGTGAGCACCGCGGCGCGCCCAACATCAACCTGATCACCTGCGGCGGCCAGGCCACGATTCCCATGGTGCACGCGGTGTCCCGCGTCGTGCCCGTCGCGTACGCGGAGATCGTCGCCAGCGTGGCGTCGGTGTCGGCGGGGCCGGGGACTCGGGCCAACATCGACGAGTTCACCCGCACGACCAGCCGGGGCATCGAGTCGATCGGCGGGGCCGAGCGCGGCAAGGCGATCATCGTGCTCAACCCGTCAACGCCACCGATGATCATGCGCGACACGATCTTCTGCGCGATCCCCGACGACGCCGACGTGGACGCGATCACCGACTCGATCGCGCGGATGGAGTCCGACATCGCGAGCTACGTGCCCGGCTACCGGCTGCTCAGCGAGCCGCAGTTCGATCCAGGCCGGGTGTCGATCTTCGTGGAGGTCGAGGGCGCAGGCGACTTCCTCCCGCCGTACGCCGGGAACCTCGACATCATGACCGCCGCCGCGACCAAGGTCGGCGAAGAGATCGCCAAGGAGGTCACGAATGCTGCGGCTGACCGACACGTCACTGCGTGACGGCTCGCACCACAAGCGGCACCAGTTCACGGTCTCGGACGTCGAGTCGATCGTGGCGGCGCTGGACGCGTCCGGCGTACCGGTGATCGAGGTCGCGCACGGCGACGGGCTCGGCGGCTCGTCGTTCACCTACGGCTTCAGCCACACGCCCGAGCAGGAGCTGATCAGGACCGCGGCGAAGACCGCCCGCAACGCCAAGATCGCGGTGCTGATGCTGCCGGGCGTCGGCGTGAAGGACGACATCGGGGTGGCGCAGGACAACGGCGCGTCGATCTGCCGGATCGCGACGCACTGCACCGAGGCGGACATCTCGGTGCAGCACTTCGGACTCGCGCGCGAGCGGGGGCTGGAGACCGTCGGGTTCCTGATGATGTCGCACTCCCAGCCGCCCGAGGCGTTGGCGCGTCAGGCTCGCATCATGGCGGACGCGGGCTGCCAGTGCGTGTACGTGGTCGACTCGGCGGGCGCTCTCGTGCTCGAACAGGTCTCCGACCGGGTGGCCGCGCTGGTCGCCGAACTGGGCGACGACGCGCAGGTCGGGTTCCACGGTCACGAGAACCTGGGGCTGAGCGTCGCGAACTCGGTGGCGGCTGTGCGCGCTGGGGCGCAACAGATCGACGGCAGCGTGCGGGGATTCGGCGCCGGTGCCGGGAACACGCCGCTGGAGGCGTTCGTCGGCGTCTGCGACAAGCTCGGGTTCGAGACGGGCGTCGACTTCTTCAAGATCGTGGACGCGGCCGAGGACGTCGTGCGCCCGGTGATGCCCGAGGAGTGCCTGCTCGACCGGATGGCGCTGATGATGGGCTACGCCGGCGTCTACTCCAGCTTCCTGAAACACGCGTACACGCAGGCGGAGCGGTACGGGGTGTCCGGCGCGCAGATCCTCGTCCGGGCGGGCGAGCGGAAGCTCGTCGGTGGCCAGGAAGACCAGCTGATCGACATCGCGCTCGAGCTGAGCAGGGAGAACGTGGGATGAGCGACCAGGTCGTCTCGAAGGTGCGTGAGCTGCTGCCGGTGCTGCGCGACCGCGCGCAGGAGGCCGAGGACCTCCGGCGGGTGCCGGAGGAGTCGGTGAAGGCGTTGCAGGAGATCGGGTTCTTCCGGTTGCTGCAACCCGTGCGGCACGGTGGTGCCGAGGCGCACCCGCTGGCGTTCTACACGGCGGTCAAGCTGATCGCGAGCGCGTGCGGGTCGACCGGCTGGGTGGCGTCGGTGCTCGGCGTGCACCCGTGGCACGTCGGGCTGTTCGCCGAGCAGGCGCAGCAGGACGTGTGGGCGGAGGACCAGGACACCCGCATCTCGTCGTCGTACGCGCCGGTCGGCAGGGCGAAGCCGGTCGACGGCGGGTTCCGGTTCAGCGGCAAGTGGAGCTTCTCGTCCGGCTGCGACCACGCGACGTGGGTGCTGCTCGGCGGGCTGGTGATGAACGACGAGGGCAAGCCGGTCGACTTCCGGACGTTCCTGCTGCCGATCTCGGACTACACGATCAACGACGTCTGGGACACGGTCGGGCTGCGCGGCACCGGCAGCAACGACATCGTGGTCGAGGACGTGTTCGTGCCCGAGCACCGCACGTTGAGCATGATGCACACGGCCAAGTGCGTGTGCCCCGGCCAGGAGCTGAACACCGGACCGTTGTTCCGGATGCCTTACGGGACAATACATCCGTACGCGATCACCGCGCCGATGATCGGCATGGCCGTCGGCGCCTACGAGACGCACGTGGGTGCCACGCGCGAGCGCATCCGGTCCGCGTACATGGGGGAGAAGTCGTCCGAGGACCCGTTCGCGCAGGTGCGCATCGCGTCCGCCGCCAACGACATCGACGCCGCGTGGTTGCAGCTGGAGCGCAACATCGAGGAGGAGATGGCGCTCGCGGTCGCCGAGGAGAAGATCCCGATCGAGCTCCGGCTGCGGGCCAGGCGCGACCAGGTGTGCGGCAGCGCGCGGGCCATCTCGGCGATCGACCGGCTCTTCGAGAGCGCGGGCGGCAAGGCCATCGACAGCGGACTCGCCCTGCCCCGGTTCTGGCGCGACGCGCACGCCGCACGGGTGCACGCGGCCAACGACCCGGAACGCGCGCTCGTCATGTACGGCAAGGGCGAACTGGGCATTCCGGTCCGCGACGGACTGTTCTGAGGGGACTGACGTGACCGAGCTGAGCTTCGACTCCACCAGCCGCTACGCGCAGGCCGGCGACCTGCGGCTGCACTACCACGAGGCGGGCACGGAGCACACCGACACCGTGGTCATGCTGCACGGCGGCGGGCCGGGTGCGTCGGGGTGGAGCAACTTCGGCCGCAACGTGCCGGTGTTCGCGAAGTCGTTCCGGGTGCTGGTGGTCGACCAGCCCGGCTTCGGGCGTTCGGACAAGCGCGACGAGCACGGCCAGTACTTCACCTACGCCGCAACGGCGTTGCGCGACCTGTTCGACTCGCTCGGCATCGAGAAGGCGCACATCCTCGGCAACTCGCTCGGCGGCGGCACGGCCGTGCGGTTCGCCCTGGACAACCCGAAGCGGGCAGGGCGACTGGTGCTCATGGGGCCGGGTGGGTTGAGCCTCAACGTGTTCGCGCCGGATCCCACGGAGGGCGTGCGCAAGCTCAGCGCGTTCGGTCGTGCTCCCACCAGGGAGAAGATCGAGGAGTTCCTGCGCATCATGGTGTACGACCAGGCGCTGGTGACCGACGAGCTGATCGACGAGCGGTTCGCCGTCGCCAGCCAGCCGGAGTCGTTGCGCGCCATGGCCGCCATGGGCAAGTCCTTCACGCGGCCCGACTCGTTCGAGCAGGGCATGCTGTGGCGCGAGGCGTACGAGCTGCGCCAGCGGGTGCTGCTGATGTGGGGCCGGGAGGACCGGGTCAACCCGCTCGACGGCGCGCTGATCGCGTTGAAGCTGATCCCGCGCGCGCAGCTGCACGTGTTCGGCCAGTGCGGGCACTGGGCGCAGCTGGAGAAGTTCGACGAGTTCAACAGGCTGGCCATTGATTTCCTCGCGGAGGCGTGATGGGTATCCGCTCGCTGGCGTATCTCCGGATAGAGGCCACCGACATGGACCGGTGGCGCGAGTTCGGGCTCAAGGTGCTGGGCATGGTGGAGGGCAAGGGATCCGACCCCAACACCCTCTACCTCCGCATGGACGACTTCCCGGCGCGCCTGGTGATCTTCCCCGGCACGCGGGACCGGCTCGCCCAGTCCGGCTGGGAGGTCGCGCACGAGGCCGAGCTGGACGAGATCGCCAAGCAACTGGCATCCGCCGGTGTCGCCTACGTTTCGGCGACACCCGAGGAGCTCGCTGAGCGGCGGGTCACCGGGTTGATCCGGTTCGACGACCCGTCCGGGAACACGCTCGAGGTCTTCCACGGTGCCGCTCTGGAACACCGGCGCGTGGTTTCTCCTTACGGGCACCGGTTCGTGACCGAGGAGCAGGGGCTCGGCCACGTCGTGCTGTCGACGCACGACGACGAGGCCGCGCTGCACTTCTACCGCGATGTGCTCGGGTTCCGGCTGCGCGACTCGATGCGGCTGCCTCCGCAGTTCGTCGGACGGCCCGCCGACGGACCACCCGCGTGGCTGCGCTTCTTCGGCTGCAACCCCCGGCACCACAGCCTGGCGTTCCTGCCGATGCCGACGCCCAGCGGGATCGTGCACCTCATGGTCGAGGTCGCGTCGACCGACGACGTCGGGCTGACGCTGGACCGCGCCACGCGGCGCAAGGTCCCGATGTCGGCGACGCTGGGACGACACGTCAACGACCTGATGCTGTCGTTCTACATGAAGTCGCCCGGCGGCTTCGACGTCGAGTTCGGCTGCGAGGGACGGCAGGTGTCCGACGAGGAGTGGATCGCGCGAGAGAGCACGGCGGTGAGCCTGTGGGGTCACGACTTCAGCGTGGGCGTCCAGAAGTGATCGCCTCGCGGTTCCGCTCGGTGCTCGGTCACTTCTGCACCGGCGTGACCGTGGTGACCGGCACGTCGGACGGCGCGCCGGTCGGGTTCGCGTGCCAGGCGTTCGCCGCGCTGTCGCTCGATCCGCCGCTGGTGTTGTTCTGCCCGCAGCGGACCTCCCGGAGCTGGGCGGCGATCGAGTCCTCCGGGCGGTTCTGCGTCAACGTGCTCGCCGAGAGCCAGCGGGACGTGTCCGCGGTGTTCGGCACCGCTGGTGCGGACAAGTTCTCGTGCGTCGGCTGGAGCAGCTCGCCCTCGGGTTCGCCCGTGCTCGACGGCGCGTTGACGTGGGTGGACTGCTCGGTGGCCGCCGTGCACGAGGCCGGTGATCACTACGTGGTGATCGGGCGGGTGACGTCGCTCGGCGAGCCTGCGGGGGAGCGGCCGTTGTTGTTCTACCGCGGGCACTACGTGGCGATGGACGAGCTCGACGACCGCGGGTGGCCCGGCGAGGTGCTGGACAACCTGCTGACGTGGCAACGCCAGTCGGACTGGATCTAGTCAGCTGCTCCACTCGTGGAGGCGGTGGACGTGGTGCGCCGGACTGCCGAACAGGTGAGAGCTGCCGTGCGCGCGCTTGAAGTACAGGTGCGCGTCGTGCTCCCAGGTGATCGCGATGCCGCCGTGCAGCTGGATCATCTCGGCCGCGACCTTGGTGAACGCCTCCGAGCAGTAGACCTTCGCCACGGCCGCCGCGGTCGGGTCGGTGGCCGCGTGCGCCGCGGAACGCGCGGTCTCCACGAGCACGTGCAGGTCGGCCATGCGGTGCTTCAACGCCTGGAACGAGCCGATCGGCCTGCCGAACTGCACCCTCGTCTTCGTGTACTCGACGGTGAGCTCCAGGCACCGCTCGGCCGCGCCGACCTGTTCCGCGGCGAGAGCGGCGATCGCGGTGTCGCGGACGCCTGCCAGGTCGAGCGGCCCCAGCCGGCTGCCGGTGGCGTTCAGCCGCACCGAGGCCAGGCGGCGGGTCAGGTCCATCGCGGGTGTGTGCTCGACGGTGACGCCCGGCTGGTCCGGGCCGACCTCGTAGAGCGCGATGCCGTCGGCTGACGACGCGGCGACGAGCAGGACGTCGGCCAGGTCGCCGTCGAGGACGTGGTGTGCGGTCCCGGTCAGGCCATCGTGGGCGGTGATCGCCACCTCGTCCGGTGACCACCCGCCGTCCGCGCCCGCCCACACGAGTGCGGCGATGGTCGTCCCGTCGGCGATGCCCGGCAGGAGGCGTTGGCACGCCTCGTCGTTGCCGGTGGCGAGGAGCGCCTGTGCGGCCAGCAGGGAACCGAGCAGGGGAGACGGGGTGAGCGTGCGGCCGAGTTCCTCGAGCACCACGCGGGTCTCGGCCAGAGACGCGCCCAGGCCGCCGAAGCGTTCGGGGATCGCGAGACCGGCCACGCCGATCTCGGTGCACAGGCGCGCCCACAGGTCCGCGTCGTAGCCGCGCGGCGACTCGATTGCCGCGCGCACGTCGGAGTGCTTGGTCAGCAGGCTGCGGACCGAGTCGCGCAGCGCGTCCTGCTCGGCGGTGTTCGTGGAGACAGTAGTCATCGGGACGGCACCTCCTCGCACAGCGCGGCCAGCACGCGGGACCGGTGCATCGACGGCGTGCCCCACGCGGTCACGAGTGCCCGCGTCTTCGTCAGGAACCGGCCGAGGTCGTGCTCGGCGGTGTAGCCGATCGCGCCGTGCACCTGCAGCGCGGTCCTGGCGGCGCGGTGGGCCGCGTCGCCCGCCGCGACCTTGGCCGCGGACACGTCGCGCGGGCTCATGGTGACCGCCGCGCCGTGCACCAGCGGCCGCGCGAGCTCCAGTCCGATCAGCACGTCGGCCAGCAGGTGCTTGACCGCCTGGAACCCGCCGATCGCCTGGCCGAACTGGGTGCGCAGCTTCGCGTGCCCGGTGGCCATCTCCAGCATCGCGCGGCCCAGCCCGACGAGCTGGGCGGCACAGGTGAGCACGCCGAGGTCGAACGCGCGGCCGGCAGGTACGTCGGTGGCGATCACCGGGCCGCCGACCAGCTCGAACAGCCGCCGCGTCGGGTCGACCGACGTCATCTCGGCGCCGGGACCGGCTTCCCGCAGCGTGTCGTCCTCGACGAGGAAGTAGACGTCGGCCTCCGGCGCGTACGGGACGTGCGGCGGGAACGCCACCGACGCCGTGCCCTCGCACGCCACCAGCGCGGGCACCACGGCGATCGACTCGACCAGCGGTCCGGGCACGGCGTGGTGCCCCAGTTCCTCGAACGCCACCACCAGGTCGACCGGGTCGGTCAGCTCGGTGATCCCGATGGTGGCCAGGTTCCGGTGCCCCGCCGAGAGGAAGTCGTGCAGGACCGACGCGAACTCGGTGTGCTCGGCCGACAGTGCGAACCTCATCGTGGCAACCCCAGCAGTCGTTCCGCGATCACGTTGCGCTGGATCTCGTTGGTGCCCGCGTAGATCGGGCCCGCGAGTGAGAACAGCCAGCCGTCCGCCCACTCGTCGGACAGCTCGCCGTCCGGGCCCTGCAACGCGAGCGCGGTCTCGTGCAGCGCCACGTCCAGCTCGGACCAGAACACCTTGGTGACACTGGCTTCCGCGCCGAGCGTGCCGCCGTCGGCCAGCCTGGTCACGGTGCCGAACGTGTGCAGCCGGTAGGCCTGCGCACCGATCCACGCGTCCACGACCCGGTCGCGCAACGCCGGATCCGGAGACCTCTTCCACAGCTCGACGAGGCGAGCGGCCGATGCCAGGAACCGGCCGGGGCTGCGCAACGACAGGCCGCGCTCGTTGCTCGCCGTGCTCATCGCGACGCGCCAGCCGTCGTCGACGGCACCGATCACGTCCTGGTCCGGCACGAACACGTCGTCGAGGAAGATCTCGGCGAATCCCGGCTCGCCGTCCAGCTGCGCGATCGGCCGCACGGTCACACCCGGCGCGCGCAGGTCGAACATCAGGTAGGTCAGCCCGCGGTGGCGTGCCGCCGACGGGTCGCTGCGGAACAGGCCGAAAGCCTTGTCCGCGAACGCCGCCCGCGAGCTCCACGTCTTCTGGCCGCGCAGCAGCCAGCCGCCGTCGCAGCGGGTCGCGGTGCTGCGCAACGACGCCAGGTCGCTGCCCGCGTCGGGTTCCGACCACGCCTGCGCCCACACCTCGTCCGCGCACGCCATCGCAGGCAACAGCCGTTTGCGCTGCTCGTCCGTTCCGTGCGCGAACAGCGTCGGCGCGAGCAGGAAGATGCCGTTCTGGCTGACACGGGCGGGCGCACCCGCCGCGTAGTACTCCTCCTCGAAGATCAGCCACTGGAGCAGCGACGCGTCCCGCCCGCCGAGCTCCGCGGGCCACGACACCACGGACAGCCGCGCTTCGGCGAGCGTTCGTTCCCACGCGCGGTGCGCTTCGAAGCCGTTCGGGGTGTCCAATGAGGACAGCGGACGCACGTGCGCGGCGAGCCAGGACCGCACCTCGGCGCGGAACTCGAGCGTCGCGGCGTCGAGGTCCAGGTCCATCAGCTCTGCGCCTTCTTCATGGCCCGTGCGTCCATGCCGGCGAGCGCGTCCTTGCCGACCTCGGCGTTGTGCGCGTGCGCGAAGTGGTGCAGGCCGAACACCGAGTCCATGCCCGCGCGCATGCCCATCAGGTCCTCGGACTGGTTGACCGCGCGCTTCGCCAGTGCCAGCCCGAACTGCGGCATGGTCGCGATGCGCTCGGCCAGCGCGAACGTCTCGTCCGACAGCGACGAGCGCGGCACGACCCGGCTCACCATGCCCCATTCGCGGGCCCGTTCGGCGGAGAACCGGTCGCCGGTGAACAGCACCTCCTTGGCCGCGCGCGGACCGAGCATCCACGGGTGCGCGAAGTACTCCACACCGGGAATGCCCATGCGCACCACGGGATCCGCGAAGAACGCGTCATCGGACGCCACGATCAGGTCGCACACCCACGCCAGCATCAGGCCACCCGCGACGCACGCGCCCTGCACCATCGCGATCATCGGCTTCGGGATCTCCCGCCAGCGGCGGCACATGCCCAGGTAGACCTCCATCTCCCTGGCGAAGCGGAGGTCACCGCCCGCGCGGCCGACGTGGTCCCACCACATGACCGCCTTGCGCTCGAACGACACGTCCACGTCACGTCCCGGCGAGCCGATGTCGTGCCCGGCCGAGAAGTGGTCGCCCGCACCGGTCAGCACGATCACCGCGACCTCGGCGTCCTCCACTGCCTTGCTGAACGCCTCGTCCAGTGCGTAGGTCATGGCCGAGTTCTGCGCGTTGCGGTACTCGGGGCGGTTCATGGTCACGACGGCGACCGGACCACGCCGCTCGTACTCGACGACTGTCATGGCGCCTCCACGGCGAAGAGTATGTCGGCGCGTCTCACACGTTCTCCTTGCGCAGCAGGTGTTTCACGACCTTGCCGCCCGCGTTGCGGGGCAGGCTCGGGTGGAACTCGACCAGCCGGGGCACCTTGTAGTTGGCCAGCCGTTCGCGGCAGAACTCGACCACGGTCTCAGCGGACAGCGAGTGGCCCGGCGAGATCACCACGTGTGCGACGCCGACCTCGCCGAGCCGCGCGTCCGCGACCCCGACCACGGCCGACTCCGCCACACCGGGCAACCGGGCCAGCACCTGCTCGACCTCCGCCGGGTACACGTTGAAGCCGCCGCAGATGTACATGTCCTTCAGCCGGCCCGTGATGGTCAGGTAGCCGCGGTCGTCGATGCTCCCGACGTCCCCGGTGTGCAGCCAGCCGCCGGTCTGCACGGCCGCCGCGGTGGCTTCGAGGTCGTCGAGGTAGCCGAGCATCACGTTCGGGCCGCGCAGCAGGACCTCGCCCTTCTCGCCGAGTCGCAGCTCGAAACCGGCCGTCGGAGCGCCGCACGTGTGCGCCACGGTCGAGGCGTCGTCGGACGGGCGGCACATCGTCGCCACCACGGCCTCGGTCAGCCCGTACGCCGTGAGCACGGTGGAGAAGCTGAGCTCCTGCTGCATGCGTTCGACCAAGACGACCGGTACGACCGCCGCGCCGGTCACCGCGAGCCGCAGGCTCGACAGGTCGTGCGACGAGCGCTCGGGGTGGTCGAGCATGGTCTGGTAGATGGTCGGCGGGCCGGGGAGCACGGTGATCCGCTCGCGTTCGACCAGCCGCATCGTCTCCGCCACGTCGAACACCGGCTGCGGCACGATCGTGGCGCCGCGCAGCAGGCACGCCAGTATCCCGGCCTTGTAGCCGAAGCTGTGGAAGAACGGGTTGACGATCAGGTAGCGGTCGTCGGCCGTCAGTTCACCGCACGACGCCCACGCCTCGGCCACGCCGAGCGACTGCCGGTGCGCGCTCATCGCGCCCTTGCTCCGCCCGGTCGTGCCGGACGTGAACAGGATGTCGCTCAGCTGGTCCGGGTTGATCGGAGGCAGCTCGGCGGTGGAGTCCGGCCAGTCGGCCGGCAGCGGCACGATGATCTCCGGCAGCCTCGCACCGGTCGCGCGGAGATCGGCGAGCCGGTCGACGCCGAGGAACGGGCCCACGACGATCAACGCACGGGCGTGGCTCCGGTGCAGGACGTCCAGCGTCTCTTCGGCGGTGAACCGGGTGTTGATCGGCACCAGCACCGCTCCCGCGTGCAGCGCGCCGAGCGCGGAGGTCACCCAGTGACGGCTGTTGGGAGCGAGGAGCGCGACTCGGTCGCCCGGCCGGACGCCCAGCGCGACGAGCCCGCGCGCGGCCACGAGGACCTGCGCGCGCAGCTCGGTGTAGCTGAGCCGGATCTCGCCGTCCACCAACGCTTCCGCGTCGCCGTAGAGCGTCGCCGCGCGTTCGAGCGCGACTGTAACCGTTTGCCTGCTTGGATCGAGGTCCACGACAACCTCCAAAGCAAGTGCTTGGTCGGGTAGCCTACGCAGGTGACCGTCCGTTGACCAGAGCGCGGGAGGTGAGCGTGGATTTCCGGGCCGAGGTGCGGGAGTGGTTGTCCGCCAATCTGGTCGGCGAGTTCGCGGAGCTGCGCGGTCTCGGTGGTCCTGGCCGCGAGCACGAGGCGTTCGACCTCCGGCTGCGCTGGGACCGGCACCTGGCGAAGCACCGCTGGACGTGCCTGAGCTGGCCTGCGGAGTACGGCGGCCGCGCTCTCCCGCTGGAACAGCAGGTCGTGTTCCACGAGGAGTACGCGCTGGCCGCGGCGCCCGCCCGCGTGAACCACCTCGGCGAGGAGCTGCTCGGGCCCACGATCCTGAAGTTCGGCACGCCCGAGCAGCGGCAGCGGTTCCTGCCGAAGATCGCGGCGGTCGACGAGCTGTGGTGCCAGGGCTACTCCGAGCCGGGCGCGGGCTCGGACCTGGCCTCGGTGAGCACGAAGGCCGTGCTCGACGGCGACGAGTGGGTGATCACCGGCCAGAAGGTGTGGACGTCGTTCGCGCACCTCGCCGACTGGTGCTTCGTCGTCGCCCGCACCGAACCCGGTTCGGCGCGGCACGCGGGACTGTCGTACCTGTTGGTGCCGATGCGCCAGGAGGGCGTGCGGGTGCGGCCGATCCGGCAGCTGACCGGCACGTCCGAGTTCAACGAGGTGTTCTTCGACGGCGCCCGCACCGCGCGGGAGAACGTCGTCGGCGCGGTCGGCGACGGCTGGCGGATCGCCATGGCCACGCTGGGGTTCGAGCGCGGTGTCGCGACGCTCGGCCAGCAGGTCGGGTTCCGCAGGCAGCTCGACGGCATCGCCGCGCTGGCGGGCGACGACCCCGATCCGGTGCTGCGCGAGCGGCTGACCAGGGCGCGGATCGAGCTCCACGTCATGCGTTCGCACGCGCTCCGCACGCTCGGCGCCCCGCCGGGCCCGGACTCGTCCGTGGCGAAGCTGCTGTGGGCAGGCTGGCACCGCAGGCTCGGTGAGCTGGCGATGGACGTGATCGGCGCGTCGTCGATGGTCGCGTCACCCGAGCTGGACGGGTGGCAGCGGATGTTCCTGTTCAGCCGCGCGGACACGATCTACGGCGGGTCCGACGAGGTCCAGCGCAACATCGTGGCCGAGCGGATCCTCGGCCTGCCCAGGGAGGCACGCGCATGACGCAGGCACACGACCTGCTCGCGGACAAGGTCGTCGTGGTCACCGCGGCCGCCGGGACCGGCATCGGCTCGGCGACCGCGCGGAGGTGCCTCGAAGAGGGCGCGACCGTCGTGATCAGCGACTGGCACGAACGACGGCTCGGCGAGACGCAGGCCGAGCTGGCGTCCGACCACGGCGACCGGGTGTTCGCGATCCCGGCGGACGTGACGGACGAGCAGCAGGTGCAGAACCTGGTCAGCGGCGCGGTCGAGCGGTGCGGCCGAATCGACGTGATGGTCAACAACGCCGGTCTCGGCGGCGAGAAGTCGGTGCTGGACATGACCGACGACGAGTGGTCGCGGGTGCTGGACGTGACGCTCAACGGCACCTTCCGCTGCACCAGGGCGGTGCTGCGGCAGATGGTCGAGCAGCGCAGCGGCGTGGTGGTCAACAACTCGTCGGTCGTCGGCTGGCGCGCGCAACGCGGCCAGGCGCACTACGCGGCGGCCAAGGCCGGGGTGATGGCGTTCACCCGTTGCGCCGCAATGGACGTGGCAGAGCACGGCATTCGGGTGAACGCGGTGGCGCCGAGCTTGGCGGCGCACCCGTTCTTGACCAAGGTCACCAGTGAGGAGCTGTTGACCGAGCTGGCGTCCCGGGAGGCATTCGGGCGCGCCGCCGAGCCGTGGGAGGTCGCGAATGTGATCGTGTTCCTCGCCAGCGACTACTCGTCGTACCTGACGGGTGAGGTCGTGTCGGTGAGCAGTCAGCATCCCTGAGGAAGGAAGACGGCATGAGTGGGCGCAGGTCCGAGTTGCTCGCGCTGGCGGCGGAGATGTTCGCCGAGCGGGGTTTCGGGCAGACCACCGTCCGGGACATCGCGGACGCCGCGGGCATCCTGTCCGGCAGCCTCTACCACCACTTCGACTCGAAGGAGTCGATGGTCGACGAGATCCTGCGAACCTTCCTCGACGAGCTCTTCGGCCGCTACCAGGAGGTCGTGGACGCCAAGCTGGGGCCGAGGGCGACGCTGGACGAGATCGTCGTCGCGTCGTTCGAGGCCATCGACCACCGGCACGCCGAGGTCGCGATCTACCAGCACGAGTCCAAGCACCTGGCCCAGTTCGAGCGGTTCTCCTACCTGCACGACCGCAACGTGGAGTTCCGCAAGCTGTGGACCGTGCTGCTCGAGGACGGCGTCCGCGCCGGCGTGTTCCGCGCCGACCTCGACGTCGACCTCGTCTACCGCTTCATCCGCGACACGGTGTGGGTCGCCGTCGGCTGGTACCGGCCGGGTGGCGCGCTGTCCGCGCGCGCCGTGGCCGAGCAGTACCTCTCGATCCTGCTCGACGGCATCTCGACCAGGCGCCGGAGGACCAAGAAATAGGAGGAGTACCCGTGTCCGAGGCGTACATCATCGAGGCTGTGCGGACACCGGCGTGCAGGCGCAACGGCGCGCTGAGCCACCTGCACCCGGCCGACCTCGGCGCTCACGTGATCACCGCGCTGCTCAACCGGGTCACCGTCGACCCGACCGACGTCGACGACGTGATCTTCGGGTGCGTGGACACGATCGGGCCGCAGGCCGGTGACATCGCGCGAACGGCCTGGCTCGCCGCCGGTTTCCCCGAGCAGGTGCCCGGCGTGACCGTCGACCGGCAGTGCGGGTCGAGCCAGCAGGCGCTGCACTTCGCGGCGCAGGCCGTCATGAGCGGCACTGCGGACTTCGTGGTCGCCGGCGGGGTGCAGAGCATGAGCCGCATCCCGATCGGCGCGGCGATGACCGCCGGTGCGGAGTTCGGCTTCGCCACGCCGGTCGCCGGGTGCGAGGGCTGGGAGCACCGCTACGGCGACGAGGAGATCTCCCAGTTCCGCGCGGCCGACCTGATCGCGACGCGGTGGGCGTTGTCCCGCGAGGCGATGGAGGAGTTCGCGTACACCAGCCACATGCGGGCCATCACGGCCATCAAGGAGGGCCGCTTCGACCGCGAGATCGCGCCGGTCGACGGGGTGGCGCAGGACGAGTGCCCGCGCATGGACACCAGCCTGGAGAAGATGGCGTCGCTCCAGCCGTTGCGGCCGGGCGGCCGGACCACCGCCGCGCTGGCCAGCCAGATCTCCGACGGCGCGAGCGCGGTGCTCGTGGCGTCGGAACGCGCGGTGCGCGAGCACCGGCTGACGCCGCGGGCACGGGTGCACCACCTGTCCGCGCGCGGCGGTGACCCGATCTACATGCTCACCGCGCCGATCAGGGCCACCAGGTACGCGCTCGACCGCGCGGGCATGGACATCTCGGACATCGACCTGTTCGAGGTCAACGAGGCGTTCGCGAGCGTCGTGCTGGCGTGGGCGAAGGAGACCGGCGCGCCGCTGGACCGGGTCAACGTCAACGGGGGAGCGATCGCGCTCGGCCACCCGATCGGCGCGACCGGCACCAAGCTGTCCACGACCCTGCTGCACGAGCTGGAGCGCACCGGTGGCCGGTACGGGCTGCAGACCATGTGCGAGGGAGGCGGTCAGGCCAACGTGACCATCATCGAACGACTCGGCTGAGGTTGGCGATGATCTTCTCCGCTTCCTCGACCACACCGGTGATCAGGTCCGCGCACGTCGGCAGGTCGTCGAGCATGCCGACGACCTGACCGGACGCGAGCACACCGGCGTCGGTGCGGCCCTCGACCAGTCCGGAGCGCAGCAGCATCGGGGTGTTCGCGGCCATGATGACCTGCGACCACCGCAGGTCCCTGCCGTGCCGCATGGCCATGCCCTCGCGGATCATGGCGAGCCAGGACAACCCGGTGTGCCTGCGGAACCGCGCCGCGTTCGCCACCGCGCGCACCAGGCCGCTGATCCGGCCCGCGTGTTCGAGGTGCTCGACGAGCTCGGTGCGCAGCACGCGGTGCGGCATGCCGTCGACGCGCGTGGTCACGACCGTGCCGTCGAGTCCCTTGTCCAAATAGGATCGCTTGACGGCGTCCGGCACGGTGCTCTCCTGCGTCAGCAGGAACCGGGTGCCCATCGCGATGCCCGCTGCTCCATATGCGAGCGCCGCGGCCAGCCCGCGTCCGTCGAAGAAGCCGCCTGCCGCGATCACCGGGATGTCGACGGCGTCGAGGACGCTCGGCAACAGCAACGTCGTCGCGACGCCGCCGGTGTGCCCGCCGCCCTCGCCGCCCTGCACGATCACGGCGTGCGCGCCCCACCCGGCGACCTTCTCCGCGTGCCTGGCCGCGCCGATGGACGGGATGACGACGACACCGGCGTCGCTGAGCCTGCTGATCATCTCCCGCTTCGGCGCGAGCGCGAAGGAGGCCACCCGCACCTTCTCGCGGATCAGCAGCTCGACGCGCTCGGCCGCGTCCGTCGCGTCGGCGCGCAGGTTGACGCCGAACGGGTTGCGCGTGCGTTGCTTGGTCTCCTTGATGGCGGCTTCGAGCTCGGGGTAGCTCATCGTGGCCGACGCGAGGATGCCGAGACCGCCCGCTTCCGCGGTGGCGGCGACCAGGCGTGGCCCGGCGACCCAGCCCATGCCCGTCTGCACGACCGGGTGCCGCACGCCGACGAGCTCGGTGAGCGCGGTCTTCATTCGCGCACTTCCCTGTCCCGTTTGCCCGCTGGGTCGAGCACGGTGCGCAGCAGGTCCAGCTCCTCGTCGGTCGGCAGCCTCGTCTCGCCGACGTCGTCGTGGTGCAGCGGGAACCCGGTCTGGCTCAGCACGTCCTCGACCTCGACGCCGGGGTGCACGGACACGATGCGCATCGAGTGGTCGGCGGTGCCGAAGTCCAGCACCGCGAGGTTCGTGACGACGCGGTGCAGGTCGTGGAACGGCCCGACGGCGTTGTCGTAGCCCACACCGGAGATCACGTCGACCGCCTCGACGAACACGCGCGGGCCGTGCTTCGGGACCCAGTAGCTGGTCCGGTGGTTGATCGTGTTGCCGGGCGCGCCGCGGAACCCGAGCAACTGCCGCGTCGGCTTGCCGTGGTCGCCGATGCACGAGATGTTCTGGTTGCCGAACCGGTCGATCTGGTTCGCACCCATCACCACGTGCCTGCGGCCGTGCGCGACGACGTCGAACACCTTCCGGTACGGCAGCCAGCCCTCCACAGTGGACTCACTGGTGAGCAGGAACGCTTCGCCGTCGGACAGCAGCAGGTCTGGCTCAGTGGTCAGCCTGGCCAGCCGCGCGCCGAGCGACGGGAGCAGGCCCATCGGGCTGGCCAGCGTCTCGCCCGCGCCCGCGAACAGGTCCGCGCACGCGGCCGCGCAGACCTCGGCCCTCGTCACGTCACCCATGCGCCATCTCCAGGTAGTCGGCCTCGGTTCCGGACAGGAACCGGTCGACGAAGCCCGGCCACTTCTCCGGATCGCTCGCGGCCTCGGCGTAGCGCCGCTGGAACTCCTCGTCGCGCCCGTAGTCCGGGACGCAGCTGGTGAAGTGCGCGCCACCCGGCGTCTCGACGACGCCGTCGACCATCAACCGGTTGAGCAGCAACGTCTGCACCGGTGCGTCGGCGGTCAGGTCGGCGGTGTCGACGATGCGCTCGCACGAGACGTACCGCTTCTTCGCGGCCAGGCAGAACAGGTCGTCGAAGTACGGGTCGGGGCCGAGGTACTGGGCGTTGCCGTGCCGGTCCGCGCGGTTGAGGTGCACGAGTGCGGCGTCCAGGTGCAGCGCGGGCATCGCGACCAGCTCCTCGCCGTCGTACGGCGAGCGCACCGTGCGCAGTCCGGGTGCCAGGCGCAGGACGTCCGAACCGAGCCCGGCGCGGATCGGCAGGAACGGCAACCGGTGCCCGGCCGCGCGCAGGCCGCACTGGAACATGCCCTCGTCGAGCTCGAGCACGTCGATCGATGCGGTTTCCCTGGCGCGCCGGAACAACGGGTCGTAGGCGATGGTGTCGAGGCTGACGAACCCGTAGACGAGCTTGCGCACCTTGCCCGCCGCGCACAGCAGCCCGACGTCCGGTCCGCCGTACGACACGACGGTGAGGTCCTTGAGCGGCGATCGGAGCATCGCGCGGACGAGTGCCATCGGCTTGCGCCGAGATCCCCAGCCGCCGATGCCGATCGTCATGCCGTCGTGCAGCTCGGCGACGACCTCGTCAGGTGTCATTCGCTTGTCGCGCATTGGCCTTTCCCCCGTTGAGGAACGCCTGCCGGGCGTCGTCGGACACGCCGGTCAGGTTGAGCTCGAAGGTGAATCCCTGCTCGAAGCGGTAGCTGTGGTGCACCGCCTGCGCGTCGATGCCGTTGATGGCCTCCTTGGCGCGGCGGATGACCCTGGTGTCCTTCGCGGCGATGTCCCGCGCGAGCTCCCGCGCGGCCGCGTCCAGCTCGTCGCGGCGGACGACCTGGTAGACGCTGCCGTGGTGGTGCAACGCCTGCGCGCCGATCGAGCGCGCGGTGTAGTACAACGCGCGCATCAGGTGTTGCGGCACGAGTCGCGCCAGGTGGGTCGCCGCGCCCAGCGCGCCGCGATCCACCTCGGGCAGGCCGAACGTCGCATCATCCGACGCCACCACGACATCCGCGTTGCCGACCAGGCCGACGCCTCCGCCGAGGCAGAACCCGTGCACCGCGGCGATGACCGGCACCGCGCAGTCGTACACGGCGCCGAACGCCCTTGCGCAGCCCCGGTTCGCGGCGAGCAGGGCCTCGTGCCCCGTCGCGCGCTGGATCTCCTTGAGGTCGACGCCCGCGCAGAACCCGCGGTTCTCGGCCCTGAGGATGACCACGCGCGTGTCCGGGTCGTCACCGGCCTTCGTGATCGCGTCGGCGATGTCGAACCAGCCCTGCGCGGGCACCGCGTTCACCGGCGGGTAGTCGATGGTCACCTCGACGAGGCCGTTTTCGGTGTGGCTGCTGGAGATTCCCATTGGGCCGCCTTCCGAACCAAGCGATTGCTTGGTAACTTACCAGTGCGTGAGCGACCAGGGGTAGGTGTGCGTGGAACTCGACCTCGAGGGAGCAGTCGTCCTGGTGACGGGCGGAGTGCGCGGCGTGGGAGCAGGGATCAGCCGCGCGTTCGTCCGCGCCGGAGCCGTTGTGGTGACGTGCGCCCGGCGTGAGTCGGAGGTGCCCGGCACCTCGTTCCTGCCGTGCGACGTGCGGGACGCCGAGCAGGTCTCCGAGCTGATGTCGACCGTCGTGTCGCGGCACGGCCGGGTGGACGTGCTGGTGAACAACGCGGGCGGCGCGCCCTACGCGTCCGCTGCGACGGCGTCGCCGCGGTTCCACCAGAAGGTCGTCGAGCTGAACCTGCTCGCGCCGCTGCTGGTGTCGCAGGCCGCGAACGCCGTGATGCAGCAACAGCCTTCCGGCGGGGCCATCGTGATGGTGTCGAGCGTCAGCGCTCGTCGCCCGTCGCCGGGCACCGCGGCCTATGGAGCGGCGAAGGCCGGCCTGGACAACCTGACCGCGTCGCTCGCCGTCGAGTGGGCGCCCAAGGTGCGGGTGAACTCGCTGAACGTGGGGATGGTGCGGACGGAGCAGTCGCATCTGCACTACGGCAACGAAGAAGGCATCGCCGCCGTGGCGCGAACGGTGCCGTTGGGCCGATTGGCCTCACCGGACGACATCGGCGGGTGCGCGGTGTTCCTCGCCTCGCCGCTGGCGTCCTACGTCAGCGGCGCCACGTTGCTGGTGCACGGCGGGGGAGAGGTGCCCGCCTTCCTGGCCGCGTCCAACGCCGCGTCAAACTCGGAAGAGGAGCCGTCGTGAGCCTGTGCGTGGACCGCGTTGTCATCGTGACCGGAGCGGGCCGCGGCATCGGCCGCGCGCACGCGCTGGCGTTCGCCGAGGCCGGGGCTCGGGTCGTCGTGAACGACCTGTCACCAGGTCCCGCCGCCGAGGTCGCCGCCGAGATCGGTTCCGCCGCGGTGGTGAACACCGACGACGTCGGCACGTGGGCCGGCGCCGGTCGGCTGGTCAACACCGCGCTGCAGGCGTTCGGCGGGCTGGACGTGCTGGTCAACAACGCGGGCTTCGTGCGCGACCGGATGCTCGTCAACCTCGGCGAGGACGAGTGGGACGAGGTCGTGCGGGTGCACCTGAAGGGGCACTTCGCGCCGCTGCACCACGCGGCCGCGCACTGGCGTGCGACGCAGAAGGCCGGTGGAGCGGTGTCCGGACGGGTCATCAACACCAGTTCCGGCGCTGGGCTGTTCGGCAGCGTCGGTCAGGTCAACTACTCCGCAGCCAAGGCCGGTATCGCCGCGATGACCTTGGTGGCGGCCGCTGAGCTGGCGCGTTACGGCATCACGGTGAACGCCATCGCGCCCGCGGCCCGCACCCGGATGACGGAACAGGTGTTCGCCTCGACGATGGCCGCGCCGGACGGCGGGTTCGACGAGATGGCGCCGGAGAACGTGTCACCGCTGGTGGTGTGGCTGGCGAGTGAGGAAGCCGGTGACGTGACGGGGCGGATGTTCGAGGTCGACGGCGGCCGGATCTCGGTCGCGCAGGGCTGGCAGCACGGCGCCGTGGTGGACAAGGGCGCGCGCTGGGAGCCGTCCGAGCTGGGGCCGGTGGTGCGCAAGCTGTTGGCTGACGACCACCAGGTCCCCGTCTACGGAGCCTGACCTACCAAGGCCACTGCGACGCGATGTCCTCCGGCCGGGTACCCGGCTGGACCACGAACACGCGCGCCGCGCTGTCGTCGAACACGAACACCGGACCGGCGACCACGGTCAGCGCGCACGCCGCGTGCAGGACTGCCCTGCCGGACGGCTTGCGGAACGACACCGTTTCCACGGGCGTGCCCGCGCGCAGCACCGCGTCCCCTTCCGCGTGGAAGCTGACTTCACCTAGGTCGAGACCCTTGCACGTGGCCGGATCCGGACAGGTTGGCAGTCTGGCCGCGAGGTCTCGCACCTCGAACCACGGAGTGCCGTGGCACTTGGCGTCCGTGAGCGCGGCGAGCACGTCCACGACGAGAGGAAGCGGCACCGGGGCTGGCAACTGTTCTGGAACGCCACGCGAAAAGGTGGCCGAGCGCGCCCAATCCAGCTCGGCCAAGTGCAAGGGCGCGACGTACACCGACGAGCTCATGGGGCGACACTCTGCCAGAGTCAAATCCGCTCGATGATGGTGCCCGTCGCGAGTGCGCCCCCGGCGCACATCGTGATGAGTGCGGTGGTGGCGTCACGGCGCTCCAACTCGTGCAGCGCGGTGGTGATGAGGCGGGTTCCGGTGCTGCCCACCGGATGGCCCAACGCGATCGCGCCACCGTTGACGTTGACCTTGTCGAGGTCTGGTCGATGCACGCCCGCCCAGGACAGGACAACGCTCGCGAACGCCTCGTTGACCTCGAACAGGTCTACGTCACCGATCTTCATCCCGCTGCGCTCCAGCACTCTGGCGGTCGCGTCGACCGGCCCGTCGAGGTGGTAGTACGGATCCGAACCGACGAGGCACTGCGCCACGATGCGCGCCCGCGGCCGCAACCCGTGCGCGCGCGCCCAGTCCGCGTCCGCGACCATCACGGCCGATGCGCCGTCCGAGATCTGCGACGACGTGCCCGCCGAGTGCACGCCGTCCTCCAGCACCGGTTTGAGGCCCGCGAGCGACTCGAGGCTCGTCTCCCTGAGCCCCTGGTCGCGTTCGACCAACTGGTCGCCGACCTTCACCGGTATGACCTCGCGGGTGAAGTGTCCGGCCTCCCACGCACGGGCGGCCCGCACCTGCGAGCGCACGCCGAACCGGTCGACCTCCTCGCGCCCGATGCCGCGCCGCGCCGCGATCCGTTCCGCCGCAACGAACTGGTTGGGCAGGTCGATCGTCCACGACTCGGGCCGCGGCATCCCCGCGTCACCGCCGACGTTGCTGCGCAAGGGAACCCGGCTCATGGCCTCGACCCCGCAGGCGATGCCGACGTCGATCGCGCCGGTGGCGATGAGCCCGGCGACCAGGTGCGTCGACTGCTGCGCCGACCCGCACTGGCAGTCCACGGTCATGCAGCCGGTGGCGTGCGGCAGCCCCGCGTGCAGCCAGGCGGTCCGGGTGATGTTGTTCGACTGCTCGCCCGCCTGCGTCACGCTCCCACCGATGACCTGCTCGACGCACGACGCGTCGATTCCGGTGCGATCGACCAGCCCGCGCTGCGCCGCACCGAGCAGTTCGGCGGCGTGCAGCCCCGACAACCACCCGTTGCGCTTGCCGATCGGCGTGCGCACCGCCTCCACGATCACCGGGCTGCCCACGTGGGTCTCCTCTCACCGCGCCAAGACCAGAATTAGAACACGTTCTTGACCTGAACAGCGATCGCCTGTCCAGCCCTTCAAACATGAGCGAACCTGTGCTTGAATCCACTAGAACGTGTTACACATCGGAGGTAGCCGTGAGCATGCCGCGCATTCCGGATGGCTTCGACTTCACCGACCCCGACATGTACGCGCAGCGACTACCGCTCGACGAGTTCGCCGAACTCCGCCGCACCGCGCCCGTGTGGTGGCACCCCAAGCCCGCCGGGTCGGGCGGGTTCTCGGACGAGGGCTTCTGGGTCGTCTCCCGGCACGCGGAGGTCAAGGAGGTGTCGCGCAACAGCGACGTCTACTCCAGCTGGGAGAACACGGCGATCATCCGGTTCCAGGACGACATGCCGCGCGACCGCATCGAGATGCAGCGTCTCCTGCTGCTCAACATGGACCCGCCCACGCACACCAAGCTGCGCGGCATCGTGTCCCGCGGCTTCACCCCGAAGGCGATCAACAACCTGCAGGCCGCACTGAACGCGCGTGCCGAGGGAATCGTCACCGAGGCGCTGGAGCGGGGCAGCGGGGACTTCGTGTCCGACGTCGCGTGCGAGCTGCCGCTGCAGGCGATCGCCGAGCTGATCGGCATCCCCCAGGACGACCGCCGCAAGATCTTCGACTGGTCCAACCAGATGATCTCCTACGACGACCCCGACTTCGTCGGCGAGCCGCTCGAGGCCGCAACCGAGCTGCTCGGCTACTCGTGGACCATGGCCGAGGACCGGCGCGGCTGCCCGCGCGACGACATCGTCACCAAGCTGGTTCAGGCCGATGTGGACGGTGCAGGCCTGGCGTCGGAGGAGTTCGGCTTCTTCGTGCTGCTGCTGGCGGTAGCCGGGAACGAGACGACCCGCAACGCCATCTCACACGGGATGAAGGCGTTCCTCGACCACCCCGACCAGTGGGAGCTGTTCAAGGCCACGCGGCCCAAGACGGCTGCTGACGAGATCGTTCGCTGGGCCACTCCGGTCGTGTCGTTCCAGCGCACCGCGCTGGAGGACACGGTTCTGGGCGGGATGGAGATCAAGCAGGGGCAGCGGGTCGGGCTGTTCTACTCGTCCGCGAACTTCGACGAGGACGTCTTTGAGGCGCCGGAGAAGTTCGACATCACGCGGGACCCCAACCCGCATCTGGGGTTCGGTGGTAGTGGGACGCACTTCTGTCTCGGGGCCAACCTCGCTCGGCTCGAGATCGACCTGATCTTCAACGCCATTGCCGACCACATGCCCAACATCCGGCAGGCTGCCGAGCCTCGGCGGTTGCGGTCCGGGTGGCTGAACGGGATCAAGGAGTTTCAGGTCCACTACGCCTGATTGCGGCTTTGCGGTGTGAGGTGGGGAGGGGCTCGCGGATCACCAGAGGTGGCCACATCGAAAAGTCCCCGTCAAGGCGGAAAAGCTGCCTTGACGGGGACTTTTCGATGTGGCAAGGCTGCGCCTGATCCGCGAGCCCCTCCCCACCCCGGCCCTTCGGATGCTTGGGATCGTTCGGCTGCCGGTTTGGGTTGTGGGGCCGCGCCCGGTTGGCAGTGCGAGGGTTGGGAGTGCGGCGGGCGCTCTTTTCTTTTGGTACCTGCTGGTTTCGTCGTGCCCCCTTGGTTCCTGCCTGTGCCGTCGTGCCCACCACGCAACCGCCGGTTGGGCAGGTGACCACCGCACTTCCGGCACGAGCTCAAAGAAGGAGCGCCCGCCGCATTGCCGACTTCCGCACTGCCCAACGGGTGCGGCCCCCGAGCACAAACCGGCAGCCGAATGATCAGAACAAACTTCCCCGCCCACACCGAGAACCCAAGCCCCGCATCACCGGCAGGCATCAGACCTGCCGGAGAGTGGCCATCGCCCGGTCGGTCTCCCAGAACGCACGCATCGACTTGATCAGGCCGTCGGGCCCCACGCGGTAGACGAACACGCCCTCGGTGTCGACGCGATGCCCGCCGGGCAGGAACGCGCTGATGGTCCCGACGTTGGCGACCTCGTCCCCAGCGGCGAACGAGTCGTGCATGGCGAACTCGAACCGTTCCGCCAGCGCGATGGCCTTGTCCCAGAAGGCGGACAGCCCGTCGTGCCCGTGGTGTCCGGACCCGTCCGGCGAGAACATCGACGGACCTACCGGGTCCTCGACGACGCCATCAGCGGCGAACAGCGCGAGCCACTCGTCCTTCGCCCCGCGGGTGACCGCGTCCATGGAGCGCCAGGAGGCGACGCGCGCCGGCGTCTCGGTTTGTGAGGCCGTCCAGGTGATCGCGGTCAAGGGAGTGCTCCTCTACAGGCGGTTGATGACCTCGTCGGCGAACCGGCGGATGCCGTCCTTCTTCGCCTGCAGGGGACCGTCGAAGCCGACGCCGTAGAACAGCCACGGCACCACGATCGCGTCGGTCACGCCGATGTCCGCCAGCTGGCGGTAGCCGTCCAGGCCGAAGCGGTCGATGCACACCGCCTGGATCTCGAACGGCTTGTCGAAGGCTCCCAGCTCGTCCAAGCGGGTGATGGTCGAGCGCAGGTCGGCGAACTTGATCATTGCTGACGTCCAGCCGTCGCCCACGCGGGCGGCGCGGCGGAGGGCTGCGGGGCTGTGGCCGCCGATGTAGAGGGGGACTGGAGCGGACGGGGCCGGGCTCATCTGCAAGCGATCGAAGTCGAAGAACGAGCCGTGGTACTCCACCATGCCGCCGCCGAGCACCAGGCGCAGGACGTCGATCATCTCGTCGACGCGTTTGCCTCGATCGGCGAACGGTGCGCCGCACCACTCGAACTCCTCCGGGGCCCAGCCGAGGCCGACGCCCAGGCCGAAGCGGTTGCCGATCATGTTCGCCACCGAACCCACCTGCCTCGCGAGGAGCAAGGGGTTGCGGGAACCCAGCTTCAGCACCTGGGTGTAGAAGCGGATGTGCGAGGTGACGGCGCCCATGGCGGCGGCGGCGACCATCGGGTCGACCCACGGGGTGTCCTCGTTCCACATGCGGGAACCGTCGGGGGTGTAGGGGTACTCGGCGGACACCTTCTCCGAGTAGAACAGGGAGTCCGGTAGTGCGATCGACGAGTAGCCCCACTCCTCGGCGGTGCGGGCCAGCTCGGTCAGTTGGTCCAGTGGGCTCATGGCGATGCCCAGGGTGAACTTCATGGCTTCTCCGAACTGACGACCCACATCGCGAAGAACTGGGAACCGCCGCCGTACGCGTGGCCCAGGGCAACCCGCGCGCGGTCGACCTGGTGGTCGCCCGCGCGGCCCATCACCTGCATCGCCGCCTCGGCGAAGCGGAGCATGCCCGACGCGCCGATCGGGTTCGACGACAGGACGCCGCCGCTCGGGTTCACCGGGAGGCGGCCGCCGATCTCGGTCTCGCCCGCCTCGGTCAGTTTCCAGCCCTGACCGACGTCGGTGAAACCCAGGTTCTCCAGCCACATCGGTTCGAACCACGAGAACGGCACGTAGATCTCGGCCACGTCCACTTCGGACAGCGGATCGCGGATGCCAGCCTGCTTCCACAGCGCGTGCGCGGCGTCCTGGCCCGCCTGCGGGTTGACCTGGTCGCGGCCCGCGAACGTCGTCGGCTCGGTGCGCATCGCCGTCGCGTGGATCCACGCGGGTTGGCCAGTGGTAGCCGATGAGGAGATGACGACCGCGCAGGCGCCATCGGAGGAGGGGCACGTCTCGTCGTAGCGGATCGGGTCCCACAGCATGGCCGAGGCCTGCACGGACTCGAGGGTGATGTCGGGCTGGCGCAGGTGGGCGTAGGGGTTGCGGCTGCCGTTGCGGCGATCCTTCACCGCGACCATCGCGCCGATGTGCTCGGGAGCGCCCGCGCGGCGGATGTACGAGCGGACGTGCGGGGCGAAGTAGCCGCCCGCGCCCGCGTGCACCGGCATGGTGAACGGGGTGGGCACGGACAGCGCCCACATCGCGTTCGACTCGGACTGCTTCTCGAACGCCACCGCCAGCACGCGCTGGTGCACACCAGACCTGACCAGACTGGCGGCGACGTTCGCCGTCGAGCCGCCGACGGAACCCGCGGTGTGCACGCGGAGCAGCGGTTTGCCGTTGGCGCCCAACGCGTCGGCCAGGAACAGTTCGGGCATCATCACGCCCTCGAACAGGTCCGGCGCCTTGCCCACCACCACCGCGTCGATGTCCGGCCAGTCCACGCCCGCGTCGGCCATCGCGCGGTCCACCGCCTCGCGGCAGAGACCGGCCATCGACACGTCCAGGCGCTTCGCGGCGTGGTGGGTCTGGCCGGTGCCGACCACCGCCGCCAGTTGCACGGCCATCAGTCCCGTCCTTCCATGACGCAGACCAGGTTCTGCTGCAGCAGCGGCCCGCTGGTCGCGTGCCCGAGCACGCGTTCCGCCTCGCCCGACAGCACCCGCCGAGCGGCCTCACCGATCCGCGCCAGACCGGCCGCGAACATCGGGTTGCCGCACAACGCGCCGCCGGACGGGTTGACCTTCACCTCGTCGCCTAGCCCCAGCGCCTGGCGCAACAACAGCTCCTGGTGCGTGAACGGCGCGTGCAACTCGGCCACGTCGATGCGATCGGCGCCAGCGGCCTTGCCCGCGGCCACGGCCGACGCGGACGTGGTGAGGTCGCGGCCACCCAGCGACGGCGAGTCGACGCGGTGCTCGAAACCGGTGATCCACGCGGGTCGCGAACACAGCTCGCGCGCGCGGTCACCGGCCGCCAGCACGATCGTTGCCGCGCCGTCGGTGATCGGCGCGCAGTCGTGCCGTCGCAACGGATCCGCGAGGTAGGGCTCAGCCAGCAACGACTCCACGTCCACCGCACCCGAGAACTGCGCCAGCGGGTTCGACATCGCGTCCGCGCGGCTGCGCGCGGCGACCTCGGCCATCGCGCGCTCGCTCCACAGACCGCTCTCGATGCCCATCCGCGCCTGGATGCCCGCCAGCCCGATCGAGTCCGGCCACAGCGGTGTCACCAGGTACGGGTCGAGCTGCATCGCGAGCACCCGGCGCAGCTGGCCCGCCGACGACTTGCCGAAGCCGTACACGAGCGCGGTCTCCGCCTCGCCGGTCAGCAGCTTCACGTACGCCTCGTACAACGCCCACGCGGCGTCCATCTCGACGTGCGACTCGACGATCGGCGGGAACGCGCCGATCGCGTCGACGGCCGACACGAACGAGAACGCCCGCCCGGCCAGGTAGTCCGACGAGCCGGAGCACCAGAACCCTATGTCCGTTTTGGACAGACCGAGCCCGCCGAGCACCTCGTGGAAGATGGGCACGAGCATCTCGACACCGTTGGTGGTGCCGGTGGTGCTGCGCACGCACGGTGTCTGCGCGAATCCGACGATGGCGATTTCTGGAGCGCTGTTGGGCACACCGACCTCCTCACAGGTGCTGGGAATAGGTGTCGAACGACGCGTCCGGCTCACCGGATGGGCGGAAGTGGTCGATGTTCTGCATCGTCGGACCCCACTCCTCGCGGGGTTTCCACACCGCCTCGACGCGCATGCCCATCCGCACCTCGTCGGCCGCGCAGCCGAGCACCAGGTGCTGGAACGGGATGTCCGCGCCGTCGAGCAGCACGTACGCCGCGACGTACGGCGGTTTGATCCGCTGGCCGAGGAACGGCACGTTGACGATGCAGAAGGTGGTGACGGTCCCGCGGTCGGGCAGCTCCACCTCGTCGGTGGTCGGCACGCCGTCGGTGGGGCAGGCCGGCCGCGGCGGCACGTAAACCTTGCCGCACGCCGGGCAGCGCTGGCCGAGCAGGCGCCCCTCGATGAGACCGCGCAGGAACGCGCTCTCCACCGGCGAAGCGCTGTGCGTGTAGTGGAGCCGCACCGGCGTGGTGATCATGGTGACCTCGTCGCCGGGGACGGACGGATCGCCCGGCTCGTCGGAGATCTCGAAGCACTCGATGTCGGTGATGGCGCCGACCCGTTCCGCGGCCCAGCGGGCGCGCACCCGCGCTCCGGTGCGCATCTGCTCAGCGGAACCGGCGTCCACGGCGTGCAGCAACGAGGTGTCCGCGCCGTCGAGCTGGATCAACGCCCACGCGAACGGGGTCGAGAGCGGCTGGCCCTCCAGCGGCTCTGCGGCCCACGACCAGCTCCGCACCACACCCGTCGACGCGACGTCCACGTGCTCGGTCAGCGGTTCTGCGGTCACCGGGTCGTACTCCACCGGTGGCACGTGCACCCGGCCGTCCGAGCCGCGCACGCCGGTCACCCTGCGCTGCCGCAGGCCCGTCATGAACCGGCTCAGTGTCGGGCCGAGCGAACGCGTGTAGTCGAAGCCAACCTCGAGCGGCGCACTGAGCGGCTTGGTCACAGATCGAAGTGAAACAGGTTCTCGAAATCGTGGCAAGATGCCAGGTATGAAGCTCGGTCTGCAGCTCGGTTACTGGGGCGCGCGACCGCCCGCCAACGCCCCGGATCTGGTGCGCGCGGCCGAGGAGGCCGGGTTCGACGCGGTGTTCGCGGCGGAGGCGTGGGGATCGGACGCCTTCACCCCGTTGGCGTGGTGGGGTTCTGGCACGTCGCGCGTCCGGTTGGGCACGTCCGTCGTGCAGATGTCGGCCCGCACGCCGGCCGCCTGCGCGATGCACGCGCTCACGCTCGACCACCTGTCCGGTGGCCGGTTCGTGCTGGGACTCGGCGTGTCCGGACCGCAGGTGGTGGAGGGCTGGTACGGCCAGCCGTTCGCCAAACCCCTTGCCAGGACCAGGGAGTACGTCGACATCGTCCGCAAGGTGCTCGCCCGCGAGCAGCCGGTGAGCAACGACGGCCCGCACTATCCGTTGCCGTACCAGGGGCCTGGCGCACTCGGGCTGGGCAAGCCGTTGCGCCCGATCACCCATCCGCTGCGCGCGGACCTGCCCATCTGGCTCGGCGCGGAGGGCCCGAAGAACGTGGCACTGGCCGCGGAGATCGCCGACGGCTGGCTCGCGATCTACTACGCGCCACGGCTCGCACCGATGTACGACGAGTGGCTGGACGAGGGCTTCGGCCGGCCGAACGCGCGCAGGACCAGGGAGAACTTCGAGATCGCCGCGACGTGCCAGGTCGTCGTCACCGACGACGCGCCCGCTGTGCGAGCGCACCTCAAGCCCATGGTCGCTTTGTACATCGGCGGAATGGGCGCGCCGGGCATGAACTTCCACGCCGAGGTCTTCACCCGCATGGGATACGGCGAGGTCGTCGCCGACGTCGGGCGGCTCTACCAGGCGGGCCGCAAGGACGAGGCCGCACAGGCGGTTCCGGACGAACTGGTCGCCGAGATCACCATCGTCGGGACGACGGACGAGGTGCGCGCGGAGGTCGCGCGCTGGGAGGCCGCCGGAGTGTCCACGTTGCTGGTCGGGTGCTGGGACGAGGCGTCGATCCGCGCCGTGGCCGACGCTTGCCATCCAGTGAAACAGGTTCTAATTTGACCTGATGTAGCGACAAGACGGGAGCGCTTGTGACCGGACTCTGGAACATCGCCGCCGCGCACCCCGACCAGTGCGCGCTGGTCGACCCGGACGGCAAGGAGCTCACGTACCGCGAACTGGCGGCGGCGGCTGACCGGTACGGACGCGGCTTGCAGGCCATGGGGCTGGAGCCCGGCGACAGCATCGTGCTGATGCTGCCCAACAGCGCCGAGCTCGTGGCCGTGTACTTCGCCGCGTTGCAGACCGGCCTGTACGTCGTGATGGTCAACTGGCACCTGGTCGGGCCCGAGGTCGCGTACCTCGTGGAGGACAGCGGCGCCAAGGCCTTCATCGCGCACGAGCGCTTCGCCGAGGTCGCCGCGGATGCCGCGGCACGTGCCGGGCTCCCGAGCGAGGCGCGGTTCGCGGTCGGCGAGGTCGCCGGGTTCCAGCCGTTGAGCAGGCTGGGGGAGAACGAGCCGGAGGGACGGCCGGACGTGCGCACGTCCGGTTCGCCGATGCTCTACACCTCGGGCACGACCGGCAGGCCGAAGGGCGTGCGCAGGCCGTTGACCGGGGCCGACCCGGACGTCGTCGCGCCTGCGGCACCGTGGTTCTTCGGCATCTTCGGCATCTTCGGCATCAAGCCGTTCGACGGGCACGTCCACCTGTGCGGATCACCGCTCTACCACACGGCGGTGCTCAACTTCGTCGTCATCTCGATCCAGCTCGGGCACACCGCGGTGCTGATGGACCACTGGAAACCCGAGGAGATGCTGCGGCTGATCGAGCGGTACCGGGTGACGCACAGCCACATGGTGCCGACCCAGTTCCACCGGCTGCTCGCGCTCCCGGACGACGTGCGCTCGCGCTACGACCTGTCGTCGCTGCGCACGATGATCCACGGTGCGGCGCCGTGCCCGATCGAGGTCAAGCGCCGGATGCTCGAGTGGTGGGGCCCGGTCGTGATCGAGTACTACGCGGCGACCGAGGGCGGCGGCACCGCGATCTCCGCCGAGGAGTGGCTGCGCAAACCGGGATCGGTCGGACTGCCGTGGCCGACGTCCGAGGTGAAGATCCTCGCCGAGGACGGCACCGAGCTCGCGCCGGACGAGCGCGGCCTGGTCTACATGCGGATGGGCACCGCGACCTTCGAGTACCACAAGGACGCCGAGAAGACCCGTGCCGCGCGCGTCGGCAACCTGTTCACACTCGGGGATATCGGTTATTTGGACGCAGACGGTTATCTCTTCCTCTGCGACCGCAAGAGCGACATGATCATATCCGGCGGCGTGAACATCTACCCGGCGGAGATCGAGGGTGAGCTCGTGTGCCACCCCAAGGTGGCGGACGTGGCGGTGTTCGGCGTGCCGCATCCCGACTGGGGTGAGGAGATCAAGGCCGTGATCCAGCTCGCGGACGGCGTCGAGCCCGGCGCGGAGCTCACCGAGGAGCTGCTCGCGTTCGCGGGCACGCGACTCGCGAAGTTCAAGCTCCCCAAGTCGATCGACTACGTCGCCGAGCTGCCCCGCGACCCGAACGGCAAGCTGTACAAGCGAAAGCTGCGCGACAATGCGTGAGCACATCCGCATGTCGAAGGCCGAGGTCCACGCGTTCCTGGACGAACAGCGGACGCTGGTCGTGGCGAGCCTCGGCCGCAGCGGCCTGCCGCACCTCGCGCCGATGTGGTTCGCCGTGCTCGACGGCGACATCGTGTTCTGCACGGACCGCAACTCGCAGAAGATCGTGAACCTGCGCCGCGAACCCCGGATGAGCGCACTCGTCGAGAGTGGGGAGGAGTACGGCGACCTGCGCGGCGTTCACATGGAGGGCACCGCCGAGGTCTCCGACGACCCCGCCGTCATCGCGCGCGTGGTCAACGCGGTGGTGGCGCGCAACATCGGCCCGCTCGACGAGTCCGGTCGCGAAGGCATGCGCCACGCGATGTCCAAGCGCGTCGCCGTCCTCTTTCGCCCCACCAAGGTCGTCAGCTGGGACCACCGCAAGATCGCCCTTGCCACCACGTAGATGGAGCGATGAGCCATGACCCTCAACCGTCGTCAGGTGCTGGCCGGAGCCGGGTTCACGATCGCGGCGGGGTTGACGTCGCGCGTGCCCGCATCGGCCGACGCGCCGGTGCTGGGGGAGTACGACGTCGTCGTGGTCGGCGCGGGCGCGGCGGGCATGACGGCCGCGCTCACCGCGGCGAAGCGCGGACTGAGCTGCGTGGTCGTCGAGAAGGCGCCCACGTACGGCGGTTCGGCGGCCCGGTCGGGCGCGGCGATCTGGGTGCCGGGCAACGAGGTTCTGCTCGCGGCGGGTGTGCAGGACAGTCCGCAGAAGGCCGTGCCGTACCTCTCGGCCGTCGTCGGTGGCCGCTCGCCCGCCGTGCGGCAGCAGGCGTACCTCACCAACGGCCCGGCGATGATCTCGTTCGTCGTCCGGAACAGCCCGCTGCGGTTCCGCTGGATGGAGGGCTACAGCGACTACTACCCCGAGCTGCCGGGCGGCATGCCGAACGGCAGGTCGATCGAACCGGACCAGCTCGACGGCAACGTACTCGGCCCCGAGCTGGCGCGCCTGAACCCGCCGTACCTCGCGACGCCACCGGGCATGGTCGTGTTCGGCGCCGACTACAAGTGGCTCGCGCTGGCCCTGGTGAACCCCAAGGGTGCCGCGGTTGCGGCCGCGGCCGTTGCGCGTGGCACGAAAGCCGCTGTGCTGGGTCAGAAACCGCTCACCATGGGACAGGCGCTCGCCGGCGGACTGCGTGCCGGGCTGATGGCCGCGAACGTGCCGGTCTGGCTCAACACCCCGCTGGTCGACCTGCACGTCGAAGGCGGCGCGGTCAAGGGTGTCCTCACGTCGCGCGGCCTGGTTCGCGCCCGGCGCGGCGTGATCGTCGGCTCCGGCGGCTTCGAGCACAACGCGAGCATGCGCGCCCAGTTCCAGCGCCAGCCCATCGGCACCGAGTGGACCGTGGGCGCCAAGGAGAACACCGGCGACGGCCACCGCGCGGGCCAGCGCGTCGGCGCGGCGTTCGACCTGATGGACGACTCGTGGTGGGGCCCGGCGATCCCGGTGCCAGGCGACCCGTACTTCTGCCTCGCCGAGCGCACCCTGCCCGGTGGCCTGATGATCAACGCGGGCGGGCGGCGGTTCGTCAACGAGGCCGCGCCGTACAGCGACGTCGTGCACACCATGTACGACAAGAACCCGTCGTCGCCGTGCATCCCGGCGTGGCTGGTCGTGGACCAGAACTACCGCAACCGCTACCTGTTCAAGGACATCGCGCCCGCGCTGCCGCTGCCCGACGACTGGTACCGCTCCGGTGCGGTCAAGAAGAACTGGAGCATCGAGGGACTGGCCGCGGACATCGGCGTGCCGCCTGCCGAGCTGCGCGCGACCGTGCAGCGGTTCAACGGCCAGGCGCTCGCCGGGCGCGACCCCGACTTCAAGCGCGGCGACAGCGCGTACGACCACTACTACACCGACCCGCTGGTGTTCCCGAACTCCAGCCTGGCGGCGTTGTGGCTGCCGCCGTACTACGCGTTCAAGATCGTGCCCGGTGACCTCGGCACCAAGGGCGGCATGGTCACGGACGCACGGGCCCGCGTGCTGCGTCCGGACGGTTCGGTCATCCCCGGCCTGTACGCGGCGGGCAACGCGAGCGCCGCGGTCATGGGCAACAGCTACGCGGGCGCCGGATCCACGATCGGACCGGCGATGACGTTCGGGTACGTGGCCGCGAACGACATCGCCGGCGGCTGATCACCTGCCGCGGAACCGCGGCTTGCGCTTCTCGGCGAAGGCGCGAGGGCCCTCCTTCGCGTCTTCGCTGCGGAAGACCTCCATGCCGAGTTGCGTCTCGAGCGCGAACGCGTCGTTCTCGTGCACCGCCTCGGTCTCCCGCATCGTGCGCAGGATCGCTTGCACCGCAAGGGGTCCGTTCGCCTCGATCAGCGCGGCGAGCTCCATCGCCTTGGCCAGCGCCTGCCCGTCGGGCACGACGTGACCGATGAGCCCGATCCGCAACGCCTCGGGCGCGGTGATGTGGCGGCCGGTCAGCAGGAGGTCCGCGGCCACGGTGTACGGGATCTGCCTGGGCAGCCGCACGGCCGAGCCGCCGAGCGGGAACAGGCCCCAGCGCGCCTCGGACACACCGAACCGCGCGCTCTCACCGGCGACGCGGATGTCGGTCGCCTGAAGGATTTCCGTGCCACCCGCGATGGCCGGACCTTCCACGGCGGCGATCAGCGGCTTGGTGAGCCTGCGCCCCTTGAGCAGCGGCTCGATCACGGACAGGTCCATGTCGCGGAAGTTCTCGCTGGGGTGGCTGCTCGTCATCGCCTTGAGGTCGGCGCCCGCGCAGAACGCGCCGCCCGCTCCGGTGAGGACGCAGACCCGGACCTCCGGGTCGTTGTCGACGCGGTCCCACGCCTCCCGCATGATCGCCATCATCTCGCCGGACAACGCGTTGCGCGCCTGCGGCCTGTTCATCGTGACGACCAGAACGTGCCCGACCAGGTCCACCAGGCAATCTGCCTCTTCCTTCTTGGGTGGCTCAGTCGTGGTGGTCATTGAGATGGCCTCCTGGATCGAGTCTGACCGCATGGGGGATTGTCGGCAACAGTAACACGTTCTAGTTTGACCGACATGGCCCTCAACGTCGCAGACCTCGTCGAACACGCCGTCGACACCGTCCCCGACCGCGTCGCCCTGGTGTGCGGCGACCGCAGGTCCACCTACGCCCAGCTCGACGAGCGGGCCAACCGTTTGGCTCACCACCTGGGAATGCTGGGCGTCGGCGAGGGTTCGCACGTGGGGCTTTACGCGCGCAACTCGATCGAGCTCGTCGAAGCCATGCTCGCGGTCTACAAGCTGCGCGCGGTGGCCATCAACGTGAACTACCGCTACACCAAGAACGAGTTGCAGTATCTGTTCACGGAGTCGGACATCGTCGCGCTCGTGCACGAGCGCCGGTACGCCGATCTGGTGGCCGAGGTGCTGCCGACGGCGCCGAACCTCCGGCACGTCGTCGTCATCGACGACGAGTCGGACACCGAGTTCGCGGGCGTCGCCTACGAGACGGCCCTCGCGGAGGCGTCGCCGGAGCGGGACTTCGGGCCGCGCAGCGCGGACGACCTCTACATCCTCTACACGGGCGGCACCACCGGCATGCCGAAGGGCGTGATGTGGCGGCACGAGGACGTGTGGCGCACGCTCGGCGGCGGCATCGACTTCGTCACCGGTGAGCACCTCACCGACGAGTGGCAGCAGGCCAAGGCGGGCAAGGACTACGGGATGGTCCGGCTGTGCATGCCGCCGCTGATCCACGGCGCCGCGCAGTGGGCCGTGCTCGGCGCGTTGTTCAGCGGCAGCACCATCGTGCTCGTCCCGAAGTTCGACCCGGCCGACATCTGGCGGGCGATCGAGCGGGAGAAGGTCCAGGTCGGCGTGATCGTCGGCGACGCCATGGGACGGCCGCTGATCGAGGAGTTCCAGCGCGGCGAGTACGACGCGTCCTCGCTGTTCATCATCAACAGCAGCGCGGCGTTGTTCTCGCACACCGTCAAGGAGCAGTACCACACCCACCTGCCGCACGTGACGCTGCTGGAGTCGATCGGGTCGTCGGAGACCGGGTCCACGGGCATCGGCGCGGTGCCGAAGGAGATCGTGAAGACCGACGGCACCAGGGTGAAGCTCAACGACGACACCATCGTCATCGACGACGACGGACGGCCGCTCCAGCCCGAGCCCGGCGTCGTCGGCAGGCTCGCGCGCGGCGGCAACATCCCGCTCGGCTACTACAAGGACCCGGAGAAGACCGCGCGGATGTTCCTCGAGATCGACGGCAAGCGGTACACCGTGCCCGGCGACTACGCGCGGTTCGAGGAGGACGGCACGATCACGTTGCTGGGGCGCGGGAACACGTGCGTCAACACCGGTGGCGAGAAGGTGTTCCCCGAGGAGGTCGAGGCGGCGCTCAAGTCCCATCCGGACGTGTTCGACGCGCTCGTCATCGGCATCCCGGACGACCTGCTCGGGCAACGGGTGGGCGCACTGGTGCAGCCGCGGCCGGGCACCACGCCGCAGCTGTCCGAACTGGACACCCACGTGCGCGACGTGATCGCGGGCTACAAGGTGCCGCGCAGCCTGTGGCTCGTCGACGAGATCGGCCGGTTGCCCAGCGGCAAGCCGGACTACCAGTGGGCCAAGCGCTACGTCGAGGAGCAGGCGCGTGCGGACCAGCCTGTGTGACGAGCTGGGCATCGAGCACCCGGTACTGGGTTTCACGCCGTCCGAGCACGTGGCCGCGGCCATCAGCCGCGCCGGCGGGATGGGCGTGCTCGGCTGCGTCCGCTACAACGACGCCGCCGACCTGGACCGCGCATTGACGTGGATGGATGAGAACACCGACGGCAAGCCGTACGGCGTCGACATCGTCATGCCCGCCAAGGTGCCCGCCGAGGGCACGTCGTTCGACCTGGACAAGCTGATCCCCGAGGGGCACAAGGACTTCGTGCAGCGCACGTTGCTGAAGCTCGGCGTGCCGCCGCTGCCCGACGGCGAGTCGGGGGAGGGCGTGCTCGGCTGGCTGCACTCGGTCGCGCGCTCGCACGTGGACGTGGCGCTGGAGCACCCGATCCGGCTGATCGCGAACGCGCTGGGCTCGCCACCGGACGACGTGATCAAGCGCGTGCACGACCACGGCGTGCCGGTGGCCGCACTGGCGGGCAAGGCCGAGCACGCGCGCAGGCACGTCGCCAACGGCGTGGACCTCGTGGTGGCGCAGGGCTACGAGGCAGGTGGGCACACCGGTGAGATCGCCACGATGGTGCTCGTGCCGGAGATCGTGGACGCGGTCGACGTGCCGGTGCTCGCGGCCGGCGGGATCGGGTCGGGCAGGCAGATGGCCGCGGCGCTCGCACTCGGCGCGTCCGGCGTGTGGATGGGCTCCTACTGGCTGACCACCGCCGAGTACACCCAGAACGACGCCACCCAGCAGGCGCTGCTCGCCGCCGGGTCGAGTGACACCGTGCGCACCCGGATCTACACCGGCAAGCCCGCGCGGCTGCTGAAGACCAGGTGGACCGAGGCGTGGTCGTCGGACGACGCACCGGACCCGCTGCCGATGCCGTTGCAGAACCTGCTGGTCAGCGAGGCGCACCAGCGCATAGCCAGGTCCGGCGACCCGGCCGTGGTGTCCATGCCGGTCGGGCAGATCGTGGGACGGATGAACGAGGTGCGACCGGTCGCCGACGTCATGGCGACGTTGCTGCGCGAGTTCGACGAGGCCGTCGAAAGGCTCGACAAGTTGCGCTGACGTGCGGGAAACGCCTGTGCGCGAAACGGACTCGCCCGGTCGAACGACACCCCCTGTGGGTCGGGTGGACGAGGCTCGGAGATGCGCGGTGACTTCTGAAGACGCGGGCACGACGAACGAGTTCTCCGGTGCGGCGGAGAACGTGGTCCAGGCGCACACCGTGCAGAGCGTGTACTTCGGCGCGTCGACCGACGACCGCGTGGCGATCTCCGTGGTGCACCACAAGAAAGAGGTCGATTTCACCGGCCTGACCTGCGTCTTGTCCGTGACGGTCGAGAATCGCGGCGATGTCGAGCGCCACCTGTTCCTGAAGGCGGTCGGCTATCCGGATGTGCGGCTCGACACGCCGGAGATGCGGGTGGGTCCGGGCGACACCGTCAAGACCAAGGTGACGTTGCAGCGCACGGGCACGTCTCCCGAGGCCGATCGGTGCCGGCTGCAGGTGCAGGCCGTCGATGCCGGCGGGGACGGCAGTGGCCGGTGGGGCAGCAAGGTCCGGACGGTCGTCATCCCGGCTGAACCCGCGATGAGCGTGCAGGCGGAGCGGTTGATGGTCGCCTCGGGTGGGGAGCACGAGGCGACCCTGTGGATCAAGAACGAGGGGAACGTCCGGTTGACCGGCCGGGTCTACCTGCCCGATGGCGAGTGGTTGCGGGACAACCGGCCGGGTGACATCACCAACTTCCTCACCACGCGCACCTCACGCGAGATCGACGACTTCGAAGTGGGGACGGAGGAGTCCACGCGGGTGACCGCTGTCGTGACCGTGCCGGACCAGCGTTTGCTGCGCCGCAGCTTCCGGGTGATGTTCGTCGTCAGCGCGGACGATCCCGGTGTTGATGAGGAGCGCAAGGAACTGCACGTCGTGCAGGACGGCAAGCTGCGCGAGATTCCCCGCTACGTCGAGCGGTTCTTCGCGCTCCGCGGGCAGCGCAAGCCGTTCCGGGTCGGCCGGATCATGGACTCGCTGGTCGCGGCCCTCGTGATCGGGGTGGTTCTCGGTCTCCTCTTCAGCAGTGCGCCGCGTGAGGCGGGGCGACCGATGGCGGCAGCGGGGGTTCCCACGACGTCGAGCCCAGAACCGAGCACACCGGACCTCGTGGCGGCCGAGGGCGGGGCGCCGGTGAAGATGCCGTGCGACGCCGAGACGTCCATCGTCAGCCTGGAAGTGGTGTTCGGTCCCGAGGGCGCGAAGTACGCCAAGTACCTGGTGGCGTACCAGAACGAGTACATCGCACGGGTTGCGCCGGACATCGCCGGCCGGTACCAGGTGCACTACAGCACGTACGACCAGATCTGCCCCGCGGTCAAGGGCAACTTCTACCCGGAGGGCGCGTACTACGTGTGGCTCGGCCCCATGCAGTCGGCCGGGCTCGATGGAATCTGCGCCGCGCTGCGCAGGAAGAGTCCGGAGTTCTGCCTGGTCTACTCCGTCGGCTGAGCTCAGGCCGGGTTGGCGGCCAGTGACGCGCCGATGCGGAGCAGTTGGGTGGTGGCTCCGCCGAGCGAGAACTCGTTGCGCTTGGCCGCCGTGAAGTAGCGGTGCAGCTCGTGGCTCACGTCGATGCCCATGCCGCCGTGCACGTGCACGGCGGTGTGCGCCACCCGGTGCCCGGCGTCGGCCGCCCAGAACTTCGCCGTCGCCACCTCGGTCTCGGCCGGCAGGTCCGACGCGAGCCGCCACGCGGCCTGCCACAGCGTCAGCCGGATCGCGGCCACGTCGACGAACGCGTCAGCGAGCCGTTGTGCCACCGCCTGGAAGCTGCCGATCGGCCGGTCGAACTGCACGCGGGTGCGCGCGTACTCGGCGGTCAGCTCGAGTGCGCGTTCGGTGACGCCGAGCTGCGACGCGCACAGGCCGACGGTGTACCTGGTGTTGAGCCAGTCGGCGACGTCCGGGCCGGGGAGCAGGCGGTCGTCGGGCAGCCGCAGGCCGGACAGCTCCAGCGACGCCGCGTCGTCGGAGGCGTCCACGAGTTGTTGCTGGGTGATCGTGACCTCGTGCGGTTCGACGAGGAACACCGCCGGACCGTCGGCGGTGGCCGCGGAGACCAGGAACAGCGATGAGGCAGCAGCGGCGGGCACGGTCGTCTTGGCCCCGGTGAGCACCCAGCCGCCGTCCACGCGTTCGGCCGACGTGGTGGGGTCGCCCAGGTCTTCGGCGAGCGCCACGCTGAGCACGATCTCACCGGAAGCCGCGCGGTCCAGCCACTTCGAGCGCTGGTCCGCGGTGCCGAACGTCGCCAGCGCGGACACCGCCACGATCGACGGCAGGTACGGCACCGGTGCCACCGCGCGGCCCAGTTCGACCAGCACCGCGCACTGCTCCAGCAGGCCGAAGCCGCTGCCGCCCGCGTCCTCGGGCAGCACGGCGGACAGCACGCCCGCCTTCGCGAGTGCCGGCCAGAGCTCGGGTGCGCCCGATTCGCGAAGTGCGGGGGTGAGCTGGTCCGCGACGATCTTGCGAGTCAACGCGGCCAGTTCGAGCTGCGCCTCGGTGAGTGCGAAGTCCATGTCGTCTCCCGGTTAGCGCGGCGCGGCGGGCAGGCCGAGGCCCACCCGCGCGATGATGTCCCGCTGGATCTCGTTGGTGCCGCCGCCGAACGTGAGGATCAGCGACGAGCGGTGCATCCGCTCGACCCGGCCGTGCAGCAGCGCGCCGGGCGAACCGGAGCGCACGATCCCGTTGGCGCCCAGCACCTCCATCAGCAGCCGGTACGCCTCGGTCGCGAACTCGGTGCCGAACACCTTCGTCGCCGACGCCTCCGCCGGGCTCGGCGCGTGGCCCGCGTCGGCGGCGATCTTCCAGTTGATCAGCTTCAGGAACTCGGTCTTCGCGTGCACGCGAGCCAGGTGCAGCCGCACCCACTCCTGGTCGATCACCCGTTCGCCGCTGCCGGGCAGCTTCGTCGACTGCGCCCACTCGCGCACCTCGTGCAGCGCGTTCTGCAGCGGCGCGGCCGAGCACAGCGCGACGCGTTCGTGGTTGAGCTGGTTGGTGATCAGCTGCCAGCCCTTGTTCTCCTCGCCGACCAGGTTCGCCACCGGGACGCGCACGTCTTCGTAGTAGGTCGCGCTCGTGGACGGGCCCGCCATCGTGCGCACCGGCGTCCAGGAGAAACCGGGGGAGGAGGTCGGCACGATGATCATGCTCAGACCCTTGTGCTTCTTGGCCTCCTGGTCGGTCCGGCAGGCCAGCCACACGTAGTCGGCGTACTGGACGAGGCTCGTCCACATCTTCTGGCCGTTGATCAGGTACTCGTCGCCGTCGCGGACGGCACGCGTGCGCAGCGCCGCGAGGTCCGTGCCGGCCTCCGGCTCGGAGTAGCCGATCGCGAAGTGGATCTCGCCACCCGCGATCTTCGGCAGGTAGAAGGCCTTCTGCTCGTCGGTGCCGAACGCCATGATGGTCGGCCCGACCGAGTGCAGCGTCAGGAACGGCACCGGCGCGCCCGCGACGGCCGCCTCGTCCACGAAGATCAGCTGCTCGATCATCGGACGGGCGCGCCCGCCGTACTCCTCCGGCCAGCCGAGGGTGAGCCAGCCGTCGCTGCCCATCTGGCGGACGGTGTCCTTGTACACCTCGGTGTCGCCGTAGTCACCCGCTCCGGAGGCGAGCGCGGCCCGTCGATCCGGTGTCATCAGCGCGGCGAAGTACGCCCGCAGCTCGCGGCGCAACCGCTCCTGTTCGGGCGTGAATCCGATGTGCATGAGCAGTACTCTAGAACAAGTTCTACAAGCTGTCAGGAGGCTGCGGTGAGGGTGAGCGTCGACCACGCGCTGTGCGAGGCGAACGGGCTCTGCGTCGGGATCCTGCCCGAGGTGTTCGATCTCGACGAGGAAGAAGTGCTGCTGGTGCGAGATGGAGAGTTGGCGGGTGACGAGGTCGAGCGCGGCGAGCTCGCAGTCACCACGTGCCCGAGGCGCGCGCTGCGCGTGACGGACTAGCTCATGCTGATGGGCCTTGTGGCGAATAAGAACAGATTCTAGTGTGCCTCTGAGTAACAGCCGTGAGCTCGACGAGGAGTGATACCGGTGAAAGCTGCCGTGCTGAACCAGGTCGGCGACGACAAGCTCGAGTTCCGCGACGACGTGACGACGACCGCGCCGGGACCGGGCGAGGTCCGCGTCAAGATCAAGGCGTGCGGGGTCTGCCACAGCGATCTGTCCGCAATGGACGGAACACTGCCCGCGCTCGCACCCGGAGTGGTCGGGCACGAGGGTGCCGGTGAGGTCTTGGAGGTCGGCAGTGCCGTGACCACGCTCGCGCCGGGCGACCACGTGGTCATCACGTTCGTTCCGCCGTGCGGCAACTGCACGAACTGCGCGAACGGGCAGACGCACCTGTGCATCGTGCACACGATGGCGTCGTTCGTCTCGCCCCGGTTCCTGGTCGGCGGTGCGCCCGCGTTCGGCTACGCCGGGCTCGGTGCGTTCGCCGAGGAGCTGGTCATACCCGCCGACGGCGCCATCAAGATCGACAAGGACGTGCCGTTCGAGATCGCGGCGCTGGTCGCCTGCGGTGTGCTGACCGGGGTCGGCGCGGTGCTCAACACCGCGAAGGTCGAGCCGGGTTCCACGGTCGCGGTGATCGGCTGCGGAGGCGTTGGCGTCTCGGTGATCCAGGGCGCGCGGCTCGCCGCGGCGGCGCGGATCGTCGCCGTCGACCCGATCGTCGAGAAGCACGAGGTGGCCAAGAAGTTCGGTGCCACGCACGCCTGCACGCCCGAGGGCATCGCCGAGCTGAACAACCAGCTCAACGGCGGCCTCGGCTTCGACTACGCGTTCGACGTCGTCGGCCACCCGTCGACCATCCGGTCGGCGTGGGACCTCACGCGACGCGGCGGCCACGTGGTCGTCGTCGGCGCGGGGCGGGGCGACGCGATGGTCCAGTTCAGCGCGCAGGAGCTGTTCCTGCACGACAAGACCCTGCACGGGTCGTTCTACGGCACGTCGAACGTCAGGCGGGACGTGCCGCGCCTGCTGTCGCTGTGGCGCGAGGGCAGGCTCGACCTGGAGAGCATGATCAGCAAGCGGATCCGCCTCGACGACGTCAACGAGGGCTTGCAGGCGTTGCGCAGCGGTGGGTCCCTGATCCGCCAGGTCATCATCTTCGACTAGGAGAACTCCACAGTGGACCTTGCGGGGAAGGTTGCGATCGTCACCGGTGCGGGCGCCGGGCTGGGTCGCGCGGAGGCGCTGGAGCTGGCCCGGTCGGGCGCGCACCTGGTGCTGAACGACCTGCCGGGCGCGGCGTCGGCGGTCGTGGAGGAGATCGAGGCGCTGGGCGGCAAGGCCGTCGTCGTCGAGGGCGACGTCGGCGAACGCGCCACCGCGGACGCCCTGCTCTCGGCGGCCGTCGAGCACTTCGGCGGGCTGCACGTCGTGGTCAACAACGCGGGCGTGCTGCGCGACCGGATGTTGTTCAACATGTCCGACGAGGACTGGGACCTGGTCGTCCGGGTGCACCTGCGCGGCCACTTCCTGCTGTCGCGCAACGCGGCCGCGCACTGGCGGCAGCAGTCGAAGTCGTCGGGCGGACCGGTGTACGGACGGGTGATCAACACGGCGTCCGAGGCGTTCCTGCTCGGCTCCGAGGGCCAGGCGAACTACGCGGCGGCCAAGGCCGGGATCGCCGCGCTGACCGTCGCGACCGCGCGCGGCATGAGCCGCTACGGCGTGCGCGCCAATGCGATCTGCCCGCGCGCCCGCACCGCGATGACGGCACAGGTCTTCGGCGACGCGCCGGACGGCGACGACCCGCTGGCGCCGGAGCACGTGGCGAAGTTCGTCGCGCAGCTCGCGGCACCGGCGGCCGACCGGATCAACGGTCAGGTCTTCGTCGTGCACGGTGGCATGGTCGCGCTCATGGCGCCGCCGACCGTGGAACGGCGGTTCGACGCGATCAGCGAGGTGACGGATCACTTCGCCGATCGCGATCCACAACGGACGTTCTCCTGTACCGAAACTCTTGGCCTGTAGGAGGAGCTGTGACGCTCACCGTGCAACCGCACCGCGAGACGCTGGGGTTGAAGGACGGCCAGCTGCTCGTCGGCGGACAGTTCCGGCCGGCGGAGGAGAGCTGGACGCACCACCATCCCGCGACCGGTGAGGTCGTCGGCCAGTTCGCGGTCGCGTCCGAGCGGGACGTGGACGACGCGGTCCGCGCCGCGCGCAAGGCGTTCGACGAGGGCACGTGGGCGCGCAGCCGGGCCGGCTACCGCATCAAGGTGCTGCGGAGGTACGCGGACCTGTTGCGGGAGAACGCGGCCGAGCTGCGCGGCCTGCAGGCGCTGGACAACGGCGTACCGCTGTCGTTCAGCCAGGTCTACGCGACCTCGGTGGACATCGCCGCGGACATCTTCGACCACCACTCCGGCTGGATCGACAAGGTCGGCGGCCAGACGCTGCCGCCGTACCAGGGCGGCGACCACCTCGCGATGACGTTCCGCGAACCGGTCGGCGTGGTCGCGGCCGTCCTGCCGTGGAACGCGCCGTTCGTGCTGTTCGCGCAGAAGCTCGCACCCGCGCTGGCGGCAGGCTGCACGGTCGTCGTCAAGCCGTCGGAGTACGCGTCGTTCTGCGTCATCCGCATGGTCGAGCTGCTGGTCGAGGCCGGTGTGCCGGACGGTGTGGTCAACCTCGTCACCGGGCCCGGCGAGCCCACCGGCTCGGCGTTGATCAACCACCCGCTGGTGGACAAGGTCAGCTTCACCGGCAGCCGCGCGGTCGGCAGGCGCATCATCGAAGCCTCCGCGGGCACCATGAAACGCGTCTCGCTCGAGCTGGGCGGGAAGAGCCCCGCGCTGGTGTTCGCCGACGCGCCGAACGTCGGACTGGCCGCCATGACGTGCATGGGCATGGTCACCATGGGGCTGTCCGGCCAGGCGTGCGTCGCGCAGACCAGGGCGCTGGTGCAACGCGAGGTGCACGACGAGTTCGTCGCCACCGCCCAGATGCTCGCCGGTGCGATCACGTACGGCGACCCGTTCGACCCCGCCGTGCTCGCCTGCCCGCTGATCAACGAGCGGCAGCTCGAGCGCGTGCTCGGCTACATCGACAAGGGCCAGGAGGAAGGCGCGCGCCTGGTCACGGGCGGCAAGCGGCTCGAAGGCGACCTCGCGGCCGGCAACTTCGTGTCACCCACGATCTTCGCCGACGTGCGCAACGACATGACCGTGGCACGCGAGGAGATCTTCGGCCCGGTGCTGACCGTCGTGCCGTTCGACGACGAGGACGAGGCCGTCCGGATCGCCAACGACACCGAGTACGGCCTCGGCGCCGGCATCTACACCTCCGACGTCCGCCGGGCGTTCCGGCTGACCAGGGCGTTGCGCGTCGGAACCGTGGGCGTCAACGGGTACCAGCTCGAACCGCACCTGCCGTTCGGCGGGTTCAAGCAGTCCGGGCTCGGCAGGGAGGGCGGCCAGAGCGCGTACGAGGCGTACACGGAGCTCAAGACCGTGATGATGCCGCTCGGCGACGAGCTGATGTGATCCGATGAGGCTGGACGGAAAGGTCGCGATCATCACCGGGGCCGCGCGCGGACAGGGCGCGGCCGCGGCCCGCCGGTTCGTCCGCGAGGGCGCCTCGGTGATGATCACCGATGTGCAAGACGTGGCGGGCAAGGAGCTCGCCGAGTCGCTCGGCGCGCTCTACAGCCACCTCGACGTGTCGTCGGAGGACGACTGGGCGCGCGTCGTGCAGGAGACCATCGACTCGTTCGGTGAGATCACAGTGCTGGTGAACAACGCGGGTGTGCTGCACTTCTCGGCCATCGCGGACACCACGCTCGCCGACTACACGCGGGTGACCGGGATCAACCAGGTCGGCACGTTCCTCGGCATGCGCGCGGTGATCGGGTCGATGACGCGCGCCGGTGGCGGCTCGATCGTCAACGTGTCCTCTGTGGAGGGTCTGGCCGGGATGCAGTACCTGGTCGCCTACACCGCCAGCAAGTTCGCCATTCGCGGGATGACGAAGGTCGCCGCGATGGAGCTGGGGGAGTTCGGCATCCGGGTCAACTCCGTGCACCCCGGCGCGATCGACACCCCGATGGTCAGCGACGCGCTCGGCATCCAGGTCGACCTGGCGCCGATCGGCCGCAAGGTGGCGCTGCGCCGGATCGGGCAGCCCGAGGACGTCGCGAACGTCGTGCTGTTCCTCGCCAGTGACGAGAGTTCCTACTGCACGGGTGGGGAGTTCGCGGTGGACGGCGGTGCGACGGCGACACACGGCTTGAGCTAGATCTTCTCCGCGTTGGCCGCCGCGGTCGTCCACGCCCTGGCGACCCGGTGGAGGTCCTGCCGGTCGATCTCGGGCAGCTCGTCGACGAGCCGCTTCTTGATGTCCTGCACCAGTTCGGGGATGCGGAGCTGTTCGGCGCACTCACCGTCGGCGACGGCTGTCGCGATCTCCTTCTCGCGCAGCTGCGGCGAAGGTCCCTGCGTCGCGTAGAGGTTCTTGAGCTCGTCCTGCGCGGCTTCCGGTGACGCATGCCGGAAACCCCGGCCCGCCATGCACTTCGCCCAGTCGTCGACGGCCTTCCGGTAGCCGGCATCGGCTTTCACCTGGTCGGCCATCTTCAGGTGCAGCGCCTGCGGCACGTAGGTGATCCGCGCCCACTCGATGACGTCGCCGTACAGCTCGCGCTGCGCCTCGGCCTGGCAACCACCGCCTGCGAACGACACGGTGCCGCCGTTGCTGAGCCGGATCGCGCGCCGCTCTTCGTCCGTGCCCTGCAACGCCCGCTGGTAGGCGAGCTGTTCGGCGTCCGGGAGCGTCTGCACGTACGCGTCGTTGTCCGGCAGGGCGGTCGACGGTTCGCCGAGCCCGTACCCGTGCGCACGCCTGCCAGCGAGCGACGCGTCCGGTGTCGGCGGCGCCTGGGTCTGCGGCAGGTAGCGCAACCCGCGCCCGGTCATGCACTCGGCGACCAGCCGGTGCTCGGCCGACGACAGCACCTGGTTCACGCGGTCGTACGAACCGGTCTGCGTCAGCAGGTCGAAGTCGGTGTTGTCCTGGGCACCGCATCCGGCCAGTAGCAGCACACCGAGCAGCATCAGGCGACGTGACACGACAACCTCCTCCTGGGGTGCCCCGCCGGCACGGAGCCGGCGGGGCGGTGGAATCAGGTGCAGTTCGCCCACGAGTTGGAGCTGGCCGCGTTGTCGAAGCCCCACGCGCCGAGGTTCGTGATGCCGACTCCCCGGTTCAGCCCGATGTTGCCCCGTGCGCCGAGCGTGTAGCTGAAGCCGTCCCACAGGTACGCCCAGCAGCGGGTGCCGTTGTTGTAGACCGACGACACGCAGTCGTTCCAGGTGCCGCCGCCGCAGGTGCGGTGGGCGAACCTGCGGAAGTCGGGGTTGGTGCCCGCGAGCCTGCCGGGCCCGTCGTTGAAGTTGTTGTTGACCCAGAAGCAGACGTTCGTGGCGTTGCAGCCAGGAGGCGCCGCCATCGGAGCCACCTCGGCGGTCGAGCGTTCGATGGGTTCCGCGCTCGCCACCGCGGCGGACCCGAACAGCAGCACCGCGATTCCCGCGAGCACGAGCAGCACTCGTCTCATCGCTTTCCCCTCTCGTCTTCGCGTCCGGCGGGGACGCGAGGACGACGGTGCCCCAGCGGTGTTGGCTGGCGATTGGACATGTCTTGGACTGGCTGGTCAGAGCCGTTTTACCAAGCACCGGACGGCGTTCGGCCGATGCTCGCGGGCGCACGAAGTGGCACGATTGACGTGCGACGCCTGACGGCAGGGGGAGACTGTGGGGGTCGAGTTCAAGCTGCTCGGGGACGTGTCCTGTCGGGTCGACGGGGTGCCGCTGGACATCGGTCACCGCAGGCAGCGCAGCGTGCTGGCGGTGCTGCTCGTCGAAGCGAACCGCCCGGTGCCGGTGTGCAGGCTGGTCGACCGGATCTGGTCGACGGCGCCGTTGCGCGCCCGCACCACGTTGTACGGCTACGTCCACCACCTGCGTCGCGCGCTGGACGTCACCGACGACGCACGGGTGGTGACGGGCGCGTCGGGCTACTGCCTCGCCACGGACCCGATGTGCGTTGACGCGCACCGGTTCGCGCGGCTGGCCGCACGCGCGCGTTCCGACTCAGACCACGTGCTGTTCGACGTCGCGCTGGGGTTGTGGCAGGGCGAGCCGCTGGCCGGGCTCGAGTCACCGTGGTTCGACGCGGTGCGCGCGGACCTGCGGCGCCAGCGACTCGCGCTCGAACTGGACCGCAACGACGTGTGGCTGCGCACCGGCAGGCACCACGAGTTGCTGCCACTGGTGTGCTCGATGACCGACGCGCATCCGCTGGACGAACGGCTGGCGCACCAGTTCATGCTCGCCGCGTACCGCAGCGGCCGTCAGGACGTGGCACTGCACCGGTTCGACGCCATCCGCGTGCGCCTCGCCGACGAGCTCGGCGCCGATCCGGGTGAGGCGCTTCGGGTGCTGCACCGGCGGATGCTGGCCGCGGATCCCGTCCTGTCCATGCGGTCCACGGCGGTGGTGCACCGCCCGGTGCCGCGTCAGCTGCCACTGCCACCACGGCTCTTCGTCGGCAGATCTGACGAGCTCTCCGCGTTGGACGAGCACTTGGCGGTGCGGCGTCAGGTGATCGCCGTGCTCCACGGCCCGTGCGGCATCGGCAAGACCGCGCTCGCGCTGTGGTGGGCGCAGTCGCGGGCCGACCTGTTCCCGGACGGGCAGCTGTACACGGACCTCCGTGCGGACAACCCCTTCACGGCGCTGCACGGTTTCCTGGACGCGCTGGGCGTTCCGCCGCGGTCCATGCCGTCGGACCTGGCCGCTCGCGCCGCGTTGTACCGCAGTCTGGTGGCGGGCAGGCGGATGCTCGTCGTGCTCGACCACGCGGCCGACCGCGACCAGGTGCTGTCGCTGTTGCCGGGCAGCGCGACGAACACCGTGATCGTCACCAGCCGCACACCCTTGTCCGCGTTGGTGATCATGTACGGCGCGCACAGCATCGGACTGCAGCCGCTGCGCCCCGACGACGCCCGCCAGCTGCTGGCCGGGCACCTCGGGGAGTGGCGCGTCGCGGGCGAACCCGGCGCGGTGAAGACGATCGTGGCGCGGTGCGGGGGCCTGCCGCTGGGGCTGTGCACCGTGGCCGCGCGGGCGTTGACGCGCCAGGACGTGTCGCTGGCGGTGATCAGCGCCGAGCTCGGCGCGCCACTCGCGGTGCGGCGCGCACTGATCCCGTGGCCGCACCGCCCCGAGGTCACCGCGCGATGATCGACGTCTCCACCAGGTCGAAGTGGTAGGTCCGCCTGCCCTCCCAGGTGGCGCGGACGCCCGCGGCGATCCAGACCGTGCCGGTGGCGTCGGTCCGCACGTTCTTGGTGAAGCTGTACTCGATCCAGCCGGGTTTCGCGTTGGTGCGGTCGATGGGCGGCACCATGTCCCGCTCGGTCTCGGGGTTCCTGGTGTCGGCACACCCCGCGACCATCCACTGGCTGACCTGCCCGAGGTGCGTGTTGTGCAGCCAGAACGACGCGGACACCGTGACGGTCGTGTTGCGCGGCGCGGAGAACGCGCGCTCGCCCCAGATCGTGCCCTCGTCGTTGCGCCCGTCGAGGTAGTAGCCGAGCGCGGTGGTGCCGTCCAGCGTTCCGCGCGGTACCGAAATCCGCGCAACCCGAGCGGTCGTTACGATTCGCCGATGCGCGCATTGGTGCTGGGTGGCGGTGGAGTGACCGGGATCGCTTGGGAGACCGGGCTTTTGCACGGGCTGGCTGAGGCGGGGGTCGATCTCGCGGAGGCGGACCTGTTCGTCGGCACGTCAGCGGGTTCTGTGGTGGCCGCTCAACTCGCCGGCGGCGTGTCGCTGGCGACGCAGTACGAGGGCCAGTTGCGGCCGCCGACCGGTGAGATCGCCGCGCGGCTCGGCTACGGCACGATCCTGCGGTACATGGTGGCGTACGCGTTGCCCGGCACCGCGCAGCAGAAGCGCGCCCGGCTCGGTGCGGCCGCGGTGCGCGCGAAGACGGTTGACGAGGCCGAGCGGCGCAAGGTGTTCGAAGGCCGGCTGGCGCAGGGCGGATGGCCCGAGCGCGAGCTGAAAGTGACGGCCGTCAACACCTCCGACGGAGCCTTCAAGGCGTTCGACCGGGACAGCGGCGCGCCTTTCGTGGACGCGGTCGCCGCCAGCTGCGCGGTGCCGCTGGTGTGGCCGCCGGTCAGCATCAACGGCGACCGGTACATGGACGGCGGCATGCGGTCGCCCGCCAACGTCGACCTCGCCGCCGGGTACTCGCAGGTCGTCGTGGTCGCGCCCATCGTCAGGGCGTTCGGGCACGCGGCACGGCCCGACGTGCAGGCCGCCCGGCTCGGGGCCGACGTGCGGTCGATCGTGGTCAGCCCCGACACCGCGGCGCAGGCGGCGATCGGGGCCAACGTGCTCGACCCGGCCCGGCGCAAGCCTTCGGCCGAGGCCGGGTTCGCGCAGGCGGCAACCGTGGTCGACGCCGTGCGCGAGGTGTGGGGCTAAGCGGCGCGCTTCGGCTGCTCTGCCGAATCCTGACCGGTGACCATCTTGAACAGGCTGACCGGGTTCGTCACCTTGTCGAAGAAACCGTTGGGCAGCGAGAGCTTGAAGACCTTCTTCCACGCCGAGCCGACCTGCTGGGGCAGCGAGCCGGTGACGTAGCGCAGGCCGTAGCGGTCGAACAGCTCGCGCACCTTCGGCGCGACCTCCGCGTACCGGTTGCTGGGCAGGTCGGGGAACAGGTGGTGCTCGATCTGGTGCGACAGGTTGCCGGTCATCAGGTGCATCGCCTTGCTGCCGCTGATGTTCGCGGACCCGAGCATCTGGCGCAGGTACCACTCGCCGCGCGTCTCGCCCTCGATGGACCGGCGCTCGAACGTCTCCACGCCCTCGGGGAAGTGACCGCACATGATCACCGAGTGCGTCCACAGGTTGCGGACGATGTTGGCGGTGAAGTTCGCGGTGAGCGTCGTCAGCGCGGACGGCCCGGACAGCAGCGGGTGCACCACGTAGTCCTTGAGCATCTGGCCGCGGATCTTCTTCAGCACCTGGCTGGCCCGCGCGCGGAACTCGGGGCGGTTGCGCCTGCGCTTGGAGAGGTTCTTGCCCAGCTCCAGGTCGTACGCGGCGATGCCGTACTCGAAGAAGCAGGCGTTGACGAAGTTCCACAGCGGCTGCCCGAGGTACAGCGGGATCCACTTCTGGTCCTCGTCGACGCGCATGATGCCGTAGCCGAGGTCGTTGTCCTTGCCGATCACGTTGGTGTACGTGTGGTGCAGCTCGTTGTGCGCGTGCTTCCACTGCTCCGCGGGCGAGGCGTGGTCCCACTCCCAGGTCGTCGAGTGGATCTTCGGGTCACGCATCCAGTCCCACTGGCCGTGCATGACGTTGTGCCCGATCTCCATGTTCTCGAGGATCTTGGCGATGGACAGGCCGGCGGTGCCGACGAGCCAGGCAGGCGGGAACAGGGAGAACAGCAGGATCGCGCGGCTGCCCAGTTCGAGCTTGCGCTGGGTCGAGATGACCTTGCGGATGTAGGCGGCGTCGCGCTCGCCCCTGCTCGCCATCACCTCGTCGCGCAGCGTGTCCAGTTCGCGGCCGAGCTCTTCGATCTGCTCGGCGGTCAGGTGCGCGGTCGGGTCACCGGCGCTGGTCTTCCTCGGGGTGGTCCTGGGGGCGGACGTGATCTTGCGCGGAGCGGGGGCGGTGGTGGTCATGGTCTCGCTTCCTAGCGGTCGATGTCGCAGGCGCTCGCGGCCGCGGACACGCAGGTCTGGATGATGACGCCGTCGCCGGGCGCGGCGGTGGTGATCTCGCCGGTGCGCAGGTCGCGCACCGCGCCCTCGCGCAGCGGGGAGACGCAGCCGAAGCAGATGCCCATCCGGCAGCCGGACGGCATCAGCACGCCGTTCTGCTCGCCGACGTCGAGCAGCGGCGTCGAGCCGTCTGCCTCGATCGTCTTGCCGGTGCGGCTGAAAGTCACGGGGCCGCCCTCACCGGTCACCAGCACGGAGGGCCGGAACCGCTCGGTGTGCAGCCGGTTCGCGATGCCGCGCTGGTCCCAGTGCTCCTCGACGGCGTTGAGCAGGCCCTGCGGCCCGCACGCCCACGTCTCGCGCTCGGCCCAGTCGGGCACGTGCTCGTCGATCCTGCTCACGTCGAGCATGCCGTCGGTGTCGGTGTGCAGCTCGATCAGCCGGATCCGGTCCCTCAGGCCCCTGAGCTCGGCACCGAAGATCACGTCGTCGGCGGTCGGGGCGGAGTGCAGCAGGACGACGTCGTCCAGCTGGTGGCCGCGCAGCATGCCCATCACCGGGGTGATGCCGCTGCCCGCGGTCAGGAACAGGGTCTTGGCCGGGCGCTTCGCGGGGATCACGAACTCGCCGCTCGCCTGGTCGAGCTGGATGATCGTGCCGACCTTCGCGTGGCGCACGATGTGGTTGCTGACCTTGCCGTCCGGGATGGCCTTCACGGTGATCGTGATGCGGCCGTCGGGACGCGCGGAGGTCACGGAGTAGGCCCGCCACTGGCGGACACCGGCCACGTCGATGCCGATCCGGACGTACTGGCCGGGCACGTGCCCGCGCCAGCCGCGTCCCGGCCGGATCACGACGGTGGCCGCGTCACGGGTCTCGGAGCGGATCGCCTCGATGCGGCCGCGCAGGTCGGCGCCCGCACGCAGCGGGTCGACCAGGTCCAGGTAGTCCGACGGCAGGAGCGGCGTGGTGACCGACTCCAGCAGCCGAAGTGCCCGGCTCCTCAGCGAGGTGCTCGTCATGTGTCCAGCATGTGCGCTCCGGCGCGTAAAGTCCTGACCGTTGGACGTGAATTCACCGCCGTGGATTGTTCGTGAGGAACAAAAAATGTCCGAGAGCCGCACGGTTCAGGGAGCAGCCGAGTTCGACATCGACGTGGCGACGGCCGCCAGGCTGCGCAGGTCGCTGTCGGCCACGGCGGACGAGGTGATCCGGGCGGTGATCCAGGAGGTCCCCAGCTACGCGGGTGCGTGGGCGGGCCGGATGGGCACGACCATCCGCCGGGCGGTGCGGACCGCACTGGGCACGTTCCTCGACGTCGTCGGCGGTACAGGTGTGCTGGCCGTCGGCGCGGAGGCGGCGTACGAGCTGGGCAGGGGAGAGGCCCGCGACGGCCGCACGATGGACGCGCTGCTGGCGGCCTACCGGGTGGGCGCGCGCGTGGCGTGGCGCGGGCTGTCGAGCACGGCGGTGTCGGCGGGGATGCCCGCTGACCTGCTCGCCAAGTTCGCCGAGCTCGTGTTCGCCTACATCGACGAGCTGTCCGCGGCGAGCGCGGCAGGCCACGCCGACGAGCTGGCGACCAGCGGCCGGGCCCGCGAGCGCTACCTGGAACAGCTCGGCCGCGACCTGCTCGCGGGCGCCACCGACGAGCTGCTGGTCGCGGCGGCCGATCGCGCCTCGTGGAAGCCACCGGACACGCTCACCGCGGTGCTGCTGCCGTCCGGACACGCGCACATGACCCAGCGCCTGCTGCCGGAGGGCACGCTGCTGCTGGCCGAGGACGCGGCCGGTCTCGCCGAGCCGACGGCGGTGCTCCTGGTGCCGGACGCGACCCGCGCCCACCTGTTGCGGGTGGTGGGCGAGTACCGGGCCGTCGTGGGACCCGTGCGGCCGTGGACGCGCGTGGCGGCGTCGTTCGCGCGTGCCGTGCGGGCGCACGCCATGCGTGGCGACGGCCCGCTGGACACCGAGGAACGACTGGTCGAGCTGGTGGTCGGCGCGGACGTCGAGGCGCACGCCGACCTGCGGGCCCGCGCGCTGAGCCCGCTGGACTCACTGCGTCCGGCCACCCGGCGCAGGCTGGAGGAGACGTTGCGCTCGTGGCTGCTGCACCAGGGCAGGCGAGACGACGTGGCGGCGGAGCTGTTCGTGCACGCGCAGACCGTGCGTTACCGCATGAGCCAGCTGCGCGAGCTGTTCGGCACCGCGCTCGACGACCCGCGCCGGGTGCTGGAGCTGACCCTGGCGCTGGCGGTGCCTGCCGACTGACGTACGCAAACCTGCGTACGGCACAGCCGCGCGTGAACGGATTCCGTCGCTCCGCCCGGTGACGACCATGGTCGACGACCAGACGTCACCAGGAGGAGTTGACCGGCGATGACCACGACGCGCAAGCTCAGCGGCCGCACCCGCAAGACCGTGCTGCTCGTGCACATCCTCACCGCGGCCGCCTGGTTCGGCATCGACCTGGCGCTCGGCATCCTGGTCGTCGTGTCACTGGTGGCCGACGACCCGCGCACCGCGGGCACGGCGATCCAGGCGGTCGACCTGTTCGCGATCTGGCCGATGTTCGGCACGAGCGTCGTGTGCCTCGTGTCCGGCGTGGTGCTGGGGATCGGCAGCAAGTACGGGCTGGTGCGGTACCGCTGGGTCGCGGTGAAGCTCGTGATCAACGTGGTCATGTCCGCGCTCATCTTCTTCGCACTGCGACCCGGAATCGGTGACGCGGCGAGCATCGGTGAGCGCATGGTGGCCGGCGACCCGGCCGCGGCCGTGCCGGGCGACCTGCTGTACCCGGTGGTCGTCGCGCCGACCCTGCTGGTGATCGCCTACCTGCTGTCGGTGTTCAAGCCGTGGGGCAAGGTGCGGCGCTCGCCGCGGGGCGCGACGCCTCCCGCGCAGCGGGTGCGGACGCTGACCGGGGCGAGGTGATCGGACGCGCCGGGCGGCGCGGAAGCCGTCCCCGCGGGGTCCTCAGCGGAGGTGACCGCCCTCGGCTTCCCAACGCTCTTCCGCCACCGGCTCAGCCGAGCGGGCGCGCGGGATGAGCACGGGGCTCGGCCCGTGCACGGGAATGCCGTTGCTGGCCAGGATTTCGGCGGCGCCGGCGGTGGAGTCGCGGTCGGCGGCCGCCCTCAGCGCCGCGCGAGCCGCACCTCCTGGCGTGCTGGGAGGCACGACCAGCAGGCTGACCCGCCGGTGGTCCGACCCGATCACCACGACGGTGTGCGGGTCCATCGAGTGGAAGCCCTCGAAGCGCACCAGCCTGCCGTCCACCGGTGCTTTCCGCGCGATCTGACCCCAGGTGTCGAGGTGGTAGGAGACGCGGTTGACCGGCCCGACCCACGCGCCCAAAGCCGCTACCAGAACGGGGAACTCGCGTGCCGGGTCGTCCGACCACGGCCACCAGCCGCCGCTGAGGTGCCCTCGTGCCGCACCGGCCGGTTTCATCTGCAGGCGCAGCGCGAGGCCCTGCCGGTTCATCCGCGTGGGACTGAGCTGATCCGAGATCATCTCGGCGCTCCCGCCTCCGGCCAGCGCCATCCGCGCGTGCCGGGGATTGCTCGTGCGCCCGAGGCGGCATCCGCGAAACCGCGGGTGCTCGTTCGCCTCCGGTACCCCCAGCCTACGCCGAGAGCCCGGAAGCAGCGCTGGTCGCGGCTAGTCGAGCTCGGGCAGTGCGGGCACGACCCTGAGCACGCGGTTGCTGCGCGGTTCGGTGCGCGTCTTGGCCTCGTCGACCTGACGGATCAGCTCGATGCGGACCTCGTTGAGCGCCACCGGCAGGTCCCGCGCCGAGGACGTGGCGACGAGGTGCTGGCGGGGGACGCGGTTGATCCAGCACTCCAGGGTGACCCGTTGCTCCGCGCCCCGGCGGTCCTTCACGCTGATCTCCAGCTCGACCTGGTCGTCGCGATAGGACCGCAGACGCGATCCCAGCGCGGCCAGGCGTTCCACGACCCAGCCGCGTTCTGTCGCGAGGAAGCCGGTGGCGAGGTGCAGGCGCTCGGTGACCACCGCAGCGTCGTCATGGGTTTCGTTCATGCGGATACCGTCCTTTGTGGAGTGTTGCGCCGGTCGGCGCCTCCTGTCGGTGACGGTGCTCGCTGACGCTTCCTCACGAGGCCAGTGCGGCCGCTGGTTTCAGGGGTGACTCCACCGTAGCCCCAATGGAGGTCGCCGGTGCGTTGGGCGCTCGTGTTTCTGCTGAGAATCTCAGGATGTCGTGGTCAGGTCGGGGACCACGTCGACGATGCGGTCGACCCCTGTTATCCGGAGCGGGTGAAGGACCGTCCGCGTGCGGGCGACCACGCGGAACGCGACTCCAGCGATCACCGTCGCATTCCACGCGGCCATCAAAGTGGTGAGGCCGGAGCTCCCGAAGTGCCTCACCGCCGTGAGGTCGACGACCAGATCGGGGCCGGCCTCGTGGATGTGCTCCTGCAGGCGGGCGTGCAGCAGTGGGCCGCTGAGCAGGTCGACCTCGCCGTGCACCGTGATCACGACCGACCCCGGCCCGTTCGGATGGTCGGTGACGGCGAACCGCTCGATGACCTGGTTGCGGACGGTGCTCACGGGAGTCTCCTCAAGAACCGTGGCGACCGCGGGGTCCAGGCGGGCGGGGATGAGGGGTCGAAGGCTAGAGACCAGCTGAGTCTCCGCACAAGCAACGTCGGCGGTCACCACTCGATCGGGTGGTGCTGTCCTGATCGGCTCCCGGTCACGCGCCGGCGAGAGTCAGCGTCGCTTGGCGTAGTCGGTCGCACCCTGCCAGTCGATCAGGACGCACGGCTCGGAGCCCACGGTCCACGCGTCGTGTCCGGGTGGGGCGATCATCAGGTCGCCGGGGCCGAACTCGGCTTCCTGGCCGTCGTCCATGACGATCTTCATCCGGCCTGACACGCAGTAGCCCATGTGCGCGGTCTGGCAACTCTCCGTCTTGGCGATGGGCTTCACGTGCTCGGCCCAGTGCCATCCGGGCTCGAACACCCCGCGACCGATCGGTCCGGAGTTGATGTTGACCAGATCCAGATGACCCTTGTCCTGTTCGAACGGGCGGGTTTCCTCTGGTTTGTCGAAACTCATGCTCTGCAGACCGGCCATGGCGGTCCTTCCCTCGTGCGGACGGGTACGTCCAAGCCAACCACGCCGCTCGGTGTCGCCGCGCGTAGCGCACGACCCCCGCGGTCAGGGCCGAAAGACCGCATCGACTTGACAAGTGGCCCTGGGTGTCCGATCAGGAATTGCCAACGCGTTCAGCTGAATTGACCATGCATGACACTCGGTGAGTGACCTATTTCCCTTGCCTGTCAAGGAATTCAAGGTCCGGAGTGGACACAACTAGGTGTTGACGCTCCGTTTCCCGGTCGTTAACCTCCAATTCAATTGGAAAGCTTCTTTACTAAATGCTCCATTCCTGGTGGAGGTGCCATGTCCCGACGATTCATCCGCTGGGCGGTCGTCCTGGGGGCCGTACCCGTGCTCGCGACACCCTTGGTCGCGTCCGGAACGGCCGCAGCCGCGGAATCCCTGCTGTCGCAGAACAAACCGACCACGACGTCATCCACTGAGGACGCGACGCTCTCCGGCGCGCTCGCGGTGGACGGCTCCGCCACGACCCGCTGGGCGAGCGCGGAGGGCGCCGACCCGCAGTGGATCGCCGTCGACCTCGGCGGCCCGGCCACGGTCACCCGAGTGAAGCTCAGCTGGGAGGCGGCCTACGCCGAGGACTACCGGGTGGAGACGTCGAACGACGGCACCACGTGGACGACCCGCAAGACCGTGACCGGCGGCGACGGCGGCACGGACGAGATCGCCGGGCTGTCCGCGTCGGGCCGTTACGTCCGCGTGCACGGGACGAAGCGCGCCACCGCGTACGGGTACTCGTTGTGGGAGCTGGAGGTGTACGGCTCGCGCACCGGTGGCGGTGACGTCACGCCGCCGACCGCGCCCACCGGTCTGGCCGTCACGGCGTCCACGACGGACTCGGTGACGCTGGCGTGGCAGGCCGCGCAGGACGACGTGGGCGTGACCGGCTACGAGGTGCTGCGCAACGGCAACGTCGTCGCGACCTCGGCCACCACCGGGTACGCCGACACGGGACTGGCGTCCGGCACCACGTTCACCTACACCGTGCGCGCCCGTGACGCGGCGGGCAACCTGTCATCGGCCAGCGCACCCGTGCAGGCGTCGACGCAACCCGGCAGCGGCAACGGGATCGTGCTCGTCGTCGCCGGTGACATCGCGAAGCGCGAGGTGCCGTCCGAGCACACCCAGACCGCCAAGCTGGTCGAGGGGATCAAGCCGCAGCACGTGCTGACCGTGGGTGACAACCAGTACGACAACGGCACGCTGGAGGAGTACCTCACCTACTACGACAAGACGTGGGGCAAGTTCAAGGCGATCACCAGGCCCACGCCGGGCAACCACGAGTGGTACGACAAGCTCAACGGCTACAAGTCGTACTTCGGCAACGCCATCGCCACCCCGCAGGGAAAGCCTTACTACAGCTGGGAGATCGGCGACTGGCACTTCGTCGCGCTCGACTCCGACCCGCTGACCGACGGCGTCACCGGTGACCAGATCACCTGGCTGCGGCAGGACCTCGCGAGCAACACCAAGGCGTGCGTGGCGGGCTACTGGCACCACCCGCGGTTCAACTCCGGCCAGTACGGCGACCTGAAGCCCATCGCGCCGTTCTGGGACGAGCTGCTCAAGGCGAAGGCCGACGTGGTGTTCAGCGGGCACGACCACCACTACGAGCGGATCAAGCCGCTGAACGCGAGTGGCAAGGTCGACGAGGCGAACGGGATCCGCTCGGCGATCGTCGGCATCGGCGGCGACAACCTCTACACCCAGATCAAGCCGCGGGTGGGCGTGGAGAAGTCGTTCGCGAAGCACGGCGTCATGAAGCTGACGCTCTCCGGCCGCTCCTACTCGTGGGAGATCATCGGCATCGACGGCAAGGTGCTCGACAAGGCCGGTCCGTACACCTGCCGCTGACGCGGCCCGTTCCCGGCGCTCCCCGGCGGGGGAGCGCCGGGCCAGGAGGTTCCCCGTGTACATCGCGTCAGCCCGCCGGACAGACTTGGCCGTGCCGAAAACCGGAACCGGCCGAGTCGCCGCCAACGTCGTCGCGCTCGGCGTCGTCAGCCTCGTCACCGACATCTCGTCCGAGATGGTCACCGCCGTCCTGCCCCTGTACCTGGTGCTGGGACTGGGGTTCTCGCCACTCCAGTTCGGCCTGCTGGACGGGCTGTACTCGGGCGTGACGGCGTTCGTCCGGATCGCGGGCGGCAACCTCGCCGACCGGTTCCAACGCCGCAAGCTCGTCGCGGGCATCGGCTACGGCGTCTCCGCGGTCGCGAAGCTCGGCCTGCTCGCGGCCGGTTCGTCCGCCGCCGCGCTGGGACTCGTGCTCGCCGCCGACCGCACCGGCAAAGGCCTGCGCACCGCGCCGCGGGACGCGCTCATCTCGTTGAGCAGCGAACCCTCGGCGCTGGGCCGGGCGTTCGGGGTGCACCGCGCGATGGACACCGTCGGCGCGTTCCTCGGCCCGCTGGTCGCGTTCGGTCTGCTGTGGACGGTCGCGGGCGGCTACGACGCCGTGTTCTTCACCAGCTTCTGCTTCGCCGTGCTGGGCGTCGTCCTGCTGGTGTTGTTCGTGCGCGACAAGCGCGAGGCCGTGCCGGCCAAGGCGGCGGTCTCGATGCGCGCCGCGGTGGGGTTGCTGCGGGACCGGTCGCTGCGCCGGGTGTGCCTGTGGGCGGTCGCGCTCGGGCTGGTGACGGTCGGCGACGGGTTCGTGTTCCTGTTGCTGCAGAGCAGGCTGGAGATCCCGGCCGCGTACGTGGCGCTGCTGCCGCTCGGCACCGCGGGCGTGTACCTGCTGCTGGCCGTGCCGATCGGCCTGGTCGCCGACCGGGTCGGCCGGTGGCGGATGTTCCTCTGCGGCCACCTCGCGTTGCTGCTGGCGTACGCGGCGCTGCTCGGCGCGGTGGACGGGTTCCTGTTGCTGGGCTTCGTGGTGCTCGCGCACGGCGCGTTCTACGCGGCGACCGACGGCGTGCTCATGGCCGCGGCCGGGCCGCTGGTGCCGTCCGCGCTGCGGACCAGCGGGCTCGCGGTGCTGCAGACCGGCCAGGCCGTGGCGCGGCTGTGCTCGTCCGTGCTGTTCGGCGCGCTGTGGACCGGTTTCGGCCAGGGCGTCGCGATCGGTTGTGCTGTCGGGGGACTCGGGCTGGTCGTCGTGCTGGCGTTCGCCCGGCCGTTGCGGGAGGTGCCGTGAAGATCCTGATCGCGTTGGTGACCACGCTCGTGCTGGCCGGGGCCGCGGTGTTCTACACCGTGCACGCCGCTGGTCGTGACGTTGTCGTCGTACCCGTGGACCCGGCTGCCGTCGACCTGACCACACCGGGGCGGCTGGTGTTCCGCAACGAGGCAGCCGGGCCCGACCAGGGTGCGGTGGCGTCGGTGTCGCTGGACGACCCGGCCGGGCCGCGCAGGCTGAGCTCGTTGCGCTGCGGGCGTTTCGCGGTCAGCGCGGGCACAGGGTTGTGCCTCGCCGACGCGCCGGGCCCGTTGCCCAGCGCGGTCGCACTGGTGGTCGACGCGCGCCTGGCGGAGATCAACCGGACCGCCGTCGCGGGCGTGCCCAACCGCGCGCGGCTCTCACCGGACGGCGCGCTGGCGGCGTGGACGACGTTCGTCACCGGCGACTCCTACAGCACGCCGGGGTCGTTCTCGACCCGCGCGGCGATGCTCGACCGCCGCGACGGCCAGCTCGCCAGCAACATCGAGGGCATCGTGCTGCGGGTCGCGGGGGAGCGGCACAGCGCGGAGGACCTCAACTACTGGGGCGTCACGTTCGCCGCGGACAACCGCACCTTCTACGCCACGGTGTCCACCGGCGGCCGGACGTACCTGGTGCGCGGTGACTTCGACACGTGGCAGGCGGAAACGCTGCGGGAGAACGCCGAATGCCCGTCGCTGTCCCCGGACGGCACGCGCGTCGCGTTCAAGAAGCGCGTGCAGCAGGACGGCGCCCGGCCGTGGCGCGAGCACGTGCTGGACCTCGCGACGATGAAGGAGACACCGCTCGCCGAGACCCGCAGCATCGACGACCAGGTGGCGTGGCTCGACGACCGCACCCTCGCCTACGCGTTGCCCGGCGACGGCCGCACCGACATCTGGACGGTGCGCGCCGACGGGTCGGGGTCACCCCGGTTGCTGGTACCGCACGCGTCCTCGCCCGCGCTCAGCGCTTCCGCAGGCGCGTGACCACCAGCGTCAGCCCGCCGCCGACGCACAGCAGGCCGATGGCGGTCCACAGCTTCTGGCCGGTCATGAAGCTGCCCTCGATGTAGCCGAGTCCCTGACCGGTCCACAACGCACCCAGCAGAACCAGCAGAACGCCGAGCCCGATCGCGAGTCCTCGTGTCATGGGCCTCAGCCTAAGTCCGGGGTCATCCCTGATGTCCGCCCGGTGGGTCGATGCCTACGTTCGCCGCATGAAGGCAATCGTCCAGTACAGGTACGGCTCCACCGACGTGCTGAGATACGAGGAGGTCGAGCAGCCGGTGCCCGCCGCGGGCGAGGTGCTGGTGCGCGTGCTGGCCGCCGGGATCAACGCCTACGACTGGCACGTCATGCGCGGCGACCCCTACCTGGCGCGTCTCGTGGCGCCCCAGCAGTTCGGCTTCGGCGGGCCCAAGAACCGCATCAGGGGCAGGGACTTCGCGGGCCGCGTCGAGGCGGTGGGCCCGGCCGTGACGCGCTTCCGGCCGGGTGACGAGGTGTACGGCGATCTGGGTGAGTCCGATGGTGCGTTCGCGGAGTTCGCGTGCGTGCCGCAGGACGGCGTCGAGCTCAAGCCCGCCAACCTGACCTTCGCGCAGGCGGCCGCGGTGCCGCTGGCAGGCGCCACCGCTTTGCAGGCGTTGAAGGACGTCGCGCCGGGGCAGCACGTCGCGATCAACGGTGCTTCAGGCGGCGTGGGCACGTTCGCGGTGCAGATCGCCAAGGCGCGCGGCGCCGAGGTGACCGGTGTGTGCAGCACGCGCAACGTGGACCTGGTGCGGTCGCTGGGTGCCGACCACGTCGTCGACTACACGAGCGACGACTTCACCCTCGGTCGCTACGACCTCGTGTTCGACCTGGTGGGCAACCGGTCGCTGCGCGCGCTGCGCGGCGCGCTGAAGCCGTCCGGAACCCTGTTGCTGGCAGGCGGAGGCGTGTCGAACGGCGGCAGCGTGTTCGGCCCGATGGGACTGATCATCAAGGGCCAGGTGGTGTCGAAGTTCGTCCGCGACCGGGTCGTGGTGTTCGTGGCGCGGCAGAACAGGGAGACCTTGGTGGCGCTGCGCGAGCTCATCGAGTCCGGGCAGGTGGAGCCGGTCGTCGACCGGACGTTCCCGCTGTCCGACACCGCCGAGGCGATCCGGTACGTCGAGGTCGAGCACGCTCGTGCGAAGGTCGTCGTCACGGTCTGAGGCCGGTGTCCTGTGCTGTGAGCCTGCCGTGTCACCTCACGCCGTAGTCGACGTGACCACCCGTCCCGCTCGACGACGACGGGGTGCGCAGATCCAGCTTGCTGTCCGGGTTGTTCATGGTGGTGACCGCGACGGTGACGCCACTGGCCACGCCGGACCCGATCAGCACGGCCAGCACCACGCCGACGAGCGTTCCCACCCCCCACCCGCGCGACCGCCGGAAGATGAGCAGCAGCAAGGCGATCAGCACCAGCACGCCACCGGTGATCCACAGCACGACGGGGAGTGTGGTGATCATGGACAGCATCGGCAGGTTCTTCTTGAGCGTGTCCGCGTTCCACGTCACCGACTTGTCGTTGAGCTGGAGCACGCCGTCGAACACGGCCGTGCCCTGACCCTCGCCCTGCTCGGGCGTGCGCAGCTCCTGCCGGGCGTCGTCGCGCGCCGAGACGACGGCGCCGGTGGTCGGTTCGACCCACAGCGTGCGGGTGACCTCGTAGTACTGGGCCACGTCGACGGAGGGTTCGGAGCGTCCGATCATGTTGCCCGGCACCGCGAACTGGCCGACCTGCGTGGGCGGCACGATCTGCACGAACCGGTAGACCTCGAGCCCCTTCATGGTCTCCTGGCCGTCGAACCGGATGAAGCGCGGCTTCTCCAGAACCGTGTCGTACCACAGATAATCGCGTTGTTCGGTGTTGAACGGGAACACGAAGCTCAGTCCGGGCTGCAGGAGCTTGTCGCCCTCGGCGGTCATCCGCTTGCCCTGCTGCGTCTCGTAGTACTGCCCGTGGCACGGCGCGACGGACTCGCCGGTGTGCCGGTTCACGCACATCCGGCGGACCTCGGCGCTGAGCGTCAGTCCTTCGGTGTCTTCCTTGACGATCGTCGACCTGGTCCAGACGGTGATGTCGCCGCCCTGCTTGATCTCCGGCTGGCTGAGGTCGCCCTCGACGTGCGAGGTGGCGGTGAGGCTCAGGTTGTGCCGGATCTGCGGCAGGACCGAGTCGCCGTCCGGCGCGTAGACCAGCGCCGTGATGCCGTCGCCCTGCGACACCGAGACCGCGTCGATGTCGTGCGACACCTTGGCGAGCGCGGGGTAGGAGTAGAGCTGCAGCACCAGTCCGGTGGCGACAGCGAACGCACCCAATCCGAGCAGGACGAAGATAGCTGCGCTACGCACGTGTCCTCCCGCGAGCAATGGCTCTTCGGTGGAAAATGTGGTTTCTGCGTATTCGCCGCGGCGCCGCTTAACGGTAACTCTGCGTTCTGTTATACAAGATCGTGGTCCAGATCACAAGATAGACATGAGAATCTTTCGTAAATGATGTCTGTTCCCCACTTCGCAGTACCGTTAGGTCGTTCGATGAGGGGAGGTCTCGTGCGCGTCGTGCTGGTACTGCTCCTGCTCACGCTCTCGGCGTCGCCCGCGAGCGCCGCCACCGGCACCTACCTGCGCCTGGGGCACCTGTCGCCGGAGGCGGCGGAGGTCGACATCACCGTCACCGCGACCGCCAACCCCGGCACCCCGGTGCGGATCACGAACGTCGACTACGGCTCCCTGCTCGACTACCGCCGCGTCGACCCCGGCACTTATGCGGTCGTGATGCGCCCGTCCGGCGCGGACCCGAACTCGGCCCCGCTGAGCTCGGCCACCCTCAACGCGGCCGACGGCAAGGCGTACACGATCGCGGACCTCGCCAAGTCCGGCAAAGTCCTGGACGACGACATCAGCCTCCCGCCGGCGGGCCTCGCCCGCCTGCGCGTGATCAACGCCGCCCCGGTGGCCGCCGAGCTCGACGTGGTCCGCAGCGGCACGGCCGTCGTCCGCCACGCCACCTACGGCTCGTCCACCGCCTACGTCGCCTTGGCCGCCGGAACCGCCAGGATGCAGGTCCTACCGCGCGGCGCGGACCCGATCAACCTGGACGCGACGATCGAACCGGGCGCCGTCTACACGCTCCTGGTCGTGGAACGCTCGGGCAAACCGGCCGCTTCGCTGCGCGCTGACGCGAAGGGCGCCGAGGTCGTGCCGGGCGGCGGCCAGGAAACGGGGTTCGGCGGCATGGCACCGGGCGGCCCCGGCCTCGACTGGCGCCTGCTCGGCCTGAGCTGCCTGCTGGTGTTCTCGGGCCTGTTCCTGTTCCGCAGGCAGCTGTTCCGGTTCGGATGACCTTCGCATGAACAAGGTCAAGCTCGTGCTGGGCGCGGCCGTGGTCGTCGCACTCGCCTACGCCGTGAAACCCCACGCCGCCGCCCCTCACGCAGCAGCCCCGGTGACCGTGCGCATCCCGTCCATCGGCGTCACCAGCTCGCTGGAAGGCCTGTCCGTCGACAAGGCGGGCGCACTCGTGCCACCGACGAAGGCGTCCGTCGCGGGCTGGTACTCCGCCGGCGTCGCACCGGGCGACGCGGGCCCAGCGCTCATCGCGGGCCACGTCGACTCGCGCACCGGCCCCGGCGTCTTCTACCGCCTGCCCGAGCTCAAGGCCGGCGACGAGGTCTTCGTGGACCGCAAGGACGGCAGCCACCTGACGTTCGTGGTCGGCAAGACCTACGCCGTCGAGAAGACCGCGTTCCCGACCGACCTCGTGTACTCGCCGACCCCGGTGTCCGAGCTGCGCCTGGTGACGTGTGGCGGCGAGTTCGACCAGGCGGCGGGCAGCTACCGCCAGAACGTGATCGTCGAGGCCGTCCTCAAGAGTTGACGATGCGGCCAGGTGCCTCCCCGGTACGGCAATTGCGCGGAAAACTGATACAGCCGGTGACCGCGGTAGACCTCTTGGCCCTTCTGGGATATCCGCCTGGACGCTCCCGGACCCCCGTGTGGTCGTGCATCATGGAAACAGCGGGCGAGTGTGGGGAGGCAGTCGACGTGACAGCAACGGACTCACCAGCCAATCTCTCGTCGAAGTTGCCTGATCTCACTCAGGTGTACTTGTCCGATCTCCGAACGCTGCGCACTCCGTTGCTGGACAAGGCGATTCGGTCGACCATCGCCGAGGCGAGGCTCGGCAGGTTCGGCGATTCCATTCAGGGGCAGCGTGACTAGAGGCGATGCGAACCCGGCCGGGGTGACAACGCACCACCTGCCGCGTTTCGTGTTCGACCAGATCTGCGACGGCTCGGTGTCCCGTGAGGGCATCACCGTGTTGCGCAACGGGCAGTACAGCCTCCGGAAGCTGCGGCTGAGGACGTTCGCGGAGGAGGCTGCGGCAACGGTGGACCAGCAGGGCCCGTTCGCCGAGGTGGAAAGCGCGTGGGACCTGCTCGCCGAAGCGGAACGGACATCGCCCGAGGTCGTCGAAGACGTGCTGATGTACCCGATGGTGGGCGTGTGGCTCAGCCGTGCGCTGCGACAGGTGCTGGGAATGGCGCTGGACACGACGCCATTGTGGTCCGAGGTGGGAGTGTTCCACCTGGTCGCGGCAGCGGCGGCCGTCCGAAGTGGCCTGTTGTTCGAGATCGTCGTGCCGGTCGTGCACGGAGCGGTGATGCTGCCGTCCGTCGGTGCGTTCCGGATTGCCACGAGCTTTCCGGTCGGCCACGCGATTCTGCGCAATACGCGGCACGGCTTGACGCTGACCGTGCTGGGAAGAACCACGTCTCCGCCGCTGGAACCGGTGAAAAGGCACCGCGCCGCGGCTCGCGGCCGGATCGTGGAACTGGTTTTCGACGACTTGGATCCGTATCGCGAGTTCACTGCGCCGCTCCCAGCCGGGCCACTTTCTGACCAGGAGAGCGCTGAATGGCGCAAACTCATGGACGAGGCGTGGGATCTGTTGACGGCCTGTCACCCCGAATGCGCGGACGAGTTGTCGGCCTGCCTTGCCGCGGTGGTCCCGTTGAGCGTCGAACAGCAGGTGTTCGCCGCGTCGTCCACCGCGGCGTTCGGCTGCATAGCGATGTCGCCCAAGCGTTCGGCGCTCGAGTTCGCCGAGGCGCTGGTGCACGAGATCCAGCACTCGAAGGTGAATGCACTGCTCGATCTGGTGGTGCTGTGCGAGGACGACGACGTCTGCCGGTTCTACGCGCCGTGGCTGGACCACCCGAGGCCGGTGACGGGCCTGCTGCACGGCCTCTACGCGTTCTGCAGCGTCGTGGAGTTCTGGTACCTGCAACGCGACCTGGTGCCCGCGTCACTGGTTCGCAGGGCCCACTTCAACTTCGCGTACCGCCGCCACCAGGTCGCTCAGGTCGTGCGCACGCTGAGCGGTGCACCGGAGCTGACGGATCTGGGCAGGACGTTCGTCGCCGCCGTCTCGGTGCGGCTGGCCGCGTGCCCGCTGCTCGGTGTACCGGGAGAGGTGACCGAGGCGATCGAGTGGATCATCGCGGCCCACCGCGGGGTGTGGCGGCTGCGCCACGTGCGACCGGATGAGGACGTGGTGGCCGCGTTGACCGATGCGTGGATCGAGAAGCGCGGCCCGAGCCGCCTGTGCCGCGCGGATCTCGTCGCCACATCACCGGAGACCGGCCGGACGACTCTCGCGACGCTGATCAAGGCGAGGGTGGTCGACCCTGAGCGGTTCGCCGCGCTGGGCGTGGTGGACGACGCGGAAGCCGCCTTCCTGAGCGGCGACATGGACCGTGCGGCGGAGTGCTTCACCACCCGGCTGGACGTGGCGCCAGAGGACGTCACCGCGTGGTCCGGACTCGCACTGGCGCTGGACTCCACCGCGTTGCGACGGCTGCCCGAGGTGGTGCGCGCGGTCCGCCGGTCCGTGGCCGCGAGCACTGGACGAGCTCCGGATCCGGGTCAGCTGGCGGCCTGGCTCGACCAGGCCGCCGGCTGACAGCCGGTTACAGCTGCATGGTGTCCGTGTCGCAGTTCGCCCTGGTGTACTGCGCTGCCGCGATGGTCGCGGGGTGGTCGTCGCCCAGTACCTTGCGGAAGCTCGCGACGGTCTGCCGGTGCAGTGTTGACGCGCCGGTGTGGTCGCCGAGCGTGTCCATGTCGATCGCGAGGTTGAGAGCTACCGCCAGCGTCGACGGGTGCTCGGGGCCGAGCACCCGCCGGCACCGAGCCATGGTGTCCTCGTCCATGGCCTTGGCCCGCTCCACGTCGCCCAGCGCGGCGAGGTCGCTGGCCAGGTTGGTCGCGGCGACCAGAGCCGACGGGTGGTCGGCGTCGAAGACGTTGAGCAAGTCCTCGTACGCCGCCCTGTCGATCTCCAGCGCGCGCTGGAGATCACCGCGCAGGCGGTGGATCACAGCCAGGTTCAGCCCGGCGATGAGCGTGTACGGGTGGCGTGCGCCGCGAATCTCCTTGAACTGGTCGTGACTGCGCTGCGCCAGTTCGAGCGACTGGTCGAGATCGCCGAGGTGACGCAGGTCCGTCGAGAGGTTCATGAGCGCGGTCACCGTGTCGACGTGGTTGTCACCGTGCCTGCGCCGGTACCGCTTCAGGCACTCCTCGGCGAGCTCCTTCGCCCGGACGTGCTGGCCCGCCTTGCGCAGCGCGACGGACAGGTTGCGAGTCGCGCCGATGACGCGCGGGTGGTCGGGGCCCAGTACCTCCAACTGGTACTCGAGCGCCTGTTCCTGGTCGCGGGCGGCCTCGACGTAGAAGCCGCACTCGCGGAGGTCCATGCACAGGCCGTTGCGCGAGCCGAGGGTCAGCGAGTGATCGGCACCCAGAACCGCGGTGCGGCGTTCCAGGTTGTCCTCGTCCACCTCTCGCGCCCTGGCGAAGTCGCCCATGAGACGCAGACAGCCCGCGAGGTTGTGGGCGTACCGCAGCGTGGTCGGGTCGTCATCGCCGTACACCTGCCGAGACCGGTCGTACACCGTCTGCTGGAGCTCCAGCTCCTCGCGGAACCGGCCCTCGGAACGGCGGTCACCTGCGACGGCGTCGAGCATCTCCAGCATGCTCTCGTGCTGTTCACCGACCTTTTCGACGAGCAGCTGCCGGGTTTTCTCGTTGAGCCGAATCGCGGAGCCGACATCACCGAGCCTGCGCATCGCCACCGCGAGCCGCCGCGACATGTCGAGCGTGTCCGTCGAGTCGGCACCCAGTTTTTCCGTCCACGACGTCACGGCTTGCGCGGCGAGGTCGCGGGCACCGCCGAAGTCGCCGGCGTTGAGCAGGTACGCGACGAGGTTGTCGATCAGGTCCCTGACCCACTCGTCTTGACAGTCGACCGCGTGCGACACCAGTGCGTGGGGGAGCAGTTCGCCGTAGCGCGACCAGTTCTTGGCGTTGTCGGGATCGCCGGGATCGCCGTTGACCAGCAGCACGTGCACCGCGTGCCGCATGGTGTCCTGTTCTTCTTCGGACAGGCTGTTCTTCAGCACCGTCTGCACCAACCGGTGCAGTTGCAGGGAGTTGTTGCGGTGGTCCAGCTTCGCGAGGCTGTACCGGCTGATCTGGCGCACCGCGCGGCCGAGCTTGATCGGGTCGCGCAACGCCGCGCGCAGGTCGTCCGGTACCGGGGCGTTGCGCACGCCGCGGAACAACTGCTGTGAGATCGGTTCCGGCCCGAAGAACGCGCAGACCTGCAGCAGTTGCAGCGCATCGAGGTGGCGGTCGCGCAGTCGTTCCAGCGGAACGTTCCACACCGCCGCGACCACGGGCATCTGGCCGTCCTCCGAGCCGCCGTGCTTCAGCAGCTCCGTGCGGTTCTGCTCCAGCAGTTCCAGGTACTCCGCCACCTGCATGCCGGTCGTCGCCCGCCACGCGGCGGCCTGCTCGACGGCGAGTGGCAGATCGCCCAGCGCCTCCGCCAGTGCGTCCGCCTCGACGTCGTCGATGTCACCACCACGCCGGTGCAGCAGTTCGATGCTCTCCGCGCGGGTGAACAGGTCGACCTGCACGGAACGGGCGAAGCCGTGCCACTCGGAGTTGCGGGAGGTGACCACGATGTGGCCGGACCCGGCCGGGAAGAACTGCTGCACGTCCTGCGGGCTGTCCGCGTTGTCGAACACCAGCAGCCATTGCTTCCCGGAGTCGTACATGCGCAGGGCTTCCAGCACCGCGGGAACCGCGGTGTCGGCGGACCCCGCGGTCGCCACGCCGAGGCGTTTGGCGAGCTCGACGAAGCTGGCCGTGATCTGAGCGGACTGCTCGGCCGGTATCCACCACACGAGGTCGTACTCGTTCGCATGTCGGTGGATGTACTCCACCACGGTCTGCGACTTCCCGACACCGCCCATGCCGTGCAGCGCCTCGGGGAGCACGGCGGTCGTGCCCTGCTCACTGAGGCGATCCCTGAGTTTCTCCAGCAACTCGGCCCGGCCGACGAAGTCTGGGTTGCGCAACGGCACAGACCCCCAGATCTGTGGTTGCGCGGTGGTGGGACGCCGGTCGTGTGCCGTGTGCGTGCTGGAAGCGCTCACTTGGCCATCTCCTTGTGGCGACTCAGCTTGTGGCGGCTCCCCGGCCCTACGGGCGGTGCTCGGCTGGGAGTCGATGGCAGTCACGTACATGCCTCCTGAGGGCTCGCGTCGAACAGGTCCGTCGTCCCGTGGCGCCGAAACTTCGTTGGGGGGCAGCGATTCAGGGACGACGGTGAGCCCGAGCTCGGCACGAACTCGCGCCGCGCTTTGGGAGTACGGCCCGGCGAGCGCGCGCAACACGGCTGCCTGGACCTCGAGGTACGGCCGGTTCTCCGGAGAGAGGTCCGGCTCCTGGATGTGGTTCGGATCGTCGAGTGTGGCGCGAAGATCGCGCAGCGCGGCGATGTCGGAGCCCGCGTGGTCGTCGAGTACGCGGGCCACCCGAGCGGTGTCCGTCCGCCGGCACGTCCCGAGCAGCTCTTCCCGCACGCCGTCGTGGAACTCGTACGTCACGGCGCTGGCGGCCGGCGCCGTCGGTGGTACGCGGTGCATCAGACCGCCCAGCATGACCTCGGCGAGCACGGAGAGGTCCGACCCCGGCAGCAACACCCGCTGCACGAGGTTCATCAACGGCGGGGTCAGCGGCGTCGCCGCGAGAAGGCCCGCCAGGTGGAACCCGTCGACCGACGCGTACGTGCGAAAACGCAGGACACGCTCCTCCGCGGTCAGCGTCTCGTCGTCATCGTCGAGCTGCGGTGACTCGGGGTGAGCGCTCACCAGGGTGGCCGTCGTCTCGACCTGTTGCGCACCGGGTGCCGCGATGAGCCTGGCCCAGCCCGACATCCACTCCGCGGACAGGCTCAGCACCGGGACCGGGATGACCCCGCGGTGGCGCAGTCCCTCCACGCGGAGCTGCTTGTTCGGCACACCGGGTGCCGGGGAGTGCAGGCGCATGCGGCGGGTGACGATGCCGCCCCACGGCCACAGCCGTTGCGCGAGCGTCTGCACGATCGCCACGGGCATGCGTTGCGCCCAGGCGTGCAGCACGCTGCCGACCGCGCCGCTGTGCCACGCCTTGCCGATGGTGTCGGTGAGCACCAGCACGATCCGCGTGCCCGCGGGCTCGACGAGGTATCCGCAGTCGTGAGCGGCACCGCCCCTGCTGTGCAACGGGAGTTCGGACAGCTCGGGACTGCTGGTGTCGAGCAGGTAGGTCCGGACGTCGCGGAACGCGCCCTGCCGTTCGAGCATGGTGCGGAACTCGCGGGTCGTGTGCTCCCAGAGGTCTCCGGCCACGGCCGTGTCCACGACGAGGGCGATGTCGAACCGTCGCGAGGGCGCGGCCTTCCACTCGGGCACCCAGAGACCGTCCTGCGCGGCCCGGATCGCCGTCGTCTCCTCGTCGACGAGCCGCTCCCACGGCGACGGGTGCGGGCGCGACAACGGCCTGAGCTCACGGCTGATCGCCCGGTGTTCCGGCATCGCGGGCATGGTCGGCCACGCGGATCCCGCGCGGTCTCCCCGTCCACCGTCCACGCCGCCCGCCACCATCGTCTGCGGTCCGGGCGTCCACTGCTGGAAACCGCCGAACGACGGACCGCCCGCACCCGATGGTTCGGGTGCGGGCGAAGCCTCCGGTCTGCTCCGGTCCTCAGGAACCGGGACGTCCTCGGGAGGACCGGATCCGGTGGGCGCGTGCGGTTGTCCCGGTTCGCCGTCGCGTCCGTGTATTCGCGCGGCGAGGAACAGGCTGTCGCGAACCTCCCGATAGGACAGACCGCGCGTCGTCAGCCGTTCGACGCCGCTGTCGGCGATGTCGAGGTGCTGGAGCACCACCTCGGGCACGGGAAGGCGATCGCGGGGGCCGGTCATCGCTGATCTGCCAACGGGTGCCAGATGGCGGTGAGCAGATCCCTCCACTCGTCGTCGGGTGTGTAGGCGCCCGAGGTCGCGAGCCTGGTGGCGAGGTGGACCGCGTTGAGCAGCTGGTCGGCCGCGAGCCCGCCCACCTCGCTGCTCCGTTCGAGGAAGTCGGTGATCAGGCGGCTGGTGTCGGCGCGTTCCTTGCCGTCGAAGTGCGCGGCGACCATGGTGCCGAGCTGCTGGGTCGTGGGGTTCTTGATGTGGAGGCGGAGGCAACGACGGAGGAAGGCCGGTGGGAACTCGCGTTCACCGTTGCTGGTGACGATGACGATCGGGAACTCGCGACAGCGCACGAGTCCGTTGTGGACCGTCGCGGTGTGGCCGCGATCGTCGGTGAGTACGTTGACCTCGTTCTGCCGCTTGGCGTAGCGGACGAGTTCCGGTATCTCGTACTCGCCCTCCTCGAAGACGTTGAGGAGGTCGTTGGGAAGATCTATGTCTCCCTTGTCGAGTTCGTCGATCAGCAAGACCCTGGGGAGATCTGTCGGAAGCAAGGCCGTGCCGAGGGGGCCGAGGTGGATGAAGTCGCCGATGTCGGGCTCGCCCTCGTGGGCGGCGGCCTGGACCCGCGCGATCGCGTCGTAGAGGAAGAGCCCCCGTGCCAACGTGGTCCTGCTGGTGACCGGCCACCTGAGCACTGGACCCAGACCCAGCTCGCGCGCGATCAGGTAGGCGAGCGAGGACTTGCCGGTGCCAGGGGCGCCCGTCACGAGAAGCGGTCGTCGCAAGTGGATCGCGGCGTTGACGAGCGCCACCTCGGTGGGATCAGGTGTGCGGGAGTGCCGGTGTGCGAACCCCACCCGGCGATCGCCTTCGCCGCCGTCGTCATCAGGCCGGGATGTGTTGCCCTGTCCCGTGAACGTGCGCCACGGGGGTGGGGCGGGCAGGTTGTTGATCGGCGACTGCGCGACTGAGCCGTCGCCCCGGTACACGTGCCACGTGGTCATCCGACTGCCCCCTCCACGACCGGATGCCCTGGCTGGTGCGGTACCACCAGGCGGGCCGGGTCGTCGTACAGCACGGTCAGCGAAGCGCCGATGTGCTTTTCGTCCTCTGCCTGTGCGTACGCGGCCACGCGGGCGTGCCGGACGCGGTGCAACAGGTGGTCCTGGTCCTCGGCCTCGAGGAGGAGCCGGTCGACCGTCTCGGTGAACTCGGGGTGGTCGCAGTCCTCGCGGTGCCACCAGATGAGCGGCAGCCCCGCCTTGATCCCGACGCTGACCTCGTCGCCACCCGCTTCGTCCGGCTGCGGGGGTGCGCTGAGCGTCAGCGACACCACGTCGGGCCGTTGGTGGAGGGCAGACCTCAACTGACGTACGCCGTGGTCGCCCGAGCCGTACCCGCGCAGGGAGCTCCGGGTGTCGACCCGTCCATCGCGGCGGAGTTGGCGCACGAGCTCATCCCACCGTTCTTGCCAATTCCGGTGGTACTTGCGCGCTCTCATCCGCTCCGCGCTCCGGACCGTGACCGGGTATCGGCAGCCCATCGGCTCGGAGTGCGGATCGTTCTCCCACGGCCACTGGTCGACGTCCAAGCTGAGGTCCGGGGTGTCGAGCACGAACTCGATCCGGATGTCCGGCCGGCGTTCGCCCCAGTCGACCTCGATCCGCTCGATCAACGAGGCGACGTGGGTCTTCGTGGTGTCGAGCGAGCCCGTCCTGTCCTTGCCGCGTTCCGGCGCCCACTGCGATTCGTCTCCCAGCTGTCGCCAGTCCGTGAGCCGGAACCGGTCGCCGGTCGGTCCTTCCCGTTCGATCTTGAGCACGAGGTAGGCCACCGGTTTCGCCGAGGGGGAGTGGTTGGCGGCCGCGGCCTGTCGGCGGACTTCGTCTCGCAGGTCTGCGAGTTCGGCGATGAGATCCATCTCCGCGGCCCGCGCCCGCGTCCACTGCTGGAGCTTGATCTTGAGCTCCGAGTCGACGTGCGCGGCGACGTGTTCGACGAACGCCAGGGTTCGCGGCAGCCCGTCCCGCCGCGCGTTGAGCGACTCCAGCGCGTGGAGGATGCGCGGATACGTCGTGTGGTCGCCGAGATCGGGCGCAGCCCGTCCACCCGCGGCGCCGTACAGGTCTGCCACGTTGGGGAGAACTACGCCCGCCAACAACGCTAGAAGCCCGGTTCTGTGCTGGTTCGTGAAGGTGTCGGCCGGCCGCTCTGAATCGGTCAGGTCGCCGATGACGAGGCGCAAGTCTGCCAGGGCGGGCGCTTCGGGCCCAAACCGGCTGACCAAACCCATCAGAATTGTCAATCGATAGGGGTTCTGCCAGCAGAGGGAGGCTATGTGTGAGACGTATTGGAGCGTTCCGGGCTGTCCCTCGACGAGGAACCTCTCGCCGAGGGCCCGGCGCATCCCGTGGACGACGAGCTCGCTCGCCATCGGATCGGTCAGGCACGGTATTCGGAACAGTGTTTCGGTGAGTCGGGACAGCGGTTCTTCCGAGACGCCGACGTATCGGTACCGCAGCGCTTCCAGCTGGTGAATCTGCCGGGGCTCCGCGCCGAGTGTTCTGAGCGCGCCGAGCAGGTAGTCGAGCCCGCCGGTGTGCTGGAAGCAGAGACGTGCCAGCGCTCGCGTGTAGGGCCAGGGATCCACGTTTTGCGGCATCTCGGAGGCCATCCCGTTGGGGAGGAGGTCGAGCAACTGAGACCTCGCGTCCTCGCGCAGCAGAGGCGGGACGGCGAGGAGGATGTTCGCCAGTTCGTCCACTTCGGTCGAACTGTCTCGGTTGCTCAGGGGTCCTTTGGTCGCAGGGGTGAGTGTGCTGGAGAGCAGTGGAGCCGTCGACCGGATCCACGCGATCGTGTCTACCTCCTTGACGCTCACCGGGACTCGCCGGTAGGTGTCGGGCTCGGCTGCGGGCTCGTGGACGAGGCTGTTCTCGTAGAAGCTGTTGGACGCGATGATCGTGATGAGGTCCTTCGAGGCCCGTTGTGCCTCGCGAGCCTCGTCCGAGTCGACGAGTCTGCACGCGAAGATGACCGTGCTGTCGGCACTCCCGTTCTCGGCTATCTCGACCGGCCCCGAGTGGAATGCGAGGCGCAGTCGTATACGCCCTTCCACGGCGACTCTCGCGTTGTGCCTGAGCAATCCGGCGGTGAGCCGCGAGGGCACGCGGTCGACGAGCTGTCTTTCCGAGTACCTTGCCGGGACGAGGATCAGAGCGCCGTCGCCCCTGGTCTGAAAGCTGCACTCCGACCAGTCGATCTCGGCTTCGTCGAATGCCTGCTCCAGTGCTGCGAAAAGCCCATCCCGCACCTCCGATCGGTGCAGGTCGCCTCGCTTCTTGTCGCCGAACTTCTCGACGTCGACGACGACAATGGCGTGGTGCAGCGGCTGGGATAACAAACGACCATCCCCCCTCGGTCGGTCGAATTGCACAGCGTACCGATACGGTAGGCCACCTGTGGGGCGACTCGGCAGTGCTCCAAACGAGAATCAGCCCAAACGACTAGACCTCCATTCCATTCGATATGGAAGTTCATGCTCGCTCCGGCCGGACGAAGGTTTGTCTTTCGGACATCAGGTCGGTCGTGTTACCAGGCGTCGCTGCCTGGCGGCCGAAACCGTCCCTTATGGACTCTGGCAGGTCTGTCCTGTTAGGACGATTAGCCGTCGCACCATTCCGATTGACGCTGTGTGGCGAGCGCGTGACCCGTGGTGATAGCGAGGGGAAATAGCGGTTTCCGTTCACCCGATTTGGCCAATGCGCGAGTGCAACGCCCACGACATGTCGAGCGATGAGACATCGCGGCAACTCGACGTGGTCATCGGAGGCGTGCATGGGGCAGGTGGTCGGAGCCGACCCCGGCCAGCTCGATCAGCTGGCGGCGGCGATGGCCGCTTCGGCTCAGCGGCTGGACGCGATCCACGCTGACCTGAGGTGGATGCTCACCCGCTCGAGCTGGGAGGGCGGTGACGCCGACGACTTCCGCTGGCAGTGGGACCACCTGCTGTCCGGTCTCCTGATCGGGATCGCATCCGCGGTGCGGGACTGCGGTGATCGCGTGCAGGTCAACGCGGAGCAGCAGCGAGTGGCGAGCGGCGACCACGGTGGAAGCGGGTCACCATTCTTCGGGGCGCCTCCTGGTTTCGTGGACGAGTTCCTCCGCGTGTACGACGGTTTCGGCGTGGCACTGGGCGGCCTCGGCCTCGCGGGCGGGGTGGCGGGGCTGGTCGGCATGGCGGTGGACGGCTCGTGGAAGGGCGGGCTGGCCAAGGGGATCGCAGGTCTTGTCAACGGATCTCCCGACTTCGTCCGGAACATCGTGGGGAAAGACATCGGGGTCGTTGGGAAGGGATTCGACCTCGTCGGCCGTGCGGCGGAGTTTGCGATGGCCGGGATCGATGCCTATGAGTTCGGGGAGAGCCTGGGACGGGAGCCCGACAGCGAAGAGACGTACAACAAAGGTGCCGATCTCGTCTTCAGTGGGACAGCCGTGGTTGTGGGCGTTGTCTGCCCTCCGTTGGGGGTCGCGATCGGTGCGGCGGGCTTCGCGTACGGGCTGTGGACCGATGCGAATCCTTCGTTCACCAGGGACTTCGTTTGGGGAGCCCGTGATGTGGTCGGGGACGTCGGTGGCGCGATCGGAGACGGTGCCGAAGCCGTGGGCGATGTCATCTCCGGCGGGGTGAACGCCCTGTTGGACAGGTTCTAGAGGGGACGTTGTGACGGATTCGCTGGTGCTCACGTTCGCCGAGGTCGAGTTGCTGCTGCGCATCCGGCAGCCCGAGCTCACCTCGCTCCGCGACGTGCTCGGGCTGCCGGAGACGAACGACGTGACGGCTGCGGCGGGTCTCGCGTCGTTGATGGCGCGCGGCCTGTGCACGCACACCGCAGGCAAGGTCGTGCCGTCGAAGGAAGTCGTGGCCATCGTCGCCGGGCTCTCGACGGCCGATCGCGCGACCAGGGTGCTGGGCTGGGTCGGTGAGCAGATGATCCGCGCGACCCTGCTGACCGGACCGGAGATCCACATAGGACTGTTCGCCGCCGAGCTCGGCCAGTTCGACGTGGCCCCGCTGGACCGGACCGTGCCGCTGGCCGACCAGATCGGCCGGTTCCTCGACTCGTGCCTCGGCTCGGCTGCGGGCACCGCACTGGTCCAGACCGTGACGGCGGCGGGGAAGGTGAGCATCGCGGTCGCGACCGACAGCTCGGGCACCTGGTTCCAGTCGGACTCCGAACGCGACCCGGACACCGCGAGTCCCTCGACGCGCGACGACGTCGTGGCCCGCGTGGCCGAGTTGGTGGCAGGCGAGGCGGCGGGAGCACGATGACACGGGTTCTGTCCGGCACCGCGACGTCCGCGGGCCTCGTTCGGGACACCAACGAGGACAGCGCCTTCGCCGGCGAGCGAATCTTCGCGGTGGCGGACGGGATGGGTGGTCACGTCGCCGGTGAGGTCGCGAGCTCGCTGGTCATCGAACGGCTGCGCGTGCTCGACGCGCGTGGGGCGCTGAGGCCGGACGACATCCGCGCGGAACTGGTCGCGGCCAACCACGCGATGCTGGCCGACGCGCGGCCCGAGCACGAGGGCATGGGCACGACCGTCTCCGGCATCGGCATGGTGGAACTCGCCGGATCCGATCACTGGATCGTCTTCAACGTCGGCGACTCGCGGGTGTACCGGTTCGCGGACGACGTGCTGTCGCGGCTCACGGTCGACCACTCCGAGGTGGAGGAGCTCGTCACCAGGGGACTGCTGACCGAGGAAGCCGCGCTCGAACACCCGCGCCGCAACGTGGTGACCCGCGCACTCGGCACGCCGCTCTCCGCCGAACCGGACCAGTGGGTGTTCCCGGCGAGGCCCGGTGAGAGGTTCGTGCTGTGCACCGACGGCCTGACGAACGAGGTCCCCGACGAGATGATCATCGAGGTCCTGCGCGCGGCGGCCGAAGCGGACGAGACGGCGGAAGAGCTGGTGCGCCGCGCCATCGAGGCGGGTGGGCGGGACAACGTGACGGCGGTCGTCGTCGACCACGTCGCCGCGGGCGTGCCGGTGGGCAGTGCTGACACCGCGCCGAGGAACGCGCGATGACCGCCGTCGAGTACGTGCCCGGAACGTGGGTTGCCGTGGTGGGTGCGAAGGTCTGGCTCCTGCTGGGCGCGCCGCCGGACGCGGAGGTCGTGCGCCGGTGCTGGGATCTCGTCCGGGAGGACGCCGAACTGGACGACGTGCTCGGGGCGATCGTCCACGAGGGCTTCCGCGCGGTCGGCAGCTTCGCGCTGGTGACGCCGCGCCGGGCGGTCGTCCGCGGTGGCGCCGGGCTCGTCTGCCTCGGGGCGGACGGCCAGGCGAGCCGGATCGACGCCACCGGTGTCATGACGTGGGTGGACCGCAACCTCGACGAGTCGATCGTCCAGCTCCGCCTGACGACCGGGGGCACGGGGCCGGTGCTGCCGCTGCTCTCCGGAGTGGTGCTCGCTGCCGAGCTCGTGGTGTCGCTGGGCACTGTTCCCGAGGCGGTGAGGGAAGAAGCGGGTCAGGAAGTGGTGGCCACGACGATCGTGCGCTCGGTGCCGGAACCGGAGCCTGAGTCTCGTGCGGTGCCCGCACCGCAGCCGGAACCCGCGCGCGTGACCGAGCTCCTGGCACAGGAGCCCGGTGGTTTCATCGCGTCCATCGACTGGGCGGCACCCGTCCCCGCACCTGCCCCGGCACCGGGACGGGCCGAGATGTCCGAGACCGTGCTCCGAACCCGCGTGGTCACGCAGGACGACACGAGCATGCTGATCTCCGAGCGCGGTTCGGGAGCGCCGCAGGTCCGCGCGGTCAAGTGCCAGGACCAGCACCTGAACCCAGAGGCTGCGACGCATTGCCGGCTGTGTGGCGGTGCAGTTCCGGCGCAGACGTCGTTCGTGGCGGTGCGCCCGCCGCTCGGCGTGCTCCGGCTGTCCACAGGGGACACGATCACGCTCGACCGCAACGTCGTGCTGGGGCGCGATCCGCACACCGACGACCGGGGAAACCGGGCGAACCTGGTGAAGGTCGGCGACAGCACCGACATCTCGCGCAACCACGTCGAGGTGCGACTGGACGGGTGGGACGTGCTGGTCGTCGATCTCGGCTCGAAGAACGGCACCACCATGACGCAGCCGGGATGGTCGCCGCAGGAGCTCGCCGGGCACATCCCGGCGGTGCTGTGCCCCGGCACGCGGGTGACGTTGAGCGAGGACGCCTACTTCACCTACGAGGTGGCGAGTGCCTGACGAACTGCCCGAGATCCCCGGCTTCCGCTACGTGCGGAGGCTCGACAAGGGCGGCTTCTCGACCCTCCACCTCTACCACGACTTCGGCATGAACAGGGACGTCGCGGTCAAGGTGCTCAACGACTCGGCGCTGTCCGCCCCGGTGCGCGAGCGGTTCGTTTCCGAGGCGAGGGCGATGGCCGCGCTAGGCAACCACTCGAACATCGTGACGGTGTACCAGGTCGGCGAGACGTTCGACGGCCACCTGTACCTGATGATGCAGTACTGCCCGAACTCCGACCTCGGCAAGCTGGCCGACGCGAAACCCTTCTCGCCGGAACGGGTGCTGAGCATCGGCATCCAGATCGCGAGCGCCGTGCAGGCCGCGCACGAGATGAACATCCTGCACCGGGACATCAAGCCGGCCAACATCCTGGTCAACGAGTACAACGATCCGTGCCTGACGGACTTCGGCATCGCCGGGCAGCTGGCGACGCGGGAGATCGAAGGGGATGTGCTGCTCTCCGTGCCGTGGTCACCGCCCGAGGTGATCAGCTCGACGAGCAACGTCAACCCCGGTGTGCCCGCGGAGATCTTCTCGCTCGGCGCGACGCTGTGGCACCTGCTCGCCGGGCACTCGCCGTTCGTCGTGCCGGACGGCGACAACTCCCGAACAGCGATCGAGGCGCGCATCATGCGGAGCAGTCCTCCGCCGACGGGCCGCGCGCCGCAGTCGCTGGAGAAGTTGCTGCGCCTGGCGATGGCGACGAATCCAGCCGATCGCCCTGACTCGGCGAAGGAGTTCGCCGCGCGACTCCAGGCGATCCAGCGCGAGCTCGCGGCCGCCGAGACACCCCTGGCGCTCAAGGCGGTCGCGGTCCCGGTGAAGGAGCGCGACCGGCCTGTGTCCGACCTCACCGTCACCGGCAAGCGCGTCAAGACCTCGCTGCCCATCTTCGTCGCACAACCCCACGTTCCCGCCGCGCACACTTCGGCTCGTCCGGCGGTGGCCGTGACGCAGAGACGTCCGGCACCGCCACCGCCGCCCGCGCCACCCGAGCCCGAGCCGCCGCGGCCCCGGTGGCCGGTGTACGCGGCCGCTGCCGCGGTCACGGCTGGCGCGATCACTGGTGGCCTGATCCTCTTGTCGGGCGAGGAGACTCCGCCGCCCGCGCGGATGACGTCCGTGCCCGACGCGTCCGCACTCCAGCAGAACGCGGGCGCGGACAACGCTCCACCGGGCAAACCGGTGATCACCGCGACCAGGGTCGGCGGGGACGTGCTGCGCTTCACCTGGACGTACTCGGCGCAACAGGCCACGGACACGTTCTCCTGGCGGACCGCTGACGGGCGCACCGGTGTCGTCACGACGCCGTCGGTGGACGTGCCGTCGGCAGGTCCGGTGTGCGTGCAGATCAAGGTCGTGCGCGCCGACGGGAGCAACGCGGCCGCAGAGTGGTCACCCGAAGGATGCGGATCCTGAAATACCTGCCATCAACCGAGTGAAAGGTGCAACACATTCGGCCCTCCCGTCGATAGGACCCGTTGAACGCACTTCTTCGGCCGCGGCTGGTGAGGGGATCTTGGGTTTCTTACGAAAGCACCAGACTGCGATCGCGTCCGGAACGGTGTTGACGCTCGCTGCTGCGTTGCTCGTGGCATATGCCTTCTCTTCAGAAGGAAATCCCGCGCGTCAGGTCGATCTGAATGACGGTGGTGTGTGGGTCACGAGTGATCGCGATGGTCTTTTCGGGAGGCTGAACAAACCCGTCGGTTCTCTTGACGCGGCATTTTATCCACCCGGCGGCGCGCAGCAGAACTACCAGCTCGACGTGACCCAGGACGCCGCCGCGGTGGTCGCAAGGGACCTCGCCGGTGGCAGGTTGTTCCCGGTCGACGTCGCTCGATCGGTCACGTTGAGTGATCAAGGTGTGGCTCTTCCTCCGGCTGCCCAAGTACAGCTGAGAGGCGGCACCCTCGCGGCGCTCGACCCGGCGTCGGGCAAGGTCTGGGCCGCACGGGTCGACACCCGGTCCGGTGTCTCGACGCTCGGCCCACTGGACCCGGCGAGCCCGCCCGTCGCCACGATCGATGCAGCGGAGGCGGCGTCGCTCGCGATCGGCGTCGACGGCACCGTTCACGCGGTGGCGGCCAACGGCCGCACGGCGCGGGTCGAGCCGAGCGGGTCCGGGTTCGCGGAAGCCAGGTACGGCACCGTACCCACGCCCGTGAAGGCGCCTCGTGCGACCGTGGTCGGCTCGAGCCTGGTCGTGCTGGACGCGACATCCGGAACCCTGGTGCTCCCGGATGGCACCGCCCGAACCGGCCAGGACGCGGTGCTCCAGCAGCCCGGCCCCGACGCGGACCAGGTCGTCGTCGCGACGCCCGAGTCGCTCGTCGCGTTCAGTCTCGACGGCAAGGCCGAGAAGAAGCTGTACGAGTCAGCGGACGGCGAGCCCGCGGCACCGGTCCGCCTCGGTGACTGCGTCCACGCGGCGTGGGCGGGCCAGGGCGGTGGCTACGCCCGTTCGTGCGGTGGCAGTCCGGCGGCACCGGGCAACCTGAAGGACCTCAAGGCGCTCGTGAAGCCCGTGTTCAGGGTCAACAGGTCCGCGATCGTCCTCAACGATCTCGCGACCGGTGCGGTGTGGGACCTCGGCAGCCAGCAGAAGGTCGACGACTGGTCGTCGGTGAAGCCGCCGCCGCAGGAGAACCCGAGCGACAAGGACAAGAACGAGAACACGACCGAGTCGGCGCGGGACAAGCCCCCGAAAGCCGTCGACGACACGCTCGGCGCCCGGCCGGGCCGCACGACGGTGCTGCACGTGCTGGACAACGACTCCGACCCGGCGGGCAACATCCTGTCGATCTCGTCCGTCACGGAGCCCGACAGCAAGGCGGCCGCGCTCACGGTCGCTCCGGACGGTCAGACCGTCGAGGTCACCGTGCCGGAGCAGAGCCCGGACATCCACTTCAAGTACACGGTCGACGACGGGAAGGGTCTCAACGCGACGGCCGCGGTGACGGTTCAGATCAGGACGACCGCCCAGAACGAGCTACCCGCCCTCCGCAAGGGCGCCGAGCCGCAGGAGTGGTCCGTCGCGTCCGGAGGCCAGCTGTCCCTCCCGGTGCTCGCCGACTGGCGCGACTTCGACGGCGACCCGCTGGTGCTGGTCGAGGCGTCGGCGAAGGCGGGTTCCGCGACCACGACGGCGACCGGGTTCGTCGAGTACTCGGCCCCGGTCGAGGCCGGCCCTCAGCCGATCGACTACCGCATCACCGACGGTGTCGGTGAACCCGTGCCCGGCACCGAGCGCGTGACCGTGCAGGACCCCGCGTCGGCCACGGCCGTCGCACCCGTCGCGCGGCCGGACGTCGCACGGGGCCAGGTCGGCAGCCCGGTCACGGTGCGGCCGTTGGAGAACGACCTGCCGGGGTCCGATCCCGCTGACCCCGCGGCCGAGCTGAGGCTGGCCGCCGAGGTCGCACCACCCATCGGTACGACCGTGACCACCGATGTCCGAACCGGGACCGTCGTGGTCACCGGCACCAAGCCCGGCACGGTGCTGCTGGACTACACCGCGGCCTTCGGCAACGCACCGTTCGCGAAGGGATCGCTGCGGGTGGACGTGGTCGCCGCGCCCTCGTCGCCACCGCCGCCGGTCGCGATGCCGGACACCGCAGTCGTGCGGGGTCAGGAACCGGTGATCGTCGATGTGCTCGGCAACGACTTCAGCCCGTCCGGAGCCCTGCTCGGCGTGCAGCAGGCGACCGTCGTCGGTGCCGATCCGCAGGTCGAGGTGGCCGTGGTCAAGGGGCGGTGGCTGAGACTCAATGCGTTGTCGCCGACCGTGGACCCGAATCCGCAACTGGTCCGATACGCGGTGACGGACGGGGTCACCGGGCCGGTGACCGGCGAGGTCACCGTGACGCAGGTGCCGCCGCCCGCCGACGACACCCCGGTGCCGAAGGACGACTACGCGGCGGCCCGCGCGGGCGACTCGGTCACGATCCCGGTGCTGGACAACGACATCTCGCCCGGTGGCGCGCCGCTCTCGCTCCAGCCGAACGTGCAGAACGGTCGCGGCAAGCTGACCGTGACCGCCCGCGACGGCCGTTCCGGCGTGGGCGACGCGTACGTGTCGGGCAACCTCGTCCGCTACGTCGCGCCCCAGAAGGTCGACACCCCGATGGTCGTCTCGGTCGACTACGTCGCGCAGAACGAGTCAGGGGACCAGGCCGTCGGCCACGCCACTGTCACGGTGCACCCCGCACCGGCGGAGACCAACCCGAACCAGCCGCCGACACCGCGATCGGTCGAGGTCAGGGTCGTCGCAGGCGACTCGGTGACGGTCACCGTGCCGGTCAGCGGCATCGACCCGGACGGCGACTCGGCCGCGGTCACCGGGCTGACCTCGGCGCCTGCGCTGGGCAGGGTGGCCGGGATCGGCGCCACCTCGCTGACCTACCAGGCGTTCCCGACGAGCAGCGGAACGGACTCCTTCGGCTACGTCGTCACCGACCCGTACGGCAAGACGGGGGAATCCACGGTCCGGGTCGCGATCGTGCCGCCCGGAGATCCGCAGCCGCCGGTCGCCGTCGACGACGTCATCACCGCGTCTCCCGGCGCGAAGCTCGTCGTCGACCTGCTCGCCAACGACCTGCGCACCCCGGACGGCGTGATCGAGGTCGAGCCCCTCGACAAGCAGTTCCCGATCAAGGACGGCTTCGTCGAGGTGACCGCACCCGACCTCTCCGGCAAGCCGGTCGTGGTCCCGTACCGGATCACCGACGGCGTCGCGCAGCCTTCGATCGCCACGCTGACCGTGCGCAGCCAGCAGGACTACGCGGTGCCGCCGATCGCGGGCGACGTGTTCCCGCGGCCGGGCAAGGACGCCGACACCGTGGAGGTCGACGTACTGGAGAAGTCCGGCGACCAGGACGGTCCGGTCAGCGCGCTGAAGGTCAGCCGGGTGTTCCACGACCAGGCGAAGACCTCGGCCGGGAAGGTGACCGTCCCGGTCGGCGACCACCCGCGCACGATCGCGTACGAGATCACCGACGGTTCGGGTGCGACCGCGGTCGGGCTCATCCACGTGCCTGCGCCTGGTTCGGGCGCGCCGTACGCGAAGCCGGACCAGACGATCGAGGTGCCCGCCGACGGGGCGACGACGATCGCGATCGCGGACTACGTGATCGCGCCGTCGGGCAAGCAGGTGAAGCTGACCACCACCGACAAGATGTGGGGCGCGCCGCCGTCCGGGCTCGAGGTGCGCAACCAGGGCGACACCGAGCTCGTGCTGGCCGCGCGCGGTGGCTACACCGGTCCCGCCGCGGTCACCTTCCAGGTCACCGACGGGAACTCGCTCACCGACCCGCAGGGACTGACCGCGGTGATCACCGTGCCGGTCCAGGTCGGGCCGGACACGCCCGTGCTGCGCTGTCCGGCCGCACCGCTGACCGTCGTCGAGGGTGGTGCGCCGGCCAAGCTGGACGTCACGTCGGTGTGCCACGTCTGGGTCGCGGACCGCGCGAAGCTGGCCGGCCTGCGCTACACGGCCACCTGGCTGGAGCAGGCCGACGGCGTGACGCTGGAGGCCTCGGGCCGGACCGTCTCGGTGACCGCGGCCGGCGGCACCAAGCCGGGAACCACCGGCACGATCGAGGTCGGTGCCGAGGGATTCGACGGTCCCAAGGGGAAGATCGCGGTGAAGGTCGCCTCCGCCGCGCCGCCCTCGATCGCACCCGTGACCGTCGACGGCGTGAAGGCGGGTGACACCGCCACCGTCGACCTCGTCTCGTACGTCCGCACGCAGCTGCGCGACCCCAAGATCACCGTCCTCGGCGTGAGCCAGGTGTCCGGAGCGGGGGCGTCCGCCGCCCACGAGGGTTCGTCCGTGCGAATCACGCCGAGCGGCGATGCTCACGGCGGCATCGTGTTCAGCGTCGTCATCACGGACGTCGCGGACGCGGCACGTGACGACCGCAAGGTCACCGGCCGGATCACGGTCAACGTGCTCGGCGTCCCGGACGCGCCGGGCGTGCCGGTTCCCGGTCGGACGGTGTTGAGCAAGGTCGTCGAGCTGAGCTGGTCGGCGCCCGCGAGCAACGGCGCGCCCATCGACTCGTACGAGGTCGAGTACAGCGGTGGCAAGCAGACGTGTCCGGCCTCGCCGTGCTCGATCACCGGGCTGTCCAACGGCACCGACTACACGTTCACGGTCCGCGCCCACAACGTGGTCGGCTGGGGCAAGCCCAGCGGTGGTTCGGCTCCGGCGAGACCGAACACGGTTCCCGGTGCCGTCACGGCGCTGAGCACGTCGAACCCGCAGGACGGCACGCTGCAGCTGAGCTGGAACGCGCCGCAGAACGACGGCACGGCCGTGCTGCGGTACGAGATCAGCTGGTCCGGCGGAGGCCAGGCGACCGCGCCCGGCGGCGCGACCGGCGCGACCGCGACCGGGCTCGACAACAACGCGAAGCACGTCTTCACGGTCATCGCGGTGAACGCGCAGGGCCCAGGACCGGCCGCGACGGTGGAGGGCCAGTCGGCAGGCACACCTCAGCCGCCGGCCGCGCCGACCTTCACCGCGGCGAACGCGGCCAACTCTTCGACCCGCGCGGTCACCGTGTCGTGGTCGGCGGTCAGCCCGAACGGACCGGCTCCGGCCACCTACACGCTGACCCGCACCGGCGCGGGCACGAAGACGGTGTGCACGAACGTGCAGGCCACGACCTGCGTCGACGACGGACTAGCGAACGACGGCACGATCTACGCGTACTCCGTCACCGCGGCGAACGGCGTCGGCCACACGTCACCGGCGAGCCCAGCCGCGCAGATGGAGGCCACGGCGACACCGGACCCGATCACCGGGTTCACCGCCACGCCCACCGGCGCGGACGGCCAGGCGACCCTTCGGTTCGACGCACCCGCGTCGCACGGCAAGTCCAACACGGTCACCTGCACCTGGAGCGGCGGCTCCTGCGGTACCTGGACCTACCCGACGGGTGGCCAGGCAGGCGCCACCCAGACCGTGACCGGACTGCCGAACGGTCAGGCGGTCACCTTGTCGCTGCAGGCGTGCAACGGCAGTGGCGGCGGCGCCTACGCGGGCAACCCGTGCAACAGCCCCGCCACCGCGGGTGTCACGGCATACGGGCCGATCCGCAACCTCGTCCTCAACACCTCGGCCAACGGCCCCGTGGTCGACTTCAGCGTCTCGGTCGACCCGAACGGCAAGCCCGCGACGGTGCAGGTCCAGACGAGCAGGCAGAGCCAGACCTTCACCACCGGGGTCGGAGCGTGGAGCTGGTCCGGCAGCGACAACGTCGGCTACAGCAGCAGCGACACGATCACGGTGACCGTCTCCGACGGCACCCGCCCGCAGGTGAGCCAGTCCAAGACGCAGGGCACGCCCGCGCCACCCGCCCCATCACCCTCCGTGACCGTCTCCAAGGGCGGCCCTTGCGGCGGCGGTGGTGGCGCGCCGTGTGGCGGTGGCACCTGCTCGCACTCGTCCTGCGCGTACATCGTGGTGCAGACCGCGAATTTCAACGGAAACGTCACGTGCACGTTCAACAGCGACCACGGACCGGTCGGATTCGTCAACGAGAGCTTCGGGCCGAACCAGCGCAGGCAGACCAGGAACTGGTACGGCTATCCCGGTGAACGCGTCTACGTCACGTGCGGTGGCGTGCGCGGCGAAATGGTGTGGTCCTGATGCGCGAACACAGAAACGGAAATTCTCATGGCCGCCACTCCTGACCAGGCGCGTCTCTTCGCGCAGACGTTCGACCAGATGGTGCTCAACGTCGCCAGAGCCATTTCCGGAAAGGAGGACGTGATCCGGCTGGCGCTGACGTGCCTGCTTTCCGAGGGGCATCTTCTGCTGGAGGACTTCCCCGGCACCGGGAAGACATCGCTCGCCAAGGCGATCGCGAACACCGTGCACGGTTCGCACGCGCGGATCCAGTTCACGCCGGACCTGCTGCCGTCCGACGTGACCGGCGTGCAGATCTACGACCAGCGCACCCAGCAGTTCCAGTTCCACCCCGGACCGATCCTGAACTCCATCGTGCTGGTCGACGAGATCAACCGGGCTTCACCGAAGACCCAGTCGGCGCTGCTCGAGGTGATGGAGGAAGGGCGGGTCACCGTCGACGGCGTCGCGCACGCGGTCGGCAGGCCCTTCATGGTGATCGCGACGCAGAACCCCATCGAGCAGGCCGGTACGTACCCGTTGCCGGAGGCCCAGCTCGACCGGTTCCTGATGAAGACCGGTATCGGCTATCCGGATCACAACGCCACCGTCGCGCTGCTGGCGGACGCCGCCACGCGCGACCGCACGGTCAACGTCCCGCCCGCGATCGCGTCGGCCGCCGTGGGGCAGCTGGCGGCCGTGGCCGACCAGGTGCACGTCGACCCCGCTGTCCTCGGGTACGTGAGCAGACTCGCCGAGGCGTCGCGCGTCCATCCCGCGGTCCGGCTCGGGGTGTCCGTGCGCGGGTGCCTCGCGCACGTCCGCTGCGCCAAGACCTGGGCGATCGCGCACGGCCGGCACTACGTGCTGCCGGACGACGTCGCCGAGCTCGCTGTTCCCGTGCTGAGCCACCGAATCCTGCTCGCGCCCGAAGCCCAGTTCGACGGCACCACCGTCGAGCAAGTGGTCGCCTCGCTGCTGGCCGACGTGCAGCCGCCCACCGAGCGGGCCGCATGAGAGCACTGATCGCGGTCGTCACCCCGCTCGGCAGGCTGATCGCAGTCTGCTCGGTGCTCGTGTGGGTGCTCGGTGCACTGCTCGGCTGGGTCGAGATGGTGCTGATCGCCGTGACCGGGCTCGTCACGTTCGCGCTGTCGTGCCTGCTGACCATCGGCACCGCGGCGGTGCGGGTCCAGGTCTCGCTGAGCAAGCGGCGCGTCGTCGCGGGCGGCTCGTCCTCGTGCCGCGTCCAGGTCGAGCAGGCCGGTCGCAACAGGTTCCTCCCGTACGCGCTTGAGGTGCCGGTCGGGACGGGCGTGGAGACGTTCGACGTCATCGGAAAGCAGGGCCACGACCACACCTTCCCGATCACGACCGAGCGTCGTGGCGTGATCGTGGTCGGACCGGCGACCACGGTGCGCGGTGATCCGTTGGGCCTGTTGCGCCGCACGGTCGTGCTGAGGGAGCCGGAGGAGCTGTTCGTCCACCCGGTCACGACGGCGTTGCGGTCGTTCGGCACCGGCCTGTTGCGCGACCTGGAGGGGCGCACCACGAACGACATGTCGATGAGCGACCTCGCGTTCCACGCCTTGCGGGAGTACGCGCCCGGCGACGACCGCCGCTACATCCACTGGCGATCGTCGGCGAAGGCGTCCACTGTGGACAGCAAATTTCTCGTGCGCCAGTTCCTCGACACCCGCCGCGCGCACTTCGCGATCGTGGTGGACGGCTCGCCGGTGGCGTTCCCCGATGCCGAGGACTTCGAGATCGCCGTGTCCGCGGGGGCGTCCATCGCGGTGCGGGCCGCGCTGGACGACATCGACACCACGGTCGTCGCTGCGGGCCAGGTCGCGCACAAGCAGGGCAAGCACCGGCTGCTGGACTCGTTCTCGCGCGCGTCATTCGGTCCGGTCGCGCTGCCGGAGCTGACCGCGCGGGCCGCCGGGGTGAGCTCGGGTGCGACGCTGGCGATCCTGATCACCGGTGCGGTGCCGTCGTTCAGCGACCTGCGCCGTGCGGCCGCGGCGTTCGCGCCCGAGGTGCCGAAGGTGGTGCTCCGCGTCGATCCGTCGGCGGCGACCGCGTTGAAGCCGAGCACCGCGCTGACCGTGCTCACCCTGCGGCAGCTCTCCGACCTGCCCGCGTTGCTCGCTGGAGGTGCGCCGCGGTGAACAGGCTCGTGCCCGCACGCGCCGACCTGGTCGACGCGGGGTTCCTCGCGTTGTTGTTCGTGGTGGCGCTCATCGGGTTCCGCACCACGTACACCGGGTGGGTCTTCCTGCTCGCCGGAACGGCGGGGCTGGTGCTCGGCGTGCTGGTCGGTCACGTCGCGACGGCGCTGCGGCAGCCGATGATCACCGTCGCGCTCATGACAGCCGCGGTGTTCTTCCTGCTCGGTGGTGCCGTGGTGCTCCGGGAGCAGGCGGCGGTGGGGTTCCTGCCGACGCCGTCGACGGTCGCCGGGCTCGCCGACCTCGGCGGCAACGCCTGGAAGCAGTTGCTCACGACGTTGCCGCCGGTCGACGGGACCGGGCCGCTGCTGGTGATCCCGTACGTGCTGGGGCTGCTCTGCGGCTCCGGCGGATTCACCCTCGCCCGCCGGGTGTCGTTGACCGCCGCTCCGGTGTGCGCGCCGTTGCTGGTGCTGACCGCGGTGATCCTGCTGGGCACGGGGGAACCGGTGTTGCTGCAGGGCGCGGTGTTCGGTGTGGCGGCGTTGTGCTGGACCTCGGTGCGCGCCGGTCGTCGCCGCACCGGTGGATCGGCCCGGCTGGCTCGGGCGCTGACCGCGCTGGTGCTGCTCGGTGTCTCGGCGGGCGCGAGTGGCGCGCTGGGCGTGCTGCTGCCTGCCGACACCGACCGGGTGGTGCTGCGCAACTACGTGGACCCGCCGTTCGAGATCGGCGCGTACGCGAGCCCGCTCGTCGGGTTCCGCAAGCACACCAAGGACGCGAACCAGCTCTGGGACCAGACGCTGTTCACCGTGCACGGACTGCCGGCCGGGGAACGGGTCAGGATCGCGACGCTCGACGCGTACGACGGTTCGGTGTGGGGAGCCACGAGCAGCCCGTCCGTCGCGACGAACCCGTTGGAACGCAACAGCTTCCAGCGCATCGGTACGCGCATCCCGGTGACCGCGGGAGGGGCGGAGGCGACGGTCACCGTGACGGTCGGTGCGGCGTACACCTCGGCCGACGAGCTGAGCGCCTGGTTGCCCGTCGCGGGACACACCACGGCGATCGACTTCTCCGGCGACGGGCGCGAGGCGCACGTCGAGCACCTGCGCTACAACCTGGCCACCTCGTCGGGGATCGTCGCCGACCGGTTGCGCGCGGGGGACACCTACACGATCACGACGGTCCTGGGATCACCTCGGGTACCCGATGACGCGCAGCCGTTCGGCAGGCCGAACGTGGACGGCAACAGCCTCGCCTTCGTGCGCGCCAAGGCGACGAAGTGGGTGGGCGACGCCGGGAGCATCGCGGAGAAACTCCGTGCGGCGGCGCAGTACTTGCGGGAGAACGGCGCCTACACCGACGGTGGACCGGGCGAGTCGGAGTTCCTCCCCGGACACAGCACCGGCAGGCTGACGTCGTTCTTCAACGCCAACCGCCCCGCGGGCAACGACGAGCAGTACGCCGCCGCGTACGCGTTGATCGCCAACCAGGTCGGCATGCCCGCGCGAGTGGTGCTGGGTGCGATGCCCGGCGAGGACGGCGTTGTGCGCGGCGAACACGTCCAGGCGTGGGTGGAGATCCACCTCGCCGACGGCACGTGGGCCGCCGTGCCGAACACCGAGTTCATGCCCGACCGGTCCAAGCGGCCCGATCGCCAGCCGCCGCAGGAGATCGAGAACACCGACGCCTCGAGCGTGCCGCCGCCGAACACGATGAAACTGCCCAGCTCGCTCACCGACGCGAACCAGGTCGACGCCCAGTCGAACCGCCGCCTGCCCGACTCGGGGGCGGGGTGGCGGCTGCCCGCCTGGGTGATCACGGCGCTGACGTGGACCGGTCCGCCGGTGCTCGGGGTCGCGTGGGTCCTGGGCGCCATCATCGGTCTCAAGGCCCGCCGCCGGCGACGCAGGAGGACACGGGGAACCACCGCCCTGCGGTTCGCCACCGGCTGGCGTGAGCTCGTCGACCACGCCCGTGATCTCGGCGCGGTGGTCCCGCGTGGCCTGACTCGGCCGCAGGAGGCCGCGTTCGTCGGACACGGCCCACTCGCCGGGTTCGCGGATCGGTGGGTGTTCGGACCCGAGGAGCCGCCCGTCCCGATCGCCGAGCAGTACTGGTCCGAGGTGGACGCGGCTCGCCGGGGGATGAGCCGGGGTGTCGGCCGCTGGCGGAGGTGGCGCGCCGCGGTCGACCCGCGATCGTTGTGGCGCGGTCGATCATGAAGATCAAGTTCACGCTCCGCCGCTCCGGCAGGCCACCGGTGGATCTCGTCGCGACCGTCGACTCGGCGACGACGGTGGGCGACGTGGCCGTCTACCTGGTGCGTGCGGGCACCATCCCGCAGGTCGACGGCACCCCCACGCTCGCGGTGATCGGCGCGGACCAGCGCGCGCTGGACCCGCACGAACCCGTTGGGGAGAGCGGGCTCCGGTCGGGTGCGACGGTCACCGTCGCGGTCGCAGGCGCGGGCTTCGCCGACCCGCGGGCCGGGAGCGCCGCGGTGGTCGAGGTCGTGGCGGGTCCCGATCTGGGCCGCCAGTACCCGGTGCACCGCGGCAGCAACGTCATCGGCCGCGAGCCGGGCTGCGACGTGCGGCTGTCCGACCCGTTGATCTCCCGTCAGCACGCCCGGCTGAACATCACCGACATCGCCGAGATCATCGACCTCGGCTCCGCGAACGGCGTCCAGCTCGGCGAGTCGTCCGTGTCGCGGTCGGTGCTGCGTCCCGGCGACCGGGCCAGGCTCGGCGACACCGAGCTGACCGTGCGGGTCCTGCACGCCGCGCCCGCCGCCACGGACGGCACCGCGGTCGCATTCGTGCGGCCACCGCGGCTGAACCTGATCTACCCCGGCACCGAGCTGATCGCTCCGGAGCCGCCGGTTCGGCCCGCACGCCAGCGGTTTCCGGTCATCCCGCTGATCGCCCCGGTGCTCATGGGCGCGGTCCTCTACCTGATCACCCGGTCGCTCGCCTCACTCGCGTTCGTCGCGCTGAGCCCGTTGATGATCATCGGCTACGCGGTGGAGTCCGCGCTCGCCGGGAGGTCGGCGTACCGCCGCGCGGTGGCGCAGTTCCGGGCCGATCTCGCTGATCTCGTTGACGCGGCGGAAAAGCTGCGTGCCGAGGAAGTCGTCGCGCGTGCGGACGAACACCCGCCACTGACGTCGTGCGTCGAAGCCGTGCACCAGGGTGGTCCGCTGCTGTGGACGCGACGTCCGGCGGATCCGGGGTTCGCCGAGATCCGGCTGGGCACCGGCACGATGCCCGCGCGCAACAAGATCGTGCTGCCCGATCCACGTCGGCTGCCTCGCGATCTCTACGCCGAGCTGGTGTCGAAGACGGAGTCGTTCGACTCGGTTGACGCCGTCCCGGTCGTAGCCAGCCCCGCCGAGCACGGTGGTGTCGGTCTGGCGGGCTCTCGGAACACCCTCCTGCCCGCCGCACGTGCGGTGATCGCGCACACCGTCGCGCTGCACTCGCCGTCCGAGCTGGTCCTCACCGGGTTCGCGTCGTCGCAGTCCGCACCCGACTGGGATTGGCTGAAGTGGTTGCCGCACACCACATCGCCGCACAGCCCGCTGGGCGCGAGGCACCTCGCGGCGGACGGGGCGGCGGCCACCACGCTGATCTCCGAGCTGGAGGCGCTGGTCGAGCAGCGGTCGGCGGGGGAGTCAGCGGTCATCCCCGCCGTGGTGGTGCTCGTGGAGGAGGACGCCCCGGTCGAGCGGAGCAGGCTGGTCTCGCTCGCGGAAACCGGGTGGCGGTACGGGATCCACGTCGTCTGGCTGGCAGTGGACGTGGCGCTGCTGCCCGCCGCGTGCCGCACGTTCGTCACGGTCGAGCACCGCACGGCGTCGGCGGGGTTCGTGCACACGGGTGCCCGCGTCACGCCGCTGGTGCTCGACCAGCTGTCGCAGGACGAAGCCGTGAACCTCGCGCGGGCGCTGGCTCCGCTGGTCGACACCGGCGCCCGGATCGACGACGACAGCGATCTGCCGCGCGCGGTGTCGTTGCTGAACGTCGTCGAGCCCGCGCTGGAGGCCGCGGCCGAGGCGGTCATCGAACGCTGGCGTGAGAACAGGTCGATCGTGGCCGGGCCGTGCGCGCCGGCGACTCCGGTGCGGCAGGCGGGCACACTCCGTGCTGTCGTCGGCAAGTCGGCAGCCGGCGCGCACGCGCTGGACCTGCGCACGGACGGTCCGCACGCACTGGTCGGCGGGACGACCGGGTCGGGCAAGAGCGAGCTGCTCCAGTCGTGGATCCTCGCGATGGCCGTCGCGCACAGCCCGCAGCGGGTGACGTTCCTGCTCGTGGACTACAAGGGCGGGTCGGCGTTCAAGGAGTTCGCCGAGCTCCCGCACGCCGTCGGCTTCGTCACCGACCTCAACCCGCACCTGGTCCACCGGGCGCTGGTGTCGTTGTCCGCGGAGCTCCGGCACCGCGAGCAGCTCTTCGCGCGCTACCGGGTGAAGGACCTGGAGGAGTTGGAGAAGCTCGATGCCGCGGTGGCACCCCCGAGCCTCGTGATCGTCGTCGACGAGTTCGCCGCACTGGTGAAGGAACTGCCCGAGTTCGTCGACGGCGTCGTCAACGTCGCGCAACGCGGCCGCTCCCTCGGCGTGCACCTGATCCTCGCCACGCAGCGACCCGCTGGTGTCATCAAGGACAACCTGCGCGCGAACACCAACCTCCGCCTCGCGTTGCGAACGGCGGACGAGGCGGACAGCGTCGACGTGCTCGGCTCACCGCAGGCCGCGTTCTTCGACCCGGCGCTGCCCGGTCGGGCCGTGTCGAAGACGGGGCCGGGCAGGCTGGTGTCGTTCCAGGCCGGGTACGCGGGCGGATGGACCCCGGAAGTCACTCCGCCGCCGGAGATCCTCGTGGAGCAGCTGTGCTTCGGAACGGGTGCGTCGTGGGAGGTACCCGCGGACGAGGACTCGCCTGCTGATCCCGGCCCCACCGACATCGCACGGTTGGTCCGGGCAGTGCGCACCGCGTGCTCGCACGCCAGGATCACACCACCACGCCGTCCTTGGCTGCCCTCGTTGCGCACGTGCTACGACCTCGGTCGCCTGCCGTCGGCGAGTGACCAGGAGCTCGTGTTCGGCGTCCGTGACGACCCGGAGCACCAGGCTCAGCCGCCCGCGGTGTTCCGCCCGGACGTCGACGGCAACCTCGTCGTGTACGGCACGGGTGGCACCGGCAAGACGACGTTGCTGCGCACGCTGGCCGTGGCCGCTGGCGACACCGCCCGCGGAGGTCCCTGCCACGTCTACGGTCTGGACTTCGGCGGACGCGGACTGGCGATGCTCGAGAAGCTGCCGCACGTCGGCAGCGTCATCGCCGGCACGGACCACGAGCGGGTCGGCAGGCTGCTGTCGTGGTTGCGTCAGCTCGTGGACGAGAGAGCCACCCGGTACGCGAGCTGCCACGCGGGCACGATCACGGAGTACCGCGCGTCCGGTGGTTCAGATCCGCGCATCCTGCTGCTGCTCGACGGTGTCGCGGCGTTCCGCTCGGCCTACGAGGTGGGCGACCGGAGCAAGTGGTTCGACGTGCTCGTGGCGATCGCGTCCGACGGCCGCCAGGTCGGTGTGCACCTGGTGATGTCCGCCGATCGTCCGGCCGCGGTCCCGTCGGTGCTCGGTGCCGCGGTGCAGACGCGGGTGGCACTGCGGCTGGCCGACGAGAACGACTACGTCCACATCGGACTGCCGACCGACGTGCTCGGCCCCGCGTCAGCACCCGGTCGCGGCCTGCTGCACGGCGCCGAGATCCAGGTGGCGATGCTGGGTTCCGCGCCGGACGTCGGCGCCCAGGCGGCCCGCCTCGGCCAGCTGGCGGAACGGCTGGCCGCCCGCGGTCTGGACGCGGCGCCCCCGATCAGGTCGCTGCCGGACCGCGTCGGGCTCGTCGACCTCCCCGTGAGTGACGGAGCCTTCCCCGTGCTGGGCATCTCGTCGGAAACACTGGCGTCCCAGCCGTTCGACCCGACGGGCACGTTCCTGATCTGCGGGCCACCCAGGTCCGGCCGCACCACGGCACTGCACGCAGTCGCGGTTGCTGTCCGCCGCTGGGACCCGTCCGCGCAGCTGCACTACTTCGGCAACCGCCGGTCGCGCCTGGCGTCGTTGGACCTGTGGGCCAACCGCGCGCTGAACGACGCGGACGCGGCCGAACTGGCACGGGCACTCGTCGAGAAACTCACTGTCGTCCCGCCCGAGCAGACCGTCGTCGTCGTGGTCGAGAACGTCACCTCGTTCGCGGGTGGTCCGGCGGACGCAGCTCTGCACCAACTGATCCAGCGCTGCGTCCACGACGAGCGCTTCGTGGTCGTCGACGGTGAGGCCACCGCGCTGCAGAGCAACGCGGGCCTGGCCGGGGCGGTCAAGGCGAGCCGCGCCGGTCTCGCGCTCGCCCCGGACGTGAACGACGGTGCCGCGTTCCGCACCACGTTCCCGTCCCGCCTGCGTCGCACGGACTTCCCGCTGGGGCGAGCCCTGCACGTCACCGCGGGCACCACCACTGTCGTCCAAACAGGACTCCCGGAGTGAGAAGGAGAACGTCATGGCTGGCTTCTACGGCATGGACATCGAGGCCATTCGCGGCCTCGCCACGCAGCTCGGTTCGAAGGCCGATGAGATCGACACGATCGCCAACACCCTCACCACCCAGATCGACGGAGCGAACTGGGCGGGCCCGGACGCCGACACGTTCCGGACCGACTGGGCCACGACCTACCGCGCCCAGCTGACCGCGGTGGCCACGGCGCTGCGCGACGCGTCGACGAGAGCCACGGGCAACGCGAACCAGCAGGACGAGACGTCCCGGACGTGAGGTGACGGCGGGGGCGGAACGGCGCGCGCCGTCCGCCCGGCCAAGGCCGCGACGGTGGTCGGTGGAAATGCGATCTGAGGTGGGTGACGGCATGAGGTTTCCGGGCTGGCGAACCATCGGCAAGTCGGGACCGATGAGGTGGTTCGTCATCGTCGTGGTCGTCGCCGTCTTCGTCGCCGGCGGCTGGTTCGCCTACCACGGGGTGACGTCCGAAGTCGCCGGTACCGCGGTGCCGACTCCGCCGCCGACCTTCGAGTCGCCGGACCGGAAGGTGCAGCTGCGCGTCCCGGACGGCGCCATGGATCTGGGCACCGAGGTGCGGTTCTCCGTCCCGGGGCCGGAGGTCGTCGAGGATCTCAACAAGTCGGCTCGCGGTGTCACGGCCGCGGGCGCACCGGTGGACGTCCAAGTCGTCAAAGGGAAGCTGGCGGCCGACCGGGTGCTGGTGACGCTCGAGTACGACCCCGGCCTGATCCCGCAGGGGTTGAACGACAAGCAGGTGGGGATGTCGGTGTTCGACACCGAACTCGGCAGCTGGGTCCCGATCCTCGACGCCAAGGTCGATCCGGCCACGCGGACCGTCACGGCCATCGCCCCGCACTTCTCGACAGTCATCGCGACCGTGCTGAACGCGGCGAAGTCGGCTGTCGACATCGGCGGCAAGGTCATCCAGACCGTGATCGACGCCAACGTCACGATCGCTCGGTGGATCACGAAGCTGCACACCGAGATCCTGGTGACGCTGCTGAAGGACTTCCTCGGCATCCCTGAAGAACTCAAGTGCACGTCCACCAGCCCGAACGTCACGGTTCAAGCCAAGAGCCTGCTCGACCTGGTCCGCGCCTGCGCCCAGCCGGGCGAGGGGAGTGACACGACCGTGCGGCTGCGCAACGGGTTCGCGTTCCCGCTGCGCACGGAGCCGTTGCCCGCTGGGATGGCGATCCGCCTGAGCGACGTCTGGAACGACGGCGCCGACGTGCCCAACCTGGTGCGCAACGCGTTCTGGGCGTTCCGCGGCCAGGTGGTGTTTCCGGGCACGCTGGTCGGAAGCGTGACGGCGACGAGTGATCTGGCAGCCCCGGTGACGGTCAAGATGGACATCGACGCCGATGCGGTCACGTTCGACATGGTGCTCGCGGCGCTCATGGTCGTCGGGCCCGCAGCGGCGGTCGCGAAGAGTGCGCTGAAGGTGGTTGTCGAAGGCCTGTTGAAAGGTGCGGTCAAAGCCGAGGCCTTGACCGGGTGGCTGAAGAAGTCCTACGAAGGCCTCGATTGCGCTGTCAAGGCCGCTCACCAGGTGGTCGACCCGTTCGGCAAGGAGAGCATCAGGGCACAGGCGGACATCGCGGCCGGTTGCGTCGAGCAGGTGCTCGGCGCGCTCGGACTGTCGGGTGCTCTTCGCGCGTTGATCAGCAACGTGCGGATCCTGCCCGAGGTGGTGCAGACGGTGCTCTACCCCGCCGCCGGTCAGTTGGGCGAGCAGTTCGGCCTCTACCAGCAGGGACCCGCAACCGTCAGCGTGGAGCGCTTCCAGGTCAGCAGCACGTTCGTCGGTCACTGGCAGGTGCACGGGGCCGTGGTGGACATCAACCGGGACGGCACAGGCAAGGTGAGCTGGAACGGTGGACCGTGCACCGCTTCGCTCACAGAGAAACGGCATTGCTGGGGGCAGGCACCCCTGACGTTCAAAGCCGGGGCGAACAACACGCTGGTCGGCACCTTCGGCACCGTCCGGTACACGACAGGGGAGGGCGGCGCCGTCGTGACCGACTACGCCTTCGGGAGCAGCGGCTTCCAGCAGGGGCAGACGTTCTCGTTGTGGCGCAACGACGAGCACACGCTCAAAGTCAGTGAAGGAGGCCCAGGAAATCCGTACCTGTGCGATGCGTACGCGAGTTCCCACTCCAACCTGTGTGGTGCATGAGGTGTTCACGCCCCCGGTGCACTCTGCACCGGTCGGTAGCCGCTCACCTCGGTCGTCAGCAGGCCTTCACCGCGGGACAGACCGGGCAGCTGCAGCCCGAACCGGTGCACCTGCCCGGTCGGCACGGTGCCGCCGAGCTCGGCCCGTTCACCGCGAATCGCGGACTCGGTGACGACGGCGCCCAGCTCGACGAGGCGGGACAGGGTCGCTGGCACGGTGTCGGCAGGCAGTTCCAGCTCGAAGCGGCTGATCGGCTCGAGCACCTCGGTGCCCGCGCGCCGCAGTGCCTCGTGCAGTGCCAGCGGGGTGACCTTGCGGAAGTCGCCCGCGGTGCTGACCGGGCTGAGGTAACCGGTGTGCGTCACGGTCACCGCGACGTCGACGACCTCCCAGCCGAGCGGGCCGCGTGTGAGTGCGGCGTGCGTGGTCTCCTCGATCGCCTTGTGGAAGGCCAGGGGTAGTGAGCCGAGTTCGACTTCCAGTGCGAACGTGAGGCCGGTGCCGGGTGCTACGCGCAGACCCAGTGTCGCGTAGTGCGGGTTGCGGCCGTCGCCGATCTCCCACACCGACGTGCCGGTGCCGGTCGGGCGTTCTACGCAGATGGTTCTCGTGTCGGCGAACTCGATGGTGAGGCCGTGCTGTTCGGCGAGCAGGTCGCGGATGACCTCCTTCTGCACCTCGCCGTAGAGGCGGACGGTGATCGTGTGGTCGTCCTGCCGCACGGTGATCAGGGGATCCTGCTCGGCCAGCTCCTGCAGAGCGGCGAACAGGCCTGGGCTGGCCGGGTGCACCGCGGTCTCCAGGCCGGGCGGCGGGAAGTGCGCCGCGTCGGCCCGGCCGGCGACGCCGATGTGGTCGCCGATGCGGATGTCCTTGAGGCCGCTGACCTTCGCGATCTGGCCGGTCTCCGCACGTGCTTCGACTGTGTCCACGCCGTGCTCGAACACCCGCACCGCGGTCACCTTCGCCTCGGACGTGACCTCGCCGTGCACCTGCACGTGGTCGCGTGCGCCGAGGGAGCCGGAGAACACCCGGACGTAGGCGATCTTCTCGCGGGCCCGGCCGCGCTCGATCTTGAACACGCTCGCCCGCAGCTCGGGCCTCGGATCCGGTGTGGTGGCGAGGAGTTCGGGGAGGCCGGTGGCCAGTTCGGCGACGCCTTCACCGGTCCGCGCCGAGCCGAAGTACACCGGTGCGACCAGGCCTAGCCGGGTCTGGCGGACCAGCTCCGCTCGGTAGTCCTCGGCGGGTACGGGACGGTCGGAGAGGTAGGCCGACAGGAACGTGTCGCTGTGTTCGGCCAAGATCTCGGCGGGCCACGACGTCGCGGGCCGGGTGCGGGCGGCGGCCGTGCCGATGGCGTCGACTGACGACATCGGCACGCACGCCACGCCGAGCCGGTCGGTGAGCTCGGTCAGCAGGCCGGTGTCGCGGGCGCCGGTGCGGTCGATCTTGTTCGCGAAGATCACGACCGGGAGGCGTAGGCGGGTGAGCGCGCGCATCAGCACGCGGGTCTGCGCCTGCACGCCTTCCACGGCGGACACGACCAAGACGACGCCGTCGAGCACGCGCAGGGCGCGCTCGACCTCGGAGATGAAGTCGGGGTGGCCGGGCGTGTCGATCAGGTTGATCCGGGTGTCGCCGACGACGAACGACACGACGGCGGAGCGGATGGTGATGCCGCGCCTGCGTTCCAGGTCCATCGAGTCGGTCTGCGTGTCGCCGGTGTCGACCCGGCCCACGTGGTCGATGACGCCCGCGTGGTGCAGCAGCTGCTCGGTGAGGCTGGTCTTACCGGCGTCGATGTGCGCGAGAATGCCGATGTTCAGATGGTGCATGGACGAACGGCTCCAGTGCGGTCGAGAGATCCACATGACTCGGGAACTCGACTGCGCACCTCACGCCGCTCTCCTTTCGCGCGAACACCTTCCAACCGCGGAACGTTATCAGCGCGCGCCGGAACGGCCGACCGAATTGACGTGCGGCCCGTGGTGGGATGTGCGCTGTGAAGTTCCCGTTCAGCAGGCCGGGCCTGCATGCGAACCAGCAGCCCGTCGCAGCCGGAGCCGAGGTGACCGCCTGGTTCCTCGGCACGAGCTCGCTCCTGTTGCGCGACGAGCACACCGCGATCCTCAGCGACGGTTTCGTCACCCGCCCAGGCCTGCTGCGCACTGGCCTCGGAAAGATCGCGCCCGACGAGGCCGCGGTCCGCGGTGCGTTCGAACGCCTCGGCGCACCGGACATCGCCGCGGTGATGTGCGTCCACTCGCACTACGACCACGCGCTGGACGCACCGGTGTGGGCCGGGCTGACGGGAGCCGAGCTGGTCGGTTCGGAGTCCACGGCGAACATCGGACGCGGGCTCGGCGTGCCTGAGGAGCGGTTGCGCGTCGTCGGTGACGGGGACGTCGTGACGTACGGTGGTTTCGAGCTGACGTTCCTCGAGTCGGTGCACAGCCACGGCGACCGGTACCCCGGCACGGTCGACGCGCCGCTCGTCCCGCCTGCCAGGAGCGGGGCGTGGCGGACCGGCACGGCCTACTCGATCCTCATCTCGCACGAAAGCGGGACGGTGTTGCTGCACGCCAGCGCCAACTACCGGCCGGGCATGTTCCGCGGGCGGCTTGCCGACGTGGTCTATCTCGGTGTCGGCATGCTCGGCAAGCAGCCCGCGGAGTTCATCGAGTCCTACTGGGACGAGGTCGTGCGCGCCACCGGGGCACGCCGGGTCGTGCTGGTGCACTGGGACGACTTCTTCACGACCCTGGACAAGCCGTTGCGCCCGTTGCCGTTCCTGGTCGACGACCTCGACCGCACGATGGCGCACCTGGTGCCGCTGGCGGATGCCGACGGCGTCGAGGTGGTGCTGCCGGTCGCGTGGCAGCCCGCGGATCCGTTCGCAAGCCTGTCAGGCGCTGGAGCGGAGCACGAGTGAGGTGGGCAGCAGCACTGACGGCGGCAGCCCGTCCTCGCCTGCCAGCTCGGCCAGCAGGCGCCACGTCATCGTGCGCCCGAGCTGCTCCACGTCCTGCCGGACGGTCGTCAGCGGAGGCACCGCGGTCGATGCCAGGGCGGAGTCGTCGAACCCGACGACCGCGACGTCGCCGGGAATCCGCCGCCCGCGCGCGTGCAGCACCTGCAACGCGCCCAGCGCCATGATGTCCGCCGCAACGAACACCGCGTCGACGTCCGGTGCGCGATCGAGCAGCTGCGCCATGGCGACCGCGCCGCTCTCCGGCGTGAAGTCGCCGTGCACCACCAGGTCCGCGGCGATGCCCGCCGAGGAGAGGCCGCGCCGCCAGCCGCTCAACCTGTCCGCGCCGACGGCCATGTCCGCAGGTCCCGCGATCGTCGCGATCCTGGTGCGGCCCAGTGAGATCAGGTGCCGGGCGGCGAGCAGCGCGCCGTTGAAGTTGTCGGCGTCGACGAACGGGACGCAGTCGCCCGCCAGCGGGCGGCCGCACACCACCAGCGGCAGTCCGGTGTCGCGCAGCATCCGCGGCAGCGGGTCCTCGCCGTGCAGGCTGACCACCAGCGCGCCGTCGACGTGGCCGCCACCGAGGTAGGCCACCAGGTCGCCGTTGTCCGTCTGGCTGGTCATCATCAGCAGCAACTGCGTGCGCTGCCCGGCGAGCTCGGCGTGCACACCGCGCAGCACGCCGGCGAAGAACGGGTCGCTGAGCACCCGGCTGCCGTGCTCGGACACCACGAGCGCGATCGCGTTGGCCCTGCTGCCCGCGAGCGTCTGAGCGGCGTGGTTCGGGCGGTAGCCGAGGCCGGCGATCGCGCGGTGGACGGCGTCGCGGGACCGCGCGCTGACGTGCCGCTCGCCGTTGATCACTCGGGAGACGGTCGACTTCGACACCCCGGCCACGCGGGCGACCTCCTCGATCCGCGGGCCGGGGCGCCTGCCGCTCACGGCACCGCGACCAGTGCGTTGTCCCGCGCCACCCGCGCGAACCACCTGGCACTCATCTTGGGCGTCCGCACCTGGGTCTCGTAGTCCACGTGCACGATGCCGAACCGCTTCGCGTACCCCTCTGCCCACTCGAAGTTGTCCATGAGCGACCAGCAGAAGTAGCCGCGCAGGTCCACACCGGCCGCGATCGCCGCGTGCGCCGCTCGAAGGTGCGACGCGAGGTAGGAGGTCCGGTCCGCGTCCTCGACGCCCTGACCCGAGACCTCGTCGCGGAACGCCGCCCCGTTCTCCGTGATGTAGAGCGGCAGCCGCGGGTACTCCTCGTGCAGCCGCAGCAGCACCGACGTCAGGCCGTCCGGCCGCACCTCCCAGTCCATGTCGGTTCGCTGCGCGTCGCGTCGCGGGAACGACACGTGCTCGACACCCACCCACGGCGAGGGCCCGGCCGCCCCGTTCGGCGACGCGCTGACGTAGTGCTCGGTGTAGTAGTTGACGCCCAGCATGTCGATCGGCGCGGAGATCTCCCGCAGGTCGCCGTCGCGAACGTGCTCCGAGAAGCCGTACGGCGCCAGGTCCGCCACGACGTCGGCGGGGTAGGAGCCGCGCAGCAGCGGGTCGAGGAAGATCCGCTGCTGGAGACCGTCGAGCCTGCGCGCCACGTCCGACGCCTCGGGGTCGGCGGCGATGATCGGGTACATGTTGAGCGTGATGCCCACCTGCGCGGACGGGACCAGCTCGCGGATCACCCCGACCGCGAGTCCGTGCCCGAGCAGCAGGTGGTGCACGGCAGCGGCAGCGGCAGCCGGATCGGTGCGGCCCGGCGCGTGGATCCCCGCCGCGTAGCCGAGGAACGCCGAGCACCACGGCTCGTTCAACGTGGTCCACGTGCCAACCCGGTCGCCGAGCGCGGCCACCACCGACGCGGTGTACTCGGCGAACCGGTACGCGGTGTCCCGCACCGCCCAGCCACCCGCTTCCTCGAGCCGCTGCGGCAGGTCCCAGTGGTAGAGCGTCGGCCACGGCAGGATGTCGTTGTCCAGCAACGTGTCCACCAGCCGCCGGTAGAAGTCGAGCCCGGCCTGGTTCACCGCGCCACCGTCCGGGCGCACCCGCGGCCACGCGACGGAGAACCGGTAGGACTTGAGCCCGAGGTCGGCCATCATCCGCACGTCCTGCTCGAACCGCCGGTAGTGGTCGGCAGCCGGTTCGCCGGTGTCGCCACCGACGACCGCGCCGGGCACCCGGCAGAACGCGTCCCAGATCGAGTCCGTTCGGCCGTCCACTGTGGTCGCTCCCTCGATCTGGAACGCCGCGGTCGCGGCTCCCCAGAGGAAACCCTGCGGGAAAACGATTCTCTCCACCTTCACCCCTTCACGGCACCCTGCATGATCCCGGCGACGATCTGCCGTCCGAGGACGATGAACACGAGCAGCACCGGGATCGTGGCGAGCGTGGTCCCGGCGAGCACGAGCGAGTAGTCGACGTAGTAGCCGCTCTGCAGCTTCTCCAGCGCCACCTGGATGGTCGGGTTGTCGGCGTTCAGCACGACCAGTGGCCACAGGAAGTCGTTCCAGGACTGCATGAACGTGAACACACCGAGCATGGCCGCTGCCGGCCGCGCGGCGGGCAGGCCGACGTGCCAGAACACCCGCCACAGGCTGCAGCCGTCCATCCGCGCGGCCTCGACCAGCTCGTCCGGCACCGCGTCCACGAGGTACTGGCGCATCCAGAAGACCCCGAACGCGGTCACCAGGTTGGGCACGATCACGGCCTCGAGCTCGCCCGCCCAGCCGAACTCCGCCATCGCCATGTACAGCGGGATGATGCCGAGCTGCGTCGGCACGGCGAGCGTCGCGATCACGAACAGCAGCAGCGCGCCGCGGCCGCGGAACCGCAGCTTGGCGAAGGCGAACCCGGCGAGGCTCGACAGCAGCACCACGGAGATCGTGACCGTGCCGGAGACGATGATGCTGTTGCCCAGCGCCTTCCAGAACGGGATGGTGTCGACCACCCGCGACGCGTTGCGCAGGAAGTTGCCGCCGGGGACCAGCGTGAAGTCGCCGGTGAGCGCGCTGTTGTCCCGGCTGGCCACCAGGAACGACCAGTAGAACGGGAACGCCGACCCGAGCACGAACGCGGCCAGCAGGCCGTAGACGGTGAACGAGGGCCTGCGGGTCATCGCCGCACCTCCGACGACGTCGACGCGAGCCGCCTGGTGAGCAGGAAGTTGAGGCCCGCGATCACGATCACGACGAGGAACAGCACCCAGGCGATCGCGGAGGCGTAGCCGAGGTCGAAGCTCTGGAACGCGGACTGGTACAGGTAGAGCACGACCGTCTGGTACTGGTTCTCCGCGCCGCCGCCGCTGCCGCCGGACGGGTCGAACAGCTTGGGCTCGGTGAAGATCTGCAGACCGCCGATGGTCGACGTGACCACGACGAAGATGATCGTCGGACGCAGCATCGGCAGCGTGATGCTGAAGAACCGCCGCAGCGCGCCCGCGCCGTCGACGAGTGCGGCCTCGTGCACCTCGCGCGGGATGGCCTGCATCGCCGCCAGCACGATCAGCGCGTTGTAGCCGGTCCACCGCCAGTTGACCATGGAGGCGATGGCGAGGTGGCTGCCGAACGTGTCGGCCTGCCAGTCGACCGGCCCGATGCCGACCGCGGTGAGCACCTCGTTCACCAGGCCGTACTGCGGCCCGAACAGGGTGCCGAAGATGATCGTCAGCGCGACGAGGCTGGCGACGTAGGGGAGCAGCACGCCCATCCGCCACGCGGTGCGGGCGCGCAGGTTCGCGTTGAGCAGTGCCGCGAGCAGCACGGCGATGATGATCTGCGGTCCGCTGGAGAGCACGAAGATGCTGAACGTGTTGAACAGCGCGTTCCAGAACTGCTCGTCCCCGACGAGCGTCGTGTAGTTCTCGACGCCGATGAACGCCGGGTCGTCCGCGCCGAGCTCCCAGTCGAACAGCGACACGTAAGCCGTGTACAGCAACGGGAACAGGCCGATCGCGGCGAACAGGACGAAGAACGGCGCGACGAAGAGGTACGGCGACACCTTCGTGTCCAATGCGGACAGACGATGCCGTCGCGGGGGCCGCGGGCGGGCCTCCTCCGCCCGCCCGCGGTCCACCGGTGTCAGCACGACGGTCACTTGGCTGCCTTCTCGGCACCCTCGACCGCGGTCAGCCACGCCTCACCGGCGTTCTTGCCCTGTTCGACGGACTGCAGCGCCGGGCTGAACACGTTCTCCTGGAGCTGCCCGTCGGCCGGGCCCTTGTACTGCGCGGCGGCGACCTTCCCCGCCTGCGCGGCGAACAGCGCGCCCGCCTTCACGTCGCCGAAGTAGGGGTTCGTCTGCTCCAGCAGCGCGGGCGACTTCAGCGCGTCGACCTGGCTGGGGAACGTGCCCTTGGCCTGGAACGCCTTGATCTGCTGTTCCGGCGCGGTCAGCCAGGCGGCGAGCTCGGCGGCCTTGGTCGTGTTCTTGCCCTGCCTCGGCACGGTCAGGTACGAGCCGCCCCAGTTGCCGCCGCCGTCCGGGAACGCGTCGGTGACGGCCCACTTGCCCTTGTTCTCCGGGCCCGCCTGGCTCTCGATCACGCCGAGCATCCACGACGGGCACGTCTTCGTGGCGAACGCGCCGGTCTTGAACCCGGTGTTCCACTCGGGGCTGAACGCGACCAGCTTCGCGGACTGCCCCTTCGCGACGGCCGACGTGACGGCGTCCCAGTCCTTCCTGATGTCCGGGTTCGTCTCGACGACCAGGTTGTCGGACTTGTCGAAGTAGCCGACCTCGTGCTGGTTGTGCATGGCGTTGAAGATCTGCGCGGCGTTGTCGAACCAGGCGACGCCACCGGAGCGGGCGGTGAACTGCTCACCGGCCGCGAAGTAGCTCTCCCACGTGGCGAAGAGCGCCTTGACCGCCTCCGGGTCCGACGGCAGACCGGCCTTGTCGAACAGGTCCTTGCGGTAGCACATCGCCAGCGGCCCGATGTCCGTGCCGTAGCCGATCAGCTTGCCGTCCCTGGTGGTCGCGGCGGCGGTCTTCCAGTCGAGCCAGCGGTTCGTGGAGAGGTCCTTCGGGCCGATCTCCTTGAGGTCGTTGAACTGGCTCGCCTTCGCCATGACCTGGCTCAGGTAGCCCTCCTCGACGGCCTCGACGTCGGCGAGCCCGGATCCGGCGCCCAGCTTGGTGAACAGGTTCTGGTGGTGCGGCCCGCCCTGTCCCGTCTTGCGCTGGGTGATCTTGATGTCCGGGTGGGCGGCCTCGTACTCGGAGAACAGGCCTTCGTAGCCGAACTCGTTGAAGGTGGCGATGGTCAGCTCGGTCCGTCCGTCGGCGGTCTGGCTCGCCCCGCCCGAACCGCAGGCGGTGACGGCGGCGGACGCGGCGGCGGCACAGACCAGCACGCTGACCCAACGGCGTGGTCGCACGGAGAACTCCTCTGGTCTCGGCAGGCAGATTCTGGGAGCGCTCCCAGACGTGGAGGAGTGTGACTCCGGTCATTCGAGGGTGTCAAGGGGTGAAACCGCAGGGCGACTCTGCCGTCCGGGTCGATTTCTGGGAACGGTCCCAGAGTCAGGCGCTCGTGCGACGTACCAGCGAGGTGGGCAGGAGCAGCGATGGTGGCAGCCCGTCCTCCCCGGCCAGCTCGGCCAGCAGCCGCCAGGTCATCGTGCGGCCCAGCTGTTCGACGTCCTGCCGGACGGTGGTCAGCGGTGGCGTCGCCGTCGACGCCAGCACGGAGTCGTCGAACCCGACGACCGCGACGTCCTCGGGGATCCGGATGCCCCGAGCGTGCAGCACCTGCAACGCGCCGAGCGCCATGATGTCGGCCGCGACGAAGACCGCGTCGAGATCGGGCGCCCTGCCGAGCAGCTCGTCCATCGCGCGGGCACCGCCCTCGGGCGTGAAGTCGCTGTGCACGGCCAGATCCGCGGCCAGCCTGGCCTCACCGAGCCCGCGCCGCCAGCCGCTGAGCCGATCCGCGCCGACCGCCATGTCGCTCGGGCCCGCGATCGTCGCGATCCTCTTGCGCCCGAGGGAGACCAGGTGGCGCGCGGCCTCGAGCGCGCCGTTGAAGTTGTCCGCGTCGACGAACGGCACGGGTGTCGTGCTGAGCGGCCTGCCGCCGACCACCAGTGGCAGGCCGATCTCGTGCAGCCGCCCGAGCAGCGGGTCGTCGCCGTGCAGGCTGATCAGCAGCGCGCCGTCGACGTGGCCGCTGCCGAGGTAGGCGACGAGGTCCTCGACGTCCTCCGGCTGGCTCATCATCATCAGCAGCTGCATGTGCCGCCCGGCGAGCTCGGCGTGCACACCGCGGAGCACGCCGGCGAAGAACGGGTCGCTCAGCACCCGGCTGCCCTGCTCGGACACCAGCAGCGCGATCGCGTTCGCCCGGTTGCCCGCCAGTGAGCGGGCCGCCTGGTTCGGGCTGTACCCGAGGTTCGCGATCGCCTCGTGCACCGCGTCGCGAGCCTTGGCGCTGACGTACGGCTCGCCGTTGATGACCCGCGAGACGGTCGACTTCGACACCCCGGCCACGCGGGCGACTTCTTCGATCCGCGCGCCGGGACGCCGGGGCTTCGCCGTCTCGGTCATGCGGTCATCCTAGGAGCTAGTCGTCCACCTCACGTCGGGACAGGCGGACCTCTTCCACGTCCAGCTTGGCCTGGATGAGGCGCAGCACGGTGTCGTCGATGGTGCGTTCGTCGCGCAGCCGCACGACGGTGGCGCGCTTGTGCGCGATCAGCTCCAGCCGCAGCGCCGAGTACTCGGCCTCGGCGCGCCGCAGCGGATCGTCGGTGTCCGGGTTGGCGCGCACCACCTCGAGGTGGTGGTCGTACTCGGCGCGCACCCTGGTGACCACCGGCTCGCTGACGCCGAGCTCGGCGGCGAGGCGGGGGAGTGCCTCGAACGCGGCCTCCGACGCGGTGGCCTCGGCCAGCCTGCGCTCCTCGTCCAGCTCTGTGTCGGCGGGCAGGTGTGCCCAGCGCACGACGAACGGGAGCGCGAGCGCCTGGAGCACCAGTGTCACCACGACGACGCCCGAGGTGATCAGGACGATCTGGTGCTGGCCGGGGAACGGGGTGCCGTTGTTGGTCATCTCGGGCACGGCGAGTGCCGCGGCGAGCGAGACGGCGCCGCGGAAACCGCACACCGCGCTGACGCTGCGCTGGCGGGCGCCGACGCGGCGCAGTCGTTGCTGCGGACGGCGGTCGAGCGCTCTGATGATGTACGGAGTCGTGTAGCTCCACGCCCATCGCGTGCCGATGACGGCGGCGGACACCAGTGCGATCGCGCCGAGCGCGCCGCCGACCTCGGCGGTCGTCAGGTCGCGCACCGCGCCGTGCGCCTGGAGTCCGATGAGGACGAACAGGGCGCCGTTGAGCAGGAACGTGGCCAGGCGCCAGAACGCCTCGGCCTGCTGGCGGGTGTCGGCGCGGATCAGGCGCGGGCCGATCTGGCTCAGCGCCAGGCCGCAGATCACGACCGCGAGCACACCGGATCCGTGCACCACTTCGGCGGCCAGGAACGCGGTGAACGGCGTCAGCACGCTGACCACGTTCTCGTGCACCGGGTTGTCGAGCCGCCGCCGCACCTGCACCGCCAGCCACGCGACGAGCAACCCGGCCAGTGCGCCGCCCGCGTAGGCGAGCAGCAGGCGCCAGGCGACCTGACCCGTGCTGAGCTGGAGCTCGCCCATCGTCACGCCGACGGCGATCCCGTAGATCACCAGCGCCGTGCCGTCGTTGATCAGGCTCTCCGCGCGCAGGATGGTCATCGTGCGGCGGGGCAGCCCTCGCGCGATCACGCCCACAGCCGTCGCGTCCGTGGGTGCGACCGCCGCGCCGAGCACCCACGCCGGCCCCCAGTCCAGGCCGAGTCCGTGCGCCACCCACGCCACCGCACCGGCCGTCGCGACCACGAGACCGGTGCTGAGCAGCACGATCGGCCGCAGGTTGCTGCGGATCTCGCGCAGCGACGTGGTCAGGCTCTCCCAGTACAGCAGCGCCGGCAGGAACAGCAGCAGCATCACCTCCGGCGGCAGGCTGATCACCCGCAACGCGGGCACGAAGCCCAGCGCAGCGCCGCAGAACACGAGCAGGACGGGTGGAGCGACGCGCAGCCGACCGGCCACCGCGCTGCACACCAGCACGCACACGCCCAGCACGACGACGAGTTCCAGACCCAGCACGACTACCTCCCGGGGTGGCCACGTGCGACCAACCTAGGCAGACAGACGTCAGCCGACCAGGTGCCGCAGGAAGCGGTTCGGGTCGGCGAGGAAGCCGCGCGTCATCGCGACGGGTTCCGCCTCGTCGTACTCGACGCGTTCGATCGCGCCGTCCGCGTCGATCTGCAGGATGCGCGCGCCCGGCACGGCCAGCACGATCGGGGAGTGCGTGGCGATGACGAACTGGCTGCCCTGCTCGACCAGTTCGGCGATGCGGGCGATGAGCGCGAGACAGCCGCGGGGTGACAGCGCGGCTTCCGGTTCGTCGAGCAGGTAGAGCCCGTTCGGGCCGAAGCGGTGGGTGACGAGCGCGAGGAACGCCTCGCCGTGCGACTTCTCGTGCAGCGAACGGCCGCCGTACGCGTCGACCACGTCCAGCCGTTCGATCTCGGACGCCACGTTGTAGAACGACTCGGCGCGCAGGAAGAAGCCGTTGCGCGGCTTGCGGAGTCCCCATTGGACGATCAGATCGTCGCCGAGGCTCGACTCGGTCGCGCGCGTGGCGAAGCGGAACGAGCGTGAGCCGCCCTCCGCGTTGAACCCGGCGGCCACGGCGAGCGCTTCGACCAGAGTGGACTTGCCCGCACCGTTGTCGCCGACCAGGAACGTGACGCCGGGGTCGAGCTCGAGCTCCTCGCCGACCAGCGAGCGGACCACCGGCAGCGTGAACGGGTACCGGCCGGTGTCCGCGTCGGGCGCGAGCCGCACGTGCCGGATGAAGCCTGCGGTCAAGATTCCCCCTCCGAGTCCACCCCGACGGTACGCGCGGCGGTTTCCCGGAGTCCCCTCGATGATGTGGCGGTGACCACACGCCGGGAACGCGGGGGGCAGGCGCGGGCAGGAACCGGTGTGCGAAGCGACGTGGCGCCGATGACGCCGATACGACCACCGGCACCGCCGGTGCTGGACGAGGACTCGCTGCTGACGCTGTACGAGTCGACCGCCGCGAGGCTGCACCGCTACGTGGCCAGGCGCGTGGGCGCCGACGCCGCGCAGGACGTGGTCTCCGAGGCGTTCCTGGTGCTGTGGGACCAGCGCGCGGGCCAGCCGTTCGCCGCCGACGCGGCGCGGGCCTGGCTCTACGGGGTGGCCACGAACCTGCTCCGCAGACACGTGCGTTCGGAGGAGCGCAAGCTGCGGGCGTGGAGCCGGGAGCACACCGCCCGGACCGACGTGGCCGACATCGGTGACCAGGCCACCGCGGTGGCCGACGCGGCGCTGCTGGCGGGGCCGCTGACCGGCTGGCTGGCCGACCTGCGGATCGAGGAACGCGAGGTGCTGCTGCTCACCGCGTGGGCGGAGCTCGCGCCCGCCGAGATCGCGGTCGCGCTGGACGTCCCGGTCGCCACGGTGCGCACCAGGCTGCACCGCGCGCGGGCCCGTCTGCGCACCCGCATCGCCGAGACCGACACCAAGGGGGAGAACCATGCGTGACCAGTCACTCGACCAGCTGCTCGACGCGGCACTCGGCCACGCCGTCGCCGACGAGCCGACGTTGTCCGAAGTGGACGTCGCGAAGGGCAAGCTCGAACTCGCCACGGCACTGCGCATTCACAGGCAGGCGCCGAAGCGCCGCACGCCGTGGCTCGTGGCCGCAGCGGCCGTCGCGGTGCTGAGCGCGGGCGGCCTCGTGCTGCAGACGGTCGATTTCACCGGCAACGGCCCGAGCTCGACCGCGACGGCCGCCGAGTCGCTCAACCGCGCCGCCGACCTCGCGGCAGGCGTGTCCGACCAGCTGCTCTCGCCGTCGCAGTACCGCTACGTCCGCAGCCGCTACCGGGGCATCACCCTGAGCTGGGGCACCGACGAGGCCTACGCCAGCGGTGTGCTGAACGAGGCGTGGATCCCCACCGATCCGCGCCAGGAGTGGATGGAGCGTCAGGTCGACGACGGCCCGACCGAGTGGCTGCCCGGCCACGAGGGCACCGGCACGCCGCCCGGCAACGGCGGCCGCAACGGCGAGTTCCGCGCACGCTGCGGCAACTTCGGGTACTTCTCGGCCGACACCCCGGACCGCTGCACGCACGGGGGCTGGAACAACCCCACGCCCGAGTTCCTCGCGGCGCTGCCCACCGACCCGAAGGAACTCTACCGGCGCCTGGTCGCGGACGGCCGCAACGGCGACGCCGGTGCGCTCACCCTCGTCAGGGACGCGCTGACCAGCGGCCGCATCCCCGCGGCCCAGCGGGCGCTCCTGTACCGCGCGCTCGCCAACGCGGCAGGCATCCAGATCACCGACAACAGGGCCAACCTGGACGGCGCCGAGGGCATGGCGCTCGGCATCCGCGTCGGCGAGGACTTCCAGGAGATCATCATCAACCCGGCCGACGGCGCGTTCATCGGCTGGCGCGAGGTCGTCGCGGTGGACGGCGTGCTGAGCAAGGGCACGGTCCGCCAGTCCAGTGCCACCACGACCGGGGTCGCCGACGTGCTCGGCACCCGACCCAACTAGAGCCAACCAGCGAGGTGTGGTCCACGTGCTCGGGGCGCGTGGACCACACCGGTTCCCGCTAAGTGATCACTGCACCGCCGACCACCGGCAGCACGACCTTGCTGACGCCGAGCGAGACGTTCAGCAGGCCACCGGCCGCCGCGCTGTCCGCACCGACGTAGCCGGTGTGGTTGGTGACGATGACGATGCCGATCCGGTGACCCGCCGGGATGACGAAGTCCTTCGGGTGCATCCGCCAGGTCACGTCCACGGTTCCGCCGGTGGGCACCGGAGTCGCGACCTCGAGCGAGTTGCGGTTCTTGGCGTCGATGGTGCCCTTCGACAGCATCGTCGCCGTGACGGCCCGCACCGAGACGGCCGCGGGCCGGGCGCACCCGGTGCGGTCGCGGAGATCGGCCTGGGTGCAGGTCTCCGTGGACAGCTCGATCGGGGAACGGTCGGTCATCACCCGCTGCGTGCCCGGTCCGTAGTCCACCAGCAGCGCGGTGAGCGGGACCGATGCCCGGTTCGACGCGATCCTGGTGGTCACCCTGACCTCACCGGACAGCTTGGCCGGTTGGCTCAGCGGTGCGGTGACGTAGGCCAGCCGTCCCGCGGTGGCGGTCTCCGGGTTGGCCATCATGGCGGACTCGGACAGGTTGGTGTTGTTGGCGAGCTGCTGCGTCTGCCCGGTGCCGGTGGGCGTCGCCGTCAGCGATCCCGAGAACCCGCCCGCAGCCGGTCCGAGGAACAGCGTGGTGTCCTTCGTGCCGGGCTGCGGCCAGTTCGCGTACTGCTCCCAGCTGCCGTTGGGGCGCTGGACGTCGGCCATCGGCTCGCGCATGATCCCGTTGTCGACGCCCTTGAGCCAGTAGTCCATCCACAGGCCCATGACGCGCTGCCACTCGGCCTGCCGGAACCCGATGGGGTCGAGGTGCCCGCCGCGGTGCAGCCAGATCTTGCGCGGCACGTTGCGCTTGGCCAGTTCGCTCCACCAGCGGCCGAAGTGCGACGTCTTGACGTTCCAGTCGGCCTGGCCGTGCACCACGAACACCGACGCGGACACGTTGCCAACGGTCTGCTTGTAGTCGCGGGTCTTCCAGAACGACGTGTAGTCGTAGGTCTCGTCGCCGTCCTCGCGCACGAGCCGGTCCATCACCGGTGCGCACTTGGCCTTCTGCTCGGCGCTGATCACGTAGTTGGCGAGGTAGCGCGGGTAGTTGCTGGTGTGTCCGCTGTAGCCGATGCCCTGGTCGCGGGAGTAGTCGTACCAGCTGGAGATCGCCGCGATCGGGACGATCGTCTTCACGCCGGGGATCGCGGCCGCCGCGGCCGCGTTGGGCAGGGTGCCGTTGTAGGACACGCCGAGCATGCCGACGTTGCCGGTGCTCCAGGTCGCGGTCGCGGGCCGTCCGTCGGCGTAGAACGCCTTCGCGCGACCGTTGAGCCAGTCCACCACCGCGCGCACGCTCGCGGTGTCCTCGGGGCCGCCGGTGGTCGGGCAGCCCGTGGAACGGGACGTGCCCTGCATCTCCACCTCGACGACGGCGTAGCCGCGCGGCACGAAGTACTCGTCGTACCAGCGCTTGAACCCGCGCGGCACGTCCCGCTGGGCCTTCGCCGCGGCACCGAGTCCGTAGTAGGGGCTGGCTTCCATGACCACGGGCACCTTGGCGCCCGAGTCCGGCCGCATGACGTCCGCGGCGATCCGGTCCTTCTGCCCGTCGCTGTCGCTGTCCATCGCGGACTCGACGTAGACGGTCTCGGACACGGCCGCCAGTTGCGAATTGACAGGCTCCGCTTGGGCTAACGGTGTTGCGATTGTTCCTGCCGCCAGCAAACCGGCCAGAGCGGTTGCGACAGCATGCGCCCTCCGCATGAATTCCTCCATTTGCGGCCCGCTCAAGCAGCAGGGATGCACAAGTCGGGGGCCGCGCAAGGAAATCTCACCAAGCCGGTTGACGTGTTCACACCAGCCGAAGGATTTAAACGGTTGCCGGTTATTCCCCAATGCGCGCAGGCGGGTTAGCGCGTTCGGCGCACTCGGGTCACGTCCGGGGAGTTCGGCTCGTCGTGTCGATCCGGCGCGCGTCCGTTCGACGCAGGGGTGAGCGCACCTACGAGGAAGGCCACGCCGATGAACCAGCAGCTGATCGCCCGGCCCGTCGCCGACCTGAGCCGCCTCGTGCGCGGACCGGTGCACCGTCCCGGTGACGACGAGTACGACACCCAGCGCGCGTCGCTCAACCCGTCCTTCGACGCCCACCCGTGGGTCATCGCCGAGGCGACCAGCGCCGCGGACGTGCGAGCCGCCGTGGCCTGGGCACGGGTGCACGACCTGCCGGTCGCGGTGCAGTCCACCGGGCACGGCACGCACGTCCCGTCCGACGGCGGCCTGCTGCTGAAGACGACCCGGATGCGGACGGTGCTGGTCGACCCGGACCGCCGGATCGCCAAGGTCGGCGCCGGCGCGGTGTGGGGTGACGTGCTGGCCGCTGCCGCGCCGTTCGGGCTGGCGCCGGTGTCCGGCTCGTCGCCGACGGTCGGCGTCGCCGGCTTCACGATGGGCGGCGGGCTGGGTTCGTTGTCGCGCAAGCACGGCTTCGGCGCGGACAACCTGCTGCGCGCCGACGTCGTCACCGCCGCGGGTGACCTGGTGACGGCGACCCCCGACCGCAACCCCGGCCTGTTCTGGGCGGTGCGCGGCGGCGGTGGCAACTTCGGCGTGACGACGTCGCTGGAGATCAGGCTGCACCCGGTCGCCGAGGTCTTCGCCGGGCAGGCGCTGTTCCCGATCTCCCACGCGGCCGCGCTGCTCACCGCGTACCGCGACTACGCGCCGGTCATGCCGGACGAGCTGACCTGCACGATCGCGCTGTTCGGCGGCTACGTGGCGGTGCGGGCGACCTACCTCGGTGACGAGGGCGAGGCCCGGCGCGCGTTGCGTCCGCTGTGGCCGGGTGCGCCCGTGCGGGACACGTTCGCCGAGGTGACCTACCCGCAGGCGAGCGTTCCCGGCACCGCACCGCGCAACTTCGAGCTGTTCACGTCCGTTTCGGACGAACTGGTGGACACCGTGATCGGCGTGGCTTCCGCGGCGAACGCCGTCGAGGTTCGGTACTGGGGCGGCGCGATGGCCCGACCGGCCGCCGGAGCAGGTCCGGTCGGGCACCGCGACGTGCCGTTCTCGGTCACCGTGGACGGTCCGGAGAGCGCCGCGTCGAGCCTCTGGCCGCACGCGACGGGCGGCTCGTTCCTGAACTTCCTGCACGACCCGGCCGCCGTCGAGACCGCCTACACCGCGGCCGACTACCAGCGGCTGCGCGAGATCAAGTCCGCCTGCGACCCGGCGAACGTGTTCCAGCACAACATGAACATCCGGCCCGCCTGAGGAGTCACGGGGTGACCGGGACGGTGGTGAGCCCGCGGACCGCGCGCGTCACCGTGTACGACGTTCGGGTTGCCGGAGCACTGGGACGTGGTTGATCGCTAGCGTCGACGGCATGACTGACTACGCGGTCGTCGTCACCGGGGCGACCGGGAAGACCGGGCAGCACGTCGCGGCCGGCGCGGTCGCGCGCGGGTGGCAGGTGCGCTCGGCGACGAGGTCCGCGCCGCCGCACGGCGACTGGTTCCCGCTCGACTGGGACGACGAGTCGACGTGGGCGCCGGTGTTCGCCGGATGCGACGCCGCCTACGTGATCATCCCGTTCAACCACCCCGGCGCCGCGGAACGCACACCGCGGCTCATGGAGGTCGCCGCGTCGTGCGGTGTGCGCCGGATCGTGCTGCTGTCGTCGCTCGACGTCGACAGCGCGGAGCCGGACAGCCCGCTGCGCGCGGCCGAGGCGGCAGTCGGACGGCTGCCGGTGCGCTCGGCGATCCTGCGGCCGACGTGGTTCCTGGACAACTTCACCACCGGCTCGTTCCGCGGCATGACCCAGGCGGGTGAACTGAGGCTGCCCGCCGGCGACGGCCGCATCCCGCAGATCGACGTGCGCGACGTCGCCGACGTGGCGGTGGCCGCGCTGGCGGACGGGGGACCGGAGGGCGTGCTCCCGCTGACCGGGCCCGAGGAGCTGGACCACCACCAGGTCGCCGCCGCGCTGTCCGAGGGGCTGGGCAGGCGGGTGACGTACACGTCGGTGCCGGTGGAGGAGTTCGTCCAGGTGCTGACGACCCACGGATTCTCGCGGGAATACGGCGTGTTCCTGGGCGCGGCGCTCGCCGAGGTGGCGGCCGGGCGGCTGCGGATCCCGGTCGCAGGCACGGTCGAACGCGTGACCGGCAGGCCCGGCCGCACCGCGCTCGAGTTCGCGCGTCACCACGCGTCGGTCACGGGTCACAGCCCGCTTCGGGATGACGCGGGGGCGTGACGGTGTTGAGCTGGGTGCGTATCGATCTGAAGACGAGGAGCGTGCGACCACATGGCCACTGTTTCCGAGAGGGCTGTCCTCGCGGGCGGCTGCTTCTGGGGCATGCAAGACCTGTTCCGCCGTCACCCCGGCGTCATCTCCACGCGGGTGGGCTACACGGGCGGTGACGTCCCGAACGCCACCTACCGCAACCACGGCAGCCACGCCGAGGCCATCGAGATCGTCTTCGACCCGGCGCAGCTGTCCTACCGGCAGGTGCTGGAGTTCCCGCTTGCACACCCACGTCCGGGACTGATCCCGTAGCAGCGGCACTTCGAGCGCCCGTGCGACCCTGTGGGAGTCGCACGGAATACCACCCGGCTCGTCCCGGTAGGCAGTACCGCGGGGACGCCCATGAGTGACGGAATCGTCCCGGCGCTCGAGTTCGGCCACGCCTTGGCCGAGCGAGCCTCCGCGTCCGGTGATGGACCAGTGAACGGTCCTTCGGGCTCGTCGGGACCGTCGCACGCAAGACGCGCAGTGGACCTGAGGCGGACCGAGGCACCCGGACTCGGCGAAATGCCCGTCGTGCAACGGAAGCACCGGTATCGACGGCGCTACGCGGTGGTGATGCTCGACTCCGACGGCAGGCTCACCGACCAGCGGCTGTTCTCACAGCTGGGGTGGACACCGGGCACACGAGTCGACATCGGCGTGAGCGACAGCCATGAGATCGTCGTACGCCGTGACAATCAGGGCACCTGGACGCTGACCGCCCGCAACATGCTGCTGATACCCGCACCATTGCGACACTGGTGCGGCTACGACGCCGGCGACCCGGTACTGGTGGTGGCGGTACCGTCGATGTCCGCCGTGGTACTGCACAGTTTGGAGACCTTGGATCAGGCGCTACCCGATCCCAGAAGGATCGTGGAGCGGATGCGTCCCGCCGGTGCGCCGCCTGGTCTCGACGTTCCGACGACCCCCGACTCTGCTGACGCCCCTGAGGACGGCGAGCTCTCATCCGGGCGTGGGCCCCATGTCGACAACCGGGCCCAGGATGCGGCAGGTTCAGGAGATGGCCGTGGGTAGCACCCAGGCCGACGTGCAGGTGTTGGTCCAGATGATGCAGCACTTGAACGTGGAGCCGGAAGAACTCCTGGCTGCCGCGCGGCCGCAGAACATACCGACCTTCGAGCAGTTCATGCCCCTCGTGCGTGACGCAGCGCCCCCGGCGTCGCGGGTCATCTACCACGCCTACTGGAACACGATCGTCACATGCTGGGGCACGCGCAGGCTGCACGAGCCGACCCCACGCGATGTGGACGAACTGTACGAGCACGTCCGCGCCATCGCGCAACGACGCCGTAACCACGCCGACGGCGGCAGCGCGGTACATCACACGTATTATGCGCTGCAACGCGTGTACCGATTGGCAGTGGATCAGGGGATTTTGTCGTCGCGGCAGGACCTGATGGCGAGGGTGCCCAAACCCCGCAAAGTCAAGTCTCGGCGTCACGCTTTGAGTCCGCAGCTGTATCAGGAGATCGTCCAGACTGCTGTTAGGACTGGACACGATCCGCGGCTGGACAGTCTGTTGCTTCGGTTCCACCTGGAGACCGCCGCGCGAACCGGTGGCGCTCTGGGTTTGCTTCTGCAGGATTTGGACCCCGATCGGTTGCTGATCACGCTGAGGGAGAAGGGCACGCTGCGTTTTCAGCCGGTCTCCCGGACACTGATGCAGGCGCTCCTCGATCTTGCGGAGGAGCGTGGCGTTAGTGCCAGGACGAGTCCGCTGTTGCGGTTTCCTGACGGCAGGCCGCTGACCAGACGCCGTTATCAGAGGATGTGGGATCGGGTCGGTAAGCACGTGAAGGCCGTTGAAGAATTGAGCATCAGTACACACTGGTTGCGGCACACCACCTTGACGTGGGTGGAGCGCAATTTCGGCACGGCGGTAGCCATCGCCTACGCCGGACACTCCCAGTGGAACCTCTGGCGCGGCTCCACCACGATCTACGTCAAGGCGAGTCTTGAGGAGGTCGCCACCGCATTGCAGGTCCTGACGGGTGAGCGACATCCGCTGGCCTTGGTTGGGTCGTGGACGGTTGAGGCGGATGACGTGCACCCACTGCAGGAGGCCGAACGGTGACCCGGACAACTTGCGACAGTGGCGTCACGATCCCAATTAGGCAAGGGATTGGGGACTTGAGTTGTCTTTGACTCCGTGCGACAAGGTGCGGACGGACTGGCCAGTCTGGCCGGTCTGGCCGAAGATCGTCCGGACATTGTCGAGCTTGCAGCTGTGCACATGAACGTGGAGGCTTTGCGGAGCTTGGTTAGAGCCTCTGGGAGATGTCAGCCAGGTTGGCGCGCAGCATCGGCAGGTAGGTGCCGATGCTGCGCGACCTCATTGCCGTGCCCCTCTTATTCCGACGCTTCGAAGCACGACAGCGGCCTTGAGCATGGTGACCCGGTTGATCGTGGCGGTGATCGTCGGCTTGCGGCGCAACCACTTCATGTGCTCACCATGGTTAACTCCGCCGTCCCGGAGCGCAGGACCCCGTCGTCGAGCGGCACACACCGGATGCCGCCCTTGCCGCGCAAAGCCTTGAAGGCGCCGGGTGCGATCACGGTGTCCATCCATGCACACGGGCTGGCCGGGCGGTGGACCTCGAACCGCACCGGTCCGTCACCACTGTCGAGGCGGAACACGGTGCCCCGGGCCAGCGAGTCGACGTCGAACTCGCGCACCACGACGTTGCGCCGCGCCACCAGCGGGTCCACCGGCCACGGTGCGAGAGACTCGGCCGTGATGAACGTGACGGCCGCGTTGCGGTGCGCCGGGTGGTTGAAGTACCGGTCGCCGACGATCCCCAAGCCGGCGCGGACGACGACCTCGTCACGCGAAACAGGCTCCGGATCGGGACGAGGGCCGTCCGACGGACGGCCCTCGTAGGCGTGCACGGGTGAGACGTGCAGCGCGACGATCTCTACCTCTCGCCGAGCTGCCATTCCGGCCTCACGTAGTGGCACGTGTACCCGTTGGGGTAGCGCTCCAGGTAGTCCTGGTGCTCCGGCTCGGCCTCCCAGAAGTCGGTCGCCTGGGTGACCTCGGTGACGACCTTGCCCGGCCACTTGCCCGAGGCGTCGACGTCCGCGATGGTCGCCTCCGCCACCTGCTTCTGCGCATCGGTGTCGTAGAAGATCGCCGAGCGGTAGCTGGCGCCGATGTCGTTGCCCTGGCGGTTGCGGGTCGACGGGTCGTGGATCTGGAAGAAAAAGGCCAGGATCTGCCGGTAGCTGAGCTTCTCCGGGTCGAACGTGATCTCGATGGCCTCGGCGTGGTTGCCGTGGCGGCGGTACGTGGCGTTCGGCGTGTTCGGGTCGCCGGTGTAGCCGACGCGGGTGGAGACGACGCCGGGGTGGCGGCGGAACAGGTCCTGCATGCCCCAGAAGCAGCCGCCCGCGAGAACAGCCTTCTCCGTCACAGTGATTCTCCTCTGCTCATCGGTGTTCACTCACGAGAACGTTCTGGCTCGCCGGGTTCATCCCCACCAGGTTGTGACGTATCCATTACGGCCACCGGCTACCGCTACGACCACGCCCACGGCTCGCAAGCGGTCGCGTAGCGGCTCATGACATGCGAGTACGTCCACGAGACCAGGGAAAACATGCAGGACGGATCCCGCTGACTGATCATTCGGGACTCGCCGTCACATTGGTAGTGAGCGCGAAGCGGACGCTGCTAACGTCTGACCCCGCCACGGCGGCCGACGCGCTCAACGAGCCGGAGCCAACTCTGTTCTGAACTCCGGCGCCACCCCCGCACGCTGTCGTCCAGTCAGCCGACCGCGAGGAACGCCCGCCGGATGTCCACCACTGCTACCACCCCACGCATCGGCGCTCGGGTGCTGCTGCTCGACGCCAACGACCGCGTGCTGCTCATCCACGCCTGCGATCCGCACGACCGTGGCTATCACTGGTGGGAACTGCCCGGCGGCGGCCTCGACGAGGGCGAGAAGCCGGAAGATGCCGCTCTGCGCGAGGTCGCGGAGGAGACCGGACTCATCATTCCGTCGCTGGGCCGCAAACCGTGGATCCGCGAATCCCGCTTCCACTACAAGGGACGCGACCACCACCGCGAAGTCCACGTCTTCCTTGGCCGCGTCACCGACACCGCGCCGAAGGTAGCCCACAAGCCCACCGAGAACGAGAAGGCCGGGCTGATCGAACGACGCTGGTGGTCAGCAGCCGAACTCCGCCAGTGCACGGACAAACTCCTCCCCGCTCAGCTCCCCGGTCTGCTTGACGATCTCCTCACAGGCGTCCTGAGCGCCATGCCTCTGAGTTTGGTCGACTGACCACGAGTCCAAGTTCGCAGTCGTTAGCTGGCCAGAGCGAACAGGCGGTTCTCGTCGGTGAAGGCGAGGCCGTTCGGGAACTGTGCGGCCAGTGCGTCTTCCCAGCGTTTCTGGAGGCACGTGAGGATCTTGGCTTCGATCTCGGGCGCGACGTGATCGTAGACCTCGCGGATCTTGTCGGAGACCTTTGTGGCCGAGGCGGAGTGCGCGTGCGACTTCGGGGATCCCGTCTCCTATGAGCCAGGTGTTCTGGCTGTGGCGCAGTCCGTGGAACACCAAGCCGGGTTTGACGGGCCGGACGCGGATGAGCGGGGTGGTGATGTGCAGGTTGCCGTCGGCGGCCGGGCGCATGGCGCGGCGCGCGAAGTTGGAGCGGCGTAGTAGCTGATGTTGCGCTGAAACGAAGATGTGCGGATGGTTGTGCAGACCGAGCAGGTACCGCCACATGTCGATGAGGAACGGTGGCAGCGGGACCGTGCGTGCGGAGGCGGCGGTCTTGGGCGGGCCGAGGGAGAGCTTGCCGCCGACTTCGTGCAGGGCGCCGATGTCCGGGTCGATGACGAAGAAGCCGTCGTCGAGGTGGATGTTGGTGCGCTGGAGTCCGGTGAGTTCGCCCCAGCGGGCTCCGGTGTAGGCGGCGCTGATGATCAGGATTGCCGCCCACTCGCCGACCAGCATGGCTGCCTGGAGCGCGATGCGTAGAACTTCCAGTGGCGATGCCCAGATCGCCTCTGGTTTGCGGTGGTGGCGTCGGCGGCCTCGGCGGCGCGAGCACCACGTATGACAACTTCGACACCTGCGGCATCGGTATCTCCATCGGCGACGGCGACCAGATCACCGGCAACAGCATCGTCGACGACCAAGCGGTACCGACCACCTGGTACGGCATCCACATCGGCGCCCGCAAGGCGCAGACGACACCCACCAACACCGTGCTGACCGACCCGCCCAACACCGCGACAGGCGTCATCGGCTCCCTCAACCGCTACGGCGCGTTCGCCCCGCAGCTTCCGACCGCACTCGTCGCGAGCGGTCGCACCACGCTGGCCTGGAACGAGTCGTATCCACTCATGGGCCTGCCGATCGCCGGCTATCGCGTCTACCGCGACGGCCACCCGGTCGCAAACCTGCTGGTGGGCAGCGCCACAGTCCCCGCAAACCTGCTCAGCGACGCAGAGACGGGCTTCGAGACCGATATAGCGGGCTGGACCGCGGGCTCGCGCACCACGCTCAACCGCAACAGTGGCGCGGGTGCCATCGGTACCGCTTCGCTCGCCCTCACCTCGACCGGCTCCGGCCAGATCAGCACCTACAGCCGCAAGCTCCCGGTGACCGCGAGCGCCACCTACACCTCGGTCGCGTCCTTCCAGGCAGGCAGCACCCCACGCCGGATCCGCGCCGGGCTCGCCTTCACCACCGCGAGCGGCGCCGTGAGCCGCCTGGGATCAGCCAACAACGCCACAGTGGACGCCACCACCGACTGGACGACGAGCTACTACACCGCACAGGCCCCGGCGGGCGCGGTGGACGTGCAGGTGTTCCTGATGGTCGAGAACACCGTGGCAGGTGAGGCGCATCTACTCGACCGCGTCGGGCTGGTCATCGGCAGCAGCACCGAGCAGTGGACCGATCCGACCGCCCCGGCGGGCTCGGCCATCTATCAGGTCGTCGCGTATCGCGCGGGCGATGGCGAGAACTCAACGGTGACCACTCTCATCGTCGCGTAGCCAGGTCGGGACCACTCGAACTTGCGATCCAATCCAGCGAGCCTCAGCGCCGGAGAACCGCGCGGGTGCGTGCCACCACGATGAACTCGACCTCAGCGGTCATGGTCGCCTCCCACACGGCCATCAAGGTGGCGAGGCCGGCGATGTCGAGGAAGCTCACCGCGGTGAGATCGACGATGAGATCCGGACCCCGCCTTGCGGACGTGCTCCTGGAGGCGAACGTGCAGTACGGACCACTGCGCAGATCGACCTCGCCCCGCACGGCGATCACGATGGACCCTCGCCGGACAAGCTGTTCTGTGATGGTGGACCGCACGTTCGGCCGTTACGGCATCGCGTCGAGTTGATGACAGATCCTCGCATTGTCGCCTGCGCAGCCTTTCGAATTGTTGCACGTAGATTCTGAAGCGTGAGCGTGCCGCCTCGCGGCAATGAACCATTCGGGCTCTGCCGTGCGTATCCTGTTCATGTAGGAGCAGGGGTGCGTATTGTTGCTCTGGGCCTCGTCCGCTCGAACTTGGGCCGTTGCAGGTGACAGGCGTGGACCACGTCATCACGCTGTTGCCGAATTTGCCCAACGCTCTCGCCGTGCGTGCCCCGTGCCTCGCTGCCACCTCAAAGGCGTCGCTAGCAGTCGGGCAAGGGTTCGACGTCTCCGCCTGAACTCAAGACGTGAGCGAACAGGGGATCAGCGCCCAGACGGACTTCCCGACCGCCCGCTGAACCACACCCCACCGCTTGGCCAGCTGGTTCACGATCATCATTCCACGCCCGCGCGCCGAGTCGGGCGAGGACGGTCGCAGCACCGGCGTCGACGGAGAGGCGTCCTCGACCGAAACAATGACAACGCACGGCTCCGCCGCCGCGCGCAGCCAGAGGCGCGCCGGGAACCGCGCGTGGTCGTAGACGTTCGAAACCAGCTCGGTGACGACCAGCAGCACGTCGACAAGATCGTCCTGGTGTATGCCCGTCAAAGCAGCGTGTGTCCACCTGCGAACCCTGCCCAGATCGGCGACGTCGCGGTCCAGCTCCAGAACGTGCGCCGGACCGGAAGAGGCATTGCTCTTCATCAACGTCACCCTGCCTTTCCGCTGGCGGTCAGGTGCGTGCTGGATGCCCGCTCTCCGTGGTGATGAATCGCTCGGCGGCGAAGCGCACTTGACCGGGGAGCGTTGCGGGGGCGCTCTCGGACCGGCGTGAAGAGGACACGGAGATCCGAGACGCGGTCGAGCACGCCGTCAACTTCACTCGCTGTGGCGAATCGCCACCAACGCGATGTCGTCAGTCGCCGGCTGGTCACCGACCATGGTGGCCATGATCTGGATGCACGCCGCCTCTGGACCCATCGGGGTGACAACCCGGCGCAGTCGCTCCAGACCGGCGTCGAGATCCTGCCCCCGGCGCTCCACGAGACCATCGGTGTAGACGACGATCAGGGAGCCCGGCGGCATCTCGATGGCGCTGCTTCGGCGGCCGGTGCTACCGAGATCGAATCCGATGGGCGGATCGACGTGAACAGCAACGAAGCGGGCCTCGACTCCTGGCACCGCGAGCACCGGAGGCAAGTGGCCGGCCACGGCAAGGCTCATGCGGTGAGCCGCCGTGTCGATGACCGCGTACGCGACGGTGGCCATGGTGTCGTGCTCGAAGTGGCTGGCTTTCCGGTCGAGTTTGCCCAGCACCTCCGCAGGATCGGGGTACTCCAACGCGTAGGCGCGCAAAGCGCTCCTCAGCCGTCCCATGACGACAGCGGCGCGCAGTCCGCTGCCGACGACGTCACCGATCACCACGCCGATGCGGTCACCGGGCAGCTCGAACACGTCGTACCAGTCGCCACCGACGCCGCTTTCCGCGCCCGCGACGTAGCGGGCCGCGAATTCCCAGCCCGCGGTGTTCGGCAGGCGAGTGGGCAGCAGGCTTTCCTGCAACATCGCGGCCGCGGCGCGTTCGGAACGTGTCCGGTCCATGTAGACCGCTACTGCCAGGCGATCGGCGACGAGTTCCAGCGCCTCGATCTCCTCGTCGGTGAACCGGCGTGAGGCGGTGCTGCCGACGTGGACGACTCCGGTCAGCTCGCCCTCGGCGATCATCGGCACGCCGAGCAACGCCCGCAGGCCGTGCTCCCACAGCAGCGGGTTGACCACCGTGGACTCGTCGACGTGTCCGATCTGCACCGGTTCCCGGAGGTGCGCCACACGGCCCGCGAAGCCCCTGCCCACTGGCACCCGCACCCCCTGGAAGACCTCCTCTTCCAGCCCTGAGGTCGCCCTGGCCACCAGCTGGCTGCCGCTTCGATCCACGAGCAGGACGGTGGCGGTGTCGACCGCGAACAGTTCACGGACGCTCGTCAGCAGCACCTCAAGGAGTTTGCCGAGGTCGAGATCCTTGAGCGCTCCGTCCATCACGGCGTCGAGGACGCGCAGGCGGATCGACGAACTCCCGGCGTCAGCCATTCCACCTCCTGCGCGCTGAGCGTGTCCGCGACACTACTTCGTGCGGCTGTCGATCCGATGACCGGCCGCGATCCGTGGCCGGTCGATCCCCGGACGCCGTGGATCGGGCGCGCCGAATGCGAGTCGGTCAACGAGACCGCAGGGATGCTGGTGGTAGGCGCGGCGCTGGCGGCCACTGGCCTAGTAACGGCATGCATGGACTGCAACGACGCACTGGGCAAGGCTGCTGCGGGCTTTGCTATGGCGTCGCAGGTGAGACTGGTCATCGACCTGGCGCGTGTGCCGCTAGCACTGGTTGATCAGTGTTTCGTGCTGGTCGCTGCGACCCCGTTCGGTCGATAGAAATTCCTCAGCGGCGTCGGGCGAAGGAGTGGATCAACGGTCGTCGCGCAACCAACGTTTAGGGTCACTTGATCGCAGTCAAGTGCGCCGAACTGCGTTCAACGTGCCTGTTTTTGCAGGTCAGCGGCCTGTGAACCCGTATCTGGGGGTCAAGGGGTCGCAGGTTTAAATCCTGTCGTCCCGACGGTCTGAATCAGCCCGCTGGTTCTGGGTGAAAGCCCAGGTCGGCGGGCTTTTTCATCCACCCGAAACGATCTTCGCTTGATCATCAATCCCGTGATCAACAGGTGCATGAAGGAGTGAATGAGGAGCCACTGGCTCCTTCGTTTTGACTAACGCCAAGTGGGGTCGTCCACGAACGGGTGAACTTGCTGAACGGCCCTGAATTGGCTTGAACTGACGTAGTCGTCCGCCAACAGACCTGAGTTGCGGGCTCTGCTCTGCGCGGTTTGACGCGGTTTGCGTCCGTTGCTTGCGGCCCCACCTTGGAGCGCGGTGTCATGCGGGTGAAGTGAAGAGGACGTGGAAGGTGATCCCGGGCTGGCCGGCACGGCGCCGCTGCGGGTAGGTCGCGATCTTGCGGCTTGGTGCATCGCCCAGGTGCGCGGAGGGCGACTCGGGGTAGACCAGTCATCGCGTCGCGGTCGACGACGATGCGTGATGGGGGTGGGATTGAGCTGCGCCGCGTTGTCGCGCGCGATCCGCGCCTTGTCGGCTGCGCTCACCGGGAGCTGATCGAGGAACGCACGCGCTTTCGCCATCGATCCGAAGGGATGGTCCGTGGCGAACATGATCCGGTCGGAGCCCGACGCCCGACGGTGTTGTCGTCAGCCGCAGAGCCCCTGAAGTACAAGGCCATGTAGCTCCAACACCAATGGTTGGCGATGAGTACGCTGCGCGAGCTCGTGGGTCAGCACCCGCGACGAAGGCAGCACCGTCTCCGCTCGATGCGGCGTCACAACACGCTGAGCAGCTTCTCGAAGCGCGCCGGGCCGTCGTCGAACTCTTTCACCGTACGGCGACCACAATGCCCCTCCGACCGTCTGTGGGGCGTGCGCGTCGACACACCCGATGGACCACGGCAACCGGTCGCGGTCACGCACCCACGCGAAGCCGATCGTGCCCACCAGCGTGAACGCCACGCCGAACGGCAGCGAGGCCGGCGACTTGCCCGAGCCAAGCACGCCGATCAGCTACGTCAGGAACGCGCCACCGGTGAGCACGGTGAGGGCCCGGTTCATGGCGTCACTCTGCGGTGGCGGGCAGTCCTGGTCAACAGCTTCGAGCAGCACTTCGTCCCGAAAATACCGAGTGGCCAAATCCTGGCCACGCCGTGAAGAAGTGTGGTATTCCACGATAGATCGACTGTTTATCGATTTGTTGCCGGCTTCGCTGAACAGGTAAACGTGGATTGAAACGGATACACGCCTGCGTACGTTCTCCAAGGTGGAACACAGTCGCGAGAACGTGGAGGTAGCCCCTTGCACGAAGATCTCACCGGCCTGCCAGGTGGTCGACGGCGTTGCCCCGACACCGGTCTCGTCGTCGTTCCGGCTGGTAAGACCTCTCTGTGGAGGGTGTACAACAGGAAGTATGGATCACCACTGAATCCACCGCGCAGATGCGGGGACGTGGGCAAGTCGTGGGGAAGATTCGACATCGCGGAGCATGCCACCCTGTACGGCGCGTCCGAACAGCGCGGTGCCTACGTCGAATCACTGGCATACGCGGAGTTGCGCACCAGCGCGTTGCCGTTGCACGAGATCTTCCCAGACGTCGACGAGAACGACGATCCGGTGGCAGCCGACTGGAACACCCTGTTCCACATGTCACCGGGGCGGATACCTGCTGAATGGCGTGAAATTCGGCAGTTGGCGGAGGTGTTCCTGTGCGGCGACGAATACTTCGTGGACCTCGCCGAGGCGGAGAACCTCGGTGTGCTCAGGCGCTCTGTTCGCGAGTGGTCGCCCGCGCGGTATCACTCGAACCGGATCGACCTGTCGGACCTGCTGGGCGGTGATCGGCAGTTGACGTGCGCCGCCGCGGCCTGGCTGTCGACGTGCACGTTGACGAACGGATCCCGGCCACGCGGAGTTCGATACGTTTCCAAGCACGGTGTGAACCTGAGCTGTTGGGCGCTGTGGGCGCCCGTTCGGCACGGCGAAGACGTCGAGCAGGCGGTCCGGCGTCACGTGCGGCGCGGGAGGACTCTTCCGGTCGACCCGGCCGACCGTCAGCTGATGTGGGCCGCCAGCCAGCTCGGCCTCAAGGTGTGGTGACTCCTCACCCGTGCCAGGTCCCGTCGATGAACGACTCGGCGGCCTTGGTCGTGCCCCGGAGATCTCCCTCGCGCAACGCCATCACCGGCGGCGTCTCGTCGAGCAGCGGATTCGCGCCAATGAACCACGCGCGTACGACCTGGTCGGGCTCGTTCTTGCTGAGCACGTGCCAGATCCGGTGCGCCGTCTGCAGCCGTTGCAGTGCCGAGTCGCCCGGTACCGGACCATCGGGTTTGGCCCAGCGATACGGCAGCTTCCGGTCGCTCACACCGGCCAGGGTCGCCACCAGCGTGGCGCCGAGGTGAGCGTTGAGCTGCCTGACGATCTCGTGCACGTTGAGCCGGATGGTGACGCTGTGAGCCTCGGACCAGAGCAAGCGGGTGGACGACATCGGGGCTCCTCACCTGCGTGACGCTCAACTGCGACCCAAGGTACCACTCGTCAGGTCATTCAGATACCACCGATTTACCACCCGCTTGCTCTGGCGAACAGGGCGGGAAGCGCCTAAGTGCACTCCTCGAAGTCGCGCCGTACGAGAAGGTGCGGTCCGTCGAGTTCGTCGACTCGATCCCGAAGGCGGCTTCGGGAAGATCCTGCGTGGGCACCCCAGGACCCGGACTTCGGTGGTCAGCGCACTGAGGGTGGCGCGCCCGGCGGCGCCGTACCCGATGAGGACGGTGTGCGCGGTCACGATGACTCTTCATCCCTTGCGTCAGCGGTGGATAGCTGACCTGTAGGTTTCCCCGCCTGGTGGCTGCATAACCGCTGAACGACCAAGCGCCACCTGTCGCTGTGCGTTCCCGGCCTCAGGGGACTGTCGATGCTCGTCGCCGCGCACCGGTTCGCAATGCAGGTCCGGACAGTTGGCGGGCACGTTCGTCCGGACCTACTTGGCTGATTCGGCGGACGGGTGTGGTTGGTCGCCGTCGTCATGCACTTCGAGGTCGTCCAGTTGCCGCTGCAGCCGTGCGGCGTTCTCGTCGCGTCCTTGACTCCGGTACAGCTCCAGCGCCTCGCGCCACACCGCGTGGGCTTGGTCGTGCTGGCCGAGGGCGGCGTGCGGGTGCCCCAGACCGTCGAGAGTCTTGGCGACTTCGTAGGTGTGGCCGAGGTCGCGGTACAGGGAGACGGCCCGCTGATAGTGGTCGATGGCGGTCTCGTGGTGGGCGGCGTGGTAGGCGATGTAGCCCAGACTGTCCCAGGTGGCCGCCTCACCGGTGGGGTCAGGATGGCGGCGGAACAGGGTGAGCGCCGCCTCGCAGTGGCCGCGGGCCTGGTCGTGGTCGCCGAGCCGCGCGGCGTACCAACCCATCTCGTTGAGAGTCCAGGCTTCCCACACGGGGTTGCCGAGTGTGCGGTAAATGCTCAGGGCGTGGGCGGTGTGCTCCAGTGCTTGCCGGTCGTCCCCCCACTGCCCCCATGCCTGCGCGAGCATCCGGTGGATGTCCGCCTGGTCGGTGTGATTGTGGTGTTGTCTTGCCAGGGCGAGGGCCCGGCGCAGGTGGCTGATCGCCTCCTCGCGTCGTCCCAGCTCGGCGTAGGCGTTGCCGAGGAACCGGCTGGCCAGGATGTGGGTATTGGGGTCGTGCAGACGCTCGGCGGCGGCCAGCCCGGCCTGCCAGACGGCAAGCCGGTCGCGGCGGTGTCCTCGGCGGGTATGGAAGACGCCCAGGGTCCAGGCTAGTTGCCATACGGCCTGGTGCCACTCGTGGATGGTGGCGGTGTGCTGGGTGGCCAGCAGACACGAGTGTTCGGCGTCGAACCAGGCCAGGGCCGCCGTGTCATCAGGTAGCGGATGGGGGTGGCAGTCGGGTCCGGGCAAGTCGAACCGCGGGGCGGGGCGGTTTGGGTTCAGGTGTCGGTCGGCGGTGCGGGCGGTGTGCAGGTAGAAGTCGACTACGCGCCGCAGCGCCGCCCCTCGTACGTGGTCGGGCAACCACTTGTGGGCGGTGTCGGAGGCGTAGTGGCGGATCAGGTCGTGCATCGAGTACCGGCCGCACGGGTCCCGCGCCAGCAGCGAGGCCTCCTCCAACCCACGTAGCACTTTCCCGGTCTGTGCCGGGGGCAGGCCGGTGAGGCTCGAGGCGGCGGGCAGCCCGATGTCCGGGCCGGGTGCGATGCCCAGCAGCCCGAACGCCACTTGTTGCTGGGCGGGCAGCGCCCGGTAGGACCAGGAGAGCGCGGTGGGCAGACCGGCGGCGGGGTCGTCGTCCTCCAACGCGCTCACCCCCACGTCACGCAGTTCGGCGGCGAACTCCGCCAACGGCGCACGCGGATGGGCGTGAGCACGGCCGGCGATGATGCCCAACGCCAGGGGAAACCCGCAGCATGACCCGATGAGCTCCCCGACCGCTTCCGGTTCTGCCGCCACCCGCGCCGTCCCCAGCCGCCGGGTCAGCAGGGCGCGGGCGTCGTCGTCGGTGAGCGTGTCGAGGGTCAGGTGGTGGGCGTTGTGCCGGGTGATCAGATCGGTGAGGGTCCGGCGGCTGGTCACCACCACGGTGCAGGAGTCGCCGCCCGGTAGCAGGGGCACGACCTGTTCGGAATTGGCGGCGTTGTCCAGCACGATGAGCATCCGCTTGTGCGCGACCAGGCTGCGCAACAGCCCGGTTTGCGCCTGCGGGTCGACCGGGACGCGGCCGGGTTCCACGCCCAGTGCGTCGAGGAATCCCCGCACGGCGGCCGCCGGTGCCATCGGTTCGCTGTCCGGGCTGAACCCGCGCAGGTCCACGAACAACTGGCCGTCCGGGAACTGGTCGAGGTGACGGTGGGCCCAGGTCAGCGCCAGCCAGGTCTTGCCGATTCCGCCGGCGCCACCGATCGCGGAGATCATCACGGTGCCGTTGTAGTCCAGGATCGACGTCAGCATGGCCAGGTGGCCTTCGCGGCCGGTGAACACCGAGGGCGCCGCAGGTAGCTGGCGTGGCACCACCGCGGAACCAGCGCCAGCTGAGACTCGGGTGGTTGCCACGGGCATCAAGCTGAGCTCGGCGGTGAGGATGCGCTGGTGCAGCTGTTGCAGCTCCGGAGCGGGATCGGTACCCAGTTCCTCGACCAGGTGCTGTCGGGTGCGCTGGTAGTGCGCCAGGGCGTCGGCTCGGCGGCCGATGCGGTACAGCGCCAGCATCAGCTGTCCGGCGACCCGCTCGTCCAACGGGTTCTGATCAGCCAATGTGGACAGTGCAGGGAACAGTCGGGTGTGCTGGCCGCAGCGCAACGCCACGTCGATGTGGTCGAGCTGCGAGGCAACCCGTTCCCTCTCCAGCCCGGCGCGCACGCTGGCCAGCCAGGGGGTGTCCAGGCCGGCGAACGGCTCACCGCGCCACAGTGCCGAAGCCTGTTCGAACAGTCCGAGGGCGTGCTCATCGTCCGTCGCACGGGCTTGGGCGACCAGACGGTGGAATTGGTGCATGTCCACGATGTCCGGATCGGCGCGCAGCAGGTAGCCGTTGGGGCGCCGTTCGATGCCGATACCTCCCGGCGCGAGCAGCAGACGTAGCCGGGACAGGTAGGTGCGAAGCACCTGCCGCCCCCGATGAGGCAGGTCCTGTGACCACACGCGGTCCAGCAGCTGATCCACCGTGACGACTCGGTTGGCCTCCACCACCAGCACCGCGAGGACACAGCGCTGGCGCGCGTGCCCCACCTCGATCCGCCGGCTCTCGATCCGGGCCTCGACATCCCCCAACACTCGAAGCTCCACCGCCATCACACCCCCTCACGCAGCACTCTCCACTTCATAGCGCTTCTGGGCAGGCGATTCCACGAACACGATGCACTCGTTCGACACCGACCGCCAACCCTCGTAACCGCGGCGGCTCATGCCAGGGGCCATGGGGTGACCGGGGCAGGCCGTCGCATCTTGCAGCTAGATCGAGATGTGAGACGGGAGGGTGTTCATGCCGATGCGAAGTAGCGCGACATTGCTGAACGGGCTGGCTGCCGTGGTCGCCGTACTGGTTCTGGGATCGGCGGCGTTGGCGAGTCCCGCTGCGGCCGAATCCAACCACCCCGCCGGCCTGACGGCGGCGGAATCCAGCGCACTGGACGCACGGGTCGAAGCCGAACTGCGAAGGGTGCCCGGCGGGACGCGAGTTGGTCTCAACGAGATCGCCTGGTGGGGCGGCAGGGTGGTCATGACCTTCGGAGTGGCCGGCGGAACGGTCGGCGCGACGGCTACCTCAACGATCTCGTGAACCCTTGGAACTTCGGGGACAAGACCTCGTCATGGGACAACCGAACCAGGGCAAGCGTGCGTGTCGGCACCTTCGGCAGAGATCCTGACCCCAACCTGTGGACAATGCCGCCGTACAGCAAGAGCGCAGATGTGCCGCCATGGGCCAATGACAGGGCCGACTACCTGGTCGCCTCCTGCTGAACTCGACAGGGTGGACGGTCGCTGTGACCGTCCGCCCTCGATGCCGACGTCCCTGTTCGCAACGGTTCTGCAGCACGTTCCTCGGTGGACGGCTACCGGACGCCATTCGGGCTGCAGCCGCAATTCCTCGCCAAAGCCACCAGGGCCGAGGGCATGCCAAGCAGGAGGAGTTGAGCTCCACCAGCAGCTCACGCCGCTCCGCGGTCGGTCAGTCGGACGCTAGCCCCACGCGATGTGTGTTGTGGGTTGGTAGTGGTTCGCGCGCGACGTCGGTGAGGGCGTCGCGGACCTTCGCGACGAGTGCCGCAGCTGGAGAGCACCTCGTTGCGCGAACTGTGGGGCACGAACTCGTGCGGCACGCCGAAGTCCCGCGATGGAGTGGTGATTCCGTTGTCGCGCAACAGTCTCGCCACGGCGTCCACGGCGTCCACGGCGTCCACGCGCCGACCGCGTCGTCGAGCATTGACGCGACGAGCACTGACAGACAATGAACGGGCCGCGCACCTGGACTATGCGCGGCCCGTTGCTCGTCTCGCTGGTGCTGGTCCGATCCAGAAAGGAACCCTTGGTGTCGATGGGTTTCTGGTTGGCACCAGGACGGACAGCACCACGAAGGTCTCATCGCGAACGGACAGCCTCGTCCGCGATGATCTTCAGGTTGGAAGCACCCACTGGAGCCGCCGGCCGGTCCGTGCGATGTCTGTCCAGTTATCCGGTGTACTGGTGGATCCAGGTGTAGAACATCGTCAAGTCAACGGCGATCGACGGCTGGGCGCCGCGGACGCTGCCACCCAGGTCGTGCGGCCAGACCAGCTCGTAAGTCACCTGTAGCTTCCGCAGCAAGGTGAGTGAGCATTTCTGCTTCTCTGAGCGCTGCTTGAACATCTGCTCAAGCAGCGCGGGTCTTGAGCGTCTGTCCAAGTGGGTGGTAGCTGGCAGCGAGGTTGTCTTGGAGTTCGGCGTGTCGGAACTGGTAGATCGGGCCGACAGCGCGAAGCAGACCAAGGCGATGGGCGTCGTCCAAGAACGACATCAACGCGCGTGGTGGCGAACCAGCCCGTGCCAACTGATGGGTGGCAATCAGGTACGCCATCCAAGCGTGGTGTTCTCCAGCCGCAAGCCCAAACGTGATCCCTACCGCAAGCGCACTGGTGATCCCGACTGCAATGCCGAACGCGAAGTTGTCGGGGGAGTCCGGCCGTGAGCCCGGTCGCAAGTCCGGCCATGAGTCCGCCCGTCAGCCCGATCGTGGCGACCCGCGTCAGGTTGAGGGTGCGGTCGGCTCGCCAGCTGGTCAGCGGTGTATTGGCCTGTCCTTTCGGAGTCGGGGTCTCAGCCCACGCCGTGAACGCTGACGCGAATTCATACGCCAGCCCGACCGCATGTCCGGCTGCAAGTCCGGCCGCGAGCCCGGAGTGCGGGCCCGACTGTGAACCCGACCGCGAGCGCCATCGCTAGCCCGACCACGAGCGAGGCGGCGAGCGCGCGGGCGCTCGCCCGCACCAACCCACGGGCCAGTCCAGGCAGTCGCCCTCGTACGCGGAGATCAGCAAAGCCCGGCGACTCCTGTGACCAAGACCGTGCCGCGAACCCGACCGCGTCGTTGGAGGGCAGGTGGGTCAGGTGGTGCGCAAGAAAGCCAATCCGCCGTACCTGGGCGGAATCATGGTGGCCGTAAGGCCGGAACGGGGCGGCGGGGTCATTGCTAGGCGGCCGGGTGTCGACGAGGGCTCCAATGAGCTGGTCGAACAGGTGGGCACGTAGTGAGCCGCGTTGGCGAACCTATCGGGGTCGCGCAGGGCTGCCGGGTCTGCGGCCGGGGTGATGTAGACGGCGCGTAGTAGCCACAACCCGAGCGGGGTGGCGGCGACCTCTGCCAGCGCGGCGCCGGGGCCGCCTGGGAGTGCCGGTGCAGTGCGCAGGTGGGTGAGGATTTGCTCCCACGCTGGCCTCGAACGGGGAGGCAGACAGCGGTCCAGGTAGCCGGCGGCCGCTATGGGGTTCAGCGGCTCGGGCTCGATGACCACGGCCGAGGTAAGCACGTCTCCTGCTAATCGACGGCACGACAGAAGTCAGCGGTGCGGCTGGTCACGATGAACTGGTCCGCACCGCTCACGGACCGGTTGAGCGCACTGATGACCGCGGCCTGTGCGGGAAGGGGGTTCGTCCAGACCGTCCAGCACAGGCAGGATCTGTCCGCGAGTCGCCAGGACAGCAAGCGCCTCGGAGCCTAGACCTGTGGCGCGCAGTGCTGGGTAGTCCTGGGCCAGCCGGACGGTCAGCCAGTCATGCAGAAGAGGGAAGGCGCCAGTATCCCGGCCAGCCACCGAAAGTAGCACCGGGACCGGCTCATCCCGCTCTCCGTGGCGGGTAGCCAGCAATTCGAGCAGCAACTGCACGGCCAGAGTGGTCTTTCCGGTGCCAGGTCCGCCCAGGATGACCAGGCGGGGACGACGCATCGTGCGGAACTGGCTGGCCAGGGTGGCGATGTCACCGCTGGAGGCGGTCAGCAGCGAGGCGGGGGTGAGGTTGGCGGGGTGGTCCACCACCTCCCGCCGGGTCAGCCGCCATTGCACCGGGATCGGGTCAGGATCATCCAGCGACCTAACAACCGCCTCCGTACGCCATTGCTGGTCAACTATCCCGGCCAGCACGTCGTTGACCTTCGCCACATCTTGCGTGGTCGCTGCTGCAAGGGAGGTAGATCGGCGGGACCACAGCCACAACGGCACCGCCAGCGTCGGGATCACCAGCGCCACCGATACGAGTTGAGCGACATTCGCCGCAGTTCGCAAGCCGCTCGTGCTCCGTAGCGCGAGCGCGATCACCGCGAGCGCTGTGGTCAGTGCCAGCATCCCGGCCCACAACACGGCCCCGTGTCGCCAGGATCTGTCACCCCTTGCCATGACTAACCACTCTCACAACGTGGGTGTCGTCGCGCAGGCATTGAGCCGTTACGCCACGCAGGCGAGTAAGTGATCAAGTAGCAGGGTCTGTCTCATGATCGGTGTTTCGACGTTGTTGATCAGTAGGTTTCGGCTCCCGGCCAGCGATCACCGAACGTGATGGCGAAGGCGTTGATCGCGGGCTTCCAGCGCATCGTCCATCGGGCACGGCCTGTGCCGGTGGGGTCCATGCTGCGAGTCACAAGATGCAGGCATTTCATCGCAGCCTGCTCGGTCGGGCAATGCCCGCGCCCGGATCGCCCGGTGATAGCGGGCGTTGAGCGATTCGATCGCGTTCGTACCGACGCGGGTCGGGTGGAGTGCCGCCGGGCGCGGGCGCAGACGTTGACCCGCAATGATCAGGTGGCGTTGGAGGCGACCGCGAACAGCGCGCGATCGTGGCGTTGATCGGGCCTCAGGTGGCGCGGGTGGTGGTGTCGAATCCGATGAAGACCCGCGCGATCGCTGAGGCGAAGGTGAAGACCGACAAGGTCGACGCGGACCTTGGCGCAGCTGCTGGTGGCGGATTTCCTGCCGCCGGTGTGGCTTCCCGACGAGCGGACCCGCATGCTGCGCCGCCAGGTGGTGCGCAGGCGCCCGCCGGTGTCGGATCTGTTCGGGCGGACCGGGCGGACCTGGTTGGCGCATTTGGACCTTCCCGCCGACGAGCAGCAGGCGGTGGGTGCTTTGTTGCGACAGTTGGACTTCCACGGTGAGGAGTTGGGGCTCGTCGACGGCGAGCTCGCTCGTGAGGCGTTGGGTGATCGGTCGCGCGACGGTTGATGACCATTCCCGGGGGCGATGTCACCGTCGCGCTGTCGGTGATCGCCGCGGTCGGGGACGTCGACCGGTGCGCCTCGGCTGAGAAGCTCATCGCCTATCTTGGTTTGCACCCCAAGATCCGTCAGTCCGGCGGCCAGCCCGCGGTCCACTCCCGGATCACCAACGCGGGCAACGCGCACACCCGCGGCATGCTCGTCGACGCCGCCTGGGGCGTCGCGAACGTCTCCGGCACGCTCAGGATGTGGATGCGCTCGTTCCCCGAGAAACCGTTGGTGTCATTGCCGTCCACTTCGATCTGCACATCGACGAACTGGACAGAAGCAGATCGCCCGGAGGGTCCGCGGCCCTCTCCTGGGGACTGGGGCGTCGACTGACGGTGCGGCCGCTTCTGGATGGTCGAGAGGGCAAGAGTTGATCCTGCCGATAGGTTGCCTAACAAACTACTTGGGGGCGTGCGTCCCCGAAGCCCGGTTGTAGCATGACCCATTTGGACGATGCCGCAAGGTGATCGCTCGGACGTAATCTCCACGGACCGTGCGCGACGGCTGCGGCAGACGGGTGACGGGGATGGTGTGCATTGCGCGGACATGATCTTCCGTACGACGCAGCGGTCGCACGGAGCGCTGCGCGCAACCCCGTGAACTGGATCAGCGAGTTCTCGCTGTTGGGGTTCACGCGCGGCGGCATTGTCGGCGTGCGGGATGTGTCGTGGCTCGCGAGGAGCTGGGCTGACGCACTGGCGGCCACCGGTTGCACGACGGTGTGCGGCGTCGAGTTCGAGCCGACGCTCCGCAAGCTCGTGGACGATCTTCACGCGGCGCTGTGGGCCGAAGTGTTCAGCGTGAGTCCCGCCTACGAGGTCGGTCGCTTCCTGGCCGAGCACAACGTGGGCACCACGTCGGCGCTCGAGACAACGGTGAGCCTGCTCGGGCGGCTGCTTCCGATGCTTCCGGCCGGAGGATCGGGTTTCGCACTCTCCGTGCAGGACCATGACCACGTCAACGGCGTCGCGCTCGACGTTGAAGTGGCGACGCGCGTCGACCTGTTGCAAGGTGCGATCGCCGCGGGCTACGTGTCGCGCTCACACAGCGAATCGAACGGATCTGGGCACTCTCGCCCGACTGATGCCGAGGTCGACGTATCGGGCGGACTGTACGAGAAGTGGTTCCGCTCGGTCTTTCGCTCGGCCGGGATCGGCATGTCCATCGCGTCACTGGACGGGAAATTCGTCGAGGTCAATCAGGCGGCCGCCGACCTCCTCGGTTACACCGTCGACGAGCTCTGCTCGCTGAGCTGGGCAGAATTGCTCGACGACAACACGGCGTCATCCTCTATCGCCGCTTATCGAGCACTGCTCGAAGGCGACGTCAGGTACATCCGGATGGAGCAGCAGTACCGACGCAAGGACGGCGCTCTGATTTGGACGAATCTGACGGCTTCTCTCATTCGCGACGACGCGGGTGCGCCAATCCTGACCGTTGCGATGGTGGAGGACATCACCGAAGCGCGGCTCCTCCGGGAAGAGCTTCGCCACCAGGCGTCTCATGATCCGCTCACCGGTCTGCCCAACCGGACGCTCTTCTTCGACCGGCTGTCGGAGGTGCTGCGCCGCAGTGACGGCCTGCCAGACGCTCACGTCGGGGTGTGCTATCTCGACCTGGACAGGTTCAAGACCGTGAACGACACCCTTGGTCACTCCGTCGGGGACGAGGTGCTGGTCGCGGTGGCCGATCGACTGCGGGCCGAGGTCGGCGGTGCCGGCACGACGATCGCGAGGATGGGCGGTGACGAGTTCGTCATCCTGGTCGAAGGTGTCGCCGGGGTTGGTCCGGTCGCCGTGGCCAACTCGGCGCTGGAGGCGCTGGCGTCGCCCGTGAACGTCGGTGAGAACAGTTTCTCGGTGTCCGCGAGCATCGGCGTTGTCGAACGACCGAGCGCGGGCTGCACGCCACAGGACTTGATGGCGGCCGCCGACATGACCCTCTACTGGGCGAAGTCGGACGGGGGAGGCAAGTACGAGGTCTTCGATCCGGAGCGGAGCGCCAGGGAGGCCGCCAGGATCGAACTGGCCGCGGATCTGCCGGAAGCCTTGCGGCGCGCCGAGTTCAGGCTCGAGTACCAACCGCTGGTCGACCTTCGGGACAGCCGCCTGCTCGGTGTAGAAGCACTGGTGCGATGGCACCACCCCCGGCTGGGGCTGGTGCCACCCGGTGACTTCATCAGTCTCGCGGAGGAGACCGGGGCCATCGTGCAACTGGGGCTCTGGGTGCTCGCGGAGGCGTGTGCGCAGGCAGCGGCCTGGGCCGAGCAGTTCCCGGACGCCGGAAACGGGAGCGGATTGTTCGTGAGCGTCAACCTCGCGGCGCGGCAAATTCGCGACTCGGCCCTCGTCGACGATGTCGAGGCGGTACTCGAACGAACGTGTCTGTCGGCGTCTCTGTTGCAGCTCGAGTTGACCGAGAACGAGATCATGGACACTGCGGGAAAACCGCTCCGGGTGCTCGAGGAGCTGGCCGAGTTGGGTATCAAAATCGCAATCGACGATTTCGGAACCGGCTACTCGAACCTTTCCTATCTCAGATGTCTGCCCGTGACTTCCATCAAGGTGGATAAATCGTTCGTTGACGGACTGGGTGGCGCTGAGGGGCTCGAGGAGACGCTGATCCAGGAAAAGATCTTCGGTACGATCGTGTCGCTCGCTCACGCGTTGAACCTGATGGTCACCGCCGAGGGGGTCGAGACCGAGGTGCAGGCCGCCAACGTGCGCAGACTGGGCTGCGACGCAGGGCAGGGCTGGCTCTTCAGCAGGCCGTGCGCTGCCGAGAGGATCACTCAGTTGCTGGCCGCGCAGACGAGCTTTTTCCCCGTTGGGTAAGACGCCAAACGTCATATCACCGGTACTTCGCACGGTCGTTCGTGGTATTTTGGGGCTGTCATGCGCTGTCATATACCCCTCCGGCGATCTTGGGGAGAACTGTGAGCGACTGAGGTGAGACCGCCATTGCCCTTGGTGGGTCGAACGCTCGACGAGTATGTTCGGCTACTGGACCCTATTGGCTTCGACTCCTGCCTTCCTGTGGTGTGGGAAGCGAATTCCGTCGACGACGTTTCAATGCTGATATCCGTGCTCCGAAACGCGCTGCCCTCAATCGAAGAAGTCGCCACCGCGTCATTGCCCGATTTGCTCGCGATGATGCGCGATCTCGGTATCCTGCTGGGCTCGGTGAAGCGGCACGGCGTTGAGCCCGTGGCCGTGGCGCCCGAGCTGGAGGAAGTGCTCCCGCTCATCGCTCGACGCAGTGGGATGGTGATCCCGCGGGACACGATCTATCACTACGTCCTGTGGAACCCGGTAGGGCCGAGAGAGCGCCTGTACACCGGGCTGCCCATGGAGCGGATGCTCATGTCCGCCGTGCGGGTCGCTTTGCCGATGCTGAGCACGGCCGTCGACGTGTGCACCTCGCTCGACGACGCCACTCCCGGCGAGCTCGCCTTCGCGACGTCCGTGAACGAGCTGGCGACGTTGGTCGGCACGATGAGGGACTCGATGGACCTGGTCATCGCGAACGTCGGTCCCGAGTTCTTCGCGCGCACGATGCGGCCCTATTTTCAAGACATCCGCGTCGGCGACGACACCTGGCTCGGCCCGGCCGCGGCACACGTGCCGGTCGCCCTGATCGACCTGCGGGTGTGGGCGAGCGACCACGCTGACGACTGCTACCTGGACTTCGTCGACCATTCCGCGTGGTACGCCCTGGAACGGTGGCGGCCGCTGTACCGCGACTGGCAGCGGGGCCCATCGCTCGTGTCGCGCGTTGTCGAAGCGCTCGAACGGCATCCGCGGCAGGACGTCCCGTACGTGATCAACGCCAGCGCCGAGGCGCTGTGCCGGACCATGCGGGCGCTGACCGTGTTCCGGGGCAAGCACCTGTCGATCGCGCGTGAGGCCTATGCCCCGGACACCGGACTCTACGAGCTCGGCAGCGGTGGCGGCAGTGTGGCACTCCTCGAGAACGTCATGAACCAAGCCAGGGACATGGCGACCCTGGTCCGGCTCAACACGAGCGGTACGCGGCGCCGACGAACCGGAAAGCCTCCACGAGGAGGGAAACCCTCATGCGAGTTCTGATCGTCGGTGCCGGGATCGGCGGCCTCACGACCGCGTTGAGCCTGCACCGCACGGGGGTCCATGACGTCGTCGTCCTCGAAGCCGCCGCGCGCATCGCACCGCTCGGGGTCGGGGTGAACATCCTGCCCAACGCGACACGGGTGCTCGATGAGCTCGGCATCCTCGAGCCGTTGCTGGCCAAGGCAACGCGAACCGGCGAACTCCGCTACTACAACTGTCGCGGCGACCTCATCTGGCGTGAGCCCCGCGGCCTGGCCGCCGGATACCGCTGGCCGCAGCTGTCGGTGCATCGCGTTGATCTGCAGGCCGAGCTGCTCGCCGCGGTACGGGAGCGACTGGGCGAGCGCGTGGTGGTGACCGGTGCGTTGGTCACTGGTGTCGCCGTCGGCGAACACGGTTCCAGCGTGGAGGTGGAGCACGCCGACGACGGGTGCGTCGTCGTGTCGGGCGACGTCGTGATCGGCGCGGACGGCATCGACTCGGCGGTCCGCGCGGTGCTGTACCCGGACGAAGGTGCCGCGCCGGGCAACGGTGTGGTCATGTGGCGCGGCACGTCATGGGTGCCGCCGTTCCTCGACGGCACCACGATGATCGTCAGCGGTGACGACTCGCGGCGGATCGTGCTCTACCCGATCCGCCGGGCGGACACGGGGAACGTGATGGTCAACTGGGTGTGCGCACAGCCCGCACCCGACGGGGTCGTACCGCGATCCGGACGGACCGGCGACCTGGCGCGATTCCGCGAGTCGTTCGACGCGTGGCGGATGAACTGGCTCGACATCCCCGGCATCATCGCCGCCGCGGACGAGATGCACGAGTATCCGATGCTCGACCGGGACCCGTTGCCGCGCTGGACGTTCGGGCGCGTCACACTCCTCGGTGACGCGGCGCACGCCATGTATCCGATGGGCTCCAACGGAGCAACACAAGCCATTGTGGACGCACATGCCCTGGCGCACGCGCTGGCAGGGCACGACCACGTCGAAGACGGACTGCGCGCCTACGAGGCCGAACGCCGGCCGGTGACCACGCGGCTGCAGATCAGCAATCGCGGCATGGGGCCCGAATCGGTGATCACCATCGCCCACCAGCGGGCGCCGCACGGGTTCGCCGACATCAGTGAAGTCTTCACGCCGGACGAGCTGGCCGCGATCTCCGCTCAGTACGCTCGCACGGGTCGGTTCGACGTCGACTCGGTGAACCGAGTCGACGTGGGACGGTGTTCATGAACACCGCGGGGGCTGGTGTGCGCCGGTGGGGCAGGTCCGACGGACGAGACGCGATCGCCGTGGTCGGCATGGCGTGCAGGCTTCCCGGTGCGGACAGCGCAGAACAGCTCTGGAGCCTGCTGCGCGAGGGTGTGGACGCCACCGGTGACACGCCCGTCGAACGCTATGACGCGAAGGCGATGCACACGCCGCTTCCCAGGCGCGGCAAGGTGACCAGCCTGCGATCCGGCTACCTGACGCTGATCGATCACTTCGACGCCGAATTCTTCGGGATGTCCGAGAACGAGGCGCGCGACCTCGATCCCCAGCAGCGGCTGTTGCTCATGTCCGCCTGGGAAGCGCTGGAGGACGCGGGGCTGCCTCCGTCCGCCGTCGCGGGCAGCCGAGCCGGCGTGTACGTCGGCGCCTTGCACGTGGACTACTGGACCCTTGTCGCGCGGCGCGGATTGGAAGCGATCACCCCAGCCGCGATCTACAACCACCTCTCGATCCTGTCCGGCAGGCTGTCCTACGCCTTCGACCTCCGCGGCCCGAGCATCACGCTGGACACAGCGTGCTCATCGTCCCTGGTCGCCGTGCACCTGGCGTGTCAGAGCCTGCGCGCCGGTGAGACCGGCCTCGCGCTGGCGGCCGGCGTCAACCTCAAGCTGGTCCCCGACATCGACGTGATGATCTCCCAGCTGCGGATGTTCGCCCCGGACGGCCGGTGCAAGTTCGGCGACGCCTCCGCGGACGGTTTCGCACCCTCCGACGGCGTCGGCGTGGTGGTGCTGAAGCGCCTCGACGACGCGCTCGCCGCAGGCGACCGGGTGCGGGGCGTCATCCTGGGCAGTGCGGTCAGCAACGACGGTGCGAGCAGCGGCTCGTTGCTCACACCATCGGTCGAGGGACATGTGCAGATGCTGCGCTGGGCGTACGAGAACGCCGGTGTCGCGCCCGGCGACGTGGACTTCGTCGAGGCACACGGCACCGGCACGCCGATGATCGACCCGATCGAGTTCGCAGGGCTCGGCGAGGTGCTCGGCGAACACCGCCCCACCGACCGGCCGTTGTACGTGGGATCGGTCAAGTCGAACGTCGGGCACACCCAGGGCGCCGCCGGGATCGCCGCGCTCATCAAGACGCTGCTCTGCCTGGAACACCGTGAAGTCGTGCCGAGCCTGCACTTCGACAACCCGAACCCGAAGGTGGCGTGGGATCAGCTGCCGGTTCGGGTGCCGACCGAGGTGCACCCGATCGCCGACCGGGGCAGGCTCGCGCTCGCGGGCATCAGCGGCCAGGGCATCTCGTCGGTCAACGCCCACCTCGTCGTCGGTGAGGCCGACCCCGCGTGGCGCGCGCCCGAGCGCACCGCGGCCGAAGCGGACGCATACCCGTTCGTCGTGTCCGCTCGGGACCCGAACGCACTCGACGACCTCGTGCGCCGCTACCTCGACCACCTCGCGCCGGAAGGCATCGGTCACGGCACGCCGTTGCGGGACCTGTGCTTCAGCGCGGCGGTGCGCAGGGAGCACCACCCGTGTCGTCTCGCGGTCACCGCATCGTCGGTCGACGACCTGGGTGACGCGCTGCGTCGGTATCTGAACGGGGAGGTGACACCGGCGCGTCCGCGGTTCGCCGCGATCGTGGAGGAGTACCTCGGCGGAGGTGCGCCGGACTGGGGCAGCCTGTTCCCGGCGTCCGCGCGTTGGGTTCCTCTGCCGCGCTATCCATGGCAGACCCGCGCGTACTGGCTCGACGACGCCGGGGGTAGGCAGTCCGATGTGGACAGCGCCTTCGGGTAGACGGGGTGGTCGACCGAGCCCGGTTGGCCGAACCGCGGGTCGACTCGGCGAACTCGACCGTGATCGCCGACTAGCTTGAGTTTTATCCTGTTCGGCGGGGTCTCGGGTTGCTGGACTTCTTTTCTTGCTGTGGCGGGGTTTCTCCCAGGGGCGGCGCAGATCTGTCGCGAGGCCACGGGCGAGCCGCAGGACCTGCGGCAGTTGCAACACGCCAGGGACGATTCGCGGACGGTGGCGAGCCGGTTCAGCTGACCGGTCGCCGGGGCCGTCTCCTGCCGCCGCCTCACCGAGCTGCGTTCGCCACGCTGATCGCTGGCCCCGGTTGCCCAGCCGATGGGGTTCGGACCCTCGACCAGCGCGCTGAGGTCGGCCGCCTCGTGTCCGATCCCGCCCCGCCCATCGGTATCGGCCGTTGCCCGGTCTGCGGTAGCGAACTCAGCGAGCCGGTACCCAGAAGCACAACTCGCATCCGGCCGCGCACGGTGGCCAGCCAGGGCGTGTCCAGGCCGGCGAACGGCTCACCACGCCACAGAGCCAATGCCTGCTCGAACAACTCGAGGGCGTGCTCACCGTCCGCGGCACGAGCGTCGGCGACCACACGGCGAAACAAGTGCAAATCCACGCTGTCCGGATCTGCGACCAGTATGTAGCCGTTGGAGCGGCGCTCGATCCCCACCCCTGCTGGCGAGAACAGCCGACGCAGCCGGGACAGGTATGAGCGCAGTGCTTGCCGGCCTCGTTGCGGCGGCTCCTGCGACCACACGCGCTCCAGCAGCTGGTCCACCGTGACCGCCCGGTTGGCGTCCACCACCAGCACCACGAGGACACAGCGCTGGCGCGCGTGGCCCACCTCCATCCGCCGGCCCTCCATCCAGGCCTCGACATCCCCCAAGACTCGAAGCTCCATCGCCATCACACCCCTCGGCCGAACTGCTCAGCCCCCTCTGTCTCCTGCATAGCGGGTCTGGGCTGGCGATTCCACGAAACCGATGCGTTCGTTCGACGGGGAGCGTCCACGCTGACCAGCGGGCCAAGCCAAGGAGGACTGAAGGATGCCCGCAGCAACGACTACGTGGGTCGTCGTCATCGCAGGAGCGCTCGGTGCCGTTGGTTGCGGCGGCGACCAGGCCGGGCCCGGCGCGCCCAGTGACCCCAAGGAAACCGTGAGCGCGTTCGCGCAACGGCTTGCTAGGCAGGACACCACTGGGGCGTGCGAGCTCATGACTCCTGAAGGGCAGCAAGCCTTCGCACGGAACACCGGCACGTCCAGCTGCGCCTCGGCGGCCAACAAGATCATGACGAAGTCGAGTGTTCGGCGCGAGCCTGACTGGAAGTCCGACGGATCTGACCTCACCGTCAGCGGGCAGACCGCGAGTTATGACGGCTACTGCAATCGCTCTCCGTTGCACAACATCCGACTGACGCTGCAGGAGATGAACAACGGCTGGTTGATCATCGACTACGACGACCAGATCGGCTACGTGTGCGGCGGCTGACAGCTGATCTGCCACCACACCCATGCTCGTACCTAGTGAGGAAATGTGACTCGAAAGCGCATCTTCGCGCGATTTGCCCTGGTTGTGGCGTCCACGGCGGCGCTGACCCTCGCGGCCGTCCTACCGGCCAGCGCCGCGACCAGTCACGAGGTCGTCCGCCACGCCGGCGGTGCGGCTGCGGGTGAGGTGTGGTTCAACTCCGGCTATCACGCTGGACACGCCCACCACCCGCAGCACGGTTTCAACTCGTTCACGGTCAAGGATCGGTTCTGCGGTGATGGTTGGGGGATGGGTGTCCAGTGGTGGACCGGCGACCGGGGGTGGTTGTGGAAGGCCACCCAGGACTGCGAACCAGTGGAGGTCACCCACGAGACGGGCCAGGCAACCGACACCCTCTTCGAGTTCAGATGGCGCCCGTTCATGTGGGCGGTGGACGGCCTGCACGATGCGGAATACGGCGCGTGGCAGTACGACTGGATGGGGTCGAACTCGACTGGTGCAACCGACTGGTACTTCGGCCGAACGAGCGTCTACAACGACATGCTGTCGGCGACCCGGCACACCTTCACCGCCAGCATGTGGCCAACTCAATACGCCAGGACAGTTGGCGGCGGAGCGATGGAGGAGATGTGGCGCAAGCTCATCGAACGGACACCGCTGCCGCCATCGCTGGACGGCAATCAGCTGGAGTCGCTGCGAAAACAGCTCTGGTGCCACGCTCAATACGCGAGGACTCCACAGCTCGGCGGCCCCACCTGGGACATCGAGGCTTCGCGGCCGAACATCTCGTGGGACGCCGTCCGGAACGTCGCGGCCCACAAGTGCAACTGGTGAACCTGCTTGACTGCCAGTAGGCATCCGGCCTCGGTCGGGGTTGTGACCCACCGGCCGGTTGGGAAGCCGCACGGTTCACCTGTGTGATCTGGTGGCAGTCAGCACCGTGCCCGGCCGCCGCGATGTCCGCTGTAGCGACGAGGATGACCCGCATGTGGACGGTGCTGATCGGTGTCGTGATCGGGCTGGTGCTCGTGTGGTCGCTGCTGATCGCGGCGCTGGCGATCGGTCGCCCACGAGGCACTGCGCTGACTGAGGCGCTGCGGCTGCTGCCGGACGTGTTGCGCCTGATTGCGCGTCTGGCGCGGGACAAGGAACTACCGCGTGGTGTGCGGGTGCGGTTGTGGCTGCTCGTGGCGTATCTGGCGATGCCGATCGACCTGGTGCCCGATTTCATCCCGGTGCTGGGCTACGCCGATGACGCCATCGTGGTCAGCCTGGTGCTGCGGTCGGTGGTCAAGCACGCCGGAGGGCAGGCCCTGGGCAAGCACTGGCCTGGCACCCCGGACGGGTTGGCTGCCGTCCGCAGACTGGCCGGACTGAACGACCCGCCTGGCCAACGGTCGGATGACACCGAGACCTAGCCCGTCCAGATGGAGAATGCGCCGTGCGGGCAGTGGCAGCGGAATAGGTCGGGTTCGTCGTCGGTGAGGTAGGGGTTCGCTGTCTGCGTGCGCGGAGGGCGAGTGTGCCCTACACCGTCTCGGAGGTGTTGCCGTCCGTAGCGAGGCGAGCGCGCGCAGAACCGCGGTGCAGATAGCGCCCGGCGCTGTGGCCGCGGCGGAGGACGGCAGGTCCAGGGATGCGGCTGCGCGCTATCGCGGAGGCGTCGGCGATCAGCGTCGCCGCCCGCGTCTTCTGCTCGGCGTGACCTCGACATAGGTGCCGGTCTGGACGTCGGTGACGGTCGCGAGGGGAACGGGTGCGGACACACGCGACCTCACCCCGCTCGTGCCGAGGGCGAAGCGGCACGCGCTGCGAGCACAGAGAGTTCGGGCCTGAATCCTCACGCGGTTGCGGATGGCCGTTCGGGTACGACCTGGGTTCGACGACTATGCTGAGTCTCGATACGCCCGATCTGCGGCTACTTAGAGACTTGGACATAGGGCCGGCGTCTGGCCAGACTCGGTCCAGGTGCCTGGCGAGGCGCTCAATTGTTGCGGCTGCCTGCCGGTTCGTGGGTGTGGCTCTCTCATGGCTTGCGGTCTCACCAGGCACCGCGTGAGGAGAGGCTCGACAGGGGTTTGTCCTGCTCGAAGTAGCGGTGCTCTCCTTGCTGACAACTTCTTGATCCGCGGCCTGGGAGGCACCGTGAGGGTGATCATCGGCATGGATCCGCACAAGCGCTCGGCGACGATCGAGGTGATCGACCGACAGGCCGGTGTACTGGCCAAGGGCACCTACGGCATCGACAACAACGGGTATGCACAGATGCTGCGGGCGGGCCGGGCTTTTCCCGAGCGGGTCTGGGCGATCGAGGGCTGCAACGGTATCGGCAAACACCTTGCGCACCGACTTGTGCACGACGGGGAGACTGTCGTTGACGTGCCAGCGAAGTTGTCCGCGCCGGTGCGGGTGTTCGCGGTCGGCAACGGCCGCAAGACCGACCCGGTCGACGCGCATTCGGTCGCGCTCGTCGCGCTTGCACACATCCAACCTGGCGACCGTCATGGTCGATGCTGACCTGCAGGTCTTGGGGATGCTGGTCGATCGCCGCGACGAACTCGGCCGCGCGACGACCCAGACGATCAACCGGCTGCATCGGTTGCTGCTGGAACTGCTGCCCGGCGGGGCGAAACGCTTCCTCTCCGCGCTCCAGGCCCGCGCTGATCGCCACCATCCGGCCACGCGACATCGTCGGCAAGACCCGCCGCCGGCTCGCGGTGGAGCTGATCGGTGAGCTCGAGGCATCGACAAGAAGATCAAGTCGATCGACAAGGACCTCACCGCGCTCGTCGTCGCCCGCGGGTCGACGCTGCTGGAGCTACACGGCATTGGCCCGTCCGGGGCGGCACGGTTGCTCGCCGACGTCGGAGACGTCACCCGGTTCGCCACTCGTGACCGGTTCGCTTCCTGGAACGGCACCGCGCCACTGGACGCCTCGTCGGGTCAGCAACTGGGTCACCGGCTCTCCCACGCGGGCAACCGGCGCATCAACCGGACCTTGCACATCATGGCGCCGTCCAGCTGCGCAACCCCACCGAGGGCCGGGCCTACTTCGAGGCAAGGAAGGCCGCGGGCAAGACCTCGATGGAGGCCATGCGCGCACTCAAACGACGACTGTCCAATGTGGTCTACCAGCGGATGGTGCGTGATCAGAGGACCAGCGATGCGGCAGGCCCGAGAGGGCACTCGGGGACGGCTCTGCAATCCATCGTGACCGACCTGACCCCGGACATCGGCTCTTCGGACAAGCCACAACCCGGACCCACCACACCCAGCCTAGCCCTCAGCTCAACGACGCCTTGACATAAAGGGGAGCCATGAGAGTGCGTTGCGAGGTGGTCGCTTCACGTGGAATTTCCTTGTTGCCGACGTGTGGCGCGTTCATGGTTACAGGCAGGTGGCTTGGGGCGATGATGTTGGTGTGTCGCGCCGTGGCTGGGTTGTGTGGATCGTGGTGGGATTTGTGGTGGCCGCGGTCGGTGGCGCGACGGCATTGGTGGATCTCGAGTCGGCGGACAAGATCGGCAGTGTGGTCGGGGCTGTGTGCGGCGCGCTGGGGCTGGTGCTGTCGGGCTACGGCTTGGTGAAGTCCCGGCATCCGCAGCCCGTGCAGCCTGGTGCGGCACGGGGTGATCCCGTGGTCGCGGGGCCCGTGGAGAACGCGATCAGCGAGTCGACGGTGATCGGGTCTGTGGTGCAGGCGGGGTCGGTCGACGGGTCGGTCGTGATCGGCGAGGGCAACATCGTCGGTGACCACCATCAAGTGGCCAGCCACGGTGGTGTCGTGGTCGGTGCGGGTGGTCAGGTGGTGCTGCCCCAGGTGATCGTGCCGGAGATGGAGTCGGTGCCCGCGATGGCGGCGTTGGGCCGGCTTCCGGTCGGGCCGCGTGTGTTCGTTGGGCGGTTGGATGAGCTGACTCGACTGGACTGGACGTGGCGGTGGCCCGTACCGGCCGGGCGGTGGTGGTGGCGGTACACGGTTTGGGCGGGGTGGGGAAGAGCAGCCTCGCGGCGCGCTTCGCTGAGCTGCACACGTCCCGTTTTTCCTTGGTGTGGTGGATGATCGCGGACTCGCCGACCACGATCAACACGGGTTTGGCCGAGCTGGCGGTGGCGGTAGCGCCGCAGACCGCGGAGCTGCCGTCCGAGCACCGCGCCGAGTTGGGGGTGCGCTGGCTGGCGACGCACACAGGCTGGCTGCTGGTCCTGGACAACCTGTTCGGCGTGTGCGGCGTTGTCCAGCACGATCAGCATCTGCTTCTGCGCGACCAGGCTGCGGAACAGCCCGGCCTGCGCCTGTAGGTCGACAGGGATGCGGCCGGGGTCCATGCCCAGGGCGTCGAGGAACCCGCGCACCGCCACCGTCGGTGCATCGGTTCGCTGTCGGGGCTGAAGCCGCGCAGATCAACGAACAGCTGTCCATCGGGGAACTGGTCGCGGTGCCGGTGGGCCCAGTGCACGGCCAGCCACGTCTTACCGACACCCCCGGCGCCGGCGATCGCGGAGATCACCACCATCCGGTTCTGCTCGGCCGCGTCCAGGGTGGCGGTGAGCGCGGCGAGGTCGGTGTCGCGGCCGGTGAAGTGCGGTGGTGCGGCGGGCAACTGTCGGGGCACCACCGCTGGCTCGACTACCGTGGCACCGGGCAAGGTAGACAACGTCGAGTCCGCGGCCAGGATCCGGCGGTGCAGCTCCTGCAGTGGGGCGCCGGGGTCTGCGCCCAGTTCCTCGACTAGCCGTTCACGGAGCTGTTGGTAGTGCTCCAAGGCATCCGCCGACCGCCCGGCCCGATACAGGGCAAGCAGATACTGCCCGGCCACCCGCTCGTCCAACGGGTACCGTGCGGCACGCGCCGACAGTTCCGCGACCAACTGTTGGCCGTGACCTGCGTGCAGCCGGGCGTCGACCAGGTTGTACTCGGCGGCGAGCAGTTCCTGCCGCAACCGGTCGCGTTCGGCCTCCGCCCACTGCCCGCTCAAGCCGGTCAACGGCTCTCCCCGCCACAACGCCACCGCCTCGGTTAGCAACGCCACCGCGTGCGCGTCGTCGGCACCGCGGGCGCGGGCGCACAGGTCCTCGAACCGGTGCAGGTCCACCGCGTGATCGGCCCGCTCCACCAGCAAGGCGTAGCCCCCGGAGCGCAAGACGATCTGCACGCCGTCTGCCACCGGCAGGGCGCGGCGCAGCCGCGAGATGTGGCTGTGCAACGTCGCCCGCCCCCGCCGCGGGGTGTCGGTACCCCACACCCGCTCCACCAGTCGTTCGGCTGGCACCACCCGGCCTGCGTCGACCGCCAGTGCCGCCAGCACACACCGCTGCCGGGTGGGGCCCAGGTCCACTGCCCGCCCATCCACGTGCGCGGTCACCTCCCCCAGCAGACCCAACTCCACCGCCATACCCCGCCCGCCCAGCTGCCGCTCTGCCTCACCAGGAACAAGGGATAGCGGGTTGACCAGCGCGATGCAGAAACCTCGCAAGCGGTTCACACGAACGGCCGCGCACCATCAGATCGAGGCGGCCCGAGGAACTGATGGGGGCGGGCCGTCTCGCCGGTGAGGAAATCGAGCCGGGATGTCTATTGCAACGGCGCCTGATGAACAATGAGAGGGACTTCAATGTACAAGGGTTGGTTAATTTCTCGACGGTCTCGGTTGTCGAAGCTTCTCGCCTCGGCCCTTGGCGCGCTCACCCTGGCGTCGCTCGTGCTCGTCGCCGCGCCCGCGACGAACGCTTCGGCGGCTGGCTGCACCTATCCGACCTACTCTGTCTATCCAGGGTCAGCTACCGCACAACTCCGGTACGGCGAAGTCAGGTTCTCGTTCGCTGCCTGCGACCCGGCGTCCGCGACGGCGGTCGTGAGTCGGCAGGCTGTCAATGCGACCGGAAAGAATCTTGGCTTCTTCATCGACAACGTGACCATCAGGCCGGTCGCGAGCGGCGGCTGGTACAAGGACTTCGAGGGCGTGATCTCCGCCAGCACTTGCGTGCCCAGGGTCGGGTGGCCGTGCAGCCGGTCGTACACCTTCACCGCCCAGTACCGCGTGACGGTGGATCGGTTCGGCAACCCGCAGGTCTACCAGGGCCAGCTGTCGGCGCCGATCGGGATGGCGCTGTTCACCACACCCTGACCGATAGAGCGGCAGTCCCGTGACGTCGTGACGCCACGGCAACTCTCGCAGCAATCATCATGGTGGTGCCCGGCTTGTGTACAGCGGGTACCACTGCTGACGTCCCGGCCCGACGGAGTTGGATTGATCGCTTGGAGGACATCGCCAAAGCGCTCCTCGAACCTGCGAGCGTCGAGGGCCAAGGGGATTCTGGAGCGGGGTCTGCGCGAGTCGGTGTCCCGAAAGCACAGTTGTGTTGGTACGGAACATCTTCTGCTGGGACTGCTGGCCGGGGGCGAGGGCACGGCGAACCGAGTGCTTGCCACCCTGTCGGTCACCCACCTGCGACAGACACTGCTCGAGCGGATGGTGCCCTAGCCCGCCGCGCTGGGCGAGGAGACGTCCGAGCAACCAACCACCCCGCCTGACGCTGAGCCAGGCGAATCCGTACCGCTGGATGACTGCAACGGCCCCTGGTCCGATCCATGATGTAGTGGCGGCCAACAACCTTTCCGCACCGGCGTGTCGCAATGAGACGCCCCTGACGATGCCCAAGCGGTTCGGGGAGCACCAGACCAGACCGGGTCCGGTGGGGCCGGCGGGAACCGCGGCTCGTCCCGGAACGCAGGGCCGAGACGATGATGAAGCGGCGCTACCCGAACGGCGAGGAGCCGCACTCAACGGCTCAACGTTGCGGACCAGCAGGCCGTGGACCTGGCGGCCGCAAAGTAGGTCTGGACAGTTGGCGGGCAGGTTTCTCGGGATCTAGCTTGGGGAATCGGCGGGCGGGGCTGGTTGGTCGCCGTCCTCGTGCGTTTGGAGGGCGTCGAGTTGTCGCTGGACGCGGTCGGCGTCTTCGCCGCGTTCTTGGTCCCGGTAAAGCTCCAGCGCTTCCTGCCACACCAGGCGGGCCTGCCGGTGCTGGCCGCAGGCGGCATGGGGATGACCGAGGTTGTCGAGGGTGTCGGCGGCCCGGACGGTGTTGCCGAGAGTGCGGAGCAGGGTGAGAGATTGCTGGTAGTGGTGGATGGCCTGGTAGGGGTGGCCAGCGTGGTGCTCGATAAAGCCCAGGCTGTCTAGGGTGGCCGCCTCTCCGTCGGGGTCGTGGTGGTGTTGGTGCAGGGTGAGGGCGGCTTGGCAGTGGTCACGGGCGGTGTCGTAGTCGCCCAGGCGGGCAGCGGCCCAGCCCACGCCGTTGAGTGCGTCGGCTTCCCACACCGGCTGGTCGAGGGCGCGGTAGTGGCCCAGGGCATGGCGAGCGTGCTTTAGGCTCTCCCGGCCGTCGCCCCGAAGCTCCCAGACCCACGCGAGGATTTGGTGGGTATGGGCCTGTTCGGCGGGTTCATGGTGGTGTTTGGCCAGGGCGAGCGCTTGGTGCAGGTGCCCGATGGCCTGTCCGTGCTGCTCCAACTCGGCGTGGGCGAGGCCGATGAACCGTTGGATGCTGATACGGGTAGTGGGGTCGGACAGGTGGTCGGCGGCGTCGGCGGCGGCCTGCCACACGGCCAGCGCGTCATGGCGATGCCCGCGCCGGCGGTGGAAGGTGGTCAGGACCCATGCCAGGTGCCATACGGCCTGGTGGCGGTGGTGGGCGGCAGCGATGTGCTGGGCGGCCAGCAGGTGGGGGTGGTGGATGTCCATCCAGGCCAACGCGGCGGAGTCGTCGGGCAGCAGATGCGGGTCGGCGCGGGGGGCCGGCGGGTCGAGTCGGATCGGATCACGGTGAGGGTGCAGAAGGCGGTCGGCGGTGTGGGCGGTGTGTAGGTAGAAGTCGACAACCCGCCGCAGTGCCGCATCTCGCACGTCGTGGGATAGCTGCTTGTGGGCGGTGTTGGTGGCGTAGTGGCGGATAAGGTCGTGCATCGCGAATCGGCCGTGCGTGTCCCGGCTGAGCAGTGAGGCCTCCTCCAGGTCGCGCAGCACCTTGGCGGCCTGGTCTGCGGGCAAGCTGGTGAGGCTGGCGGCGGCAGGCAGGGTGATGTCTGGGCCGGGTGCGATGCCCAGCAGCCCAAACATGATCTGCTGCTGGGTGGTCAGGGTGCGGTAGGACCAGGACAGCACGGTGGGCAGGTTGGCGGTGGGGTCGTCGTCCTCCAGCGCGCCCAACCCCAGGTTTCGCAGATCCGCCCCGAACTCGGCCAACGGGACGTGGGGGTGGGTGTGGGCGCGGCTGGCGATGATGCCCAGCGCCAACGGGAAACCACCGCACAACCCGATCAGCTCCTCGACCGCCTTCGGTTCGGCCGCCACCCGCGCCGCCCCGAGGCGCCGAGTCAGGAAGGCACGGGCCTCGTCGCCGCTGAGTGTGTCGAGGGCCAGGTGGTGCGCGCCGTTCCGGGTGATCAGGCCGGTGAGCGTGCGGCGGCTGGTCACCACCACCGTGCACGAGTCTCCGCCCGGCAGCAGGGGCGCCACCTGTTCGGCGTCGGCGGCGTTGTCCAGCACGATCAACATCCGCTTCTGCGCGAGCAGGCTGCGCAACAGCCCTGCCTGCGCCTGCGGATCGACGGGGATACGGCCGGGGTCCGCGCCCAGGGCGTCGAGGAACCCGCGCACCGCCACGATCGGTGCCATCGGTGCGCCGTCTGGGCTGAAACCGCGCAGGTCCACGAACAACTGCCCGTCGGGGAACCGGTCGCGGTGCCGGTTGGCCCAATGCACAGCCAGCCATGTCTTCCCGATGCCGCCAGCGCCGCCGATCGCCGAGATCACCACCGTCCGCCCCTGCTCTGCCTCCGCCAGGGTGGCGGTGAGCGCGGCGAGGTCGGTGTCACGGCCGACGAAGTGCGGTGGTGCGGCAGGCAACTGCCGGGGTACCACCGCTGGCTCGACCTTCCCGCCCCCGGACGGGGCGGACAAACTCGAGTCCGCAGCCAGGATCCGCTGGTGCAGTTGCTGTAGCGGGTCGCTTGGGTCGGTGCCCAGTTCCTCGACCAGCCGTTCACGGAGCCGCTGGTAGTGCTCCAAGGCATCCGCCGACCGCCCGGCCCGGTGCAGGGCGAGCAGATACTGCCCGGCCACCCGCTCGTCCAACGGGTGCTGCGCGGTACGCGCCGCGAGTTCCACCACCAACTCCTCGCCGTCGCCGACACGCAGCCGGGCATCGACCAGGTCGTGCCTGGCGGACAGCAGTTCCTGCCGTAACCGGTCGCGTTCGGCCTCCGCCCACTGCCCGCTCAGGCCGGTCAACGGCTCCCCGCGCGGCAACGCCACCGCCTCGGTCAGCAACGCCACCGCGTGCGCGTCGTCGGCACCGCGGGCGCGGGCGCACAGGTCGCGGAACCGGTGCAGGTCCACCGCGCGTTCGGCTTGGTCCACCACCAGGGCGTAGCCGCCGGAGCGCAAGACGATCGCCACGCCGTCCGCCACCACGAGGGCGTGGCGCAGCCGCGAGATGTGGCTGTGCAACGTCTCCCGCCCCCGCCGCGGGGTGTCCGCACCCCACACCCGTTGCATCAGCTGTTCCACCGGCACTACCCGGCCCGCGTCCACCGTCAACGCCGCCAGCACACACCGCTGCCGGGGCGGGCCCAACTCGACCGCCCGCCCATCGATGTGCGCGGTCACCTCACCCAGCAGACCCAACGCCACCGCCATAATCGTCGCCCCTGCCCCAGACATCGCCCTGCCCAACGGAGACAGGGATAGCGCGTTGACCAGCGCAATGCAGAAACCTCGCAAGCGGTTCACACGAACAGCCGCGCACCGTGCGATACGAGGGATGCACCGGTAGGCCCCTCAAAAGATCAACCAATGCTGGAGGACAACGATGCGACGACTGCGCCTCGGCCTGCTGGCCGTACTCGCCGCGGTGACCACTCTGGCGGTAACCGCCAGTACAGCCGCCGCCTCGACCTACTACCACGCGAGTGCCGTACCTTCATTGGCGCAAGCGGGGCCAGGCGATCGAGCGGCCCTTGGCTGTTATGACGGCGGCGTCTGGACTCCGCGGTTGATCGGGAGTGACGCCACTACCTTCACGCCGACCGCGCCTCCCGGCTACTACATCACCAGCAACCGATGCAATGACATCAACTTCATTGTCGGCTCCACGCCGGGCAACACAAATTGGAGCGCGCTGACGCGGGTGTGCTGGGTCCGCCACGGGACCTGCAACAGTTGGAAGTCAGTGCCGTGGGACGGCAAATACCACGTCATCGCCACCGACGTGCTGGACGGCACCCGGTTCCGAATCGAAACGCATTGGCCGGAATCGATGTGGGGTTCAGAATGGAACGCCAAAGTCGCCTACTGATTGAGCGGTCATTGGCCTTTCGCTGCGCGTCGCAGGAACGATATGGTGAGAGAAGGGGGATGTGAAATGCGATCGATCATTCGCGCCGGATTGGCCGTCACGGTGACGATGGGCTTGTCCGTTGTCGCGTTGCCGGGCTGGGCCGATCCGGATTTGTCCAAGCCATCGCAGAAGTCGACGGCTGTGCCGCGCGCCCTGGGTGAGATTATTCCGGCGAGAGCACAGGCCCAGATGGCTGCCCTGCGCCCCGCGAAGGCGGCAAGCGACCGAATTCAGGCCACGATCGAAGCGAGGCGTGTCACTGGTCTGAGCGCGATCATGGTTGATGCGAACGGTGTGGACGTGTACTGGAAGGGTGAGTTGCCAGCGGATCTGCTCGCTCAGTTGACCCAGGCCGTAGGCTCGGTGCCGCTGCGCGTGCGACCAGCCAGGTACAGCCGCAGCGAGTTGGTCGCCGCACACAACACGATGGTCCGCGCGATCGTCGCCGATCCGACTGGGCTCGTGAATGCGGTCGGAATCAAGCCGGACGGCACTGCTCTGAACGTCTATGTCCGAGCGGGCGCTTTGGTTGATCCGTCCGCCCTTCCCGCAGTCGGCGTTGCGGTCTCTGCGGTGCCACTAGCCGGGAGGGCGTCAGCCCGTGCGGACGGTTCCTTGGCGCGCGGGCAAACGGCGACGGCCAGCCCGTGTGCCAACCGGTACTACTGCCGGGCAGGTGACATCGCGCCATATTGGGGTGGCGCGCGCATCTCCACTCCGATCAGCGACAACTGCACATCGGGGTGGGCCGCGCATAGCACGGTAGACGATCGGCGGTACCTGCTCACCGCCGGACACTGTGCCAACTCCGGTCCAGAGTGGGGCGACATCGGTGACACGGTGTGGACTGACCCGGCTCGCCTGCACGAAGTCGGCAAAGTGCGTTACAAGGTGACGTCTCATGACGTCGAGTTGATCGAAGCACCTGGCGGTCCTGGGATCTACACCGGAGGCTTCACCGACGACGTGGCCAACCCGGTCGGTGGTTGGGAGCGGGTGCGCCCGAACCTGCCGGTCTGCGTCTCCGGCGCGATGACAGCCGCTGTGTTGTGTGACTACACGGTTCTGGATCTCGACGTGAGCGGCGTCTTCGATGGCGAACTCTACGAGAGCCTTGTTCTTGCGAAGTCACCCAGTGATCAGCCGTGTACGCGCACAGGCGACAGCGGTGCGCCGGTGTTCACCCTCGACGGCGGCGTGGTGTGGGCGGACGGCACCCTCACCGGTGTGCAGGAGCCCGACTGCCATTACATGTACTTCCAGGACTTCGCCACCGCTGCAGCGGACTTCCAAATCACGGCGGACTCCATCTTCCAATAGCCCGCGGCCAAGGACACATGGCGCGTCCTCCCGATGACTGCCTGGGGGTGTCATCGGCCGAGGTCACGCGAAGGCGCTCTGGCTGATCGTTGTGCGGATCTGTTATCCGTCAACGCTTTTACCGATGCCGTGCACTGCGGCGGCGATAAACCTCCACTGTGCGAATACGAGGGGTGACATGGCAAGACGACAGGCGTTGAATCCTGCGACTCGGCAGGACGGCGTGCGGAAGAGGCGGTGGTTGGCGGCGATGGTGCTTGTGGTGGGCGGCGCCCTCGCAGGTGCGGTTCCGGCCGGAGCGGCCGTGCCGCCGGTCGACTCCTACCAGAGTTATGTCCGGCCCCAGTGCAGGCCACATGTCGAGCAGCCGGGTGTCATGGAGTTCCGCGACATGATCATCAGTCGGATGGGTGGCCACAACGACGGCATCCACGCCTGCACCGGGCACGAGCACGGCGAAGGGCGAGCGTGGGACTGGCGCATGAGTGCTGCCAACCCCGGTGACGCCAAGAAGGTCCAGGACGTCCTCGACTGGCTGCTGGCGACCGACCTCGACGGCACCCCGCACGCCATGGCGCGCCGGCTGGGCATCGGCAACATCATCTGGAACCGCAGGTCGATCTCGTTGTGGAGCCATGAGAACAAGGTGTGGGGGCCCTACGACGGGGAACCGCACACCGACCACGTGCACTTCGCGTTCTCCTGGCCGGGTGCGCGCCGCGAGACGAGTTGGTTCCGCGCCGCTCCCAAGCCCGCCGAGTGGTATCCCAACGGGGGCGCGCAGGTGCTTGTCTCCACGACATCAGGCGGACTGTTCCACAACGTGAGGTTCGGCACCGGAGCGTGGCAAGGCTTCGACGACGTGAAACGCCGGACCAAGGCCGTCCTCACCCCTGTTGACGTCGCGTCCGCGATGGTCGGCGGTGAGCAGCACGCGTTGGTCGCCGGTGCGGATACGGAGCTGTGGCACGCGATCCGGCGATCCGACGGGTCGTGGACACCGTTCGGCAACGTGGAGGACTTCGCAGGCGAGGTCGGCTACATCAGCCGCGTCACCGCGGCGGATGTCCAGGGAGCACTGCACGTCGTGGCCGTTGTGGGGGGTGAACACGTGCTGCACACGGTGCGCTCGCCGAACGGTGCCTGGACACCGCTGCACAACCTCGAGGTCTTCGCCGGGCAGGTCAGCGGAGTGGTCGACGTGGCCGCCGCCGGCTTCGCCAACGGCGAGTTCCAGCTGTCGATCTCGCTGACCGACGGACGTCTGCTGCACACCCTGCGCAGGATCGACGGCTCGTGGACCGCCTGGGGCGACGTCGAGGCCGCCACTCACACCAACCCCGGCGCACCCCGGTCGCTGGCGGCGACGAGCATCGACGGAACCATGCACCTGGTGGCCGACTACGGTCCGAACGACATACGCCACACCGTTCGCTACACCCACGGCGGCTGGGAACCGCTCCGCAACATCAACCAGGAGAACCAGGGCAACACCGGTGTGCTCGCCGACGTCGCCGCGTCCGGGTCCACCAACGGTGAGCTCCAGGTCCTCGCGGCCACGAGCAGCGGTCCCGTCTGGCACGCGATCCGTCGAACCAATGGAAGCTGGACCTGGTGGGGCGACACCGGCACCCCTGGACGGGGCAGCCGGGTCAGCATCGCCATCCACTGACGCTTCGACACCCATGCAGCCGGCCCAGGGGAGGCCCAGATGACAAGCAAACCGACTCGATTACCCGAGCCCGCGGGACGAGCGACCCGCGCGCTGTACCTGGCACTCGGCGTGGTGATGGCCGCGGTCTTCGCGGTGCCGTCCCCGGCTCAAGCCGCCGCGGCGGAGACCTACCGCAGCGCGCAGACCGGCAACTGTCTCGACGGCAACACCGGGGGCGACATCTATCCCCACGTGTGCAACGGCGGACCGTTCCAAACCTGGGAAGTGACCGTCAACGGCGACAGCAGCCGCACCTTCAAGAACGTCGCGACCGGACTCTGCCTTGACGGCAACGGTTCCGGCAGCGTGTACGGGCACGCGTGCAACGGCGGCAACTTTCAGCGATGGTTCATCAGTCTCGCCTTCGGAGAGCTCGGATTCGAAGGAAAGCAGACGGGCCGCTGCCTGCGCGACGTAGGCGCTGACATCACATCCCACGATCGCGGTGTGCGGACCTGCGCCGCGGCGAGGACAGACCAACGATGGAACTGATCCGTCGTCACTGACGCGCGGGCCGTCAGGTCCTGAGCTTGCGCAGCACGTTGGTGAGGTAGGACTGGACGGTCAACAACGGCATGCCCAGCTCGCCCGCGACGACGCCTCGACACCCCGTCCACGAAGGTCACGCCGAGCTCGTGGACAACGAGTTGCAGTGTCCTAGAACGTGAGGAGGCGCGCTGTTCAACGCTCGGGGCCAGGCGGTCCGAGATCTCGCGGGCATCCTCGGACGCCCACTCCGGACGACGATGTCCTGGACGGGAGTGCGGGTTCGTCGTCGTTGATCCGGTCGGGCCGGTCGCCGTGCAGGATTGCCAGTGTTGTGGGCTTGGGAGCCGGTCCACGTTCCTAACGTGATCACCACCCGGCACTGCCACGGGCGCGCGACGTGCTTGAGGGATACCCGACTGGTCCTTGTGTCACCTGTCAGCCGGGCCGGACCATTGACGCGGGTGCCGGGCGGCCTCGTGCGGGGGCCGGGCGCCCGCAGTTGTCACGAACTTCGATGCCCGTCACTGTCGCCGCCCGGTACCCGCGGCCGACGAGGCGATCGTCAGGACGTGCCTCCCGCGCCGGAACCGGGGGGACAGGGCGGTGGTGTCGACGTTGTCGGTCGAGTCCTGCCGAGACCTGAAGACGAGGTCTTGTCAGCGTTCGATCTGCCAGTCAGCGTTCGATCTGCCAGTCGGCGTCGTCGTCACAGGTCACCCAGGCGCGCGGGGACGGCACTTCGCCGCCGTTGACCGGGTACACGGAACTGCACAGGAGCTGCACCGTGGTCCTGCCGGGATGCTGGCTGAGGATCCCGGCAGGAAAGGTCCGGCGCACCACCCCTCGCACGGCGCCAGGCGTGATGACATGGTCCCCGGCTGCGAGCTGGCGGGTTGTGCGTGTGCCCACGGTGGGGCCGTGTAGTTCCTCGTTCATGCAAACGTGCCTCCGCGCACCGCAGCCAGCCCTCTGCATGCCGATCTCGCCGCTCTGTCATAGATGCCAGACGCACCACCATCAACCCAGAGCACAGGCAGAGAGAGCGCACGTCCAGATCAGGACCGCCAGCACCCGGCCTGGCGAACCTAACAACAGAGCCGCCCGACCGGTCGGCTGAATGTCACATCGCCAACGGCGCGGATACTGTTACACATCGGGCACGACGCGGAGCGCAATAAAGGTACACGCAGTTCTTCGGTGTGCAGTACAGGTCTGACCGCTGTTGTTGGATGCAACAGTCATTTGAGGCTCGCAGTGTGGAACAAGTCGAAGAGTTTCTTTGAGTGCTCCTCCGAGCATGGCAGGACAAGATGTGCGTCAGGCGGTGCCCCATATGGAGGATGCAACTGGCCAGCCTGCAGGTGACGGTATGTGAGGGCCTGTGCGGCTCCTGCGGCATGACAACCCTGGCCAGCTGCGGCTACGCGCTCCGGCTCACCGTTTGGGGCCGGGTCGACCTGCGGCGTTGTCGGTACTCCGGATGGGTGAAGTCTCAACTAAGTCGGTTGCCTAGAGTGACGGCGGCTGGGTGGGCTTGAGCTGCGGATATCGTGGTGATGAGCGGCAGTGCGAGGTTGTCTCTTGCGATCCGACGCTGTCCTCGCGCGTTACAAACACGCAGTTGATGGCGATACGCGACTAACGAGGTCCGCTGATCATTGCCGCATGACTGGTTCGAATGCGCGGTCGTGATAACTCCGATTCCTGTTGGTTGGTGCGACAGCATCTGGTTCGGTAAGGGATTTGGGTAAGGTCACGCCTCGACGGTAAATTGGATCGTCAACCGGGTTTCGAGGAGCGCAATGTGGCCAGCGTCGTACCGCTGTCATTGACGTTGGAGGTCGGTGGTCATCATCATGCGACCACCGTCTGGGCTTTGCACATCGGACCCCACATCGGAGCCACGGACCAGTGGCTGGTGGACGTGCCGACGGTTCGGTGGCTACTCGCACGGGTCGCGGCCGGCGACATCGGTCCGATTGAAGCGACAGACATACTGCGGCAGGTCGCCAAGTGGAACACCGGCTGTTGCTACTGGTGCGACCTCGCCGCGCCGTCCTATCCGGAGGCATTGCGCCGTTACCAGGAGATGCGCGCGGCGTGGCAACGCGAACAGGACCAGATGACCGCGGTCACGCACCCGTATCTCCTGGACAACGGTCTCGTACACACCACCGACTGCACACGCTGCCAACCACCGCGCGAACCCGGCCACCCAGGCTGCGACCTGCACGCGTACACCGCCTGGCACAGCGCCCTCCAGGGCGACCTGGACCAGATCATGGCGGCACTGAGGGAAGAGGCTCGTACTACCCGGCGCATCTCCACCGAGGAACTGTTGCAGTGGCTGCGGCAACGCAATCCGGCAGCTGCTGATCCCCGCTGTCCGGCGTGCGCGCCGCGCATGCCCGATGAGTGGAACTCGGACTAGACGCACGCCAGCCCGCCTCAGCAGCAGGCCGATCCACGCGCCAACGGCATTGGCGCCGTCCACACCGGATCGCCGGTTCTTCGCAGAGGTGAGGTGGCCCAGGCGTACGCGGACAGCGCCCCGGCGGTGTGCGCGATCGCGGGGGGGATGGCGTGTCACCAGTCGTGGTGTCGCGGAATCATGATCACGAAGGGTCGGCGGATGGTCGGACTGAGCGCTGTGGAGGTCGCCGACCAGTACGGCAGGTTCCTCGAGGACCGCGGTTTCGTCGTGCTGCGGAAGAACGGCGGTCTCAAGTTCACCGTTGAGTCGGCCGACGGCGTGCGTTCGGTCGTCGTCGTCGCGCCCTGCTGCCTCACCGGCGTCGAACTGGACGAGCTGGAGGTGCCCGGCACGACCGTCGTCTTCTCCGGGCCGGTGGGCCGGGCGCTCGTGCACCGTCTCACCATGGCGGACGTGCCGGTCGTCTGGTGGAACGGCTCGATCTGGAACGGGTCGGGCTCGGCCTACGCGGCGGGCATGACCTCTATGTGACGTGAGTGCACGGTTGAGATCAACCACCAGGGGATCAGCAGTTCTGGCGTCACGTGATCGACGCGACCCGGACCCCTGATGTTGAGAGCAGTGACCACCGTGGCCTGGACGTCGACGACGCCGTCCCGATCCCGCGTGGCTCGACCACATCCTCATCGCGGGGGAAACCCATGCGCGGCCGCTCATGCCGCACGAGTGTTCGAGCTCTCAGCGGAGGCGATGCCACCGTCGGCCCAGACCACACGTCGGTTCGGTGATCCGTTGAAGTGCTGATGGACGAGCCCGGTCGACGGGATAGTACGAGGCGCCTCAGTTGGAGGAGGGCCAAGCTAGGTGCGCCGGGACCCATGTCCGTTGAGCCGAAAGTGCTGACGGCCCAAGTGTGGTGAGAGAACTCTTGGATCGCCCAAGGATCGGACACCTTGATTCCTGACAGCGTGGCTGTCGGGAGCGGATGTCGTCATGCCTCGTCCATCGAGTTATCCGGAGTCGTTCCGGCGGGACGCTGTGGAGTTGGTGTGGTCGAGTGATCGTCCGATGGGGCAGATCGCCGAGGATCTGGGGTGTGTCGCATGAGATGTTGCGGGGCTGGGTGAAACAGGCGCGCCAGGCGGCTGATCCTGAGCGGGCCGCGCGGGCACTGGCAGGCGGTTGCCCGTACACCGGGTGCGAGCGGGCTCCACATCGGGCACGCAGTCCATCGAGAAGTATCGCAGTGCTGCGGCACCCGTCACGAACGGACGGGGTGCCGCAGCATGAACTCAATCGTCGTCGTTGTACAGCTGGGTCGGTCGTTGTACGCACGTGATGGGCAGAAATCCCCAGCCCAGCACGGGGTCCCGTACCACGACGGCGCGGTGGTCCAAGGTGGTGAATCGATACCTGACCGAACTGGCGGCCGGTCCAGCTGGATGTGCCCAGTGGCCGCCGTTGGTCCCACCGGCGAAATCGGTGCCATGGAAGTAGTTGTAGTGCGCCGTGCAGCTGGTGTTCGCCGACACGCTCGTGCCGTCCACTGCCTGATGAGCGGGTGCGTTGAAGTCTCGCCCAATGTTGCGTCGGTGCCGGAGATACTCCCGCGTTGCTTGCGAACAGCTGTCGTCAACGCGGCGCACGACGGGACCGAGCGACTGACGCATGGCCCACCCGCACATGTTGATCGTGGTGGCGGCCCGGCCGTAGTGCCAGCCACCTGGCGAGGTGTCCTCGTTGTCGAACTGTCCGCCGGGTAGCACACGCTCGAGGTAATACGCGCTGGGCGTGTTCACGATCCAGGTTCCGCCTCCGGTGACCGGCCTGCCGTGGGTCGGCGTCGGGGCTGTGACCACCTCATGCCGATGGCGGCAGACCAGGCGGTGCGGCTCGTCGACCAGGTCGCGCAAGCCGTCCAGGCCCTGCACCGTGCCGGAGTGATCCATCGTGACATCAAACCCGTCAACGTGTTGCTCACCAGCGACGGCCGAGCGTTGCTGACCGACTTCGGTGTCGCGGAACCTCCTCTGGACAGCATGACCGTGCACGGGCTCACCCAGGACTCGCATTGGCTGCACAGCGTTGGCGCGCCCGCCGAGCCGGCGCCTCCGGCTGGCACCTACGCCTACATGGCCCCCGAACAGTGGCGCGGTGAGACAGTGGACGCTCGCGCCGATGTATACGGGTTGGGCGGACTGCTGTTCTCCGCACTGACAGCCTCACCGCCGTTCACCAGCCGTACGCTCCCTGAGCTGGTATATGCGGTGATCTTGTCCCGGCACACCCGCAGCCAACGCGACTCCAGCCCTGGACTCCGTCATCGCACAGGCGATGGCCCGTGACCCGGACGACCGGTTCACTTCAGCCGAGGACTTCCGGTAAACGTTGCTGCGCGGCAAAGTCGGCACGCGCCGCAGACCGGCCAGGTGGCTCATCGCCAGCATGGTTGTCCTCATTGGACTCGCCGTGACGTTGATCTCGATGAACGGAAATGGCGACGATCCGCGCACCCTCACGGTGTGCGCGAAGGACATCACGCTGCGGCCGGAACCGAGAAGTCATGCCGTGCTCGCCGAGCTCCTCCGCGGAGAGCGGGTCAAGGTTCTCGACTCCGCACCCAACTGGGTCAAAGTCGAAACCTCGGATGGCCGTCGAGGGTGGGCAGTCGTGGACTTCCTCGGAACCAGCTGTTGACCCTGTGGGTGGGGGGACAGGCCGTCCAGGCCGCGTGACCAGCAGTAGCGCCCTATCCACGCGACAATCCAACGGTCTTTACGCCCGTGGGGGTTTTGGTGCGCTACATCGCAAAATGCGGCATGCTGCGTTCGCTGAGATGGCCATCGTGAACACGCATGGTCATGGGGGCTAGAGGAGGCGTTCCCGTGTGAGATGGATGTCCCCACGCCACCGAGCTGTCGACTGACAAACGCTGTTCAGGAAACGGCACCCGAAGTGCAACCAACATGCACCCGAAGCTGCCACCTAGCGGCTCAAGCCCCAGTGTTCCGCGAGTCGCCATCACGAGGCGCGGGTTGCCCGTCATGCACAACGGGCGGGTGCCCAGCCACGACCAGATCTTGAGTGGGGATGGTCCGTGCGGGCCGTCCGCCCGCACGGCGATTGTTCATCACGGGCGCGATCGCATCGGTGCGGCGCCGGGACCTCGCGTCGCCCCTGCCCGCGGTTCCACCCGGTTGCTGGCCGACAGTCGATCAGTTGTCGGCCCAGCGGTTCCTGGGTGGTGAGATCGATGGTGACGGCTACCGACGGCGGTCTGACGTCTTGTCTGCCCGCGCATCGTCCACCCCTCGGTCCTCATGGTCGGTGCGGCCGGCAGCCGTCCGGCAGTGTCAGCGTTCTGTCGGGCGAACGGGGCTTCGACACTTTCCATGACCAACGCGAATGTCATGATCAGCAGCGGAGTGAGCAGAGCGATCCACACGATCCACTGTGTACCCGGCACCATGCCGAGCTCAACCTCGCAACCGTCGGCCTTTCGGTTGAACTGTTGTCTCGCCGGAGCGACGCGGTGCTACACGCAGTGGTATCTGGCCCTTACGAATGACAGGACCCAAGCGGGCCTTGCTCTTCGTGCCGTAGCCGTCCACTCCGGACCCCTGTTGGAGATGGATCGACGCGGTCGTGAGCCAGTCGGACTCCACGATCGTTCATCAGAACGCCATGACTCCCATATGGACTGCGCAGTCCGGCACTGCGGCATCGACGCGGCGGAGCGTGAGGTCATGACCCCACGCCCGGATTTCTCGCGCGGTGGCTGACCGCTGAGCTCATGCGTGCAAGGTGCTCACGCAGATCGGGACCGTCATCGGATGGTCCTACTGCACGCGCCGAGTCGATGTGTGGTGATCGGGGGACCGCCGATCGCGCGACCGAACCATCCCTGTGCTCAGGAGGCAGTCAAACCCGGTCGGTGGGCTTTTCCTGGTGAGGGCAAGCCTGCAGGAATCGAACGAACGGTGGGCGGAGGCGAGCTACCACGTCGACGGGTGAGGTGCGAGCAGCTTTCATGTTCGTCACCAAACGACATGGTGATCGTTGGGTATGTCGATGGAATTCCTGGCCGAGGGAGGGGCATGTCAAGCGCCGGGTTCGACAGTGCGCCCGACGACGTTGTGTTGCGAACGCACCGTCAGGACGGTGTGCTGGTGGTGAGTGTGCATGGAGATGTGGACCTGGCCACGGTGAGGCCGGTAGCGGCCGAGCTGATCGGCTTGGTGGCGTGCCGCCCGGACGGCGTCGTTGTGGACATGAGTGGCGTTACGTTCCTCGGCGCGATTGGTATCACCCTGCTCCTCGATGCCCAGCAGTACGCCGAACAGCTCGGTATCCCATTCGCCACGACGACCGCGGGCCGAGCCGTGCTCAAGCCGTTGCGGGTCACGGGTGTCGACGCGGAACTGCGGACCCACGAGACCCTGCGGGGCGCAGTGTCCGCAGTGCGAACACAGATCGGGTGAAGTGGACGCTGACCGCGTGCCATCGGAGTGGGAGGTCAGGCCGACGGGGCGAGCACGACCGTTCCCAGGTGCTCGCGGTCGAGTAGAACTCGTGTCCTTATGGGGCGTGGAAGACGCTCTGCGACCGCGACAGGACCGACCGCGACTGGACGTGCCTCCCCGTCCTGGGAAGCGTGGCTGTGACAGCCGTAGCGGCCCCGCACGCTTCCGCGCAAACCGCCACAGAGCCGCTCTTCGTTGTACGGCAAGGGGAAGCCTTGGCGTACTCCGGAGACACGGAGCCCTACGTGTCCCAACCAGCAACCGTCCTCGATCGCCGTGCAGCGAGCCGCGAACACGTCGCAGAAGCTACGGCGGGCACACCCCTGGAGGGGCAGTAGTTCACCCGTTCCGGCGGTGATGGGCGTGAGTGTGGAACGCAGGTGCAACGCTGCCCCGGTGGAGTCCCCGCCCCTATGTGACCTGTGTGATGACACAGGAACGATGACCTGGCAGCAACCCCTACCCGGCCCCGACGGCGAGCTGAGGCTCACCGAGATGAGCCACCCCTGCGTCAATGGATGTTCGGTCTGGTGGAAGGTTCCGGCCGCCGAGCGCGGCGATGTCGTGGACTCCGGTACCGGCACAACGGAGGGCAATGTCGCCCAAGCCAACCAGGAGCATCGCTCCGAGTGGTTCCTGACACCGCCCCAGCCACCACAGCGCGCGGCCAATCAGCCCGAGGAACCGACACCAAGCTGAGTGGGCGTGGTGTCGGTTCGGCCCCCGCTCGAGCCCACACCCGCAACCAGACCCACTCGGGGCTGACTGTTCAAAGGACTCCGCGTCGAGCCTGGCCAGACCACTAGCGCAGTCCTCCTGGGTTCGACGAGCCGATCCTGCTACAGCCGCCCCCGAACGTCGGGATGCACCCCGCGTCATGGGGTCCTCGACGACGGCACCCTGGCTGCTGGTCACACCACCGCGGTGGGCGGGCTGCGATCGCGCCCACCTGGGCTTATCGTCGGTTGTGAGTTGCTCGATTCACAGCGGTATCGCCGCCCACCCAGTCTTCAAGTCACTGAAGTCTCACGGCGTTCGGTGGCCTCTGGAGCGCCGCTGAGTCGTGGACGCCGCGCACCGCAGTCTGGACTTCTTCCCCGAGCACCCTGTCGACGAAGTCAGCGACAGCGACGACGACATGCACTGGATGGTGCAGGAACTCCTCGACGCGGGTGTGTTGAGCAGGGTCGGTGGCGGATAGCGCATGGAGTTCGGCCCGTAACGAGTGACCGCCTCCGCTGTGGCGCTATGACGACGAGCCCGCCAACACACCGCTGCACCCCGCTGCGGACTCCGACCAGCGGAGGCGGGCGCAACGCACCCGGCCCAGGTAGCGGGCTCCCTCCACCCTTTGGTGCGAGCACAAGCCGACGGTAGCGTCGTTTGCGACACTGGCCCGCATGCCGGTTGAGCAGACGCTGCACAGGATCGCGGAAGAACTGCGCCGCGGCGACCTCGCGAACGTGCTGCGCGCACGCCAACGGCTCGCAGGGCTCGTCGGCACATATCCGCACCGGCTGGATCTGAGGGCCAGACTCGCCGAGGTGTACCGGGTACTCGGCGATCTTCCACAGGCCGGGCGGTGGGATTACCTGTCCGAGACCTGCGATCCCGCCGAGACCATTGCGTTCGAGCACGCCTACCGCACGTCGACGATGCGGCTGGACTCGCTGTGCTGGGCGGGCGACCTCGATGGCGCCCCCACGGAGACCGCCCGTGCCCGTCTCGCCGCGTTGCACGGCGAGGCGAAGATTCAGGTGCAGCGGGAGCTGGATGCGTTACCGCGTGCGGAGACGTCGTGGCTCATAGGGCTGCTGGTGGTGCTCGGCGGGGCGGTCGTCGTGGTGTGTTTCCTGGTGGGCGTGGTGACTGTGCTGAGTTTTATGTGGAAGTTGGCCCCCTGATCGCCGATGACGGTGGGGGATCGAGGAGCACTCGCATGATCAGGCCGAGGGTTCCGACCGGTGCCTCGGTCAAGTGAAAAGTCCTTCCCAAGGTGTCAGGTCGTCGGCTCGGAGAGAGGTCTTGATCGTCAGGACGCGCCCCAACCGGCCGCAGCTGGCGTTGAGCGGGGGGCCGCGGGTCGACTTACCGTGAGCCCGGTTCCGCGTTCAGCAGCGTGCGCGGACCACAGGTCTCCTGGTGCGGCGGCAAGAGGGGCCTTCTGGCCCGGACGACTGGGATCAGAACTGGTTGATCGTCTCGGGCGCGGTACGGCTGGCCGAGGGGTGGGAGTGGACGTTCGAGGACCCATGTCTGACCGCGTGGGAAGCTGTGGACTTGGTGGCGTGGCTGGAGAATCCGACAGCCGCGTTGTCGTTCATCGAACCGGTGATCAGCTTCGGCGTGGTACGTCGTTTCGCCGACCGCAGGCACACTCGGATTGGCCTCGCGTTTGAAGCCGTGCCGCATCGGCCGGAGTTCGTCGACGACGAGTTCGAGCTCATCCTGGAGGTCGACAACGCCGACCTGGCCGCGGCAGCGCTGGATTGGTGGTGGGAGCGCGTCGCGTTCCCACCCCGTTGAAGACGAGTTGCTTGTCCAGGCCTGCCTCCCGGAGCTACCGAGGATCGGGTTCCTTCACCGGCGTTACGTACCTGCTGCTGGTCAGTGGTCTACTGATGGCTGAAGTGCTGCCGTCGATTCCACGGTCGTGTAGCGAGTCGCATGGTCATCGCCGATCACATCAGGACGCCCGCCAGCCCAACATCCTGCGGCGCTCGGAGCGCGATCAGGTGCAGGGAATTCACCTCGTCGTGCCGACGGTCCCCGAGAACCTCGCGAGTCCGCCCACCTGACGGAGATCATCAGTTCCGCAGGTCGACCTGCCACACGGGTTGTCCGGGGCGCCTCAGCACCTCCAGACCGCCGACCACGCGGAGCCGGATCCGTCCCTGCGCGTCCGCGCCCGTCGCGCTCACCTCGCCGACGGGGCCTGCCGTGCCGTACAGCCGGATGTGTTGTCCTGGCTCGAGGTCCTCGGCCGGAGTCCGCCGGGTGTTCACCGCCTGCGACGAGGGCCGCCACCTGGTCGTGCACCACTTCCACACCAGGTAGCCCAGCGGCGTCGCGACGACCGGCAGCCACGGGTGCAGCGGCACGGTGGCGAAGAACGCCGCTGACGCCGCCCAGAACCCGGAGCTCACCGGGAGCTTCCCGAACTGCACCCACCCCGTCGTGCGCAC